>NZ_JASCXN010000014.1 GCF_030010625.1 Streptomyces sp. CC208A | reverse complement strand
GCCGTAGAGTACCCAGGGGCCGTCAACGGCACAAGATTTTACTGTGGTCCGCGTGCTGACCTGGATCTTGCGTGACGGGTCCACCGACGGAGTCGGTGGACCTTTTTCATGTGTCGAGATCGGCGAAGAGGCCTGCCGACCCGTACCGCAGGACCTCGGCGCCCTCAGCGCAGGATCTCGGTCCGCACCCGCTCGTCCGGCGTCGCGATGTCCCAGAAGCGGGCGAAGGCCCGCGCGTCGCGGTAGACGCCCGTGCCGCCGGTGACGGCCATGTCGAGGGTGGGCGTTCCCTTCGTCCACAGCGACTGCGTCGTCAGGGAGCCCTGCTCGACCTCCATCGTGATCAGGCACTGCGAGGTCACGTCCTCGCCCTGCATGTGGATGACCTGGCAGTGGCCGCCCCCGCGTCCGACGCTCCGGCCGTCCACGACGGCGGTGCCGGAGTAGACGTCCGTGTCGCCCAGGCTCGACCCCGCGGGGCCGAGGTCGACGGCAGCAGCGTACGGGTCGCTCCGGACTTCGACTTCGATGACCTCGGGCTTCTTCGTGGTCTCGGCGGCCGCGCCGTCGACCGCCCACACGTCGGCCGCGACCGCGGCGAGTGATACCGCGGCGAACGTGATCGACCAGGTTCCGTCCGTCCGCCGGAGGCAGACGCTCTCCCGTACCCGGATCGAGGCCTGGAGGCCGCCCTTCCGCTCTCCCGAGTCGCGGTGGGGCATGTGCGCGAGGGCGGTGTCCTCGCCGGTCACGAGGGTGAGGTCGTGCGTCTCCAGGCTGTTGGGGCCGACGTATTCGTCGAATCCTGCCCTCCGTGGGCCCTGTTGGAGGCGGCGAAGAACGAGTACACCTTGTCCTCGAGCTTGCCCGCGAACCCCAGGGGCCCGGTGGTGTCGATGAACTGCCTCAACTGGGCTGCGGGTAGCCGCCGGCGCAGGCGCCCACGGCGTCCCGCAGCGAGGCCAGCACTGCGCGGGCACCGGCCTCGGTGGTGGCGGCGAGGCTCACCTGGGTGGCCATGCCGAGGTGCTCGCCGCCGGTCACGACCGCGTAGCGCCGTACGAGGGCGGTCGGCCGGGGCTCGTACGCCTCCCTGCGTACGTCGGCGACGATCCGGCACGCGCCGGGGCTCACCTCGCCGACCGGCTCGGTCCGGATGGGCGGCACGTCGACCATCCGGAACTCGGCCAGGTCGCCGTTCTTCAGCGCCACGGCCTCCAGGTCGGGCGCCGGCCCGGCGTCCTGGGCGGGCGGGTCCGTCGGCCGCGGGGAGGGCGTACCGGAACCTGTACCGGAGGGCGGCGACTGCGGCTGCGACTGCGTGGCGGAAGGCGTCGGTCCGTCCGCATTCGGCTCCCCGCCGTCCCCACCACCGCCGCAGGCGCTCGCCGAGAGCACGAGCAGCGTCGCCACCGCCGTCGCTGTCTGGGCCCCAAGTGCCTTGCGCCGCCTGGTCATTCGTCCCGCACCCCCGATCGTCCTGCTCTTCGGGTTCCCCGCGGGGATCCTTCCAGAGGGAGTGCCGCGGAGGCATCCGTCAATCGGCGCAGGTGATCGTCGACCAGGTCCCGCGACGGAGCTACCCGGCGTCGAGCTGGTGGTCGGCCCAGACGTAGGACTCGGGCAGCAGGTCGACGACGGGGACGGCCCGGACTCGGTCGCCCTCGCCGACGATGACCTTGAGGCCGGGGAAGTAGTCGAGGAGCACCTGCCGGCACCGCCCGCACGGCGGAACCACCCCCCGCTCGCGGTCCCCCACCGCCACGATCGTGTCCAGCTCGTAGGCGCCCTGCGCGACCGCCGTACCGATGAGGACCAGCTCGGCGCAGGGCCCGCCCGTGAAGTGGTACGCGTTCACGGCGGTGACGATCCGGCCGTCCCGGGCGCGGGCGGCGGCCGCCATGGTGTGGTTGTCGCCCCGGCAGCGGGTGCGGGCGACGTGCGCGGCGGCGTCGACGAGCTCGTGGTCGACGGGATGGGGCCGGGGCGTGGACTGTGCGGTCATTCTCTCCGTCCTCGTGAAGGGAGCCGGGCCGGGCCGTCAGACGGGGTCGACGCGGCGGAGGAGGAGGCAGAACTCGTTGCCCTCCGGGTCCGACAGGACGCGCCAGTCCTCCTCCCCCGTCTGCCCGACGTCCGCCGGCCGCGCACCGAGCGCGAGCAGCCGCTCCAGCTCCTCGCCCTGGTCGCGGTCGGTCGCGTTGACGTCGATGTGCAGCCGGAGCTTGCCGGTGCGGGGCTCGGGGTCGGGGCTGAGGACGAGGGTGGGCAGCGGCCCGCCGAAACCGACGCCCGGCGGCCCGATCTCGATGCTCCCGTCGTCCTCCCGGCCGACCTCGACGTACCCGAGGACCTCGCTCCAGAACACGGCGAGCCGTTCCGGATCGGCGCATTCGAGGACCAGCTCAGTGATGCGGCATGCCATGCCGGGCAGCGTACGGACCGGGCGCCACCCCCGGCCACCTCTTTGCGGGGCGCCCACGCGAACGCCCCCGGCCTACGCGAACGCCCCGGCCCGGCGCGGTGCCGAGCCGCGTCGTGGTCAGGCTTCCTTGGCGACAGGGCCGCTGGTGGGGGCTTCGGCGTTGCGGCGGGTCTTGGCCCAGCCGTTGCGTCCGCTGATCATGCGGCCGACCGCGCGCCAGGAGACGACGTAGAGGAACATCAGGTAGAAGGGGTAGGCGAGTCCCCAGCCGAGGGAGCGCCAGAAGCCGGTTCCGGGTTCGCATTTGCGCCGGTAGATGGGGCCCCAGATCACGAACTGGCCGAGGGCCATGGCGGCGTAGAGGGCGATACCGCGCCATCCGCCGTCGGCGAGGTAGGCCGCGGCGGCCTCGGGATGGCGGCTGTAGGAGACGACGAGGGCGATCAGCGGGATCGGGTAGAGCAGCGCGCCGATGAGCTGCAGCCAGGGCTGGCTGAGGAAGAAGGTGAGCTCCAGGAAACCGATGTTGGGGATCAGGTTGCTGCGCCAGATGGCGGGGATGTAGCCGACGCACTGCATGACTCCCTGGGCCCAGCGGGTGCGCTGGGTGAGGAAGCGCTTGGTGTCGAACAGGGCCTCCTGCTCGACGTAGGTGTCGGCGCAGAAGGAGTTGATCCAGCCGGCCAGCATGAGGTGGATGCCGAGTTCGAAGTCCTCCAGGAGACGGCCTGTCCAGGGGCGTCCCCGGTCGGTGACGAGGTCGTCGAGGGCGGCGAGGCGGACGAACTGTCCGTTGCCGCCGAGGCAGACGGTGCGGGAGGTCTTGCGGGCGTGCTGGAGCGCGGCCACCGGGGCGCGGAACTCCAGGTCCTGCATGCGGATGAGGAGGCGGCTGTAGAAGTTGCGGCCGGTGCCCTTGCCGCGGGCGGGCCGGCGGTCGTTGCGGTTCATCATCCGCACCTCGATCTGGACTCCGCCGATGTCCGGGCGCCCGAAGAACCGGCGTGCGGCGACGTGGTCCAGGCAGCCGGGTGCGGGGCGGCCGTCCGCGTCGAAGACGCCGACGATGACCCGGTGGCGGTCGGTGCCGGGCGGCAGCAGGAAGCTGAGCGTGTCGTACGCGGCGTTGAGGGCCTCGCCCTTGCCCAGGCGGGCGTTCGGCCTGCGCCGCTGGACCAGGTGAACGGCCGGGTCGGCGGCCGCGGCCCGTCGGACGATGTCGCCGGTGCGGTCCTCGGAGTCGTCGTCGATGACCCAGACGTGGGCTTCGGGGCAGGACGCGCGCAGGTAGGTGATGGTGTCGCCGATGACGGCTTCCTCATCGCGGCACGGGACGAACAGGTGCCACTGGTAGTCGCTCGCCTTCCCTCTCCTGCGCTTGCGGCGCAGGAGCAGGGGCAGCACCAGGCCGAGGAGGTAGAGAGGGAAGAAGAGGCTCAGGACGAGGCTGAAGTCGGCCAGCAGACCCAACAGGCCGGAGGGCTCGGAAGGCGTCACGGAGGTTCCTGGTTCCAGAAGAAGCGGGTGCTGCGGAGGAGGCCGGTCCGGCCGGCGGGTGGACGACGGTCGGACCGGCCGGGCCCGGGTCAGACCCTGGCGGCCTTGAGGCGGGCGGAACGCATCATCAGGGCCCCGCCGGCCACGAGGGCGACGGCCAGCAGCGTCGCGACGAGGCCGGGCACACCGCCTGTCACGGCGAGCTGCCCTCCGCCGACCACCACTCCGGCGCCCACGGCGCCCTTTCCTACCGACCCGTACACGGGTCCTCCTTCCGTCGGGGAGCCCTGCCGACCGTTCGGGCAGGGCTCCGGTGGTCACCGGCGCGCGGTGCGCGCGCCGGCTGCTGCGGGGTCAGCGGCCCGGCGCTGCGCCGGGCAGGGGCGCACGGTCGGCGAGGGCCGTCGCGAGAGCGTGGATCTGCTGGGAGGCGGTGCCGTCGCCGTACGGGGACGCGGTGCCGGCCAGCCGGTCGTGCAGGTCCGTGTCGGCGAGCGCGGCACGAGCGGCGTCCAGCAGCGGCCGGCCGGGCTCGACGAGGCGACTGAACCCCGCGGTGACCGCTTCGGGGCGCTCAGTGCTGGTACGGACGACGAGCAGCGGCTTCTTGAGCACGGTGGCCTCCTCCTGGACCCCTCCGGAGTCGGAGACGAGCAGGCGGGCGCGGTCGGCCAGCGCGAGGAAGGTGGGGTGGTCGACCGGGTCGGTGACGGTGAGCCGTTCCAGGAGGTGCTCCAGACCGAACTGCTTGACCTTGGCGCGAGTACGGGGGTGCAGGGGCATCACGACGCGTTCGCCGAGGTCGGCGAGGGCGGTGAGCAGGGCCTGGAGGCGCTCGGGGCTGTCGGTGTTCTCGGGGCGGTGGACGGTCGCCAGCACGAAGGCTCCGTCGGCGCCGTGCTCGTGGGCGATGCGGTCGCGTTCCGCGGGGTCGGGCAGGGACATGAGCGTGGCTTCGACGACCGTGTTGCCGGTGACGCGGATCCGCTCGGGCGCCGTTCCGGTGGCCAGGAGGTTGGCTGCCGCCTGCTCGGTGGCGGCGCAGTGGACGTCGGCGAGCACACCGACGACGAGCCGGTTGATCTCCTCGGGCATGGCCCGGTCTCCCGAGCGCAGACCCGCCTCGACGTGGACGACGGGTATGCCGCAGTAGTGGGCGGCCTGCGCGCCGGCGGAGGTGCTGTTGGTGTCGCCCTGGACGACGACCGCGCGCGGCGGGTCGGTGACGAAGGACCGGGCCAGTTCGGCCGTCAGCGAGCCTATCTGGGCCCCCCGCCCCCACGGCCCTGTCGCACCGTCGAGCAGCAGGTGCGGGTGCGGCAGGCCGAAGTTGGCGAAGAACGTGCTGGACAGGGCGCTGTCGTAGTGCTGACCCGTGTGGACGATCCGCGCCCGGTCACCCAGCAGCCGGATCAGCGGCGCCAGTTTGATGATCTCCGGGCGAGTGCCGAGCACCACGGCCACATCGCGTCTGTCGGACGGAATCCCGTTCATGTCTGGTCCTGCCGCGCATGCCCGAGGACCGGTGCACGTGCGCGCGGCCTGGTACCCGGAGCCGTACACGGTCACCGCACGGCTGAGCGAAGAGTATGAGCCATCAGGTGACTGAAAATCCATCTTCGGCACTTGTGATCAGATTGTGTTCAATCTGAGAAGTTCCGGCTCGACAGTGGACACCCTCGTCGGGGAGCCGGGCCTGCGGCCGGCAGGGCCACCGCACCCGTGCTCCGGCCACCTCTCCGCCGGGGGCGGCCGGTCGTCGCGTCACGGGCTCCCCGGTGGGGCGAGAAGGCGCCACAGGGTCAGGGCCAGGCGGGCCCGGGTGAGGCCGTCGGGGGTGGTGAGGTCCAGGGAGAGGGCGCGGCCGAGGTGGTCGAGGCGGCGGGAGACGGTGCTGTGGTGGAGGTGGAGGCGGTCGGCGGCACGGCGGACGGAGGCGGTGGCGCAGTAGGCGTCCAGGGTCTCCAGGGTTTCCGAGGGCTCGCCGTCCGCTGCCGATGCCGCCAGGCGGGCGATGGCCGCCACGTCCGGGTTGGCCCGGGCGGTCCGTTCCGGGATGTCCGCCAGGAGGGCCAGGGCGCCTAGTGAGTCGTAGGTGAGGACCGGGGCGCGGGACGTGGTGAAGCGGAGGGCCGTGCGGGCGCGGTGCCAGGCGGCGGACGGGGTGTCCGCCGTGGTCGTCAGGCCGGCGCGTACGTCCTCCGGGAAGGCCGTCGGGTCGACGGCCGTGGCGAGGAGCGCGCCGAGGCCGTCCGCGCCCAGCGTCGCCGCCTTGACCAGGCCGCCGGGGCAGACCCGGGCGCCGATCCGGTCGAGCGGCAGGCCGGTGCGCACGGCGACGACGTGGACCGGCGGGCCCGCCGCGAAGCCCAGCAGCCGCAGGGCCCTCGCGCGGGCCACGTCGTCGGTCGCCGCGCCGACGGCCAGTTCGACGAGGGCCGGGTCCGCCATGGTCGTACGGGCGGGGCCGTACCGCTCCACCGCCGCCGCGACCGCGATCGCCAGGCGCTCCAGCAGGACCTCGTCCAACTGGTGTGCGGGGGTTCGGCGTTCGAGCCAGACCTCGCCGATCTCCTCCTCGTCGAGGGTGACCGGCAGGGCGGAGCTCGCGGGATGCTCAGGGCCCGTCGCCTCCGTGCCGAGCGGTGAGACGCGGACCGCGCGGCCCGTGCCGTGCAGGCGGAGGCCGGTGACGCACTCGGCGAGGCCCGCCGAGGCCCGGACCAGCGCCGGCAGGTCGACGCGGCGGCGCATCAGCGTGTCGTAGAACGTGACGATGCGGATCGCCCCGTCGACGTACGGGTCCAGTCCCGACAGGCGCAGCGCCAGTGTCTCCATGCCCCGAAGGATAGGAGGCGGTCACCGCCGACGGGTGCGCCGACCGGTGCGCGATCGGGGGCGGAGGCGCGACGGACGGCGGCTGACCGGGGTGCGCGGCGGCCGTGAGGATGGGGCGCATGGATCCCGAACTCGAAGCGTTCGTACCGCTGTTCCCCCGGGCCGACTTTTCCGAACCCGTCGGCGCCCGCAAGCTCTTCGCCGAGCTCTCCGCCTCGGTTCCGGTGCCGGACACCTCCGGCATGACGGTCGAGGACCTGGCGGTGCCGGTGCCCTCCGGTCCGGATGTGCCGGTACGCGTCTACCGCCCGCACGGGGCGCGGGGCGCCGTCATCTGGCTGCACGGCGGCGGACACGTCACCGGTGACGTGCGCACCGAGCACCCGTGGGCGGCTCGGCTCGCCGCCACGTCCGGCGCGGTGGTGGTCTCGGTCGGCTACCGGCTGTCGCCCGAGGACCCCTTCCCCGCCGCCCTGGACGACACCTACGCCGTCCTCGGCTGGACGGCCGCGAACGCCGGCCGGCTCGGCGTCGCCCCGGACCGGATCGCGGTCGCCGGCCACAGTTCGGGCGGCGGACTCGCGGCGGCGGCGGCCCTGCGGGCACGGGACGAACGGGGCCCCGCCCTCTGCTTCCAGCTGCTCAACCAGCCTCAGCTCGACGACCGGCAGGAGACGTGGTCGCGGCGGAACTTCACCGACACACCGTGGATCGACCGCGACAAGGTCGCGGCGTCCTGGCGGCACTACCTCGGCGGACGGCCCGCCACCCCGTACGCCGCACCCGCCCGCGCCGAGGACCTGACCGGCCTCCCGCCCGCGTACATCGCGACGGCGGAGCTCTGCCCGAACCGTGACGAGGACATCCACTACGCCCTGCGGCTGCTCCGGGCCGGCGTGTCCGTCGAGCTCCACCAGTGGCCCGGCACCTTCCACGGCTCCCAGGCCATCGTCACCGCCGACGTCTCCCAGCGGCAGAACGCCGAACTGGGTGCGGTCCTCCGCCGCGCCCTGACCTCCTGAGTCCCACGCCCTCGAAAGGACGCCATGATGAGGATCCGTACGCTCATGCTGCTCGCCGCGCTCTCCCTGAGCGCGAGCGCCCTGCCCGCCCAGGCCGCTCCCCCGCCTCCCGCGCCGCTCCGCCCGGCCCTGGACAGGCTGCACGAGGCCGGAATGCCCGGCGTCTTCGCGGAGGTACGGGACGGGGACCGGACCTGGCGGGGGGGCGGCCGGCGTCGCCGACCTGGCAACCGGGCGGCCCGTCACCCCCGGCATGCGGCACCGGGTCGGCAGCATCACCAAGACCTTCGTCGCCGCCGCCGTCCTCAAGGAGACCGAGCGGGGCCGGGTCCGGCTGGACGACCCGATCGGCGACCACCTGCCGGACCTGGTGCCGGGCGAGCGGGGGCGGCGGGTCACGGTACGCATGCTGCTGAACCACACCAGCGGCATCGCCGAGTACATCCCGTACGCCTTCCCGTCCATCACGGGCGCCGAGGGCCCGGTCTCGGCGCGCAGCCTCGACGAGAACCGGCACCGCCGCTTCCGCCCCGCCGAGCTGATCGCCCTCGGCCTCGCCGCCCCGCCCGCCGGCGAGCCCGGCGCCACGCCGGGGACGTACTCGAACACCAACTACCTGCTGATCGGGCAGCTGTTGGAGCGGGTCACGGGCCTGCCGGCGGAGGAGCACATCACCCGGCACGTCATCCGCCCCGCCGGTCTCCGGAACACTTTCTTCCCCACCGGCACGCGCGTCCGGGGCCCGCACTCCCGCATGTACGAGGGCCTGTGGGGCGCCCTCCAGCCGCCCCGCGACTACAGCGACTACGACATGTCCTGGGTCATGGCCGGCGCCGGCCTGGTCTCCACCATGGAGGACCTGAACCGCTTCTACGGCAGGCTGCTCGCCGGCGAGGTCGTCTCCCGGGCCTCGCTGGCGGAGATGCGGAAGACCGTCCCGGTGATCGCCCTGGACGGCTCGACCATCCGGTACGGCCTGGGTCTGCACCGTCTCGACGTGCCCGGCTGCGGCACCTTCTGGGGCAACGAGGGCACGGTCTGGGGAGCCGGAACCTTCACGATGACCCGCGAGGACGGCACCCGTCAGGCGTCCTTCGCCTTCAACCTCATCCGATGGGGCGGCTCCCACCCGATCGACGGCGCTCTGAAGGCACTTGAGACGGCGGCCCTGGGCTGCCCGGAGGGCTCGCATCCCTGAGCGACCGGAACGAGCGAGAACAGCCCCTGTCCGCTAAGCGAACTCCCCTGTCCTGAATGCGCCTTGACGTGACATCAGGTTTTCACCCACCATTCAGCACGCACTCGCACAGCTCCAACGCCTCGCGTCACCCACGGCGCGGGGCGTCTCGCACGTTCCGTCCCGTCCCCGTTCGGAATCCGGAGCCCCCACATGAAACTCTCCGCGAGACTTTCCGCCCTGGCCGCCTCGTCGGCCCTCGTCCTCGGCGCCTTCGCCGGAGGCGCCCCGGCGAGCGCCGCGCCCGCCGGTGCCGCCGCCGCGCCGGACATCCCGGTCGCCAACGTCAAGCAGCACCTGGCCGATCTCCAGTCCATCGCCACCGCCAACGGCGGGAACCGGGCGCACGGGCGGGCCGGGTACAAGGCGTCCATCGACTTCGTGAAGGCCAAGCTGGACGCGGTCGGCTACACCACGACCGTCCAGCAGTTCACGTACAACGGCACCGTCGGGTACAACCTGATAGCCGACTGGCCGGGCGGTGACCCGAACCAGGTGATCATGTCCGGCTCGCACCTCGACTCGGTCACCTCGGGGCCCGGCATCAACGACAACGGCTCCGGTTCGGCCGCGATCCTGGAGACCGCGCTCGCCGTCGCCCGCTCCGGCTACCAGCCCTCCAAGCACCTGCGGTTCGGCTGGTGGGGAGCGGAGGAGCTGGGCCTCGTCGGGTCCAAGTACTACGTGAACAACCTCTCCACCACCGAGCGGGCGAAGTTCGCGGGCTACCTCAACTTCGACATGATCGGCTCGCCGAACCCGGGCTACTTCGTCTACGACGACGACCCGGCGATCGAGCAGACCTTCAAGAACTACTTCGCCGGCATCGGCGTCCCCACCGAGATCGAGACCGAGGGCGACGGGCGCTCCGACCACGCCTCCTTCAAGAACGTCGGCATCCCCGTCGGCGGGCTCTTCACCGGCGCCAGCCGGACCAAGACCAGCGCCCAGGTGGCCAAGTGGGGCGGTACGACCACGGCCTTCGACCGCTGCTACCACTCCTCCTGCGACACCACCGCGAACATCAACGACACGGCCCTCGACCGCAACAGCGACGCCATCGCCCACGCGGTCTGGACCCTGTCCGGCACCAGCACCCCGCCGCCCACCGGCACGGTCTTCGAGAACACCGCCGACGTCTCCATCCCGGACAACGGCGCCGCGGTGACCTCCTCCGTGACCGTCACGGGCATCAGCGGCAACGCGCCCAGCAACCTGGCCGTCGGCGTGGACATCGTCCACACCTGGATCGGTGACCTCGTCGTCGACCTCATCGCCCCCGACGGCTCGGTCTACAACCTCCACAACCGCTCCGGCGGCAGCGCCGACAACATCAAGCAGACCTACACCGTGAACGCCTCCTCCGAGGTCGCCAACGGCGTCTGGAAGCTCCGCGTCCAGGACAAGGCCAGCTACGACACCGGCTACATCAACAGCTTCAAGCTGACCTTCCCGTAAACCGGGAAGCGCACAAGGCCACCCGGGTGGGTCGGTGTCCTTTCTCCCGACCCACCCGGGCACCCAATCGCCGCTTTACTTCGCGGAGTTCGCCGCTTCCACCAGCTTCTGCGGCGTCACCGCGCCGATGTAGACCTTGCCGTCGTCCGTCATCAGCGCGTTGACCAGCTTGGTCGTGAAGACGGTGCCGGAGCCGAACTTCCCGCTCACCTTGTCGCCGAACGAGTCCAGGAAGCCCTGGACCTCCTTCGGCGCCTCCTCCGTCTTCGGGGCCTGCGCGCCGGTGTCCATCCGCGCGATGGCCGTCCAGCCCTCGCCGATGACGTCGAAGCCGCCCTTCTCCCCGTTCTCGAAGTTCTCGGGGTTCCCGAAGTTCCCGAAGCCGCCGAGGTCCCCGAGGCCGAGGTCGCCGAGCTCCTTCTCCAGGTCCTTCTGGGCCTTCCCGGCCTCGTGCGCCGCATCGGCCTCGTCGGCCTCCGTGACCTTCGCGCCCTCCGGGACCGCGAAGTCGAACTCCGAGGCCGCCGGCTTGCCGAAGTCGACCTTCGTGAAGCCCGCGTCGAGGACCGGCTTGCCACCGGTCGTGGAGGCGAGGGTGAACTTCAGGGGGGTGCCGGTGGCCGCGTCGACCGCGATCGTGATCGAGTCGACCGTCGAGCCCTGCTGCTTCGGCTCGACCACCAGGCGGTACGCGTCCCGGCCGGCCACCTTCGCGGTGCCGCCGACCGTGATCGAGGTGGTGTCCCCCGCGGCCTTCAGGACCTCGTCGGCGAGCTCCTTCGGGGAGGTGGCCGGGAACTCCTTCTCCTGGGCCCGGCCGCCCTCCTCGGCGCCTCCCTCGACGCCCTTCTCGTGGAAGACCTCGTTCGAGCGGGAGTCGTACGCCCACACCTCGTCGCCGTTGTGGACGAGGCTGTACTGCTCCTTGCCGTCGAGCAGCGTCAGCTTCTGCCGCTCGGGGCCGTCGGCGGCGATCCGCAGGGTGTGGCTGCCGGAGAGCAGCTTGGTGAGCTGGGCGGACGGGTCGGCGGTGCCCTCGTCGGAACCCTCGCCGGAGCCGCCGGCCATGCCTTCCGCGATCCCGCCGAGCAGGCCGTCGAAGGCGGGCAGACCCAGGTCGGTGGAGACCTTGAGGGTGCCGGACAGGGTCTGGGTGTCCGAGGCCGCGATCTTCTCGATGAGCTGCTGGGCCGTGATCTCCGGAAGGTCCGGGTCACCGGACGCGGCGAGCGCCGGGACCAGTCCGATGGTCGCGGCGGCGATGCCGGCCACCGCGACCGGGACGACGTACCGGCTCGTCTTTCGCTGTGCTGCCATGGTCTGTGATCCCTCCGTGCCCTGGCGTGGACCTGTTCCGTTCGATGTCTCCATCTCACCAGGACCGCGGCGCGGAGTCGTCAGCCCCCGGGATCAACCTCGCGTACCTCTCCGGGATGACAGGGCCCTAGGGATACGTCATCCCGCCGTACGCGACAGCCGGCCGTACGCGTCAGCCCGCGCGGTGGACCACCGCGTCGCACAGCTCCCTCAGGGCCGACTTGGCGTACCCGTCGGGCAGCGGCGCGAGCATGGCCCTGGCCTCCTCCGCGTACCGCACGGTGTCCCGGCGGGCCTGCTCCAGGGCGGGGTGGACGCGGAGCCTGCGCAGCGCCTCGGCGTGCCGGGCGTCGTCGGTGAGGTCGCCGTCGACCAGGGCGAGCAGCTCCAGGTCCTCGGGGCGGCCGTGGGCGGCCGCGGCGGCCCTCAGGTGGAGGACGGGGAGGGTGGGGACGCCCTCGCGGAGGTCGGTGCCGGGGGTCTTGCCGGACTCGTGGCCCTCGGAGGCGATGTCGAGGACGTCGTCGGCGAGCTGGAAGGCGACGCCGAGCCGCTCCCCGTACTGGGTGAGGATGTCGACGACGGACTCGTCGGCGCCGGCCATCAGAGAGCCGAGACGGCAGGAGACGGCGACGAGGGAGCCGGTCTTGCCGCCGAGGACGTCGAGGTAGTGGTCGACGGGGTCGCGGCCGTCCACCGGGCCCGCGGTCTCCAGGATCTGGCCGGTGACCAGCCGTTCGAACGCCTCGGCCTGGATCCTGACGGCCTCCGGGCCGAGGTCCGCGAGGGTGTGCGAGGCCCGGGCGAAGAGGAAGTCGCCCGTGAGGACGGCGAGCGAGTTGCCCCAGCGGCTGTTGGCGCTGGGCACGCCCCGGCGCACGGCCGCCTCGTCCATGACGTCGTCGTGGTAGAGCGTGGCCAGGTGGGTGAGCTCCACGACGACGGCCGCCGGCACCACGCCGGGCGCGTAGGGGTCGCCGAACTGGGCGGCGAGCATCACGAGCAGCGGGCGGAACCGCTTCCCGCCTGCGAGCACCAGGTGCTGCGCGGCCTCGGTGATGAAGGGGACATCGCTCTTGGTGGCGTCGAGGAGGCCGGCCTCGACGGCCGCCAACCCCGTCTGGACATCGGCCTCAAGAGCCTGGTCCCGCACGCTAAGACCGAACGGCCCGACGACGGTCACGAGGGGGTCTCCTGTCTGCTGACGCCTGCTGACGGTCACATGCCGACAATCACACGGTCCGGGTGGTGATCACACGGTGTTCGTGGTCACACGGATGGTCGATGTGTCGCCGGGATTCACTCAAGCCAGCGTATCCGGTCACGTTTCGATCACCGTGGGCGCCTTCCCGGCGCCCCGCTATGTTCGCGATCAGCCGATATCGGATAGAACGACCGCTTCGCCTTGCCTGATGATCTCGCCCGATGACCTTGCCCGATGACCTTGCCCGGCGATCTCGCCCGATGATCTCGCCCGATGACCGGCACCGCCGACGACGGATCCCCCGCACGGCGGGCCGGGCCCTGGGCCGTACGGGGGATCCCTCAGGTGTTACGCGTCGGCGCCGGCCTTGCGGCGGCGGGCGACGAACATCGCGCCCGCGCCGAGCGCGACGGCCGCGCCGGCGGCCATGCCGATCCGGGTCAGGCCGTCACCGGCACCGGTCGCGGCGAGGGTGCCGTTCACCGGGGTGTTCGAGGAGCCGCCCTGCGCGGTGGTGTTGTTCGAGGTGGCCGCCGGGGCGGGCGTGGAGGCCGACGGGGACGGGGTGGCCGTCGGCTCCCCGTCCTTCGCCTCGACGACGTCGAAGGTGGCCTCGGCGTACTGCCCGCTGATGCCGCAGGAGCCGTCCTCGTTGTCGTACTCACCGCTGGAGAAGGTGATGCCCTTGCCCTCCGGAGCGTTTCCGTCCACCGTCAGGCGCAGCGTGACGTCGACCTTGTCGCCCTTGGCGATCCTGCCCAGCTCGATGGCGTCCTCCTCGAAGTCGAGGCCGGTCCACTTCGGGTTGGCGGCGGACTTCCAGTCGATGGAGAAGTACTGGGCGAAGTCCGTCTCGTCGTCGAGAAGGACGTCCTCCCAGGACTCGGGGAGATGGGCGGCGAAGAGGTAGGAGCGGACGGAGTCGAGGTCGCGGTCCGAGGTGTTCTTCACGGTCAGCGAGAAGTTCGCGCTGGAGCCGATGGTGATGGTCTTCGGGCCGGTGAGGGTGGAGTGGACGGCATCGTCCTCGACGCACTCGGCGCCTTCCTCTTCCTCCCCTTCCTCCTCCTCGTTCCCCTCTTCCTCCTCCGGCTCCGGCTTCGGCTCCTCGAAGTTCGCCAGGGCCTCCTTCGCCTTGGCGAGCTCCTCCTCGGCGGGCTTCAGCTTGAGGTCGACGGCGTGGAGCTCCTGGAACATCGCGACCAGCACGTTCGTCACCGGGTCGTTGGCCGCCCGCGCCTCGGTCTGGGCGGTCTTCAGCGCGGCGGCGGCCTCGTCCAGGGCCTTCTGCGCCTCGGCGACGGCCGTCTCGGCCGCCTCCTTCTCCTCCTGAGCGGCGTCCTCCAGCGCCTTCTTCGCTGCGGCAAGGTCCGCCTCGGCGGCCTTGTGGGCGGCCAGCGCCGTGTCGAGGGCCTCCTTGGCCGCGGCCTGGGCGGCGAGGAGGTCCGCGTCGACGAACTCGGAGGGGTCCTTGTCGAACCGGTCGATCTTCGCCTCGACGGCGGCGCGCTGCTCCTTCAGCTCGTCGACCTTCGCCTGCGCCGCGGCGACTGCCTCCTCCAGCTCCTTGTAGGACGGGGTGGTCGTCGGCGCGGTCGTGCTCGCGGTCGGCTTGGTGTCCGCGAAGGCGGGCCCGGCGGACAGGAACACGACCGGCGTGGTGACGGCGGCGGCGACGGCGGTCGCGAGAATGCGGCGGATCTTCACGTGGGGACCTTTTCCTGGTCAGGGAAGCATGCGAAGCGTGAGAGGGGTGCGCGCCCGCGGGTTTCCTCACGCGGGGGCGGCACCACCGCGATCGTATGACCCGTCCGGGGGCCTACGACAGGGCCGTTTGCGCGGCTCGGGCGGGCCTCCGCCGACACCGGCCGAACAAAGCGCGCGAAGCCGGACAGTTGCTCTCTTAGGCCCCGGTTTCTCTGTGATCCATGTCATCCTCGCCCGGCGGACCGCCCCGTAACGTGTCCTTCACCCATCATCGAAAGCGAGGCACGCACCGATGCCCGAGCACAGCCCGCTCGACCTGGCCGAGGGCGACCCCTTCGGCCCGCACAACCTCCCGTACGGCGTCTTCTCGACCGCCGACGAGCCCGGCCGCCGCCGGCTCGGCGTCCGGATCGGCGGGTACGTGCTGGACGCGGGGGCCGCGGCGCACGCGCTCGGCTCCCCGTACGCCTCCCTCCTCGCGCAGCCGAGCCTCAACCCGCTGCTCGCGGCCGGGCGGACCGCCTGGCGGGACGTCCGCCGGGCGCTGACGGCCTGGGTGACGGTCCCGGCGCACCGGCCGGAGATCGAGCCGCTGCTGTACCCGCTGGACTCGGTGACGCTGCACCTGCCGTACGAGGTCGCGGACTACGTGGACTTCTACGCGAGCGAGCACCACGCCACCAACGTGGGCCGCATGTTCCGCCCGGACGGTGAGCCGCTGACGCCCAACTGGAAGCACCTGCCGATCGGCTACCACGGGCGCGCGGGCACGGTCGTCGTCTCGGGCACGGACGTGGTCCGCCCCTCGGGCCAGCGCAGGACGCCCGCCGACGCCGCTCCCGTCTTCGGGCCTTCGGTGAAGCTGGACATCGAGGCGGAGGTCGGCTTCCTCGTCGGCACCCCGTCGGAGCTCGGCCGCCCGGTGCCGCTCTCCGCCTTCCGGGACCACGTCTTCGGCCTGACGCTCCTGAACGACTGGTCGGCGCGGGACGTGCAGGCGTGGGAGTACGTGCCGCTCGGCCCCTTCCTCGGCAAGTCCTTCCAGACCTCGGTGTCGGCCTGGGTGACGCCCCTGGAGGCCCTGGACGCGGCCCGCACCGCGCCGCCGGCCCGCGACTTCCCCCTCCTGCCGTACCTGGACGACGCGGCGGAGGAGGAGCCGGGCGGCTACGACGTGCGGATCTCCGTGGAGATCAACGGCGAGGTGGTGGCGGAGCCGCCGTTCTCCACCATGTACTGGACGGCCGCGCAGCAGCTCGCCCACATGACGGTGAACGGCGCCTCCCTGCGTACGGGTGACCTCTACGGCTCCGGTACGGTCTCCGGCCCCGAGGTGAACCAGCGCGGCTCGCTCCTGGAGCTGACCTGGAACGGCCGCGACGCGATCGAACTGCCCGGCGGCAAGCGGACGTTCCTGGAGGACGGCGACGAGGTCGTGCTCACGGCCTGGGCCCCCGGCCCGGACGGCACCCGGGTGGGCCTGGGCGAGGTGCGGGGCCGGATCGCTCCCTCGGCCTGACACCCGCCACTTGTATCAAGCGTTTGACACAAGTCTTCGGATGGCGCCATCTTGTACTCACCAGTTGATACAAGTGGGCGCGCGTCGGCGCGCCCGCCATCCGGGGGTCCTCCTTGTCTGACACCGACATCGACACCAGCACCAGCTCTCTCGTCCGCACCGACCGCTTCGCCCAGTGGGCGGGGATCGCCGCCGGAGCCTTCGGCGGCCTCGCCGTCGCACGGGCGGACACCCTCGGCGTGGGCCTGCTCTGCGCGCCCACCGTCCTCGGACTCGGCGCCGTGGCCGGCGTCCTGGCCGGGGACGCGCTCACGCCGCGCCCGGGAGGCGCGGTCCGCACCGCCGGACTGGCGCCGCGCCGGGTGCGCGACCAGGTGCCCCGCCGCCTGACCCCGCTCCTGCTCGGCCTCGGCGGCCTCCTCGTCGTCCTGCTCGCGGTGGCCGCGGCGATCGCATCCCCGGACGACATGGGGCGGGCCGGACGCGCGTTGAGCGTCGCCTGCCCGGACGGGACGCAGACGGCCGGCCCCTGGCCCGGCCTGTACTACGGCCTCCCGGCCGCCCTCGCCCTGGCCGCCGCCACCCTGGTCTGCGTCGTCGCCCTGCGCCATGTGACCCGCCGCCCCGGCGAGGCGGACCTCCGCCGGTCGCGGGCCTCGGCGATCGTCGCCGCCTGGGGCCTGCTGGTCGCCGGGACGCTGACCGGCACGGCCCTCACGGCGGCGAGGTCGCTGAACTCCCTGAGCTGCGACGGCGCCCTCGGCACCGTGGGCGCCGCCCTGCTCTACCCGACGGCCCTGACCGCCCTGTGCACCGCCCTGTGGTGCCTGTGCACCCTCCTCGTCGCGGACCGGCGATGAGCGGCGGCCCCGTCCTCCGCGTCGACACCGCGGGGCCGATCCCTCCGTACGAGCAGATCCGCGCCCAGCTCGCCGCCCTGATCGCCTCCGGAAGCCTGGCCGACGGCGAGCGGCTGCCGACCGTACGCCAGCTGGCCGCCGACCTCGGTCTCGCCACCGGCACCGTGGCACGCGCCTACCGCGAGCTGGAAGCCGCCTCCCTGGTCCGCACCCGCCGCGGCGCGGGCACCCGCGTCCACCGCCCGCCCGGGACGGCCACCCCCACGGCGACCGCCCCCGACCGGGCCCGACTGGCCGCACTGGCCCAGGAGTTCACGGCGGCGGCCCGCGCCCTCGGCGCCGACGACACGACGATCCTGTCCGCCACCCAGTCCGCCCTCGGCCGCCCGCACTGACCCCCGCACACGAGGAAGGGCCCGGCTCGCCCCCGAGCCGGGCCCTTCTCCTCAGCGAGGCAGGCGAATCGAGCGGTCAGCGGACGAACACGCTCGCCTGGCTCGCCAGGTCCAGGAAGTACTGCGGCGCGAGGCCGAGGACCAGGGTGACGACCACGCCCGTGGTGATGGTGAGGGTCGTCAGGATCGAGGGCACGGCGACCGTGGGGCCGTCCGCCTTCGGCTCGCTGAAGAACATCAGCACGATCACCCGGATGTAGAAGAAGGCCGCCACCGCCGAGGCGATGACACCGACCACCACAAGGGCGCCCGCGCCGCCCTCCGCCGCCGCCTTGAAGACCGCGAACTTGCCGGAGAAGCCGGAGGTCAGCGGGATGCCGGCGAAGGCGAGCAGGAAGACCGCGAAGACCGCCGCGACCAGCGGCGAACGGCGGCCCAGGCCCGCCCACTTGGAGAGGTGGGTGGCCTCTCCGCCCGCGTCCCGCACCAGGGTGACGACGGCGAAGGCGCCGATCGTCACGAAGGAGTAGGCGCCGAGGTAGAACAGGACCGACGAGATGCCGCTCGGGGTGGCGGCGATGACGCCCGCGAGCAGGAAGCCCGCGTGCGCGATCGACGAGTACGCCAGGAGCCGCTTGATGTCGGTCTGGGTGATGGCGACGATCGCACCGCCCAGCATCGTGACGATCGCGACGCCCCACATGACCGGCCGCCAGTCCCAGGTGAGGCCCGGCAGCACCACGTACAGCAGGCGGAGCAGCGCGCCGAAGGCGGCGACCTTGGTGGCGGCGGCCATGAAGCCGGTCACCGGGGTCGGGGCGCCCTGGTAGACGTCCGGGGTCCACATGTGGAACGGGATGGCGCCGACCTTGAAGAGCAGGCCCATGAGGACCAGCGCGAAGCCGATGAGCAGCAGCGCGTCGTTGCCCATCGTCTCGGCGAGCGCCGGGTTCACGGTGGTGACGGAGCCGTCGACGACCTGGGCGATGGTGGCGTACGAGACGGAGCCCGCGTAGCCGTAGAGCAGGGCGATCCCGAAGAGCAGGAAGGCCGAGGAGAAGGCGCCGAGCAGGAAGTACTTGACGGCCGCCTCCTGCGACATCAGCCGCTTGCGGCGGGCGACGGCGCACAACAGGTACAGCGGGAGGGAGAAGACCTCCAGGGCGATGAACAGGGTCAGGAGGTCGTTGGCGGCCGGGAAGACCAGCATGCCGGCGATCGCGAAGAGCGCGAGCGGGAAGACCTCGGTGGTGGTGAAGCCGGCCTTGACGGCCGCCTTCTCGTGGTCGCCGCCGGGGACGGCCGCGGCCTCGGCGGCGAAGGAGTCGACCTTGTGACCGTGGTCGGCCGGGTCGAGCCTGCGCTCGGCGAAGGTGAAGACCGCGACGATCGAGGCGAGCAGGATGGTGCCCTGGAGGAACAGGGCGGGGCCGTCGACGGCGATGGCGCCCATGGCCGCGATGCCGGCCTTGGTGGTGCCGTAACCGCCGGCCGCGAGGCCGACGACGGCGGCGAACGCGGCCGCGAGGGCCAGGACGGAGAGGAAGACCTGGCCGAGGTAGCGGCCCTTGCGGGGCACCACGGCCTCGACGAGGACGCTGACGACCGCCGCGCCGACCACGATCAGCACCGGCGCGAGCTGGGTGTACTCGATCTTCGGTGCCGGAATCCTGGTCAGCGGCTCGGCAGCCGTCGTCCACAGGCTGTGGACAGCGAGGGCGTTCACTTGGCCGCCTCCACGTTCTGGACGGGAACTTCGGGCTGGGGGTCGGTCCGCTGCACGTCCGACATCGTGTGCTGGACCGCCGGGTTGACCACGTCCGTCAGCGGCTTCGGGAAGACGCCGAGGAAGAGGAGGACCGCGATGAGCGGGGCGACCACCGCCAGCTCGCGCGGCCGCAGGTCGGGCATCGACCGCACCTCCTCCTTCACCGGGCCGGTCATCGTCCGCTGGTAGAGGACGAGGACGTACAGCGCGGCGAGGACGATGCCGGTGGTGGCGATGATCCCGGCCACCGGGTAGCGGGCGAAGGTGCCCACCAGGACCAGGAACTCGCTGACGAACGGGGCGAGTCCGGGCAGCGACAGGGTCGCGAGACCGCCGATCAGGAAGGTGCCGGCGAGGACCGGGGCGACCTTCTGCACACCGCCGTAGTCGGCGATGAGCCGAGAGCCGCGCCGGGAGATGAGGAAGCCGGCGACGAGCATCAGGGCGGCCGTGGAGACGCCGTGGTTGACCATGTAGAGCGTGGCCCCCGACTGCCCCTGACTTGTCATCGCGAAGATGCCCAGGATGATGAAGCCGAAGTGGGAGATCGACGCGTAGGCGACGAGCCGCTTGATGTCCCGCTGGCCGACCGCGAGCAGCGCCCCGTACACGATGCTGATCAGGGCGAGGACGACGATCGCGGGCGTGGCCCACTTCGACGCCTCGGGGAAGAGCCCGAGGCAGAAGCGGAGCATCGCGAAGGTGCCGACCTTGTCGACGACGGCGGTGATGAGGACGGCGACCGGGGCGGTCGCCTCTCCCATCGCGTTCGGCAGCCAGGTGTGCAGCGGCCACAGCGGCGCCTTCACCGCGAAGGCGAAGAAGAAGCCGAGGAAGAGCCATCGCTCGGTGCTGGTCGCCATCTCCAGCGAGCCTCCCCCTACGCCTCCGGCGTGGGAGGTACCCCCAGCGCGGGCCGCGGCGATCTCGGTGAGCGAGAAGTTCCCCGCGACCACGTAGAGGCCGATGACCGCGGCCAGCATGATCAGGCCGCCGGCCAGGTTGTACAGCAGGAACTTGACCGCCGCGTACGAGCGCTGGGCCGCCGCGTTCTCGTCGGAGCCGCTGTGCGCGCGGTCGCCGAAGCCGCCGATGAGGAAGTACATCGGGATGAGCATGGCTTCGAAGAGGATGTAGAAGAGGAAGACGTCGGTGGCCTCGAAGGAGAGGATCACCATCGCCTCGACCATGAGGATCAGGGCGAAGAAGCCCTGCGTCGGCCGCCACCGCTTCGACTGCGTCTCCAGGGGGTCGGCGTCGTGCCAGCCCGCCAGGACGATGAACGGGATCAGCAGGGCCGTGAGGCCGATCAGCGCGACCCCGATGCCGTCGACACCGAGCTCGTACCGGACCCCGAAGTCCTTGATCCAGGCGTGGGACTCGACCAGCTGGTAGCGGTCGCCGCCCGGTTCGAAGCGGGCGAAGACGATCCCGGCGAGCACGAGCGTGGCCAGTGAGACCAGCAGCGCCAGCCACTTGGCGGCGGTGCGGCGGGCCGCGGGCACGGCGGCGGTGAGCACGGCGCCGATCGCCGGCACCGCCGCCGTCACCGTAAGGAGCGGGAAGGACATCGGAGTTACACCGCCCTCATCAGCAGGGTCGCGGCGATGACGACCGCCGCACCGCCGAACATGGAGACCGCGTACGAGCGGACGTAGCCGTTCTGGAGCTTGCGCAGCCGCCCGGAGAGCCCGCCGACACCGGCCGCGGTGCCGTTGACCACGCCGTCCACGAGGGTGTGGTCGACGTAGACCAGTGAGCGGGTCAGGTGGGTGCCGCCGGTGACGAAGACGGCGTGGTTGAAGTCGTCCTGGAGCAGGTCGCGGCGGGCCGCCCGGGTGAGCAGCGAGCCGCGCGGGGCGACCACCGGCACGGGACGGCGCCCGTACTGGAGGTACGCGAGGCCGACGCCGAGCACCATGACGGCCACGGTCGCGGTGGTGACGGCGGCGGCGCTGATCGGCGCGTGGCCGTGCGCGAAGCCGGTGACCGGCTCCAGCCACTCGACGAACCCGGCGAACTCGAAGAAGGCGCCCGCGGCGACCGAGCCGACGGCCAGCAGGACCATGGGAATGAGCATGGACTTGGGCGACTCGTGCGGGTGCGGCATCTCGCCCGGCGCGTGCTCGGCGGCCGGCTCGGCGCTGGGCGCCGCGTCGGCGTCCGGCGCCGGCTGCCAGCGCTTCTCGCCGAAGAAGGTCATCAGCATCACGCGGGTCATGTAGTACGCGGTGATGGCGGCGCCAAGCAGGGTGACCGCGCCGAGGATCCAGCCCTCGGTGCCGCCCTTGGCGAAGGCCGCCTCGATGATCTTGTCCTTGGAGAAGAAGCCGGACAGGCCCGGGAAGCCGATGATCGCCAGGTAGCCGAGGCCGAAGGTGACGAAGGTGACCGGCATGTACTTCCTGAGGCCGCCGTACTTCCGCATGTCGACCTCGTCGTTCATGCCGTGCATGACCGAACCGGCGCCGAGGAAGAGCCCGGCCTTGAAGAAGCCGTGCGTCACCAGGTGCATGATCGCGAAGACGTAGCCGATCGGGCCGAGGCCGGCCGCCAGGATCATGTAGCCGATCTGCGACATCGTCGACCCGGCGAGGGCCTTCTTGATGTCGTCCTTCGCGCAACCGACGATCGCACCGAAGAGGAGCGTGACCGCGCCGACGATGGTGACGACGAGCTGGGCGTCCGGCGCCGCGTTGAAGATGTTCGCGGAGCGGACGATCAGGTAGACGCCGGCGGTGACCATGGTGGCCGCGTGGATGAGGGCCGAGACCGGGGTCGGGCCCTCCATCGCGTCCCCGAGCCAGGACTGCAGCGGCACCTGGGCCGACTTGCCGCAGGCCGCGAGGAGCAGCATCAGGCCGATCGCCGTCAGCTTGCCCTCGGAGGTCTCGCCGGCCGAGGCGAGCACGGGGCCGAAGGCGAAGGTGCCGAAGGTGGTGAACATCAGCATGATCGCGATCGACAGGCCCATGTCGCCGACCCGGTTGACCAGGAAGGCCTTCTTCGCGGCGGTGGCCGCGGTGGGCTTGTGCTGCCAGAAGCCGATCAGGAGGTACGAGGCGAGACCGACGCCCTCCCAGCCGAAGTAGAGCAGCAGGTAGTTGTCCGCGAGGACGAGCAGCAGCATCGCCGCGACGAACAGGTTCAGGTAGCCGAAGAAGCGGCGGCGCCGCTCGTCGTGCTCCATGTACCCGATCGAGTACACGTGGATGAGCGTGCCCACACCGGTGATCAGCAGGACGAAGGTCATCGACAGCTGGTCGAGCTGGAAGGCGATGTCCGCCTGGAAGCTCTCGACGGGGATCCAGGTGTACAGGTGCTGGTGCATCGTCCGGTCGTCGGCGCTCTTGCCGAGCATGTCGGCGAAGAGGACGAGACCGATGGCGAAGGAGACGGCCGCGAGGAGCGTGCCGAGCCAGTGCCCGGCCTTGTCGAGCCGGCGGCCGCCGCACAGCAGGACGGCCGCTCCGAGCAGGGGCGCCGCGATGAGCAGCGCAATCAGGTTGTCCACGGTTCAGCCCCTCACAGCTTCATCAGGCTGGCGTCGTCGACCGAGGCCGAGTGGCGGGATCGGAAGACGGACACGATGATCGCGAGCCCGACGACGACCTCCGCGGCGGCCACGACCATCGTGAAGAAGGCGATGATCTGGCCGTCGAGGTTGCCGTGCATACGGGAGAAGGTGACGAGCGCGAGGTTGCAGGCGTTGAGCATCAGCTCCACGCACATGAAGACCACGATCGCGTTCCGCCGGATCAGCACCCCGGCCGCACCGATGGTGAACAACAGGGCGGCGAGGTACAGGTAGTTGACGGGGTTCACCGCGTGGCCTCCTCTCCGTCACGAGCTCCGTCACGAGCGTCGTCGCGGGTCTCGTCGCGGTCGCGTCCGAGGCGCTCCTCGGCGCGCTGCTCCAGGGCCTTGAGATCGGCGAGCGCCTCCGTCGACACGTCCCGCACCTGGCCCCGCTCGCGCAGGGTCGAGATGACGGTGAGCTCGGACGGGGTGCCGTCGGGCAGCAGACCGGCGATGTCCACCGCGTTGTGCCGGGCGTAGACGCCGGGGGCGGGCAGCGGCGGCAGGTGCCTGCCCTCGCGCACGCGCTGCTCGGCCAGCTCGCGCTGGGTGCGGGCCCGCTCGGTGCGCTCCCGGTGGGTGAGGACCATCGCGCCGACGGCGGCGGTGATCAGCAGGGCGCCGGTGATCTCGAAGGCGAAGACGTACTTGGTGAAGATGAGGGCCGCCAGGCCCTCCACGTTCCCCCCGTACGCCGCGTTCGCCGCGCCGAGGCCGGTGAACTCGGTCAGCGCCGCGTTCCCGATCCCGGCGAAGAGCAGGACGCCGAAGCCGAGGCCGCAGGCGGCGGCCCACCACCGCTGGCCCTTGATGGTCTCCTTCAGCGCGTCCGCGGCCGTGACACCGACCAGCATGACGACGAAGAGGAAGAGCATCATGATCGCGCCGGTGTAGACGATGATCTGCACGATGCCGAGGAAGTACGCGCCGTTGGCCAGGTAGAAGACGGCGAGCACGATCATCGTGCCGGCCAGGCAGAGCGCCGAGTGCACGGCCTTCCTCATGAGGACGGTGCACAGCGCGCCGACGACGGCGACGGTGCCGAGCACCCAGAACTGGAACGCCTCACCGGAGGAGGTGGTGTAGGCGGCGAGCGCGCTCATCGGCCGATCACCTTCCCCGAGGCGGGCTCGTCCTCGCCGGAGGTCGACTCGCCCTCCTGCGGCGTCTCCCCCTTGGACACGGCGACCTGGCGGACCGTCCCGGGCGCGGCCTCGGTGACGAGACCCCGGTAGTAGTCCTGCTCGGTCATGCCCGGGAAGATCGCGTGCGGGGTGTCGACCATGCGCTCGTCGAGGCCCGCGAGCAGCTGTTCCTTGGTGTAGATCAGGTTCTCGCGGGAGGAGTCGGCCAGCTCGAACTCGTTGGTCATCGTCAGCGCGCGGGTGGGGCACGCCTCGATGCACAGCCCGCACAGGATGCAGCGGGCGTAGTTGATCTGGTAGACGCGGCCGTACCGCTCGCCGGGCGAGTAGCGCTCCTCGTCCGTGTTGTCCGCGCCCTCCACGTAGATGGCGTCGGCGGGGCAGGCCCAGGCGCACAGCTCGCAGCCGACGCACTTCTCAAGACCGTCCGGGTGGCGGTTGAGCTGGTGCCGGCCGTGGAAACGGGGCGCCGTCGTCTTCTTCTGCTCCGGGTACTGCTCGGTCAGCCGCTTCTTGAACATGGCCTTGAAGGTCACGCCGAACCCGGCCACCGGATTCTGGAAGTCAGACACGATCCGTCCCCCTCTCATCACTCTCGGTAGCAGTATCGGGGCCACCACTGACAACGAGGTCCCGCTGGTGTCGGGGCCTGCGCCGGGGCACGGGCGGCAGGGACTGTCCGGGCTTGGGCGGTACGGGGAAACCGCCGGCCATCGGGTCGAACTCCCGCTCGGCGGCGGGGCCGGCCGTGGTGTCGCCCTTCTTCCGGTCGCGGTAGAAGTCGGCGACGAAGGAGAGCAGCAGCACCACCAGGACGGCACCGGCCACGTACAGCACGATGTCGGTGAAGGCGATGTTCTCGTTGCGCAGCGCCCGGACGGTGGCGACCAGCATCAGCCAGACCACGGAGACCGGGATGAGCACCTTCCAGCCGAGCTTCATCAGCTGGTCGTAGCGGACGCGGGGCAGGGTGCCGCGGAGCCAGATGAAGAAGAAGACCAGCGCCTGCAGCTTGACGACGAACCAGAGCAGCGGCCACCAGCCGTGGTTGGCGCCCTCCCAGAACGCGGAGATCGGGTACGGGGCCCGCCAGCCGCCGAGGAACAGGGTCACCGCGATCATCGAGACGGTGATCATGTGGATGTACTCGGCCAGCATGAACATCGCGAACTTGATGGAGCTGTACTCGGTGTTGAAGCCGCCGACCAGGTCGCCCTCGGACTCGGGCATGTCGAACGGGGCGCGGCTGGACTCGCCGACCATCGTCACCATGTAGATCAGGAACGAGACGGGCAGCAGCACCACGTACCAGCGGTCCTGCTGCGCGTCGACGATCGCCGAGGTCGACATGGAACCGGAGTAGAGGAAGACCGAGGCGAACGCGGCGCCCATGGCGATCTCGTACGAGATGATCTGGGCGACCGAACGCAGCCCGCCGAGCAGCGGATAGGTCGATCCGGAGGACCAGCCGCCGAGGACGAAGCCGTACACCCCGAGCGATCCGATCGCCAGGATGTAGAGCGCCGCGATCGGCAGGTCGGTCAGCTGCATCGTGGTCCGCGTGCCGAAGATCGACACCTCGTCACCGGCCGGGCCGAAGGGGATCACGGCGATCGCCATGAACGCGGGGATGGCGGCGACGATCGGGGCCAGGACGTAGACGACCTTGTCGGCCCGCTTGACGATCACGTCCTCCTTGAGCATCAGCTTGACGCCGTCCGCGAGGGACTGGAGGAGGCCCCAGGGGCCGTGCCGGTTGGGGCCGATGCGCAGCTGCATCCAGGCGACGACCTTGCGCTCCCACACGATGGAGAAGAGCACGGTGACCATCAGGAACGCGAAGCAGAAGACGGCCTTGAGCAGGACGAGCCACCAGGGGTCCGTCCCGAACATGGACAGGTCCTCGGCTGCGAGGAGCGTGTTCACGCCTGCGCCTCCTTCGGGGTGGCCGGGCCGATGCGGACCAGGTCGCCCGGGCGGGCGCCGGTGCCGGCGAGGACGCCGTGGCCGGCCGAGTTCAGCGGGAGCCAGACGACCCGGTCGGGCATCTCGGTGACCTGGAGGGGGAAGGCGACCGCGCCGGCCGGTCCGGTGACTTCGAGCAGGTCGCCGTCCTTGACCCCGGTGTCGGCGGCGGTGGTGGCGGAGAGCCGGGCGACCGCCGCGTGACGGGTGCCGGCCAGCGCCTCGTCGCCCTCCTGGAGCCGGCCGAGGTCGAGGAGGAGCCGGTGGCCCGCGAGGACGGCCTCGCCGTCGCCGGGCCGGGGGGCCGGGACCGCGTGCGCGGTGGGCTCGGAGGCCCGCTCCTCGGTCCAGCGGCCGAGCCGGTCCATCTCGCGCCGGGCCGTCTTCAGGTCGGGCAGGGCGAGGTGGACGTCGAGGGCGTCGGCGAGCATGTGGAGCACGCGCGCGTCGGCAGGAGCGACCGCCCTTGTCATCTGCTCGGGCTTGAGCGCGGCCTCGAACATCCGGGCGCGGCCCTCCCAGTTGAGGAAGGTGCCGGACTTCTCGGCGACGGCGGCGACCGGCAGGACGACGTCGGCGCGCTCGGTGACGGCGCCGGGGCGCAGCTCCAGGGAGACGACGAAGGCCCGGTCGAGGGCTTCACGCGCGCGTGCCGGGTCGGGCAGGTCGTCGACGTCGACGCCGCCGACGAGCAGCGCGGCGAGTTCGCCGCCGGCGGCGGCCTGGAGGATCTGGCCGGTGTCGCGGCCGTAGCCGTGCGGGAGTTCGCGGACGCCCCAGGCGGCGGCGACCTCCTCACGCGCGCGGGGGTCGGTCGCGGGCCGGCCGCCGGGCAGCAGGCTCGGCAGCGCGCCCGCCTCGATCGCTCCCCGCTCACCGGCCCGGCGCGGGATCCACACGAGCTTCGCGCCGGTGGCGGCGGAGGCGCGCAGGGCGGCGGTGAGCGCGCCGGGCACCCCGGCGAGCCGCTCGCCGACGGCGATGACGGCCCCCTCCTGGCGCAGCGCCTCGGCGGCGGCCCAGCCGGTGGAGTCGAGGCCGACGCGGGAGGTGAGGGCGTCGAGCCACTCGGTCTCGGTGCCGGGGGCGGCGGGCAGCAGGGTGCCGCCGGTCTTCTCCAGGCCGCGGGTGGCGTGGGAGGCGACGGCGTACGTCTTCTGCCCGTGCTTGCGCCAGGCCTTGCGGAGCCGCAGGAAGACGCCGGGGGCCTCCTCCTCGGACTCCAGGCCGACGAGCAGCACCATCGGCGCGGCTTCGAGCGAGGTGTACGTGACGCCGGAACCGTCCAGATCCCGTCCCCGTCCGGCGACGGCCGAGGCCAGGAAGTCGGCCTCCTCGCCGGAGTGGATCCGGGCGCGGAAGTCGACGTCGTTGGTGTCGAGGGCGACCCGGGCGAACTTGGCGTACGCGTAGGCGTCCTCGACGGTGAGCCGGCCGCCGGCGAGGACACCGGTGCGGCCGCGGACCAGGCCGCGGGCGGCGGCCTCCAGGGCCTCCGGCCACGAGGCCGGTTCCAGGACCCCGGCCGCGTTGCGTACGAGCGGGGTCGTCAGCCGGTCGCGCTGCTGCGCGTACCGGAAGCCGAACCGGCCCTTGTCGCAGATCCACTCCTCGTTGACCTCGGGGTCGTCCTGCGCGAGGCGGCGCATGACCTTGCCGCGCCGGTGGTCGGTGCGGGTGGCGCAGCCGCCGGCGCAGTGCTCGCAGACGGACGGCGAGGAGACCAGGTCGAAGGGGCGGGCGCGGAAGCGGTAGGCGGCGGAGGTGAGGGCGCCGACCGGGCAGATCTGGATGGTGTTGCCGGAGAAGTACGACTCGAAGGGGTCGCCCTCGCCGGTGCCGACCTGCTGGAGGGCGCCGCGCTCGACGAGCTCGATCATCGGGTCGCCGGCGACCTGGTTCGAGAAGCGGGTGCAGCGGGCGCAGAGCACGCACCGCTCGCGGTCGAGCAGCACCTGCGTGGAGATCGGCACCGGCTTCTCGTACGTCCGCTTGGCGCCGTCGAAGCGGGACTCGGCCTGCCCGTGGGACATGGCCTGGTTCTGCAGGGGGCACTCGCCGCCCTTGTCGCAGACCGGGCAGTCCAGCGGGTGGTTGATGAGCAGCAGCTCCATCACGCCGTGCTGGGCCTTCTCGGCGACCGGCGAGGTCAGCTGGGACTTGACCACCATGCCGTCGGTACAGGTGATGGTGCAGGAGGCCATCGGCTTGCGCTGGCCCTCGACCTCGACGATGCACTGGCGGCAGGCGCCCGCCGGGTCGAGGAGGGGGTGGTCGCAGAAGCGGGGGATCTCGATGCCGAGCTGTTCGGCGGCGCGGATGACCAGGGTCCCCTTGGGGACGGAGATCTCGATGCCGTCGATGGTCAGCGTGACCATGTCCTGGCCTGCGTCCTTGGGCGGCCCCGCCGGGGAACCGCCGCCGGACGGGCCGGCCGTGGTGACCGTCATGCCGTCACCTCCTTGTGGTTGTCCGCCCAGGCGGTCGACTTGGCCGGGTCGAAGGGGCAGCCCTTGCCCGTGATGTGCTGCTCGTACTCCTCGCGGAAGTACTTCAGCGAGGAGAAGATCGGCGAGGCGGCGCCGTCGCCGAGGGCGCAGAACGACTTGCCGTTGATGTTGTCGGCGATGTCGTTCAGCTTGTCGAGGTCGGACATGACGCCCTTGCCCGCCTCGATGTCGCGCAGGAGCTGGACGAGCCAGTAGGTGCCCTCCCGGCAGGGGGTGCACTTGCCGCAGGACTCGTGGGCGTAGAACTCGGTCCAGCGGGTGACGGCCCGGACCACGCAGGTGGTCTCGTCGAAGCACTGGAGGGCCTTGGTGCCGAGCATGGACCCGGCGGCGCCGACGCCCTCGTAGTCGAGCGGCACGTCCAGGTGCTCGTCGGTGAACATGGGGGTGGAGGAGCCGCCGGGCGTCCAGAACTTGAGCCGGTGCCCGGGGCGCATCCCGCCGCTCATGTCGAGGAGCTGGCGCAGGGTGATGCCGAGCGGGGCCTCGTACTGGCCGGGCGAGGCGACGTGCCCGCTGAGCGAGTAGAGCGTGAAGCCCGGGGACTTCTCGCTGCCCATCGAGGTGAACCACTCCTTGCCGCGGTGGAGGATCGCGGGAACCGAGGCGATGGACTCGACGTTGTTCACCACGGTGGGGCAGGCGTAGAGGCCGGCGACCGCGGGGAAGGGGGGCCGCAGCCGGGGCTGGCCGCGGCGGCCTTCGAGCGAGTCGAGGAGGGCGGTCTCCTCGCCGCAGATGTACGCGCCGGCGCCGGCGTGCACGGTGAGCTCGACGTCGAGCCCGCTGCCGAGGATGTTCTTGCCGAGGTAGCCGGCCCGGTACGCCTCGCGGACCGCCTCGTGGAGGCGGCGCAGGACGGGGACGACCTCGCCGCGCAGATAGATGAAGGCGTGGTTGGAGCGGATCGCGTAGCAGGCGATCACGATGCCCTCGATGAGGGAGTGCGGGTTGGCGAAGAGGAGGGGGATGTCCTTGCAGGTGCCGGGCTCGGACTCGTCGGCGTTGACGACGAGGTAGTGCGGCTTGCCGTCGCCCTGCGGGATGAACTGCCACTTCATGCCGGTGGGGAAGCCGGCGCCGCCGCGTCCGCGGAGACCGGAGTCCTTCACGTACGCGATGAGGTCGTCGGGGCTCATGGCGAGCGCGCGCCTGAGGCCCTGGTAGCCGTCGTGGCGCTGGTACGTCTCCAGGGTCCAGGAGTCCGGCTGGTCCCAGAAGGCGGAGAGCACCGGGGAGAGCAGCTTCTCGGGGCTGCTGGAGTTGATCTCGGCGGCCACTGTCATCACGCTCCCTCCTGACCGGCTGCCTCGCCGCGCGGGTGGACGATTCGGGTATGGGGGGCCTCGCCCTTGGCCAGGCGGAGGCCGACGAGGGAGGCGGGCCCGGCGCCGCCGGTGGCCGCGACGGCGCCGGGGCGCTCGTCGGGGAAGCCGGCGAGGATCCGGGCCGTCTCCTTGAAGGTGCAGAGGGGGGCGCCGCGGGTGGGTTCGACGGTGCGGCCCGCGCGCAGGTCGTCGACCATCTTCTTTGCCGACTCGGGGGTCTGGTTGTCGAAGAACTCCCAGTTGACCATCACCACGGGGGCGTAGTCGCAGGCGGCGTTGCACTCGATGTGCTCAAGAGTGATCTTGCCGTCCGCAGTCGTCATGTCGGCTCCGTCGTTTCCGACGCCGAGGTGCTCCTTGAGCTCCTCGAAGATGGCGTCGCCGCCCATGACCGCGCAGAGGGTGTTGGTGCAGACGCCGACCTGGTAGTCGCCGGACGGCTTGCGGCGGTACATGGTGTAGAAGGTGGCGACGGCGGTGACCTCGGCGGTGGTCAGGCCGAGCATGTCGGCGCAGAACCGCATGCCGGTACGGGTCACGTGGCCCTCCTCCGACTGCACGAGGTGCAGCATCGGCAGGAGCGCGGAGCGGGAGTCGGGGTAGCGGTCGATGATCGCCTTCGCGTCCTCCTCCAGCCGGGCCCGGACGTCGTCCGGGTAGGCGGGGGCGGGGAGCTGGGGCATCCCCAGGCTGACGTTGCCGCTCGTCGGGGTCTCTGTCATCGGTCGACGCCTCCCATCACGGGGTCGATGGAGGCGACGGCGACGATGACGTCGGCGACCTGGCCGCCCTCGCACATCGCCGCCATGGCCTGGAGGTTGGTGAAGGACGGATCGCGGAAGTGGACCCGGAAGGGGCGGGTGCCGCCGTCGGAGACGACGTGCACGCCGAGCTCGCCCTTGGGGGACTCGACGGCCGCGTACGCCTGGCCGGCCGGGACCCGGAAGCCCTCGGTGACCAGCTTGAAGTGGTGGATCAGGGCCTCCATGGAAGTGCCCATGATCTTCTTGATGTGTTCGAGGGAGTTGCCGAGGCCGTCGGGGCCGAGGGCGAGCTGCGCGGGCCAGGCGATCTTCTTGTCGCCGACCATGACCGGTCCGGGGGCGAGCCGGTCGAGGCACTGCTCGACGATCCGCAGCGACTGGCGCATCTCCTCCAGGCGGACGAGGAAGCGGCCGTAGGAGTCGCAGGTGTCGGCGGTGGGGACCTCGAAGTCGTAGGTCTCGTAGCCGCAGTACGGGTCGGACTTGCGCAGGTCGTGCGGGAGGCCCGCCGACCGGAGGATCGGTCCGGTGGCGCCGAGGGCCATGCAGCCGGTGAGGTCGAGGTGGCCGACGTCCTGCATGCGGGCCTTGAAGATGGGGTTGCCGGTGGCGAGCTTGTCGTACTCCGGCATGTTCTTCTTCATGGTCTTCACGAACTCGCGCACGGCGTCGACGGCGCCGGGCGGGAGGTCCTGGGCGAGGCCGCCGGGCCGGATGTAGGCGTGGTTCATGCGCAGGCCGGTGATCAGCTCGTACAGGTCCAGGATCATCTCGCGGTCCCGGAAGCCGTAGATCATGATCGTCGTGGCGCCGAGCTCCATGCCGCCGGTGGCGATGGCGACCAGGTGCGAGGAGAGCCGGTTGAGCTCCATGAGGAGGACCCGGATGACGGTGGCCCGGTCGGGGATGTCGTCGGTGATGCCGAGCAGCTTCTCCACGCCGAGGCAGTACGCCGTCTCGTTGTAGAACGAGGTGAGGTAGTCCATGCGCGTGACGAAGGTGGTGCCCTGCGTCCAGGTCCGGTACTCGAGGTTCTTCTCGATGCCGGTGTGGAGGTAGCCGATGCCGCAGCGGGCCTCGGTGACGGTCTCGCCGTCGATCTCCAGGATGAGCCGGAGCACGCCGTGGGTGGACGGGTGCTGGGGGCCCATGTTGACGACGATCCGCTCGTCGTCGGCCTTCGCGGCGGACTGGACGACCTCGTCCCAGTCGCCGCCGGTGACCGTGTAGACGGTCCCCTCGGTCGTTTCGCGGGGAGAGGCGGACGGGGTGTTCACGAGTACGACCTCCGCTGGTCCGGAGCCGGGATCTGGGCGCCCTTGTACTCGACGGGGATGCCGCCGAGCGGGTAGTCCTTGCGCTGCGGGTGGCCCTGCCAGTCGTCCGGCATCATGATCCGGGTGAGGGCCGGGTGGCCGTCGAAGACGATGCCGAAGAAGTCGTACGTCTCGCGCTCGTGCCAGTCGTTCGTCGGATAGACGGAGACGAGCGACGGGATCCGCGGGTCCTGGTCGGGGGCCGAGACCTCCAGGCGGATCAGCCGGCCGTGGGTGAGCGAGCGCAGGTGGTAGACGGCGTGCAGCTCGCGGCCCTTGTCGCCCGGGTAGTGGACGCCGGAGACGCCGGTGCAGAGCTCGAAGCGGAGCGCCGGGTCGTCGCGGAGGGTGCGGGCGACGCGGACGAGGTGCTCGCGCTCGATATGGAAGGTGAGCTCGCCGCGGTCGACGACCGTCCTCTCGATCGCGTTCTCCGGGGCGAGCCCCTGCTCCTCCAGGGCGCCTTCGAGCTCGTCGGCGACCTCGTCGAACCATCCGCCGTAGGGGCGGGTGGCCGGGCCGGGGAGGCGGATCGAGCGGACGAGGCCGCCGTAGCCGGAGGTGTCGCCGCCGTTGTTCGCGCCGAACATGCCGCGCTGGACCCGTACCTCCTCCCCGTGCTCACCGCGCTGACCGGGCAGGTTCTGCTCGCTCAGCTCCTTCTCGGGGTTCGGGGTTTCGTCGCTCAACGGAGCAGACCCTTCATCTCGATGGTCGGCAGCGCCCTCAGCGCCGCCTCCTCCGCCTCGCGGGCCGCCTCCTCGGCGTTCACGCCGAGCTTCGAGGTCTGGATCTTCTGGTGGAGCTTGAGGATCGCGTCCATCAGCATCTCCGGGCGCGGCGGGCAGCCCGGCAGGTAGATGTCGACCGGCACGACGTGGTCGACGCCCTGCACGACCGCGTAGTTGTTGAACATGCCGCCCGAGGAGGCGCAGACGCCCATGGAGATCACCCACTTGGGGTTGGGCATCTGGTCGTAGACCTGCCTCAGGACGGGCGCCATCTTCTGGCTGACCCGGCCCGCGACGATCATGAGGTCGGCCTGGCGCGGGGAGCCGCGGAAGACCTCCATGCCGAAGCGGGCGAGGTCGTAGCGGCCGGCGCCGGTCGTCATCATCTCGATGGCGCAGCAGGCGAGGCCGAAGGTCGCGGGGAAGACGGATGACTTCCGGACCCAGCCCGCGGCCTGCTCGACGGTGGTCAGCAGGAAGCCGCTGGGCAGTTTCTCTTCGAGTCCCATGGGTGCTCCTCAGCCCTTCTCAGTCCCATTCCAGGCCGCCGCGCCGCCACACGTAGGCGTAGGCGACGAAGACGGTGAGCACGAAGAGCAGCATCTCCACGAGCCCGAAAAGCCCCAGGGCGTCGAAGGTGACGGCCCAGGGGTAGAGGAAGACGATCTCGATGTCGAAGACGATGAAGAGCATCGCCGTCAGGTAGTACTTGATCGGGAAGCGACCGCCTCCGGCCGGCGTCGGGGTCGGCTCGATGCCGCACTCGTACGCCTCAAGTTTTGCCCTGTTGTACCGCTTTGGCCCGATTAGCGTGGCCATGACCACGGAGAAGATCGCAAACCCCGCACCCAGGGCACCGAGCACGAGGACGGGCGCGTACGCATTCACGCTCCTCGCTCCTTCCAGTCGTCCTTGACCGTTGGACCGCACCAGCCGGCTCGCGGAGCCCCGGAACGATCTCCGGAAAGATCGCCCCCATGTGAGGCAGTTCACAAGCCTGACGTCCGCGTATCTTAAGCCCGCCCCTCTGTGATCTGCGACACGGGGGTCACCAACGGATTTGTGATCTTCACCACCTGACGAAGGATCATGAAGTCGGATGAGCAGTGATCTTGTCGCGTGAAGCGCCCAGGTGGTCACCAGGTGTGACATTCGGACCGGAAGTCGCCGGTCGGAGGGGTGTTGCCCTATCAAGAGATGGGCAGTACAAGCAAATTGGCAGTGGACGCGTACGAGTGATATAGGCATCCGCGTCGCCCGTCCGGGGGTTCGCCGAGACGGAAGTGGACGCCTCGACTCCGTGTGCACGCGTTCACGAGACGGAGGTGTGACCTGCGTCACGGCTCGACAGGGTGAAAAGAACGGGGCTTGGCCATCCGCCCCAAGAGGTGGTAAGCGAAGGGCAATTCGGGCATCTCATTGAAAACCCATGATCAAGGGCACAATGAGCCGTGCCCGATTTGCCCGTTACGGCGTCAGTAAGGGCGGCAAGAAAGCGGATTGGACGGTTCCATTCGTAACTGTGGCGCAACCCACGTTTCTTGAAGGGAACCGCGAAGCCCTGATAGCGGTTGTACCCATGTCCCACACCGCTCACATACCCAGCCACCGGAAGCCCCGCCGCAGCGCTTCGAAGCTCGCGCTCCGCGCCGGAGTTGCCGGTGGCGTCCTCAGCACCATCGCGGTGGCCGGTGCTGCCGGACCGGCGAATGCCGAGCCGGTGACCGAGACCATCGAGATGCCCACCCTGGGCTCGCTCACCACCGACCTCTCCACCGCCGTGGCCGCCTCCGCCGAGGCGTCCGAGCAGGAGGCGCTCGGCCAGAGCCTGGAGGCCCAGGAGGCCGCCGCCCTGCAGGCGGCCGCCAAGGAGGCCAAGAAGGCCAAGGCCGAGGCCGACCGCAAGGCCGAGGCCGAGCGCGCCGAGAAGGCCCGCCAGGAGGCCGAGGCCAAGGCGAAGGCCGAGCGCGAGCGCGCCGAGGCCGCCGAGGCCGAGGCCCGCGCGCAGGCCCAGGCCCGCGCCTCCCGCGACAGCGCCCGGACCCAGCTGACCACCACCGCGGCGTCGGCCTCCTCCTCGGACTCGGGCTCGGACTCCTCGGACAGCGGCTCCTCCGCCTCCGCGTCCACCCAGGTCGCCTCCGGCTCCGCCGCCGCGATCGTCGCCTTCGCCCGCGCCCAGATCGGCGACGCGTACGTCATGGGCGGCACCGGCCCGAACTCGTGGGACTGCTCGGGCCTCGTCCAGGCCGCCTACCGCCAGGCCGGCATCGACCTGCCGCGCGTCTCCGGCGCCCAGTCCTCCATGGGCACCTCCGTCTCCCTGAGCAACCTCCAGCCGGGCGACATCCTCTACTGGGGCAGCCGCAGCGGCTCGTACCACGTCGCCATCTACGTCGGCGGCGGCAAGTACGTCGGCGCGCAGAACCCCTCGACCGGCGTCGTCGAGCGCTCGCTCGACTGGGACCGTCCCTCGGGCGCCGTCCGCATCCTCTGAGCCGTACGCAGCACGAAGGGCCGTCACTCCTCGGGGGAGCGACGGCCCTTCGGCGTGCCGGGACGGCCCGGGGGTCAGGCCTTCGGCGCGACCTTCGACAGGCCGTTGATGATGCGGTCCATCGCGTCGCCGCCGGTCGGGTCCGTGAGGTTCGCCAGCATCTTCAGCGTGAACTTCATCAGGAGCGGGTGGGTGAGGCCGCGCTGGGTCGCGATCTTCATGACCTTCGGGTTGCCGATGAGCTTCACGAAGGCGCGGCCCAGCGTGTAGTAGCCGCCGTAGGTGTCCTTGAGGATCCGCGGGTAGTTGCGGAGGGCCAGTTCGCGCTGGGCGGGGGTGGCGCGGGCGTGGGCCTGGACGATGACGTCGGCGGCGATCTGGCCGGACTCCATCGCGTAGGCGATGCCCTCGCCGTTGAAGGGGTTGACCAGGCCGCCGGCGTCGCCGACGAGCAGCAGGCCGCGGGTGTAGTGCGGCTGGCGGTTGAAGGCCATCGGGAGGGCCGCGCCGCGGATCGGGGTCGTCATGTTCTCCGGGGTGAAGCCCCAGTCCTCCGGCATCGAGGCGCACCAGGTCTTCAGCACCTCGCGCCAGTCGAGCTCGCGGAAGGCGGAGGAGGAGTCGAGGATGCCGAGGCCGACGTTGGAGGTGCCGTCGCCCATGCCGAAGATCCAGCCGTAGCCGGGGAGGAGACGGTCCTGGGGGCCGCGCTTGTCCCACAGCTCCAGCCACGACTCCAGGTAGTCGTCGTCGTGCCGGGGGGTCGTGAAGTAGGTGCGGACGGCGACGCCCATCGGCCGGTCCTCGCGCCGGTGCAGGCCCATGGCGAGGGAGAGGCGCGTCGAGTTGCCGTCGGCGGCGACGACGAGCGGCGCGTGGAAGGTGACCTCGCGCTTCTCCTCGCCCAGCTTGGCGTGGACGCCGGTGATCCGGCCGGTGCGGGCGTCGACGACCGGGGCGCCGACGTTGCAGCGCTCGTACAGGCGGGCGCCGGCCTTCTGCGCCTGCCGGGCGAGCATCTCGTCGAAGTCGTCGCGCTTGCGGACGAGCCCGTAGTCCGGGTACGAGGCGAGGTCGGGCCAGTCGAGCTGGAGCCGGACGCCGCCGCCGATGATCCGCAGACCCTTGTTCCGCAGCCAGCCGGCCTCTTCCGAGATGTCGATGCCCATGGAGACGAGCTGCTTGGTGGCGCGCGGGGTCAGACCGTCGCCGCAGACCTTCTCGCGCGGGAACGCCGTCTTCTCCAGGAGCAGCACGTCGAGCCCGGCCTTGGCCAGGTAGTACGCGGTGGTGGAGCCGGCCGGCCCCGCACCGACGACGATCACATCTGCGCTGTGCTCGGAGAGGGGCTGCTCGGTCACGGCGGATTCTCCCGAAGACTAGGGCGGTAGGGGCGGTAAAGACGTACCCGGGCAGTCTATGGGGGGCCGTCACGGACTGTCCGGAGGGCCACCCACCAGGGGGCACCCCCCCGTGAGGGATCATCTCGTGTGACCATCTCTCGTACACACATACGGCGCGGCTCGCTGATCACAGCGGTCCTCGCCCTCCTCTGCTCGGCGTTCCTCGCCCTGCCCGCGAGCGCCGAGCCCGCGCCCTTCGACGACTGCCCCGCGGACACCCTCTGCCTCTACAGCGGGCCCGGCGGCACCGGCGAGCGGCGGGACTTCACGACCGGGCAGAACCAGGAAGGCTACGACGCCACCTGGGACGACAAGACCCTCTCCGCCAAGAACAACACCAACCAGTGGGCCTGCCTCTACGTCGACGCCGGCTACGGCGGTCTGATGCAGACCGTCAAGCCCGGCCGGTCCGACGAGTACCAGACCTCCGACACCCGCTTCGTGAACACGCTCAGCGGCCACAAGACGGTCCCGACCCGCGCCCTGTGCTTCACCGGCTACGAGCGCTGCCCCGACAACCGGGTCTGCACCTTCGAGGAGCCGGCCGGCCGCGGCCCGATGACCACGCACCTGCCCGCGACGGACGCGGCCAAGCTGCGCTACGGCAACAGCTACGGCACCGAGGCCGCGCCGAAGTCGGTCTTCAACCGCACCAAGAAGCACGTCTGCTTCTACCCCCAGCCCACCTTCAGCGGCACCTGGACCAACCCGGCCGACGGCAAGGTGTACGGCGCCTACGTGGTGCTGCGCGGCGACAGCACCACCGTGCCCGCCCCGTTCGCCGGCACCTTCCGCTCGCACGAGCTCGTCAACGGAACGGCGGAATGCCAGTGACCAGGACCCACCGCCCCCTCGTCGGCCTCGTCGCCGTCGTCGGCGCCCTCGCGTTCACCACCTCGGCCGTCGCCGCGCCCACGGCCGAGGAGCCGCTGAGCCCGCTCGCCCAGCGCTGGACCCAGGGCACGCCGGTCACCCTCGCCACCGGCGTCACCCACACCACGTGGACCGAGACCACGCCCGACAACCGCGCCGCGGGCCGCATCCTGCAGATCGTCGAGATCGACCCCACCGCCGGCGCCGTCACCCTGGAGAGCTTCGTCGGCACCGGCGACGCCTCGGCGGAGCCGGTCACCGACCAGCTCGCCGCCGTGTCCTCCGTGGCCTCCCGCCACCCGTACGCGGGCGTGAACGGCGGCCTGTTCCAGCGGGAGCCGAGCGGCAGCACCGCCGCGAAGCCGGTAGTACACACCGGCGCCTCGGCCATCGACGGCGTCCTGCACAGCTCCAGCTGCTGGGACGGCGGGAAGGGCAGCACCGGAGCGGTGATCCAGTACGGCATCCCGTACATCACCAAGCTCCTCACGAAGATGGAGCTGACCGCGCCCACCGGCGAGACCATCCGGATCGACGACGTCAACCGGACCCCCGGACGCGCCCCGCACTGCGCCCGCGACGCGGAGGACGTCAAGGTGAGCAGCAGCCCGGTCGTCTACACGGACCCCGACGAGATCGTCGTGTTCACCGACGACTACGGGATCGCCGTCCCCAAGCCGGGCACGGACCCGGCCGTCCCGGCCACCGCCGACAAGGGCTTCGAGGTCGTCCTCGACGCGAACGGCGTCGTCACCGACGCCCACGAGGGCCGCGGCGGCATCACGGTCCCGGCCGGCGGCCGCGTCCTCCAGGGCGTCGGCACCGGGGCCGCGTGGCTGCGCGCCCGGTTCGTCCGCGACGACCGGGCGACGATCGACATGAAGCTCCACGACGTGACGATGAACCGGGACATCCCGCTGGACGCCTCGGTCGACGTGGTCAGCTCCTTCCACCAGTTGCTGCGCAACGGCGAGATCCCCGTCGGGCTGTCCAACTCGTGCAGCGGGACGGAGACGGGCGCCGACGGCACCACCCCGATCTGCACCGACTCGCGCACCGCGCTCGGCACCAACGTCAAGGGCCACCCGGTGCTCGTCACCCTCACCGGGAAGGCCAACGAGGACGGCGACTACCTGCGTTCCTTCGCCGAGCTCCTCGACTCCACGGAACTCGCCCTGGTCGACGCGCTCAACCTCGACGGCGGCGGTTCGACCACCCTGGTGACCGGTACGCAGGTCCGCACGCCGCCGACGGACACCGAGAACGGCGTGAAGGTGCACCGGAAGGTCGCCGACACCGTGTACACCGGCGTCGGCGGCTACGGCATGTACGCCAAGTAGCAGTACGCCACGTGGCGGCGCCTACGCCGGCTTGAACCCCCGGTGCAGGGCGACGATCCCGCCGGTCAGGTTCCGCCAGGCCGGCTTCGACCAGCCGGCCTTCCGGAGGAGACCCGCGAGGGTCGGCTGGTCGGGCCAGGACTGGATGGACTCGGCGAGGTAGACGTACGCGTCGGGGTTGGAGGAGACGGCGCGGGCCACCGGCGGCAGGGCGCGCATCAGGTACTCCTCGTACACCGTGCGGAACGGCGCCCACGTGGGGTGCGAGAACTCGCAGATCACGACCCGGCCGCCGGGCTTCGTCACGCGGTACAGCTCGCGCAGGGCCTGCTCGGTGTCCTGGATGTTGCGCAGCCCGAAGGAGATCGTCACCGCGTCGAAGACGTCGTCCTTGAAGGGCAGCCTCGTGCCGTCGCCCGCCGTGAACGGCATCCACGGGTGACGCTGCTTGCCGACGCGGAGCATCCCGAGCGAGAAGTCGCACGGGACTACGTACGCGCCCGCCCGCGCGAAGGGCTGCGAGGAGGTGGCGGTGCCGGCGGCGAGGTCGAGGATCTTCTGCGCGGGGCGCGCGTCGACCGCCTTGGCGACCTCCTTGCGCCAGCGGCGGTCCTGGCCGAGCGAGAGCACGTCGTTGGTGAGGTCGTAGTTGGCCGCCACGTCGTCGAACATGGAGGCGACTTCGTGCGGCTGTTTGTCCAGGTTGGCTCGGGTCACGGGACCCATTCAAGCAGCCGCCGGAATTTCCTCCCGTACCGCTTCAACCTTTCGGGCCCGGGGGCGCTCAAGGACGGTCGAACAGCACGCGACGGCGAGGGGAGCAGGGGTGCGATGGCAGTGCCGATCGAAGTGAGGGCCCTGACGGTGGAGGAGGTGGACGTGGGGTCGGCCGCCGGGTTCGAGGAGTTCGCGCGGGCCGCGCAGCAGCGGCTGTACCGGACGGCGTACCTGCTCTGCGGGGACGCCGAGACCGCGCGGGACCTGACCCAGACCACGCTGGCCAAGCTGTACCAGCACTGGCGGCGGGCCGGGGCGGCCGAGCATCCGCACGCGTACGCCAAGAAGGTTCTGACCAGGACGTTCCTGGCGGAGCGGCGCCGGGGGCTGCGGGATCTGCTGGCGCTCACCCGGACCGGGGGCACGGTGCCGGGGCCCGCCGCCGACCACACCGACCTGCGGGTCACGCTGCTCGCGGCGCTCGCCGAACTGCCGCCCCGGGCGCGGGCGATGGTCGTGCTGCGCTACTGGGACGACCAGAGCGTGGCCTCCGTGGCGGCGCTGCTGGGGTGCGGCGAGGCCACCGTCAAGAGCCAGTGCTCGCGCTCGCTCGCCCGCCTTCGCGTACGCCTGGCCGACGCCGGGCTCTCCCTCTCGGAAAGGTGAGGTCCCCCTGTGGAAGACCACCGCGACATCGATCTGCTGCACGACGCCATGGCCCGGACGGCGGACACTCTGCCGCCGCTGCCCGATCTCGTACCGTCCGCGGTGCGCGAGGGCCGCCGGCGCCGGGCCCGCTCCCGGCTCGCGGTCGGCGCGGCCGCCTTCGCCGTGGCCACGGCGGGGGCCCTCGGGCTCACGCTGCTGCCGGGGACCGGCCCCGGGGTGACCGTGCCCGTGGCCTCGTCCGGCGACGGCACGGGGATGTCCGGGGCCGAGCGGGAGCGCCGGGAGGAGTACCGGCGGAAGATGGCGGCCCTCCTCGACGAGCGGCTTCCGGAGACGGTCACCGGCGTCCGCCCGGTGGGCGACCGGGTGAGCGACTACCGGTTCGACGCGGGCGGCAGGACCTTCCGCATGGCCGTGTCGGTGCGGTCCGTGTGCGCCGGCATGGGGCCGGACCCGTCCGGCAGGAAGAGCGTCGCGGAGCTGAGGAGCGGGGCGATCAGCGAGCTGGGCGGCAGGGTGTTGGTGCAGTACACGTACCGCGAGAGGGACGTCACGTTCATCGTGTACGCCGATAGTGCGGAGACGACGGTGGCGGCGAAGGAGCTGTCCGCCGTCGCCCAGGATCCGCGCTTCCTGGAGCTGGTGAAGGAAGCGGACGCGCATCCGATGGAGGAGAACGACCCGCCGCTCGACCCGGGCATCGCTCTCGAGGTGCGGCCCGGCGAGGTGCGCTTCGTCCACGTGGACTGTCAGCGGGCGCGGTAGACGAGCCGCCCGTCGATGACCGTGGCCACGCAGGTCGACGCGCCCCGGCGGACCAGCGTCGCCGTGTCGGGGACGTCGAAGACGGCGAAGCGGGCCGGGGCGCCGGGCGTCAGGCGCGGGAGGAGGATCAGGGGGGTCGGGGAGAGGGACGGGGGGCCCGGGAGGGTGTCGGGGCGGCGGCCGGTCGCGAGGCCGGCGCGGCGGACCGCGTCCCGGGCGGCCCTCGACCGCAGTTCGCCGGCGACCGCCACCGTGCCGTGGGCCAGCATCCGCTGGACGCCCCGCCGGGCGCTCGCGCCGAGGCGGGCCGGGTCGGCGCGGAAGAGCTCCGCCGCCCGCTCCCCCGTGATCGGCGCGGTGCCGAACTCGTTGGCCTCGCGCGGGTCCGGGTGGTAGGTCCGCTCCAGGAGCTCGGGGGCGTACGGGTTGAGCAGGCCGGGCAGCAGGATGCCCGGCCAGCGGCGGAGGCGGGCGTCCTGGTGCTCATCGGCCAGCTGCTCGTACGGGCCGACGGCGGCGATCCGGGCGCCGTCGACGAGAACGGCCAGTTCCGGGGAGGCCTCGGCGGTGTGGAGGGTGAGCACCGGCGTCAGTTCGCGTCGAGGAGCTTCAGCTCGGGGTGGGCCGTCCCGCCCTCGATGGCCACCGACGAGATGTGGGAGGCGACCCGCTCGTCGACCGGGTCGTTCGCCGGGTCGTCGTGGACGGTCAGGTGCTCGTAGGTGGTGGAGCGCTGGGCGGGGACGCGGCCGGCCTTGCGGATCAGGTCGATGATCTCCAGGCGGTTGGAGCGGTGCCTGGCACCGGCCGAGGAGACCACGTTCTCCTCCAGCATGATCGAGCCGAGGTCGTCGGCGCCGTAGTGGAGGGAGAGCTGGCCGACCTCCTTGCCGGTGGTCAGCCAGGAGCCCTGGATGTGGGCGACGTTGTCGAGGAAGAGCCGGGCGATCGCGATCATGCGCAGGTACTCGAAGAGCGTGGCCTGCGTGCGGCCCTTGAGGTGGTTGTTCTCGGGCTGGTACGTGTACGGGATGAAGGCCCGGAAGCCGCCCGTCCGGTCCTGCACGTCGCGGATCATCCGCAGGTGCTCGATGCGCTCGGCGTTGGTCTCGCCGGTGCCCATCAGCATCGTGGAGGTGGACTCGACGCCCAGCTTGTGGGCGATCTCCATGATCTCCAGCCAGCGCTCGCCGGACTCCTTGAGCGGCGCGATCGCCTTGCGGGGGCGCTCCGGGAGGAGCTCCGCGCCCGCTCCCGCGAAGGAGTCGAGGCCGGCCGCGTGGATGCGGGTGACGGCCTCCTCGACGGAGACGCCGGAGATGCGCGCCATGTGCTCGACCTCGGAGGCGCCGAGGGAGTGGATGACGAGCTGCGGGAACTCCTTCTTGATGGCGGCGAAGTGCTCCTCGTAGTACTCGACGCCGTAGTCCGGGTGGTGGCCGCCCTGGAACATGATCTGCGTGCCGCCGAGCTCCACGGTCTCCGCGCAGCGGCGCAGGATGTCGTCGAGGTCGCGGGTCCAGCCCTTCTTCGTGTCCTTCGGGGCCGCGTAGAAGGCGCAGAACTTGCAGGCGGTGACGCAGACGTTGGTGTAGTTGATGTTCCGCTCGATGATGTACGTCGCGATGTGCTCCGTACCGGCGTAGCGGCGGCGGCGCACGGCGTCGGCGGCGGCGCCGAGGGCGTGCAGGGGCGCCGAGCGGTACAGGTCGAGCGCCTCCTCGGGGGTGATCCGGCCGCCCGCGGCGGCGCGGTCGAGAACGGCTGTGACATCGAACGGCGTGAGGTCGGCCTTCTCGGTCACCGGTTCGTCCCTTTCGGAGGGTTGCTGACGGACCGCACCAGCGTACGCCAGCGGGGGTGGGCGGCCCGGCCGGGGTCCGCGGCGGCATGAATTTCCGATGAACGTTCCCTTGCGTGAATCCCGTGAAGGGAATGCGAGCGTGTGACGCGGCTCCCGGCCGGGAAATGCGGGCGTGAATTGCCCGGCTCCGCTGGGGGTCTATTCCGGCGGCAGCAGATCGACCGTCACATCGGCCGGAAATCCGGTCGTCGGTCCGGTGCGGCGGGCGAACTCGCGTACTCCGGCGAGTTGCTCGGGGCCGAAGCGGAAGTCGAGCGTGCGGAAGTACCGTTCGAGCAGCTCGGCGTCGAATGCCTCCCAACGGGCCGCCTGTTCCGCCACCTTGGTGACCTCGTCGAGGGAGAGGTCGCGGGAGGCGAGGAAGGCGCGGTGGACGTCGTGGACGGTCTCCGGTTCGCGCGCCAGGTACTCCTTGCGGGCCGCCCAGACGGCGAAGACGAACGGCAGTCCCGTCCACTCCTTCCACATCAGGCCGAGGTCGTGGACCTGGAGCCCGAGCCGGGGCGCGTCGTGCAGCGAGGCGCGCAGGGCCGCGTCGCCGATGAGCACCGCCGCCTCCGCCTCCTGCATCATCAGGCCCAGGTCGGGCGGGCAGGTGTAGTACGCGGGCTCGACCCCGTACCGCTCGGCGAGCAGCAGCTGGGCGAGGCGGACCGAGGTCCGGGAGGTGGAGCCGAGCGCGACGCGGGAGCCGTCCAGCTCCTCCAGGGGCCGCTGGGAGACGATCACGCAGGACATGACGGGCCCGTCGCAGCCGACCGCGATGTCGGGGAGGGCGATCAGGTCGTCGGCGTGGCGGAGGTACTCCACGAGGGTGATCGGGCCGATGTCGAGACCGCCGCGGACGAGCCGCTCGCTCAGCTTCTCCGGGGTGTCCTTGGTGAGCTCCAGATCGAGGAGCGTGCCGGTCCTGGCGAGGCCCCAGTAGAGGGGCAGGCAGTTCAGGAACTGGATGTGTCCGACCCGGGGCCGGCTGCGCTGGTGCTCGTCGTTCGCATTGTCCACAGCGCCGAGGCTAGACCCCTCTCCCGCGGGGGAGGACGGCGGCGTGGCGCGTCAGCGCGTCAGCGCGTTAGGCGCGGGTCAAACACGCGGGTGACGTGATCTTTCCCTCTATCGCTCTCCACACACTGCGTGCTACGCTCGACGCAAGTTGCAGTTTGGTTTCCCTTGCAGTACAGAGCCTGCGGAGCATGTGACCCGCAGGCTTTTGTAGTTTTCAGACTTGTTTGCAGGTTCTGGAGCAGGGCGACCCTTTGGCCCATAGGAGGGCTCATGGCTACCGGAACCGTCAAGTGGTTCAACGCTGAAAAGGGCTTTGGCTTCATCGCCCAGGAAGGCGGCGGCCCGGATGTCTTCGTCCACTACTCCGCGATCAACGCGAACGGCTTCCGCTCGCTTGAGGAGAACCAGCAGGTGAGCTTCGACGTCACCCAGGGCCCGAAGGGTCCGCAGGCGGAGAACGTCACCGCGATCTGAACGCCGTAGTGGCGATCGTGATCTTCTAGAGCAGTACCCAAGGAGCCCCGCTCCGTGCCGCAGGTGCGGCACGAGACGGGGCTCCTGCCCGTTTCGGCGGGCGTTTCAGCAGTTCGGGATCACGGTCCCGTTGTTGTCGCGGGCCTCGTCGTTGCCCCAGCGGGACAGGTAGTAGGCGGAGACGTACGCGCCGTAGCCGTTCTTGCCGGAGTAGACCGAGTCGAGGTCGGTGCGCAGCCACCAGTGGTTGTAGTTGCCGGAGGAGTCGCGGATCTCCTGGCCCCAGACCTTGCAGTAGACGTAGTTCGTGCCCTTGTACAGGACGCCCTGGGGGTCGTTGGTGTTGGCGGCCGCGTAGCCGGTGGCGTTGGCGAAGGTGTCCACCCAGTACTTGCCGCCGCCCCCGCCCGAGCAGCCGTTGTCGCTGGTCAGGTACTTGGAGCCGTACGAGCCGGGGTAGGGCGCGAGTGAGACGCCGTTGATCACGATGGTCTGGCCGACTCCGTTGTAGAGCTGCTCGTAGTGGATGTGGGCGCCGGAGCTGTTGCCGGTGGAGCCGGTGGTGCCGATCTGCTGGCCCTGGGAGACGGCGGCGCCGTGCGCGACCGAGTAGGCGCTGAGGTGGAAGTAGTACGTCTTCCAGCCGCCGCCGTGCTCGATCACGATGTAGTTGCCCGCGCCGGAGGGCTGCGAGTAGCGGTAGGCGGTGCCGGAGGCCGAGGCCAGGACGGGGGTGCCGGCGGTGGTGCCGCCGTCGGCGCGGACGAAGTCGAGGGCCTGGCGGACCTCGGCGGAGTGGTGGCTGTAGGTCCACTTCTGGCCGCAGGGGAACGGGGCCTTGAAGACCGGCGCGGCATGGGCGGTGCCGGCCGTGCCGAGGACCGTGAGCAGGCCGGCGAGGAGCGCGAAGAGGGTGCCGAGGACGGGGAGCCTGGCGGGGATCCGGGCGGTGGTCCGTGTCGTACGCGGGTGACGCATGCATCCTCCGTGACGTGGAGCGACAGGGGTTTACGCGCGTTGAACGGCCTTAGAGTGCCGGAAGACCGGCCGTCGCAGTAGACCGAGTGCACCACATGCGTCCCGGCCCCGATACGTACGCTGGACACATGACCGATCGGAAACCGCCCGGCGTCAGCTTCGAGTCCTTCGTCGACCGGCAGATCCGTGAGGCGGCCGAGCGCGGCGAGTTCCGGGCCCTCCCCGGCTTCGGCAAGCCTCCCCCAGACTTCGTCCGGGGGGACCCCCACCCGACGACACGGCGCCCTACGACCCGCTGTGGTGGATCAAGGAGAAGACGCACCGCGAGGGCATGTCGGCGCTGCCGCCCGCCCTCCGGCTGCGCAAGGATGCGGAGGACGCCGCCGAGGCGGTGGCCGGGGCCGTCTCGGAGAGCCAGGTCCGGCGCATCCTCGGCGAGATCAACACCAAGATCGCGGAAGCCCTGCGCCGCCCGCCGGCGGGCCCGCCGCTGAACCTGACGCCCTTCGACGTCGAGGCGGAGCTGGCCCGGTGGCGGAAGGCGCACGACCCCCAGGGGGCGTGATGAACAGTGCCGGTCTGCTGCTGGACTCCTTCGGACGGATCCGGGAGGCCGTCCACGAGGCCGTGAAGGGCCTCGGCGAGGACGACCTCGCGGCCAGGATCGATCCCGACGCCAACTCGATCGCCTGGCTCGTCTGGCACCTCACCCGCATCCAGGACGACCACCTGGCGGGTGCCTTCGGCACGGAGCAGCTGTGGCACCCGGACGGCTGGCGGGACCGCTTCGACCTGCCGTTCCCGCCCGCCGCGACGGGTTACGGCCACACGTCCGCCCAGGTCGGAGCCGTACGGGCCCCGGCCACGCTGCTCCTCGGCTACCACGACGCCGTCCACGACCGGACGGCCTCCCTCCTGGCCCCCCTCACGGACCCGGACCTGGACCGCGTCGTCGACACCTCCTGGGACCCGCCGGTGACGCTGGGCGTCCGGCTGGTGTCGGTGATCGCGGATGACCTGCAGCACGCGGGGCAGGCGGCGTACGTGCGGGGGGTGGTGGAGCGGACGGGCGGGTGACGGGCGGGCGGCTGAGAGGGCGAACGGTTTCCCGATCTCTCGTACAACCCATCGAACCGATCATGAGTCTGACCGGGCACGGCACTTCCCGTGCCGGTCTTCCCATGGGGGTTCACTGTGCAGTTCCGCACCACCGGTACCCGTCTCGCCGCCGCCGTCACGGCCGTCCTGGCCGTCACCGCGCTCGGCGCGGGCGCGCTCGCCGCGGCGCCGGCGGCCTACGCGGCCACGCCCGCCGCCGCCGGGGCGAACCGGGACACCGGCCTGCTCCTCTTCCCCGAGGGCTACGGCCTCGGCGGTGCGGGCAGCACCGGTTTCCTCGGCGCCTCCGTCACCAGCCACGGCACGTACCTGCTCTGGACGCCGTACGGCGGCGGGGCGTCGACCTGGGTCAAGAAGCCCGAGGGCGGCTCCTGGACCATGGCGGGCAGCGACGTGCTCGTCCTCGGCGACGCCGGCTGGACCTCCGAGATGCGGAAGCTCACGCTGCGGAACATGGCCACCCCGTCCGCCCCCGGCGTGGACATCGACCTCACCGCGCTGAACGCGAACTACGTGGGCGTGCTGAGCCCGACGAGCGTCCTCGCCCAGGTGACGAAGGCCGACGGCACGGCGGAGCTGTGCGTCGTGACCAAGGACGGCACGACGCTGCGGACCCAGGCGGTCACGGGGCTGCCCGCGGACGCCACCGACTTCTTCGGCGGCGGACCGGTCAGGGACGGCCGCGCCTTCGTCGGGTACGAGACGGGCCCCGAGGGCGCGCGGACCGGCGGCCGGGCCGTGATCGACCTGGCGGCCCTGCGGGCCACCGAGACGTACGCCGCCGTCGAGTCCGGCTACGGCTTCAGCAACCTGATGCTCTCCGACTCGTACGCCGCCTGGCTCGACTACCGGTCCGGCACCGGCCTGTTCGTCACGTCCGTCGACCGCGCGACGGGCGAGAGGAAGGAGACCCACGTCGGCAGCCGGACCGAGAAGTCGTACGCGGAACTCGTCGGCGACTGGCTGGTCGTCGGCGACTGGCTGGTCGTCGGCGACGAGTCGTCCACCCCGCAGGTCGTCGACCTCCGCGACGGCACGAGGAGCGGCTTCCTCGACCACGTCCGCGGCTTGTCGGCCGTCGCCGACGGCAGCCTGCTGGTGAACGGCGACCGGGCCGCCGACGGCGAGGGCCTGTTCCGGATCACCGCCGCGGAGAGCGCCGCCCCCACGGTCACGAAGGTGGCAGAGACGGCCCCGCCGCGCCCGCTGGAGATCGAGCAGGTCCACGTCCCCGGCACGGTCGACCTCGACAAGACCGGCGGCACGGTGACCCTGGGCTGGACGCTGTCGCGCCCCGACGCGTCCCTGGACGTCACGCTCACGCACACCGCCACGGACCGGACGTTCCGGGCGCGTGCGGCCGCCTCCGTCGACGGCGCCGACTTCTCCCTCGTCTGGGACGGCACGATCGACGGCGTGGACGCGCCGAACGGCACCTACGCCGTGGAGGCCGAGGCGACCTCGCTCGACGGCACCGACGGGCCCGTCTACCAGGGCTGGCTCATGAACCTCACCCGCACCCCCAACCCGCACGACTACACGAACAACGGTTCCACCGACGTCCTTGCCCGCGACGCCGGCGGCGTGCTGTGGCGCGACGACCTGCGGGACCGGCCGGTGAACGGCCGGATCGAGGCCGCCCAGCGCACCCGGGTCGGCGGCGGGTGGAACACGTACAAGCAGATCGAGGCCGTCGGGAACATCGTGGGCAACGGGGTCGGCGACCTGGTCGCGCTCGACGGCTCCGGCGTGCTCTGGCAGTACGCCGGCAAGGGCGACGGCACCTTCGCGCCCCGCGTCCGCGTCGGCGGCGGCTGGAACGTCTACCACCAGCTCGCGGGCGGCTCGGACCTCGGCGCGGACGGCAAGGCGGACCTGTTCGCCGCCGACACCTCCGGCGTCCTGTGGTTCTACAAGGGCACCGGCAACGCCTCCGCGCCCTACGCCCCGCGGATCCGGATCGGCGGCGGCTGGAACGTCTACAACCAGCTGACGGCCGTCGGGAACATCGCGGGCGACGCGGGCGGCGACCTCGTCGCCCGCGACAAGGACGGCGTCCTGTGGCTCTACAAGAGCGACGGCTACCGCTTCGCCCCGCGCGTGCGGGTCGGCGGCGGCTGGAACGCCTTCACCCACCTCGTCGGCGCCGGCGACGTCGACGCCGACGGCCGCCCGGACATGATCGCGTACGGCCCCGGCGGCACGTACGTCTACAAGTCGACCGGCTCCACCTCCGACAACCCCTTCGTGCGGGTCGGCACGCCGCTGTACGCGGGTGAGGGAAGCAAGTTCACCAACGTGTCCTGAACCGGACTTGACGAACTGAGGAACGAATCCCGGAAGGCCGTACAACCCTGAACGGCCTTCATCGGTCCTGTGGTCGAGGCGCGCGGACGCCTCGACCACGGACCTCGGGAGGAATCCCCGTGAAGCACCTCAGCCCGGCCGCCGGACGGCTCGCCCTGGCCGTCACCGTCGCCCTCGCCGTGACGGCCGGCGGCCTGGCGGCCCCGGCGTTCGCGGCCGGACCGGCGACCCCGGTCACCGTGCGGGCCACGGCCGAGACGGCCGCGCCGCTGACCGTCCCCGTCGGCTCGGTGGTCGTCAGCACGGGCAGGACCGGCATGCTCACCCGTACGGGCACCGGCACCGGCACCGTCCACCGGTGGACCCGCCACGCGGACGGCGTCACCACGACGCTGCCCGCCGGGGCCTACTGGGGCAGCCCCGGCACGGACCTCGTCGTCTCCCAGTCCGGGACGGTGTACACGCTCACCGACATGGGCGGGGCGGCGGACCCGGTCGTGATCGACACGTCCGTGCTCGGCGCGGAGGCCGCCCACCGCACGCTCCGGCAGGTGGTCGGGAGCACGCTGGTGATGTCGGGTTCGGTGGACGGCGTGGCCCGGCACCACCTGGTCTCCCTGGAGGCCGGAAAGGTCGTCTCCCGAACGGTCCCCTTGTCGGCGGGCTGGGACTCCTGGCGGGACTACGTCACCGGCCCCGGCACCTTCGCGGTGATCCTCCGTTCGCCGGGCACCGCGTCGCGGAGGCTCGGAGTGGTGGACGTGGCCACCGGCGAGATCGTCGAGTCGTACGCCCTCAGGTACACGACGTCCGTCGAGTCCGTCACCCTGACGCCGACCCACATCGCCTGGGCGGAGGACCCCTACTCGGTGAACAAGAGGATGGTCGTCGCCCCCAGGGGCACGGACCAGGTCCAGTCGGTGCCGTGGGACTCCCCGGCTTACGCGAACGGCACCGTGCTCCACGCCCTCGGCGACTGGGTGGCGTACACCAAGCCGGGCGGCGGCACCGCGCTCTTCCCGAACGACCTCCACCCGGTCGCCGTCCGTTCGGTGAGGACCGGCGAATCGTTCCCGCTCCTGGACCACGCGTCGTCGCTCGTCCCCGACGGCGACGGCGGCCTGCTCGCCGTCGGCGGTACCGTCGCCCACGGCGAGGGCCTGTACCGGATCGCCCTGGACGCCGCCACCGGCAAGCCCGCCGCGACGCTCGTACGCACCTCCCACCTGCCGACCGCCCTCACCGTGGTGAAGGAGACCCTGCCGCCGACCGGCACCTTCGACTTCGACCGCGCGGGCGGCGGGCTGCCGGTCGGCTGGACGCTCAGCCGGTTCAACGCGAAGGTCTCGCTGACGCTGACCCACACGGCCTCCGGCCGGACCGTGAAGATCGCCGACACGAAGCCCGACGAGGGAGTGACCACGTTCCCGCTCGCCTGGAACGGCCTGTACCGCGACGGCCTCCCGGCCTACAACGGCGCCTACACCTGGACGATGCGCGCCGAGCCCGCCAACGGCATCGGCCCGGCCGTCGAGCGCAAGGGCACCTTCACGCTGACCCGCGCGCCCCGGCCGCGCGACTTCGACGGCAACGGCTCGCCGGACGTGCTCTCCCTCTACGGGGGCTACCTCTTCTCGTACGACCTCCGGCAGCTCCGGAACCGCGCATCGAGCCAGGACCGGTACGAGGTCCTTGTCGGCGGCGGCTGGCAGGTGTACGACCGGATCACCCCCACCGGGAACATCGGCGGCACCCGCGACGCCGACCTCGTCGCCCGCGACCGCTCCGGCGTGCTCTGGGTCTACGAGGGCAAGGGCACCCACAAGGCGCCCTTCGCACCGCGCACCCGGATCGGCGGCGGCTGGCAGGTGTACGACAAGCTCACCGGCGGCTCCGACCTGACCGGCGACGGCCGCAACGACCTCCTCGCCGCCGACAAGTCCGGCGTCCTGTGGCTCTACCCCGGCACCGGCAACGCCAAGGCCCCCTTCAAGCCCCGGGTGAAGATCGGCGGCGGCTGGCAGACCTACAACCAGATCACGGCCACCGGCAACCTAGCGGGCGCCGCCGCCGGCGACCTCGTCGCCCGCGACCGCGCCGGAGTCCTCTGGCTCTACCTCGGCAAGGGCGACGGCACCTTCGCCCCCCGCACCCGCATCGGCGGCGGCTGGCAGCACTACCAGCAGATCCTCGGCGTCGGCGACCTGGACGGCGACGGCCGCAACGACCTCGTCGCCGAGTACGTGTCCCCGGATCCGGCCGCCGACTCGCCGCAGACGTCCCTTCTCCTCCACCGGGGCACGGGCCGGTGGGCGACGCCGTTCGCCGCCAGGCAGCACGTCGGCTCCCTGTGGAGCGACCACCAGCTCTACTGACCCCGCCTTCCCCTCCGCACCCCTGAGAGGCACGCCCCTGTGACCCACCACAGATCCACCGCCGCCCGCCGCCTCGGCGCCGTCATCGCCGTCGTCCTGATGGCCACCGCCGGTCCGGCCGTGCTGCCGGCCGGTGCCGCCCCGACCGGCTCCGTACCCGTCGCCGCGATCGCGGGGACCGCCGACGCCACGGCCCCCCTCCTCAAGCCCGGCGACACCATCTGGGGCCTGGGCCGGACCGGGTTCCTCAGCTGGGACGCGGAGGATCCGAACATCCAGCGCTGGACCCGCCTGTCCGACGGGGCGGTGACGACCTTCCCGCGCGAGGCCACGGCCTTCGGTTCCCGCGACTCGGACGTGGTCGCGGTCCGGGGCTACGACACCGTCACCCTGCGGGACATGGCGGCGGGCAAGGAACTCCTCTCCGTGCCGCTGCGCCCGAACCGGTACGTGGGGGCCGTCGGCTCCACCGTCTTCACCGTCGCGAGCGAATCGGGCGAGGGCCCCCTCGAACTCCACTCCCCCGGCGCGAACGGTCCGGTGCGCCGGACGGCCACCGGACTGCCCCTCGGCGCGGCCGGGCAGCACGTCGTGGCGGCGGCGGGCGGCGAGGCCCTGGTGCGGTACACGACCGGCTCGGGGGAGACCCTCGTCCGCCACCTGGCGGTCCTGGACATCGCCTCCGCCACCGTCACCTCCACCCACCGGACCGGCACCCCCGGCGATTACACCGACTTCGCCCTCTCCGCCGGGTACCTCGCCTGGACCGAGGCCGAGGGGACGGCCACCACCGTCGTCGTCCTCGACCGCTCCACCCGGAAGGTCCAGCGCTTCAAGGTGGCCGAGGCGCGCCGCCTTTTCATCGGCCTCGTCGGGAAGTGGGTCACGTACTCCCGCCCCGGCGGCCTCCAGGAGTACAGCGCCGACCCGGCCAACGCGCTGACCGCCCGCAGCCTCACCTCCACCGCCACCCGCAAGCTCCTCGACCACACGGTGTCCGACATCGACGCCCCGGGCGACGCGCACGGCTTCCTCGGCGGCACCGCCGCCGGCGGCGAGGGCCTCTACCGGATCGCCCCCGGCACGGACGGCGTCCCGGTCGCCACCCGACTCGCCGCCACGGGCGCGCCGACGCAGGTCACGCTGCTCCGCCACACCGTCCCCGCGACGGTGGACCTCGACCGCACCGGCGGCAAGCTCTCCATGGCCTGGTACCTCAGCCGGAACAACGTCGACATGACGGTCACCGTCCGCAACACCCGCACCGGCGAGTCCGTCACGGAGAACGTCACCCAGTCGACGCGGGACGAGGACCCGCAGCCGATGCGGTTCGACTGGAACGGAACGCTCAGCTGGCAGGGAAAGCCCGACTTCTGGACCGCCGCCTCGGCCGGCCCGTACACCTGGCAGATCACCGCGACCCCGCGCAACGGCATCGGACCCGCCCTGAAGAAGTCCGGCACCTTCACCGTGACCCGCAAGGCCGGCGCGCACGACTACGACAGCGACGGGTCGCCGGACATCCTGGCCCGGGACACCACGGGCGTGCTGTGGATCCAGGACGTCCACCACCACCCCGACTGGCGGGAGACCCGCCAGAACCCGGAGTCGCGCGTCGGCGGCGGCTGGCAGGTCTACGACCGGATCGAGGCCACCGGCAACCTCGGCGGGACGGCCTCCCCCGACCTCGTGGCCCGCGACCGGGACGGCGTGCTCTGGCTGTACCGGGGCACCGGCGACGGGAAGGCCCCGTTCGCCACCCGGACCCGGATCGGCGGCGGCTGGAACACGTACGTCCACCTGGCCGGCGGCAGCGACCTCACCGGCGACGGCCGCCCCGACCTGGTCGCCACCGACAAGTCCGGCCGACTGTGGATGTACCGGGGCACGGGCTCCGCCTCCGCGCCCTTCGCCACGCGCCGCCTGATCGGCAGCGGCGGCTGGGGCGTCTACAACCAGCTCACCGCCACCGGCAACATCGGCGGCGCCGCCCCCGGAGACCTCGTCGCCCGCGACAAGGACGGCGTCCTGTGGCTGTACCTCGGCAAGGGCGACGGCACCTTCGCGCCCCGCACCCGCATCGGCGGCGGCTGGGGCGGCTACAAGGAGCTGATCGGCTCCGGCGACGTGAACAAGGACGGCAGGCCCGACCTGTACGTGACCTTCCAGGAGTACGGCAGCCCGGCGGCGGGCCTCTACCGGGGCACGGGCGCGTGGCGGACGCCGTTCCGCCCCCTGGAGCGGGTGTACAACGTCCAGTTCGGGCGGACGTTCAACCTCTTCGCCTGATCCGTGCAGCCGGTCACAGCGGGACCGTCGCCCAGACCGTCTTGCCGACCGTGCGCGCCTTGACGCCCCATGTGGTGGCGAGGGCGGCTACGAGCAACAGGCCGTAGCCGCCCTCCTCGGGGCTCGGGTGGGGTGACGGGCGGCGGTCGGCGCGGGCGTCGGAGAGTTCGAGGTGGACGCGGTCCCCGGCACGCTCCATGCGGAGCTCGAAGTCCCGGCCGGGGACGCGGCCGTGCAGCACCGCGTTGTTCGCCAGTTCGGCCACGACCAGCTCCGCCGCCTCCGCCGCCGGGCCCGCCACGCCCCAGTCGCGCAGCTGCTGCGCCGCCAGGAGGCGGGCCAGGCGTGCGCCCCGGGGCGTGGGGGACAGACGGAGCGCGAACTCCGGCGCGCACTCACTTGTCGGGGTGGTGATTTCCGGCTTCATGACACCGAGAGTGGGGCCTCGGTCGTACGCTCACCAGGAGCGCAGCTTCGACGCTGAGTGACGGTACGGGCACGCCAAGAGGGCGGTACGGATGTCGGGGAAGCACGTGGAGCGGCTGGAACGGCCCTCCGAAGTGGACGGTACGGCGCACTTGTTCAAGGCGCTGGGGAAGATCATCAAGGTGCTGAGGCAGAACGCGGGCCTCAGTCAGGTGGAGCTCGCCGAGATCACGCATTGCAGCGATGATCTGATCTCCTCGATGGAGAGGGGAGTGCGGATCCCGCAGCCGGATTTCCTGCTGCGGGCGGACACGGCGCTGAACGCCGAGGGCGTGCTGGCGGCGGCCGTGGAGGACACGGAGAAGGCGCTCGCCCGGGCCCGGGTGCGGCACCCGGACTGGTTCCAGAGCTTCGCGGCGGAGGAGGCGCGGGCGCTGGCGGCGCACTATTACGAGGTGCAGGCGGTGCCGGGCATCTTGCAGACGCCTGCGTACGCGCGGGCGTTGTTCGAGCACCGTCGTCCCATGCTGGACGAGGAGACGATCGAGAAGCGGATCGCCGACCGCATCTCGCGGCACGCGCTCTTCGAGCGGTGGCCCGCGCCGACGTTCACCTTTGTGCTGGAGGCGGTCGTCCTGCTCCGGCCCTTCGGCGGGCGCGAGGTCCACCGGGAACAGCTCCGGCGCATCCTGGAGGTGGGTCAGCGGCGGACCGTGGAGTTGCAGGTTCTTCCGCTCGACAGGGATGACCACCCTTACCTGGGAGGCCCGTTCACCCTCCTGACGCCACCGGGGCGGCGGGAGGTCGCGTACACCGAGATCTACGGGCACGCGCGGCTGATCACCGACCCGGAAGAGGTTCGCCACTTCTCCGAGCGCTATGGAATCCTGCGCTCACAGGCACTCACCAAGCGGGAGTCCCTGACCTGGATCGAGAAACTGCTGGGAGAACAATGAGTACCGCGGATCTGGCCTGGTTCAAGAGCAGCTACAGCGACGCCTCCGGCGGCAACTGCATCGAAGTCGCCTACGACTGGCGGAAGTCCAGCTACAGCGGCCCCGAGGGCGGCAACTGCGTCGAGGTGGCCGCCCACCCCACCACCGTCCACGTCCGTGACTCCAAGGTCCCCCACGGTCCCCGGCTCGCCGTCTCCCCCGCCTCCTGGGCCGCGTTCGTCGAGGACACCTCCCGGGCCTGAGGGGCGGGCGTACGCGAAGGGCCTTCCCGGCTTCCCCGGGAAGGCCCTTTCCCTTCACCGAACCTTCAACCACAGCCCGGTAACAAGGACTTGGCCCGCATTCAGGTGTCGTGCGCGCTGGGCTACCCTGTGCCCCATGCAGGGGGAACTGGAAAACGACTCTAATTTGGTCGGCAGCGGTGCGGTCCCGCTCGACGCGGACGACCCGCGCCGCATCGGTGCCTTCCGCCTGCTCGGCGTGCTCGGGTCCGGCGGGATGGGCCGCGTGTACCTGGGCGCGGTGCCGGGGACGTACGCGGCCGTCAAGCGGGTGCTGCCGACGCTCGCCGAGGACAAGGACTTCCTGGACCACTTCGGGCACGAGCTGGACAACCTGGCGCGGCTGCCCTCGGGGGCCAGCACGAAGCTGCTGGCGAGCGACCGGCTGGCGAAACCGCCGTGGTTCGCGACCGAGTTCATCCCGGGCGTGACGCTCAGCGACGCGCTGCGGCTCCACGGCGGGCCGCTGCCCGCCGACGCGCTGTGGCGGCTGCTGCGGGAGGCGGCGGCGGGGCTGCGGGCGGTGCACGCGGCCGACATGGTGCACCGGGACCTCAAGCCGTCCAACGTGATGCTGACCGGGGACGGGCTCTCGCTCATCGACTTCGGCGTGGCGCGGGCGGCCGACCAGAGCCGGCTGACGAAGACCGGCATGATCATCGGGACGCCGGCGTACATGGCTCCCGAACAGGCCGTGGCCGACAAGCAGTTGACGGGGGCTGCGGACGTCTTCGCGCTCGGCAGTCTCGTGCTGTACGCGGCGAACGGGCGGCCTCCTTTCGGCGACGGGTCCGGGCACGACCTGCTCTACCGGGTCGTGCACGGCGAGCCCGACTTCGGCCGCCTGGAGGACACCGACCAGGACCTCGCCGACCTCGTCCGCACCTGCCTCGCCAAGGAGCCCGACGACCGGCCGACCGCCGCCGAGCTCGTCGGGCACGCGGACGCGCGCGCGGCCGGGGTCGCGTGGCCGGAGGCCGTGGCGGCGCGGATCGCCGAACGGGCCGCCTTCGCGGCCGGGGCGCCGAGCGCCGAGGCGCTGGCCGAGCTGGAGGCCGCCGACCCCTCGCAGGACGTGGCCACGGCCCCGCTGACCCCGCAGCCGCCGGTCCCGTCCCCGGCCGACCCCGCGTACGCCCTCACCGGGAAACCGGCGGCGGGGAAGGACCACCGCAGGCGGCGGAACCGGATCGTCCTGCTGGCCGTGCCCGTCGTGGTCACCACCGGTACGACGCTGACGCTGGCGCTCGGTCCGTACGAGATCGGGCGCGCGGGCGCGGAGGGGCGGCCCTCCACGTCCCCGACAGCGGTGCTGCCTCCGCCGGCGGGCTCGCCGTCCGGCACTCCGACGTCGGCGCCGCCGTCGTCCGCTTCCGCCTCGTCGTCCACCTCCGCGTCGGTGTCCGCGTCGGCGTCCGCCTCGACGAGCGAGGCGCCTGCGCAGCCGCCGGCTCCGCCTGCGGACGGGGGCGGGAGCGCGGGCGGGGGCTCGGCCACGGGCGGTGGCGGCGGCGGTGGCGGTTCGTCGACCTCGGGAGGTACGTCGGGAGGCACCTCTGGGGGCTCCAGCAGTACGTCAGGAGGCAGCACCTCCGGAGGCTCGTCCGCCTCAGGCGGCTCCTCCACCTCCGGCGGCACGACCACCACCGCCCCCCGCCCCACGACCGCCGCGCCCCGCCCCACCGCGACCACGACCACCACGGCCCCCAAGCCGTCGCCGACGCCGACCTCCGGCGGGGGCGGTTCGGGGCCCTCGGGGACGCACTCACTGGAGAACGTCTCCGATGGAAAGTGCCTGGGTGAGTACAACGCCGAGTACGCCGTCATCGCCAACACCTACGACTGTGGGTCCACCGACGGCATCGGCACGCCGATCTACTACTCCTGGACGTACGTCTCCAACGGCAACGGCACCTTCCGCCTGGTCAACAAGAAGACCGGCCACTGCCTCCAGCCGAACGGCAACCCCAGCGCCACGGCCACCACCTGCAACGGCTCCAGCAACCAGTCGTGGAAGATTCACGCCACCACATCGTCGGGCCGGACGATCAAGAACGTCGGCAATGGCAACTGCCTTCAGGTGGGCCCCCCGTTCCTCATGACCTACACCTGCGACTCCGGCAACCGGGCCCAACTCTGGCGCAATATCAGCCCCCTGTAGCCCCCGCGCCGAAGACCGGCACCGTCACCCCGTCCGCCCCCTCACGGAAAGCGACCGTGAGGGGCATGCCGATACGAAGGTCGCCTTCCCCCACATCCACCACCTCCGTCATCATGCGCGGCCCCTCCTCCAGGTCGACCACCGCCGCCACGTACGGGACGCGGTCGCCGAAGGGCGGGAGGTCGTTGCGGTGGACGACGGACCACGTGTAGAGCGTGGCGCGGCCGCTCGCCCGCTCCCACACCACGTCCTCGCTCCAGCAGTGGGGGCAGAACTCGCGCGGGTAGTGGTGGGGTCGGTCGCAGGCCCGGCAGCGGCGGAGGAGCAGACACCCCTCGGCGGCGGCGTCCCAGTAGGGGCGGGTGAAGGCGTCGATGTCGGGGGTGGCCGTCATGAGAAGAGTCCGATCGCCGCGTCGAGGGACCAGGTCTGCCAGGACATCGCGAAGAGGGCCACGAGGGAGATCAGCGCCATCATCGCGTTCTGCCCCTGCTCGGCCCAGTCGTGGATCATGAGGACGAGGTAGAGGAGGTTGAGGAGGAGGCCGCAGGCCAGGGCTATGGGGGTGAGGAAGCCGGCGATCAGGCCTAGCCCCAGGGCGAGTTCGGCGTAGACGACGACGTACGCCATGAGCTTGGGGCGGGGGGCGACGACCACCTCGAAGCCGTTGCGCACCGCCGCCCACCGGTGCTTGCCCGCCACGTCCGCCGCCCACGCAATGCCGGTGCCGCGCTCGAACCAGCCCTTGCGGTCCTTGTGGCGCCAGCTCTCCAGCCACCACAGGCCGAGGCCGATGCGGAGGACGGCGAGCCATTCGGCGCCGGTGAGCCAGACGGTCTGCATGCGCGTTCCTCCTCGGCGGAGCCCAGCTATCTGACGGTACGTCAGTTCAGCGCACCCCGCCCGCGCTCCGCAAGGGCTCGTACGGCGTGACCGTTTCGCAACCGAAATCCCTCTTGACCGAGACCCACTACGTGTACACGTCATTACGCTCAGCATTCATGGTCACCACCACCCCCCAAGAACCGGTGTACGTCATCGGCGCCGGCCCCGGCGGGCTCGCGGTCGCCGCCACCCTGCGCGCCCGTGGCGTCCGGGCCGTCGTCCTGGAGAAGTCCGACGCGGTCGGCACCTCCTGGCGCGGCCACTACGACCGGCTGCACCTGCACACCACCCGGCGCCTCTCCGCCCTGCCCGGGATGCGGATACCCCGCTCGTACGGCCGCTGGGTCGCCCGCGCCGACCTGGTCCGCTACCTGGAGGCGTACACCGAGAAGCACGACCTCGACGTGGTCACGGGCGTCGAGGTGCACCGGATCGAGCGCGCGGAGGACGGGACCGGCGGCTGGGTGCTGCACGCGACCGGCGGGCGGCGGCTGACCGGCCGGGCCGTGGTCGTCGCCACCGGGTTCAACCACACGCCGAGCCTGCCGCGCTGGCCGGGGCTCGGCACGTACGAGGGCGAGCTCGTCCACGCGCGGGAGTACCGGAACCCGGCCCCCTACGCGGGCAAGGACGTCCTCGTCGTCGGCATCGGCAACACCGGCGCCGAGATCGCCGCCGACCTCGCCGAGGGCGGCGCCGCGCGCGTCCGCATCGCGGTCCGCACCGCCCCCCACATCCTCCGCCGCACCACCGCCGGCTGGCCCGCCCAGCGCAGCGGCATCCTCGTCCGCCGCCTCCCGACCGCCCTGGTCGACCTGCTCGGCCGGGCCCTCACCCGCTTCGCCACCCCGGACCTCTCCGCGTACGGCCTCCCCCGCCCGACCACCGGCCTGGCCACCCGCGCCCGGGAAGGCGCCATCGCCGTCCAGGACGTCGGCCTCGTCGCCGCGATCCGGGCGGGCAAGGTCGAGGTCGTCGCGGCCGTCGAGGACCTGGACGGCCGCGAGGTCGTCCTCACGGACGGCACCCGGATCGCCCCCGACGCGGTGATCGCCGCCACCGGTTACCGCCGCGCCCTGGAACCCCTCGTCGGCCACCTCGACGTCCTCGACCCCCGAGGCCGCCCCCTCGTACGGGGCGCCCGCAGCCCCCGCCACGCACCCGGGCTCTACTTCACCGGCTTCACCAACCCCATCAGCGGCATGCTGAGGGAACTGGCCCTGGACGCGGAACGGATCGCCCGCCGGATCGCCCGCACGCGGCGGAAGCAGGGGCCGAAGCCGTAGCGGTCCGCACGCCGGGGCCCGCTCGGCGGTCCTTCGCGCTTCCTCCGCTCCGCCTATTCCTGACTACTCGTCAGTTCTGTAATCTGACTGAGCGTCAGGTCACTTGTCCGGGACGCGTCCTGAACGGAAGGGCGGAGCGGAACGATGCTTGGATCGACTCACGGCACCTTCACCACCGGTCTGCGCGCCCGGGTGGACGCCTGCGGGGAGTCGCCCCGCACCGCCGTCCACGGGCGGGCCGCCGCGCCCGGCGACCGGGACGTCAGCGGGCGGGCGCTGTACGCCGAGGTTCCCGATCTCGACCGGTTCTTCCGGCCCCGGTCCGTCGCCGTCGTCGGCGCCTCCGACGCCGAGGGGCGGCCCCGCACGGGGATCACCCGGCAGCTGCTCGCCTGGGCGGAGCGGGTCGGCGCGGAGCTCGTACCCGTGCATCCGACGCGTACCACCGTCTTCGGGCTCGACTGCGTGCCGTCCGTCAGGGACATCCCCGGACCCGTCGACCTCGCCGTCCTGCTCGTCGCCGATCCGCTGCCGGTCATCGAGGAGCTGGGGGAGGCGAAGGTGCGGTTCGCGGTCGCCTTCGCCTCCGGGTTCGCCGAGGCGGGGGCCGCCGGGGCCGCCGCGCAGGAGCGGCTCGCCGAGGCCGTGCGGCGTACCGGGGTCCGGCTGCTCGGGCCCAACACCAACCTCAACGCCTTCGAGCGCTTCCGCGACGACCTCGAAGGGCCCGCCGTCGCCCTCATCACCCAGTCCGGGCACCAGGGCCGGCCCGTCTTCACCCTCCAGGAGCTGGGCGTCCGGCTCTCCCACTGGGCGCCGACCGGCAACGAGGCCGATCTGGAGACCGCCGACTTCGTCTCGTACTTCGCCTCCCTCCCGGAGGTCGGCGCCATCGCCGCGTACGTCGAGGGGCTCAAGGACGGGCGCTCCTTCCTCCTCGCCGCCGACCGCGCGGCCCGCGAGGGCGTGCCGGTGGTGGCCGTGAAGGTCGGCAGGACCGAGACCGGGGCCCGTACCGCCGCCTCCCACACCGGGAAGCTGACCGGCGCGGACCGGGTGGTGGACGCGGCGATGCGGCAGTTCGGGGTGATCCGCGTCGACGGCCTCGACCAGCTCCAGGACACCGCCACCCTGCTCGCCCGCGCCCGCCGCCCCCTCGCGGACGGCGTCGTCGTCTACTCGATCTCCGGCGGTACGGGCGCCCACTTCGCCGACCTCGCGACGGCGGCCGGGCTCAGCCTGCCCACCCTCCCGCAGGCGAAGCAGGACGAGCTCCACCAGTGGATCCCGGAGTACCTCAGCGTCGCCAATCCCGTCGACAACGGCGGGCATCCGGTCGGTGACTGGCGCGGCCGGAAGATCATCGACGCGATCCTCGCCGACCCGTCGGTGGGTGTGCTGATCTGCCCGATCACCGGGCCCTTCCCGCCCATGAGCGACCGGCTCGCGCAGGACCTCGTGGAGGCGGCCGAGGCCACCGACAAGCTGGTGTGCGTCGTCTGGGGCTCGCCCGTCGGCACCGAGGACGCCTACCGCACCACCCTCCTCGGCTCCTCCCGCGTCGCCACCTTCCGCACCTTCGGCAACTGCATCGGCGCCGTGAGGGCCTACCTCGACCACCACCGCTTCACCGCCGACTACCGCTCCCCCTTCGACGAGGCCCCCCGCACCCCCTCCCCCTCCTTCCGCAAGGCCCAGGCCCTGATGCGGCCCGGGCAGCGGCTCAGCGAGCACGCCGCCAAGCAGCTGCTGCGCGCGTACGGCATCCGCGTCCCGCGCGAGCAGCTCGTCACCAGCGCGGCGGCGGCCGTCCGGGCCGCCGGGCTCGTCGGCTACCCGGTGGTGATGAAGGCGTCGGGCGCGCAGCTCGCCCACAAGACGGAGCTCGGACTTGTGAAGGTCGGGTTGACGTCGGCGAGCCAGGTGCGGGACGCGTACCGCGACCTCACCGACATCGCCCGCTACGAACAGATCGACCTCGACGGCATCCTCGTCTGCCAGATGGTGGGGAGGGGCGTCGAGATGGTCGTCGGGGTCACCCGCGACGAGCTGTTCGGCCCGACGGTCACGGTCGGCCTGGGCGGGGTCCTGGTGGAGGTCCTGAACGACACCGCCGTCCGCGTACCGCCCTTCGGGGAGCGCGAGGCCCGCTCGATGCTGGACGAACTGCGCGGCCGGGCCCTCCTCGACGGCGTACGCGGCGCGCCGCCGGCCGACGTCGACGCGCTGGTCGAGGTCGTGCTCCGGGTCCAGCGGATGGCCCTCGAACTCGACGGCGACCTCGCCGAACTGGACATCAACCCGCTGATGGTGCTGCCGCGCGGGCAGGGCGCGGTCGCCCTGGACGCGCTGGCGGTCTGCCGATAGGAGCCCCCCGTGTCCGAGCCCGATGTGCTGCACACCGTCGAGAACGGCGTCTCGTGGATCACCCTCAACCGCCCCGAGGCGATGAACGCGGTCACCTGGGACCAGCGGGAACGGATCATCGCCCTGCTGGCCGGGGCGTCGGCCGACCCGGCCGTACGGTGCGTGGTCGTCACCGCCACCGGGCGTGGCTTCTGCGCGGGCGCGGACCTGCGGGGTGCTCCCGCCGCGGGAGACGCGGGAGAGCGGGTGGCCGGGGACGTGGCCCGGATGATCCGGCAGGGCGCCCAGCGCTTCGTCACGGCGGTCATGGACTGCGAGAAGCCGGTGATCGCGGCCGTGAACGGCACGGCGGCGGGCATCGGCGCCCATCTCGCCTTCGCCTGCGACCTGGTGATCGCCGCCGAGACCGCCCGCTTCGTCGAGGTCTTCGCCCGCCGGGGCCTCGTCCCCGACGGCGCCGGCGCGTACCTGTTGCCGCGCCTGATCGGCCCCCAGCGGGCGAAGGAGCTGATGTTCTTCGGCGACGCCCTGCCGGCGGCGGAGGCGCGGGCGATGGGCCTGGTGAACCGGGTGGTCCCGGCGGAGGACCTGGAGAAGACGGCCCGCGAGTGGGCCGAACGCCTCGCCCAGGGCCCCACCCGCGCCCTCGCCCTCACGAAACAGCTGGTCAACGCCTCCCTGGACTCCGACCGCGCGACCGCCCTCGCGGCGGAGGCGACCGCCCAGGAACTGAACATGACCACCCGCGACGCGCAGGAGGGCGTGGCCGCGTTCGTGGAGCGGCGGGAGGCGCGGTACGAGGGGCGATGACCGCCTGCGCGGGACTTCCTATCTGATGCCACGTCAGATTCAATGCTGGACATGATGGGACACGCGGGGATGGCGGCCACCGCCGTCCGACACCTGAGAGCGGCCGGGGCGCCCACGGCCGTCGAACCCCTTCCCCGGCCCGCGCTGCGGGCCGTCCGGGAGGACGAGCGGGCGCCCGTCGACCCGGCGGAGTTCCGGCGGGTGCTCGGGCACTTCGCGAGCGGCGTCACCCTCGTGACGGCGGCCGGGGAGGCCGGTCCGGCCGGCTTCGCCTGCCAGTCCTTCGCCTCGCTCTCGCTCGACCCGCCCCTCGTGGCCTTCATGGTCGCCCGGACCTCGACCACCTGGCCCCGCATCGCCGCCGCCGGGACCTTCTGCGTGAATGTGCTGGGCGCCGAACAGGGGGCCCTGTGCCGGGCGTTCGCGGTCAGCGGCGCCGACAAGTTCGCGGGGGTGGAGTGGACGCCCGCGCCGGTGACCGGCGCGCCTCGGGTGGGCGGAGTGCCTGCCTGGATCGACTGCACGATCAGCGCCGTCCACACGGGGGGTGACCATCTGATCGTGGTGGGGCGGGTGGAGGCGCTGGGGGCGGCGGAGGAGGGGGGTGGGGGGCCGTTGCTGTTCTATCGGGGGCGGTTCGGGGGGTTCAGCGGCGGGTGAAGACGCGCTGGTCGCCTGCATATCCGACGCCGCCTACGTAGTAGACGATCTCCGGGGCGGACGGGGAGCCGATCACGTCCCACTGTATCCAGTTCATCCCGCCGCCGCAGGCGGTACCGATGCTCACCACGTGACTCCAGCGCGGGCGGGACTCGTTGAAGGACCAGTTCGCGTCCCGGTCCTCGCAGCGGTCCATGACGACCTCTCCAGGGCCGTCGTCCTTCACGTACTCGACCCCCGACAGCACCGCTGTCCCGTCCGCCTTCAGCGTCACCGCGCCCCCGTGCCCGTCCTCGTACCGCCCCACCAGGTCCTCCCTGCCCGGCCGCGGCGGGTCCTCCGGCCCCAGGACCCGCGTGTACGTCCCGATCCCCGCGATCGTCGCCGCCGCGGGCACCATCAGCAGCGCCCACAGCAGCCACGGCTTACTTCTCCAGCTCCCCATGGGCTCCATCATGCCGGGGCCGCCGGATCACCAGCGCCATCAGAGCGGCCGCAGCGCACAGTGCGCCGGAGGCGTACCAGACGACGTCGTACGAGCCGAAGACGTCCCGGGCGACGCCGCCCGCGAAGGCGACCACGGCGGCGCCCACCTGGTGGGAGGCGAGGACCCAGCCGAAGACGATCGCGGAGTCCTCGCCGTAGTGCTCGCGGCAGAGGGCGATCGTGGGCGGGACGGTGGCGACCCAGTCGAGGCCGTAGAAGACGACGAAGAACAGCATCGGCGGGTGGACGGCGGGGGCGAGGAGGAGCGGGAGGAAGAGGAGGGAGACGCCTCGGAGCGCGTAGTAGACCGCGAGCAGGCGGCGGGCCTCGAAGCGGTCGGTGAACCAGCCCGAGGCGATCGTGCCGACGACGTCGAAGACGCCGATCACCGCGAGGAGTCCGGCCGCCGCCGTGACCGGCATGCCGTGGTCGTGCGCGGCGGGTACGAAGTGGGTCTTCACCAGGCCGTTCGTCGACGCGCCGCAGATCGCGAAGGTGCCGGCGAGGAGCCAGAAGGGGCCCGTGCGCGCCGCCTTGAGGAGGACGGTGACCGCTCGGCGGGCCGCGCCCGTGGCGGGGGCCGGCTTGGGGGCGTACTCGCCGCCGTACGGGGGCAGTCCGACGTCCGCCGGGTGGTCGCGGAGCAGGAGGAGGACGAAGGGGACGACGGCCAGGGCGGAGAGGGCGACGGTCACGGCGGCCGGGCGCCAGCCGTGGTGCTCGACCAGCCAGGACAGGAGCGGCAGGAAGACGAGCTGGCCGGAGGCGCCGGCCGCCGTGAGGATGCCGGTGACCAGGCCCCGGCGGGCGGTGAACCAGCGGTTGGTGACGGTCGCGGCGAAGGCGAGCGCCATGGAGCCGCTGCCGAGGCCGACGAGGATCCCCCAGTACAGGACCAGTTGCCAGGCGGCCGTCATCCAGACGGTGAGCAGCGAGCCGAGCGCGATGACGGAGAGGGCCACGGCGACGACCCTGCGGATGCCGAAGCGGTCCATCAGCGCGGCGGCGAAGGGGGCCGTGAGGCCGTAGAGCGCGAGGTTCACGGAGACCGCGAAGCCGATCGTGCCGCGTGACCACGCGAACTCGGCGTGGAGCGGTTCGATGAGCAGGCCCGGGAGGGAGGCGAAGGCCGCCGCGCCGATGATCGTGACGAAGGTGACCGCGGCGACCGACCAGGCTCGGTGGAAGCGGGGGGTACGGGGTGTGCGGGTGGGGGTGGAGGGGCGGTGCTCCGTTGTCTGGGCCATGCCACCGAGGATCCCGGCCGGGCCCGCCCTCCTACCATTGGCCCGACTGTCACGTTTCCAACGGATCGGGCCACGCCCGGCCCCGGAGGGAGTACGCATGCCGAAGCCGCACCGCGTCGTCGTCCTCGCCCTGCCCGGGCTTCTCCCCTTCGAGCTGGGCATCCCGCACCGGATCTTCGGGCGCGCCAGGGACCCGGAGGGGCGGCCGCTGTACGAGATCGTGACGTGCGCGACGGCTGCCGGGCCGGTGGAGACCGACGCCGACTTCGCCGTGCACGTGGAGCACGGTCCGGAGGCGCTGGCCACGGCGGACACGGTCGTGGTGCCCGCCTCGTACGAGCTGGGGCCGGTGTACGAGGAGGGGCGGCTCACCGGCGAGCTGGCCGCCGCGCTCGGGCACATACGGCCCGGCACGCGGCTCGTCGCGATCTGCACGGGCGGGTACGTGCTCGCCGCCGCCGGTCACCTCGACGGGCGGCCCGCCACCACCCATTGGGCGTCGGCCGAGCACTTCCAGCGGCTCTTCCCTACGGTGCGGGTCGACGCGGACGTCCTCTTCGTCGACGACGGCGACGTGCTCACCTCGGCGGGCGTCGCCGCCGGGATCGACCTGTGCCTGCACCTCGTGCGCCGCGACCACGGCTCGGCGGTCGCCAACGACGTGGCCCGCCGTACGGTCGTCCCGCCGCACCGGGACGGCGGCCAGGCCCAGTACATCGCCCGCCCGGTCCCGGAGACCCGTACGCACACCACGACCGCCGCCCGCGCGTGGGCGCTGGCCCGCCTCCACGAGCCGGTGCAGCTGCGGGACCTGGCCGAGCGGGAGGCGATGAGCGTGCGGACCTTCACCCGCCGTTTCCGCGAGGAGGTCGGGCTCAGCCCCGGCCAGTGGCTCACCCAGCAGCGGGTCGAGCGGGCCCGGCACCTCCTGGAGACCAGCGACCTGCCGATCGACCGGGTGGCCCAGGACTCCGGCTTCGGCACGGCCCAGTCCCTCCGGGTCCACCTGATGTCCGCGATCGGCGTGACGCCGACCGCCTACCGGCGCACCTTCCGCCTGGGCTTGTCGTCATCGTCGTGATCGTCGTCCAGGTCCGTGCCGCCCTGGCCCGCACCCTGGCCCACGTTCTCGTCCGTGCCCTGGTCCGTGTCCTGGTCCGCTCCGGAGCGGGCGGAGTCGATCCGCCAGGCGACCATGCCGGTCGCCCCGGCCGCTCCGGTGATCTCCACCGGCAGTTCCGCCGGGGCGTTCTCGACGAGCTCCCACGCGGCCGTCCCGTCGCAGGACACCGTCCTCGGGGCCCGGGCCGCGACGACGACCTTCACCGTCCCCGTGCCGACGCAGGCCACGGAGACCTGGTACGCCTCGCCCTGGTTCAGCGCGGCACGGACGTGCGCGCCGTCCGTGACCCGCTCGACCCCCGACTCGACGAACTCCGGGTCGCCCACCCCGGCCGCGCCCACGGCCTCCCGAGCCTGCTCCCTCTGCGCCTCCTCGTCGTCCCCGGCCGTGGTCCTTTCCTCCGCCGGCTCCGGTATCGACTCCACCGGGACGTCCGCGGGGCGCGAGGTCTCGCCGCAGCCGGCCGCCAGGAGGGACGCGAGGGCCAGGGGCACGGCCAGGGTCAACGGCCTGCGAAGTCTCATCCGGGTTCCTTCACGTCGAGGGGGCGTCTGCGTTCTCTCCTCCGGACGCGGCACCTCGCGCTCCCGGTTCCGGCCGGAGAACGACGTCCGGACGACGCTCAGAAGACGAGCACGCCCCGCGCCACCTTTCCCGCCTCCGCGTCCTCGCGGGCGCGGGCGAACTCCTCCACCGGGTAGGCGGCGGTGACGAGTTCGTCGAGGAGGAGGGCTCCGGTGCGGTAGAGCTCGGCGTAGAGCGGGATGTCCTTCTGGGGGCGGGAGGAGCCGTAGCGGCAGCCGAGGATCGCCTTGTCGAGGAACATCGCGGCGGGCGGGAAGCTCGCCTCCGCCGTCGGCGCGGTCATGCCGAGCAGCACCGCCTGCCCGTGCCGGTCGAGGAGGTCGATCGCGGTGCGGACGAGGCCGGTGTGGCCGACGCACTCGAAGACGTGGTCGGCGCCGGCCGGCAGGACCTCCCGTACGAGGTCGGCGGAGCCGAGGAAGTGGGTGGCGCCGAAGAGGCGGGCCGTCTCCTCCTTCGCCGGGTTGGTGTCGACGGCGACGACGGTGAGCGCGCCCGCGATCCGGGCGCCCTGGATGACGTTGAGCCCGATCCCGCCGGTGCCGATGACGACGACGGTGTCGCCGCGTGCCACCTTCGCCCGGTTGAGTACGGCTCCGACGCCGGTGAGGACGCCGCAGCCGAGCAGGGCGGCGGAGGGGAAGGGCACGTCGTCGGGGATCTTCACGGCCTGCACGGCCTTCACGATCGTCCGCTCGGCGAAGGACGAGTTCGACGCGAACTGGAAGAGCGGCTTTCCCTGCCGTGAGAACGGGCGGCCCGGCCTGCCGATCGCCTTGCGGCACATGGTGGGCCGGCCGGCGTCGCAGTCGGGGCAGGCGCCGCAGTTGGCGAGCGTGGACAGGGCCACGTGGTCGCCGACGGCGACATGGACCACCCCCTCCCCCACGCCCTCGACGACCCCGGCGCCCTCGTGCCCGAGGACGACGGGCGGCGGGAAGGGGATGGTCCCGTCGATGACGGACAGGTCGCTGTGGCAGAGCCCGGCCGCCCGTATCCCCACCAGGACCTCGCCGGGCCCCGGGTCCCTCACCTCCAGGTCCGCGACGACCTCGACGTTCTTCCCGTCGAACACCACACCCCGCACGACAGCCCCCTTCCGGAGATCTCCTGGAAACTTCTCTTGCCGTCACCGGTTCGGGCGGGAGCCCTCCGCCGCCGCGCGGGCCATCTCCTCCAGGCGGGCCAGCATCGGCATGGGGTCCACGCCGACCGTGCCCGGCAGGAAGTCCGCGATCCGCTCCGGCGTCCACGCCCCGCCCTCCGCGTATCCGGCCCGCAGCTCCCTCGGCTGCGCCCAGACCGCGATCTTGGGGCCTGCGATCGTGTAGACCTGGCCGGTGATCGACTCCTCGCGGGCCCGGTCGCTGAGCAGGTAGACGACGAGCGCCGCCACGTCCTCCGGCTCGCCGATCTCCTTGAGCTCCATGGGGACGTTGGCGGACATCCGGGTGCGGGCGACGGGCGCGACCGCGTTCGCGGTGACGCCGTACTTGTGGAGGCCGAGGGCCGCGCTGCGGACGAGCGAGATGATCCCGCCCTTGGCGGCGGAGTAGTTGGCCTGGGCGACGGAGCCCTGGTGGTTGCCGCTGGTGAAGCCGATCAGCGTCCCCGAGCCCTGCTTCCGCATGACCGCCGCCGCCGCGCGGAAGACGGTGAAGGTGCCCTTCAGGTGGGTGGCGACGACCGGGTCCCACTCCTCCTCGGTCATGTTGAAGAGCATCCGCTCGCGCAGGATGCCCGCCACGCACACGACGCCGTCGATCCGGCCGTACTCGGACAGCGCCACGTCCACGAGCCGCTGTCCGCCCGCCATCGTGGAGATGTCGTCGGCGACGGCGACGGCCGTGCCGCCGGCCGCCTCGATCTCCTTGACCACGGCCTCGGCGACCTGGGAGGTCGGTTCGCCGCCCTCGATGGAGACGCCGTAGTCGTTGACGACGACCTTCGCCCCCTCGGCGGCGCAGGCGAGGGCGACCGCGCGGCCGATGCCGCGTCCCGCCCCGGTCACGGCGACGACCTTGCCCGCCAAGAAGTTCCCCATCTCCGGCCCCTTCCCGCAGTTTCTGACGGTCCGTTAGATTCTATGGGTCGTCAGTTGCCGGAAGACAAGACCCCGGAGGCCCGGATGTCCCTCCCCGCCGCTTTCCACGAGATCGCCAAGCGCGTGAACAACTGGGGCCGCTGGGGCCGGGACGACGAGATCGGGACCCTGAACCTGATCTCCGACGAGGTGGTCAGGGAGGCCGCCGCCACCGTCCGCACCGGCCGCCGCGTCCCCCTCGCCGTCGAGCTGAGGCAGGACGGCGTGCAGACCGGCATGATCCCCGGCCGGGTCAACCCGCTCCACGTGATGGTCCAGGTCAACCAGGAGCTCTTCGGCCCCGGCACGGTCGCCACCAGCGACGACGCCGTGACCCTGGGCCTCCAGGCCGGCACCCACTGGGACGCCCTCCCGCACGCCTCGCACTCGGGCCGCATCTACAACGGCCGCCCCGTCGACACGATCACCCCGCACGGCCGCGCCGCCTTCAGCGGCATCCACACGGCCCGGCACGTCGTCAGCCGGGGGGTGCTCCTCGACGTGGCGGCGGCGAAGGGGGTGGACCGGCTGCCCGGGGACCACGCGGTGACGCCGGAGGACCTGGACGAGGCGGCGGAGTTCGGGCGGGTGACGGTACGGGCCGGCGACGTCGTCCTCGTACGGACCGGGCAGATGCGGCTGTACCTGGGCGGGGACAGGCACGGGTACGCGTTCCCCTCGCCCGGCCTCTCGATCCGTACGCCCGAGTGGTTCCACGCGCGGGACGTCGCGGCCGTCGCCAACGACACCCTCACCTTCGAGATCTTCCCGCCGGAGATCGACGACCTGTGGCTGGGCGTGCACGCGCTCGACCTGGTCGAGATGGGGATGCTCCAGGGGCAGAACTGGAACCTGGAGGAACTGTCCACAGCCTGTGCACAAGAAGGCCGTTACGCATTCCTGCTCTCCGCGATGCCGGAACCCTTCGTCGGCGGGACGGGCACGCCGGTGGCGCCGGTCGCGGTCTTCTGAGCAAGTCCGACCGGCGGTGCGCACGGGTGGCGGCGCGCCCGCGCGCGCCCCGAGCACGGCACGGTCCGCCGCCACCCGGCCACGACCCGCACATGCCGAGGGCACACGGCCCTCGGCTCCCCTCACCACGAATCGCTCACCCCGGGTGGGCAAAACGGAACGAACCGTCAACAGTGCACCCGGCCGGGCGACCCGACGCCCCCGGCCGGCGCGGCCTCGGCGGGCCTGCGGTCCACCTCGCACCAGATGCTCTTCCCGGCCCCCTCGCGCTCCCAGCCCCACCGGTCGGCGAGGCCGTCCACCAGCTCCAGGCCGCGCCCGTTGGTGTCCTCGCCGGCGGCGTGCCGGGGCCGGGGCGGCAGCTCGCTGCGGTCGGCGACCTCGACCCGCACCCCGCCCTCCGCCGCGAAGAGCATCCGCAGCACGGCGGGGCAGCCGGTGTGCACCACGGCGTTGGTCACCAGCTCGGAGATGAGCAGCACCAGCGTCTCCGCCAGCGGCTCGTCGTCCCCTATCCCGGAACCGGCCAGCCGTTTCCGGGCCCACCTGCGCGCACGCCCCACCTCCGCCGGGTCCGGCCCGACCTCCAACTGAACCTGAAGCACCTGCACCGTTCACACCATCCGAACCGGCGAACACACCTTTACGGAACGTGATTCCCTTGTGAGACAGCATGGTTGACGTACAGTCACCGCAACAAGCGCTTCGGGCATATTCCAGCGCGAAGGAGTACGCATGGTCCATACTGTGCGACGCACGCGGCGGGGAGTCGAACGCAGGGCGCGATCCGGGCTCGCAAGCACTCGCATCTCTCGGAGAGTACCGGAGCGGGGACCGCTCCCACTCCGCGACAACCCTCCTGAAGGACACAACCCGATATCGACATTCCACCCCGAATCGAACACGCTCCGTCACCAGTTCGGGCGTGAGGCGACCTCCTCAGAGCGCCGCCGCCACCTCCTCCGCCGCCCGGTCCCCCGGCAGCACGAGCGCGGCCCGCACCCAGGCCCGCTTCAGGTGCAGATGGACGTCCGCCTCCCACGTGAACCCCATGCCGCCGTGCACCTGGAGGCAGTCCCGGGCGTTCGCGACGGCCGCCTCGTCGGCGAGCAGCTTGGCGCCCGCGATCTCGACGGGATCGGCGGTGACGGCGGCGGCGTGCACGGCGGCCCGCGCCAGCTCGGTCCGCACCAGCATCCCCGCACAGAGGTGCTTCACCGCCTGGAAGCCGCCGATGACCTGCCCGAACTGCTCGCGCTGCCGGGCGTACGCCACAGCCGCATCGGTGCACCAGGCCGCCGAACCGACCTGCTCGGCGGCGGTAAGGAGTACGGCCTCCGGCACGTGCCCCCCGGTGCCGGGCACTCGATGAAGCGGCGTGAGCGGATCCACCGACCGCACCGAAACCGCGCCCCCGGCGGGCCCGAGCACCACGTCGGCGGCGTCCAGCCAGGGGACAAGGCCCTCGGGAGACACCTCGGTCACCACCGTACGGCCCTCCGCCGCCCCCTCCACGTACCCCGCCGCCACGTGCGTGGCGACCAGCGGCCCCGGCACCAACGCCCGCCCCACCTCCTCGAAGACGAGCGCCGCCTCCGGCAGCCCGAGCCCCACCCCGCCCTCCTCCTCCGGCAGCCGCAGCGCGAAGACCCCCGTCTCCCCCAGCTCCTTCCACAACTGCCGGTCGAGCCGCCCGGGGTCGTCGACGGCCGCCCGCAGGGCCTCGCGTCCGAAGCGCCCGGCGAGCAGTTCCCGTACCCCCCGCCGCAACGCGCGCTGGTCCTCGCTCAGTCGGAAGTCCACGGTCCGGCTCACCGTCCCTTCGGGAGGCCGAGGACGCGCTCGGCGACGATGTTGCGCTGGATCTGGCTGGTGCCGGCGGCGATCGTGTACGAGAGGGAGGAGAGCCGGTCGAGGTTCCACTCCCGGTCGAGGTCGAGCGCGTCGGGGCCGAGGACGTCGGCGGCGGTGTCGTACAGCTCCTGGCGGGCGTGCGAGTAGTGCAGCTTGAAGACGGAGCCGCCGGTGCCGGGGACGCCGCCGGTGGCCTGCGCCTCGCTGACGTTCCGCTGGGTGAGCCGCCACAGGGCCTGGAACGTGGCGGCGAGCCTGCCGAGGCGGCGGCGCAGGGCCGGGTCGTCCCAGCGGCCGTTCTCCCGTGCCGTACGGGCGAGTTCGCCGAGGAGGCGGCGGCAGGCGACGACCTCGCCGACGAAGGCGGTGCCGCGTTCGAACGACAGGGTCACCATGGTGACCCGCCAGCCGTCGTTCTCCTCCCCGACCCGGTTCGCGACCGGCACCCGCACCTCGTCGAGGAAGAGTTCGGCGAACTCGGCCGACCCGGCGAGGGTCCGCAGCGGGCGGACGGTGACGCCCGGCGCGTCCATGGGCAGCGCCAGCCAGCTGATCCCCCGGTGCCGGGGCGCCTCGGGGTCCGTCCGTACGAGGAGTTCGCACCAGTCGGCGACCTCGGCGTGCGAAGTCCAGATCTTCTGCCCGGTGACGACGTACGCGTCCCCGTCCCGTACGGCCCTGGTCCGCAGGGAGGCGAGATCGGAGCCGGCATCGGGCTCGCTGAACCCCTGGCACCAGACCTCGTCGCCGCGCAGGACCGGCTCCAGCCACCGCTCCCGCTGCTCCGGCGTGCCCTCGGCGTCGATGGTGGGCCCGGCGTGCAGGAGGCCGACGAAGTTGGCGCCGACGTAGGGCGCGCCGGCCCGCTCGGTCTCCTCCAGGAAGATCAGCCGCTGGGTCGGCGAGGCGTCCCAGTGCACGTGCCCGTACCCGGCGTCGTACAGGCGCCGCTGCCAGCCGCAGTCGTACGCCCTCCGGCCCGGCCAGTCGAGCGGGTCGGGCCGGGGCGGCAGCGCGGGCAGCTCGGCGGCGAGCCACTCCCGCAGCCGGGCCCGGAACTCCTCCTCCTCGGCGGTGTGGGAGAGGTCCATCAGACGATGCCCCGGTCGAGGTCGAGGTCGAGCATCCGGATGGCGTTGCCGCGCATCAGCTTGTAGACGGTCTCGTCGTCGAGGCCCTGGACGTGGTCGAGGGCGACCTCCCTGGTGTGCGGGAAGGTCGAGTCGACGTGCGGGTAGTCGGTCTCGAAGGTGGCGTTGTCCCGGCCGACGACGTCCAGGGACGCGATGCCGTGCTTGTCGCGGAAGAAGCAGCAGAAGATCTGCCGGTAGTAGTACGTCGACGGCGGCTCGGGGATCAGGTCGCGGACCCCGCCCCACGCGCGGTGCTCCTCCCACACGTCGTCGGCGCGTTCGAGGGCGTACGGGATCCACCCCATCTGGCCCTCGCTGTAGGCGAGCTTGAGCCGGGGGAACCTGACCAGGACCCCGGAGAAGAGGAAGTCCATCATCGAGGCCATCGCGTTGTTGAAGCTGAGGCTGGCCTGGACGGCGGGCGGGGCGTCGGGGGACGCGGCCGGCATCTGGCTGCTGGAGCCGATGTGCATGTTGACGACCGTGCCGGTCTCCTGGCAGACGGCGAAGAACGGGTCCCAGTAGCCGGAGTGGATCGACGGAAGGCCGAGGTGGGTGGGGATCTCGGAGAAGGTCACGGCCTTCACCCCGCGGGCGGCGTTCCGCCGGATCTCGGCGACGGCGAGGCCGATGTCCCAGAGCGGGATGATGCAGAGCGGGATGAGCCGGCCGCCGCTGTCGCCGCACCACTCCTCCACCATCCAGTCGTTGTACGCGCGCACGCACGCGAGGGCGACCTCCTTGTCCTCGGCCTCGGCGAAGGTCTGCCCGCAGAAGCGCGGGAAGGTCGGGAAGCAGAGGGACGCCTCGACGTGGTTGAGGTCCATGTCGGCGAGGCGCGCCTTGGGGTCCCAGCAGCCGCGCCGCATCTCCTCGCGGGTGATGCCCTCCAGGGTCATGTCGTCCCGGTCGAAGCCGACGGCGGCGATGTTCCGCTTGTACGGGAACCTGAGGTCCTCGTAGATCCACCAGTCGGTCGGGGGCCCGTCCGGGTCCATGGTGATCCGGTACTTCCCGCCGACGTAGGCGAGCTGCCCGATCCCGGCGGTGAGGGGCTTGGGTCCCCGGTCGCGGTACTTCGCGGGCAGCCAGGTGTCGAACAGGTGGGCGGGCTCGATCACGTGGTCGTCGACGCTGATGATGCGGGGCAGTTCGGTCATGACCCCTCCACTTATCTGATGGATCGTCAGATCCTGATGGAGTCAAGCTAACGCGTTTCCCCGGGTGCCGGTAGTGCTTGCCTAATGAGCCGTCACTTTCAGTTCGCTCACGGGTTCGCTGGCCGTACGCGTGACCTTTCTGTGGTGGTGTCGTTGATCGGATGACAGCACCAGGAGTGAGGGGAGGGGTGCCGGTGGGCCGGAGGCTGCCGCTGGGCGCGGGGGAGTCTGCCCGTACCGCCTGCGCACCCGTCCTGCTCCGGGCGGGTGTGGACGAGAAGACCGGGGAGGTCCTCACCGCGGCCGTTCTCACCGAGCGGGTCGGCTGGTGCGCCGACCTGGTGACCGGGATGACCGGTGCGCTGCTGTCCGGGCACTGGAACGCCGCCGACGTCGATGCGCTGGCCTCCGGCGTGGACGGTGGCGGACGCAGCCTGCCGTCGCAGGCGTGGATGGCGCTGCGGCGCCTGGGCTGGAGTGTGGCCCCGCCGGGCGGGGTGCGGGTGAACGACCGGATCGTGCGGATGGCCCAGGAGCAGGCGGGCCGGGTCCTGCGGTCGGTGAAATGGCGCGCCGATCTGGTGGCCGGGGTGCTTGCGGCCTGGCCCGCCGCCCCGGACAAACGCACCCGCGAGGAGTGGGACCAGGTACGCGCCGCGATCCCCGGCGGGGAGCACCTGCCCTCCGGCGTGATCCGCTCTCGCACCCGGCAGGTCGCCGCGTACGCGCGCCAGCACGGGCGTCTTCCGGCCGGTGTGTTCGAGCTGGAACCCTCGCCGGGTGCGGCGCGGATGCTGCTTCTTTCCGCGTGCGACGGCCAGCAGGCCGCCCTCGAACGCTCCGACGACAGGCGCCGGGCGCTGCTGCGCCTTCAGCTGCCCGTGCGCCCCGACCCGCGCAGCTACGCGGACTGGACCTGGGTGGCCTGCCCCATCGCGCTGCCGTCCACCATCCCGGCGGACGCGGTCCTCCACCTGCCCACCCTGCGCCCCACCGGAGGGAGAGTCCGCGCCGATCTGGCCTTCACCCACCCCGTGCCCAAGACGAAGCGCACCGGCCACACCGTGGCACTCGGGGTGGACTGGGGCCTCAACACCCTGCTCAGTGCGGGCGCGGTCCGGCTGCACGCCGACGGCACCCTCACCGCCCTCGGCGCCGGCGCCCAGTTCCGGGCCGCCGGGGTCCTGGCCAAACAGCACCGGCTGCGCCGCACCAGCGAGCACCTCAACGCCAAGACCGGCCACTACACCCGGCTCGCCGACCCCGCCCTGGACGCCAGGCACGCGGTGCTGGCCGAGGAGACCCGGCGGGTGTCGCAGCGGCGCTCGCACCTCAACGACGCCCTCGCCTGGGGTGCGGCCCGCTGGGCCGTGGACCAGGCCGTCGCGGCCGGGGCCACGGTCATCTACCTGGAAGACCTCAGGTCCCTGGAAGCCGGCGGCATGGGCCGCACCCACAACACCCGCCTCTCGCAGACCGTGCGCGGGAAGATCGCCGACCGGATGCGGCACCTGGCCGCCGAGGCGGGGATCGCCGTGGTCACCGTCCCCGCCAGGAACACCTCGAAGCACTGCCCGCACTGCCTGGCCCCGCTGCGGCACCGCAAGGCCCCCGACCGGCCCACCGTGCCGGGCTGGAAATGGGCCCTCTGCCCCCAGCCCGGCTGCGGGTGGCAGGGCGACCGGGACCAGGGCGCCTGGCGCCGCATCGCCGCCCGCGGCCTGACCCACCAGACCAAGACCACCACCGACCGCACCAGCGGCATCATGGTGATCCGCACGGTGGTCGACCGGCTCGAAACCGCAGCCGTCCTCACCACCACCCCGAGAACCGCCGGGTCGGGCCGGTCCAAGACCGGCCCGACCCGGCCGCGCACCCACCGCCCCGCGCCCAGGCGACGCGGGGCTCCCTCCCCGGCGGGCCCCTCATGCGGCCCCGCCGGCCGGCGTCCGGAGGGACACGCACCGACGGACCGGTCTCGACTGCCCCGCGCAGCCGACCGGCACCAGGACGTGGCCACGATCAGCACACCCACCACCCGCCGACACCGGCCACGAGGAGCAGCCCTGGGCGCCGGATTCCACCTCCACGCCCACGCCTCCCCACCCAGGTGGACAGAACCCGTACCGGACCCGACGGTTCACAAGGGATCACGCAGCTGATCAGAGACGCTAGCCCCGAGGGTCTGGACCGACAAGGACCGCCCCTCTACGCTCTCCGCACGATCTGACGCTTCGTCAGCAATGGAGGCCCTGGTGACCGCGACCGAAACCGAACAGGCGCAGGCCCTGGCTCAGGCCCTGGAACTGGGCGAGTCCCGCACCCTCTGGGAGCTCGTCGAGCGCCGCGCCGCCCTCACACCCGACCGGCCCGTCCTCCTCCAGGAGGACCGCGTCCTCACCTTCGGCGGTCTGCGCGAGCGCGCCGAGCGGTGCGCCGCCGGGCTGTACGCCAGGGGCGTCCGGCCCGGCGCCCTCGTCGCCTGGCAGCTGCCGACCCGGATCGAGACCGCCGTGCTCTCCTTCGCGCTCGCCCGTCTCGGCGCCGTCCAGAGCCCCGTCATCCCCTTCTACCGGGACAAGGAGGTCGGCTTCGCGCTGCGCGAGTCCCGGGCCGGGTTCTTCGCGGTGCCGGGGGTCTGGCGCGGCTTCGACCACACGGAGATGGCCCGGCGGCTCGGCGCGCGGGGGATCTTCGAGGCGTACGCCCCCGAGGACCTGCCCGACGGCGACCCGGCCGCCCTCCCCCCGCCGCCCTCCTCCGGCACCGACGTCCGCTGGATCTACTGGACCTCCGGCACCACCTCCGACCCCAAGGGCGTCCTGCACACCGACCGTTCGCTCCTCGCGGGCGGTTCCTGCCTCGCCCACGCGCTGCGCCCCACCGCCGCCGACGTCGGCTCGATGGCCTTCCCGTACGCGCACATCGCCGGGCCCGACTACACGGTGATGCTGCTGCTCTACGGCTTCCCCGCCGTGCTGCTGGAGCAGTTCGCGCTGCCGGAGTCGCTGGCCGAGTACCGGCGGCACGGGGTCACCGTCGCCGGCGGCTCCACCGCCTTCTACTCGATGTTCCTCGCCGAGCAGCGCAAGAACCCCGGCGAACCGGTCATCCCCACCCTGCGGCTCCTCGCGGGCGGCGGGGCGCCCAAGCCGCCCGAGGTCTACCACGCGGTGCGCAAGGAGCTGGGCTGTCAGCTCACCCACGGCTACGGTATGACCGAGGTCCCCATGATCACCATGGGCGACCCGGAGGACACCGCCGAGAACCTCGCCACCACCGAGGGCCGGCCGCCCGCGGGCATGGAGATCCGGATCGCCGACGACGGCGGGATACGGCTCCGGGGCGAGGCCGTCTGCCGCGGCTACCTCGACCCGGAGCAGACCGCCGCCGCCTTCGACGAGGACGGCTTCCTCGTCACCGGCGACCTCGGGCACCTGACGCCGAGCGGGCACCTCGTCCTGACCGGTCGTGTGAAGGACATCATCATCCGCAAAGGGGAGAACATCTCGGCCAAGGAGATCGAGGACCTCCTCCACGGGCACCCGGCCGTCGGCGACGCCGCCGTCATCGGCCTCCCGGACGCCGAACGCGGCGAGCGGGTCTGCGCCGTCGTCGAACAGCCCGAGGGCGCGGAGCCGCTGACCTTGGAGGGGCTGACCGCTTTCCTCCGCGCGGCCGGGCTCTCCGTCCACAAGCTGCCGGAGCAGCTTGAGGTGGTGGAGGCCCTGCCGCGCAACGAGACGCTGCGGAAGGTCCTCAAGTACAAGCTCAGGGAGCGGTTCGGGGAAACGAAGAGGACGGGGCCGACGGGGCCGGCGGCGGACTGACGGCCGGCCCCTCGGTCGCCCTGGGGGCCGGGATCACGGGCGACTCGCCCGCGAGGGCCGCCGGGACGTCCTCGTACACGTCGAAGAGGCGGGTCACGCCGAGCGCGGTGAAGACCCGCGTCACATGGCCCTGCGACTCCTCCGGCTCGGGCAGGACCAGGCGCAGCCGCCCGCCGCAGGAGCGCAGCAGCCGGCGGGCGGCGACGAGCACGCCGACCCCGCTGGAGTCGCAGAACCGGACCCCGGAGAGATCGACGACGAGGTCGTGCCGGCCGACGGCGACGGCGTCATGGACCCGTCGCCTTATCTGTGGGGAGGTCACCAGGTCCAGCTCACCGCGCAGGCGCAGCACCGTCCATCCGCCGCGGTCCGCCTCGTCGGCCTCGATCGTCGTCACGGACGGGCGCCTGCCCCGGCCCGCCGGGACGAAACCCCCCGGGCGAGGGATGACGCTTTCCTTACCATCCGTCCTGGTGTCAAGGGCGAAGTTGCGGCAAACAAGCGTGCGCCGTCGGCGGCTCGCATTACTTTGGAGTTCCGGACGGGGACCGAGATCGGGTGAGGCGCGGAAACGGAAGGCGGAGGGCTCGAATGGCGAACGACACACCACCGCGCTGGGACCGCAGGATGCAGCAGCGGCTCGCACGCGGTGAGGCCGCCGCCCTCGGCGAGCTGTACGACCGCTTCGCCTCCCTGGTGCACAGCCTCGCCCACCGGATCCTCGACGACGACCAGGCGGCCGACCAGGTCACCCGGGAGGTCTTCGGCCACATCTGGGAGAACCCCGAGACGTACGACCCCCGGCAGGGCAGCCTGCGCTCCTGGGTGGCCCGGCTGGCCCAGCGCCAGGCCGTGCACCGGCTGCGGGAGGCCGAGGCGACGGCGTACGCGGAGACCGGCGTCGGCTCGGCGGAGGAGCTGGAGGCGAAGGTACGGCGGGCCTCGGTCGCGGCCCGCGCCGACTACATCGTCACCTCCATGCCGGCCCCGCTCCGCAAGGCGCTCGAACTGGCGTACTTCCAGCGGCGGGACTACCGCCAGACCGCCGCCGACCTGGCGATCAGCCACGAGGAGGCCCGGCGTCGGCTGCGGCTCGGCCTCCAGCTCCTGTCCACGGCCCGCACCCGCCCGCTGGACGCTCCGCCGGGCGGCTACGGACGTGTTCTGTGACCGGGGCGAACGGCGAGGGCGAGGACCTCGCACGCGCCCCGTGGATACCGGGCCCGAGGGAGGCGGCGGACGACCACGCGGACCTGACGGCCCCGGCTCGCAGGCCCCCACCGGCGGACCCTCCGGAGGCCCCTGAGGAGGACCCGCCGCCCGACCTCTCCCACACCGTGCTCAAGTCCCTCCTCGGGGCCTGGGCACTGTCGGCGTGTTCGGGGGCGGAGACGCGCGCGGTGGAGGAGCACCTGACGGCGTGCGCGCCGTGCGCGGAGGAGGCGCTGCGGCTGCGGGACGCGGTGACGCTGCTGCACGAGGAGCGGGACCTGGACCTCGACCCGCTGCTGCGCTCGCGGGTCCTGGAGAACTGCCTGGGACGGCGCCCGGCCCGCATCCCGGTGCCCGCGTGGGCGACGCCGTACGACGCGGAGACCGCGCGGCTCGACGCGCTGCTGCGGGACATCGGCGAGTCGGAGTGGCACGCGCCGGTGCGGCTCAAGTGGTACGAGGACGACCGGCCGGTGCGGCGGAAGTCGACCGTCGCCGGGGTGATCGGCCACCTCCTGGCCGTCGACGGCCTGGTGGCGGGCGCCCTGGGACTCGCCGACCCGCTCGGCGCCGGCGTGCCGGAGCTGACGCCGACGGAGCGGACGGAGCGGTTCTGGGGGTCCCTCGACCGGCCGCCGAACCGGGAACTGCGGGCGCCGTGGCGGGAGCAGAGCCACGCCCTGATCCGGACGGTGTCGTTCGCGGGCCGCGGGGTGTCGAACCTGACGGTCACGTACGGCGACTTCGCCCTCCCCCTGAAGGACGCGCTCCTGGAGCGGGCCTTCGGATGCTGGCTCCACGCGGACGACATCGCGAACGCGGTGGCGTACCCCTACGATCCGCCCAGCGGCCCGCACCTGCACGGCATGATCGACCTGGCGGCGCGGCTCCTCCCGGCGGCCCTCGCCCACCGCCGCCGCACCGGCCGCGCGGCCCCGCCCCGCCGGCTCGTCACGGCGGGCGCGCCGGGCCGCTCCCTGCACCTGGAGGTGGAGGGAGCGGGCGGCGGCCACTGGTACATCGCCCTCGACTCCCCCGCGGCGCTCGGCTCCGCGGAGCACACGGTGGCGCAGGTCGCGATGGACGGCGTCGAGTTCTGCCAGCTGGTGGCGGGCCACATCTCCCCCGAGGAAGCGGCGGCCGGCCAAGACGGCGACCGAGAAGCCATCCACGACGTCCTCTCCGCCGCGTCCTCCTTGAGCCGCCTGTAGGGGCGCGCCCGGCGTCCCTGTGAGCTGCGCCCGCAACGGAAGACGCGGCCCCGGGCGCGGCCCGCCGCAGGGCTACGCGAAGACGACCGTGCGGCGGCCGTTGAGGAGGATGCGGCGCTCGGCGTGCCACTTCACGGCGCGGGCCAGTGCCTGGCACTCCACGTCGCGGCCGATCGCCACCAGCTGCTCCGGCGTCACCTCGTGGCCCACCCGCTCGACCTCCTGCTCGATGATCGGGCCCTCGTCGAGGTCCGCCGTCACGTAGTGCGCCGTCGCGCCGATCAGCTTCACGCCGCGGGCGTGCGCCTGGTGGTACGGCTTGGCGCCCTTGAAGCTCGGCAGGAAGGAGTGGTGGATGTTGATGATCCGGCCGGACAGCCGCTTGCAGAGGTCGTCGGAGAGGACCTGCATGTAGCGGGCGAGGACGACCAGTTCGACCTTCTCCTCCTCGACGAGCGCCAGCAGCTCCGCCTCCGCCGCCGGCTTGGTCTCCTTCGTCACGGGGATGTGGCGGAAGGGGATGTCGTACGAGGCGACGAGCTCGGCGAAGTCGGTGTGGTTGGAGACGACGGCGACGATCTCGACCGGCAGCGCCCCGATCCGGGACCGGAAGAGGAGGTCGTTCAGGCAGTGGCCGAACTTCGAGACCATCAGCACGACCCGCATGCGCTCGTCGGCGCGGTGGATCTGCCAGTCCATCTGGAAGGAGTCGCCCACCGCCGCGAAGCTCGCCCGCAGTTTCTCCACGGTCACCGGCGCCTCGGCCGAGAAGTGCACCCGCATGAAGAAGAGTCCGGTGTCACGGTCTCCGAACTGCTGGCTGTCCTCGATGTTGCATCCCGTGATGAAGAGGTAGCTCGACACGGCGTGCACGATGCCCTGCTTGTCCGGGCACGAGATGGTGAGGACGTACTGGTCGGTCATCGCAACAGCGTGCCACACCGCGGCGTCCGCGCCCCACCCCGTCCGTCCACCGGACCGGTCCCGAACGGATCCTCACGCGCGCGTGAGGATCCGCAGCGCCTCCAGGGAGTGCGGCGGCGCGTCCGGGTCGTCCCCGTCGGCGGTCGCGAGCCGGACGTGCGCCTCGCGCGCCGCCTGGACGGCCTCGGGCCAGCCGGGGTGCTCCAGGTAGGCGGAGACGGGCGCGTCGGGGCCGACCTGGTGCAGGATCCGCAGCACCCTGAGGACGGCGACGTCCACGAGCTGTGCCTCGCCGGAGTCCCGGAAGATCGCGCCGACGTACTTCTCCGCGGACCAGTTGTCGAGCCAGGTTTCCTCGACGAGCCGGTAGACGGCGTCGGTGACGTCTCCGTACCCCTCGTGGCCCGCGAGCCATACGGAGTGGTGGAACCCGGGATCGGAGAGCATGTGCAGCGCGGAGCGCACGTTGGCGCGCCAGCGCCACCACGGCATGTCGTTGAGCGGCATGCCGCCCATGGTGGAGGAGCGACGGCCGCGACGGGAAGGGGTGACCTGAGCGGGGACGGAACCGGCGGCGGGACCGGAGGCGGCACCAGGGGCGGAACCGGGGGCGGAACTGGACATCGTCCGATCGTACGGTTCCCCACCGACAAGCGGAGTCACACCCTCCTCTTACGCCCCGCGACCCCCGTAATTCACCTTCGCGTCACCCTCCGTTGAGCAGTGCACACTCCCGCGTTACCTCGGGCGCGGAAGGGTTCATGCACATGACCGGTAGGCGACTGTCCTCACTTCTCGCGTCCGTCACCGCCGCGGCGGTCGGCGCGTCGATCCTCACCGGGTGTGGCGTGCTCCCTGGTGCCACGGGGGGCTCCAGGGAGCCCGTCACGGTGATGACCTGGGCCCCCGACGAGACACGCGCGACCAACATGCCCGGCATGCCCGCCATGGCCCAGGCGTACGCCCGCTGGGTGAACGCCCAGGGCGGCATAGACGGCCACGAACTCCGTGTCCTCACCTGCAACGAGCAGAACACCCCCTCCGGCGCCGCCGCCTGCGCCCGCCGCGCGGTCCGCGAGAAGGCGGTCGCCGTGGTGGGCTCGTACAGCCAGAACGGCCGCGCCTTCATGGCCCCGCTCGAAGCGGCGGGCATCCCGTACATCGGCGGCTACGGCCTCACCGACGACGAGTTCTCCAGCCCCCTCTCGTACCCCGTCAACGGCGGCCTGGCCGCCCTGATCGCCGGACACGGCATGCAGCTCGCCGAGTCCTGCCGCAAGGTCTCCCTCGTCCGCCCCGACACCCTCGCCGGCGACCGGCTGCCCAAGCTCCTCGACGCCGGACTGAAGAAGGCGGCCAAGCGCGGCGCCGTCGACATCCCGGCGGTCGAGGACGCCACCGAGTACGCCGACCAGGCCAGCCACGCCCGGGAGAAGGCGGGTTCGGAGAACGGCTGCGTCGCCGCCGTCCTCGGCGAGCGCACCCAGACCTTCTTCGACTCCTTCCGGCGGCTCCCCGAGGCCACCGGCGGCGCCCAGGCGGAGGGCGAGGGCGACCGCGTGCGGATCTCGTCCGTCCTCGGCAGCGTCGGCCAGCCCGTCATCGACCGCACCGGCGGCGCCCGCAGCCCCTTCGAGGGCGCCTTCGTCACCGGCTGGTACCCGGAGGCCGACGACAAGAGCTGGGAGCCGATGCGGAAGGTCATCAAGGAGCACGCCTTCGCCGACAACCGGGTCGACCCGACCGACACCGGCGTGCAGACCACCTGGATCGCCTACACGGTCCTCAAGGAGGTCATCGAGTCCCTCGACACCGACACGGTCACCGCCTCCCGCATCACCGACGCCCTCGACCGCGGCACCCGCGTGGACACCGGCGGCCTCACCCCGCCGCTGCGCTGGATGTACGAGGACCTGCTCGGCGCCCCCGCCTTCCCCCGGATCGTCAACCACGAGGTGACGTTCCAGGTGGTCCGCAAGGGCCGCCTCGTGGCCCAGAAGCCGGGCTTCGTCGACGTCGGCCCGACCGTCACCGCAGGCGGCTGACCCACCTGGGCCCGGCGGGGCCGCCGCCTACAGCTGGGTGGCGCCCCGCCGGTCGAGGCCGTACTTGTCGGCGGTCGGGTTCCACAGCTTGGCCGCCTCCTTCTTGGCCGTGGTCGCCTCGCCGCTCTTGTTGTTGGCCGCCTGGAAGTGGTTGGTCGACTTGGCCTGGCCGTCCTTGCAGGCCTTCTTGTCCTTCTTCACCTGGACGGCCCAGGCCGCGTAGTGGTCGTCGGCCGAGGCCGACGCCTGCCACGCGCGCGTGAGGGCCGACGTCAGCGCCGCGTTGTTCGGGATCTTGTCCACGCTGAGGGCCTGGAGCCTGGTCACCAGGCCCCGGCGCTGCTGGGCCGCGCCGCGCAGGTCGGCGGCCGCCTTGTCGAGGTCCTTGCACTGCTTGATCAGCTCGACGGAGCTGATCACCGTGTCCCGGCTGCTGTTGCTGGTGGCGAGCAGCTTGTCCAGCTCCTTCGCCTGCGGCTCGGCCGGGTCGGGCTTCTTCTCCTCCGGCGTCTCGGAGGCGCCGTCGCTCGGCGCGGGGGCCTGCGAGCTCGGCGGCGCGCTCTGCCCGGCCGTCGGGGTCTTCTCGTCGTCGTCACCGCCGCTGAGCATGGCGCCCACGGTGAGCCCGACGGCCGCGCAGCCCACGACCACGGCCGCGATCAGCGCGACCGGCGACTTCCGGCGCGGCGCGGGCTCGTCGGCGTAGTAGTCGTCGTAGGCGTCGTGCCCGCCCTGCTGGTAGCCGCCGGGCGCCTGGTAGCCGTACTGCTGCTGGGGAGGCTGGTGGGGCTGCTGGTGCTGCGGCGGGTACGGGGCGGGCGCCGGCTGCTGGTACGCGGGGGGCGCGGGCTGCGCGGGCGCCGAGTCCCGGAACAGGCTGTCGAACTCGGCGGGCGGCTGCGACGGCACGGGACCGCCGGGCACCGGACCACCCGGCACCGGACCACCGGGCACGGGACCACCCGGTATGGGACCACCCGGTACGGGGGCGATGTACTGGGTCGCGTCCGAGGCGCCGGCCGGGGCGGGAGGCTGCTGCGGCAGGCGGCCGGTGCCCAGGAACTGGGTCTGGCCCCCGGCGCCCGCCCCGCCCTGCGGCGGGATCGGCGCCATGTGCTGGGTGGCCTGGAGGTCGGCGACCGGCGGCGGGTAGCCGTACCCGGCGGGCGGGCCCATGGGCGGGGCCGCGGGCGGCGGGTAGCCGTAGCCGGCCGGCGGACCGGCGGGAGGCATCGCCCCGGCGCCGCCCTGCGGCGGGACCGGTGCGATGTACTGCGTGGCCTGGAGGTCACCGGCGGGCGGCGCCTCCGGGGGCAGCGGCTGCGCGGGCGGCAGCGGCTGTCCGCCCGGCTGCGGCGGACCGCCGGCGGGCCCCCAGGCGCCGCCCCACGCCTGCGCGCCCCCCTGCTCCGGACCCTGTCCGTTCTGCGTCACCGGGACTCCTACCGATAAACCTATGGAATCGTCGGCTCACGCTACCGGCTGCGCCCGTGGCTCCGCACACGCGTGTGAGCCCGGTAACACCCTTCGTACGGAACGGGACCGGCCCCGGAACCGTCCGCTCAGGCCACGCCCGCCTCGAACCGCGCCTCGAACTCCCGCACCACCGCCTCGCCCGCGAACGGCTCCAGGCGGTCCCTCAGGTCCTCCAGGTACTCCGCACCCCGCGACGACCGCAGCGTGCCGAGGAGTTCGAGCGCGCGCGTGCCCGTCCGGCACGCCTCCTCGATCTCCCGCTGCTGCACCTGGGCCGCCGCGAGCAGCGCGAGCCCGATCCCGCGCCGCCGCGCCCGCCCCTCCGGATGCCCGGCGAGGGCCTCCTCCGCCGCCTGCGCCGCGGCCTCCGCCCAGCCCAGGTCCCGGTAGCAGTGGGCAAGTTCGTCGGCGAGGTACGCCCCGTCGAAGTGGGCGATCCACGCCGGGTCGTCGCCCGACTCCGGATCGGCCGCCTCCAGCGCGCGTACGGCACGTCCCGCCGCCGACTCGAAGGCGCCGACGTCCCCGAGCAGGGCGTGCCCGCGCGCCTCCGCCGCCAGGAACATCGCCTCCGCGCGCGGCGGCACCCCGCCCCGGGTCCCCTCCTGCGCGGCCCGCGCCAACTGGGCGATCTCCCGCGGGTTCCCCAGCTCCGCCGCCAGGTGGCTCATCGACGCGGCGAGCACGTAGCCGCCGTAGCCCCGGTCGCCCGCGGCCTGCGCGAGCCGCAGCGCCTGGATGTAGTACCGCTGGGCCAGGCCCGGTTCACCGGTGTCCACCGCCATGTACCCGGCCAGCTCGGTCAGCCGGGCCGCCGCGCCGAACAACTCCCGGCCCACCGACTCCCGGTAGGAGCCGGACAGCATCCCGGAGACCACGCTGTCGAGGTAGTGGACCACCACCGGGCGGATGTGCCCGCCGCCGAAGCGCCGGTCGAGCTCGACGAGCGCCGCCGTCGTCTCCCGTACCGCCACCACGTCCGAACGGCCGACCCTGGCCCCGGTCGTCCGCGCCACCTGCGCGTCCACGCCGCCGATCAGCCAGTCCCTGCTGGGCTCCACAAGCGCGGAGGCCGCGACCGCGGACCCGGTGAGGAACTCGCGGCGGCCCACGTCGCTCCGGTACAGCTCGCAGACCTGCTCGATCGCGTCGGGCACGGTCGGCGCGAACTGGAGGCCGACGCCCGCCGCGAGGTTCCGGCCGTTGGCCATCCCCACCTCGTCGATCGTCACCGTGCGCCCGAGCTTGCGGCCGATCGCCTCCGCGATGATGCCGGGCGCCCGGCCGCGCGGCTGCTGCCCGCGCAGCCAGCGCGCCACCGAGGTCTTGTCGTACCGCAGGTCGAGTCCGCGCTCCGCGCCGACCATGTTGACCCTGCGGGCGAGGCCCGCGTGGGAACACGCGGCCTCCTGGATGAGCGCCTGGAGCCTTTCGTTGGGCTGTCGCGGCACGAGCGGCCTGGCTGCCATGAGTGAACCCCCAGACGGGACACGGAACACGGAACATGGACGGACACGGACTGATCACTGCCCGGCGGATATCCGGTCAATGCCGATGTGAACACGCGAAACCGGACACGTCGGTCGACGGCCGCGACTCCCCCCCTCCCGGCCCGTCCCGTGTCCGCTCCCCCGCCCTTTCCGTACCCCTCCCCCGCTCCCCCGTCCCCCGCGCGCCCCCGCGCGTGCACCCATGCGCCCCGCATGCAGGATCGATGCCTCACACCCGGCGCCGCCGCGCCCGTAACCCCAGGTGACGGGCGCAGTTGTCTTCACCGTGGATGAGACCATCGGAGTCACGACGGAAGACGCACAGATCCCCAAGCAGCGAGGGGAGCAGCTGCTCGACAGCGCCGTGCGGTATGCGGAAGAGCGGCACTGGGACGTTTTCCCGGGGACCTGGCTGGAAGCCGTCGACGGCCGGGAGCACTGCTCCTGCGGCGCCGCCGACTGCCCCCTGCCGGGCGCCCACGCCGTGAAACCCGACTGGTCGACGCTGGCCACGGGGAGCGCGGTGGGCGCCCGCCGCATGTGGTCGAAGCAGCCGAAGTCCTCGATCCTCCTCCCCACCGGCCGCACCTTCGACGCGATCGAGGTGCCCGAGGCGGCCGGTTTCCTGGCGCTCGCCCGGATGGAGCGCATGGAGCTGACGCTCGGCCCCGTGACCTGCACGCCGGACCGCCGGATGTTCTTCTTCGTGCTGCCCGGCGCCTCGGCGAAGGTCCCCGACCTGATCCGCAAGCTGGGCTGGACCCCGGCCTCCCTCGACCTCGCCACGCGCGGGGAGGGGCATTACGTGGCGGCGCCGCCCACCCGGATCGGCGGCCGGGGCGCGGTCCAGTGGGCCCGGCGCCCCACCCCCGCCAACCGCTGGCTGCCGGACGCGGAGGAACTGATCAGCGCGCTCGCGTACGCCTGCGGGCGGGAGGCCGCGGAGTCCCGGGCCCGCCGCCAGTGACCAGGCCCCTTGCGATAACCGGGTCCCGCCGTCAGTGACCTGGGGTTTTCCCCGGCCGCCCCTTTAAGGTGGCTCAAAAGGCGTGCACAACGCCGTACGGGGACAACCGAAGGGTTGACGGATCATGCCTGACCAGGCATTCGACGGGACGTACGAAGCGGCGGGCGTCGCACCGGAACCATCCGGTGCGACGCCCGCCGTGCAGGTGGAGGGGGTGTGGAAGCGGTTCGGGCAGCAGATCGCGGTGAACGGGATCGATCTGGTGCTGCCCGCGGGGAAGTTCATCGGCCTCGTCGGCCCCAACGGCGCCGGCAAGACCACCACCCTCTCCATGATCACCGGCCTGCTGCGGCCGGACGCCGGCCGGATCCGCGTGGCCGGCCACGACGTGTGGCGCGACCCGGAGTCGGTCGCGCAGGTGAAGGCGCGGATCGGCATCCTGCCGGAGGGGCTGCGGCTCTTCGAGCGGCTCTCGGGCCGCGAACTCCTCGCGTACAGCGGCCGGTTGAGGGGACTGCCCGGCGCGGAGGTCGACAAGCGGGCCACCCAGCTGCTCGACGTCCTCGACCTGGCCGGTTCGCAGCACAAGCTGGTCGTCGACTACTCGACCGGCATGCGGAAGAAGATCGGTCTGGCGGCGGCGCTGCTGCACAACCCGGACGTGCTCTTCCTCGACGAGCCCTTCGAGGGCGTCGACCCGGTGTCGGCGCAGACCATCCGCGGCGTCCTGGAGCGGTACACGACCTCCGGCGCGACCGTCGTCTTCTCCAGCCACGTCATGGAGTTGGTGGAGTCGCTGTGCGACTGGGTCGCGGTGATGGCCGGCGGCCGGATCCGCGCACAGGGCCCGCTGGCGGAGGTGAAGGGCTCGGCGCCGACCCTCCAGGAGGCGTTCCTGGAGCTGGTGGGCGCGAACGGCCGGGCGGCGGCGGGCGATTCGCTGGACTGGCTGGGCGGCAAGGGCGAGCCCCGATGACGGCACCGACGACGCCGACGACACCGGCCACGCCGACGACGGCCGACGACACGGCCGCCCCGGTCCCGCTCACCCCGATCTTCGTCCGCCTGAAGCTGTCGCTGATGCGCAACGGCCTGCGGCAGTCCGGCGGCCGCACCGCCGCGTTCGTCGCCTCCCTGGTCGTGGTGATGCTGATCGCCGCCTTCATGGTGCTCGGCTTCCTGCTGCTGCGCGGCCACGCGGCGGCCGGAGCGGTCGCGGTCCTCACGGTCGGCGTCTTCGGCGCCGGCTGGGCGGTGATGCCGCTGTTCCTGCCGAGCGGCGACGAGACGCTGGACCCGTCCCGCCTGGTGATGCTGCCGCTGCGGCCGCAGCCGCTGGTACGGGCGCTGCTCGTGGCCTCCCTCGTGGGCATCGGCCCGCTGTTCACGCTCTGCCTGGCGGTCGGCGCGGTCGCCGCGGTGGCGCACGGCGCCGCGGCGACGGTGCTTGCGGTGCTCGCGGTGCCGCTGGTGCTCCTGGTGTGCGTGGCGCTGTCCCGGGCGATCGCCACGGCCAACGTCCGGCTGCTGTCCTCCCGCAAGGGCCGGGACATGGCCCTGCTGAGCGGCCTGCTGATCGCCCTGGGCATCCAGGCCGTCAACTTCGGCGCCCAGGCGCTGGGCCGCGCGAAGGACCTGTCGGTGCTCGACACGGCGGCGGCGGTGGTGGGCTGGCTGCCGCCGGCCTCCGCGGTGGCCGCCGTGCGGTCGGCGGCGGACGGTGACCTCGTCCTCGCCGTGGCACGCCTGCTGCCGTCGGTGGCGCTGCTCGTGGTGCTGCTGTGGTGGTGGCGCCGGAGCCTGGTGCGGCTGATGGTCGAGCCGGACGGTTCGACCGTCGGCGCCGCCCCTGACACGGTCCGGGACCCGGCGCGGGGCCGCGGCCCGGTGGCCCGGCTGCTGCCCGGCGGCCGTACCGGCGCGGTGATGGAACGTTGCTTCCGCTACATCTGGCGCGACCCGAAGACGAAGGCCGCGTGGGTGTCGGCGCTGGCGATCGGCGCCCTCGTCCCGATGTTCAACGCCTTCCAGGAGGCCGGCTCGGTCTACTGGGCGTGCTTCGCGTCCGGGATGCTGGGCGTGCAGATGTTCAACCAGTTCGGCCAGGACTCGTCGGCGTTCTGGATGGTGGCGCAGACGATCTCGTCCCCGGCGGACGCGTACGCGGAACTCCGCGACCGGGCGTACGTGATGATCGCGATCACGGTCCCGTTCACGGTGGTGGTGGCCCTGGGCACGGCCGCGGTGACGGGCGGCTGGTCGCAGCTCCCGGAGGTCTTCGGCCTGGCCTTCGCCCTGCTCGGCGCGATGCTGGCGCTCGGCGTGGTCGCCTCGGTGAGGTACCCGTACTCGATCCCCCAGGACTCGCGCCGCAACGTGGCACCGGGCCAGGGCGGCATGGCGATCGCCGCGATCTTCGGCGGCATGTTCGGCGGCCCGCTGCTGTGCGCCCCGCTGATCGCCCTCCTGGTCGGGCTCCGCGTCACCGACCACCACGGCATGCTGTGGCTCCTGCTCCCCCTGGGCGTCACCTACGGGGCCCTCCTCCTCTGGGGCGCCCTGAAGCTCATGTCGGGACGCATGTACCGGCGCCTGCCGGAGATCCTGGCGGCGGTCAGCAAGGGCTGACGGCGGTACGGAGACGCGCGAAGGGCCGCCCCGGCGCGGGATGCGCGGGGCGGCCCTCTCCTGTTCAGCGGAACGTGTGGGTCACCGTGATCGGGCCGACGATGTGGGCGGTCAACTACCCGGCCCTGAAGGGCCGGGCTTGGAGGTAGAGCCCAACTGGCTGCTGGGTTTTCTCCTCCGTCCAGCACCCTGAGCGGGTGCAGGGGCGTGTGACTCCGCCCCGCTTCGCCACAGCTTCCACGCACGGGCGCGGATGTTGCGGGAGGCATTGCGGTCTGCGTGATCAACGAATCCGCACGACCGGCACGCGAACCGTCCCTGAGAGACACGGTTCAGCTTGTCCGTGTGCCCGCACTCCGCGCACATGCGGGAGGTGCAGGCGGGGTCGACGAACAGGACGGGAACCCCGGCGCGGCGCGCTTTGTACTCCACGAACTGTCCGAGCTGGGCGAAGGCCCAGGAGTGCAGCGCGACCCGTTGGGGCTTGCGGAGCCGTACCCGGGTGCGGATACCGGCGAGGCCTTCCATGCCGATCCCGCGCCCGGTGCGTTCAGCCTCGGTCACGATGCGCTTCGAGATGATGTGGTTGGTCTCGGTTGCCTTGCGCCGCTCCTTGCGGCGCTGCCGCTTGAGCACGCGCTTGGCGGACTTGGTGCCCTTCTTCTGGAGCTTGGCCCGCAAAGCGAGTTGCCGCCTGCGGTAGCGGTTCAGCTCGCTTCCGGCATGGATCTTCCCGTCGGAGGTGGTGGCGATGTTGACGATGCCGAGGTCCACGCCGAGGAAGCCGTCCGGCTCGTACCGGTCGGCCTCGGGGACCTCGCATGTGGCGATGAGGAACCACATGCCGTCGCGGTGGACGAGGTCGGACTCGCCCTTGCGGTGCTCGGCCAGCAGCTTGCGAGCCTGCCCGGAACAAGCGAACCGCACGCCCCGCAGGCGTCCGGCCACCGTCCAGATGGACACGGTCTGCTCATCGACCTGCCAGGAAAGGCAGCGGTCGTCATACGGCTGCGCGGCGCCGGGACTGAAGGTGATCGGCTTCGCCTCGGCCTTCTTCCGGCGCTTACTGCCGGGCTTGCCGAGGTTCCCGTTGCGGATGTTCGCCTTGAGCGTCGAGTACGCGTCGGCGACCTTCCGCAGCACATGAAGCGCGGGCTGAGCCGACAGGCCCCGGCCCTTCAGGTCGCGATAGGCGAAGCCCTGCAACGCCTTGCGGGAGAACTCGCCCCGCCCATGGGCCTGGCCGGAGAGCCAGTTCGCTGCCTCGTTCGCCGTGCGCAGGGTGCGCTCAAGTGCCGACGCCACCTCGGGTGTCGGCATGAGGCGAACCTGCACGACGACCTTCATGAGCACACCGTAGCATCGTGTCTATGTCACCACGATGGGAACAGAATCCCGATATTCGCAGGGGTCGCAGCGTCGTTCACGCCCTCCACGCGCATCTGGTCTTCGTCCCGAAGTATCGGCGTGGAGTCTTCACCGACGAGATCCTGACCCGGTGCGAAGAGATCATGCGGGAGGTCTGCGTCAAGGCGGATGCCGAGCTGCGCGAGTTCAACGGAGAACGCGACCACGTGCACCTGCTCATCCACTACCCGCCGCAGGTCAAGCTGTCCGCCCTCGTCGGCTCGCTCAAGGGCGTCTCGGCGCACTACCTGCGCAAGGAGTACGCCGACCACATCCGTACGCACCTGTGGGGCGAGCACTTCTGGTCACCCTCGTACTTCGCGGCCTCCGCCGGCGGGGCCCCGCTGTCCGTCGTCAAGGAGTACATCGAGCAGCAAAAACGCCCACTGTAAGGCGGGCGTCAGAGCAGTCCGGAGAAGCCGCTCCTCCCGAGCCCTAAAGGGCCGGGATTCTTGGCTGGATCACGTTGAACTCGTCCAGTTCCTCGGCCGGGACCCACAGCTCCAGGATCGTGCGGCCGCCGGCCTGCTGGACCGGGTAGCGGGCGAGGAAGGCGGAGTCGACCTCGAAGCGGGTGACGTGGCCGACACCGCTGTGCTTCACGTTCCGGTCGCGGGCGATGCGGATCGCGTAGTCCTCGTTCAGGACGGGGTAGAAGATCGGCTGCTCGGGCAGCCGGGGCGGCCAGGCGCGCCGGCCCGACGCGCGGACGAGGGCGAGTTCCTCGGGGCCGGTGGGGCGCCAGAGGGTCGTCGTCGGCTTCGGGTCCGGTCGGCGGGGGCTGGTCAGGGCGGGAACGTATCCGGGTGGGGAAGGCGGCCGCCAGAGGTTTTCCACCGGGACGCGGAGGCCCGGCCGGGCACCGCGTTCCGGTGCCCGGCCGGGTCCTGACCCCTGCTAGATGTACGGGCGGGTGATCAGCTCGATCGCGTGGCCGGCGGGGTCCTTGAAGTAGACCCCGCGACCGCCGTGCTCGTTGTTGATCTCACCGGAGCGCCGCATCTGCGGATCGGCCCAGTGCTCGACGCCCTGGTCGCAGAGCCGCTGGTACGCCCGGTCGAACAGCTCGTCGTCGAGCAGGAAGGCGTAGTGCTGCATCTGGATCTCCACCGGCGGCTCCGCGAACTGGAGCAACACCCCGTCGTGGAGCTGGACGTTGGTGAAGGGACCCCAGGACGGCGCTTCCGGAAGTTCCAGCAACTCACGGAAGAACCGGGCCGATTCGTTGCGGTCCTTGGCGGCGATGATGGTGTGGTTGAACGTGACGGACATGCGGTCGACCTCGTTTTCGCTCGGCATGGAGACTGGGGAAATGGCCTCGTGATGCGCGAGCGCGGGGAGGTCCGCGTGCGTGAGGGGGATGGGGGTGCCTTCTGCGCACCCGCCGTGCGGTCAGCTACCCACCGGGTAGCCGATCCGTGCGTGGCATGGAGCCGATCCGGTGTTCACGTCGGAAGACCCTACGTGATCTACCCGCCCCCGACAACGGTACGGAGCCACCCCGGGTCCGGGTTGGTGTGCGCCCGGCCGTCCACGAAGACGGTGGGAACGGTCTCGTTGCCGTCGTTCACGGACCGGACGACCGCCGCCGCCTCCGGGTCGCGCCAGATGTTCACCCAGTACGCGCGGCGGGCGCGTGCTCCGAGGCGGAGCCGCAGGCGGATGCAGAAGGTGCAGCCGGGCCGCCAGTAGACGACGGGACGCCCGTCGGCCTCGCTGCGGCGCAGGGCCTCGGCGGAGGTGAGCGATCTCGGGAAGAGGAGAGGGGAGTTGACCCCGCCGAGGAGAAGGAAGACCGCGAGGAGGAAGAGCCCCGCCCCCGTGTCGCCCCTGGCGATCGAACCGGCGGCGAGCCCCGCGCCCACGAGCACGAACGCCGACGGGAGGGCCCAGGAACGCATCACCGGGCCAGGGTATCGCTCCTTCCTCCCGCGCCATGCGGAACAGCCGTCCCCCGGCCCGAGGGCGCAGGGGGGCCGGGGGACGACAGTCAGGTCCTCAGCTTCCCAAGGGCCTCAGGAACCTCAGGTCCACTTCGTGCACAAGACCGTGACGTCCGACCAGTACATGTACGGGCTCATCTGCCGCGTGAACGGGATGCCGACCGGGTTGCACATGTAGCGGGAGTAACCGGCGAACGACGCCTTCATGTATGCGTCGTTGTAGGCGGAGTTCTCGGCCGTCCACGTGCTCGACCCGGTGCCCCAGCCGTAGAAGTACTGGGACGAGTAAGCCGTCGTGCCGGCCGAGGCCGTACCCACGCCACCCAGGCCCACCAGGCCGAGCGCCGCGGTGAAGGCGAGAGTCAGACGTACGAAGGATCTCTTCATTGCCGTTTCGTCTCCCTGATTCTGGAGCGTGTCTCGCTCCGGAGGGGAAACTAACAGCGGGTCAGCACCGGTGACGGGGGCTTCGGCAAACGTGGCCGGAAAACGCAGGAGCACTCAACTCCCTTATCTCTCAAGGAGTTTGTCCAAGGATTGCCGCACGCCGAACCGAGGCCGACGTCAGCGTGCCTCCACGCGGTGGTGGCGGGCGCGGGTGAGGCACGTGGAGCCGACGTGAGCCGACCGGTGCGCTGATGTCCGGGCGGTGCTCATGGGACATGGCCCGGCACCCGGCTCAGGTTCCGGGGAGGATACGGCGCGTTTCGTAGGCCCACATCGCGATCTCGACCCGGTTGCGGGCGCCGAGTTTGGCCATCAGGCTGGCCAGGTGCGTCTTCACCGTGCTGAGGCTGATGTGCAGCGCGTCGGCGATCTCGGTGTTGGTCAGCCCGCGAGCGACGGCGAGGAGCACCTGCTCCTCGCGGGCGGTGACGGGGGAGACCGGCTGGGCCACGGGCCGCCCGGCGGGCAGGTCCGCGAACGCCTGGAGCAGACGGACGGTGACGCTGGGCGCGATGAGCGCCTCGCCGTCGGACGCCGACCGTACGGCCTGCGTCAGGAGGTCCGGTCCCGTGTCCTTGAGGAGGAATCCGCGGGCGCCGGCGCGCAGTGAGCCGTAGACGTACTCGTCGAGGTCGAACGTGGTGATGACGACCACGGCCAACGGGTCGGCGACGCCCGGTCCTGCGACCAGCCGGGTGGCCTCAAGCCCGTCGAGCACGGGCATACGGATGTCGAACAGGCAGACGTCGGGGCGCAGTTCGCGGGCCAGACGTACCGCTTCCCGTCCGTCGGCGGCCTCGCCGACCACCTCGATGCCGGGCTGGGCGTTCAGCATGATCCTCAGCCCGGTGCGGATGATCGCCTGGTCGTCAGCGACGAGGACGCGAATGGACGCCGCTCTCGGAAGGGACACCGCTCTCGCTCCTCGCTCTCGGCAGTTCGGCTTCGACGTGCCAGCCCCGGTCGGTGCCCGGGCCGGCTCGTAGTGTGCCGCCGAGCAGGGTCGCGCGCTCGCGCAGTCCGGTAAGTCCGTATCCGTCGCGGCCCCGGCCGGTGCGCCGGCCGTCGTCGCGCACGCTCACCCGTACCGTGTGCCGTTCCGCGGCGACCCGGACGACGAGCTCGGTCGCGTCGACCGCATGGCGCAGGGCGTTGGTCACCGACTCCTGCACGATCCGGTAGACGGCCGCGTCCACGGCCGGGGGCAGCGCCTCCAGTTCGCCGTCGAGCCCCAGGTCGACCCTGAGGCGACCGGCCGGGGTGCGCACCAGGCGCTCCAGATCCGCGACTCCGGCAGGGGGCGCCAGCTCGGCGCCGACCCCGCGGTCGCGCAGCGCGGCGACCATGGCGCGCATTTCCTCCAGCGTGCGCGCCCCTTCCTCCTCGACCCCCTCCAGCGCCTCGACGGCGGCGGACGGGTCGGTGCCCGCGAGCACCCGGCCCGCCTGGGCGATGATCACCATGGCCGACACGTGGTGGGCCACCGTGTCGTGCAGTTCCCGGGCGAGCTGCTCGCGCTCGCGGGAGCGCACCTGCTCCAACTGCCGCTCGCGAGCGGTCACCCGGAACCGCACGGCGGCCCCGACCACGCCGGGCAGCAGCAGGAAGACGACGCCCACGGCCTTTTCGACGACCGGGGTCTCGTCCATGACGGCACACAGCGTGCCGACCGCGACGATCACCGCGCCGCCCAGCACGATCTCGCGTCCCGATCCCCACCGGGGCAGCGCGTACACCAGCACGAGCACGACCAAGCCGGTGTACAGGCCGACGGGCTCGCGCGGCGCGGCGACCAGCGAGGCCACCTCTAACGGGATCATCGAACCGAACGCCAGCGTCACCATCGTCAGCGGGCGGGTCCGGCGCCACAGGGTCAGCAGGCACAGCCACACGGCGAACACCACCGCCACCGGCCACCACACGACGTTCTCGCGCAGGCCGGCCTCCAGCGCCACACCGGCGAGGCCCGCGGCGAGCAGCGCCCAGTCCCGCCGCACCCGGGCGGGCGCGCCGGGCGGCCGGGGTTCGGTCCACAGGGTTCGCAGGTCGTCTCGGAGCACGGTTCTCAGCCTAGGGACCGCGGCGTGCCGCGCATCGGCCGAAAGGACGGGTCGTCGCTCCGCCCCGGGGCCGACGGATCCGCGGCCCGCGGGCCGATGCCGCGGAGCGCCGTGGCGACGAGCCTCGGTACCGGCGGCCGTACAAGGACGGCCGACGAGGTGGTTGGAGGACCCGATGCTCTCGAAAGCCCTGTTGCGCCTGGGCGCAGGCGCCGCCCGCCATCCCTGGCGGGTGATCGCGGCATGGCTGGCCGCCGCCACGCTCGTCGTCCTCGCCGCCATCGCCTTCGGCGGGCGGACCGCGGACTCGATGACCGCTCCGGGACTGGACTCCCAGCGGGCCGCGGAACTGATCGAGCGGGCCGCCACCGGCCAGGAGGGGATGACCGCCCAGGTGGTCGTCACCCCCCTCGACGGCGCCGCGACGTTCTCCGACGACGACGGCGCGCGCACCGCTCTCGCGCGGCTGCGGGCCGAGGTGCAGCGGCTGCCGCACGTGCTCGGCACGAGCGACCCGGTGGGGGCGCTCGACGCGGGCGGGGACACCGCCGTGCGCGGCGGCCTCGTCTCGGCCGACGGGCGGATCGCGGTCGTCCGGGTGCAGTACCCCGACCAGAGCCGGCTGTCGTCCGAAGACCTCGACGCCCTCATCGCTCTCGGCGACCGGCTGCGCGCCGAACTGCCCCTGCGCATCGAGATGGGCGGGAACCTCTTCTACGCCTTCTCCGACCCCGACGGCGGCGTGAGCGAGCTGATCGGCCTCCTCGCCGCGGCCGCGATCCTGTTCCTGGCGTTCGGTTCGCTCGTCGCCGCCGCGCTGCCGATCGGCATGGCGGTCTTCGGGCTGACCGTCGGGGTCGCCACGATGACGGTACTGGCGGGGGTGACGGACGTCCCGACCTTCGCGCCGGTCCTGGGCAGCATGGTCGGGCTCGGAGTGGGCATCGACTACGCGCTGTTCGTGCTCGCCAGGCACCGGGAGTACCTCGCGCGCGGGCTCGATCCCCGCGAGGCGGCGGGGCGGGCGGTGGCCACGGCGGGGCGACCGGTGGTCTTCGCCGGCGGCACCGTCGTCGTGTCGATCCTCGGCCTGGCGGTCGCGAACGTGCCGTTCATGACGGTCGGCGGGCTCGCCGTCTCGATCGTCGTCCTGATCATGGTGGTCGCGTCGGTGACGCTGCTGCCGGCCTTCCTCGGCGCGGCCGGTCCGCGTCTGGGCCGGGCCGGCCGGATCGGCCGGGCGCTGGGGGCCGGCCGGATCGGCCGGGCTCTTCGGGCCGGGCGGCTCGGCCGCCGGCGGGGCGCGGCGGAGGGCGCCGTCCCCGCCGCCGGGTGGCGCCGCTGGATCGGGCACGTCACCCGGCACCCGGGGCCGTACGCGGTCGGCGCGGCGGGGCTGCTGCTGACGGCGACGCTGCCCGTGCTCGGCCTGCGCGTCGGCCTGCCCGACGACGGCTCACTGCCGCAGAGCCGGACCGAGCGCCGCGCGTACGACCTCGTCGCCGAGGGGTTCGGCCCGGGCACCAACGGTCCCCTCGTCATCGCCGCGGACCCCACCGGTGACCCGGGAGTGCTCGACCGGCTCGTCCGGGCGGTGGCGGCGGATCCGGGCATCGCGTCCGTCGCGCCGGCGCACATCGACCGGGCCACCGGCATCGCGACCCTCGTGGTGTTCCCGACCACCAGCCCTCAGGACAAGGCCACGGCCGACACCATCGCCCGGCTGCGCACCGACGTGCTGCCCACGGCGATCGGGCCCGGCCCGGCCAGGGCCCACGTCGGCGGCGCCGCCGCGAGCCTGTCCGACGTAGGCCGACGCACCAGCCAACGCCTGCCGGCGTTCGTCGCCGCCGTGCTGGCGATGTCGTTCCTGCTGCTGATGCTGGTCTTCCGCTCGGTCCTCGTACCGCTCAAGGCGGTACTGCTGAACCTGCTGAGCATCGGCGCGGCCTACGGCGTCATGGTCGCGGTCTTCCAGTGGGGCTGGGGAGGCGCACTCATCGGGCTGGAAGCGACGGTTCCGATCGTGTCGTTCATCCCGATGTTCCTCTTCGCCATCCTGTTCGGCCTGTCGATGGACTACGAGGTGTTCCTCCTCTCCCGCGTACGCGAGGAGTACCTGCGCACCGGCGACAACGGCACGGCGATCGTCGAGGGCATCTCGCGCACCGCCCGGATCATCACCTCGGCCGCCCTCATCATGGTGGCGGTCTTCCTGTCCTTCGCCGTCGCCGAGGACCCCTCCGCCAAGATGTTCGGACTCGGCCTGGCCACCGCGATCTTCATCGACGCCACGGTCGTGCGCATGGTGCTGGTACCGGCGACCATGACACTCCTCGGCCGGACCAACTGGTGGCTGCCGAAGTGGCTGGACCGGATGCTTCCCCGCGGCCCGGTCGGCACCGACGACACCGACGCGGAATCCACAGGTGAGGCCCCGCGTCCACGGCTGGTCGACCGTTGACTCGACGCCTGCCCGCCCCCCGCTTCGCGGCTTCCGTGACCAGGCCCTCCAGCAGGGCCTCGAAGACGCCGGCATCGCACCACCGCCGAAGGCGGTTGCGGACGGCCGACCAGGCGCCGGACTCCGTCGGCATCTCCCGCCACCGCCCGCCCGCCCTGGACCGCCGGATCACGCCCTCGAACCGCTACCGCAGTCGCTCGGGGGGAGGGGGGCGGGCCGTACTCGCCGACCGGCAGGCACGGCTCGATGAACTCCAGCTCCGGATCCGTCAGTTGCACTCGCGTCACGTAAGACCGTCTGCCGGACCGGACCGCGCCACGAAGGCACATCCCGCACATCGATCACGACGCGATACGCGACCTAGGCGCCGGACGCTCCGGCCCCCGCCGCACGGTCGAGGGCGGCCCAGGCGAGCCCCGGGCGTTCCGCGAACGCCTCGGCGACCAGGTCGCGCCAGTCCGGACGGGCGGGACGGCCCTCGGGCCGCCGGGCGGGCGGTTCGGCCCGCAGCGCGGCCTCGCGGCGGCAGGGGCCGCAGACCGTCTCGTCCGCGACCGGCCGGAAGGCGTGGGGCTTGTCGCCCGTCCCCTGGCAGGTCACCAGCGGACCGGGCGCCGCGCCAGGGGCCTCGCCGGGCAGGGCCTCCACCGGCTCCGGCGGAAGCTTCTCCGTCAGCCGATGCCGGAGGAACCCGACCGCCGAACGGACGCCGGTACGCGGCAGATGCGCGGTCAGGGCGTGCCGGAGGTCCGCCGCCGAGACCCCCCGCCGCAGCCACTCCGCCGCGATGGCGGCGAGCCCGCGCGCCTCACGGACGCCGAGGCGCAGATCGCGGTCGGTGTGGTGGAGCGTGAGGAGGAGGCGTTCGGCGTGGACGAGCGCGGGGTCTTCCTCGTCGCGCTCCTGCGCCTGCCGCTCCTGCTGCTGCTCCTGCGGCAGGCCCCCGGGTTCCTCCGGGTCCGTCGGCGGCGTCGGCCCGCCGGGGGGTTGGCGGTTGGTCTTCTCCCCGTCTTCGTCTGTTGGAGAGCCACCGGATTCCGGTGCTGCCGGTCCGCCGACCGTCGGACCGGCCACAGTCGGTGACCGGTCGCCGTTCCGTACGGCCGCCGCCTCGTCACGCGTGAGGGTGACGTTGGTGACGAGCTGCTCGGTGATCCAGCGCCCCCGGCCGCCCTGCCATCGCCACTCGTGCAGGTGCCCGCATGCGACGAGGGATTCCTTGGCCCGCTGGTACGCCCGCGGCTTCATGCCCAGGTCAACGGCGTGCTCACCAAGGGGTTTGGCGGCGGCCACGTTCTCCGGGAGGCCCTGGAGGTAGACAAGGAGGACTTTCGCGTCGCTGGTCAGCCGCGGATTCCGGACGACACTGTGCGAGACCTTCGTGTACGCCGCCGAGGGCGCGATAACATGCCGAAGCATTTCTGGTGGAGCTCCTGTCCACTGGTAGTGAAGGCCCTCGGAATGGTGTTGGTGCACCGCCGGGGGCCGCTCCCTTTACGGAGCGTGATACTGGCGTCACCGTAGCGCAGACTCCACCGCCCGATGCAACAACTCTCCCTCTACGAACGGATCTTCGAGCGTCGGAAGCGACCTCCAGCCGAGCGGCCACGTCGTCCCCCCGAGCGCGGGAATCCCGACGTACGACTCGCCCCGTCCCCCGCCGCACAGCGCCCGCGTCGGCGCGGGCCACGCGTACCCGGAGGCCGTACCCGGCGCCAGGAGAAAGTAGACGTTCCGCTCGCGCGTCGCTTCCCGGACGATCGGTCCGGCACGGAAGCCCGTGAACGCCATGAGGTCGTACGCAACCTCCTCCCCGAGGTACCCGCCGATCCGTACGGCGTCGAAGTGCACGCCCGCGAGGCGGAGGGCGTGACCGGCGGCGGGAACCCAAGAGGGCCTGATGTCAAGTGACTTGCGGAGATTCATGCGGCCAGCTTTGCGGCCGTGGTCTGCTATGACCAGCGACACAGAGGAGTTGTGCCGCACTGTGCACTCGGGGAGGTCGGGTGTGAACAACCAGAACAAGCAGGGCCCAGGGGCCTCCAAGGCCTTCGGGAGGATGCTGCGGTTCTATCGCGAGCGGGCGAAGCTCTCGATGGAGGCGGTGGGCAGGGAGGCCGGGTACTCCAAGTCCCAGGTGGCAATGATCGAGCGTGGGCAACGCCACCCGAAGGGATCCTTTGTCCAGATCGTCGACGAGTTGGTGGGTGCACAAGGTGCACTGGTCGAGTTGGCGGAAGAGATCACGGCGAGCGGAATCGCCGCCTGGTTCGAGGACTACCTGGCGGAGGAAGCCAAAGCAGTCGGCATCCATAAGTACGACAATCACCTGATCTCGGGGTTGCTTCAGACGCATGACTACGCGCGAGCCGTCTTTCTCAGCGCCATCCCGCCCATGGACGACGACGAGATAGAGGCGAGTGTCGCTGCCCGAATCAACCGGCAGGAGTTGTTCTTTCGCAAGCCCCCGCCGCTGGTGACCTTCGTCCTTGAGCTGGCAGCGCTCACCAAGCCGCTCGGCAGCCGGGAAGTCCTCCGGAAGAATCTGCTGCACATCCGGGAGCGCGCCGACCTGAGGAATGTCACCATCCAGGTCATGGAGGAGGGAAGGCACACGCACGCCGGGCTCAGCGGCCCCTTCACCCTGCTGGAGACCGAGGACCACCGAAGTCAACTCGTCTACGTGGAGGGGCAGGGCGGCAGGTACTTTCTCACCGAACAACCGGAGGTGGGGAACTGCTTCGCCCGCTACAGCGCTCTGCGGGCCCAGGCCCACACCCCGGAGTACTCCGCACGACTCATCGAACAGGTGGCACGAGAGCTATGAGTACCGACCTCAAGTGGTTCAAGAGCAGCTACAGCAGCGACCAGCAGGGTGACTGCGTCGAGGTCGCCTCCTGTGTGCACTCTGTGCACGTCCGCGACTCCAAGGACACCGCCCTCCCCTCCCTCTCCGTCTCCCCCACCGCCTGGCACGCGTTCCTCGCCCAGGTGAAGTAGCGGCCGCACGCACGCGAAAGGGCCTCCACCCTTCTCCGGGGCGGAGGCCCTTCACGTATCACCGGGTCAGAACTGGCCGTTCAGCCCGAACCAGGACTCGTCCTCCATGACGCCCGGCTGGAAGCCGTTCGTGGAGCGGCCGTCGTACGCGACCAGGAGCCCCGGACCGTTGCCCCAGTTCGACGTGTAGCGGCTGTTCGTGATGGTGGCCATGTCGGCGTAACCGTCACCGCTGCGGTCGCCGACCGCGAGGAAGCCGGCCATGGTGTTCCAGCCGCTGCCGATCAGGACGCGGGTGGCGAGGCCGCCGGTCTTGCCGGGGTACAGCCACAGCTTGCCCGTGGACGCCTCGCGGGCGAGGAGGTCGGCCTTGCCGTCCTTCGTCATGTCGCCGAAGCCGACGAGGGCGTTCATGCTGTTCCAGCCGCCCGTGCCGATCAGCTTGCGGGCGCCGAGGGTTCCGGAGGACGTACCGGGGTAGAGCCACAGCTTGCCGGTGGACTTCTCCACGGCGAAGAGGTCGGAGCGGCCGTCGCCGGTGAGGTCGCCGAAGGCGGTGAGGTGGTTCATGGCGTTCCAGCCGCCCGTGCCGATCAGCTTGCGGGCGCCGAGCGCACCGGTGCCGGTGCCGGGGTACAGGTACAGCTTGCCGGTGGACGCCTCGCGGGCGATCACGTCCTCCTTGCCGTCGCCGGAGAAGTCGCCGTGCCGGGTGAGGGCGTTCATCGCGTTCCAGCCGCCCGAGCCGACGAGCTTGCCGCTGCCGTCGCCGGGGAGGAACCAGAGGCGGCCCGCCTTGTCGCGGGAGAGGACGTCGGACGTCTTGTCGCCGTTCAGGTCGCCGAAGGCGGGCGCGGTGGCCTGCGGGTTCGCGTACCAGGAGGGGTAGGGCTCCCAGCCGCCGCACTCGCGCTCGGTGGCGACGAGGCGGACGGAGCTGACGCTGGTGCTGCCGGCGCCGCCCCACTCGGTGCCCGACGGGTTCGGGGCGATGGACCAGACGTCGCCCTGGTAGCCGAAGTTCGCGTCGTCGTGGAGGCAGGCGAACTTGCTGGTGCGGTTCGAGACCGTGCGGAACTGGTTGTCCCAGCCGCCGAGCGTGGCGACGCTCGCGTTGGTCTTGTACATCGTGCCGGTGGCGTCGTTCGTCTTCCACCCGCAGAAGTAGCCCACCGGGCAGTCGGCGGGCGCCGCCTGTGCGGGCGCCGCGCCCGCACCGAGCGCGGTCAGAGTGGTGAGGCCGAGCGCCGTGGCCACCGTGGCCAGGCGCCGGCGCAGGGGTATGCGCATGTGTTGCCTTTTGTCTTCCGTGACTTCGGTGTCCTGCCGTGGGCGACGCGGAGGCGTACCGCTCGACGCGCCGCGGGAGGGACCGTACCGCGCCCGGGGGGGCGGCGTTCGGTCAGGGGGTGGGGTCGGGGTCGCGCATGCCGGGGAAGCCGTAGCCCTCGGTCTCGTCCCAGTCGACGTCGAGGTCGTCCACGTGGACGTGCCACTCCGCTTCCGGGAGGGCGCGGCGCAGTTCGGTGACGGAGTCCAGTACGTGGATCAGGGCCGGGAGGAGGCGGTCCGGGTCGAGGAGCAGCTTCGTGGAGCCGGCCACGATCGCGTCCGGCTCGCCGCCGCCGTCTTCGTACAGGCAGAGGCTCTCCTCGTCCTCGTACGGGAACGTGGCCAGGTGCACGGCGGTGACGCGCTCGACGGCGGTGGTCTCGGGCGGGGTCAGGGGGGTCGGGCGGCGGGCGGAGTAATAGAGGGAGACGCTCACGGGGGTGAGCGCAGGGGGCGGGTACGACAGGGGGCCTCGGGTCGTTCGGTCGTCAGGGCGTCAGGACGCCCGTCAGGAAGGGGTCCACCGCTTCCGCCCAGGCCTCTGGGTGGGTGTAGTGGAGGAAGTGGCCGGCGTCGGGGATCTCCGCGTACGCGCCGTGAGGGAGGACGCGGACCATCTCCTGGGCCTCGGCGCGGCCCAGTTCGCCGTCGAGGCCCCGGACGACGAGGGTGGGGCAGCGGACCTGGGCGAGGGAGTCCCAGTGGGCGTCGTGGACCCAGGTCTCCCGGGAGGTCAGCATCTGGTCCGGGTCGAAGACGGGGTGCCAGCCGTCAGGGCGTTCGGTCATCACCTCGGCGAAGAAGGCGCCGCGCGCCGGGTTCGGCGTCTCCACCCACGGGTCGTCCGCGCCGAACCAGCGGTGCACGGCCTCCAGGGTCGGGAAGGGCGCCGGCCAGGTGCGGAACCAGTCCTGCCAGGCGCGCTGCGAGGCCGCGCCGAGCGCGGACGCCCGCATGTCGCAGATGACGAGGGCGCGGACCAGGTCCGGGCGCTCGGCGGCCAGCTGCCAGGCGGTCAGGGCGCCCATGGAGTGGCCGACGAGGGTGACGGGGGCGAGGCCGAGCCGCTCGATGACGGCCGCCGCGTCCGCCACGTACGCCTCGCGCGTGAACGGTCCCCCCTTCGGCTTCTCGCTCGCGCCGTGGCCGCGCTGGTCGAGCGCGATCGTGCGGTGCCTGCCCGTCAGGAAGCGTGCGGCGGAGGCCCAGTGGGCCGCGTGGCCCATCAGGCCGTGGAGCAGTAACACCGGGGCGGCGGCGGACGGAGAAGGGGGTGCCGGACGGTCCTCCGGGGACGAGGGCTGACGGGCGATGCTCACCGCCGCCGGGCGCGCGGTCGTATGGGCCTCGGGGCGGTCCGACCCTCTGCGGGTCTCGCCCTCGGCCGTGAAGTCCCAGGCCGCCAGCCGGATGCCGTCGGCTCCGGTGACGTCGAGTCGTCGCGCCATGATCTGGCACCCCCTCTTTCCCGTCGAACCCCGCCAGACTATCGAACCCGCATTCGAAAATGCGCTTCTGCCACGCAACACCCCTCGTTCGAGTGACAGGCCTCAAGGATTGGGGCGCGCTGCCGAGGGGAGATCTTCAACGGGAGGCGGACCGCTCGGGGAAAACGGTCCGAGGGGACCGACCTTGAGAGCTCGGGGCTCCAGGTCGGAACAGGGGAGGACAGGCCCCGGCGCCCCAGGGCGCCGGGGCCCTCTGCCGTCCGGGAGGGCGACGGACCGACGGGCAGATGGCCGACCGGCAGATGGCCGACCGGCAGGTGGCCGACCGTCACCTGGCGGGGCGTCACCTGCTGGGACGTCACCTCGCGGGCCGCCAAGGGCCGGAACGCCGTCGGGTGGCGCTCCGCCGCGCGGGACCTCGCCCTCTGGTCCGTTCGCCGCATGCCCCTCCCCTCTCCGCCCCCGTCACCACGTCTCGTATCAGCGTGGCACGCCAAGGGCGCGGGCGGGGCCATTCCGGCGTAAACGGGGCGCACGACGAGGGTCCCGGGGAAGCGGAAGGGGCGGTACGGGTCCCGTACCGCCCCTTCCCCGCGTCGCCCGCCGACGCTTCGCTCAGCGCTTCGCGACGAACACGTGCGCCGCGACCTCCGGGTCCAGCTCCGCCGCCTCGCCGCCGCTGCCGACGAGCACGCCGCCCGCCGACTCCGAGACGGACACGACCGAGCCGGGCTGCACGCCCGCCCGCCGCAGGGTGTACATGAGCTGGGCGTCCGTCTGGATCGGCTCGCCGATGCGGCGCACGACCACCGTCTTGGGCTCGCTCGCCTCCAGGTCCGCGAGCGACACCATCGAGTCGTCGAGGAAGGACTCGGCCTCGGCCTTCTCGCCCAGCTCCTCCAGGCCCGGGATCGGGTTGCCGTACGGCGACTCCGTCGGGTGGCGCAGCAGCTCCATGACGCGGCGCTCCACGGCCTCGCTCATCACGTGCTCCCAGCGGCACGCCTCCGCGTGGACCTGCTCCCACTCCAGGCCGATCACGTCGACGAGCAGGCACTCGGCGAGGCGGTGCTTGCGCATCACGCGGGTCGCGAGGCGGCGGCCCTCCTCGGTCAGCTCCAGGTGGCGGTCGCTCGCCACGGCCACCAGGCCGTCCCGCTCCATGCGGGCGACCGTCTGGCTCACCGTCGGGCCGCTCTGGTCGAGCCGCTCGGCGATCCGGGCACGCATCGGGACCACACCTTCCTCTTCCAGCTCCAGGATGGTGCGGAGATACATCTCCGTGGTGTCGATCAGTCCGGACATTCGTGCCCCTCGATGAGTCGTGCGCTGGCCCTGCACCAATTCTTGCGCATCGGGCCGACAAGCGGGCCGCCCCGCCACAGAGCGGGACGGCTGAGGAGGGAGAGGGTGCGCGGGGCGGTATTGACAGGGCAATGGTCCAGACCGCACCGTGATCGGCGACCTCGACGAGAAGGAGCTTCCTCACATGGGCGAGAGCAAGCTGGCGGGACGGTTCTTCGATGCGGCGATCGGGCTGCTCCAGAAGGTGCGGGACGAGGACGCGGCGGAGATCGCCGCCGCCGGGGCCGCCGTCGCCGGGGCCGTCGCGAACGGCAACCGGCTCTTCGCCTTCGGCGCCGGGCACTCCTCGCTGGCCGCCCAGGACGTCGTCTACCGGGCCGGCGGCTTCGCCCTGATGAACCTGCTCGCCGTCCCCGGCGTCGTCGGCGTCGACGTCATGCCGGCGACGCTCGGCTCCGCCCTCGAACGCGTCGACGGGCTCGCCGGAGCCGTCCTCGACTCCTCCCCCGCCACCGCCGGCGACGTGCTGTTCGTCGTCTCCCTCTCCGGGCGCAACGCCCTGCCGGTCGAGATGGCGATGAACGCCCGCGCGCTCGGCCTCACCGTCATCGGCGTCACCTCGGTCGCGTACGCGACGGAGACGAAGTCGCGGCACGTCTCGGGGACGTACCTGAAGGACCACTGCGACATCGTCCTCGACTCGAAGATCGACGTCGGGGACGCGGAGCTGACCCACGAGGGCATCGAGGCGCCGTTCGCCCCCGCCTCCACCGTCGTCACCAGCGCCCTCATGCAGGCCACCATGGCCGCCGCCGCCGAGGAGCTGGTCCGGCGCGGGATCGAGCCGCCGCTGCTGCGCTCGGGGAACGTGGACGGCGGGCACGAGTGGAACGGGCGCGTGATGACGGAGTACGCGGACCGGATCTTCTACCGGCGCTGACCCGCTTACCGGCACTGACCCGCTCTCGAAGCGTCAGAAGCGTCAGGCGAGCGGCGGCGCGTCCAGCGCCGCCGCCACCCGCGCCGCCACCGTCTCCGCGTAGACCGCGTCCTGCCGGTCGAAGCCGCCCCTGGCCGCCGTCCGCAGGAAGGTGAGGACGCCGACCGTACGGCCCCGGGAGCGCAGGGCCGTGCACAGCGCGTGCGCGGTGTCCGCCGGCCAGTGGCGGGCCGCCGCCCACTCCGCCGCTTCCCGGCCCGCGCTCACCCGCAGCGAACCCGCACGGTCCCACGCCTGGAGGGCAGGGTGATCGGAGCCGTACGGCTGCGGGAAACCGCCGCCGAGACCGTCCGCGTCCGGGGCGCCCGCCGGGGACGCCACCGCGCGGGACAGCCGACGGTCGCCCGCCACCCGGTCCACCAGGCCGTGGTCGGCGAACCCGGCCAGCGCGAAGTCGAGGAGCACCGCCACCGCCTCCGCCGGATCCGCGTACTCGGCCGCCGCCACGCCCGCCCGGTGCAGCTGGCTCCAGCGGAACCGGGTCCTGTCCGCCTCCCGCGCCGCCAGCCGCTCCTCCGTCACGTCCTGGAACAGCCACGCCACCCCCAGCGGCACCGGCTCCTCCGTCATCGGCGAGGCCAGCCGTACGAAACCGCTGCGCCAGCACCGCCGCCGCTCCCCGGCACCCGGGGCCGCCGCGAGGGTCACCCACAGGTCCGCCGGGGCCGGCGGGGCGCCTTCCGCGAGGACGTACTGGAGGGCGCCCTCCAGCTCCTCCACGCCCCGGGCGACGACATCGCCCAGGGGACGGCCGAGCAGGGTCGTACGGCCCGCGCCGATCGCCTTCGCGGCGTAGCCGTTGACGACGGCCGGGCGCAGGTCGGCGTCGATGAGGACGACCCCGTAGGGGGCGTCGTCGAAGAGGGCCTCGCTCAGGGCGATCGACCGTTCCAGGTCGATCTGCACGTGCACCTCGCTGAAGGCGCAGTAGACCCCGGCGGGACGGCCGTCGGCGCCCCGCACCCCCGCCGACTGGCAGCGCACAAGGACCCGGCCGCCGTCCTTGCGGAGCAGCGCCAGCTCGTGGACCTGCCGGCCCGGCGTCCGCATCGCCCCCATCACGCGGGCGAGCGTCTCCCCCGCGTCGGCACTGCGCGCCGCCCAGCCGTCGAAGCCCCGCCGCCCCACGGCCTCCGCCGCCGGCCAGCCGAGGATCCGCTCGGCCTCGCGGTTCCAGTGCGTCACCGTCCCGTCCGCGTCCAGCGCGCACAGCGCCGCGTCCATCCCGTCGAGCAGCGCGGCCAGCAGATCGGCCCCCGCTCCCGGTACGGAAGCGGTGTCCCGCGCGGACCCCGTGAAAGCACTCACCCGGCACTCCCCCCGGTCACCCCTGACGCAGGCCATTCAACTGGAACGTGACTCAGAACACACCGGGTTCGGCGAAACGGTTTCAGCCGGATTACTCCGGGGGCCTATGTCGGCGAGACGAAGCCCGACTCGTAGGCGGCGATGACCGCCTGGGTGCGGTCGCGGGCGCCCAGTTTGGCGAGGACGGAGCTCACGTGGGACTTGACCGTCTCGGTGCCGACGACGAGACGGGCGGCGATCTCGGCGTTGGACAGGCCCCGGGCCATGAGGCGGAGGACGTCCTCCTCCCGGTCCGTCAGATGCGCGCGGACCAGGGCCTCGTGGGCCTCGTTGGCGGGACGGTCCCGGGCGTGGGCCGCGGCCAGGTCGCGTACGGCCGCCGGGAAGAGGAGGGAGTCGCCCTCCGCGACCAGCCGGACCGCGTGGACGATCTCGGCGGGGCGGGCGCGCTTGAGGAGGAAGCCGTCGGCGCCCGCGCGGAGGGCGCCGTACACGTACTCGTCGTTCTCGAAGGTCGTCACCACGAGGATCTTGGGCGGGGGGTCGACCGTGCGCAGGACGGCCCGGGTCGCCTCGATGCCGTCCATGAGGGGCATGCGGACGTCCATCGCCACGACGTCGGGGCCAAGGCTCCGGACGAGCGGGATGACGGCGGCGCCGTCCGCGGCCTCGCCCACCACCTCGATGTCTGGCTGCGCCTCCAGGACGGCGCGCAGGCCGGCCCGTACGAGCGGTTCGTCGTCCACGAGGAGGACCTTGATCGACATCCCGCCAGCCTAGGGTCGGTTGAGCGCTCAGCGAAGCGGAAGGGACACCTCCACCCTCCACTCGCCGTCCTTCACGGCCGACCTCGCCTCGCCGCCCAGCAGCGCCGCCCGTTCGCGGATGCCGCGCAGGCCGCTGCCCGAGCCGGGGGCGGCGGGGGGACGGCCGTCGGGGACGGGGTTGGCGACCAGGAGGGCGAGGCGGGTGCCGTCCGCCGTCACCCTGACCGTGACGGGGACCGGGCCCGCGTGGCGCAGGGCGTTCGTCAGGGCCTCCTGGAGCATGCGGTACGCCTCCCGGGAGACGGGGCCCGGAAGGTCCTCCACGGGGCCCGTGATCTCGGCGTCCACCCGCGCGCCCGAGGAACGGGCGGAGTCCAGGAGGCGGGCGGCCTCGTCGAGGCCGGGGCTCGCGCCGGCAGGGCGGCGGCCGGTCTCGCGGAGGAGGAGCAGGACGCGTTCGAGGTCCTCCAGGGCGGTCCGGCCGGTCTCCTCGATGGCCGCGAGCGCCCGGTCGGTGAACTCGGGGTCCTTCGCCGCCCGCGCGGCGCCCGCCTGCACCACGGCCAGGGTGAGGGCGTGGCCCAGGGAGTCGTGGAGTTCGCGGGCGATCCGGTTGCGTTCGAGGAGCCGTTCCGTCCGGTCCTCCAGGGCCGCCATGCGCTCCTTCACCGAGGGGCCCAGGAGGCGGCGGGCGACCCGCGCGTCCAGCCGGCCGCCGGCGACGACCAGGCCGAGGAGGGCCAGGAGGGGGAGCGGGGCCAGGAACGCGGGAGCCGACGACGGGGTCAGGGCCTCCGCCACCGGCTCCTCCACCGACACGCCCGCCAGGACCAGGGCGCACTGGACCAGCCAGACCGACAGGAGCCAGGTCGCGAGGCCCGCCTCCAGCCGGAAGACCATCCACAGCGCCGTCCTGCCCCGGTCCGTCCACGACGCCGAGGGGGCCGCCGAGATGCCGGTGTCGCCGTCGGTCGCGCCCCGCACGCGCGCGTGCTTCCCGGGAAAGAGCATCAGGCGCGCCTGGAGGCCCTCGGCGCGGCGGGCCGACGGGACCAGGGCGACCGCCGCGACCAGCGGGACCGGCAGGGTCGCCACGACCAGCCAGTCCACGAGGGTCGGGGCGGACAGGCCCGGATAGATCAGGGCGACGGCGAGCGGCACGACCGCGCCGACCAGCAGATGCAGCCAGCGGGTGTACGTGACCGCGCGGACCAGGGGCCGGAGCGGCGTCAGGAACGGTGCGGGCATTCGGTGATCTTCTCAAGGGGCGGTCCCGCGCGGCTCCCCCGCACGGGGGAGACGGTCTCCACGCGTGGGGGATGGTTCGGGGCCGCCCGACGGCGAGAGTCGAGCCATGACCAGCATCGACGTCAAGAACCTCACCAAGGAGTACGGCGGCGGGCGCGCCACCCGGGCCGTGGACGAGCTGACGTTCCGGGTCGAACCGGGACGCGTCACCGGCTTCCTCGGCCCCAACGGCGCCGGGAAGTCGACCACCATGCGGCTCGTCCTCGGTCTCGACCGGCCGACCTCGGGCACCGCCACCGTCGGCGGCCACCCGTACGTGACGCTCGACGAGCCCCTGCGTACGGTCGGCGCCCTCCTCGACGCCCAGGCCGCGCACCCCTCCAGGACTGGCCGCGACCACCTCCGCATGCTCGCCGCGAGCAACGGCCTGCCGGCCCGCCGGGTCGACGAGGTCCTCGCGGAGACGGGCCTGGAGCCGGCCGCCCGGCGCCGGATCCGCGGCTACTCGCTGGGCATGCGGCAGCGGCTCGGCATCGCCGCCGCGCTCCTCGGCGACCCGGAGGTCCTGATGCTGGACGAGCCCGCCAACGGCCTGGACCCGGAAGGCATCGTCTGGATCCGCGGACTGCTGCGCCGGCTGGCCGCCGAGGGCCGTACGGTCCTGGTCTCCAGCCACCTCATGAACGAGACGGCCGCCTTCGCCGACCACCTGGTGGTCCTGGGCCGCGGCCGGCTCCTCGCGGACGTGCCCATGCGGGAGTTCATCGACGCCCACAGCCACGCGCGCGTGCGGGTGCGCACCGCCGATCCGGTACGTCTGCGGGCGACGCTCCTGGCGAAGGGCTGGACGGTCGGGGAGACCGCCGACCCCGACGGCCGGTGGATGGTCGAGGGCGCCTCCGCCGAGGAGATCGGGGCGGTCACCGCCCGCGAAGGCATCCCCGTCTTCGAACTCGCCGACGAGCGCGCCTCGCTGGAGCAGGCGTACCTGGCCCTCACGGCGGAGGCGGAAGCCGCCGAGTTCACCGCCCGTCCCCTGCAGGAGGCCTGACCATGTCCACCGCCGTCACCGTCCCCGCCGTCCTCCGCTCCGAGTGGATCAAGATCCGGTCGGTCCGGTCGAGCTTCGGCTCCCTGCTCGCCGTCCTCGTCGCCGCGCTGGGGGTCGCCCTGGCGGTCTTCCCCGCCATCGGGCAGCCGGAGGCGGAGACCGGCGAGATCGACCCCCTCTTCTGGATCTACTATCCGATGAACTTCGTGCAGATCGCCGCCATCGCCTTCGGCGCCACCGCCGCCTCCTCCGAGTACCTGAACGGCGCCCTGCGCAACTCCCTGGCGGCCGTGCCGCGCCGGACCCTCTTCTACGCGGCGAAGGCGGCGACGGTGGGCGCGAGCGCGCTCGTCGCGGGCGTGGCGGCCGGCTTCGTCATGTTCTTCACGGCCAACGCGTTCCTCGGGAAGTACGCCATCGGGATCGGCGACCCGGGCGCCCTGCGGTCCTGCTTCGGCGCCGGGCTCTACCTCGCGCTGATCACGCTGTTCTCGATGGGGCTGACCTTCCTGCTCCGCAGCGCGGTCGCGGTCCTGAGCATCCTGATCCCGTTCGTCCTCATCGTGTCCTTCGTCATCGGCGGCGTCTCCGAAGGCGCCGCCACCTGGCTCCCGGACCGCGCGGGCCAGCAGATCCTCTTCCAGTCCCCCCTCGGCCCCCTAGGCCCCTGGACCGGCCTCGGCGTGACCGCCCTGTGGACCGCGGCGGCGCTGCTGGCGGGGTGGTGGGCGATGCGGCGGCGGGACGCGTGAGGCAGCGGGTAAGCGCCTGTGGCGCCCCGGCCCAAGCGGTCACCGACCCCTGAGCCGCTGGTAAGTCCGGTCGGCTCCCGTCCGAACCTAAGACTTGGTCCGTCATTCACCAGAGGGTGAGTTGTGGACTGCACGCCGTTCGGGTGCCGGGCGCTCCAGCGTGGTCGCGCACGCGGCGCGGCTCATCCGGGGTTGCTCGGTCCCGTCGTGCGACGGTTCGGTGAGCAGAGGTCCCACGCTGACGCGGGACTGCCACGCGACCAGCACCCCGGGGGGTGTTCTGGCACGGTGTGGTTGACTCACGCAGGGCTTCTTCCAGCCCTTCTCCGTATGTGATCTGTGCGTTGCGCGACCAGGCTGAGTCCAGTCGGGCGGTCTTGGGGGCGTCGGAATCGGCCAGACCCACGAAGGCGGCCAAGGCGGCGGATACGAGGTCGCGCTTTCCGGCGAGGCCGCAGGCGGTGCACCGGTGTTCCCGGTCGCGGAGGGTCTTGGTGACGCGCTGGCCGCACAGGCAGTGCTGGGACAGGGCGGTGGACCAGGTGGAGGCGCGTACGAGCCTGCCGCCTGCGGCCTTGCACTCGGTCTCCAGGGCGGAGATCAGCATGCCGGGTGTGGTCTGGGACAGGCGTTTGCCCCATAGCCGGTACCAGGTGCGGATGTCGCAGTCCTCGACCACGAGCACGGGTCCGTGCACGGCGATGATCTCCCGGGCGATCTTCCGGGCGCGGTGGCGCCGGTACTCGGCGGCCGAAGCGGCGGCTTCGGCCTGCCGGGCACGCAGCTCCCGGTAGCCGGCGGAGAGCCGGTCGCGCCGGTACGCCTGCTTCGGCCTCCCATCGGACCGGGAGTCGCGGGCACCGCCCGGCACCGCCACCGTCCTGGGCCTCAGGCCCTTCCTGGTGCGGCGCTCGGCGCGCTCACGCTGCCGCTTCGACATGCCGTACTGCGCGGCGTTCGCGGCCCGGCGCGAACGCTCAAGGGCTCGCGCCCGGCCGCGCCGTTTCTTCGCGGCCTTCTCCAGCCGCGCCCGCTCCTGGTCGGTCAGCACGATCTCCGAAGACGCCGGAGCACCGTCAGCGGGGTCCAGCGAGGCGGGGAAGGAGACGACGGACAGGTTCGAGACGTTACCGTCCACCCCGCCGATCCGGTCCAGTCCGGCAGCGCGCTGCCGCATCTGCCGGACCGCCGGGGAGGCGTAGCCGGGGCCGAGGACCATCAGGTGCGCCTCGTATACCCAGCCGCCCGGCGCACCGGCTTTGCGGCGGCGGACGAGATCGACCTTGTGCCAGCGGACACCGGCCTCAAGGAAGTGCCGTACGCGGGCTTCCTGGCCCGGCCCCTGGGGGATGCGGACGGGCAGGACGAGGTCACCGCGCCTGCCGTCCGGGCCTCCGGCGAACACCACGGCGAGGGGTCCGGTGTGGTCCCACCAGGTGGCCTTGCGGGTGCCCTTGCCGGTGGTGACCCTGCCGTCCGGCTTGGCCGGTGTGGGCATCCGGTGCGGCTGCATCAGACCGTGCCGACCACCGCCGGTATAGGCCATCAAGTGCCCGTCCAGGGTGCCGACCAGGCGGAAGGTCTCCCACTTGCGTTCGGTGGTGTGGGAGCGGGCGCGGCCCGGAATGCGGGTGAAATCGTGCCACCGTCCGACCTTGGGGCGGCCGTGACGCTTGCCCGTGTTGTCGGCGAACAGGTGGCGGTCGACACCGTTCCACACCTCGTCGGCCATGTGCATCGCCAGGGCCTTGGAGACATGGTGCTTGAGATGCCCTGCTGCCTCCAGATGCCGGTACGCGCAACGTTCCAGGGCCTCACGGGACAGGCCCAGGCGCTGCCGTACGGCCTTCGCACCCTGCTCGTTCCGCTCGTGGAAGGCGGCCCAGTACGCATCGACCCTGGCGCGGGCGTCGCGCTGCACGGCCCGCTTGAGCGACCACATCGCGCCGAACAGCCTCTCCAGCCGGACGAGGTCGGCGGGATCGGTGACGGCCAGCGGCAGCACCATCACCGACACCATCCCGTCATCGGGTCTGGTCCACCTCGGAGCCTTGTTCTTCCCCCGGAACTTCTTCGACGCCCGGACAGCCTGCACCGCCATCACCCCCTCCCACCACTAATGAACCGACTTCAGGCAAACTACGCGATGAATCCGAATATGAGAAAAGAAACTGGAATAAACTGATAATCCTTCAGAATTTCTGGTCCCTTCGGCACCCGACAGGCGACGGAATGACCTGGCTCCGCCATGCCGCATGTCCGTAGCTTCGACAGCAGCCATGTCGGCTTTCCCTCCAGGAAGAGCCCTGTTGTCGCCGTCCTTGCTTCCGGGCCCCTGTCGCCGCGGCTCAGGCCATCGCGAGGCGGCCCGTGCGCTGGGCGCGGGCCTCGCCGAGCCGCAGGATCAGGGCGGCGGCGGCCAGGAGCAGGGCGCTGAGGGCGGCCAGGCCGGTGAGCGGGAGGGCCAGGTCCGTCAGGGTGCGGTGTTCCAGGAGGGCGCCGCGGAGGGCGACCAGGCTGCCGGTGAGCGGGAAGACCGCGCCGACGACCTGGACGGCGGCCGGGAGCGCGAAGTGGGGCAGCCGGACGCCCGCGACGAACCACAGCGGCTCGTCGAGGATCGTGTACAGGAACGCCGAGTCGCGCGAGAACACCAGCAGGCTGTTGAGGAACGCGCCCCACGCCACCGCCGGGATCAGCAGGGCCAGGAAGACCACCCCGTACATCCACCACGCGGACACCGACAGCGCGCCGAAGCCGGTCAGAGCGGCGACGGTGAAGCAGGTGAGCAGCCAGGCGTTCTGGAGCAGCGCACCGGCGCCGTTGGCGATCATGAGGGTGAGCCGGTGTGCCGGGGAGAGGAACAGCAGCTCCAGGGTGCCGGTGGCGCGTTCGTACGAGAAGTGCCAGGCGGACTGGACGAGCGAGAAGAAGAACGCGTACGCCAGGGTGCCGGTGGCGAGGAATGCGAGGAGGCGGTCCGGGTCGGCGGCGAGCGGCCAGTTCTCGGCGGCCCGGGAGGCGGTGGCGACCGGTCGCAGCGTGTAGTAGGTGGTGGCCAGTTGGAGGACGGGCCAGACCAGCATGGAGAAGGCGACGAGCGGCTGGCCGAAGAGGCGGCGGTGCTGTTTGAGCGCCTCGGCGGCGAAGATCCGCAGCGCGTGTCGCACGTTCATCCGGCCACCGCCTCGGGGGCGGGGGCCGGGGCCGCGACCGCTGCGGTGCCGTCCGCCAGGCGCAGGATCGCGTCCTCCAGGCTGGCCTCGGCGATCTCCAGGCCGCCGATGGAGCCGCCGGCCTCGACGATCGCCGCGGCCAGCGGGCCCGCCATGCCGTCGGGGTGGCGCAGGACGATCACCTCGCCGCCGTCCGGCAGCGGTTCGCGGGTCGCGCCGAAGCGGGCGGCGACGGCGGCGGTGGCCTCGCTCGGGTCGGTGACCGTGACCCGTACCGTGCGATGGCTGCCGGTCGCCGCCTTCAGTTCGGCCGGGCTGCCCTGCGCGAGGTGCCGGCCGCCGGAGATCACGTACACGTGGCCGCACAGCTCCTCGACCTCGGCGAGGTAGTGCGAGGTGAGGAGCACGCCGGTGCCGGTGGCGGAGAGTTCGGCGACGACCCGGCGCAGGTCGCGGGCGATCGGCGCGTCGAGGCCGAGGGTGGGTTCGTCGAGGAGCAGGTAGTCGGGACGGTTGATCAGGCCGCGGGCGATGGCGAGTCGCTGGGTCATGCCGCGCGAGTACCGCTCCACCGTGGTGTCGGCCGCGTCCGACAGGCCGACCAGGTCGAGGAGTTCGTCGATGCGGGGGCGCAGCTCGGCCTTGGGGACGTCGTAGAGCTGGCCGAAGTACCAGAGGTTCTCCCGGCCGCTCATCCGCGTGTAGACCATGCGCTCGCCACCCGCGATGAGGTTGATCCGGCGGCGTACGGCGCGGGCGTCGGCGACCGTGTCGAGGCCGTCGACCCGGACCGTGCCCGCGCTGGGCCGCAGCAGGGTGGCGAGGATCTTGATGGTGGTGGTCTTGCCGGCGCCGTTGAGGCCGAGGAGGCCGGTGATGCGGCCGGGCGGGATGTCGAGGTCGAGGCCGTCGACGGCCCTCTTGAGGGTACGGGGGCCGAAGAGGCCCTTGTCACGGACGGGGAAGTCCTTGCGGAGTGCGCGCACCTGGATGCCCGTCATCGGTCAGTACGTCCTTTCGGCGGCGCGGGCCTCGGCCCGCGGCAGGTACAGCAGGCCAAGGAGGAGGTAGGCGGCCGCGACGAGCACGCAGGTCCCGAGCCTGGGGAGGAGGTCGGCGAGCGACTGGCCGCCGGTGGTGGCGCCGTGGAGGACGTCCACCGCGGCGGTGGTGGGCAGGAGTTCGGCGCACCACTGGGCCCATTCGGGCAGGTAGGTGCGGGGGAAGGTGAAGCCGCCGAGCAGGCCGAGGACGACGAAGACGGTGTTCTGCGAGATGTGCGCCTCGCCCGCCGCGATCATCAGGCCGCCGAGGCCGACGGAGAACGCGAAGACCGTGCCGATCAGGGCGGCCGTTCCGAGGAGCACGCCGGCCGGTGAGGAGACGGGGATCGCGATCCCGAAGGCCGCGACGACGGCGCCGAGCGCCAGGAACTCGACCAGGCTGCCGGCCACGGCGAACGCGGTGAAGCCGGCGAGGTACGGGAAGCGGCCCGCGGGCGCGATGAACAGCGCGCCGAGCGTGCCCTCGCGCATCTCGGTGATGAGGGCCTTGGCGGCCCAGAGGATGAGCCGGACGGTGAACTGGAAGGCGACCGCTCCGACGGTGAGGTAGGCGAGGTACGCGGTGGTGCCGGTGTCCTCGGTGAAGTCGGCGGCGACGGTGCCGCCGCCGATGGAGTGGTAGGCGAAGGAGGCCAGTGCGATGGCGAGCGCGGCGGGCAGCACGGTGCCGACGGCGTACGTCCACGGGTAGGCGCGGCGCGTCGTCTGCCAGGTGCGCCATGCGGTGGCCCGGGCGACGGGCAAGGACATCCCCCCTGCCCATAAGGCGAGTCTCTTTTAGGAACTCGCTCGTGACGAGTGAGTTTCTATCGGGAACTGACCGTTTGGCGCAAGATAGGGACCAGAGGAGCCCCGAGGGGGCGAGAGGGAGACGAGAGACATGGCGCGAGCCGTACCCGAGCGCGACACCGCTTGCGCCGTCGCCCAGGCGGCCGCCGTCATCGGCGACTGGTGGAGCCTGCTGATCGTCCGCGAGGCCGCCCGCGGCCGGTACCGCTTCGACGAGCTCCAGCGCGAGCTCGACATCTCCCGCAAGGTCCTCACCGAGCGGCTCGGCCACCTCGTCGAGAGCGGCGTCCTGGAGAAGACGCCCTACCAGCAGGGACCGCCCCGGTACGAGTACCGGCTCAGTGCCGCCGGCCGCGCCCTGCTGCCCGTCCTGGTCTCCATGCAGGACTGGGCCGACCGCTGGGTCCTCGGGGACGGCAGCCTCACCGCCACCGCCGACGCGGACAGCGCCGAGGCGGTGCGCGTCCACACCCTGCCCGGCACCCGGCTCCCCCGGCTCTCCCTGCCCGCGCACACCGGCGGCGAGCTCGACCCGATGGATCCCGGCGCCGCCGCCACGGTCCTCTTCTGCTACCCGGCCACCGGGCGGCCGAGCCCGCTGCCCGACGGCTGGGCCGACATCCCCGGCACGGTCGGCTGCACGCTGGAGAACCGGCTGTTCCGGGACGCGTACGAGACGTTCACGGCGGCCGGGGTCGCCGTCCGGGGCGTCTCCACGCAGCGCCCCGACGAGCAGCGGGCCTTCGCCGCCGCGGAGGACATCCCCTTCCCGCTGCTCTCCGACACGGACACCCGCCTCGCGGCGGCGCTGCGGCTGCCGACCTTCCGGGCCGGGCAGCTGCTCCGGCTCAAGCGGCTGGTCCTGGTCGTGGACCGGGAGCGGACCGTGCGGCACGTCCAGTTCCCGGTCACGGACATCCCCGCGGCCGTGCACACCGCACTGGTCCTGGGGCGCGCCCTCGCGGAGGGCGGGGCCGCGCAGGGCGGGCCCTCCAGGGGCGGGGACGCTTAGGGCGCCAGCCGCTCCACGCTCCAGCCCTCGCCCCCGTCGCCGCGGACGTACCGCAGGCGGTCGTGGAGGCGGTTCTCGTGGCCCTGCCAGAACTCGACGGTCTCGGGGATCACGCGGAAGCCGCCCCAGGCCGGGGGGACGGGGACCTGTTCGGAGTCGGGGTAGCGGGTGGCCAGCTCGTCGTAGCGGGCCAGGAGCTCTTCGCGGGAGGAGATGACCGAGGACTGCTCGCTGGCCCAGGCGCCCAGCTGGGAGCCGTGGGGGCGGGTGCGGAAGTAGGCGGCGGTCTCGGCGCGGGGGGTGCGGGCGGCGCGGCCGGTGACGATGACCTGGCGGGCCAGGGGGTGCCAGGGGAAGAGCAGGGAGACGTACGGGTTGGCGGCCAGTTCGGTGCCCTTGCGGGAGCCGTAGTTGGTGAAGAAGACGAAGCCGGCCTCGTCGTAGTGCTTGAGCAGGACCGTGCGGGACGAGGGGCGTCCGTCGGGGGTCGCGGTCGAGACGATCATCGCGTTCGGTTCGTGGATCGCCGGATTGGCGGCGGTCTCCTTGAACCAGGCGGCGAACTGCTGGATCGGGTCGGGTGCGAGGTCGGCCGCGGTCAGTTCCTTGGTGCGGTACTGCTCGCGCATGTCGGCGGGGTCCAGGGCGTCGGTCACGGGGCCATCCTGCCGCAGCACCCCAGTTTGCCCGCCACGGCGGGGCGTCAATCCTCTGTCGCCGGATCGGCGGAGTGTGCCGGATGTCACGCTTCCCCGCATCATCGGAACCGTACAGACTCATGCGCTGGATGACTGTTGAGTCCCGCCAGCGACCGCCGGTCGGTTGATCGATCATCGATAAGAGACCATCGATTAGAAGGAGCCGCCTGATGTCCGACTTCGTACCGGGCCTCGAAGGAGTCGTCGCGTTCGAGACCGAGATCGCCGAACCCGACAAGGAGGGCGGCGCGCTCCGCTACCGCGGGGTGGACATCGAGGACCTCGTCGGCCACGTCTCCTTCGGCAACGTGTGGGGCCTGCTCGTCGACGGCGCCTTCAACCCCGGCCTGCCGGCCGCCGAGCCCTTCCCGATCCCGGTCCACTCCGGCGACATCCGGGTCGACGTGCAGTCCGCGCTCGCCATGCTCGCGCCGGTGTGGGGCCTCAAACCGCTCCTCGACATCTCCGTGGAGCAGGCCCGCGACGACCTCGCCCGCGCCGCCGTCATGGCCCTGTCGTACGTCGCCCAGTCGGCGCGCGGGCAGGGGCTGCCGATGGTGCCGCAGAGCGAGATCGACAAGGCCGAGTCGGTCGTCGAGCGGTTCATGATCCGCTGGCGCGGCGAGCCGGACCCGAAGCACGTCAAGGCCGTCGACGCCTACTGGACCTCGGCCGCCGAGCACGGCATGAACGCCTCCACCTTCACCGCCCGCGTCATCGCCTCCACCGGCGCCGACGTCGCCGCCGCCCTCTCCGGGGCGGTCGGCGCCATGTCCGGGCCGCTGCACGGCGGCGCGCCCTCCCGCGTCCTCGGCATGATCGAGGAGATCGAGCGGACCGGCGACGCCACCGCGTACGTGAAGCAGGCCCTCGACCGGGGCGAGCGCCTGATGGGCTTCGGCCACCGCGTCTACCGCGCCGAGGACCCCCGCGCCCGCGTGCTCCGCCGTACCGCCAGGGAGCTCGCCGCACCTCGCTTCGAGGTCGCCGAGGCGCTGGAGAAGGCCGCCCTGGAGGAGCTGCACAACCGCCGTCCGGATCGCGTGCTCGCCACCAACGTCGAGTTCTGGGCCGCGATCGTCCTCGACTTCGCCGAGGTCCCCGCGCACATGTTCACGTCGATGTTCAGCTGCGCCCGGACGGCCGGCTGGTCGGCGCACATCCTGGAGCAGAAGCGCACCGGCCGCCTGGTCCGCCCGTCGGCCCGGTACACGGGCCCGGGGCGACGGGACCCGCGTGAGATCGAGGGTTACGCCGACATCGTCGGCTGATCCTGCCGGAGCAGGAGGTCCGCGTGGTGGCGCGCCGCCACCAGCGGGTGGGCGCGGACCTTCCCCTTCAGGGCGTTGCGGCCGTACTCGGCGAAGAGCGGGTTCGCCGGGTCGGTGGTGATGCCGGGGGCCCGGTCGGCGTACGGGAAGTCGAGCGGGGCGATCCGGGCGTCGAGCCGCGGGTTGTAGAAGAACGGGACGGAGAACCGTTCCGTCGCGCCGGGCGGGGAGACCACCCGGTGGTTGGTGGCGATCAGATAGCCGTTCGTCGCGACTTCGAGGAGTTCACCGAGGTTGACGACGAAGGCACCGGGCAGCGGCGGCACGTCGTGGAACCTGCCGTCCTCCCGCTGCACCTGGAGCCCGCCCACCTGGTCCTGGAGGAGCAGGGTGAGGAAGCCGTAGTCCTTGTGGGCGCCGACGCCCTGGTCGTCGCCCTCGCCGCTGCTGCCGGGGTAGCGCACCAGCTTGAGCTGCGGGTGGGCGCGGGGGCCGAAGATGTCGTCGTAGAAGTCCTCGGGCGCGCCGATGGAGGCGAGCAGCTCGTGGAGCAGCCGCTCGGCGACGCCGCTGAGCCGGTCGATCCAGTGCAGGGCGGCGGTGCGCAGCTCGGGCAGCGCCTCGGGCCACTGATTGGGGCCTTCGAGCCACCAGTACGGGGGCTCCCAGGGGGCGGGCGCGCGGGCGGGCCGCTCGGCGCCGATGTCGAGCTGGTCGCGCCAGTCCCGGGCACCCTGGGTCCGCTCGTCGCCGACGCGGGTGTAGCCGCGGAAGTGCGGCGAGTTGAGGTTGTCGAGGGCGCGCCGGTCCGCCTCGGGCAGGGCGAAGAAGGCGTGCATGGCGTCGGTGAGGGCCCGGGTCTCGGCCTCGGTCACGCCGTGCCCGACGAGCTGGAAGAAGCCGACGTCGTGGGCGGCGGAGTGCAGCTGGGCGTGGAGCAGCCGGCGGGCCTCGGGGCCGCGGCCGGCGGCGGAGAGGTCGACGATCGGGAGCTGCGAGGCGTACGAGACGGCGGGGGTGGCGAGGGGTGCGCTGAGGCTCATGGATGCGTCCGCGGGTGTACGGGTCCCGGGGCGGCCGCCGGGGTGGGGCGGGGGCCGCGGGTGCCGGTCGACAGGGGTCGGTGGAGGGACCCCGCGGGGCGGGAGGGTGGTGCCCCTGGGGTCAGGCGGCGCGGCGACAGCTCATGCTCGTGACGCGGACGAAGTCCACGTGGCGGCGGCGTACGAGCAGAGGCATGCGACCAGCGTACTGCGGCCCGCCCGGATCGCCTGTGGCCCGCGTCACAGCGGATCGGAGGGGCCGGGGCCTGTTCAGGGAGGCGGCCCGTACGCGAAGATCGCCGCCTTGACTGTCACGCGCATGCCAATCGTCTCGTCGCCGCGTCCCCGCGCAGGAGGATGTCCATGACCGCCCACCGCACCCCCCGGCGCCTCCTGGCCGCCGCCGTCGTCACCCTGGCCGCCGCCGCCACGCTGACCCCCGCCGCCACGGCCGGCGCCGCCGCCCCCGCGCCTGCCTCCGCCTCCGCGCCCGCGCCCCAGGGCCGGATCTTCATGGTCAACCCGGTCCAGTCCACCGGCGACCAGACCCTCGCCGACCACAAGGACGCGGCGAGCGACGTCCCCGCCTCCGCCTACGCCCTCGCCACCCTCCGCAACCTCGACGGCAGCGGCGGCCTCTCCGGCAAGTGGGCCGCCGTCCGCTCCGAGACCGGCAAGCCCGCGAGCGTCGCCCTGGCCGCCTCGTACGACCGCTCCGACGACGGGTTCGAGCAGGTCATGGCGTACTTCTGGGTCAACGAGGCCCAGGAGTACCTGCAGAGCCTCGGCTTCGGCACCGAGCTGCCCGGCGCCAACGACCGCGTCCAGCCGGTCCGGCTGAACCAGTGGGGCGCCGACAACTCCTACTTCACCGACAAGAAGGCCGAGATCCGCTTCGGCAAGGGCGGCGTGGACGACGCCGAGGACGCCGAGGTGATCCTCCACGAGTACGGCCACGCCGTGCACCACGCCCAGGTCCCCGGCTTCGGCACCTCCGTCGAGGCCGGCTCCATCGGCGAGGCCTTCGGCGACTACCTCGCCGTCACCGTCGGCAACCACGCGGTCCAGAAGTACGGCTGGCCCATGAAGGCCGACGAGGCGTGCGTCGCCGACTGGGACGCCACCGGCTACAGCCCCGCCCCGCACTGCCTGCGCCGCCTCGACGGCACCAAGACCTACGCCGACCGCGAGGGCGAGGTCCACGCCGACGGCGAGATCTGGTCCCGCGCCCTCTTCGACATCCGCAAGGCCCTCGGCGCCCGCACCGCCGACCGGATCATCGTCAACGCCCAGTTCGGCTTCGCCCCCGACACCAGCTTCGAGGCGGCGGCCCGCACGACGATCGCCACCGCCCAGGGCATGTACGGGACGAAGGCGGCGACGGCGGTACGGGACGCCTTCCGGGCGCGGGAGATCCCGGGCATCTGACCGATACCCGTTGTCGGAGGCGTACGGCACAGTGGAAGGCGTGCTGATCACCGTCGCGGACGTCGAAGCCGCTGCCGAACGCCTCACCGGACATGTCGTACGCACTCCGACCCTGCCCAGCCCCGGACTGACCGCCCTGCTCGGCGCGGACGTCACCGTGAAGCTGGAACTCCTCCAGCGCACCGGCTCGTTCAAGGCGCGCGGGGCGGCCGCCAAGCTGCTCGCCCTCGACGGGGCCGAGCGCGCGGCCGGCGTCGTCGCGGTCAGCGGCGGCAACCACGGCGTGGGGCTCGCCGTCATGGCCGGGGCGCTCGGCGTGCGGGCGACCGTCGTCATGCCGAGATCCGCCCCGGCCCGCGCCGTGGACACCGCGAAGGCCGCCGGGGCCGAGGTCCTCCTCGCCGACACCATGCCGGGCGCCTTCGCCCTCATGGACGAGCTGCGCGCCGGGGGCCTCACCCTCGTCCACCCCTTCGACGACCCGCTGGTCGTCGCCGCCCAGGGCACGGTCGGCCTGGAGTTCGCCGAGGACGCGGGCGAACTCACCGACGTCCTCGTCAGCATCGGCGGCGGCGGTCTGATCGCCGGCGTCGCCACCGCCCTGCGCGCCCGCCGCCCCGGCGTCCGGATCTGGGGCGTGGAGACGGAGGGCGCCCACGCCATGGCGGCGGCCCTCGCGGCGGGCGGCCCGGTGCCGGTCGAGCTCTCCTCGGTCGTGTCGACGCTGAGCGCGCCCAGCGTCTCCGCGCTCACCTACGCGCACGTGGAGGCGCTGGTCGAGGACGTGCTCACGGTGACGGACGCGGAGGCGGTCCAGGGCACCCTGGACCTGGCCGAACACGCCAAGGTCTGGGCCGAACCGGCCGCCGGATGCCTGCTCCCGGCCGCCCGCCGGGTCCTGGACCGGGTCGGTCCTGACGCCCGCCTCGGTCTGGTGGTCTGCGGCGGCAACGCGACGACGGCCGACGTCGCGGCCTGGGCGGACCGCTTCGGCCTGCGCGCCTAGCCGGTCCGCGCCGGTCCAGCCGGTCCGTGCAGGTCCGCGCCGGTCCAGCCGGTCCGTGCAGGTCCGCGCCGGTCCAGCCGGTCCGCGCTAGTTGCTCAACGCCTCGTCGATCAGCCGCGCCCACTGGGCGACCACCCGGTCGCGGCGGGCGGTGTCGTCGCTGAGGAGGGTGGCGAGCCCCAGGCCGCGGGCCATGTCCAGGAGTCCCTGGACGGTCTCGCGGACGCCGGGCCGGGACTCGTCGGCGCCGAGGAGTTCGACGGCGATGCGGTGGGACTCCCGGCCCACCCGGGCCTCCAGCTCCGCGACCCGGTCGCGGAGCTGGTCCTCGTGCGCGGCCGCCACCCACAGCTGGAGCGCGGCCCGGAAGAGGGGCCCGGTGTAGAGGCCGACGAGCGCGGCGACGGTCTGCGCGCGGTCGTCGGTGGGCAGCGCCCGCAGCGCCTGCGAGCGCTCCTCCGCCACGTACTCGACGGCCGCCGTGAACAGGTCCTCGCGGGTCGGGAAGTGGTGCTGGGCGGCGCCCCGCGACACCCCCGCCCGTTCGGCGACCACCGCCACCGTGGACCCCGCCCAGCCGTACTCGGCGAGGCAGGCCACGGCGGCCTCCAGGAGCCGCTGCCGGGTGACGCGGCTCCGGTCCTGCTTCGGGTTCCGGTCGCTCCGGTCGTGCCGGGGCGCGGTCAGAGCCGCCATTCGGGGTCCCGTCGTTCGAGGAAGGCCGTCATGCCCTCGCGTGCCTCGGCGGAGGCGAAGAGCGTGGCCGATCTCTGCACGAGCTCCTCCGCGTCGCGCTCGAAGGTCTCCAGGACTCTAGCGGTGACCAGCCGTTTCGACTCACGCAGCCCTTGCGGCGAGCCCGCCCGCAGCCCGTCGAGGATCGCGCCCAGCTCGTCCTCGCCCGCCGTGACGAGCCCCATCGCCCGCGCCTCCGGCACGCCGAAGCGCTCGCCGGTGAGGTAGTAGCGGGCGGCGGCGCGCGGTTCCAGCCTCGGCAGCAGGGTCAGCGAGATCACCGCGGGCGCCACCCCGATGCGTACCTCCGTGAGCGCGAAGTCCGCGCCCTCCCCCGCCACCACGACGTCACAGGCGCTCAGCAGCCCGAGCCCGCCCGCCCGCACCCTGCCCCCGGCCGCGACGTGCCCCACGACCGGCTTCGGCAGCTCCACGACCTGCCGGAGCAGGTCGACGAAGGCGTACGGGCTGGGCGGCGCCTTCAGATCGGCGCCCGCGCTGAACGTGCCCCCCGTGTGCGTCAGCACCACCGCCCGCACCGCCGGATCCTTCCCGGCCTCGGCGAGCGCCCCGCCGAGCTCGGCGACGAGCGCGGCCGAGAGCGCGTTGCGGGTGTCCGGGGAGTCGAGGGCGAGGGTGACGACCCCGCGTTCCTCGGTGACGGCGATCAGGCTCACGTACGGTCCCTCGGCTCTCTTCTCGTGTCGTCTCGTGTCGTCAGACCTTCTCGACCCGCACGGATCGGTCCGCGAGGAGTCGATTCATGTCGTCGGTGTCGGAGGTGAAGACGGTCACCTCGGCCCCCTGCTCGGCCTCCCGTCCGGCCACGGCCGCCAGGACGGCGTCGATGGCGTACTTGTGCCCGTGCAGGCCGGCCGCCCTCAGCATGTCGCGCGCCATGGCGACCACGTGGTCGTCCGTGTGCACGACGCGGATCCGGGACAGCGTCCAGTCCCACAGCGCCTGCCTCGACGCCGCGCGCGGGTCCCGTGCTTCCAGGGTCGTGAGCGCCGAGGTGACGATCGGGATGTCGAGCCCCGGAGCCGCCTTGATCAGGGCGGCCATCTCCCGGTCGCCCCGGACCGCCTGGGAGAGCGCCTCGGAGTCGAACACGAAGACGCGTCGTCGCGGTCGGTGCGGCTTCGCCCGGGCGGCCCGGCTCACGCGGCCTCGCCCGGACGCGAGCTCTGCTCGTCGTGCCAGTCGTCGATCGCGGCGATCCGGTCCAGCGCCGCCCGCTGCTCGTCGTCGGTCACGGCGCCGTACTCCTCTTCGAGGCGTTCGGCCAGCTCGCGCAGCCGGTCCATGGCGTCCTGGTGGGCGGCGGCGGCGGCGATGTAACCGGACACCCCGCGCGCGTCGACGCGTCCCTTGATCGACTCCACCAGCTCTTCCGGCACGGTGATGGTGATCTTCCTGGTTGCCATACTCGGAGTATGGCACATGGCGGGCGTGCTCAGCAGGACTTCGGCAGGGCTCAGTAGGACTTCGGCAGGCCCAGGGTCTGGTGGGAGACGAAGTTGAGGATCATCTCCCGGCTGACGGGGGCGATCCTGGCCACGCGGGAGGCCGTGATCAGGCGGGCGAGGCCGAACTCCTTGGTGAGACCGTTGCCGCCGAGGGTGTGGACGGCGGTGTCGACGGCCTTCACGCACGCCTCGGCCGCCGCGTACTTGGCCATGTTGGCGGCCTCACCCGCGCCGAGGTCGTCGCCCGCGTCGTACAGCTTCGCCGCCTTCTGCATCATCAGGCGGGCGAGTTCGAGCTCGATGCGGGCCTGGGCGAGGGGGTGGGCGATGGCCTGGTGGGCGCCGATGGGGGCCTTCCAGACCTGCCGTTCCTTCGCGTAGGCGACCGCCCGGTCGAGGGCGAAGCGGCCCATGCCGATCGCGAAGGCGGCCGTCATGATCCGCTCGGGGTTCAGGCCCGCGAAGAGCTGGAGCAGCCCCGCGTCCTCTCCCCCACGCCCTGGGGCGTGGGAGGTGCCCCCACCCACCAGCGCGTCCGCCGGCAGCCGCACCTCGTCGAGGGTGAGCTCGAACTGCTTCTCGTCCGCGTCGAGTTCCATCTCGATCGGGCGGCGGCCGAAGCCGGGCGTGTCGCGCGGGACGATGAAGAGGCAGGCCTTCAGGGTGCCGGTGCGGGCGTCCGACGTGCGGCCCACGATCAGGGTCGCGTCCGCGATGTCGACGCCCGAGACGAAGACCTTGCGGCCGTTCAGGACCCAGCCGTCCTCCGTGCGGGTCGCGGTGGTGGTGATGCGGTGGGAGTTGGAGCCCGCGTCCGGCTCGGTGATGCCGAACGCCATCGTCCGCGAACCGTCCGCGAGGCCGGGCAGCCACGCCGCCTTCTGCTCCGCCGTGCCGAAGCGGGCGATGACCGTGCCGCAGATCGCGGGCGAGACGACCATCATCAGGAGCGGCGCCCCGGCCGCGCCCGTCTCCTCCAGGACGATGGACAGCTCGGCCATGCCGCCGCCCCCTCCGCCGTACTCCTCCGGCAGGTTCACGCCCAGGTAGCCGAGCTTCCCGGCCTCCGACCACAGGGCCGCCCGGTCGAAGCCGGGGCCGTGGCGACGGCCGAGCGCGGCGACGGCGGCGCGGAGTTCGGTGTGCTCCCGGGGTTCGATGTCGGTGCTCATGCTGTCTGGTCCTCCTGGTCCTCGGTCTGTACGACGGCGAGCAGGGCGCCGACCTCGACCTGGCGGCCGGGGGCGGCGTGGAGCGCGGTGAGCGTGCCGGAGGCGGGAGCGGTGACGCGGTGCTCCATCTTCATCGCCTCCAGCCAGAGCAGGGGCTGCCCGGCCTCGACCCGGTCGCCGACGGCGAGGCCGTCCGCGAGCCGGACGACGGTGCCGGGCATCGGCGCGAGCAGCGACCCGGGCAGGGTCCGCTCGCGCGGGTCGGTGAAGCGGGGGCGGGGGGTGAGGCGGTACGGGCCCACGTGAACGGTGCCGTCCTCGTACGCGGACACCTCGAAGTCCCTCACCACCCCTGCCGCTTCGAGGCGTACGCGATCCGGCGCGGCGCTCACCACCCGTACGCCCTCCGGGGCCGTCACCTCGTAGCCGCCGTCCCGCGCCGGCCGGTAGCGGACCTCGTGCTCCCCGTACGTCCTGGTCTCGTCCCGCGAGCGGAGGTTCCGCCAACCCCCGCCGAAACGGCCGCCGTTGCGGGCCGCGTCCGCGAGGGCGGCGGCGACGGCCGCGTACGCCTCACCGTCCGGTTTCCGCGCGAGGGCGGCGAGGTGCCGCTCGTAGAAGCCGGTGCCCAGGGCGGCCGGGTCGGTGAAGGCGGGGTGCCTCAGGGAGGCGACGAGGAGGTCACGGTTGGTGGCGGGGCCGTGGATCACGGCCCGTTCCAGGGCGTGGGCGAGTTTGCGGGCGGCCTCGGCCCGGGTCGGGGCGTGCGCGATCACCTTGGCGAGCATCGGGTCGTAGTGGACGCCGACCGCGTCGCCGGAGGCGTAGCCGGTGTCCGTACGTACGCCGGGGCCGGGCGGCACGCCGAAGGCGTGCAGCACGCCCGTCTGCGGGGCCCAGCCCGCCGCCGGGTCCTCCGCGTACAGGCGGGCCTCGATCGCGTGGCCCCGGGCGGCGGGCGGGTCCGGCGGGAGCGGGGTGCCCTCGGCGACGGCGATCTGGAGGGCGACGAGATCGACACCGTACACCTCCTCCGTCACCGGGTGCTCGACCTGGAGGCGGGTGTTCATCTCCAGGAAGTGCGCCCTGCTTCCCGCGACCAGGAACTCCACCGTGCCCGCGCCGACGTAGCCGACGGCCTTCGCGACCGCCGCCGACCGCTCGTACAACTCGTCGACGAGCGCGGGCGGCAGGCCGGGCGCCGGGGCCTCCTCGACGACCTTCTGGTGGCGGCGCTGGAGGGAGCAGTCGCGGGTGCCGAGGGTCCAGACCGTGCCGTGCGCGTCGGCGAGCACCTGCACCTCGACGTGCCGGCCGTTCTCGACGTACGGCTCGACGAACACCTCCCCGTCCCCGAAGGCACTCTCCGCCTCGGCGGCCGCCGCCATCAACGCGCCTTCGAGGTCGGCGAGTTCGCGGACGATCCGCATACCGCGGCCGCCGCCTCCCGCCGCCGCCTTCACGAGCACCGGCAGGTCGCCGGCGGTGACCTCCGCCAGGGGCTCGACGCCCATGAGCTCCTTCGCGCGGGTCTTGGACGCCATCGCCTCGATGGCGTCCGGCGGCGGGCCGATCCACCGCAGCCCGGCCTCCGTCACGGCCCGCGCGAAGCCGGCGTTCTCGGAGAGGAAGCCGTAGCCGGGGTGGACCGCGTCCGCGCCGGCCGCGAGCGCCGCCGCCACGATCAGATCCCCCCGGAGGTACGTCTCCGAGGGCGCGGCCCCCGGCAGCCGTACCGCCGCGTCCGCCTCCCGCACGTGCAGGGCGTCCGCGTCCGCGTCGGAGTGGACGGCGACCGTGGCGATGCCGAGGTCGCGGCAGGTGCGGAAGACGCGGCAGGCGATCTCGCCGCGGTTGGCCACGAGGACGTTCCTGATCACGTGAGGCCTCACATTCGGAAGACGCCGAAGCCGCCGCGCGCGCCCTCGACCGGTGCCGTGTGGATCGCGGACAGGCACAGCCCGAGGACCGTGCGGGTGTCGCGGGGGTCGATGACCCCGTCGTCGTAGAGCAGGCCGGAGAGGAACATCGGCAGCGACTCGGACTCGATCTGCGCCTCGACCATCGCCCGCAGGCCGGCGTCGGCCTCCTCGTCGTACGGCAGCCCCTTCGCCGCCGCCGACGCCCGCGCCACGATCGACAGCACGCCCGCGAGCTGCTGCGGGCCCATGACGGCGGACTTGGCGCTGGGCCAGGCGAAGAGGAACCGGGGGTCGTACGCCCGCCCGCACATGCCGTAGTGCCCGGCGCCGTACGACGCCCCCATGAGGACGGAGAGATGGGGGACGCGGGAGTTCGACACCGCGTTGATCATCATCGCGCCGTGCTTGATGATGCCGCCCTGCTCGTACTCCTTGCCGACCATGTAGCCGGTGGTGTTGTGGAGGAAGAGCAGCGGGATGTCCCGCTGGTTCGCCAACTGGATGAACTGGGCCGCCTTCTGGGACTCGGCGGAGAAGAGCACCCCCTGCGCGTTGGCGAGGATGCCGACCGGGTAGCCGTGGAGCCGCGCCCAACCCGTGGTCAGGGAAGGCCCGTACAGCGGTTTGAACTCGTCGAAGTCGGAGCCGTCGACGATCCGGGCGATCACCTCGCGCGGGTCGAACGGCGTCCGCAGGTCGCCGGGCACGATCCCGAGCAGCTCCTCGGCGTCGTACTTCGGCGGCTCGTAGCCGAAGGGGTCCGGATCCGGGTGCGCCTTGCGGTGGTTGAGGCGGGCGACGATCCGGCGGGCCTGCCGGATGGCGTCGGCCTCGTCGACGGCGTAGTGGTCGGCGAGCCCGGAGACCCGGGCGTGCATGGCGGCGCCGCCCAGCGACTCGTCGTCGCTCTCCTCGCCGGTCGCCATCCTCACCAGCGGCGGACCGCCGAGGAAGACCTTCGACCGCTCCTCGATCATCACCGTGTGGTCGGACATGCCGGGCACGTACGCCCCGCCGGCCGTCGAGTTCCCGAAGACGACGGCGACGGTCGGGATCCCGGCGGCGGAGAGCCGGGTCAGGTCGCGGAAGAGCGCCCCGCCCGGGACGAAGATCTCCTTCTGTGAGGGCAGGTCGGCGCCGCCGGACTCGACGAGCGAGACGACGGGGAGCCTGTTGGCGTACGCGATCTCGTTGGCGCGCAGCGCCTTCTTCAGCGTCCACGGGTTGGAGGCGCCGCCGCGCACGGTCGGGTCGTTGGCGGTGATCAGGCACTCGACGCCCTCGACGACCCCGATGCCGGTCACCAGGGACGCCCCCACCTGGTAGGCGCTGCCCCAGCCGGCGAGCGGGGACAGCTCCAGGAACGGCGAGTCGGGGTCGAGGAGCAGCTCGATCCGCTCGCGGGCGAGCAGCTTGCCGCGCTTCCGGTGCCGGGCGGTGTACTTCTCGCCGCCGCCGGCGAGCGCCTTGGCGTGCTCGGCGTCGAGGGCTTCGAGCTTCTCCAGCATCGCGGAGCGGTTGATCTTGTAGTCGGGGCCGGTGGTGTCGAGGGCGGAGGCGAGGACGGTCACAGGAGTTCCTCCGGGATGTCCAGGTGTCGGCTGCGGAGCCATTCACCGAGGGCCTTGGCCTGGGGGTCGAAGCGGGCCTGGGAGGCGACGCCCTCGCCGAGGATCCCGGCGACGGTGAAGTTCACCGCCCGCAGCTGGGGAAGCACGTGCCGAACGACCTCCAACTCCTCTGTTTCCGGGAGGAGTTCGCGGAAGAGGTCGACGGTGAGGGTGTGGACGAGCCACCGCCACTCCGCGTCCGTCCGCACCCACACCCCCACGTTGGCGTCCCCGCCCTTGTCGCCGCTGCGGGCCCCGGCGATCCGCCCGAGGGGGACGTTTCTCACCGGACCCGCGGGCAGCGGCGGCGGGAGTTCCGGTTCGGGTACGGGTTCCAGGGCACGGGTCGCCGGCGGTACGGGGACGGCGAGGCGGGTCCCGTCGGGGAGCACGGCCGTGTGCGGGACGTCGGCGGCGGGCACGTACGCGGTCTCGAAGACCCCGTAGGGGGAACCCCTCCCCGGCGGGGCGGTGACGTGGAAGCCGGGGTAGCTGGCGAGGGCCAGCTCGATCACCGCCCCCGTCAGGGTCCTGCCGACCTTCTCGGGGTCCTGGTCGCGGACGACGAGCCGGAGCAGGGCGCTCGCGGTCTCCTCGGTGGCCGCGTCCTCGCGGTCGGTGCGGGCGAGCTCCCAGCGGACCTCGGCGGGCGGGGCGGCGGCGAGCGCGGCGCCGACCTGCTCGCGGACGAGCGCGGCCTTGGCGTCGACGTCGAGGCCGGTGAGGACGAAGACGACCTCGTTGCGGTGGCCGCCGAGCCGGCAGCGGCCCGCTTTGAGCGTGGGCGGCGGCGCCTCGCCCCGCACCCCGTCGATCCGCACCCGGTCGGGGCCGTCCTGCGTGAGCCGTACGGAGTCGAGCCGAGCGGTCGCGTCGGGCCCGGCGTACCGGGCGCCGGAGGTCTCGTACAGGAGCTGGGCGGTGACGGTGCCGACGTCGACGACGCCGCCGGTGCCGGGGTGCTTGGTGACGACCGCGGAGCCGTCCTCGTACAGCTCGGCGAGGGGGAAGCCGGGCCGCAGGAGAGCCTTGTGGCCGTGCTCCCGGAAGAAGGCGTAGTTGCCGCCGGTGGCCTGGGTTCCGCACTCCAGGACGTGCCCGGCGACGACGGCCCCGGCGAGCCGGTCGTACTCCTCCGGGCCCCAGCCGAAGTGCCACTGCGCGGGCCCGGTGACGAGCGCCGCGTCGGTCACCCGGCCGGTGACGACGACGTCCGCCCCGGCGGCGAGGCAGGCGGCGATCCCGGCGCCGCCCAGGTAGGCGTTGGCGGTCAACTCCCCTGGCTCGGGCGGGAGTCGGTCGCCCTCGACGTGCGCGACGCGGGTCGGGAGCCCGAGTTTCGCGGCGAGGGCGCGGAGGGCGTCGGCGAGTCCGGCCGGGTTGAGGCCGCCCGCGTTGGCGACGATGCGGACGCCGCGCTCGTGGGCGAGCCCGAGGCCCTCCTCCATCTGCCGCAGGAAGGTCCTCGCGTACCCGGCGGACGGGTCCTTGAGGAGGTCGCGGCCGAGGATGAGCATGGTCAGCTCGGCGAGGTAGTCGCCGGTGAGCACGTCGAGCGGCCCGCCGGTCAGCATCTCGCGCACGGCGGAGAACCGGTCGCCGTAGAAGCCTGAGGCGTTGCCGATGCGGAGCGGGGTCACCGTGCGCCCTTCCGGGGAGCGCGTCCGGGCCCGGCCGGTCCTGCGAAGGCCTGGGCGATGGTGAGCCAGTGCTCGGCGTCGGCGCCGTCGGCGCGGAGGGCGGTGTCGTCGCGGTGGACCCGCTGGGTGACGAGGAGGCAGAAGTCGAGGGCGGTGCCGGTGACCCGCCGATCGGCGCCCTCGGGGCCGTACACCCACAACTCCCCGCCCGGCCCGGTGAGTTCCACCCGGAAGGGTTCGGCGGGCGGCTGCTCCCCGCGCACCAGATAGGCGTAGTCGCGGGCCCGGTGACCGATCCAGGCGACGTGCCGCAGCCGGGCGGTCGGCGTCCGTACGACTCCGAGGGCGTCGGCCACGTCCTGCCCGTGCGCCCAGGTCTCCATCAGCCGGGCGGTCGCCATCGCGGGCGCGCTCATCGGCGGCCCGTACCAGGGGAACCTCCCGCCCGGCGGCACCCCCCGCAGCGCCTCCTCAAGCCGCCCCCGCCCCTCCCGCCAGCGCCCGAGCAGCTCGGCGGGCGGCAGCGCGGCCCCCTCCTCGGCTCCGTCGTCCACGAACCGCTCCGGCGCGGCCGCCGCCTTCTCGGCCTCCTTCGCGAACCCGTCGGCGTCGGTGACGGCGAGCAGCGCGGCCCGGTCGGTCCAGGCGAGGTGGGCGATCTGGTGGGCGACGGTCCAGCGCGGGGCGGGGGTGGGCCGGGACCACTCGGCATCGCCCAACGCGGCGACGAGCGCGTCGAGTTCGTCGCCCTCGGCGCGGAGGTCGACGAAGACGTCGGCGGGGTCGGACACGGTGCGCTCCCCTCGGGAGGACGGGCCTGAGGAGTCGGAGCATGGCAGCGATCCAGGAAACAATCAAGCACGCTTGCTTGAAAAATATGGCGTGCGGACCGATGAGTTTCGAGCACGGCCGCAGTCCTGGACCATGAACACAACGGCAGGCACACAGAGAACCGAGGCCCACCATGCGCACGCTCATCAGCTCCGCCTTCGTCTCCCTCGACGGCGTCATCGAGGCCCCCGGCGGCGAGGCGGGCTACCGGAACTCCGGCTGGACCTTCAAGGACGTCGAGTTCCTGCCGGAGGCGTACGAGATCAAGGGCCGCGAGCAGCGGGAGGCCACCGCGATGCTGCTCGGCCGGATCAGCTACGAGGCGTTCAGCCCCGTGTGGCCGGCCATGGCGGACTTCGCCGAGTACAAGGAGATGCCGAAGTACGTCGTCTCCACCACGCTCACCGAGGACGACCTGGTCTCCGACTGGGGCCCGACCACCATCCTGCGCACCCTCGACGAGGTCGCCGCCCTGAAGGAGACCGAGGGCGGGCCGATCATCATGCACGGCAGCGCGTCCCTGAACCGCGCCCTCTCGGACGCCGGCCTCATCGACCGCTACCACCTCCTGGTCTTCCCCCTCCTCCTCGGCGCGGGCAAGCGCCTCTTCAGCACCACGGACAAGGACGCCCAGAAGCTGAAGCTCGTCGAGCACGAGGCGTATGCGAACGGCATCCAGAAGCAGGTCTTCGACGTCGTCCGCTGACGCACCGGAGACGCAGGGCCGGCCGGCGCGTCAGCCGAGCGTGCCGATGAGCAGGCCGGGCATGAGGTACAGGCCGGCACCGCCGAGGAAGAGGACCATGCCCCCCGTGAGGAGGGTGATGAACAGGGCGGCGTAGGGGTCGCCCAGGGTGTGGCTGCTCCGGGTGTCGGGGACGAACCACAGGGTGCGTGTCGAGCGCGGCTTGGCGAACCGGCCCGAAGGGCGCACCGCGTGCTCCCTTCGGACGCCGTCCGGGTCGGTGAACCGGTAGACGAACTCCGGCCAGGGCCCGCTGGAGGTGCGGGCGACACCTCTGCCGGTGTACCGGGCCTCGACCCTGATCCCAGGGGTCCAGGGGGCCCAGACGCCGGCGAGTCCGGCGCTGAGGACCGGGGCCAGGACGGCGACCAGGCCCCAGGGCGCGACGGAGAACCAGACTCCGACCGCGCGTACGGGGTGGCCGAGGAGCAGGAGGAGGAGCGAGGCGAGCAGGTTCGCCGTCAACAGGGCGAAGAACGCCGGCCGGACCGGGGAATACCGCTGGCGCAGAGGCAGGGAGCGTACCGGCCCCACGGTGACGGTGGCCGGCCGCAGCGAGCGGTGCGCCCCACACGCCCCGCCCGCCCCACACGCCCCGCCCGCCCCACACGCCTGGCCGGACTCGCGGACGAGACGCTCCAGGGCTGCCGCGAAGGGGCGGCCGTGTCGGTCGCGGCAGGCCAGTTCGTAAGGCCCGCGATGCTCCGTGACCGACGGCCGCAGAGTGATCCGCAACCGCACCCACGGCCCCTTCCCCTGGACGACGGCCACCTTGCCGACGAGCTCGTAGGGGATACGGGTCACGGTCCTGGCGTCCTGCCACCGGACACCGCCCCCGCCGAGCCGGACGGTGACACCCCCCTCCCGAAGAACCGGCGAAGGCACTGACGGCCCGGCTCCCGCCCCCGACACCATCGACACGGCTCCTCCCCAACCCCGATCCCCTCCGTGGCGCCCCATCCTTCCCCGGCGCCCGACGGACCACCACGCCCGCGCCCGGCAAGGCGGTACCGCGCTCGCTGCCGGGAGCGGGAAGTCCCGACCGCGGAGGACGACGGGCGCTAAGCCGCGCGGCGCGGACGGGGGACCAGTTCGCCGCCGCAGTTGGGGCAGACGCCGGACATCGCCTCCGTACAGGGCACGCAGAAGGTGCACTCGTACGAGCAGATCCGGGCGGGCCCGTCGGCCGGCAGGGGCGTCGTCTCACAGCGTTCGCAGCGTTCGCGCATCTCAAGAGCCATGGCTTCATGATCGTCCGGCGCCGGGAGGCACCGAAACAGGCCGACGGCCAGAGAAGCGACAGAATCCGGCCACGGGCGGCGGGGCGCTACGAGGCCGTGGCGGCCTTCTGCGTACGGACCGCTCCGATGCTCGCCCCGATGACGAGCGCGATGGCGAGGGCGTCGGTGACGGACAGTACCTGGTGGAGGACGAGGAAACCGGCGCCCGCCGCGATGGCCGGTTCCAGGCTCATCAGGACGGCGAAGGTGGGGGCGGGCAGGCTGCGCAGGGCGAGGAGTTCGAGGGTGTACGGCAGCACCGAGGAGAGCAGCGCGACGCCGAGGCCCAGCGCGACCGTGGACGGCACGAGCAGCGCGCCGCCCGCCTCCGCGATGCCGAACGGCAGGGTGAGGACCGCGCCGAAGGCCATCGCGAGCGCCAGGCCGTCGGCCTGCGGGAAGCGGCGTCCGGTGCGGGCGCTGAAGACGATGTACGTGGCCCACATGGCGCCCGCCGCGAGCGCGAAGCCCGCGCCGAGCGGGTCGAGCCGGTCGAAGCCGCCGCCACCGAGCAGGGCGACGCCACCGAGCGCGAGCCCGGCCCAGAGGAGGTTGACGAGCCGGCGGGAGACGACGACGGAGAGGATCAGCGGGCCGAGCACCTCCAGGGTGACGGCGGCGCCGAGCGGGATCCGGTCGACCGACTGGTAGAAGAGGACGTTCATGCCGGCCATGGCGGTACCGAAGGCGACGACGGTCCCCCAGTCGGCGCGGCCGTAACCGCGCACCTTGGGCCGGCAGACCGCCAGGAGCACGAGCGCGGCGAGCGCGAGCCGCAGCGTGACGACGCCGAGCGCCCCGGCCCGGGGCATCAGCAGGACGGCGAGGGCCGCCCCGAACTGCACGGACAGTCCGCCGGCGACGACGAGCGCGACGGGCCCGAGGCGGCGGGACTCACGGGGACGGCCGACCCGGCCGACCCGCCTCTCGGGGCCGGTACCCACGACCGGAGCCGAAGCCGAAGCCGCATCCGTCACCTGGCTGTCCACGCTCACCGTTCCTCCCACCCTCCACCGGACAAAAGTCCACTCAACTGAACCCTCAGTTCAGAGTAATGGACTTCGCCGCATCCTGACGACCGAATTCCGCTTCCACGCTACGGAGCCCCACCGCGCAGCGGAAATGCCGACCATCCTGCGGTTATGCTCCAGAGGCATGACCGTGCGCATCGAGCTGCGCCACCTGCGCTGCTTCCTCGCCATCGCCGAGGAGAAGAACCTCACCCGGGCCGCCGCCCGCCTCCACCTCACCCAGCCCGCCGTCTCCCGCACGCTCGCCACCCTCGAACGCCACCTCGGCACCCGGCTCGTCGACCGCTCCACCCACCACCTCGCCCTCACCGCCGAGGGCCGCGCCTTCCGCGAACGGGCCACCGCCGCCCTCGCCGCCTTCGACGCCGCCGTCGACCCGGCCAGGCTCCGCCACCGTCCCCTGCGCCTCGGCCACGCCTGGTCCGCCTTCGGGCCGTACACCACCCCGCTCCTCCGCCGCTGGCAGCGCGAACACCCGGAAACCCCCCTCGAACTCCTCCGCATCGACGACCGCACCGCCGGCCTCGCCCGCGGCCAGGTCGACGCGGCCCTCCTGCGCGGCACCGTCGAGTCCCCGGGCCTGGTCACCGCCGAACTCACCACGGAACCGAGGGTCGCCGTCCTCCCCGCCGACAGCCCGCTCGCGGACCGCCCCGGCGACCTCACCCTCCTCGACCTCGTGGACGAGACGGTCATCCTGAACACCGTCTCCGGCGCGACCACCCTCACCCTGTGGCCCCTGCCCGCCCGCCCCACGCGCACCCTCACCGTCGCCAACACCGACGACTGGCTCACCGCCATCGCCGCCGCCCGAGGCGTGGGCGTCTCCTCCACCTCCACGGCCGCCCTCCACCCCCACCCGGGCGTCACCTACCGCCCCCTCCCCGACGCACCCCCGCTCCCGGTCCTCCTCGCCTGGCGCGACGCCTTCCCGCACCCGGCGACGGAGGCCCTGGTGGCGATGGCCCGCGAGATCGTCAGCGGGGGCGGCTGACCCGCCGGAGCGAACACCGGACGTGCCGGGCCCACGCGTACTGCTCCGCCTCCTCGTACGACTCCTCGTACGACTCCTCGTACGAGAGGACAACGAAAACGCGTCGACAGCGCTCCCCGGTACCCGACAGAGTGTCCGCCCATGACGAGCAGCGAGCTGTGGAGCCGCGCGACCGCCGACCGCTACGACGCCGAGGAGGCCGAGATGTCCTCGGCCGCCGTTCTCGGACCGACCCTCGCCTTCCTCGCCGAGCTCGCCGGAGACGGCCGGGCGCTGGAGTTCGCCATCGGGACCGGACGCGTGGGCGTCCCGCTCCGGGAGCGCGGCGTGCCGGTCGTGGGCATCGAACTGTCCGAGCACATGGCGGCGGTGCTGCGGCGCAAGGCCGACGAGGACAGGCTCCCGGTGGTCATCGGGGACATGGCCACCACCGTCGTCCCCGGCGGGTTCACCCTGGTCTACCTCGTCTACAACACCATCACGAACCTGCTCACGCAGGACGAGCAGGTCGAGTGCTTCCGCAACGCCGCCCGCCACCTGGAGCCCGGCGGCCGGTTCGTCATCGAACTGGGCGTGCCGCCGCTGCGGTTCCTGCCGCCCGGCCAGGTCGCGGTGCCGTTCGACGTCTCCGAGCGGCATCTCGGCTTCGACACCTTCGACCTCGTCGAGCAGATCCTCGTCTCGCACCACCTCACCCGCGACGGCGACCACTACCGCCGCGAGAACTCCCGGCACCGCTACGCCTGGCCGGCGGAACTCGACCTGATGGCACGCCTCGCCGGGCTCGAACTCGAACGCCGCGTCGCGGACTGGGACGGAACACCGTTCACCCAGGACTCCACGAAGCACATCTCCGTGTGGCGCAAGCCGCCCCTGGCTTGAAACTCCTACCGGGAAATGAGGATCTGGGACGAAGACGACGTCCGCGCGCGGATACGGGAGCCGGCCGCCCGGGACCCCGAGCTGGAGCGCTTCGGGGCGGACACGCATCGGTACGCGCTGACGCGACCGCTGCCGGAGAGGGAGATCCGGACGTTCGAGGAGACCCACGGCATCCACCTGCCGCCGGAATACCGCTCCTTCGTCGCGGAGGCGGGCAACGGCCCGGCCGGGCCCGGCCACGGCCTGATGCCGCTGACCGCCCCCCGCCCGGAGGCCGACGCCGAGTGGGCCGTGGACGACGAGTGGCGGGAGGATCGCCTGCCCGGCCGGCTCTCGACGCCGTTCCCCCTCACCGCCCCCTTGCCCGGCCCGGTCAGGACAACGACCGAGAGGCTGACACCGGGCACGCTCATGCTGACCGACCAGGGCTGCGGCGCGTACGTCCGCCTGGTCCTGAACGGCCCCCACACCGGAGAGCTCTGGCAGCTCGACCCCGACTGGGGCGGCTTCGTACCGGTGAGCCCCGGCTTCCACGACTGGTACACCGACTGGCTGACGAGCCCGTGACCGCGTCCCCTGCCGGCCGGCACCCACGGGCTTCGGGCGCCGCCGGCCCCCTCACGGCACCTCCCCGCCCACGTCGATCGCCTCCGCCAGGACCTCCGCCAGGTGCCGCCCCCGCCACTCCGTCAGATGCGCGATCTGGGTCCTGCACGAGAAGCCGTCCGCCAGGACCTCCGTCCCGGGGGCGGCGGACCGCAGCGCCGGGAGGAGCTGGTCCTCCGCGCAGGCCCGGGAGACCTGCTCGTGGCCCGGTTCGAAGCCGAAGTCGCCGGCCAGGCCGCAGCAGCCGCCCGCCGGTTCGCCCGTCAGGCCGGCCCGCTCCCGGAGTCTGCGGTCGGCCGCGTCGCCCAGAACGGCGTGCTGGTGGCAGTGGGTCTGGCCGGTGACCTCGCGGTCCAGGCGGGGCGGGGTCCAGTTCGGGGCCAGGGTCTCCAGCGCCTCCGCGAAGGTGAGGACCGAGGCCGCCAGGCGGGCCGCCCTCGGGTCGTCCGGGAGCAGTTCGGGGAGGTCGGTGCGGAGGGTCGCCGCGCAGGAGGGTTCCAGGACGACCACGGGGCCTGCCTCCGGTTCCATCACGTCCAGCGTCCGCCGCATCACCCGCCTCGCCGCCCCCAGCCGCCCCGTCGACACATACGTCAGACCGCAGCACACCCTCCCCGGCGGCAGCGCCACGCCCAGGCCCGCCTCCTCCAGGACCCTCACCGCCGCCCGGCCCACCTCCGGGGCCAGGTGGTCGGTGAAGGTGTCGGGCCAGAGGGTGAGGGCCGGGGGGCGGGCCGAGGCGCGGTCGGCGAACCAGGAGGCGAAGGTGTATTCCGCGACCTTCGGCAGCGGGCGGTCCGGGGTCACGCCCGCCAGGCGGGCCGCGAACGGCAGCCGCGTCGCCGTGTTCAGACCCCGCCCGAACAGGTCCAGCCAGCGCGGCAGTCCGCCCATCGTCCAGTGCGAGCGCGGCCGGCGCAGCAGCCCGCCCGGCCCCGCGTAGTGCCGGGACAGGAACTCCGCCTTGTACGCGGCCATGTCGACGCCCACCGGGCAGTCGCTGCGGCAGCCCTTGCAGGACAGGCACAGGTCCAGCGCCTCCCGGACCTCCTCCGAGCGCCAGCCGTCCGTGACGACCTCGCCGAGCGCCATCTCGTGGAGGAGGCGCGCCCGGCCCCGGGTGGAGTGCTTCTCCTCCCCCGTCGCCCGGAACGAAGGGCACATCACCGACGGGCCCGAACTCGGCCCCGCCACCCGGCACTTGGCCACTCCCACACAGCGGGCCGCCTCCCGGCCCACCCCCACCAGCGGCAGGTTCCCGAAGCGCAGGCCGGAGTCGAGCGGCTCGGGGCGGACCAGCATGCCGGGGTTGAGGCCGCCGTCCGGGTCCCACACGTCCTTCACCTCGCCGAAGAGGCCGACCAGTTCGTCGCCGTACATCCTCGGCAGGAGCTCCGCCCGCGCCTTTCCGTCGCCGTGCTCGCCGGAGAGGGAGCCGCCGTGGGCGACGACCAGGCCGGCCACCGCCTCCGAGAAGCGGCGGAAGTCCCGTACCCCCTTCTCCGTCCACAGGTCGAAGTCGATGCGGACGTGCACGCAGCCGTCACCGAAGTGCCCGTACGGGATCCCCCGGAGGCCGTGTTCGGCCAGCAGGGCGCGGAAGGCGCGGAGGTACGCGCCCAGCCGCGCCGGCGGGACCGCGCAGTCCTCCCAGCCCGGCCAGGCGTCCCCTCCGCCGGGCATCCGGGTCGCCGTGCCCGCCGCGTCCTCCCGGACGCGCCAGAGCGCGCGCTGCCCGGCCGGGTCGCGTACCACCGCCGTGTCGAGCGCGTCCGCCGCGCGGACGAGGGCGCGGGCCGCGTCCTCCCCGTCCACCTCGCAGAACAGCCACGCCCCGCCCCGGGGGAGGTCCCCGACGGCCGTTCCCACCAGGTCGGCCGCCATGCCCTCCACCGTCAGCGGTCCCAGCGGGAGCAGGCCGGCCGCCGCGTCCGCCGCGGCCGTCTCGTCGGCGTACCCGAGGACGACGAGGACCGGTTCCGCGGGGAGCGGGACGAGCCGGACGGTCGCCTCCGTCACCACGCCGAGGGTGCCCTCGCTGCCGACGAAGGAGCGGACCACGTCCCGGCCCCGCTCGGGGAGCAGCGCGTCGAGGGCGTAGCCGGAGATGCGGCGGGGCAGTCCGGCGGGGTAGCCGGTGCGCAGGAGGGCGAGGCGGCGGTCGACGAGGTCGAGCAGTCCGGGGGGCGCACCCTGCCCGTCCCGGCCCAGCGTCAACCTCTCGCCCCGGTAGCTCACCACTTCCAGCGAGCGCACGTTGTCCGCCGTGGTCCCCCAGGCGACCGAGTGCGCCCCGCAGGCGTTGTTGCCGATCATGCCGCCGAGGGTGCAGCGGCTGTACGTGGACGGGTCGGGGCCGAAGGTCAGGCCGTACGGGCGGACCGCCTCCCGCAGCCGGCCGAGCACGAGGCCGGGGCGGACGACGGCGGTGCGCGCACCGGGGTCGACGGAGACGATGCCGTCCATGTGCCGTGTGAGGTCGAGCACCACGCCGGTGCCGGTGGCCTGGCCGCCGATCGAGGTGCCCGCGCCGCGCGCGACGACGGGGACGCCGTGCGCCCGGCACACCTCAAGGGCGGCGGCGACGTCGTCGGCGTCGCGCGGCGCGACCGTACCGGCGGGCACACGGCGGTAGTTGGAGGCGTCCATGGTCGTGAGCGCCCGTGCGGTGACGGAGAAGTCGACGTCCCCGGCGAGCGCGGAACGCAGGTCTGCGGCAAGGCTTTCGTGTGTTCCCACGACGCAAGGATGTCTCGTCCCTCGTCTCATCCGGCGGACATCACGCGCTTCCGGCCTTGCCGAACCGATACTCTCCGGCTCGTGGCCGATATCCAGATTCCCGCTGACATCAAGCCCGCAGACGGCCGTTTCGGCGCGGGCCCCTCCAAGGTGCGTACGGAGGCGCTGGACGCCCTGGCCGCCACCGGCACCTCCCTCCTGGGCACCTCCCACCGCCAGGCTCCGGTCAAGAACCTGGTCGGCGAGGTCCGCTCCGGCATCTCCGAGCTCTTCTCGCTGCCCGAGGGCTACGAGGTGATCCTGGGCAACGGCGGCTCCACCGCCTTCTGGGACATCGCGACCCACGGCCTGATCGAGAACAAGTCGCAGCACCTCACCTTCGGCGAGTTCTCCTCCAAGTTCGCGAAGGCCGCGAAGCTGGCCCCCTGGCTGGCCGAGCCGACCGTGATCTCCTCGGACCCGGGCACCCACCCGGAGCCGGTGGCCGAGGCCGGCGTCGACGTCTACGCGTACACCCACAACGAGACCTCGACCGGTGTCGCCGCCCCGCTGAAGCGGGTCGCGGGCGCCGACGAGGGCGCGCTCGTCCTCGTGGACGCGACCTCCGGCGCGGGCGGTCTGCCCGTGGACATCACCGAGACCGACGTCTACTACTTCGCCCCGCAGAAGTCCTTCGCCGCCGACGGCGGCCTGTGGCTCGCGGCCTTCTCCCCGGCCGCCCTGGAGCGGGCGCGGCGGATCCACGCGTCCGGCCGGCACATCCCGGAGTTCTTCTCGCTGCCGACCGCGATCGACAACTCGCTGAAGAACCAGACGTACAACACCCCGGCGCTCGCGACCCTCTTCCTGCTCGACGAGCAGCTGAAGTGGATCAACGGCCAGGGCGGTCTCGACTGGGCCGTGGCGCGCACGAAGGAGTCGTCGGACGCGCTGTACGCGTGGGCCGAGGAGTCCAAGTACGCGACGCCGTTCGTCGCGGACCCGGCGAAGCGCTCGCAGGTCATCGGCACGATCGACTTCTCGGACGAGATCGACGCGGCGGCGGTCGCGAAGGTCCTGCGCGCCAACGGGATCGTGGACACCGACCCGTACCGCAAGCTGGGCCGCAACCAGCTGCGCATCGCGATGTTCCCGGCGATCGACCCGGCGGACGTGCGGGCGCTGACGGCCTGCGTCGACTACGTGATCGAGCGCCTCTGACGGCGCCCCGAACGCGGGGAGGGGGTCCGGCGCGTGCGCCGGGCCCCCTCCTTCGTGTCAACGGCCTTCGTGCCGGCGGCCTTCGTGTCAGCGGCGCAGGAGCCGCTTGATGCCGAGGACGAGGACGGTGGCGCCGGCGAGGACGAGGAAGCCGGTGGTGGGGCTGCCGTCCTGGGCGCCGGTGCCGGTGGCGGCGGGCGCCGAGGGCCCCGGGGTGCCCGGGGCGGGGGCGGTGGGTCCGGCCGTGGGATCGGCCGCGGGCCGGTCCTTGCGGTCCACGCGGACGACGCGGCTGCGGACGCCCTCGGAGCCGAACAGGAAGGCCGAGCCGTCGGGCGTGTACGTGGCGGATTCCGCCTGCCCCTGGAAGGGGGCGCCGACGGGGGTGCCGTCGCCGTCGACGCGGCCCTCCTTCCAGACGTACTCGCGGGCGCTGAAGTAGCCGCGCAGGAGCAGCCGTTCGCCGTCGGGCGAGAAGGCGCCGTCGGTCACCCAGGGGACCTCCCCGATGCGGCGGAAGGTGTTGGTGCCGGAGGTGGAGAGGCGCTCGGGCCCGGCGTACAGGCCGCCGCCGTCCTCCTTCTTGCTGGCGATGTAGACCCGGCCGGTGGTGGGGTGGACCATCAGGGCCTCGGCGTTGCGGGGGCCGTCGGCGTACTTCACGACGTACTGCTTCGCCCGGACGGTCTGGTCCTTCAGGGTCTTCGGCTCGGGGAAGCGGTAGATCCAGACGTGGTCCCAGGAGCCGTCGAGGTTGTCGCCGATGTCGCCGACGTAGATGTCGCCGTCGGGACCGACGGCGATGGCCTCCATGTCCCTCGGGGTGCCGACCCCGGCCATGGTGAGGGTCGCGACGGTCTCTCCCGTACGGGAGTCGATGCCGTAGATCAGGGGCTGGTCCTGGTCGTTGTGCGTCCAGTAGATCCCGGGGTGGGCCCGGCTGGCGGCGAGGCCGCTGGACTCGGTGATCCGGGGGTCGGCGATCGTGAAGTCCTGGTCGGCGGGCCGCTCCTCCGCGTGGGCGGGCGCCGCGGCCAGGACGAGGGCCGCCGCGGCGGCGGCGAGGGCGGCACGGGATCCGGTACGCATGGCCCCAGCCTGCCACGGAGCCGTACAGCTGTTGACCCGGCGGGGGCCGGGTGTCAGGGTGCGACGATGATCACCTTTCCCGCGGACGACGGCACGTCTCTCGTACGACACCGGGAGGGAGCGGCCACGGAGACGGACGGCACTCCCCTGGTCTGCCTGCCCGGCGGCCCGTTCCAGGACTCCCGGTACCTCGGGGACCTCGGCGGGCTCGCCGCCCGGCACCCCTTCGTCCGCCTCGACCTGCGCGGCAGCGGCGCCTCCGGCGTGCCCGCCGACCGGCCGGGCTCGTACCGCTGCGACCGGCTCGTCGGCGACGTCGAGGCGCTCCGTACGGACACGGGCGCGGCGGCCGTCGACCTGCTCGGCCACTCGGCGGGCGCGAACCTGGCCGTCCTGTACGCGGCCCGGCACCCGGAGCGGGTGCGGCGGCTGGTGCTCGTGACCCCCGGCACCGCCGCCGTCGGGCTCGACACGGCGCCGGAGGAGCGGCTGGCGGCGGCGCGGCTGCGGGCGGGCGAGCCGTGGTTCGCGGAGGCGTACGCGGCCCTTGAGGAGGTGACGGCGGGGCGCGGCACGGCGGAGTCCTTCGGGAAGGTGGCGCCGTTCTTCCACGGCACGTGGGACGAGGCGGCCCGCGAGCGGCACGCGGCCTCGCAGCGGGAGCGGAACGGGGAGGCCGCCGCCGGGTACGCGGCCGAGGGCGCCTTCGACCCTCCGGCGACCCGCGCCGCGCTCGCCGCCTTCCCCGGCCCGGTGCTCGTCGTCGCGGGCGAGGGCGACGCGAACACGCCGCCGCCGACGGCCGCCGCGTACGCGGGCCTCTTCCCGCGGGCCCGCCTGGAGGTCCTGAAGGGCGGCGGCCACTTCCCCTGGCACGACGACGCGGAGTGGTTCGCGGGGACGGTCGCGGACTTCCTGCGCTGAGGGACAGCCGTGGCGGGGGTCACGTCGCAGCTGGCCCCCGCCCTCCCTGATGATGTGACCATGCGTTTTCTGTTCGTCGGCGACAGCATGACCATCGGACGCGCCGGCGACTGGACCTGGCGGTACCGCATGTGGCGGCACCTGGAGGCAGTGCTGCCGGGCGGGTACGAGATCGTCGGCCCCCGCGACGGCCTGTACGTCCCCGAGGGCGACCCGGCCGACCCGCAGGGGTACGCCGACCCGGCGTTCCCGCCCGCCGCCCGGCGGCACCTCGCCGGATGGGGCGAGGGGTGGCTGCACATGGCGCCGGTGATCGGCGACACGGTCGCCGCGACCCGCGCCGGCGTCCTCCTCGTCTCGCTCGGCCTGATCGACCTGGGCTTCTACACGAACAGCGACCAGACGGAGGAGAACGTCCGCGCGTTCGTGACCGCCGCCCGCGCCGCCAACCCCCGCGTGCGGATGGTCCTCCTCCCGGTGATCCCGAACGTCCGGGCCGGCTATGACCCCGCCTTCGCCGCCGAGTGCGCCCGCTTCAACGAGCTCCTGGCGAAGGCGGTCGCGGACCTCGACTCGCCGGCCTCCCCCCTCCTCCTGGCGTCGGTCCCGGACTCGTACGACCTCCGGACGGACACGTACGACGGCACCCACCCCAGCCCCGGCGGCGAGCACAAACTGGCCGCCGCCTTCGCCGACGCGCTGCACCAGGCGTGGGCGGTCGGCGGCCCGTACCGCCCCTGAGGGGCTGTGCCGGCGCTCCCTCAGGCCGCCCGGGTGAGGCGGTTGGCGAAGGTGGAGAGGGTGTACGCGCCGATGCCGAGGACGACCTCCAGGGCGTTCTGCCGGGTGAAGCCGGCGGCTTCGAAGGCGGCCAGTTCGGCGTCCGTCACCGCACCCGAGGAGGCGAGCACCTGAAGGGTGAACTTCCGCACGGCGTCGAGGCGTTCGGGCGAGGGCGCGGGGCCGAGCGCGGCGAGCTTCGCCTCGTGCATGTCGGTGCAGAGGTGGCACTGGCTGCGGGCGGCGACGGCGAGGATCACGGTCTCGCGGGAGTGCGGGTCCAGGCTGGTGGACTCGAAGATCCCGGAGAGGGTGAGAAAGGCGTCGAGGACCTGTGGGGCCTGGGCCTTGAGGCGGGCGACGGCGTCGGCGGTGCGGGTGTCCAGGGTGGCGTGCGGCAAGGCGGTTCCCCCTCATTAGAATGGACAACATGGTTGACCATATTGCGGGAGAAAACGTAAACCAGGTTGTCGATTCAGGCAAGGGGATTCCCAAGGGAATTCCTCAGCCCACCGAGCCCGCCGGGCTCGGGGAACCCCCCGCCGCCCCCGACTCCCCCGGTTTTGTACTGCCCCTGCTGCTCTTCGGCGGCTTCCGCACACTCATCGACCGGCTGCACACCCGGCTCGCCGCCGAGGGCCACCCGGACCTCCGGCCCGCCCACGGCTTCGCCATGCAGGCGATCGGCCCCCGGGGAGCCACCGCCAGCGAGATCGGGCGGCGGCTCGGAGTCTCCAAGCAGGCCGCCGGCAAGACCGTCGACCGGCTCCTCGCCCTCGGATACGCGGCGCGCGCCGACGACCCCGCCGACGCGCGCCGCAAACTCGTCCACCTCACCCCGCACGGCCGCGAGGCCCTGGCCCGCTCCGCCGCCGTCTTCGACGAGCTGCGGGCGGAGTGGAGCGCCGTCCTCGGCGCGGACCGGGTCCGCGCCCTGGAGGCGGACCTGCGGAACGTCGTCCCCGAGGAGACGGCGTTCCGCCTCGACGCCACGAGCTGGCTCGGCGGGGCGTGAGACACCCCAACGTGAGACACCCCAACCCGATGGCGAGTTGTCGCCACCGGGCGTGTCGAAGTGGCTGTACGTATCGTTGAGACGCGCGGCCGTCACCCGTCGAGCGACGGCCGGGGAGGAGCGCCACGTTGACCGCCGTGGACGACAGGATCGAGATGGCCGAGACCAAAGGCGAGTTGACCTTGGACGAGCTGTTCGAGGCCTTGGAGCGCATGCCCGTCCCCGAGGGGTACAAGGCCGAGATCGTCGAGGGGGCCGTCTTCATGGCGCCGCAGCGGGACAACCATTGGGACATCATCGCGGACGTCTTCGAGCAACTGCGCTCGAAGTATCCGCGCGGCCGGCTCAAGTCGGATGTCCGGATCGACTACCCCGGCCACCTCAACGGCTTCGCCAGCGACGTGACGCTTCTCGCGGAGCACGCCGAGAAGAACGACAGAGGACGGTGGCGCTGTCAGGACGTCGTGTTCGTCGTCGAGGTCGTCTCCCGCGCCACCGCGATGAACGACTACGGTCCGAAGAAGGCCGCGTACGCGGCCGCCGGAGTGCCCGTGTACCTCGTCGTCGACCCGTACACCCGTAAGTGCGTCCTCCACACGGTCCCCAAGGCCGAGACGTACACCGTCGAGGAGCGAACCCCCTTCGGGCACCCTGTGGATCTCACCGCGACACCCGTCGGACTCGCGCTCGGCACCGCCGAGTTCCCCCACGAGTGAGCCGCGGGCCGCCGCCCGGCAAAGGACGGCGGCCGACCTTCACGCCGAGCTCACCAGGCGAAGGCCTCCGGCGACGGCCCCGGACCCGGGAAGATCTCGTCCAGTTCAGCCAGAAGCTCGGGCGACAGCTCCAGGTCGAGGGCGCGCAGGGCGCCCGCCAGCTGCTCGGGCGTCCGGGGACCGACGATGGGGCCGGTCACGCCGGGACGGGTGAGGAGCCAGGCGAGGCCGACCTCACCGGGGGCGAGGCCGTGCTTGTCGAGGAGGTCCTCGTACGCCTGGAACTGCGCGCGCTTCGCCGGGTCGGCGAGGGTCTCCGCGGCGCGGCCCTCGGTGCGGCGCTTCCCCTCGGTCTCCTTCTTCAGGACGCCGCCGAGGAGGCCGCCGTGCAGCGGCGACCAGGGGATGACCCCGAGGCCGTACTCCTGCGCGGCCGGGATGACCTCCATCTCGGCGCGGCGCTCGTAGAGGTTGTAGAGGCACTGCTCGCTGACGAGGCCGACCATGCCGCGACGGGCGGCCGCCTCGTTGGCCTGGGCGATCTTGTAGCCGGGGAAGTTGGACGAGCCGGCGTAGAGGATCTTGCCCTGCTGGATCAGGACGTCGATCGCCTGCCAGACCTCCTCGAAGGGGGTGGCCCGGTCGACGTGGTGGAACTGGTACAGGTCGATGTAGTCGGTGCCGAGCCGCTTGAGGCTGGCGTCCACCGCGCGGCGGATGTTGAGGGCGGAGATCTTGTCGTGGTTGGGCCACGTCTCGCCGTCGGGGGCCATGTTCCCGTACACCTTGGTGGCGAGGACGGTCTTGTCGCGCCGGCCGTCGCCCTTCGCGAACCAGGAGCCGATGATCTCCTCGGTGCGGCCCTTGTTCTCACCCCACCCATACACATTGGCCGTGTCGAAGAAGTTCAGACCGGCGTCGAGCGCCGTGTCCATGATCGTGTGACTGGTGGCCTCGTCGGTCTGCGGGCCGAAGTTCATCGTGCCGAGGACGAGGCGGCTGACCTTGAGTCCGGTGCGTCCGAGCTGCGTGTACTTCATGGAGCACAAGCCAACTCGTTGGAGCGCGCTCGAAGCAAGGGGATAGTGCGGCGGTACGGCGCTCCTACTGCCCGACCACCGAGGCCACCGCGATGATCGCGAACATCAGTACGAGCACGCCGGCCATGATCTGGTTACGAGTCTTCGGGTCCACCCTTCGAGGTTAACCTGCGCCCTCCAGGGGCCAGGCCGCGACCGTCTCGTAGCGGGGCTGCTCGCCCGGCAGGCCGCTCGTCGGCAGGTTCGAGCGGACCAGGGACAGCTCGCCTACCTGCCAGCGGGTGCCTTCGAAGGTGGCCAGGGGGGCGAGGAAGGGGGTCAGGGGGGTGCCTTCGCCGCGGGCTCGGGCGATGGTCAGGTGGGCCTGGTAGCGGCGGTGCTCCTCCATGGGGATGCCGGCGCGGCGGGCCGCGGCGTCGGCGCGTTCGGCGAGGAGGCGGAGGGTGTCGAGGTCGCCGGCGGCGCCGGTCCACAGGGCGCGGCGGCCGAAGCGTCCGCCGCCGTGCAGGCGGAGGCCGAAGGGCGGGGTGCGGTGGGCGGCGCGGGCCAGGCGGGCCTGGAGGTCGGGGATCAGTTCCTCGTCGACCTCGCCCATGAAGGCGAGCGTGAAGTGCCAGCCGGGGCGGGAGGTCCAGCGCAGGGCGTCGGCCCCGGGGAGGGCGTGGAGCTCGTCGACGACGGCGCCCAGCTCGGCGAGGGCGGGGGCGGGTGGCAGGACGGCCGCGAAAAGCCTCATGACCGCCAGTCTGGCACCGGGTAGCGTCGGCCGGATGGACGACTCGATCATCATCAGGAGGGGCGGGCCGGCGGACGTGCCGGCCATGCTCGCGATCTTCGACAGTGCCGTGGTCTGGCTCAACGGGAAAGGGATCACCGCCCAGTGGGGGACCGAGCCGTTCACCTCGCGGCCGAGGACGGTGGATCTGGTCGAGCGGCTGACGGTCGAGGGCAGCCCGTGGATCGCGGAGGTGGGCGGCGTCCCGGCCGGCACCCTCACGCTGACCCCGCACCCCGGTGCGTACGTACCGCCCGCGGACGAGCCGGAGCGGTACGTGCGCTACCTCGCCACCGACGGACGCTTCCACGGCCTCGGGGTCGGGGCGGCCCTGCTCGCCCACGCCGCGGAGGAGACCCGGCGCGAGGGCGTCTCGCTGCTCCGCGTGGACTGCTTCGCGGGCGGTGAGGGGCGGCTCGTCTCCTACTACGAGCGGCAGGGGTTCACCCGTACCGACGCGTTCACGGTGGGTGAGTGGCCGGGGCGGGTCCTGGAGATGCGGGTCTGAGGCGGGGCGGGGCGGCTCGGCGGTGGGATCAGCTGTGGAAGGTGATGTAGCCGTTGCCGTCGCGGTCGTTCGCGCTCTTGGTGTAGGAGTGCGTGTCCGCGGCGGCGCCGCCGGGCTTGATCAGCTTGATCGTGTCCTTGTCGTTGTTCCAGATGAAGTTGCAGTTCTGGCGGTAGGCGACGTTGTTCGCGTCGGACTCGGTGCCCTTGCCGCCGCGCAGCTTCACGTGGTCGCCGGGCTCCAGGTAGTGGTTGATCCGGAAGGTGTAGCTGTTGCCGGCCGCGTCCTTGACGACGTAGCCCTTGAGGTTCACCTTCGCCGTCCGCGAGAAGTTCTTGATGGTCACGTACTCGGCCTTGGTGTTGCCGGTCGTGCAGCTGTTGTTGTCCCGGCCCGGGGCGTCGTACTGGACGCCGGCGATCTTCAGGGCCGAGGAGTACTCGGCGGCCTGGGCCGGCGTGGCGACGAGGACGGTCAGCGCGCCGGTGGCGAGGGCGGCGGCTATGACGGGACGGGCGGAGCGCATACGCAAGGGACCCCCTGGTGGTGCCTGTGATTGACGGCTCAACATACACAGGATCTCCACACCTTCGTGTCCGATCGCATGAATCAGGACAGCGGGGAGACGGGAGGGGCGGGAGGGGGCGGGGGTCCGTGGATCCCCGCCCCTGCCGTGCTCAGGCCGCCGCCGCCAGGCGCTCCCGCGCGGCGCGCGGGACAAAGCGTACGGACGGGTGGCCGTGGCGCCAGGCCAGCGCCAGGCGCAGGTTGCCGATGCGGGCCAGGACGAGGCCCACGACGGCCGCCGCGGCGAGCGAGACGAGGCCGCCGGTGGCGAAGCCGACGCGGGGGCCGTACGTGTCGGTGACCCAGCCGAGCAGCGGCGCGCCGATCGGCGTACCGCCCGCGAAGACCATCATGTAGAGGCTCATCACCCGGCCCCGCATGGCCGGATCCGTCGCCATCTGGACGGCCGAGTTCGCGGTGATGTTCACCGTGAGGCCGACCATGCCGATGGGGACGAGCAGCAGCGCGAACAGCCAGAACGCGGGCGAAAGCGCCGCCATGACCTCCAGGACGCCGAAGACGCCCGCGGCGGTCACCAGCATCCGCAGCCGGGTCGAGCCGCGGCGGGCGGCGAGCAGGGCGCCCGCGAGGGAACCGGCCGCCATCAGGGTGTTGAGGAAGCCGTACGTGCCGGCGCCGACGTGGAAGACCTCGTCGGAGAAGGCGGTCAGCCAGATCGGGAAGTTGAACCCGAAGGTGCCGATGAAGCCGACGAGGACGATCGGCCAGATCAGGTCCGGGCGGCCCGCCACGTACCGGAGGCCCTCCCTCAGCTGGCCCTTGCCGCGCGGGGCGCGCTCCACCTTGTGGAGCTCGGCGGGGCGCATCAGCCACAGGGCGGTCAGCGGGGCGAGGAAGGAGAGGCCGTTGACGAGGAAGGCCCAGCCGCTGCCGACCCCGGCGATCAGCACGCCGGCGACGGCGGGGCCGACGAGCCGGGCGGACTGGAAGTTCGCCGAGTTGAGCGAGACCGCGTTGCGGAGCCGGTCGGGGCCGACCAGCTCGGAGACGAAGGACTGCCGGGCCGGGTTGTCGACCACGGTGACCATGCCGAGGAGGAAGGCGATCAGGTAGACGTGCCAGACCTGGACGTGTCCGGAGAGGGTGAGTACGGCGAGCGCGAGCCCGCACAGGCCGAGCGCGGCCTGGCTGGCGAGCAGCAGGCGCCGCTTCGGGTAGCGGTCGGCGATGACCCCGCCGTACAGGCCGAAGAGGAGCATCGGCAGGAACTGCAGGGCGGTCGTGACGCCGACGGCGGCGGCCGAGCCGGTGAGGCTCAGGACCAGCCAGTCCTGGGTGATCCGGGCCATCCACGTACCGGTGTTGGAGACGATCGCTCCGGTGAAGAAGAGCCGGTAGTTCCGGATCGAGAGCGAGGAGAAGGTTCCTCCGCGCTCACGGGTTTCGGTGGTGGGTCGATGATGGACGGGTGCGGAGTCTGCTCCGGGTCCCGTGCTCAAAGTGCGTCGCCTCCTTGGCGCTCGGTTCGTTCAGCTCGGTTCGTTCAGCTCAGTTCGTTCAGCTCGGTTCGTTCAGAGGTGGGCGAGCTTCTCCAGGACCGGGGCGGCCGCGCGCAGTACGGCCCACTCGTCCTCGTCCAGGCCCTCGGCGAGGGAGGCCAGCCAGGCGTTCCGCTTGCGGCGGGCGTCCTCGAGCATGGTCTCGGCCTGCTCGGTCGGGCTGACCACCTTCTGCCGGCGGTCGTCGGGATGCGGCTCAAGCCGGACCAGTCCCTTGGCTTCGAGCAGCGCGACGATGCGGGTCATCGACGGCGGCTGGACGTGCTCCTTGCGGGCCAGCTCACCGGGGGTGGCGGAGCCGCAGAGGGCCAGGGTGCCGAGCACCGACATCTCGGTCGGGCTCAGCGACTCGTCGACGCGCTGGCGCTTGAGGCGCCGGCTCAGCCGCATGACGGACGAGCGGATCGCGTTCACGGCCGCGGCGTCGTCGGCGGTGCCGTGGGACAGATCAGGCATGTACTTAGCCTAGCTCATTACTCTCGCTAAGGAGTAAGGGGATTCCCTGGAGTCTCACGGGTTCCCCCGGAAGGGGCGGCGTGGGCGCTCAAAGGTCACGGGGCGATATCCATGCATCACCCAAATGAGTGAGCTGGATCCGGAAAGTGACGCAAAGGAGCCCCGGCAGCCACGACCCTGAACGGCATGGGATCGACAGTGCTCAGCCTGCGCATCGACAGTGAGCTGCTCGACCGGCTCAAGAACCACGCCGCGAAAAGAGGAATGAGCGTCCAGGACTATGTCGTCCGGACGCTCATTCGGGAGGACTTCGACGAGCGGTTCAAGACCGCCGTGGAGGAGACGGAGAAGTTCTACGGGGCGGAGAAGCCCTACGGGGCGGAGCCGGAACCTCCCGGCGTCGCCCCGCACGCTCAGGTCAGGCCCAGCGCGGGCATCGCGTAGTAGAAGACGAAGACCGCCGAGACCACGTACATGGCCGCCGGGACCTCACGGCCCCGGCCGGCCGCGAGCCGCAGGACGCTGAAGCTGATGAAGCCGATGCCGATGCCGTTCGTGATCGAGTACGTGAACGGCATCATCACCATGGCCAGGAACGCCGGCACCGCGATGGTGAAGTCGCTCCAGTCGATCTCCTTGATCGACCCGGCCAGGATCAGGAAGCCCACCGCGAGCAGCGCGGGGGTCGCCGCCTGCGACGGCACCATGGTCGCGAGCGGCGTGAGGAACAGCGCCACCGAGAACAGACCGCCCGTGACGACCGAGGCGAGACCCGTACGGGCGCCCTCGCCGACGCCCGCCGTGGACTCCACGAAGCAGGTGGTGGCCGACGAGGAGGAGGCGCCGCCGGAGGCGACGGCCAGGCCGTCCACGAACAGGACCTTGTTGATGCCCGGGAAGTCGCCCTTCTCGTCCATCAGCTTGGCCTCGTCGCCGACGCCGAGGATCGTGCCCATGGCGTCGAAGAAGCAGGACAGCAGGACGGTGAAGACGAAGAGGAGGCCGGTCAGGACGCCGACCTTCCCGAAGCCGCCGAAGAGGCTGACCTCGCCGATCAGGCCGAAGTCGGGGGCGGCCACCGGGTTGCCGGGCCACTCCGGGGTGGTCAGGCCCCAGGACGGAACGTCGGCCACCGCGTTGATGATCATCGCCACGACCGTCATGGCGACGATCGAGATGAGGATCGCGCCCGGCACCTTGCGGATGATCAGGGCGAGGGTCAGCAGGGTGCCCACGGCGAAGACGAGGACCGGCCAGCCGCCCAGGTGCCCGTCGGCGCCGAGCTGGAGCGGGACGGTGGTGTGCGCGGCGTCGGGGATGCGGGAGACGAAGCCCGAGTCGACGAGGCCGATCAGCATGATGAAGAGGCCGATGCCGATCGCGATGCCCTTGCGCAGGCCGGCCGGGACGGCGTTCATGACCCGCTCGCGCAGGCCGGTCGCCACCAGCAGCATCACGACGAAGCCCGCGAGGACGACCATGCCCATGGCGTCCGGCCAGGACATCCTGGGCGCGAGCTGGAGGGCGACGACCGTGTTCACGCCGAGACCGGCGGCGAGCGCGATCGGCACGTTGCCGATGACGCCCATGAGGAGCGTGGTGAAGGCCGCCGTCACGACGGTGGCGGTGACGAGCTGACCGCCGTCGAGCTGGTGCCCGTACATGTCCTTGGCGCTGCCGAGGATGATCGGGTTCAGCACGATGATGTACGCCATCGCGAAGAAGGTGGCGAAGCCGCCCCGGACCTCGCGGGCGACGGTGGAGCCGCGCGCGGAGATGCTGAAGTAGCGGTCGAGGGGCGAGACGGGTCCCCGGGGGAACTGCGGCTCGGGGACGGAGGCCTTGGCGGTGGCCGTGGTGCTCATGGAGTGGGTTCCTCTTCGGGAAGAAGTCCTGAAGTCCCTTTGGCGGTTCATACGAGGGAAACCCGCCATGGGCAAACCGTTTCAGTATGAACATATGAACGAGGGTGCGTCCATCTCCGCGCGTAGATGCCACCCGTACACGGGGTCGGGGTGCCCGGAACGGGCCGCCTACACTGAGCCGCATGGCGAAGTGGACACCGAAGCACGAGGCACCCGAGCCCCTGGAGGGGCCGGTCGTCGGCACGATCACCGGCGGAACGATCCTCTGGTTCGTCCTCTTCCTCGTCCAGGTCCCCTTCTACGGCTGGTTCGACGACCGGGACCTCACGTGGTGGGTGTGGACCTGCCTGGCCGGCGGCGGCCTCGGACTGCTCGGCATCTGGTACGTACGCAAGCGCGACGCGGCGATCAGGCGGCACCGGGCGGCGCAGGCCCAGGCCCAGGGGATGCCGGGGGCGTCCGACTCGTAGCGCCCGGACCCGTCCCCGCACGGACCGGGCCCGTCCTCGTACGGACCGGGCTCACCTCGTAGCGGCCGGGCCCGTCCTCGTACAGCCGGCCACACCCTCGTACCACCACAGGACGATTCCGCTCCTCCCACAGTCGGATCTGGCCTCTTCTCGGCAGGTGAACGCTCCCTTCCGGCCGTACCGTCGAGAACATGACTCAGCGGGCGAAGATCGACACGGACATCGGCGACACCCGGGACAGCCAGGGAGCCCCGCCGAAGCCGGAACCGTCCGTCGTCCACCGCCCCGCCGGGCTCACCTCCGCCGAGGTCGCCGAGCGCGTCGCCCGCGGCGAGGTCAACGACGTCCCCGTACGCAGCTCCCGCTCCACCGCGGACATCGTCCGGGCCAACGTCTTCACCCGCTTCAACGCGATCATCGGCGTCCTCTGGGTGATCATGCTGATCGTCGCCCCGATCCAGGACAGCCTCTTCGGTTTCGTGATCGTCGCCAACACCGGCATCGGCATCATCCAGGAGCTCCGCGCCAAGAAGACCCTCGACGGGCTCGCCGTCATCGGCGAGGCGAAGCCCACCGTCCGCCGCGACGGGCGCGCCGCCGGGATCTCCACCTCCGAGATCGTCCTCGGCGACCTCATCGAGCTCGGCCCGGGCGACAAGGTCGTCGTCGACGGCGTCGTCGCCGAGGCCGACAGCATGGAGATCGACGAGTCCCTCCTCACCGGCGAGGCCGACCCGGTCCTCAAACGCCCCGGCGACCCCGTCATGTCCGGCTCCTTCGTCGTCGCGGGCGGCGGCGCCTTCACCGCCACCAAGGTCGGCCGGGAGGCGTACGCGGCCCAGCTCGCCGAGGAGGCGTCCCGCTTCACGCTCGTCCACTCCGAGCTGCGCTCCGGCATCTCCACGATCCTCAAGTACGTGACGTGGATGATGGTCCCGACCGCGATCGGCCTGATCATCAGCCAGCTCGTCGTCAAGGACAACGACCTCAAGAACTCCATCGCCCGGACCGTCGGCGGCATCGTCCCGATGATCCCCGAGGGCCTCGTCCTCCTCACCTCCGTCGCCTTCGCGATCGGCGTCATCCGGCTCGGCCGGAAACAGTGCCTGGTGCAGGAGCTGCCCGCGATCGAGGGCCTGGCCCGGGTCGACGTCGTCTGCCTCGACAAGACCGGCACCCTCACCGAGGGCGGCATGGACGTCACCGAGGTCCGCCCCCTGAACGGCTCGGACGAGGCGTACGTACGCAAGGTGCTCGGCGCCCTCGGCGAGTCCGACCCGCGCCCCAACGCCTCCCTCCAGGCCGTCATCGACGCCTTCCCCGACACCGAGGAGTGGCGCTGCACCGAGTCCCTGCCCTTCTCCTCCGCCCGCAAGTACAGCGGCGCCGCGTTCAGCGAGGGCAACGGCGAGGACTCCACCTGGCTGCTCGGCGCCCCCGACGTCCTCCTCCCGGCCGGCGACCCGGCCCTCGCGGAGACCGACCGGCTGAACGAGCAGGGCCTGCGGGTCCTCCTCCTCGCCCGTACCACCCGCGAACTCGACTCGCCCGACGTCGCGAAGGACGCCCGCGCCACCGCCCTCGTCGTCCTCGAACAGCGGCTGCGCCCCGACGCCGCCGACACCCTCGCCTACTTCGCCGACCAGAACGTGGCCGCCAAGGTCATCTCGGGCGACAACGCCGTCTCCGTCGGCGCCGTCGCCGGCAAACTCGGCCTCCCCGGCGCCGAGCACACCGTCGACGCCCGCAAGCTGCCCGCCGACCGCGAGGAGATGGCGACGGTCCTCGACGAGAACGCGGTCTTCGGCCGGGTCACCCCGCAGCAGAAGCGGGACATGGTCGCCGCGCTCCAGTCCCACGGCCACACGGTCGCCATGACCGGCGACGGCGTCAACGACGTCCTCGCCCTGAAGGACGCGGACATCGGCGTCTCGATGGGCTCGGGCTCGGAGGCGACGAAGGCGGTGGCCCAGATCGTCCTCCTCAACAACTCCTTCGCCACCCTCCCGTCGGTGGTGGCGGAGGGCCGCCGGGTCATCGGCAACATCACCCGCGTGGCGACCCTCTTCCTCACGAAGACGGTCTACTCGGTGCTCCTCGCGATCCTGGTGGTCGTCTCCCAGATCGAGTACCCCTTCCTCCCCCGCCACCTCACCCTCCTCTCCACCCTCACCATCGGCGTCCCCGCCTTCTTCCTCGCCCTCGCGCCCAACAAGGAACGCGCCCAGCCGCACTTCGTCCGCCGCGTCATGCGGTACGCGATCCCCAGCGGCGTCATCGCGGCGGCGGCGACCTTCACGACGTACCTCCTGGCCCGCCACTACTACACGGGCCCGGAGGCCCTGAACGCCGAGACCAGCGCCGCCACCCTCACCCTGTTCCTGGTCTCCCTCTGGGTCCTGGCGATCATCGCCCGCCCCTATACGTGGTGGCGCGTCGCCCTCGTCTCCGCGATGGCCGGCGCCTTCCTCCTGGTCCTCGTCGTCCCCTGGCTCCAGGACTTCTTCGCCCTCAAGCTCGTCGGCGTCACCATGCCGTGGACGGCCGTCGCCGTCGCGGCGGCGGGCGGGGCGGCCCTGGAGGTGGCGTGGAGGTGGGTGGATCGCAGGTTCCCGGCGTAACCGATCTTCGCTCAGGTCGAGTTGACCGGTGCGCGGCGGTTCGGTGGGGCGGCCCGCACCCGGCGCCGGTTCCGGCACACCTTCTCCAGCGTGGACCGCACCGGATCGTCGGCCGGATGACGCTCGCCGGTGGGCGGCAGCGCGGTCCGGAACAGCGCCGCCGAACGGGCCCCGGCGAAAGCCGTGAAGGCGGAGACGCCGGCGTCCCGCGCACCCCTTCACCCGGCGCACGCGCACCGGAGCCGTGACCCAAGCGTCACCTCGAAGCGGCCCGTCGTACAAGGGTGGAACCACCGGCTCAGGCCGAGCGTCGAAGGGCCATGACGCAGAGAACGGGACAGATCGTCGTCGCCCTCACGCTGGCTGCCGGGGTGCTCACAGGCTGCGCCCAGGCCGACGGGGGCCCGGACATCGTCCGGGCGACACCTTCCGGTCGGACGATTCCCTTCGAGCTCTCCACACATTGCGGAATCGACGAGGCCCGTATCGGCTCGACGTACTTCGAAGCGGAGACCCCGCTCTCCGACGGCTCGGGAAACCCTCCCGAAGGGTGGGACAACCCCACCCAACGCGGCACGATGACCCTGAAGTCCGAGACGGAGGCCGTCTTCACCGACGACGCCGGACGCGAGGTGACGTTCCGTGCCCGGCCCGGTGCGACCGCCTTCAAGCGCATCTGCGCCTAACGGTCCGGCACCGCCAGGAGGGGGCTGCGCGCGGGTCAGTGGCCGATGCCGTGGGTCCGGGGGACCGGGGCGGGGCGGGTGCGGGAGAGTCTCGCGGCGGTGCCGCGGGCCGTCTCGAAGGCCGCGACCGGGTTGCCGTCCTTCCGCCAGGGCTGGGCGCCGCACCACGGGCCGATCAGGCGGAACTGCTCCAGGGCGGGGGCGTACATCATCGACCGGAGCATGTAGTGGGCCAGGAGGTGACGCAGGACCGGCAGCCGCTCGTCGTCGGGGTCGACCCGGTCGAACGAGGCGGCGACCTGCTTCAGGACGCTCTTGGCCCGGGGCGTGGCGGGCACCGTGTCGGAGCCGGACCGTTCGGTGAGCTCGTTCAGGGCGTGGAGGTAGATCCCGGCGAGCGGGCTGCCGGGCGGGGCCTTGCGGACCGCCCGGCGGGCGAACCGCATCATCCGCCGGTCGCTGCCGAACCACTTGGCGCACCAGTACTGGAGGGCCTGCCAGTGCCCCTCGTAGTGGTGGGGCGCGCGGGCGACGAGTCCCTCCCAGAGCGGCTTGAACCGTGCGCGGTCGTACTGCGCTCCGCGCGCCGCCGTGATCATGACGACCCACGGGCCGGGGTTCGCGGGGTCGAGCAGAGCGGCCCTGCGGGCCTCCTCGATCGCGGCCGGGAGCATGGCCTTGAACCGCTCCATGTCCGAGGTCATGACCTCGTGGGCGTACCCGCTGCCCCGGATCTCCCACGCCCGGTGGACCATCAGGCTCGCGTTCAGGGTCGCCGCGTCGCAGTCCCCCGGCTCCGCCGCCCGCCAGGCGTCGAACCAGGCGTCGTCCTCCTGGGCGACGTGCTGCAGGAGTTCGAGCCGGGCCCAGCGCTCGTCCCAGTCCTCCCCCGCCTCGCGGACGTACCGCGCGGCGCCCTTCCAGTCCCCCGCCCAGGCCGCGTCGGCGACGGCCTGCCGCTCGCTCCGACGGTGCGCCGGCGCGGGCGGACCCGCCCGCCGGGAGTCGAGCGCCTCACGGGGCGGAAGCCCGTAATCGGTGGCGACGAAGTGCTCCGCGACCCAGCCCTCGGCCTGCCGGGGGCTGACGAAGAGGCGGTAGAGCACGACGAGGAGCACGCCGAGCACGGCGGCGAGGAGGAGAGTCACGGCGGGGAATCATTCCGGAAGCCGTCACTCTCCGCAATACTTCAGGCCAAGGAAAAGCCGAGGTCAGGGCGGGGGTGGACGAGGCCCCTCTCCTCGATCACCGCAGGGCCGGTGACCGTGAGCGAACGCCTCCCGCCAGAGCCGGGCCGGCTGTCAGTGTCCCTCCCTACGCTGGCGCCATGGAGATCACTCAGCGGACGCTGACGGAGGCCTGGCAGCGGACGGCCGCCGGACACCCCCTGCTCCACGGGGTCGGGCTGCCCCTCGTGGCGCTCTCGCGCGACGAGTTGGAAGCCGAAGCGGAGGACGAGGACCTGTGTCTGCTCCTGGACGAGGACGGCACCGTGCGCGGCCATCACGGCCCCTACCAGGAGGTCTTCGCCACCCGCGATCTCGAACAGGTCCTTTACCTGATCGCCGAAGCCGCGATGCAGCGGCGTGGCGGCGGCGTCGAGGAGGTGGCCGAGGCGCTGGAGCGGATCGATCCGGTGTGGGGCAGGCGGTTCCGCAGTGGCGGCCTGGACGGTGCGGGGACGGTCGAGGCGTGCGGGCGCGACCCGCTGGAGGGGCTTGCCTGGATAGCGAAGTCCTGGCGCGACCAGGCCCCGTACACGACCCTCGCCTTCTACCGCGCGGCACCCGGGGAAACCGTCGACGCCGAACGGCTGGCGCTGCTCTACGGGGCCGATCCCGCACAGGTCGCGGCCGGCACGCGCCTGAAGGACCTCCAGGCCGTGGACGGCGGCAGGGCCTACTGGGACCGCCAGTGGGAGAGCTGCTGTTTCGGGCAGGCGGGCGAGTGGACGTTCCTGTTGCACCACGAGACGCCGCCGGGGGGCTTCACCGACAAGGAGGCGTACGCGGCGCTCGGGATCAGGGAGACCGTGTGGCTGGAGGCCACCATGGCGAAGGCCATCTACACCTTCGACTACATGCGGGACGGCCGCCGCGTCGTCGACAACGACGACCAGGGTGTGCTGGAGCTGATCTGGTACGAGCCCGGCCGCGCCCCCTATCCGCGGGGCGGCGAGCTGGACTTCCTCAACCGCGCCCTGCGCCGCGCCGAGCTGGACCACCCGGAAGTGACCGGCACGTTCGAGCTGTACTTCCACGCCCTGGAGGAGTCCCTCGGCCTGCGCCTGTCGCGCCGGGACTTCGCGGAGGGGGAGGTGCGGGCGGCGTACTGGGCCGGAGGGCGGTGACGGAAGCCGTGCGGCGGCGCGGTGGCCGTGACGGTGGCCGTGTCGGGCGGCCTGCTGCCGGCGGGTGCGATCGGGTGCGGGACGCTGAGAACCGGACCGCTGCCGGGCAGGAGCGCGCTGGTGTCCCCCGGCCAGGAAGCCGACGGCGGGCCCGGCGAGGAATCCTTCCACGGTTCCCCGGTCCGCGGCGCCGGGAATCGATCCGGTCCCTCCCCGGCATTCCATACCGACGCCTCAGGCGCTTGTTCTACCGTGAGATCTCCGCATTCACCCAGGGGGATCACCGCATGGGCCACGACGAACAGCGCCCGGAGCGATCGGCCGGCTCCGCCTCACTCACCACTCGGCGCGACCCGGGCGGCCGGAACCCGAAGGGCCGGCCTCTGCCGTGGAACAACTGACGGCGGAGGACCCCGCGCGCATAGGCCCGTACCGGCTGATCGCCCGCCTCGGCGCGGGCGGGATGGGCCTGGTCTACCTGGGCCGCTCCGACCTGGGACGTACGGTCGCCGTCAAGGTCGTACAAGCCGAATACGCCCAACACGCCGAGTTCCGAAGGCGGTTCGCCCGCGAGGTGGACGCGGCCCGGCGGGTGGGCGGAGCCTGGACGGCCGACGTCCTGGACGCCGACACCGAGGCCGCCGTGCCGTGGGTGGCGACCCGGTACATTCCGGGGCCCGACCTGACCACCGTCGTGGCCCGGGACTTCGGGCCGCTGCCCGAGCAGTCGGTCCGTACCCTCGCCAACCGCCTCGCTCTCGCCCTGCAGGCCGTGCACGAGGCCGGCCTGATCCATCGCGACCTCAAGCCGTCCAACGTCCTGATCACCGTCGACGGCCCCCGCGTCATCGACTTCGGCATCGCGCGGGCGATGGACAGCCTGGCCGGGGACAGCCTGCACACCCGCACCGGCATGCTGATCGGCTCGCCCGGCTTCATGTCGCCGGAGCAGGCGCGCGGCCTCGAACTCACCCCGGCGTCCGACGTGTTCTGCCTGGGCGCGCTCCTCGTCTACGCCGCCACCGGCCGCCTCCTCTTCGGTGCCACGGACGCCGGTCTGAACGCCCACCTCTTCCGGGTCGCCGAGGAGGAGGCGGACCTGACCGGCGTACCGGATTCGCTGGTGGAGCTCGTACGCGCCTGCCTGCGCAAGGACCCGGCCGAACGGCCCACCCCCCACGAGGTGGCCGCGCGCACGGCGGCCGACCAGGCGGGCGAGTGGCTGCCGGGGGCGGTACTGGCCCAGCTCGGCCGCCACGCCGCGCGTCTGCTGGACTACGCCCCCGCCGCGCCCGCCGGCGCGGTCCCCGCACAGCCGGACCCTCGTGCCCGGTCCGCCCAGCCCGCCCAGCCCGTCCAGCCGCCCGCGTACGTCCCGACCGCCCCCGCGCACTCCGGCGCCGCACCCGGCTTCGGTACGCCTCCGGCCCCGGCGCCCGGGGTCTGGGGCGTACCCACGTCCCCGGCCCACCTGACAGACCCCCCGGCTCCTCTTCCCCGGCGCTGGTGGGGCCTGGCGGCGCTCGCGCTGGCGCAGATGGTCGTGCTGCTCGACGCGGCGTTCTCCAGCACGGCGATGCTGTGGAGCGGCGCCGCGAGGGATCTGGGGTTCCCTGCCGACGGCGTGAAGGTGTCGTCCACCGTCTACCTGGACGTGATGCCGATCGCCTACACGCTGGCCTTCGTCGGGATGCTGCTGTTCGGCGCCCGCGTCACGGACCTCATGGGCCGCAAGAGAACGCTGTTGGTCGGCCTGGTGGGTTTCGTGGCGGCCGCCGTGCTCGGTGTCCTGGCGCCCTCCTCCGGTGTGTGGATCACGGCCCGCGCCCTGCAGGGCGTCTTCGCCGCGCTGGTCTCGTCGTCCGCGCCGGTCCTGGTGTCCACCTCCTTCACCGACCCCGGGGAACGCCGCAAGGCCTTCGGGATCCACGTCGCGGTCGCGGGCGGAGGCCCGGCGCTCGGCCTGGCGGCGCTCGGGTTCCTCCCCATGGTCCTGGACTGGCGCCGGTGCCTGATGGCCGTGATCCCCTTCGCCGTGGTCGCGGTGATCGGCGTGGCGACCCTGGTGCGCGACCGCCCCGGCCGCGTCGGCGTGCGCTTCGACGGGCGCGGTGTGCTGCTCGGCGCCCTCGGGGTCGTCGGCATCAGCGGGGCCGTTCCGTACTTCACGGCCCGGGCGCTCCTGCTTCCGGTCGCCGGCATCCTGCTCTCGGCCTTCGTGTGGTGGCAGACCAGGACGGCCGGCTCCCTCGCCTCGCCGCCCGGCGTCAGAACCCAGGCACCCGTCGGGCACTTCCTCGCGGTGGCCCTGGCCGACATCGGCGCCTTCGCCCTGCTCATGGCCGTGGGGTACCTCTACCTGTAGGACCCGCCCCGGCCGCTCGCCTGCCGAGCGGCCGGGAGGCGGGGAAAGCGGGACGATGGAGGGGAGGGACTCGCCAAGGGGGCGCCATGTCCCGTATCGAAGAATCCACCGGCATAGCCCGCTCGCCCGAGGACGTCTTCTCGTACCTCATGGACCCCGGGCACATGCCCGAGTGGCAGGAGGGCGCCGTGTCCGCGCGGCAGCTGGACGAGGGGCCCTGCGGGTCGGGTCGCGGTTCCGGGTACGGCGGCGGTTCGGGAAGCGCGAGATGCCGATGACCATGGAGGTCACGGAGCTCACACCGCCGCGCAGCTGGCACTTCCACGGGATCGACGGGCCCGTGCCCGGAGACGTGCGGGGGACGCTCGAACCGCTCGGCGACGGCAGCCGCTCCCGGCTGACGCTCTCGCTCGACTTCGAGGGCCACGGGGTCGGCAAGGCCCTCGTACCGCTCGTCGTGAAGCCACGCGCCCGGAAGGAGATGCCGCGGAACGAGGCCCACCTGAAGGAGCTGATGGAGACCAGCGCCGCCCGGTAGCCGCCGGGTGAGAGGGACGCGGGGGCACGGGCCCCCTCAGCCAACGGACCCGTACCTCTGCCTCCTCGGCGGTGCGCTCGCCGAGGAGGCAGAGGTACGGGGTCACCCCGTGCGCACGGCCTGTCCGGCGGCGTGCACGGGGTGCTCCCGCGTGGAGGCAGGGGTTTTCGGGCAGGCGGAGGACGGCGGGCGTGCCGTGCGTGAGCGGGTGCCCGGCTCCGGCCCGGGCCGGGGCCTTGGGCGCGCCCGTAGCGGCAGGTGAGGGTCTGATCCTCGTCGAGGAGCCGGGGGCGGCTCGTGGATCGCTTCGAGTACGAGCACGAGCGCGCCGAGGCCCAGGAGGATGACCGCCGCCGCAGGGCGGGGCGCGGTCGCCGCAGGCCGTCACGGGGTCACCGCCGACGGTCCGGCGCGCACGGCTGCTCGCCGCCCGGCGGGGCGTTGAGCGTGAACCACACGCTCTTGGAGGTCTCGTCGCAGACGGCCGACCACTCGTCGGCGAGGACGGAGACGAGCCCGAGTCCGCGTCCCTCGCACGTGAGGGCGTACGGGGCCGCCCAAGTCGGGCGTATCTGCGGCGTGTTGCTCGGTGCGGTGTCGTGCACGCACACGGTCACGCTGCTGGCCGCGAAGGACACCTCGATCGTGATCAGCGGTGAGGCCGTGTGCTGGTGGGCGTTCGTGACCAGTTCCGAGGTGCAGAGTTCGGCCCGGTCCACCAGGAAGGCCCACCCGCTCTGCCGCAGCAGGTCCACGACCCAGTGGCGGGCGAGGGCGGCCAGGCCGGGCAGGTTCGGGCCGGTGAACCGGTAGGACACGTCCCGAGCAGGGGGCGGAACGGAAGGCCGTAAGGCTGCGGACATCATTCGTCGTCTCCTCACACGAAGTCGGAGCAGGTCAGGAGCGGAGGTCCGTGGCTCTGGCCATCCCCCGGGGAGCCGTCAAACGGCTTGCAGATGACTGCACTTCAGACCGGCGCGGCGGTGTGCCGCCACGCCGAAGCTAGGGCACAACGTAGGGACGGCACAACAGTGGGACGGATGTACCAACCTTAAGAGTGGACCGGCGGGCCGCGAGGGCGGCACACTCTAGGCACACAGGAGGGAGGGGCCCATGCCACCGAGGGCGTATCCGACCGCACGGCAGAGGCGGCTGGGGGCAGAGCTTCGCAAGATGAGAGAGCGCGCCGGCCTTTCCGGCGCAGACATCGCCCGCTTCCTCGGCGGTGAACGCGCGGCGGCGAGCCACATCGAATCGGGCCGCTACGGCGTGAGCTCGGATCGCGTGCGCCGCCTCGCCGCCCACTGCTCGGCCACCGACAAGCGTCTCATCAACGCCCTTGCGGCGATGGCCGATGAGCGCGGCAAGGGCTGGTGGGAGGAATACCGGGGGCGCCTGTCGCCGGGCTTCCTCGATCTGGCCGAGCTTGAGCACCACGCCGTCTACATGCGCGCCATCGACATGTTGCACGTTCCCGGGCTGCTCCAGACCCGGGCGTACGCGAAAGAGCTGATCCTCAGCAGCGTTTCGGAACCCTCGGAAGAGGTCGGGATAAGGGTCGAGCACAGGATGCGGCGACGCGAGATCTTCGACCGGCCGCAGCCACCGAAGTTCCAGGCGCTGATCCATGAGGCCGCCCTGCGGATGCGCTACTGCCGCCCCGAGACCATGCGCGAGCAGCTGGAGTTCCTGATCGAGGCGTCGACATGGCCTGGCGTGTCGATTCACGTCGTACCGTTCAGCGCGCAGATCACGGGATCCGCCCATTCCATGCTTTACGCAGGTGCGACTATTCCACAGCTGGACACGGTGCAGCTCGACAGCGCATTCGACGGGGGTTTCCTGGACGCCGAGCCCCATCTGATCAAGTACCGCGCGCTCCTGGATTCCGTCGAGGAAATCTCGCTCGACGCCGAAGAGTCACGCAAGTTCATCCACCGAGTCGCACAGGAAATGTGAGAGAGATGACCGACCCTACCGCTTGGCAGAAGTCCTCATTCTCAGGAGCGGACAACAACCAGAACTGCATCCACGCCCGGCTCTCCGCAAGCGGCGAGATCGAGCTCGTCGAGAGCGAGGCACCCGGGACGATCGTCGCCACCAGCCGCGCGAACTTCGAAGCCTTCCTCAAGGGCGTCAAGGCGGGCGAGTTCGACCACCTGATCGAGGCCCCCTCCCGGAGCTGAACCCCACCCCGCCCCGGGTCGAGCCTCGAGCGCCCCTGGCCAACTGGCCGGGGGCGCTTGGCATATGCCGAACCATCTCCGGCGCGTCACATCGTTGCGACGAACGTCCCCACACCGGTACGGTCCCAGTGTTGCGCCGCAGACACTGTGCGTGACATCGCCTCCCGTTCTGCGTGCTCTCGGGAGGTTTCCGCAGGCTGCCCCAGACGGCCCGAGGCCCTGTCCGGCCGGTGAAGGGCGACCCCGCCACCGGCGGCATGCAAGGCGAGGAGGCACACGTGTCAGGTGTGATCGGCGTCAACGGGGCAACCTTGCCCGCCCCCGCGCTCGCCCCGGCGCGAAGCCCCGCCGGTCGCGGGTTTCTGGTCGTGGTGGTCTCGTACCCGTCGGGCGACTCTCGCCGGGCGGTGCCCGTCGCCGCCCCCCGCGTGTTCGCCGGCCCCCGCGACGCGATACGCGCCATCCGCGAACAGGCCCGCGCGGGAGCGGGGTTCGACATGAGCCCCGGCGACATCGCGCAGGCGGCCACATGGGCGGAGCACGGGTGGCGGGTGCCGCTCGCGCTGCTCGGCGTGGGCGCGCAGGTCGGGCTCACCCTGCTCCTGGAGAGCGGCGAGGTCGCCGAGTGGTCGGCGCGTCCCGTGCACCGGCTCGGGCTGAACGGGCTCACCGAACAGGGGTGCTACAGAAAGGAGTTGAACTCATGAGCGCCCGCTTCCTCGCCGATCATCCCGCCTGGCGGGCGACCGTCGAGGGCGAGCGGGCCCGGCTGGTCGAGCACGACGGTTCCGCGTGGCTCGCCATCTGGAACCAGGCGCGCGAGCACATCGGGCTGTGGCCGATCGCGGGTGATCCTGCGGCCCCGCCGCCGCCCGTCGCCCACACCTCGCCCATCGGACTTCCCGTCGGACCTGAGGAAGCCCTGCCGCTGCTCGCCGAACTGATCCGGCTCGGCACGGTGGGCCGGCTCACCAACACCTCGCTGTGGGACGCCGTCGTGGCGGCGGTCCTCCGCCGGGGCGTGGCCGTGCGGCGGGCCCGGTACACGTACTACACGTTCTGCACCGCGTACGGGCGGAGCTTCGCCACCGGCGTCGGTGACTTCTCGCTCACGCCGGACCCCGGGACCGTACTCGCCCTCTCCGACGGCCAGTTCGCCGCTGTCGGCGCGACGTCCGGCCGGCCCGCGCTGCGCGCCGCCGCCACCGCGTACCTCGACCGCGGCGGGTACTGGGCGACTCTCGCCCCCGAGAGCCTGGTCAAGGAGCTCGGTCAGGTGCACCGCCTCGGGTCGTGGGCCGCCGCTGTGGCCGCCGCCGACTTCACCGGTGACTTCTCGGTCTATCCGTACGGCGACGCGGCTGTGCGCGCGCAGGCGGCCAGGGCGGCCCCTCGTATCGGATTCCCCGACGAGGCCGCCGAGTTCAAGAAGCTCTGGTGCCGGTGGGCGGCGACGCGCGTCCAGTTGCACACCCTGACCCTTTTCACGCTCGCACGGGGGATGGGCCCTGTCGCGGACAGAGGCGCGTCCGGCACCGCCCACTCGGCGCCCCGTTACCGCCCGCCCCGGCTCGGCCCCCCCGTCGTGACTCTCAGTTGTGCGCCGCGATGCAGGCCACGAATGCGCCGGGGATCGCGAGCATGGCGGCCACGTGCACCATCGCCGTACGCGGCATCCGTAGCGCGGCGGCGATCAGCAGTCCGGCGGCGAGCCACCCGCCCCAGATCGTCCGCGCGGTGTCCTGAGTCCGCCGCATGGCCGCCTGCTCCGTGGCGTTCGGCTCCCCGAACGTGATCCCGGACGCGATCGTCACCCACAGCAGGACACCGGACAGGAACAGGTCCCCGACAGCGACCAGGAACGCCACCGGCCCGTCGTACTCCTTTGCCCGGCCCCACCAACTCGTGCTCGCGCTCATACGCTCAGAGGCTGCCACGTGGTCCGGCCCAGCACATGAGTACCCGTACTCAGAAGCAGGGCCGGCAGGCCACTGCCGCCGAAACCCCGGGCCAGGCCCGCTTCACGGCAACGAGCGCGTGAGCCAGTACACTTCGCCGTTCTCTTCCGTGGAGACGCGATCCCGCTCGAACCCGAGCTTCTCAAGGACGCGGAGCGACGGTGTGTTCCACGTGCCGACGGTCGACCAGAGCCGTTTCCGCCCGGTCGCGGCAGCGGCGGTGACCACCGCGCCGGCCGCCTCGGTGGCGTAGCCGCGCCCGTGCGCGTGCTGGAACAGCTCGTACGCGATCTCGGGTTCCCCCAGGGTGGCGCGGCCGATGATCAGCCCGCAGTAGCCGATGAAGTCGCCCTCCTCGCGGCGCTGGATGGGCAGCAGGGCGATCCCCGTGTTCTCCGTCGTGGCGAGGAACTCCGCGATGGCCGTCCGGATGCGCTCGACCTCGGGGGTCCCCTTGCCGCGTTCGGCGAGGAGGGCGCAGAACGCGGGGGCGTCCGACTCGGCCCACGGCCGCAGGATCAGCCGCTCGGTCTCCAGGTGGAACGACATCGTCTGGTACGTGGTCATGCCGTCCACCCTGCCCCATGGATCGTCGCGGACTGCGGACGGGGTCCTCAGTCGAACCAGCGGTCGCGGGCCAACTCCGCTGTGCGGGTGGGGTCTTCCAGGAGGGCCGCGACCTCGAAGCGGCGGGGCCACTGGCCGGTGGCCCAGGCGAGGGCCGCCGCCACGCCTTCCAGGGTGGCGGCGTGGAGGGTGCCGTCGGGGGTGCGGCGCCATTCGAGTTCCACGCCGCCCGCCCGGAGTTCCTCGTGTTCGAGGTAGGTGGCGGGGGTGGAGGGGCCGAGGAGGGCGTGGACCGAGGGGGGGACCTCGTGTTCCTCGCCTTCCGTCGTGACCTCCGCCTCCACCGTCTCGCTGAGGCGGCGGACCTGGAAGAGGTCGGCCAGGTCGGCGGCCCGGGTCGGGGAGACCGGGAGGAGGGGGAGGTCCTCGGTGAGGGGGAGGAGGTCGGGGGCGTCGGCCACCAGCGCCTCCGTCGCGTCCACCACGACCAGGTCGCCGTTCACGACCGCGCGGAGTTCGTCGGGGAGGGTGACCTGGTCGGGGTCCAGGTCGGCCAGGGCCGTGTAGAGGGCGTGGAGTTGGGCTCCCGTCACTTCCCGGGAGGGGTCGGCCAGGCGGGCGAGGAGTTCCGCCGCGCCGCCGGGCTCGTCGAGGAGGGCCGCCACCGAGGTGCGGACGCCCAGGGCCCGGAGGACCTGTTCGTCCTCGAAGCCGGTCGCGTCGGCGGAGTCGTAGAGGCCCGCGAGGAGGGGGTCGGTGCCGGCGGCGCGGAGGCCGGCCGGGCGGCGGCCGTCGAGGACCGGGTGGTCGCGGAGCCACCAGGCCGTGTACGGGCGGACCGTCTCCGTGGTGCCGTCCGGCAGGAGGATCCGTACGGGCTGGGTCAGGGCGTCCCGGAGCGGCGGCCGCGCCAGGAGGGCGAGCGCCTGGGGCCAGGCGTCGTCGTCGACCAGGTCCAGGTCCCGTACGGCCACGATCTCCGTGGCCACCGGCGGCACCACGGACTCCGGGAGGCGGTCGAGGACGTCCTCGCACCACACGTCGACCGCGTCGAGGAGGCCGGCGTCGTCCGGTTCCGGGTAGTCGCTCTCGCGGGGGTCCAGGTCGTCGGGGTCGAGGACGAGGTCGGTGGCGCGGACCAGCGCGAAGTTCGCGAGGACGCCGCAGGCGGCGAGCGGGGCCTCGCCCCAGCGGGCGGCCAGCTCCGCGTCGACGTGGGCGAGTTCGCCCTGACGCATGACGGAGTCGAACGCCGAGCCCGGGAGGACCAGCTCACCGGCGGGGGCGAGTTCGCCCTCGTCGTCGGGGAGGGCGAGGGCGCCGAGCCACGGCTCGTCGCCGGGCTCCAGGTTCGCGTCCCGTACGAGACCGAGCACCGTCTCGGCGAGTTCGTCCGCGTCCAGCGCCGGGGCGTCGAGGTCCCAGGCGTCGGCCGCTTCGAGGGAGGCCGCGACCGCCGCCCGCACCTGAGGGGTCGTCAGGACGGCGCGGGGGGTGGCCGAGAGGGCGCCGAGCTTCTCCAGGAGCGGGTGCGCGGCCTCCGGGTGCGCCACCTTCAGGCCGAGGCGGGCCAGCTCCGCCGGGGTGCCTTCCTGCGGGAGGAGGACCTGCCGGGGGCCGATCGCCGTCCGGCCCGAGTCCAGCGGCACCGGAAGGCCGGTGAGCCGGTCCGGGTCCACCCCGGCGAGGGAGTCGTAGAGCCGTCGCCACCAGCCCGGCGCCCGCTCCACGCCCGCCAGCCGGTCCACCGCCTCCGTCAGCGGCACCCGGCCCACGCCGAGCGTGCGCGGCTCGGGGCGGCGCTCCAGGCCCGCCGGGAGGAGCGCCGGGAACACCTCGGCGAGCACCGCGACCGTCTCCGCGCCCGCGCCCTCCACGACCTCCGCCTCGATCGGGCGGAGCGCCGGCACGTCCTCCGTCGCCACCGCCGGGGCGAGGAACGCGACGCGCGGCAGCCGGTCGAGGATCGCCTCGCGCAGCGCCCCGTCGAGGTGCCCCTTGCCGAGCGGGCCCGGTACGAGGTCGAGCGCCCCACTCGTCACCGGCCGCCAGTCGGCGAGGAGTTCGGCGTACGCCTCGGCCGCCCGCCGCACCAGGAACTCCGTCAGCGGCCCCGGCGCCACGTGGCGGCGGGCCGTGTCCAGCGGCAGCGAGGCGATGAGCAGGGCGGGGATGCCGAGCGGTTCGTCGGTGGGGGTCGGCGCGTGCACGACCGGCGCGGTGCGCGGGTAGCGGGGGGCGCCGGCGCCGTCCACCGGAACGGCCCAGGTGACCGACCAGTGCGGGCGCAGCCGCTCCTCGACCGGGCGGTCGGCGAGCAGGGCCGCGTCGAGGGGGCCGGTGTGGGTGACGGTCCGCCAGCGGTGCGGCTCCTCGGCGGCGGAGTCCTCGATCCGCACGTACCCGTCCGCCTCGGAACGGGTCAGGGTGCGGACCCCCTCCGGCGTCTCCACGACGATCTCGGTGAGACCCGGAAGAGTGAGCAGCGTCGCGTCGTCCACGGAGGTGAGGAGCCGCTCGGCGAGGTCCCGGGCGGGCGCGTCGCGGAGCGGGAGGACGACGACGGTGTCGTACCCCTCGGGCGCGGTGCCCTCGGCGGGCAGCGGCAGCCGGAGCAGCGGTACGTGGCCGTCCCTCCGGCGCAGCTCGTCGCCGAGGCCCGGGCTGTGGCGGGCCACGTCCGCGGCGAGCTCGCGGGCCTCCGCGAGGGACCAGCGGACGCCGCCGTGCCGGCCCAGGACGGCCGGCTCGTCGGAGACGGCGAGCACGGCGGCGAAACCGACGCCGAAGCGGCCGACGGCGGTCGTCGTGTCGGCCTCGGTGCGCTTCGCGGAGGCGCGGAGCGTGGACAGGGACTCGACGCCGGCCGCGTCCAGCGGGGCGCCGGTGTTCGCGGCGGCCAGGACGGCCGGGCTGTCCGCGTCGGCCGGGTGCAGGGTGAGGCGGAGGCGGCCGGTGACGCCGGCGCGGGCGGCGGCGTCGGCGGCGTTCTGGGCCAGCTCGACGACGAGGCGGTCGCGGTAGCCGCCGAGGACCAGGTCCTCCTCGGCGTTCGCGTCCTCCCGGAAACGGGCCGGGGAGGCGGCCCAGGCATCCAGGACGCCTCTGCGGAGCCGTGCGGTGCCGAAGGGGTCGCTGCCGTCGGTCGTCGTCCGGACGGTGACGCTCACGTCTGACTCCAGTCTGCTGTGCGGGGGCGCTGGCGCCGGGCCTCCGTCACCGGGGCTCCGCCGCTACCGCGCCGAAGGTATCGCGTGGGTCCGCGTGGCTTTGGAGCGACGCCGCGGTTGTGGCTGCGGGGGGGTTGCGGGCCTGGTGCGGGCCGCGCCTGGCCGTGCGGCGCCGGTGCGGGCGGGCCTGTGCCGCGCGCCCCACGGTGCGGCCGCGTCGCCCTGCGCCCGTGTGGGCGGCCCGTTCCGCGCCGTGTGGGCAGGCGTTCCGCTGGGGGTCCCCCCTGGACGGAGTCCTTGAGGAACGGGTGGGCACACCCACGGTGCGGCCGCACGTGTGCGGGGCGTTCAGGCGCGGGAGCCTGGGCCCGGCAACGGGGCGCCGTCCCTGTGCCCACCCTCCCCCAAGGACTCCGTCCAGGGGGTACCCCCAGCCCTGCGGGACGCCTGCCCACAGGGACGGCGGGCACAGCCCACAGGGGTCAGCGGGCGCGGCCCGCACCGGGGTGGCGGGTTCGTCAGGAGTGGCCCAGGTCGGCCGTCGTCGTGTCGGGGGGCGTCGTGGAGCCGGAGTCCGTGGGCGGGCGGAGGGGCAGCTCGTCGACCGCCATCGAGTCGAGTACGGGCTCCGCGGGCCGCGGCGGCGTCGGCATGACGGCCGCCTCCGAGTGGCCGCCGCAGCCGTACGCGAGGGAGACCACGCGGCCGTCCGCCGGGGACAGCTCGTTGGCGCAGAGGCCGAAGGACTGGCGCAGCGAGCCGGCGAGCGGGATGAGGAACGCGCAGGTCTGGCAGGTCGCGGGCGCCGCCTGGGCCATCGGTGTACGGGGGCCGAACGCCTCGTCCCAGCGGTCCGCCGCGATCCGGAGGCCGTACCGGGAGAGGACCCGGGCCCGGCCCATGCCGAGCTCGTCCGCGACGGCCGCGATGGCGCCGCGGGTCGGCCCCCGGTCGGTGATCTCGGCGTCCTCCGCGTCGAGGTGGTCCGCGAGCTCGGGCGAGAGCGCGGAGTTCGGCGGCGGGGCGTCCTCGCCGGTGTAGCCGGGCTCCAGGCGCGGGTCGTCCTGCTCGGTCGGCAGGAGGTCGCCGGGGCCGAGGTCGCCGGGGCGCAGCCGCTCGCTCCACGGGACCCACTCGGGCGCCATGAGGGCGTCGGGGCCGGGCAGCAGGACGGTTTCGTCGAGCGTGACGTTCTTGGCGCGGGAGGCGCGGGTGACGGTGACGGCCCAGCGCCAGCCGCGGTAGCCGGGCTCCTTGGCCTCGAAGTAGTGCGTGACGACCCGGTCGCCCTCCGACACCACGCCGGTGTGCTCACCGACCACGCCGGGCGCGGCGGCTTCTTCGGCGGCCTCGCGGGCGAGGTCCACTGCCTCGGCGCAGAGGCGGTCGGGGGCCGGGGTACGCGGGGCTCGCGGGGTACGCGTTCGCGTCGTCGCAGCACTCACAGGTCTCGCTTCTCTCCTACGCCGTCTCACGGGTGCGCCGGCCGAGGTCCGGGAGCGAGACTCCGGGAGCGGGGCGGGCGGAGCGGACCTGGGGGCCGCATCGACGTCCGCACCCGACCGGATCTCACGCGTCTCGGGCACACCTATCGTCATCCATTCTGCGGGATGCCGAAGGGGCGCGCGGCCGAGAGGAACCGCCGGTGGCGCGCTACGCACGCTACCCCGTTCGCGGGCCTGGGCCCACCTGCGCGTCCCAAGAGACCCGGATCGGGCCCGGCGGCCCGCGCGAAGCCGGCCCGCCCACCCCGGCGTGTCCCCACCACCGGCCCCACCGACCCCACCCCGGCGTGCCCCCACCACCGGCCCCACCGACCCCACCCCGGCGTGCCCCCACCGCCGACCCCGCCGACCCCACCGTCCCTCCACCCCGGCGTGCCCCCACCGCCGACCCCGCCGGCCCCACCGTCCCTCCACCCCGGCGTGTCCCACCGCCGACCCCGCCGGCCCCACCGTTCCCCTCCCCGACACCCCGGCGCCGCCCCTGCTCGGTTCGGGCGGGGGGCCGGTGGGGCACTATGAGGTCGTGGCAGCCGCACGGTCCTCCGTTCGATCCCACGATCGCCCCGGCCCGCTCCGCCGAGCGGGCCGGTCGCTGGGTCGCGCCCTGCACCTGCCGTTCACGGGGACCGCGAAGGGGATCCGGCGGGCGACGCACGCGCACGGCGCGGGCGAGTCGGGGCTCGGGAAGCTGATCGAGCTGCACGCCGTGAACGGCGCCGGCGACGTCATGATCACCGTCGCGCTCGCCTCCACCGTGTTCTTCTCCGTGCCCACCGACGAGGCCCGCGGCCGGGTCGCGCTCTACCTGGCCATCACCATGGCCCCGTTCACCCTCCTCGCGCCGGTCGTCGGCCCGCTCCTCGACCGGCTGCCGCACGGGCGGCGGGCGGCGATGGCGGCGGCGATGTCCGCCCGCGCGGTGCTGGCGGTGCTGATGTCGGGCGCGGTCGCCACCGGCGGGATCGAGCTGTACCCGGCGGCGCTCGGGGTGCTCGTGGCGTCGAAGGCGTACGGGGTGGTCCGCAGCGCCGTCGTGCCCCGGCTGCTGCCACCGGGCTTCTCGCTGGTGAAGGCGAACTCGCGGGTGACGCTCGCCGGGCTGCTCGCCACCGGCATCGCCGCGCCCGCCGCCGCCGGGCTCCAGCTGATCGGGCCGCGCTGGCCGCTGTTCGGGGCGTGCGCGCTGTTCCTGCTCGGCACGTACTGGGCGGTGCGGATGCCGCACAAGGTGGACTCGGCGAAGGGCGAGCGGCGGGCGCACCTCCTGACGCACGGCGAGAAGCGGCCGAGCCTGCGGACGGTGGGCCCGGCGGTGCTGCACGGGCTCCAGGCGAACGCGGCGCAGCGGATGCTCTCCGGGTTCCTGATCTTCTTCCTGGCGTTCCTGCTGCGCGTGCATCCGCTGCCGGGGCAGTCGGCGGCGGTGTCGCTGGGGATCGTGGCCGTGGCGGCGGGCGTGGGGAACGCGTGCGGGACGGCGGCGGCGTCGCTGCTGCGGGACCGGGGGCGCCGGCCCGAGGTGATCATCGCCGTGATGATCTCGACGGTCCTGACGACGGCGATCTGCACCGCCGTCTTCTTCGGCGGGGTGATGATCGCGGTGCTCGGCGCGGTCGCCGGCCTCACCCAGGCCCTGTCGAAGCTGTCCCTGGACGCCCTGATCCAGCGGGACGTCCCGGAGTCCGTACGGACCTCGGCGTTCGCCCGCTCGGAGACGGTGCTCCAGATGGCGTGGGTGGTGGGCGGCGCCCTGGGGATCGTGACGCCGCTGAACGGGACGGTGGGGATGGCGGTGGCCTCCGCCTTCCTGGCGATCGGCGCCCTCCTCGCCGTACGGGGCCTCGTCTCGTCCCGCGGGCCGGGCCCGTCCGGCCGCCCGCCCCGTACGAAGACGGCCTGAGCCGCCCGCGCGCCCTCCGCCCGGGAGGGGCCGGGGCGCGGCGCGCCGTACCCCCGCGTGGCAGCGGCGCGGCGGCCCGATAGCCTTCGGCTCATGACCGTTGCGTTCTTCTCCGGCTCGCGCCGCCGGGCCGCCGTCGCCCTCGGGGCCGTCTCCGCCGGGCTCCTCGTCCTCACCGCCTGCGATAAGCCGACTCCGATCGCGACCGTCACGGTCGGGACCGAATCGATCAACTCCGAGGCCGCCTGCTACAACGACGGCGACCCCATCAAGGAGTCCGAGATCCAGAAGTGCCTCAACAAGAAGGCCGAGAAGTCGATCACCGTCGCCATGGACGACAAGGTCCGCTTCGGCGTGGACCCGTCGATCGCCGACAACGGCTGGACCATCTTCCTCGGCGGCCAGCAGGCCGAGCCGGAGCCGTACAAGAAGACGTACCGGACCATCCCGGCCAGCGCGTTCTTCTCCAGCCAGACCGGCGAGGCCACCGACGAGACGCAGGTGACGATCGTCGAGAACACCGGCAAGACGCTCACCGGCATCTGGCACTTCAAGCTGAAGAAGGAATCCTGATCCTCCGGTGCCCCACCGGATCCTGATCGTGACGGCCGTGGCGGCGGAGGCGGACTCCGTCGCCGGCGGCCTCACGGCACCCGCCCGCCCGACCGGGGAGCTCCCCGTGCCGGGCGGTCTCCTGCTGCGCCGGTACGAGGGAGCGGACCGCCCGACCGGCGTGGACGTCCTCGTGGGCGGGGTCGGCCCCGCCGTCGCCGCCGCGACCGGCGCCGCGCTGACCCGCGCCGCACTCGCAGGCGAGCCGTACGGGCTCGTCGTCTCCGCCGGGATCGCGGGCGGCTTCCCCGGCCGCGCCCCGCTCGGCTCGCTCGTCGTCGCGGACACGATCGTCGCCGCCGACCTGGGCGCCGACACCCCCGACGGCTACCTCCCCGTCGAGAAGCTGGGCTTCGGCCGCTCCGTCCACCGCGTGCCCGAGGCCCTCACCGGGCCCGCCACCGCCGCCCTCGCGGCCGCCGGGCTCCCGCACACCACCGGCACCGTGCTGACCGTCTCCACCGTGACCGGCACCGCCGCCCGCGCCGACGCGCTCGCCGCCCGCCACGCGGGGGCCGCCGCCGAGGCGATGGAGGGCTTCGGCGTCGCCGAGGCCGCCGCCGCGCACGGCACCGCCGTCCTCGAACTGCGGGCCGTCTCGAACGCCGTCGGCCCCCGCGACCGCGCCGCCTGGCGCGTCGGCGAGGCCCTGACCGCCCTGCGGCACGCCGTGACCGCACTGGAAACGACCCTGACGACCCTGACGACCTTGCCGGAGGCCCGGCCGTGCAGCTGAGGATCGCCTACTCGCCCTGCCCCAACGACACCTTCGTCTTCGACGCCTGGGCCCACGGCCGCGTCCCCGGCGCCCCGCACCTCGACGTCACCTTCGCCGACATCGACGTCACCAACGGCTGGGCGGAGAGCGGCACCGACGGTCGCGACGTCCTGAAGGTCTCGTACGCGGTCCTGCCCTGGATCCTCGACGAGTACGCCCTCCTGCCCTGCGGCGGCGCCCTGGGCCGCGGCTGCGGCCCGCTCGTCCTGACGAGGGACGCCGGCACCGACCTCACGGGAAAGACGGTGGCGGTCCCGAGCGAGCGCTCGACCGCCTACCTGCTCTTCCGCCTCTGGGCGGCCGAGGCGGTACCGGGCGGCGTCGGCGAGGTCGTCGTGATGCCGTTCCACGAGATCATGCCCGCCGTGCGGGACGGCAAGGTCGACGCGGGCCTCGTCATCCACGAGGCCCGCTTCACCTACAAGGCGTACGCTCTCCACAAGCTCGCCGACATGGGCGAGCACTGGGAGTCCACCACCGGCCTCCCGATCCCGCTCGGCGCGATCGTCGCCCGCCGCTCGCTCGGCGCGGACACCCTGCGGCTGCTCGCCGACTCCGCCCGCGCCTCGGTGCGGATGGCGTGGGACGACCCGGCCGCCTCGCGGCCGTACGTCATGGAGCACGCGCAGGAGATGGACCCGAAGGTCGCCGACCAGCACATCGGTTTGTACGTGAACGAGTTCACCGCCGACCTCGGCGAGGCCGGCTACGCGGCCGTCCGGGGCCTGCTCACCCGGGCAGCGGCCGAGGGACTCGTACCGCCCCTCGGCCCGGACGCGCTCGCCTTCCCGTAACGGATCGACAGGCCGTCAGACGTCCAGCTGGTCAGCCACCGCCCGCAGCAGCCCCGCGATCTTCTTGCCGGCCGCCTTGTCGGGGTACCGGCCGCGCTCCAGCATCGGCGTGATGTTCTCCAGGAGCGTCGTCAGGTCCTGCACGATCGACGCCAGCTCGTCCGGCTTCCGCCGCTGCGCCGCCGCCACCGACGGCGTCGGGTCGAGGACCGTGACGGAGAGCGCCTGGTCACCCCGCTGACCCGCGACGACACCGAACTCCACCCGCTGGCCCGGCTTCAGTGCGTCGACTCCGGCAGGGAGCACCGACGAGTGGACGAAGACGTCACCGCCGTCGTCACGGGAGAGAAAGCCGAAGCCCTTCTCGCTGTTGAACCATTTGACCTTGCCAGTCGGCAAAGCACACGCTCCCTCGATCAGTCCCGGACGCTCCCGGACGCCGGTTGAAATGCCCTGGCCACCTTACTGGGGCTCTCCCCACCGACACACAGCGTTAATCCCGCCCGAAAACAGGCCACGCCCCCTGCCTGGTCAGGGGAGGCTCCAAGCCACCGAGGAACACACACGGCAGCGCCACGTCCGTCAGGTCGCAGTTGCACGCGGATCGAGCTACGACAGGAGGGTCAGCGCGGGAACGTGGGCGGGCTTGACGACGCTGAAGTGCCGCCGGTCGAGGGTGGCCACCCGCTCCACACCGAAGCGCTCGGCCACCGCGATGACCGAGGCATCGACGCCACCAAGCGGAAAGTCGGCGTGCTGGAGGACCAGCTCCCCCATGCGCGTCAGGTCGGTGGGAGTGAGGTGGACCGGTTCGAACGTCCCCCGCGCGACCTCGGCGAGGAACGCCGCTTCGACCTGGGGCCAGCGCTCCAGCAGCCAGCAGACCTCGGTCATGACCGGGCTGGGCAGCAGACGGCGGCCGGTCAGCGACGTCAGCAGGGAGGCGCACTCGGGGTGGCGCCGGTCGGCCGCGTTGAACGCCGCGGCCAGGGGTTCGGTGTCCAGGACCGTGGCGATCACGCCGAGTCACCGAAGCGCTCGCGCATCCGATCGCGGATGTAGTCGTCGTGCCGTTCGGCCAGATCCTCCGGGCCGTTCACGCTGCCGATCAGAGCCAGCAGCCCGGCCGGAACCGACTCCTCGTCCTCGCTCGCGCCGACCGCAGGCAGTGACTGGGCGACCTGGGACAGCTCCTCGTCCTGGGTGACGAGCAGACGCAGGCGCCGCACCTGGGCCGGGGTGAGCCGGTCCACCAGGTGGTGCATGTCCTCGTAGTCGTACGCAGCGGCCACGCCAGCAGTGTAGGACGGCGCCGCGGCCTCGGGCGGCTGGATCAGCAGAGGTTCATCCCCGCCGGCGTGCGGGCAGTCGTCCGGGGATTGCAGGAACTCGGTCGATGTCCCCGCGTGCGTCCCATCTGGCCCTGGATATTCAGCGGAATAGGACGATCTGACGGATCGACAGCGAAAGGTGCCGCCTGGCCTGCGATGATGTGAGTGTCGAGTTCGCATCACGGCAGGAGCCTGGGGCACCTTTCTGGTGACGAAGACTACTGGATGGGACCGGGGGCTGGTCGTGACGGCCACCGGCAAGGGACTGATCGGCCACGCGGGTGCGGTGCTGCTGCGACGGCTGGCAGACCGTACGGGGCTGACGGCCGCGCCGGCCGGGGTGCTGCCGGTCGGCACGGGAACGGGCTGGCGGGAACGGGCACCAGTGGTGGTGCAGCTCGCCGTCGCGATCGCGCTCGGCGCGAGGAATCTGTCCGAGGCCGAACATCTCCAGGCCCACCACCGCAGCTTGTTCGGGCCGTCGGTGTCGGACTCAACGGCCCGACGCACGCTGGCGGCCATGGACGCGCAGGTGCTGTCCGTACTCGCCCGGGCCAGAGCCGGGGTGCGACGGCATGTGTGGTCACTCCTGGCCCTGCGGCCGGGTGGCTTGCCCTGGCTCACGATCGCCGGGAAACGCCTGCACCAGTGGGTGGTCGTCGACCTGCACGCCACAATCATCACTGCCGCCTCCAAGAAGGAAGGGGCCACCGCGACCTGGAAGAAGTCCTACGGCTTCCACCCGCTCGCGGCCTGGTGCGCGAACACCACCGAGTGCCTGGCCATGCTGCTGCGCCCCGGCAACGCCGGCTCCAACACCGCCGCCGACCACATCCGGTTCCTCTCCGACGCGCTCGCCCAGATCCCCGGCCAGTCGACAGCGAAGATCCTGGCCCGGGTCGACGGCGCCGGCGCCGGCCACGATCTTCACGAGCACCTGCGCGACCTGAACACCCGGCGCCGCACGGTCCGCTTCACCACCGGCTGGAAGATCACAGACGCCGACGAGGCGGCGATCGCCCGCCTGCCCGAGAGCGCGTGGGAGACCTCGCCGAACCAGGACGGCACCGTTCAGGACGGCTACTTCGTCGCCGAGCTGACCGGGCTGAACTCCCGTCCCGGCTGGCTCGCGGGGATGCGTCTGATCGTCCGCCGTGTCCGTCCCTCGGGCAGGCAGACGCGGGACCTGACCGCGTTCGAGAAGAAGACCGGCTGGAAGTACTCCATCACCGCCACCGACATCCGCAAGATGACCCGCACCCGAGGCTCCCACCAGATCCAATGGCTCGACGCCGTGCACCGCCACCACGCCGTCGTGGAGGATCGCGTCCGCACGAACAAGGCCATGGGCCTGCACAACCTGCCCTCCAAGCCCTGGACGGTCAACCAGGCGTGGATGCTGACCGCGAATCTCGCAGTCGGCCTCGACGCCTGGCTCCGCCTCCCGGCCCTCCACGACGAGGCGGACCTGGCCGACGCCGAACCGGACACCATGCGCTTCCGGCTCTACCACCTGCCCGCCCGGCTCAGCCGCCACGCCCGCCGCCGATGGCTCCGCATCGACACCACCTGGCCCCGGGCCGGCGCGTTCACCGCCGTCTGGAGCCGGATCACCGGCCTCCCGGCCGTCACCTGACGAGCCGGGAGGCGACCCGACGACGACCAGGAAGGAGCAGACCAGCACCACCCGGGCCGTGGAACCCGGCGCAGCCGCAGCGACACGCGACGACCCCGCCCGACACCCTCGGGAACAAACCGGGGTGAACCGATCACCTCAAGAAACAGCGATCACCGCTGACGAATCGAGGCTGACGCTTCCCCCGGCAGCCCGTTCGCCGGAATAGAGCAAAGCCCGCCCTGACTGCCAGCTTCGACCCGGCGAAGACCAGAACGGAGGGAATCCGCACCACTCCGGGCCCGTGGAACCCCGGCGTAGCCGCAGCGACACGCGAAGATCCCACCCGGTATCACCCAAGACACAACGGGATCAGCCAATCATCTCACCGAGCAGCGACCACCGCTGACCAATGGAGGTCAACGAGTGAACCCCATCGAC
>NZ_JASCXN010000013.1 GCF_030010625.1 Streptomyces sp. CC208A | reverse complement strand
GCCTCTCCGCAGCCCGTCAGTAACCCCGAACACCCCGGTTACACCGTTCGATTGACAGACCCACGCGGAGCGGCATCGGGGGATTCCTGCGCAGGTTCGGTGACTGCGGCTGGTGACGGTCGTTGGGCGGACCATGAAGAAGATCATCACCGCCGCCGCACTCGCCCTCACGGCCCTCGCCCTGGCTGCTCCTGCTCACGCCGACGACGACAGCAACTTCGGCCCCGGAGTCAACGCCGCCAACAACTGGAACTTCAGCGCCGCCTCCGTCTGCTTCCAGGAACTGGCGGTCGTACCTGTGGGTGGCGCGTGGACGGGCGACACCTTCAACCACTGCACCAACGGCAACGTCATCAACCACGGAAACTGACCACTCCATCCAGGAAAGCCAGCGACGGCGGGGCCAACACGTTTCGGTATTGGCCCCGCCGGTGTGCTCGGAGTGTCAGCTGCTCGTGATCAGGCGGGCGACGAGGGCCCGGGCAGCTGGGCTGAGGCCGTTGGTGATCTCCTGGGCGTAGGCGGTGTTCGGGCGGGCGGAGAGGTCCTGGACGACGCCCCAGTTCTCGGCGATGAGATGGAGAGCCTGCCTGGATCGCTGAATAGTGTCCCGTCGGTGGACGGCGAACTCCTCGGCGCGCTGGCGTGCCTCGGGCCAGGTGATGTCTCCCCTTTCGACGAGCTCGGCCAGAGCCGGGGTGGTGTCGCCATCGGCGAGGCGGACGGTGTCGGCATTGATCACGTACTGCCGGAGCCGTTCTGTCTCCAGCCGCTCGTTCAGCGCGGCTGTGGCGTCGGCGAGGGTGATCTCGCTTTCGGTGACCTGCTCGGCGAGGTCGGGGGCGTGCTCGCGGAGGTGGTCGTACTGCTTCTGTAGGGCGGCGGCCCGAGCCTTGCGCTCGGCGACTGTGTTGTAGGCGTTGTCGAGGCTGAGGGCGCCGATGCGGACCTGCTCGGCGAGCTCGCGGGAGTACGTGAGGACGACGTTGGCGGCGGAGAGGCGGCTGCGGCTGAGGCCGTGGAGCTTGGCCATGCCGCGGAGGGAGTGTCCCGAAAATGAACAGGCCATCACGGTGATCATGGCCTCCTGGCCCTTGCTGATGTGCCGGCGGAACATGTTGTTGGAGAAGATCAGCGCCGTGGGGTCGTCGCCGGTGTAAGTGGTGAAGCGGGGCTCGACGCCGGCGATCTCGCAAGCGGCGAGACGGTTGCGGCCGTCGAGGAGGACGCCGTCGACGTCGAGGACGATCGGCTCGAGCTGGCCCTCGGTCCTGATCGACTCGGCGAGGTCGAGCAGCTCGCCCTGGCTGAGCATCGGGAACAGGCTGGTGACGGGGTGGATCTTCAGGGCGTGCTCCTTGTTGTCGGCTGGTGTGGGGGCGGCACCCTTGGGTGCTCTGCGGTGGTGTAGGGGCCTGGCTGTTGGATGGCTGGCAAAGAGGCTCTCTGTGGCTGTCAGCGGCGTCGGTGGCGTTGCTCGACGGGGGGCGTGGGTGCCGTGGGCTGGGGGGGGGTTGGGCCTGGTGTCCGCTGGGCGCGAGCGCCATGGTCGATCGGCGGCGGGCGGCTTCGGCGCGGGGGTTGGGGGCGGGGTTGCGGCTGGTGTGCTGGATGCGGGTGATCAGGACGCGGGCAGGCTGGCGGGCGGTGGTGAGTTCGCGCTGGGCGGCGGCCTCCTTCAGGAGCTGGTGGGGTTTATGGCCGCCGGCTTCGGCGTCGGCGAGGACTGTGGCGAGGGCCGGCCAGGCGGGGTCGGTGAGGATGCGGTCGGCGTGGTCCGGGACGGCGGCGCGGACGTCGTGGGCCAGGGTCCGGCGGGCCTCATCGTTTGGCCGGCGGGTGGTGAGGTTGCCGACAACGGGCGTGAGGGCCTGGTCCGCGGCGGCCTGGAGGTGCTGGAGGGTCTGGCGGGCTGCTTCGGCCTGGTGGGCGTGGTTCTTCGCCTCGTGCCAGCGGGCGGCGACGATCGTGGCCCAGACGAGGGCGGCCAGCAGGGTCGCCAGGGCGCTGCCGTCGGGACCGGTGGCGGTGCGGACGAGGTCGCGGGCAGCCTTGCGCAGCGTGTGGGCGGCCTGGTGCTCGGCGCGGATCTGGGAGCGCTGAGCGCGGGCGAATGCCCGGGAGGCTGCTCGGAGTTCGGCGTGGAGGTGGACGGGTGCTTTCTGGGCGGTGGCTTCGATGAGTTCGCCGAGCGCGGTGATGTGGGCCTGGGCGTGGGTGTCGTCGGCCATGCCGGTGTGGAGGGTGTCGAGGGCGTCGGTGGCCTGGTGCCAGGGGGTGGCAGGTTGGTCGCGGCGGGCGGTGGGGTGCTCCTCCGGCGCGGTCGTCTCCAGGCGGGCCTTGAGCTTGGGGAGGGTGAGGTCGGGGGCGATCTTGCCGCCGGGGTGGAAGATCTGGTCGCCGTCCTTGTTGAGATCGCCGGGGCGGCCGACGGCGTAGCCGAGGAGGTCGCCGGAAGGTCCGCGTCGGGGTTTGACCACGATGCCGTCGGCTTCGAGGTAGGCGAGGAGTTCCTCCGCGCTGCCGGCGTGGGGGATGGCGGCGCGGATGCGGTCCTGGAGCCAGTCGCGGCTGGTCTGCTCCCAGCCGAGGCGTTCGGCCTTGTGCATCTCGGCCTGGGTGGGCCGGCGTCCGGCGGTGCGGTCGCCCTTCTTCAGCCGGCGCAGACCGTAGTCGTTCTCGATCTGGCGGCAGACGTCGCCGACACGGATGCCGCTGTCGTGGAGCTTGGGGCGGCGTCCGTCCTCACGGACGGTGGTGGCGAGGATGTGGATGTGGTCGTCCGCGTGACGTACGGCGATCCAACGGCACGCCAGGTCGTCTCCGGGCGGGGCGATGCCGGCGGCTTCGACGATCCGCTGGGCGATCTCGGCCCACTCCGTGTCAGAGAGGCGGCGGTCTTCGGGGGCGGTGCGGACGGGGCAGTGCCAGACGTGGTCGGTGACCTTCCTGCCGAACTCGCTGTTCCGAAGACGGACGGGCTCATCGAGGTGACGGGCGAGCTCGGTGAGCGTGGAGTCCGGGTCGCGGCCTGGGTCGGGCATGCCGAGCATGGCGAAGCCGGCGACGATGTGCGGGTCGGTGTGCTCGTCGTGGCGGCCGGGGCCGTAGAGGTAGGCGAGCAGGCCGCGGGTATTGGACCCGGCCGGTTTGATGGCGGCAATCACGCGGCCAGGTCCTTCCTGGAGTCGGCGGGTTCGCGCAGAGCCTCGGCGATCAGCTCCAGCAGGCGGTGCAGCTCGTCGAGACGGTGGCGGATGTCGGGTGGGGTGAGGTCGCTGTTCAGCGCGCGGGCGATCTGGTTGACGTTGACGCCGATCCGGTTGAGCTCGCGCAGCACCTGGGCGCGGAACATGTGGGTGCGGCGGCGGTCCTCGGACAGCGGCAGGTTCGCCGTGAACCTGCCGGACACGAACGCCAGGACGATGTCGGCGGCGAAGCCGGATTCCCCCTTGTAGCCGTGCTCGGCAGCGGCCTCCTGGAGGCTGGCGTGCTCGTCGCCGGTGAACCGCAGCGGTCCGACACGGACGGTCCGCTTGGTGCCGGTGAAACGGCGGATCGCCGGCTGCACGCTCTGCACCGCACGCTCACTGGCTGTCGGTTCGGTGGCGGGTGCGGGGTGGAGGATCTGCTGCTGGACGGCGTGGAGCTCGTCCTGGTCGGGTCCGCCCTCGGTCCCGGCCTCCTGGTCCGGCGCCCCCTGGCGTCGGGCCGTCTCCGCCACCCCCGGGGCGGAGATCCCCGAAGACCGGCCTTGAGTCGGACTCGGGGTACTACTGGCTCCGCCAGGAGCAGCCCGTCCGAACGCCAGCCGCAAACGCCCCAGCAGCGTAGACGACTTCGCCAGCGACGACAGCTCGTCGGAACGGTGATCGGCGTGGTGGGGGTGGTGCGTCACGATCGGGATCTCCGGGACGGGAGGGAGGATGGGAGAGGTGGTCGTCAGCCGTTGCGGGAAGTGCTCAGTTCGGCCTTGACAGCGCGGACGATGGCACCGGCATCGTCGCTGGCGACCGTGTATCCGTCGCCGCGTACGGCCTGCTCCAGGAGGTCGCGGGACAGGCGGCCGTGCTTGTCATGGAGCTGGTGGGCGTAGTCGCGAAGGACGTCGGCGGTGGCGCGCGGTTTGCCGCCGGCCCGTTTCCGCTTCGACGTGGGGCGTTTGGCAGGTGGGATGTGCGGGCCGTTGCCCGTGGGCGGCGGAGTGGCCTCTTGCGGCAGGGCCGACCGATTCGGGCGGGCCGTCGATTCCGGGCCGGAACGGGCGGTCTGTTCCGGGCTGGAACGGGCAGTGGGATTCGGGCGGGCGCCTGGGTGGGTTTCCTCGTCGCCCGGATCTGACGGATGCGGACGGGCGATGTCCTCTGCCCGGCCCTTGCCGTCCGCCTGCCCGTCGCCGTCCGCCCGGGAGTGGTCGGGCTGTGCTGCGGGCTGCCCGGCGGGCGTGGTCCAGCGCTCGGGCAGGTTGATGGTGGCCAGGGCGGCTGCTTGACGGCGGGTGGCGAGCTGGCGCAGCAGCTGCTCGTTGCGGTGCGGGTCGGCGTCGATGCCGGAGCGGGCCAGGGCCCTGGACAAGCGGCGCACGGCGCGTCGGCCCGCCCGCCCGGTGCGCTGCTCGGGCGTCATCTCGGCGAGGCGGGCGGCCAGGGCGACAGCCCGCTGCGTGGCCCGGTCGCGGATGATCTCGGCGGCGCCCTGGTCCTGCTCGACGATCCCCAGGCGGGCGAGCAGCCGCTCGCGGGCCTGCCGTGTGAGGACGGCGGCGAGCCCGCGGGAGGCGGCGTCGGGGGTCCGCTGGCGCAGCTCGATGCCCATGGCCAGGTGCCACAGCACGGCGGCCATCACCGGGCCGGTGAAGGCACGCACGGTGCCACCGACCGGGCCGGACTCGGCGTAAGCGGGGATGGTCTGCATCGCGGTGATCACCCAGACCAGAACTCCAGGCAGACCCGCCGCCTGCCTCGGACCGTGCAAGTTCTGGCGAGCCATCAGGGCCATCGAGAACAGGGCGAGCTCGGCGGCGGCGAACATCGCGGTGCGCTCAGCGGTGTTGCGCATGTCGAGGTAGTGGGCGGCGAACCGCCAGCTCGTGTCCGCGCTGTAGGCGGTGCACACGAGCGCCGCCACGGTCGCTGTGACAACGGCGACCGAGAGACGCCGCTTCCGATCGCGGGTGTGGCCTTGGCTAGATAGGGCCCTCATGCCCGCACTCCCGTCGCCGTGACGACGAGCTCTGGGGCGGTGCCGGCCTGGGGTGCGGTGACGAGCAAGGGTGGTTCTCCACGAGCTATGAGGGCGGGGCGCTTACGCTGCCCCCTCTCCAAGGAGGGGGCAGCGCGTACGCGCCAAGGGTGTGAATGCGCCGTTCGATGGCGCGTAGGCGTCTGATCTGCGGTTTCCCGAGATTCGTACGCGGCGAAGGCGGTGCGTACGCGCCCCCGGCGGGTCGGGGTGCGTACGGCACCGCGTACGGGTCCGCCGGTCAGGAAACGGCGGTCATGTGGCGGGTGACGGCCTTCCAGCGGGTCGCCTGGCCGCCCCCGGTGCCACCACCGGCACCGGTCTCCTGGGTGGCGTGTCCGCTCTTGGTGAGGTTCTCCAGGCGACGCCTCGCCCTGGCGATGTCCGCCGCGATGGGCTTCTCCTCGCCGGTGATCTGGGTGGCGAGCTGACGGGCGGTGAGCCCGTTCGCGCCCGCCTGCCGCAGGAGGGTCAGCGGGTCGAGGCTCGTGTCGACGCGCGAGGTGCCACGAGGGTGGTCGTGGATGATCGGCAGCGGGCCGATCTCGTCGTCGATCGTCTTGAGGTGGTGGAGGTGGACCACCGGGTCCCCTGCCGCGCCGCTGAGGAACAGGACGCTTCCCGCGCCAGCGGTGAACCAAGCCGAGCCGTAGACCTGGTCGAGGACAGGGCGCTGGGTGCGCGAGGCGTCGGGACCCTGCTTGCGCTGGTGGTGCAGTTCGAGAAGCTCGACGCCGTTGCGCAGGAGCTGCTGGCGGGCGTTGTTGTACGCGAGGCCGGCCTCGTCGTCGGTGAGCTTGCCGACCACGTCCTTGAGGCTGTCGATCACCACGGTGTCCGCCCCGTGTTCGGCGGCCAGCTCGGCGAGAAGCTGCGGCTCGGTGTTGAGCGAGGCGGGCAGCGGTCCCGACCAGAAGACCAGGCGCCGACGCAAGATGTCCCGGTCGGCCTGGTGCACGACCCGGGTGAAGGCACGGGCGAGCTGGCTGGGCCGGTCCGCGGCGATGTAGAGGACCTTCTCGCCCTCGCGCACGGGCATGTCCAGGACCTGGGAGAGCAGGCCGAGGCGGGCGAGGACGATCTGCTGCGCGATCGTCGACTTTCCGACGCCTGGTGGCCCGACGAGCATCAGGCTCTCACCCGAGGCCCATGCCGCTTTTCCCGGCGTCCCCCACACGGGCTCGGTGGTGGCCGGGGTGTCGGTGACGAACGACCAGCCGTCCACGGCGTACCGCTGGAGTCGGCCGTCGGAGCTGCGGCGGGCGCGGTCGGCGGCCTCGCTCAGCGATGCCGCCAGCAGGCTTCGTACCTCGGCCGGGTCAGCTCCCGGCGCGGTGGCGCCCTGGAGCACGCGGACTGCCGTGGCCTGCAGGACGCGCAGGTCGGCATGGCTGCGGATGATGTCCGCGTAGTACGAGGCACCCGACCCCACGGCCGCCGAGGTCGCCAGGGAATGCAGGTACTGGGGGCCGCCGACGCGCGTGAGGTCGCCCGTGGACTTCAGCTGGTGGGACAGGGCGATCGCGTCGGTCGGCGCTTCCTGCCTGCGCAGTTCCAGCAGGGCGTGCCAGATCGTGGTGTGCGCGGGCCGGAAGAAGTCCCCCGGCTCCAGCACCTGCCGGACCTCGTCGATGACCGCGCCCTGGAACATACAGGCCCCGAGTACGGCCTTCTCGGCCTCCGCGTCGTGGGGCGGGGTGGCCGTGACGCCGATCGCGTCCTGCGGGCTGGGGTGGGAGTGAGTGAATGGTGCTTGCCACTGCGGGGTCGTACCCTGGGGCACAGAGCTTCCTTGTCTCGGGCCGATACGGACTGGCAGGTCCCGGCACCGTGTAGATCGTTTTGGGCGGTCGTCTTGGGAGTCGCTGCGGCCTTGGTGCTCCAACACCGGGGCCGCTTCTCTGTACGGATCTCAGGCGGCCTTCTCGTACCGCGATGCGGTCATCAGGTCGGCCAGTCGTGCCGCGCTGTGCGGGCTGATCGTCGTGGTGAATCCGGCGCAGACACGTCGCAGGGCCTGGGCCCGGGCTTCCTCCTGTCGCGCGGCTCGGGTCGTCGTGGGGGTGGTCGGTGCTGTGCTCGCCTCGGGCAGCAGGCGCACGGGCAGCTCCTCGTGGGCGGTGCGGGGATGGCAGTCCCCGCACCGCGCGGGTCGTCGGGCGGTCGGTACATCGCGCCGCCTCCGAGTGCTCCAACACCCGGGGACGTGCATGCCGCCGGCGGACGACTGGCAGGTCGACCGCCGCAGCAGTGCCCCCAAGGATCCAGAGAATTCCCGGTTTACCTAACCGGCGATTTGCTGCTATGTTTCCGCCCGCCGTGAGCGGCGCCGCCCCATCGAGCAGCCCTCAGAGCTGGTTCTGCTCGATGTCGATGCGGTCCCAGTCGAAGACTCCGCTCGGCTTGCTCGACGCGTCGATGACCACACCGGAGAAGAGGAAGCGGAGCACCGCGTTGCGCCGCTCGTCCGTCATCTCGTCGGCCTCCCAGGCAGCTCTGGCCCCCGGCCCCGTGAGCCCGTCGAGCAGCTTCACCGGCCGCACGACCATCCGCCGCTGGGCCTTGGCGATCCGGTCGGTGATCTCCTTGCGCATCGCCCGGTACTCCGCCGTAGAGATCTCCTTGGCGGTCCACATCTGGTTGAGCTCGGCGAGCTGCTGCTGGTCCGCCTCCACCGCCTCGGTCAGGGCGTTCGTGGGTGTGGCGGAGGCGAGTTGGCCGGAGACGGTGAGTCGGCCGAGCAGATCGATCGCGGCCTCGGTGACGAACTCCTCCAGCTTCACAGCGGCGATGCGGCGGACGCACTTCTTGTCGTCGTTGCGGCTCTTGCGCGTGCACAGGTACGAGGGCGCAGCACCGACCTTGGTGCCGGACATGAGAGTGCCGCAGCGCCCGCACATGACCAGGCCGCGCAGCAGGTAGAAGCGGCGCAGCTCCAGGTTGGTCTGGTGGATCGCGGACCGGTACTCACGGCGGGCGCGCACCTCGGCCCAGGTGCCGGCGTCGATGATGGCGGGCCACTTCCCGGGGCCGACCTCCTCGCCCCGGTGCATGCGGATGCCAGCGGCGTGGCGGGAGTCGAGCAGGGCCCGGACGGTGCCCTGGGTCCATTCCTTGCCGTACACGGTCTTGATGCCGCGCTTGTGGAGGACGAGGGCGATGGTGACCGGGCTCTGGCCCTTGAGGTAGCGGTCGAAGACCTCGCGGACGATCTTGGCCTCGTCCTCCCTGACGGTCATGCCGTCGGGCTCGTACCCGAACCGCCGCTTGCCCGAGTGCGGCATGCCGGTCTCGGCCCGCTCCGCGAGCGCGGACTTCAGGCGGCGGGAGGTGTCGTCGGAGGAGCGGCAGGCGTGGGCGACCTCGATGCGGAGGATGAAGCGGTCGTCCGGGTCGGAGAGGTTCCGGCGGTTCGCCTCGCCGTGCAGCACGATCTCCTGCTCGTCGGAGACCTGGAGCAGCTCCTCCAGGTCGCGCGGCTGCCGCATGAGCCGGTCGGGGTGGTACGCGATGATGTGCCGGAACTCGCGGCGCCGGGCACGTTCGAGGAGCTGGTCCCAGCCGGGGCGCTTGCGGTTGCGGCGCCAGGCGGAGCGGCTGTTGTCGACGAAGACGTGGGCGGGGTCGATGGCCAGGCCGCGCCGTTCGGCGATCTCCCGGCAGATGCGTTCCTGTCGGTCGACCCCGGTCTGGTCGTCATCGTCGGCCTGGGATATTCGGCAGTACAGGGCGGCCGGTTCACCTGGGGTGATGGTCGGCTCTCGGTGCTTGGGGCGGGGCATGGCACCGATGGTATGAGCAAGGCTTGGGCTCGCCCAACTTCCGGCACCCGGTGACGCTGGCCAAGGAGCTGATCTCGCTCGACGACATCTCCGGCGGCCGGGTCACCCTCGGCATCGGCGCGGGCGGCAACGGCTTCGACGCCACCGTGCTCGGCCAGGCTCCATGGACGCCGAAGGAGCGGGCCGACCGCTTCGCCGAGTTCGTCCCGCTGCTCGACCGGCTGCTCACCGAGGACGCGGTGACGGAGAGCGGCACGTTCTACTCGGCCGACGAGGCCCGCGACATCCCCGGCTGCGTGCAGCGCCCCCGGCTCCCCTTCGCGGTCGCGGCGACCGGCCCGCGCGGCATGCGGCTCGCCGCCCGGCACGGGCAGGCCTGGGTGACGACCGGCGACCCGAAGCTGTACGAGACGGGTACGGCGGCCGAGTCGGTGGCGGCGCTGCGCGGCCAGGTCGAGCGGCTCGGCAAGGCGTGCGCGGAGATCGGCCGGGACGTGACCGAGCTGGACAAGATCCTGCTCACCAGCTTCACCCCGGAGAAGAACGCGGTGCTCGACTCCCTCGAAGGCTTCGTGGACTTCGCCGGCACCCACCGCGACCTCGGCTTCACCGAGATCGTGATCCACTGGCCGGTCCAGGACTCGCCCTTCGCCGCCGATCAGACCGTCTTCGAGACCATCGCCACGGAGGCCCTCGGCCGACTCGGCCGATGACCTACCCGAGCCTGCTGCTGGGGTGCACCTCGCGCTCGATGCGCGGCAGGATCTCGGGGAGGTAGATGCCCTGGATGGCGGACTCGTCGCCGTGCCGCTCCCAGTGCTCGCGGCTGGCCCAGCGCTCGACGAGGACGAACCGGCCGGCCGTCTCGTGGGACTGGTACGCCTCCCAGCTGAGAAGCTGTTGTCTTTCCGTACTTGATCGCCGCGTTGTCGCTGGTCAGGCATAGTGCCGGGGTTTTCGTGGCAGGCAGAGCACGTCGTGTCGGCGTGACTGTGGAGGTGCGGGATGCCGTCGGTGATCGGACTGCTGGAGGAGCGGGAACGGGCGGCTGCTCAGCGGGTGGAAGTGCTGCGGGCGGAGGCGGACCGGGTGCTGGCCGCGTTGCGGGAAGCGGAACTCGACTGGGAGCGGTTCGTCGTCTCCCGGGAGACCGTGGTCGAGGTTCTCGCCGGCCCGGTCGGTGCGGTGGAGACCGGCACGTCGGCGTCCGGGGATCCTGAACCGTCGCCGTCGCCGTCGCCGTCGCCGTCGCCGTCGGGTGCGGTGCCGGGGTCGGTGGTGCCCGCGTGGTGCGAAGGGCTTGTGGTGTCGGTGCTGTCGCCGGAGTATCAGCGGATCATGGCGGTTGTGGACGCCTCGGAGTCGGCGTTGACCTGCAAGGAACTCGCCTCCGGGCTCGGGGTGGAGCCGGTGGCGGCGAAGGTGGAGGGGGTGCGGTCGAAGGCGAACCGGCTGGTGCGGCGGGGCTGGCTGGTCAAGGAGCCCTCGGGCAGGTTCACGCTCGCCGCGGGCCTGCGAGGCGGCGGGTCATGAGCCTGGTCATCGACCACCGGATCACCGCTTCGCTGCTGTCGGGCCGCCGCTCGTGGTCTCGGGCCAGGCGGCGCGAGCGGAGCAGCCAGGCGAACGTGCGCTCGACCACCCATCGGCGTGGGAGCACGACGAAGCCGGAGACGTCATCCGTGCGTTTGATCACGGTGACGACCAGGTGCAGCATGTTCAGGGCCCAGGTGATCAGGGTTCCGGTGTAGCCGCTGTCGGCCCACAGTCTGGTGATCGTGGGGAAGCGGGCGCGCAGGGCGGGCAGTATGTCGGCGGCGGCCTGGCGGTCGGTGACGTCGCCCGCGGTCACGTTGATCATCAGCAGAAGGCCGATCGTGTCGCAGATCAGGTGCCGGCGCCTGCCGTTGATCTTCTTCCCGCCGTCGTAGCCCCGGCTGCCCGTGCCGACGACCGCGTCGGCCTTGACCGACTGCGAGTCGATGACCGCCGCGCTCGGCTCCGGCTCTCGCCCCTCGGCCTCGCGGACCTTCCCGCGCAGCCGGTCGTGGAGCTCGCCGATCAGACCGTTGTTCCGCCAGCGGCGGAAGAAGGCGTAGACCCGGTCCCAGGCCGGGAAGTCGACGGGCATGGCCCGCCACTTGATGCCGTTGTCGACCACGTAGAACACGGCGTCGAGCATCACGCGGTGGCAGTAGCTCTCCGGGCGTCCGCCCCGGCCCTCCAGCCATCCGGGCACCGGCAGCAGCGGCCGGACCCGCTGCCACTCGGCGTCCGTCATGTCCGTGTCGTAGGCCCTGGCGCGGTCGGGCTGATCGGCCGCGTTCCCGAACCGGCGAGCGAGGCAATCGCACGCCGGGACCGCCGAGTTGAACTCATCCGTCTCGACCGCGTACAACAGGGACAACAGGGCCTCCTGGCGTGTTCGTGGTCTCAGCAACTCCGAACTGCGCCAGAGGCCCTGTCTCCATGCACGGCCGGGGCAGAATCACCCGACCCGACAGTCGTTTTCGATCACACCGCACTCAAGATCGATAGGACAACGGCTTCTGACGCAGCCGTCCTCGGCGAGGCAGACCGGGCGCATCCGGGTGAGGGCGTCGGCGACCGGGGCGATGTCCTCGGGGGTCTTGGTGTCGATGATGACGATGAGGTCGAACACTCATGCTCCTGCGGGACGGTGTGGTGTGGTGTGGTGTGGGACAGGGCCGGACCGGCCGGGTCCGTCAGGTCCGTCAGCGGACGCGGCCGCTCAACCACGGCGTGAGCGTCGTCATCGGGACGAGCTCCTTGTAGGTCTCGCCGCCGGGCACGGGGACGATCAGCCACTGCCCCGGCGGGAAGAACCGCCCCTTCACGTGCGCGAGACCGGTGTGGACCGCCCGGACGAAGCCGGGTACGGCGTCCCTCGGCACATCGGCGAACTCGACGCCGTCCACCGTGATCCTGGCGTCGTCCTCGGGATACAACTGCACGGAGACGTAAGGGGATCCGCCGAGCTCGACGAAGGCCTCGTGCGGCAGCGAACCGTCCTCGTCGAGCACGCTGAAGGCGCCGGCGGCGGTACGGCGGGAGGTCTGGTCCGCGCCGATGTCGTCGGCGACCGTGATCTCCAGGTGGAACTCCCGGGCGAGCGCGCGAACGGCCTCGACGGCGGCCTGGGTGCTGGGCAGGTGCGGGTGGGCCATGCCCCGATCATGCCTCAGGGAAGCGGATGAACTCCGGCGGTACGGCGGGGGTCAGCCAGACCCCGTTGGCGCTGAGCCGGAAGACGTGACCGGCCCGGTGCATGGCGCCGGAGTCCACGCTCAGCACCACCGGCCGGCCGCGGCGCGCCCCGACCCTGGTGGCGGTCTCGCGGTCGGGGGAGAGGTGCACGTCGTGCCGGGCCATGGGCCGCAGCCCCTCCGCCCGGATCGCGGGGAGCCGGGCGGCGACCGTGCCGTGATAGAGGTACGCGGGCGGCTCGGCGGCCGGCAGGTCCAGGTCGACCGCGACGGTGTGGCCCTGGCTGGCGCGGATCCGGGTGCCGTCGACCGCGAACCGCCGCTTGTCGTTGACGGCGACGACGTGGTCCAGCTCCGCGCGGCTGATCGGGAAGCCGTGGGCGGCCGCGGCGGCGAGCAGGGCGTCGATCTCGGTCCAGCCGTTCGGGTCGAGGGTCAGCCCGATCCGCTCCGGCTGGTGCCGCAGATGCTTCGAGAGGTACTTCGACACCTTCACCGTGCGACGTTCGTCCATCGTTCTTCCCCGTTCAGGTTTGATCCACAGCCAAGTCAAGTTATCCACAGGCTGGTTGGGAATTCTGTGGACAACTGAACCGAAGAATCAACTGCTTTAGTGGACCGTGGGGGCATCAGGGGGATTTGTCGCAAGTGCGTCCAATGTTCTTTTGTGTACTTCCCGTTCGGTGGCCGCCGTCACGAAGGCCGCCACGTTCTCCGCGCCGACCAGCGCCTGGACGGCCCTGACCGTGCCCGCCGGTATCCGCACCGGACGCGACTCGTCGTCCTTCACGGGGGGCGGAGCCTCGGGGGACAGATGGATCTGGAGGTGACGGGTCGCCAGGATCCGCATGGCCCGCGCCAGTTCCGCGTCCACCGTCTGCTGGGCGAGCGGTCTGAGCCGCCGCACCATCGTCGCCGCCTCGGCCGCGTCGGAGTCCGTCGGCGGCCGGTGCTCCAGGTAGCGGGCGAAGACGTACTCGGTGGTGAACTCCAGGAAACGGCCCGCTATGTGCTCGACCTGCTCCCGCAGTTCCCTCAGATGCCCGGTGATCGCCGACAGGGGGACGCCCGCCGCGTACAACTCCACGGCCACCGCCAGCTCCTGGGGACTCGGAACCAGGTACTCCTCGGCGTCCCGGCCGGGCAGCCGCTCCAGGACACCGAGCTCGACCGCCTCCCGTACGGCGTCCTCGTCCGGGGTCCCGCCGAACCGGGCGTCGAGCTCCGCGCGGGTGATCCGGGCCGCCTCCTCGTCCGTCCACGGCCCCTGGACCTCCGCGACCAGGCCGAGCACCCCGCCGAGCCCCCGGCCCGTGTCCCACGCTTCGAGCAGCTCCTTGATCGAGGCCAGGGTGTAGCCCCGGTCGAGGAGGTCGGCGATCTGCCGCAGCCGGGCCAGATGGCTCTCCCCGTACACGTTCGACCTGCCCCGCCGCTCAGGACGGGGCAGCAGGCCGCGGTCCTGGTAGGCGCGGATCGTCCGGACGGTGGCCCCGCTGTGATGGGCGAGATCCTCGATCCGGTACTCCGGCCGCACTGCTGACTGCTCGGACAAACCCGCTCCCACCGACCGATCCGTTCCACCCCGCCCCGCGAGGCCCCTGCCGCGAGGGATCGTACGACCGCCGCCCCGCCCCGCACCCCGGCCGACAGCCCCCTCACCCACACCGGCGGCCCCGTCACCTTCCCTGCGCCCCCGCCCCCGCCCCCGCGGCCCCGTCGCGCCCCCTTATGCCGGCGGCTGCCAGCGGGCCAGGGTGCGCAGGACGCCCGGGGCCAGTCGGGAGAGGACGTGGGCGCCGCGCGCCTCCGGGGTGACCGGCACGACCGCACGGTCGTGCAGCACCGCGTCCAGGATCGCGTCGGCGACCTTCTCCGGCGGGTAGTTCCGCAGGCCGTACAGGCGCGCGGCCTTGCGCTGCCGCCGCTTCTCCTCCGCCGGGTCCGTCACCCCGGCGAACCGGGCGGTCGCCGTGATGCCGGTGTTCACGATCCCCGGGCAGATCGCGCTCACCCCGATGTCCCGGCCCGCCAGCTCGGCCCGCAGGCACTCGCTCAGCATCAGCACCGCCGCCTTCGAGGTGCTGTACGCCGGCAGCGCCCGCGAGGGCTGGAAGGCGGCCGCCGAAGCGGTGTTGACGATGTGGCCGCCCTGCCCGCGCGCCACCATCTGCGCCCCGAATATCCGGCTCCCGTGGATCACGCCCCACAGGTTGACGTCCAGGACCCGCTTCCACTCCTCGCCCGTGGTGTCGAAGAAGGAGCCGGCGAGCCCGATCCCCGCGTTGTTGACCAGGACGTCGACGGTCCCGTACTCGGCGGCCACCTTCGCGCCCAGCTTCTCCATCGCCTGCTCGTCGGAGACGTCCACCGCCTCGCCCCAGGCTTCCGGCGCGCCGATCAGCCGGGCCATCTCCGCCGTCCGGGCCGCGCCCTCGCCGTCCCGGTCCACCGCCACCACCCGCGCCCCGGCCTCCGCGAAGGCGAAGGCGGTGGCCCGCCCGATGCCGCTGGCGGCGCCGGTGACCAGGACCAGCTGCCCGCCGAACCGCTCCGCGTACTCCGGCCGCACGCCGCCCTTCGCCGCCGACTCCGCCGCCGGCCGGGGCGCCCGCGTCGCCGGCTCCTCGTGGGTGCGGACGAAGTCCGTGACCCACGCGGCCAGCAGATCGGGCCGGGTGCGCGGCACCCAGTGCTTGGCCGGCAGGCTCCGCCGGGCCAGCTCCGGCACCCAGTCGCCCAGGTCGTCGTAGAGCCGCTCGGAGAGGAAGGCGTCCCCGGTCGGGGTGATCAGCTGCACGGGCGCGTGGGCGAAGGCGTCGGGACGCGGCCGGGACAGGCGCGCCCGGACGTTGTCCCGGTACAGCCAGGCGCCGGTGGCCGCGTCACCGGGCAGCGACGCCGTCGGGTAGTCGCCGGCCGGGAGCTTCTCCACCCGCTCCAGCAGCTTCGGCCACCGCTTGCCGAGCGGCCCCCGCCAGGCCAGCTCCGGCAGGACCGGGGTGTGCAGCAGGTACACGTACCAGGACTTGGCGCCCTGCCCGAGGAGCTGCCCGACCCGGCGCGGGGTGGGGCGGGTCATCCGCCTCTTGATCCAGTGCCCGAAGTGGTCGAGCGACGGGCCCGAGATCGAGGTGAAGGAGGCGATCCGGCCCTCGGTGCGCGGCACGGTCACGAACTCCCACGACTGCACCGAGCCCCAGTCGTGGCCGACGAGGTGGACCGGCCGGTCCGGGCTGACCGCGTCCGCGACGGCCAGGAAGTCGTCGGTCAGCTTCTCCAGGGTGAAGCCGCCGCGCAGCGGCGCCGGCGCCGTGGAACGCCCGTGGCCCCGGACGTCGTACAGCACGACGTGGAACTCCTCGGCGAGCCGCACCGCGACCTCGGACCAGACCTCCTTCGAGTCCGGGTAGCCGTGCACGAGCAGCACCGTCGGCCGGTCGGCCTCGCCGAGTTCGGCGACGCACAGCTCGATCCCGCCCGTCCGGACCCGGCGCTCCCGCGCCCCCTTGAGTCCCGCGCCCGCCATCACACCGCTCCTTCGTTCCAGCGCCGCACGTGCGGCAGGTCGTCGTCCAGCCAGAACGCGCTCTGCTCGGGGTCCCTGGAGTCGGTGACGACCAGGATCTCCTCGAACTTCGCGCCCGTCCCCCGGAATCCGAGGTGCGGCTCGACCGCCCAGAGGCCCGGAGTGGGCGGGTGGTCGGAGAACTTGTAGGGGGACCAGAGCGGCGACCAGCCGTCCCGGTGCCCGTGCAGCGCGTCGCTCACCAGGCCCTTGAGGGACTGGGCGCCGAAGCCGAACAGGGTCGGCGCGAACCGCCGCTCCTTCACCCGGCCGATCTTGTGGGCGATCACGCCGAACGGATAGGCCCGGTGCCGGTTGGCGTACCCCTGGCGGACCATGAGCCGGTCCACGTCCTCGTATATCTCGCGCAGGCTCCGCCGCTCGCGCACCTCGCGCAGGATCAGCTCGCGGTGCTCGCGCAGATCGGCGAGCAGCTTGTCGTGGAGCGGGTTGAGCCCGAGGCAGCCGCTGTAGCCGATGTCCGCCGCGTACCCCTTGTACACGGGCGCCATGTCGAGGATGAAGGGCATCCCCGCCTCCAGGCGCCGGTCGGTGGGGAAGAACTGGAGGGGGATCTTGAAGTCGACGAAGGCGGTGCGGTCGCCGAACCAGGCGAAGGGCCGGTGGAACCAGTCCTTCACCCCCCGCTCGTACAGCCACTCCCGCTGCATCCGCGCCGCCTCGCGCTCGGTCACGCCCGGCTTGAGCTGCGCCGCGACCGCTTCCGCGCAGGCGTAGGAGAGCTGCTGTACTTCCCTGAACCCCCGCAGTTCCGCGGCCAGTTCACTTGTCGCTGCTGAGGTCATGCCACCCGCCCGTCCGGTGTGAGCGTACGGTCGCACTCCGCTTCCGTAACTTGACATCGACGAATGTGACAATGCTTGGCGGCTGCGTCAAGAGGTGTGGACGACGGCCTGTGGAAAACTCGGCCCGCCCGGGACCCGCCCGGGGTCCGCCCGGGACCCGCCCGAGATTCATCCGAGGCCCGTCCGGAACTCACCCGAGATCCATCCGGAACCCGCCCGGGGCTTACCCGACCCCCGCCCGCTCCCCGAACGACTTTGGTCGCGACCTCCCCCCGGGATGTGTCCTCCCGAAGTCGGAGAAGGATCGAGCCGTAGGGCTGACGACCGCTGTGGCGTTCACCACTACCGTCGAAGCGTGACTGTGATCGCCACCGAAAGCCTCAGCAAGCGGTTCCCCCGGGTGACCGCTCTCGACCGGCTCTCCCTGGACATCGGGCCCGGTGTGACCGGACTGGTGGGTGCCAACGGAGCCGGCAAGTCCACGATGATCAAGATCCTGCTCGGTCTCTCCCCCGCCACGGAGGGCCGCGCCGAGGTCCTGGGCCTCGACGTCTCGACGCACGGCCCCGAGATCCGCGAGCGCGTCGGCTACATGCCCGAGCACGACTGCCTCCCGCCGGACGTCTCGGCCACCGAGTTCGTCGTCCACATGGCGCGGATGTCCGGCCTGCCGCCGGCCGCCGCCCGCGAGCGGACCGCCGACACCCTGCGCCACGTCGGCCTGTACGAGGAGCGCTACCGCCCCATCGGCGGCTACTCGACCGGCATGAAGCAGCGGGTGAAGCTGGCCCAGGCCCTGGTCCACGACCCCAAGCTGGTCCTCCTCGACGAGCCGACCAACGGCCTCGACCCGGTCGGCCGGGACGAGATGCTCGGCCTGATCCGCCGCGTCTGGACCGACTTCGGCATCTCGGTCCTGGTCACCTCCCACCTCCTCGGCGAGCTGGAGCGGACCTGCGACCACGTCGTCGTCATCGACGGCGGAAAGCTGCTGCGGTCCAGCTCCACCAGCGACTTCACCCGCACCACCACGACCCTCGCGGTCGAGGTCACCGACTCCGACGCCCACCCGGACGGCACCGGCGCCCTGCGCGCCGCCCTCACCGAGGCCGGCGTCACCCTCCACGCGGGCGTCGAGGAGGGCCTGCCCGGCGCCGGCCACATCCTGCTCCTTGAGGCCCCCGGCGAGGAGACGTACGACCTGGTGCGCGACACCGTCGCCGCCCTCGGCCTCGGCCTGGTCCGCATGGAGCAGCGCCGCCACCACATCGCCGAGGTCTTCCGTCCCGAGGCCGCGCAGCACGAGGAGGTCAAGGCCCGATGAGCACCCCCGCCCCCGACACCACCCGGATCCACAACATCGGATACCGGTCCTACGACGGCCCCCGGCTCGGCCGCTCCTACGCCCGCCGCTCGCTCTTCTCGCAGTCCCTGCGCGGGGCGTACGGCCTGGGCCGCAGCGCCAAGTCGAAGGTGCTGCCGATGCTGCTCCTCGCCGTGATGTGCGCGCCCGCGCTGATCGTCGTCGCCATCGCGGTGTACACGGAGAGCGGGAAGCTGGCGATGGAGTACACCCAGTACGCGGTCTACCTCCAGCTCGTCATCGCCGTCTTCCTGGCCTCCCAGGCCCCCCAGTCGGTCTCCCGCGACCTGAGGTTCCGGACGGTCCCGCTGTACTTCTCCCGTCCGATCGAGCGTATGGACTACGTGCTCGCCAAGTACGGGGCGATGGCCTCGGCCCTCTTCATCCTCACCGCCACCCCGCTGCTGATCATGTGGATCGGTTCGATGCTGGCCAAGATGGACTTCGCCGAGCAGACCAGGATGTTCGGCCAGGGCCTCGTCTCCGTCGCCGTCCTGTCGGTGCTCTTCAGTGGCATCGGCCTGGTCATGGCCGCGCTCACCCCCCGCCGCGGCTTCGGCGTCGCCGCCGTGATCGCCGTCCTCGTCATCTCGTACGGCGCGGTCTCCACCCTCCAGGGCATCTCCTACGCCACCGACAACACCGGCTCCATCGTCTGGCTCGGCCTCTTCTCCCCCCTCACCCTCGTCATCGGCCTGCAGAACGCCTTCCTCGGCGCCCCCGCCTCCTTCCCCGCCGAGATGGAGGTCGGCGCCGGAGTCGGCACGGTCTACCTGCTGGTCGTCCTCGGCCTCGTCGCCGCCTGCTACGGCATCCTGATGGCCCGCTACCGGAAGGTCGGACTGTGAGTACCCTGCACATCGACCACGTCTCGCGCTGGTTCGGAAACGTGGTGGCGGTCAACGACATCACGATGTCGATCGGCCCGGGCGTCACCGGCCTCCTCGGCCCCAACGGCGCCGGGAAGTCCACCCTCATCAACATGATGGGCGGCTTCCTCGACCCCTCCACCGGCAGCGTGACCCTCGACGGCGCGCCGGTCTGGCGCAACGAGTCGGTCTACCGCTCCATCGGCGTCGTCCCCGAGCGGGAGGCGATGTACGACTTCCTCACCGGCCGCGAGTTCGTGGTGGCCAACGCCGAACTCCAGGGCCTCGGTGCCGCGGAGGCCCAGCGGGCGCTGGCCACCGTGGAGATGGAGTACGCGCAGGACCGGAAGATCGCCACGTACAGCAAGGGCATGCGGCAGCGCGTGAAGATGGCCTCGGCCCTCGTCCACGAGCCGTCCGTGCTGCTGCTCGACGAGCCGTTCAACGGCATGGACCCCCGCCAGCGGATGCAGCTCATGGAGCTGCTGCGCCGGATGGGCGCCGAGGGCCGGACGGTGCTGTTCTCCTCGCACATCCTGGAGGAGGTCGAGCAGCTCGCCTCCCACATCGAGGTGATCGTCGCCGGCCGGCACGCCGCCTCCGGGGACTTCCGCCGCATCCGCCGCCTGATGACCGACCGGCCGCACCGCTACCTGGTCCGCTCCAGCGACGACCGGGCGCTCGCCGCCGCGCTGATCGCCGACCCGTCGACGGCCGGCATCGAGGTCGACGCCGTCGACGGAGGACTGCGGATCCAGGCCGTCGACTTCGGACGGTTCACCGAACTGCTGCCACAGGTGGCACGCGCGCGTGGGATCCGGCTGCTGACGGTCTCGCCGTCCGACGAGTCCCTCGAATCCGTCTTCTCGTATCTCGTCGCGGCCTGAAAGGAGCACGACCCCGATGTACGACCCCACTGTCGCCCGGCTCACCTACCGGGCCCTCCTCGGCCGCCGCCGGGCGGCGATCCTCTTCCTCCTGCCCGGCCTGCTCCTGGTCATCGCCACGGCCGTCCGCGTCCTCAACGGCGCCGACGACCAGGTCGCGGCCGACCTCCTCGGCGGCTTCGCGCTGGCCACGATGGTGCCGCTGATCGGCGTCATCGCCGGCACGGGCGCGATCGGCCCGGAGATCGACGACGGCTCCATCGTCTACCTGCTCTCCAAGCCGGTGAAGCGGCCGACGATCATCACCACCAAGCTGATCGTGGCCATCGCCGTGACCATGGTCTTCTCGGCCGTGCCCACCCTGATCGCCGGCTTCATCCTGAACGGCAACGGACAGCAGGTCGCCGTCGCCTACACGGTGGCCGCCCTGGTCGCCTCCATCGCCTACAGCGCGCTCTTCCTGCTGCTTGGCACGGTCAGCCGGCACGCCGTGGTCATCGGCCTGGTCTACGCCCTGGTCTGGGAGGCACTGTTCGGCTCCCTGATCGCCGGCGCCCGCACCCTCAGCGTCCAGCAGTGGGCGCTCGCCCTCGCCGAGAAGGTCACCGGCGAGGGGCTGATCAGCTCGGACGTGGCCCTGTCGACGGCCGTCGTGCTGCTCGTCGCCGTCACCCTCGGCGCCACCTGGTTCGCCGGGCACAAGCTGCGCACGCTGACCCTCGCCGGCGAGGAGTAGGACCACCCCGGCCGGAGCGCCGGAGGGGACGGGCCAGGGGCCCGGCGGTCACCGACGGACCACTCGCCGGGGCGCCGCCGGGCGACCGGACTACTGTGGGCTCGTACGTGGACCGAACACCCTCATCCACCCTCGGGAGTCAGTCATGTCAGACCGCTTCGACGTCGTCGTACTCGGAGCTGGCCCCGGCGGCTACGTCGCCGCCATCCGCGCCGCCCAGCTGGGCAAGCGGGTCGCGGTCGTCGAGGAGAAGTACTGGGGCGGTGTCTGCCTGAACGTCGGCTGCATCCCCACCAAGGCGCTGCTCCGCAACGCGGAGCTCGCGCACATCTTCAACCACGAGGCCAAGACCTTCGGCATCAAGGTCGACGGCACCGTCTCCTTCGACTACGGCGAGGCGTTCCGCCGCAGCCGCACGGTCGCGGACGGCCGCGTCAAGGGCGTCCACTTCCTGATGAAGAAGAACGGGATCACCGAGTTCGACGGCCGGGGCACCTTCCTCGACGCGAACACCCTCCAGGTGGCGAAGGCCGACGGCACCACGCAGACGATCACCTTCGACAACTGCATCATCGCCACCGGCGCCACCCCGCGCCTGCTGCCCGGCACCTCGCTCAGCGACCGCGTGGTCTCGTACGAGCAGCAGATCCTCGCCGAGGACGCCCCGAAGTCGATCGTCATCGCCGGTGCCGGCGCGATCGGCATCGAGTTCGCGTACGTGCTGAACAACTACGGCACCAAGGTCACCATCGTCGAGTTCCTCGACCGGATGGCCCCGCTGGAGGACGAGGAGGTCTCCAAGGAGCTCGCGAAGCAGTACCGCAAGCTCGGCATCGACGTCCTCACCTCCACCCGCGTGGACGCGATCGACGAGTCCGGCCCGCAGGTCCGCGTCACCGTCACCGGCAAGGACGGCTCCCAGAAGGTCCTGGAGGCCGACAAGGTCCTGCAGGCCATCGGCTTCGCCCCGAACGTCTCCGGCTACGGCCTGGAGAACACCGGTGTCGCCCTCACCGAGCGCGGCGCCATCGACGTCGACGGCCGCTGCCGCACCTCCGTGCCGAACATCTACGCCATCGGCGACGTCACCGCGAAGCTGATGCTCGCGCACACCGCCGAGGCCATGGGCGTCATCGCCGCCGAGACCATCGCGGACGCCGAGACCATGGAGCTCGACTACGCCATGATCCCGCGCGCGACCTACTGCCAGCCGCAGATCGCCAGCTTCGGCTACACCGAGGCGCAGGCCCGCGAGAAGGGCTACGACGTCAAGGTCGCCAAGTTCCCCTTCATGGCGAACGGCAAGGCGCACGGCCTCGGCGACTCCACCGGCTTCGTCAAGATCGTCGCCGACGCGAAGTACGGCGAGATCGTCGGCGCCCACCTGATCGGCCCCGACGTCACCGAGCTGCTGCCCGAGCTGACCCTGGCCCAGCAGTGGGACCTCACCGTCCACGAGGTCGCGCGGAACGTGCACGCCCACCCGACCCTGGGCGAGGCCGTCAAGGAAGCGATCCACGGCATCGCCGGGCACATGATCAACTTCTGAGTCCCGCCCGGCCCCCGAAGCGGCGCTTCGCCGCCCGCGCGGAAGACCGTTCGCGCGGAAGACCGTTCGCGCGGAAGACCGACCGCGCGGAAAACCGCCCGCGCGGAAAACCGTTCGCTCCCGAACGGCGGTCCGGCGCACACTGGTTGTGCGGGGGACACGGGGGATTCCCCGAGGGGCGGCCGCTTCGAGCGCGCGGACCACGTGACCGCGCGGGCCGCCCCTTCGACACGGAACAGGGCCCGCCTCCTGTGAAGGAGGCGGGCCCTGCTCCGTACGTCTCGGACTCGGGGTCAGGCGGCCAGCAGGCGCTCCAGGACGACCGCGATGCCGTCCTCCTCGTTGGAGGCGGTCACCTCGTCCGCGACCGCCCGCAGCTCCTCGTGGGCGTTGCCCATCGCCACCCCGTGCGCGGCCCAGCCGAACATCGGGATGTCGTTGGGCATGTCGCCGAAGGCGATCGTCTCGGCCGCCTTCACACCGAGCCGGCGCGCCGCGAGCGAGAGGCCGGTGGCCTTGCTCAGGCCCAGCGGCAGGATCTCCACGATCCCCGGACCCGCCATGACCACGTCGACGAGCCCGCCGACGGTGGCGCGCGCGACCGCGGTCAGCTCGTCGTCGCCCAGCGTCGGGTGCTGGAGATAGAGCTTGGTCAGCGGCGCCGCCCACAGCTCGGCCGGGTCCTCGTACGACACGTACGGCAGCGGGCCCTCGTGCGGCCGGTAGCCGGGGCCCATCAGGACCTCGCCCTCCAGGCCGTCCCGGCTCGCGGCGAGGGCCAGCGGGCCGACCTCCGCCTCGATCTTGGACAGGGCGAGCCCGGCGAGCTGCCGGTCCAGGGTCAGGGAGGTCAGCAGCCGGTGCTCACCGGCGTGGTAGACCTGCGCGCCCTGGCCGCAGACCGCGATCCCCTCGTAGCCGAGGTCGTCGAGGATGTGCCGGGTCCAGGGCACCGCCCGGCCGGTGACGACGATGTGCGCGGCGCCCGCCGCCGTCACCGCGGCGAGCGCGTCCCGGGTGCGGTCGGAGACGGACTCGTCGGCCCGCAGCAGCGTGCCGTCGAGGTCCGTCGCGACCAGGCGGTAGGGGAAGGCGCTCACTTGACGATCGGCTCCAGGAGCTCACGCCCGCCCAGGTACGGCCGGAGGACCTCCGGGACGCGCACCGAACCGTCGGCGAGCTGGTGGTTCTCCAGGATGGCGACGATGGTGCGCGGGACGGCGCACAGCGTGCCGTTCAGCGTGGCGAGCGGCTGGACGGTCTTCTTGCCGCCCTGCTCGTCCCGCATGCGGACGGAGAGCCGGCGGGCCTGGAAGCCGTCGCAGTTGGAGGCCGAGGTCAGCTCGCGGTACTTGCCCTGGGTGGGGATCCACGCCTCGCAGTCGAACTTCCGGGAGGCCGAGGCGCCGAGGTCGCCGGTGGCGACGTCGATGACCTGGAAGGGCAGCTCCAGGGAGGTGAGCCACTGCTTCTCCCAGTCCAGGAGCCGCTTGTGCTCGTTCTCCGCGTCCTCGGGCGCGACGTACGAGAACATCTCGACCTTGTCGAACTGGTGGACGCGGAAGATGCCGCGGGTGTCCTTGCCGTACGTGCCGGCCTCGCGGCGGAAGCAGGGCGAGAAGCCCGCGTACCGCAGCGGCAGCTTGTCGGCGTCGATGATCTCGTCCATGTGGTACGCGGCGAGCGGGACCTCGGAGGTGCCGACCAGGTAGTAGTCGTCCTTCTCCAGGTGGTACACGTTCTCCGCGGCCTGGCCGAGGAAGCCGGTGCCCTCCATGGCGCGCGGGCGGACCAGCGCGGGGGTGAGCATCGGGATGAAGCCGGCCTCGGTGGCCTGCGCGATCGCCGCGTTGACCAGCGCGAGCTCGAGCAGGGCGCCGACGCCGGTCAGGTAGTAGAAGCGCGAGCCGGAGACCTTGGCGCCCCGCTCGACGTCGATGGCGCCGAGCGCCTCGCCCAGCTCCAGGTGGTCCTTGGGCTCGAAGCCCTCGGCCGCGAAGTCGCGGATGGTGCCGTGCGTCTCCAGGACGACGAAGTCCTCCTCGCCGCCGACCGGCACGTCCGGGTGGACGATGTTGCCGAGCTGGAGGAGCAGGTTCCTGGCCGTCTCGTCGGCCTCGTTCTGCTCGGCCTCGGCGGCCTTGACGTCGGTCTTGAGCTGCTCGGCCCGCTGGAGGAGCTCGGCGCGCTCCTCGGGGGTGGCCTTGGGGATCAGCTTGCCGAGCGCCTTCTGCTCGGAGCGGAGTTCGTCGAAGCGGACGCCGGACGACCTGCGCCGCTCATCGGCGGAGAGCAGGGCGTCGACGAGGCCGACGTCCTCTCCACGGGCGCGCTGGGAGGCGCGAACACGGTCGGGGTCCTCACGGAGCAGGCGAAGGTCAATCACCCCACCAGGCTACCGGTGTGCGCTCGTGCGCCCCGACCGGATATAAGGGCGCGTGTTGGTATGCCCGAATTGCCGAAATCTTACGGGTTGCGGAAACGCACCCCGCCTCAAGTTATCCACAGGGTGTGCGGAAGTTCTGTGGATTCCTTGGGTGTCACCTCCGAAAGAGGTGATCGAACTCCATCCACGCACTCATTTCGAGGGGAATCGCTCCCTCCGGAGAGTGAGTACCGGTAGCCCGTTCTGACGTCCACAACGGGACGGCCTGTGGATGGAGGGCATGCGCACGAGGGGTGACGAGGGTGATTTGTCGACCTTGTGGAGACCGGGTGTCGACTTGTCCCCAGGGGATGCGGGAGCCCTGTGGATAAGTGAAGGGGTGAAAGGAAAATATGCAGGTAGGACTAATAAGTGCTGCCTGTGGACGAACGAACGCACGAGATGCGCCGCTCGGTCAGTATCGCGGTCAGGCCCTGCCGTCCTGGGCCCTCGCCAGCCAGTCGGAGGCAGCCGTGAACTCTTCGTCCGAGGTACCCCGCCGCAGCGGCCGGACGTCCGCGCGGGACGCGCCCGCCCGCGGATACGAGCCGAGGAAGCGCACCTGCGGACAGATCCGCTTCAGACCCATCAGCGCCTCGCCCACCCGTCGGTCCGAGATGTGGCCCTCGGCGTCCACGGCGAAGCAGTAGTTCCCGATCCCGGCCCCCGTCGGCCGGGACTGGATCAGCATCAGGTTCACCCCGCGCACCGCGAACTCCTGGAGGAGTTCCAGAAGGGCACCCGGATGATCGTCACCCAGCCACAGCACCACCGAGGTCTTGTCCGCGCCGGTCGGCGCCGCCGGCCGGGCCGGCCGGCCCACGAGCACGAACCGCGTCTCCGCGTTCTCCGCGTCGTGGATCTCCTTGACCAGTGCCTCCAGGCCGTACGTCGCCGCCGCGAACTCGCCCGCGAAGGCCGCGTCGAACCGCCCCTCCCGCACCAGTCGGGCGCCGTCCGCGTTCGACGCGGCCGACTCCCACACCGCCTCCGGGAGGTGCTTGCGCAGCCAGTTGCGCACCTGCGGCTGGGCCACCGGGTGGCCCGTCACCGTCTTGATGTCCGACAGCGCGGTCCCGGGCCGTACGAGCAGTGCGAAGGCGATCGGCAGCAGCACCTCGCGGTAGATCATCAGCGGCTCGCCGGAGGCCAGTTCGTCGAGGGTCGCCGTCACCCCGCCCTCGACCGAGTTCTCGATCGGGACGAGCGCGGCGGCCGCCTCCCCGTTCCGTACGGCGTCGAGCGCGGCCGGGACCGAGACCATGGGGACGAGCTCCCGCGTCGCCGCCTCGGGCAGGGTCCGCAGCGCGGCCTCCGTGAACGTGCCTTCGGGGCCGAGGTAGGTGTACCGGGTGGCGGACATACCGTCACCCTAATGCGCCCCGGCCCTCACCCCCGTGCCGTCTCAGCCTTCAAGCAGCCGCTGGCCGACGTACTCGCCCTCGGCGGCTCCGCCCGGGACGGCGTAGAGACCGCTCGACTCGTGCCGGATGAACGCGGACAGCGCGTCGCCCCGGTCGAGCTTGCGCTGCACCGGCACGAAGCCGCGCAGCGGGTCGGCCTGCCAGCAGACGAAGAGGAGTCCCGCGTCCGGGGTGCCGTCCGTGCCGATCCCGTCGTGGAAGGAGAAGGGCCGGCGCAGCATCGCCGCGCCGCCGTTCTGTTCGGGGGCGGAGATCCGGGCGTGGGCGTTGTCGGGGATGAGGGCCTTGCCGTCCGGGCCCCTCTTGTCCAGGTCCAGGGGGGTGGTCTCCGAGCCGCCGGACAGCGGCGCGCCGTCCGCCTTGCGGCGCCCGATGACCCGCTCCTGCTTCTCGGTCGTCTGCCGCTCCCAGTCGTCCAGGAGCATCCGGATCCGCCGCACGACGGCGTAGGAGCCGCCCGCCATCCAGTCCTGGGCGCCGGTCGCGTCGGCGGGGACGAAGATCCGCCGGTCGAAGTCGGGGTCGGTGGGCTTCGGGTTGTTGGTGCCGTCGACCTGGCCCATCAGGTTGCGGGCGGTCATCGGGCGGGCGGTCGCCCCGGCCGAGCGGTTGAAGCCGTTCATCTGCCACCGGACCCGGGCGGCGTCCCCGGCGTCCTTCTGGAGGGCGCGCAGGGCGTGGAAGGCGACCAGGGCGTCGTCGGCGCCGATCTGTACCCACAGGTCGCCTTCCGAGCGCTTCGGGTCGACCGCGTCGGAGGAGAAGGCGGGCAGCGGGTCGAGCTGTGCCGGCCGCCGGGAGGTCAGTCCCGTGCGGTCGAAGAAGGTGCGGCCGAAGCCGAAGGTGACCGTGAGGGAGGACGGGCCCGCGTCCAGCGCGATGCCGGTGTCCCCGGAGGGGGCCTCTCCGGCCATGAGCGTCCGGGCCGTCGCCGACCAGCGGCGCAGCAGCGCGGCGGCCTCCTTGCGGCCGGCGCCCGGTGCGAGGTCGAAGGCGACCAGGTGGCCCCGCGACTGGAGGGGGGTGGTGATGCCGGGCTGGTGTTTCCCGTGGAACGTCACCTCGGTGGCCCCCACCGAGGTGAGGGGCCGGGAGTCGCCGGCCGCGGGGGAGCCGTCGTCCGAGACGGCCGTCGCGATGCCGGCGCCGGCGGCCGCGCCGATCACCAGGCCGGCCGCGCCCGCCGCGCCGACGGTGCCGAGCAGCCGGCGCCGGGAGATGTCGAGGTGGTCGCCGCCGGGCGAGGAGCCGGACGCGCTGCCGGACGAAGGGGCGGGCGAGGGGCTGGATGCGGGGTCGGTCACGGGGTTGCTCACGGGGGTTCAGCCGATCCTGACGTTCTTCTCGATGGTGGTCTGGTCGATCTCGGAGGTACGGACCGTCACCTGGATCCGCCAGTCGCCGGGCAGCGGGAGCTGCACGCCGCTCGCGGTCCAGTGTCCGGTCTGGATCCGGTCCGGGGCGACGGGGAGCGGGCCGACGCCCTTCTCCTCCAGGGTGAGGTTCACCTTGACCTCGGGGACGTCCAGCGGTTTGCCGTTGGGGCGCTCGACGAAGAGGTGGAGGGCGTTGGCGCCGGTGCGGCCCGGGTCGAGGGTGAGCTGGACGACTCCCTTGCCGTTCTCGCCGCCGGTGTCGAAGGGGAGCCGGATGTCCACCGGGCGGTCGGGGACCGCGGCCGGGCCGGCCGTCGTCCCGCCGGTCCTGGCGAGCTGCTCCTCGGTGCGGCCGGGTTCGGTGGAGGTGAGGACGGTGGTCACGGCGAGCAGGACGACGGCCACGGCGGCCTCGGTAAGGACCGAGCGGCGGAGTCCGGTCCGTTCGGCGTCCGCGTCGCGGGCCTTCTTCCGCCGGGCGGTGGCCATCGCCGTGCGCTGCCGGGCGAGCTGGGCGGCCCGTTCGGGGTCGGTCTCCTCGGCGATGACCTCGTCGAGGGTCTCCTGAAGCGCCTGTTCCTCGCGTTCCTCTTCGTCGGGCTCCGCTTCCGAGCCCGCCTCCGTGTCCGTCTCCGCTTCCGTCTGCGGGGTTCGGTCGGTGAGGCGGCGGGTCCAGCGGCGGGAGATCCAGGCGATGCCGACGAGCACGGCCATCAGGCCGATCTTGACGAGGAGCAGCTGTCCGTAGCGGGTGCCGGTGAGGGCGGACCAGGAGCCGACCTGGCGCCAGGACTGGTAGAGGCCGGTGGCGACCAGGACGGTCACGGAGGCGAGGGCGACGCGGGAGAAGCGTTCGACGGCGGCGCGTTCCACCGACGGTTCCCGGTGGAGGGCGACGAGGAGGGTGGTGAGTCCGCCGAGCCAGGCGGCGACGGCGAGCAGGTGCAGGATGTCGACGGGCATCGCGACGCCGGGCTGGAGGCCGGTGGAGGCGTGCTCGGCCAGGGCCCAGGTGCCGGCGATGCCCGCGGCGACGACGGTGCCGCCGAGGCCCAGGCCGAAGGCGAGGTCCTTGCGTTCCTTGGGGTCGGTGCGCCGGGCGTAGGCGCCGAAGAGGACGGCGACGAAGAGCGCGGCCGCGCCGAGGAGCAGCAGCCGGGAGGTGAGGGCCGCGCCGGTCTTGGTCTGGAGCACGGTCTGGAGGCCGGCCAGGTCGAAGACGTCGGCGAGCTTGCCGGAGCCGGTGTACGGGCCGCGCAGGAGCAGCATGGCGAGGGTGGCGCCGGTGAGGGCCAGCCAGCCCCGGACGACGGTCCGCTGCACGGGCCGGACGCCCGCGCCGCGCGGCCAGCACAGGAGGACGAAGGCGCCGCCGCCGACCAGGACGGCGAAGCCGGCGTACGACAGGTAGCGGGCGATTCCGTAGAGGGCGCCGACGACTCCGCCGCCGGGGGTCTGTTCGGGCAGGGCGACCGAGGTGGCGGAGGGGGCGCCGACGGAGAAGGTGAAGGCGCCGGCGATGGGGTGGCTGTCGGCCGAGACGGTCTGCCAGGCGACGGTGTAGGTGCCGTCCGGCAGGCCGGCCCGCAGGGCGACTCCGTACTTGACGAGGGAGCCGCTGCACATGTTGATGATCTCGCCGGTGTCGGCGCGGCGGCCCGAAGGGTCGAGGACCCGGATCGAGTCGGGGCTCATCGCGACCTGTTCCGAGAAGGTGAGGCCGATCTCCTGGGGGGCGACGGCGACCACCGCCCCGGCCTTCGGGTCGCTCCCGGTCAGTGCCGCGTGCGCGGAGGCGGGGGCGGCGCCGGCGAGGAGCGTGCCCAGGAGCGCGGCCGCGAGAACGAGCAGCCGGGCCAGGGCGGTGCCGAGGCGCGGGGCGGTGGTTGTCGTCACTGTGTCACTCCGTCAACGCGCTCAGTGCTGCTGAGGGTTGTGGTTGGGGGCCTCGACGGGGAGTTCGACCGTGATCGGGTCGGCCTTCTCGAAGTGCAGCTCGACGCTGACCTTCTCGCCCTGCTTCGGCTTCTCCTTGAGTTCCATGAACATGAGGTGGTTGCCGCCCCGGGCCAGCTTGAGCTCTCCGTTGGCGGGGATGTCGAAGGACTTCACCTGCCGCATCTTCTGGTCCTTCGTCTCGTGCATCGTGACGTCGTCCGAGAGCGGGCTGGTGACCGAGGTCAGCTTGTCGGCGGTGTCGCCGGTGTTCCGGATGGTGAGGAAGCCGCCGGCCATGTCCATCACGGGCTGGGGCATGTACGCGCCGCTGACCTCCAGCTCGGGCCTTCCGCCGTCGGAGGAGCAGCCGGTGAGGGCGAGGGCGGCGGCGAGGGCCACGGCGGCGGACAGGGCGGTGGTGCGGCGGGTCACGGGTTCTCCCCCTTGATGATCTTCGGCAGGTCCTTGGCGTAGTCGTCGACGGTGGTGTCCTCCCCGTACAGGACGTAGCCCTGGTCGGTGGTGGGGGAGAAGGCGATGACCTGGGCGCCGTGCATGGAGACGACGGTGCCGTCCTTCTCCTTCTTCGGCGGGTCGATGCCGATGCCGATCGAGCGGGCGCCTGCCTGGATCTTCGAGAAGTCGCCGGTGAGGCCGGTGAAGGAGGGGTCGCCGGCGGCGGGCAGCCACTTGGCCAGGGAGTCGGCGGTGTCCCGTTCGGGGTCGGTGGTGACGAAGACGACCTGGAGCTTGTCCTGGTCGGCCTGGGGGAGCTGCTTCTTGGCGATGGCGATGTTGCTCAGCGTCAGCGGGCACACGTCGGGGCAGTTGGTGTAGCCGAAGTAGATGAGGGTCGGCTTGCCCTTGGTGCGTTCGCGCAGGTCGTAGCTCTTGCCCGTGGTGTCGGTGAGGACGAGGTCGGGCTTGGTGAACGGCCGGTCGAGGACGGTGGCGGCCTGGTTCTTCTCGGTGGTGCCTTCGATCTGGACGAGGCCGGAGGCGGTGGGGGCCTTGCCGTCGTCGCCGAGGACGACGGCGGTGGTGATGCCGAGGGCGGCGACGATCGCGACGGTGGCGATGATCAGTGGGGTGCGCCGCCCGGGGCGGCCGGTGGGGTCGTCCCCGCCGCCCTGCGGCGGGAACGTCTTCTCTGTGGACATGGGGTGATCGTCTTTCGGGGTGCTGGGCGTGCCGGGGTGCCGGGGGCCGGGCGTGTCGGGCGCGCCCGGCCGGGGGCGTCAGGCCGAGCGGCGGCGTCCGGCGAGGACGCCGAAGGCGACGCCGGCGACACCGACGAGGATGCCCGCGACGCCGAGGACGCGGGCCGTGGTGTCGGCGGAGGAGGCCGAGGCGGTCTCGGTCGTGGCGTGGTCGCCTGCCGCGCCCTTCTCACCCTTCCCGTCGGCGGAGGCGGTGGCGGTGGCGGTGGCGGTGGGAGCGGTGGAGGTGCCGCTGCCGTGGTGGTCCTCGCCGGCGGCCGAGAGCTTCAGGACGGGGGCCGGGTTCTGCGGCTCCTCGGCGCCCTCCTTCTTCTCCTCGATCCAGCGCACGATCTCCTTGTTGTCGTAGGTCTGGATCGCCTTGAGGACGAGCTGGTCGGTGTCCTCGGGCAGCCGGCCGAGGGAGAGCGGGAACTGCTGGAACTGGCCGGGGCCGATCTTCGAGCCGTCCGCGGTCCAGGTGACCTTGGAGACGGCCTCGTTGATCTGCTTGCCGTGCAGGGTCAGCGGCTTGTCCAGCTTGGACTTGGTGACCTCGGCCTTCCAGCCGGGGACCGGCTGGGGCATGACGGAGGCGAGGGGGTGGTCGAGGGGGAAGTTGACCTCGACCTTCACGGTGGAGGCGTTGTCGCGCTCGTTGGGGACCTTGACGTTCACGGTCGCGTAGCCGCCCTGGGCGGCCTCGCCCTGCGGCTGCACGGTGACGTGGGCGAAGGCCGTGCCCGAGAGGAGGACGACGGAGGCGGCGGCGGTGCCGGCGGCGAGCAGGACACGGGAGACGTTCATGGAAAGGAGACTCCGGCTCGGTGAGGGGCCGCGAGGGGCCCGGGGGGAGAGGGTGGTCCGGTCCGGGCGCGGTGGCCGGGGGCGTACCCCGGGCGGACGCGTACGGACGGGCGCGGCCTCGCCCCTCGGGGGAGCGGACCGCGTCAGGCTGCGAGGACGCAGGCGGCGGCCGGCGGGCCGCGGCGGATCACCGTGTGCTGGAGTGCCTCGGCCACCGCCGGCGGCGAGGAGTCGAAGGCGGTACGGAGGCGGCCGCGCGGGCCGGCGGGGGTGGGGCCCGGGAGGCCGGCGAGCAGGGCCCGTACGAGCCGGAGGGCGGCGCGCAGGGAGCGTACGAGCGTGGTCTCGGCGAGTTCGGCCGTGCCCTGCTCGGAGAGTTCGGCGAGCCGGACCAGGGCGAGGTCGCCCCGGCGCAGCAGCCAGCCCGCCACGAGGGCGGCGAGGAGGTGGCCGAGGAGCATCGGCAGGCTCGGCAGCAGGGTGCCGCCGGTGTGCGCGGCGTCGGCGGCGTGCGTGCCCGCGTGGGCCTGGACGCCGGCCGGGTCGATTCCGGCGCGGCTCAGGATCCCGGCGGCGTCGCCGGGGGTGAGGGCGGCGGCGCCCGCTCCGCAGACGAGCTTGGCGGCCGTCCGTACCAGTGCGTCGTCGGCCTGGGGGTTCAGGGCGAGCTGCCGCTGGCCGAGGCCGAAGAGCAGGTGGAGGCCGAGCTGTCCGCCCGCGAGGGTGGCGACGACGAAGCCGAGGGAGCGTTCGCGTCCGGTGAGCAGGACCGTGACGCCGAAGACGCCGAGGAGTCCGGCGAGGAGGGTCCACAGGGCGATGCCGGCGCAGGCGGCGAGCGCGTGGCCGAGGGCGGACAGCACGACGCAGACCGCGGTGAACACCGCGGCCCTCAGCAGTCGTGGCGCGAGCGCGGGGGCAGGCATGGCGGCCCCATCATCGCACCAGGGCCACTGCCGCCATGCGGCAGGTCCGCAAGGTCGTTCTTGGGGGTGTTCGGGACGACATGGACCGGCATGGGGAGCGGGACGAACCGGCAGGTGGACCGGGCGCATACACCGGGGTCGGGGTCCGGTGCATCCGCCGAACGGGCGCTCTCGCCGCTTCCGGGTGCTTACGGACCGTCGTCCCCGGCAATAGCTAGAGGTATGTCGAGCCGCTGCCGGGAGGCTGGAGCATGAGCATCTGGTGGTCACTCCATCTGCGGCGCGAGGCCGCGAGCGTTCCGCTCGCCCGGCGCCTGTTCCTCGGCACCATGGAGACGGCCGGGGTCGATCCCGACGTGTCGTACGAGCTGTCGGTGGCGCTGACCGAGGCGTGTGCCAACGCGGTCGAGCACGGAGGCGGTGGCGCCGCGGGCCGGGGCTCGGAGGCGTACCGGGTGACGGCCTTCCTCGACGGGGAGACCTGCCGGATCGAGGTCACCGACGCCGGCCCGGGCTTCCCCGGGGTGCCGACGGCTCCGGCCGTCCGTCCGGACGCCGAGCACGGCCGTGGTCTGCGGCTGATCGAGGAGCTCTCCGACCACGTCCACTTCGGCCGTTCGGGCCGGGGCGGGGCGGTGGTCAGCTTCGACAAGATCCTGAAGTGGAAGGACGGGCCGTCCCTCCTGATGGCCTGAGCGGCCCTGATGGCCTGAGCAGCGAAAAAGGGCCCCCGAGAGGGCCCTTCTCCACAAGAAATCTCCACAAGGAAGCAGGTCAGCCCTTCAGGGCCGCCATCCACGCCTCGACCTCGTCGGAGCGGCGCGGCAGCTGGTCGGAGAGGTTCCGGTTGCCGTCCTCGGTGACGAGGATGTCGTCCTCGATGCGGACGCCGATGCCGCGGTACTCCTCCGGCACGGTCAGGTCGTCGGCCTGGAAGTAGAGCCCCGGCTCGACGGTCAGGCACATGCCCGGCTCCAGGGTGGTGTCGACGTACGCCTCGGTGCGCGCGGCGGCGCAGTCGTGGACGTCCATGCCGAGCATGTGGCCGGTGCCGTGCAGGGTCCAGCGGCGCTGGAGGCCCAGCTCCAGGACGCGGTCGACCGGGCCCTCGACGAGGCCCCACTCGACGAGCTTCTCGGCGAGCACGCGCTGGGCGGCGTCGTGGAAGTCGCGGTAGGCGGCGCCGGGCTTCACCGCGCGGATGCCGGCCTCCTGCGCCTCGTACACGGCGTCGTAGATCTTGCGCTGGATGTCGGTGTACCGGCCGTTGATCGGCAGGGTGCGGGTGACGTCGGCGGTGTACAGCTCGGTGGTCTCGACGCCGGCGTCGAGGAGGAGCAGGTCGCCGGAGCGGACGGCGCCGTCGTTGCGGACCCAGTGGAGGGTGCAGGCGTGCGGGCCGGCGGCGCAGATGGAGCCGTAGCCGACGTCGTTGCCCTCGACGCGGGCGCGGAGGAAGAAGGTGCCTTCGATGTAGCGCTCGCTGGTGGCCTCGGCCTTGTCGAGGACCTTGACGACGTCCTCGAAGCCGCGGGCGGTGGAGGCGCAGGCCTTCTCCAGCTCGGCGATCTCGAAGTCGTCCTTGATCAGTCGGGCCTCGGAGAGGTAGACGCGCAGTTCCTCGTCGCGCTCGGCGGTGACCTTGTCGGTGAGGGCGGCCTCGATGCCTGCGTCGTGGCCGCGTACGGCGCGGACGGGGCCGGTGGCCTCCTTCAGGGCCTCGGGCAGCTCGCGGACGTCCTTCGCGGGGATGCCGAGCAGCTGCTCGGCCTCGGCGAGGGAGTGGCGGCGGCCGACCCACAGCTCGCCCATGCCGTCGAGCCAGAACTCGCCGTTCTCGCGGTTGGAGCGGGGCAGCAGGTAGATCGTGGCCTCGTGGCCGGTCTTGGTGGGCTCCAGGACGAGGACGCCGTCGTGCGTCTGGTCGCCGGTGAGGTACGCGTACTCGGTGGAGGCGCGGAAGCTGTACTCGGTGTCGTTCGACCGGGTCTTCAGGTTGCCGGCCGGGATCACCAGGCGCTCGCCCGGGAAGCGGGCGGAGAGCGCGGCGCGGCGGGCGGCCGTCCGGTCGGCCTGCGGGATCGGGGCGAGGCCGGTCAGCTCCGTGTCGGCCCAGCCGGACTTCATGTTCTCGGCGAGCTCGTCGGAGACGCCCTGGTACAGGCCGTTCTTCCGCTGCTTGATCGGCTCTTCGGCCTCGTCCGGGGTCTCCGGGGTGAGCTCATCGGCCACGGGTCTGCCTCCTCTTGGTACGACACTGAACCCCCTCCATCGTACGGTCGTGCGGAAGGGGGCACAGGGCCGGAAGACCTGTTACCGGGCGGTCACGGGCGGCTCCTCGCCGTGCTCGGTCGAGCCGTGCTCAGTCGAAGTGGGCCGCGAGGAGCACGATGTCCTCGCCCTCCACGGAGCCGTCGAGGCCGTCGGGGAACAGGACCCGCAGGATGTGGTCGGCGATCGCGCCGGGGTCTTCCCGGTCCGTCCGGGGCACGCTCGCGGCGGCCGCGTGGAGCCGGGCGAAGGCCCGGTCGACGGGGTCGCCGGTACGCCGCAGCAGCCCGTCCGTGTAGAGCAGCACCGTTTCTCCGGGTGCGGGGGACAGCTCCACGCTGGGCGCCTCCCAGCAGGAGAGCATCCCGAGCGGGGCGGAGAGCGAGGTCTCCACGTACTCGGTGCGGTGTTCGCCGATGAGCAGCGGCGGGGCGTGGCCGGCGCCGGCGAGGACGAGCCGGCGGCGGGCGGGTTCGGCGTGGGCGAAGAGGGCGGTGGCCGAGCGGGCCGGTTCGGTGAGCCGGAGCAGCAGTTCCAGGTCGGAGAGGACGGCGACCGGGTCCTCACCCTCCATCACGGCGTACGCGCGCAGCGAGGCGCGGAGCCGGCCCATGGCGGCCAGGGCGCTGGGTCCGGTGCCGGAGACGGAGCCGACGGAGAGGCCGAGGGCGCCTTCGGGCAGGGGGAGGGCGTCGTACCAGTCGCCGCCGCCGCGGGGGCCGGTGTGGTGGCGGGCGGCGAGCCGGACGCCGGGGACGCGGGGGAGCCGGCTGGGGAGCAGTTCCTCGGCGACGGTGGCGACCTGGGCGCGGGCGCGTTCGACCTGGAGGAGGTGGGCGAGGTGTTCGGTGGCGAAGCGGCCGTAGAGGCCGACGAGGTGGCGCTGGCGGTCGGTGGGGGCGGCCGGTTCGTCGTAGAGCCAGACGCCGGCGCCGAGGCGGCCGGTCTCCTCGGTGGCGAGGGGGAGGGCGTAGCTGGCGGCGTAGCCGAGGCGGGCGGCGACCTCGCGGTGGCGGGGGTCGAGACCTTCCTCGGTGCGGACGTCGTGGATGGCGATGGGTTCCGGGACGCGGGTGGCGCCGTGGGGGTCCGCCGGGTCGGGGAGTCCGTCGAGGAGGCGGCCGTAGCCGGTGGCGCCGCGGGGGACGGTCTCGATGGTGCCGAGGTCGGCGTGGGCGAGGCCGAGGCCGATGGTGGTGGCGGGGCCGAGGCCGTCGGCGGGTTCGAGGACGGCCATGCCGCGGCGGGCGCCCACGAGGGCGGCGCCGGCGCCGAGGAGCTCGCGCAGGGCCTCGTCGAGGGTGGAGGTCCTGATGAGCCGCTCGGTGAGTTCGTGGAGGGTGGTGAGGTCGGAGACCCAGCCGGCCAGGCGGTCCGTGATCAGCGCGCCGGGGGCGGGGGGCCCGTCGGCCGGCGCCGCGGCGGCGGGGACGCCCGCGAGGGGCGCCTTAGTGTGCTGTGGAGCGGGAACCGTGGAATCGATTCCGGCCACTTTCGGACGGTGTTTCGGCAGGTGTGGGGAGCTCATCTCGGTCGGCTTTCCGACCGGTGCGTTTGACGCCATGGCATCGCAAACCCCCATGTCATATCGCGCCGCTCGATGCCTCCACATGTACACGCACCCGAGGAGCGATGTCCAGCATCGTCCCGGTGGGACTTGTGGTGTCCGAGGGCTGCTCCGGGGGTGTTCCGGTCGGTGGTCCGGGAGGTGTTCCGGGAGTGTTCCGATCAGTGCTCCAGGAGCTTGCGCACAAGGGTTGAAGCGGGCTGGAAGTTGGCTGAAAATTGACCCCGGTGTGCACCATTTGCGGTCGACTGGCGTCGTTTGAAAGCGCGTCATCCTGAGCGTGTGGGGTACGTAATCGATGACAGGCAGGGGCAGTTGGAAGCGCCCCGGACATCGAGATGCGGAACCCCGGCGTCGTACGTGCCGCAGGCCGCAGCCCGTTCCCGCGTGGCGGGGATCGTGTTCTGAACCGGCTTCGACCTGACTGTGACCCGGCCCCGTTCCGGCCGGCCCCGTTCCCGCACGGGGCGACGCACCGCCGACGCTGTACGCGCTGATACGCACGGTGAAGAGATCTGCACGTGGTGTGATGTGGATTCGGCGTTCAACGGAAAGGAACGAGCGCTCATGCGCGAGATCCTCGGAAGGCGACGCAGGTTCCGGTTCCGGCGCAAGGCGAGGACCGCCCGGCAGGACGCGGCGGTGACCTTCGCGGTCGAGTGGAACTGGCCCGTTCTGCCGGGCGTGGGCCTCGAAGAGCCCGCCCGTACGACGAAGAGCTCCGGGAGCGTGGCCGCCGGGAGCGCGGCCGCCGGAGGTACGGCCGGGCGGCTCGGTGCCGGGTGGTTCGGTGCGGGTCGGTTCGGTGCGGGTCGGTTCGGCGGCGGTCCCGGCTTCGGCGTCGGCGAGCGCGCGGACGGCGCCGACGGCGACGGGCCGGTGTGCGCCTGCCTCGACCCCGGCTGCGTGGTCCCCGGAGCGCACCCCTTCGACCCCGGTCTCCTCGCCGCCACCACCGACGAGCGGATGATCCGCTGGTGGTGGACCCGGCGCCCGGACGCCCCCATCGTCCTTGCCACCGGCGGCCGCGCGCCGTGCGCGGTGAGCCTCCCGGCCCCGGCGGGCACGCGCGCGCTGCAGGCCCTCGACGCGGCGGGCATGCGCCTCGGCCCGGTGGTGGCGACACCGACCCGCTGGTCGATACTGGTCGCCCCGTACGGACTCGAACGCCTCGGCGAGCTGCTGTACGCGAAGGACAGCGTGCCCAGTTCGCTGCGGTTCCATGGAGAGGGCGGCTATCTGTTGCTGCCGCCGTCCACGGCGGGCACCGGGCCGGTCCGCTGGGAGCGGGCGCCGTTCGCGGGCTCCGCCCGGCCGTGGCTGCCGGACGTGGAGGCGGTGGTGGACGCCCTGGTCGAGGCGAGCACGGCCACACCGGGGGGCGGCAGCAGGCTCGCCTACTGAGCCGGTCCCCGTCGCGTCGACGGGGTCCACGCGCGCGTGGGCGGGTCGGGTGAGCCGGACGCCCGCTCTCGTTCACCCGAACGGGTGTGTCCTGGGCCGACGCGTACGGGAATCGGGCGCGCGGCCCGCCGGGTGCCCGTCCGGCGCCGGTAGGTTCGGCCCCACCGTCCGTGAGCGTCGTCCTCCCGGACCGTTCCCCGAACAGAACAGGTGGGTCGCATGAGTCGGCTGAGCCCGGCGCAACTCCGCACGGCCGGTCTCGGCGCCGCCGTCGCGATCGCCGTCCTGGTCCCCTTCGCCGCGACGGCCGGCCAGACGGACGACGCGCCGACCCGCGCGGCGACCCCGGCGCCGGCCGACGCGAAGCCGGGCGGGCCGGCCGGCGGCCTCCTCGGCGACCTCGGCCTCGGCCGGGAGGCCCGTACCGCCACGCCCGCCCCCGCGGCTGCTCCCGAGGACGCCCCCGCGGCTCCCGCCGAGGCCCCCGCCGCCCCGGCTCCGGTACGGCCCGCGGTGCGCGCCGCCGTCCCCTCCGGGGCGCCCGAGCGGGCCAGCCGCTGCGGTCCCGAACTCGCCTCGCCCGAGGGCGTCGAGGCACAGACCTGTGTCCTCTCCGAGGGTCCGGACGTCTGGGCGCGGACGTATTACCGCAACGCCACGGGACGGGAGATCGACGCGATTCTGACCCTCATGGCGCCCGGCGGACGGACGGTCCAGGTGCGCTGCGCGGTGCCCGCGCGGGACGAGCCGGACACCTGCGAGACGCCGAGGGAACCGGGGACGGGAGCGGCCCTTTCGCACACGGCCGTGGCGGAGTTCGCGTGGAAGGACGAGGGCGGCGACGCGCCGCTGCTGCTCCGGTCGGGCAGCAACACGGCCGACGACGAAGCGAGTTGAGGAACGGCCCCGGCGCGACGGCGGGGGCGGACATGGAAACGCCCGGTCGCTGGCGACGGGGGATGCACCAGCGACCGGGCTTCCAGAACCGTAACAAGAGATCTGCTGTTCGCAAATTCGATCTCGGTTATTCGGACAGGGATTTACGGTCTCGTAGGTTCCATTGTGGCGGAAGTCACCGACTGGTCGGTCTGTCGGTCACCGATACCACCGGGGGTATTAGCTGAGAGTGACCTGACGGTTGGTGAGACCGCCGCGCGCCCGCCGCTCCTCGGCGGTCAGCGGGGTGTCCTGGGCGAGCGCCTCGGTCAGCCGCTCGGCGAACTCGGCGGCGGGCTTCTCGCACTCCTCGGCGGTCATCGCCGACGGCAGGTCCCACACCGGGACCATCAGGCCGTGGGCGCGGAAGGAGCCGACCAGACGGGTGTCCTGGCCGAGCGAGGTGGAACCGGCGGCCTGGAGGCGGGCGAGCGCGTCGAGCAGCTTCTCCTCCTGGTGCGGCATGACCCAGCGCAGGTGGTTCTTCTCCGGGGTCTCGCACCAGTAGGCGGCGTCGACCGAGGCCAGCTTGACCGTCGGGATCGCGGCGGCGTTGGCCCGCTCCAGGGAGGCGGCGACCTCGGGGTCGGCGCCGTCCGCCGACTGCGGGATCCAGAACTCGAAGCCGGTGTGGACCTCGGGCACGAACGGCGCCTCCGGGTCGAGCAGGTCCTGGAGGCGCGGGCCCTCGGGCTCGACGCGGCGCGGCGGCACCGGGTTGCCGGGCTCGGTCTCAAGGGCCCGCTGGAGCGTGTCGGCGAGGTCGCGGGACAGGTCGCCGGAGGTGCCGTCGTTCTGCAGGGCCAGCAGGACGGAGCCGTCGTCGCGGCGGAGTGCGGGCCAGGCCATCGGCAGGACCGTCGCGAGCGTCACCGACGGCACGCCCTCGGGCAGCCCGCCCTTGAGGGTGAGCGGCACGGTGGCGGCGGGCACCAGCTCGCGCAGCGCGACCAGGTCGCACTCGCCGGCCAGACCCTCGAAGGGGCGCTGGACGTGCTCGGTCGTGGCGTGCGCGGCGGCCCGGCCGTGGCACGCCTTGTAGCGGCGGCCCGAACCGCACGGGCAGGGCTCGCGCGCGCCGACGACCGGGATCTCCCCGTTCGTGACCTGTGCCTGGCCGCTCTTGCCGGCCTTCGTCTGGGGACGCTTCTTGGCCATGGTGTGGCTTTCTCCCGATCGCGGTGCTGTGTCGGGCGCGAGCCTAGCCGCCCGGACGCCGCCGAAGCCTCAGCCGGGCCCGGACCACCCGCCGGCGCGACCCGCTCCCGCCGGACCCTGTCCGGCACTTGTCCGGAACGGGTCGGGTACGGGGGTGGATACGGAAGCGGGTACAGGTCGGGTACGGGCTCCGCGACGCGGCCGCCGCGCCGGAGCCGTACCGCCGAGCGGAGCCGTACAGCCGTACCGCCGAGCGGAGCCGTACAGCCGGACCGGCCGAGCCGGAGTCGTACAGCCGTACCTGCCGCATCGGAGCCGTACAGCCGTACATCCGTTGCCCGCCGGCGGCCGGAAGCCGCCCGCCGGTCCGAGGTACCGCGCCACGGCCTCGCGCCAGGCCGTCAGTCCAGATCGTCAGTCCGGGCCGTCGGCCCAGGCCGTCAGCCCGAGCCGTCAGTCCAGGTCGTCGTACGCGTCGAGGAGGTCGAAGCCGGAGCCGCCGGCGCCGGCGCCGACGCGGGCCGCGAAGTCCTCGCGGCGGTGGCCCTCCGTGACGATCACCCAGACCGTGACCTCGCCCGTCGCGCTGTCGCGGACGCCCCAGTCCTGGGCCAGGGCACCGATGATGTTGAGCCCGCGTCCGCCGCGGGCGGTGACCGACGGCGTCGACGGGACGGGTCTCGTGAGACCGCCTCCGTCCGTCACCTCGATCGTCAGCCCGCCCGACGGGTCGAGCCGCCAGGCCGCCAGCACGTCGCCCTCGCCCCGGTCGCCCCGGCCCAGCGGCCTGCCGTGCCGGTAGGCGTTGCTGAGCAGTTCGGACAGGATCAGGACCGCGTCGTCGACGACCGATTCCGACACCCCGCCGCGGTACAGCTCGTCCCGCATGCGGTGTCGCGCTTCCCCCACGCCCGCAGGGCCATGGGGCACGGCCATGCTCGACGACGTGGGCACCTTCTGTGCCACCATCAACGCCACCCCCGAGACCTCCTTCGCCCCACGCCACGGTGTGGATGCCCCGGCGACCCCGGCCGGAAACCGCCTGTTCCGGGTGGTGTGGAGCACAAGTGACGATCGCGTACGTGCCGAACGCGCCGGTGCACACCCCGGGCCCGCCCGCTCCGGCCGCCCGCGTGGGGCACCCGGAGCGGTGGTTCAGGCGCGCCCGAGGTGGGTGAGGACCTGCCGGGGGCGGTTGGTGATGATCGCGTCGACGCCGAGCCGCAGGCAGAGTTCGACGTCCTCGGGTTCGTCCACCGTCCAGACGTGGACCTGGTGGCCGGCCTTCTGGAGGCGCAGGATGACGGCCGGGTGGTGGCGGACGATCCGGATGGACGGCCCCGCCACGCGCGCGCTCCCGGGCAGGCGCCCGTCGCGCAGCCGGGGGGTGACGAACTGGGCGAGGGAGACGGTCGGCAGGTTCGGCGAGGCGGCGGCGATCCGCTGCAGGGAGCGGGCCGAGAAGCTCATGATCCGTACCGGGGACTCCTCGGCCGCCACGGGCGCGTGCAGGCCGAAACGCTTCAGGAGCGACAGGAGCCGGTCCTCGACCTGGCCGGCCCAGCGGGTGGGGTGCTTGGTCTCGATGGCGAGCTCGACCCGCCGTCCGGCGTCGGACACCAGCTCCAGGAGCCGTTCCAGGGTGAGGACCGAGGTGTACTCGGGGTCGCCCCAGTCGGGGATCTCGCCGGGCTCTCCGGAGTCCTCCCGCTCCTTGAACGCCTTCCAGGCGCCGAAGTCGAGGGCGGTGAGGTCGGCGAGCTCCAGGGTGGAGACGGCGCCGCGGCCGTTCGAGGTACGGTCGACCCTGCGGTCGTGGACGCAGACGAGGTGGCCGTCGGCCGTGAGCCGTACGTCGCACTCCAGGGCGTCGGCGCCGTCCTCGATGGCCTTCACATAGGCGGCCAGGGTGTGTTCCGGGGCGTCCTCGGAGGCCCCTCGGTGGGCGACGACCTGGACGGGGCCGGGGTTCGATTGCTGCCGTGCGTGGGTCACCGCGTCATGGTGCCATTGGCGGGGCGGGCCGGACACACGGAACCTGTCCGTTCTGTCCAGTTATAAAGGATGGGGTGCCGATGCACAGCTCCGCCTTACCGTGGCCTGACGCCGGGTGGGAAAGGCTGTGCACAGCACCTTGGAGCGAGTAGTACCACCGTCCCCGCGCAGTGAACGAGCAGTGAACGAGGAGAGCGAGCTGTGAGCACCGAGAACGAGGGCACCGAGGTTCCGGCGGACCCGACTGCCCCGTCCGCCCCCGCCACGCCTCCCGCCGCCCCGCCGACCCCGCCGTCCGCCCTGACGCCCGCGGCGCAGGCCGGGACGCCCGCCTCCGAGGCTCCCACGCAGGTGCAGCCGCCCGTCCCTCCGGCCCCGCCCGCACCTCCGGTACAGCCTCCGGCTCCGTCCCAGGCTCCGTCTCCGGCTCCGTCTCCGGCTCCGGCTCCGGAGCACGCTCCCGCGATGGCGGCCGCCTCCGCGGGCGGCCTCCCGCCGGCGCCTCCGGCCGTCCCGTCCTGGGGGGAGCCCGTGCCCCCGTCCGCCCCGCGCAAGCGCACCGGCGGGCTCGTCGCGGCGGTCCTGGTGGCGGCGCTCGTCGCCGGCGGCATCGGCGGCGGCATCGGCTACTGGGCGGCCCAGCGCGAGGACCAGGGCCCGGCGTCGACGACGGTCTCCTCCGCCGACGCCCCGGCCTCCTTCAAGCGGGAGCCGGGCACGGTCGCGGCGGTCGCCGCGAAGGCGCTGCCGAGCGTGGTCACCATCCAGGCGAAGTCGGGCGAGGTACGGGGCGAGGGCGGCACCGGCACCGGCTTCGTCTACGACCAGGAGGGCCACATCGTCACCAACAACCACGTGGTGGCGTCGGCGGCGGAGGGCGGCACGCTCTCCGCGACCTTCTCGGACGGCAGGACGTACGACGCCGAGGTCGTCGGCCGGGCCGAGGGCTACGACGTGGCGGTGCTCAAGCTGAAGGACGCCCCGAAGGGGCTGAAGCCGCTGCCGCTGGGCGACTCCGACAAGGTGGCGGTCGGCGACTCGACGATCGCGATCGGCGCGCCCTTCGGCCTCTCCAACACGGTGACGACCGGCATCATCAGCGCCAAGAACCGCCCGGTGGCCTCCGGCGACGGCGGCCGCAACAACTCGTACATGAGCGCGCTGCAGACGGACGCCTCGATCAACCCGGGCAACTCGGGCGGTCCGCTGCTCGACGCGAGCGGCGCGGTGATCGGCATCAACTCGGCGATCCAGTCCACCGGCGGCGGCTTCGGCCCCTCCCAGGCGGGCTCGATCGGCCTCGGCTTCGCGATCCCGGTCAACCAGGCGAAGACGGTGGCCGAGCAGCTGATCAAGACCGGCAAGCCGGTCTACCCGGTGATCGGCGCGACCGTGAACATGAACGACAAGGGCAAGGGCGCGACGATCGCCGAGCAGGGCGCGGGCGGCACGGCCTCGGTCTCCCCCGACGGCCCGGCGGCCAAGGCCGGCCTGCGCCCCGGCGACGTGATCACCGGCTTCGGGGGCCACCCGATCGACAGCGGCCCGACCCTCATCAGCGAGATCTGGACCCACAAGCCGGGCGACTCGGTGGAGATCACCTACGAGCGCGACGGCAAGACGGCGACGACCACGGTCGTCCTCGGCGAACGAACCGGCGACAGCTGACCCACGCGCGCGTGGCCGACCTGTGGTCACGCCTCCATGGCCAGGGCCTCCAGCCGGTAGTCTGTAGCCCGCTCCGCTCCAAGCGGTCCGGAGCGAGGGTGGGTTGCCCGAGCGGCCTAAGGGAACGGTCTTGAAAACCGTCGTGGCGCGAGTCACCGTGGGTTCAAATCCCACACCCACCGCAGTGCGCGAGAGCCTCCGACCGGAATGACCGGTCGGAGGCTCTCGGTTTTCGGGGTGACCCGGCGGGCCAGGTGGGTCAGGAGTGGGGGTGGCTGCGGGCCTGGGGGTTGTTCAGGCAGAGGGCGATGTTGCGGACCGCGGCGGTGAGCTCCTCGATCACCCGGGCCGCCTGCTCCGCGTTGTGGAAGACCCGCGGGGACGCGGACGTCAGGGAACGGCTCAGCTCCTCCGCCGCCCGGACGGCGGGTGCGGCGTCCCCGACGGACATCGGGGCGGGGGCCGGCGCCGGCACGGCGGCGGGCGCGGGCGGGGCGGCCTGGGCGGTGTGGGTGGCCGGGGAGGGCTGGGGGGACGGCGGCGGTGCCGAGGGGTACGGGGCGGGTTCCGGGCGGTAGTCGTCGAAGGCGGGCGAGAAGGCGCCGGAGCCGGTGACCAGGGAGGAGCGCGCCTCCTCCTGGGGGTGCGGCTGTGGCGCCGAGGAGCCCTGGCCGTGCGCGCTCGCGGGGCCTTGGCCGTGTGGCGCCGCGGAGCTCTGGCTGTGGGGTGCTGTGGAGCCCTGGCCGTGCAGTGCCGTGGAGCCTTGGCCGTGGGGCGCCGCGGCGCTCTGGCCGTGCAGTGCCGCGCTGCCCTGGCCGTGCGTGCTCGTGGCGCTCTGGCTGTGGGGTGCCGTGGAGTCGTGGCGGTGCGAGGGGGCGGGGCCGTGGCCGTGGGTGGGGACGAGGGGCGAGGACGGGTCCTGGTCGTGGCGGGGCTGGGGCAGGAAGAAGTGGTCGAAGCCGGGGAACGCCGGTGTGGGCTGATGCACGGCGGGCTGGGGGTACTTCGCCTGCCACTGTGCGCGGTAGAACGCCACCTGGTCCTCGCAGGCGGCCCGGGCGTGGAAGACCGCGGTGTCCTCGCCCAGGTCCGGGTACCAGAGGTTGGGGCCGGGGAAGCGTACGGTTCGCATGCGCGGCTTGATCAGTTCGGCGCACCCCATGCAGCAGCCCTCCGGCACGAGGAGCGGGATGCCGCCGTTCTGTTCCGGGAGGCGGGGGCCGCCCTCGGGGCTGTACTCCCCGTGGTGGCAGGGCGGCAGTTCGCCGCAGGCCCGGCAGACGGCGTAGTGCTCGGGGAGGACCTGCCAGTCCTGGCTGGCGGGGGCGCACCAGTGCTTCGGTGCGGAGCGGGGGAGGTTCTCGTCGCGGAGCACCAGGACCACCGGGCGCTTGTAGAAGTCGGTGCGGTCGGAGGCCGGTTTGACCGCCTGGTTGTTGACCCGCCGCAGTTCGTTGGCGTGCCACCACAGCTCCATGTGGTCGCGCCACGCCTTCTCGTAGGCCTCCGGCCAGTGGTCGTTGGGGTAGCCGGTGATCTCCAGGACGCGCCACGCCCGCCGGTCGAGTACGACGATGGCGCCGGCCCTCAGCCGCAGATGGGTCCCCTCGTCCCCCTCGTCCGGCCAGTCATGGCGGCCGATGAGGGTGGGCTGGTCCGGGAGCCACCTGCGAATCTGCATGCCACGCTCCTAGGCGACGAGACGTCCTGGTTTCAACTGGGGCAGTAGGTGAAATTCTGGATAATTTAGGCGCGGCCGCGGGGTTAGACACGCGCATATCTCCTTTCGCTTCAGGGTGAAAACACCCGTTGGACCGGCCATTTCGCCCGTCACGCCCGGCGGGAGCCGTGGAAGTCGGGTCCGGGGACGGCGGTTCCGGGCGGGGTGCGGCGAGGGCCGGAACACCCACTCGTACGTGTGACATCGCTTCCTTCGTACCGGCTCGTAGGTATGCATTGACCCCCGTATCGGCCGTTCCGAGCCCCGGAAGGGGATTCGCGGACCGGCGGAGTGGGGTAAAAGCGGTTCTTCTCTCCGTCGGGGCGGCGGGATGATGGGAGGAAGGGGAGTCGGGGGCCTGGGAGCCGAGGAGGGTGTCATGGTCCGGATCGTGCTGGTGCGGGGGGACATCACCGCCGAGGCGGCGGACGCGGTGGTCAACGCCGCGAACTCGTCCCTGCTCGGCGGCGGAGGGGTCGACGGCGCCATCCACCGGAAGGGCGGGCCTGAGATCCTCGCCGCCTGCCGGGAGTTGCGCCGCTCGCACTACGGCAAGGGCCTGCCGACCGGGCGGGCCGTCGCGACCACGGCCGGGCGGCTGCCGGCGCGGCACGTGATCCACACCGTGGGTCCCGTCTGGTCGGAGGGCGAGGACCGGTCGGAGCTGCTGGCCTCCTGCTACCGGGAGTCCCTGCGGGTGGCGGACGAGCTGGGAGACCGTACGGTCGCGTTCCCCGCCATCTCCACGGGCGTCTACGGCTGGCCGATCGACGACGGCGCGCGGATCGCGGTCGAGACGGTACGGGCGGCGGACACCGCCGTGGAGGAGGTGCGGTTCGTGCTCTTCGACGCGACCGCGTACGCGGCTTTCGAGGCGGCGGTCGGGGACGCGGGCGAAGACGAGAGCCGCTGAGCTGAGCTGAGCTGAGCTGAGCCGGTCCGGGCCGAGCCGGTCCGGGCCGAGCCGGTCCGGGCCGAGCTGAGCCGGTCCGGGCTGAGCCGCTGAGCTGAGCCGGTCCGGGCCGAGCCGAGCAGAGAATCCTGCTCGAAATTCCTTTCCCTGTGCGCGAGATGCGTTCGAACGGGCGTGGGGTGCCACGGGCGTTCCCCGTCCGTTTTGCCGGGGGTTCTGGCGGAACGCTTCCTCCCTTGCGGCGCACCGGATCCAGGGGAGTTTCGCTCCCCCTCCCCGTCGTGAACTGGAGCTTTCTCGGTTACGAAGGGTTTATCGGCTTGTCCTCACGCTTGCGGGGGAATACGACCGTCCGGGGTGGTTCGCCGGGGATTCGGTGGGCAACTCTGGATTCGCGACGTCGAGCAGAGAACGACCGACCGGGGCGGTAGGCCAACCACCTTGGTCAGGGCCGGAGTTCACGGCCTTCCTTCAGTGATCAGCAAATCCGTGCACAGCAGACTGGCTTCAGTTCCCGGAGGAACAGACATGGCAAGCATCCGTACCGCCCGCATCGTCGCCGCCGTCGCCGCCCTGCCGCTCGCCGTCGCCTTCTTCGGCGGCGTGGCGCAGGCCGACAACGGCGGCTTCGCGGACGACGGATCGAACACGAGCGTCGCCACCATCATCGGCAGCGGCGTGGGTGGCGACAACAACGGCAACTCGACCACCACGCAGCAGGTGGCGACCGGCTCCGGTGCCTCCAACCAGAACAACACGGCGAGTGTGAACGGCTCCGCCTTCACCCACATCGCCCAGTCGAACAACGTCGTCAACTTCTACCCGTGGTGGTGACGACCCCACGGGGCCGGCCCGAGGGGGCGTGACCGCGGTGTGAACGGCGGCCTGTGCGGCGGTGCTTCGGCACCGGCGCACAGGCCGCCTCGCCGTTTCCCGCCCTCCCCGTTCCGTACGGGGGAGTGCGACGGGGGGGCGACCGGGGAGTGCGACCGGCGACCTTGACACGGTGACCGTATCTGACGGACAGTCAGAAACCTTCGTCGTCCCCACCGGGAGGCCGTCCCGTGCACCTCGCCCCGACCGAGCGGCAGCTCCGGCTGCGCGCCGAACTCCGCGCGTACTTCCGCGAGACGATGCCCGACGGGCCGCCCCCGGCGACCGACGGCCCCGCCCAGCGCCGGCTGCTGCGGCGGATCGGAGCCGACGGGCTCCTCGGCCTCGGCTGGCCCGAGGAGTACGGCGGGCAGGGGCGCGGTCCCGACGAGCAGTTCGTCTTCTTCGACGAGGCGTACCGGGCCGGCGCCCCCGTCTCGATGGTCACCCTCAACACCGTGGGCCCCACCCTCATGCGGTACGGCACCGAGGAGCAGAAGGCCGCCTTCCTGCCCCGGATCCTGCGCGGCGAGTGCGTCTTCGCCATCGGTTACAGCGAGCCCGAGGCCGGTACGGACCTGGCCTCGCTCCGTACCCGGGCGGTGCGCGACGGCGACTCCTGGGTCGTCGACGGGCAGAAGATCTTCACCTCCAACGCGCAGAACGCCGACTGGATCTGGCTCGCCTGCCGCACCGACCCCGAGGCACCCCCGCACCGGGGCATCTCCCTCCTCCTCGTCCCCACCGACGCCCCGGGCTTCTCCTGGACCCCGATCGAGACCGTCGGCGGGCTCACCACGACCGCGACCTACTACGACGGCGTCCGGGTCCCGGCCGGGAACCTCGTCGGCGAGGAGAACGGCGGCTGGGGGCTCATCACCAACCAGCTCAACCACGAGCGGGTAGCGCTCGCCGCGATCGGCATGCAGGCCGAGGACTTCTTCGCCGCCGCGCTCGACCGCGCCCGCACCCCCGATCCGGTGACGGGCCGGCGCCGGATCGACGAGCCGTGGGTGCGGATACGAGCGGCCGAGGCACACGCCCGGCTGGCGGCGACACGCCTGCTCAACTGGCGTCTGGTGGGGGACGTGGGCGCCGGCAGGCTGACCCCCGGGGACGCCAGCGGCGTGAAGTTCGCGGGAACCGAATCGGCGGTGGAGGTCTACCGGATCTGCCAGGAGATCACCGGTGAGGCGGGGACGGTACGGGCGGGATCGCCGGGGGAGGCCGACGGCGGCGAGCTGGAGCGCATGAACCGGGCCGCCCAGATCAACACCTTCGGGGGCGGGGTGAGCGAGGTGCAGCGGGAGATCGTCGCGCGGGCACGACTCGGCATGCGGGGAAGGGGACGGCGATGAGCGGGGAGGGGCGGGAGCGGCCGGCCGGGGGACCGGAGGACCGGCTGTACGAGCGGCTGAAGGCCTACGAGGGCAGGCCCGCCGCCACCGCCGGGCGGGGCAAGGATCCGGTGAACCTGCCGATGATCCGGCACTGGTGCGAGGCCATGGGGGACACGCACCCGGCGTACCGGGGGCCGGACGCGGTGGCGCCGCCGACCATGCTCCAGGTGTGGACGATGGGCGGCCTCTCCGGGAACGAGGACCGCTCCGAGGCGTACGCGGAGCTGCTCGGCCTCCTCGACGGCGCCGGGTACACCTCGGTGGTCGCCACCGACTGCGAGCAGGAGTACCTGCGGCCGCTCCGCCCCGGCGACGAGATCACCTTCGACGCGATCGTCGAGTCCGTCTCGCCGCGCAAGACCACCAAGCTGGGCATCGGGCACTTCGTGACCACGCGGACGGACGTACGGGCCGGCGGCGAGCTCGCCGGGACGCACCGCTTCCGGATCCTCAAGTACGCCCCCGCCACCCGCCCCCCGAAGCCTCCAGAGCTCCCGAAGCCTCCGGAGCCCCCGGAGCGGCCCCTGCGGCCCCGCCCCGTGATCAACCGGGACAACGCCGGCTTCTGGGAGGGCGTCGCCGCGCACCGGCTGCTGATCCAGCGGTGCACGGCCTGCGGGACCCTCCGCTTCCCCTGGCTGCCGGGGTGCGACGACTGCGGTGCGGCGGAGTGGGACACCGTCGAGGCGAGCGGCGAGGGGACCGTCTACTCGTACGTGGTCATGCACCACCCGCCCTTCCCCGCCTTCGACCCCCCGTACGCGGTCGGCCTGATCGAACTGGCCGAGGGCGTCCGGATGATCAGCAACGTGGTGGGGGTGCCGTACGACAAGGTCCGGATCGGGATGCCGGTCCGGCTGGAGTTCCTGCGGGCCGACGAGGAGCTGGAGCTGCCCGTCTTCCGCGCCGTAAGTGCCGTAAGCGCCGTAAGTGCCGTAGATGCCGTAGAGCCGTAGGAGGGGAGCCGCTGACATGGACTTCACGCCCACCGAGGAGCAGGAGGCCGCGCGGGACCTTGCCGCCCGGATCCTCGGCGACCTCTCCACGCACGAGCGGCTCGCCGCCGCAGGCACCGGCACGGACGCCGAGCTGTGGAAGGCGCTGAGCGCGGCCGGACTGCCCGCCGCCGTCGAGGAGATCGGCCTGCTCGGCCTCGTCCTCCTCCTGGAGGAGCAGGGAAGGGTGACCGCCCAGGTCCCGCTGGCCGCGACCGGCGTGTACGGGATCCTCGCCGTCGCCCGGCACGGCACCGAGGAGCAGCGCGCCCGCCTGCTGCCGGGGCTGCGCGACGGGACGGCCGTCGCGACCGGCGCCTTCCCGGCGACCGGGGCGGTCACGGCGTACGACGGGCGGCTCACCGGCGGCGTCACCTGGGTGCCGTGGCTGCGCGACGCCACCCACGTGCTCGTACCGGACACGGACCGGACCCTGTGGCTGGTGCGAACCGAAGACGTCGGTGACGCGGGCGTCGAGCCCGTCGAGCTGACCGCGCCCTGGGCGGCCGGGCGGCTTGTGCTCGACGGGACGCCCGCCGAGCGGCTCGGGGCGGGGGAGGGAGCGGGGCCGTACGAGGATGTGCTCGCCGCCGCCCGTACCGCCTTCGCCGGTCTCCAGGCGGGGGTCTGCGCCGGGTCGCTGGCCCGGGCCGTCGCGTACACCTCCGTACGGGAGCAGTTCGGGCGGCCGCTCGCGACCCGGCAGGCGGTGCAACTACGGGCCGCCGACGCCCACATGGACACCGAGTCCATCCGGGTCACCGCCTACGAGGCGGCCTGGCGGTCCGACGCGGGCCTCGACTGCGCCGGGGCGGCGCTGACCGCCGCCTGGTGGGCGTCCGAGGCGGGGAAGCGGGTCGTGCACAGCGGCCAGCACCTCCACGGCGGCATGGGCGCCGACCTCGACCACCCCGTCCACCGGCACTTCCTCTGGGGCCGGCAGCTCGACGCCTATCTGGGCGCCGGCACCGAACTCCTCGCCGAACTCGGCGACCTGCTCGCACGGGGAGGCTCGATATGAAGGCCGGAGACGTCATGAAGGCCGGAGACGTACTGCCGCCGCTGGAGATCCCCGTCACCCGCACCCTGATCGTCGCCGGGGCCGTCGCCTCCCGCGACTACCAGGACGTGCACCACGACGCCGAGGCCGCCCGGGAGAAGGGCTCCCCGGACATCTTCATGAACATCCTGACCACCAACGGACTCGTCGGCCGGTACGTCACCGACCACTTCGGCCCGCGCGCGGTGCTCCGCCGGGTCGCCATCCGGCTCGGCGCCCCCAACCGCCCCGGCGACACCCTGACGTTGACCGGGACCGTGACCGAGGTGACGGACGGCCCGGACGGCACCGCCACCGCGCTCGTCCGCGTCACCGGGGCCAACGGTCTCGGCCGGCACGTCACCGGCACGGTCACCGTGGAGGTGTCCCGATGAGCCCGCTCCGCCCCGACGGCCTCGGCGGCCGGGCCGCCGTCGCCGGCATCGGCGCGACCGAGTTCTCCAAGGACTCCGGCCGCAGCGAACTCTCCCTCGCCGTCGAGGCGGTGCGCGCCGCCCTCGACGACGCCGGGCTCGCCCCCGGGGACGTGGACGGGCTCGTCACCTTCACCATGGACACCAGCCCCGAGATCACCGTCGCCCAGGCGGCCGGCATCGGCGAGCTCTCCTTCTTCTCCCGCGTCCACTACGGCGGCGGCGCCGCCTGTGCCACCGTCCAGCAGGCCGCGCTCGCCGTCGCCGCCGGGATCGCCGAAGTGGTCGTCTGCTACCGGGCCTTCAACGAGCGGTCCGGGCGCCGCTTCGGCTCCGGCGTGCAGCGGCGCGAGCCGTCCGCCGAGGGCGTCGCGCTCGGCTGGCAGCTGCCCTTCGGGCTGCTCACCCCCGCCTCCTGGGTCGCCATGGCCGCCCAGCGCTACCTGCACGCCTACGGGCTCACCCCGGAGGTCTTCGGGCACGTCGCCGTCACCGACCGCCGGTACGCGGCGACCAACCCCGCCGCCTGGTTCCACGGCAGGCCGATCACCCTCGCCGACCACGCCGCCTCCCGCTGGATCGCGGAGCCGCTCCGCCTCCTCGACTGCTGCCAGGAGACCGACGGCGGCCAGGCGATCGTCGTCACCACCCCCGAGCGCGCCCGCGACCTGCGGCACCCGCCCGCCGTCGTCCTCGCCGCCGCCCAGGGGGCGGGCCGCGGGCAGGAGGCCATGACCAGCTTCTACCGGGACGGGCTGACCGGCCTGCCCGAGACGGGGGTGGTGGCGCGGCAGCTGTGGCGGAGCTCCGGACTCCGCCCCTCCGACATCGACGTGGGCATCCTCTACGACCACTTCACCCCCTTCGTGCTCATGCAGCTGGAGGAGTTCGGCTTCTGCGGGCCGGGGGAGGGCGGCGACTTCGTCGCGGCGGACGCGCTGCCGCTCAACACCCACGGCGGGCAGCTCGGCGAGGCGTACCTCCACGGCATGAACGGCATCGCGGAGGCGGTCCGGCAGCTGCGGGGCACCTCGGTGAACCAGGTACCCGGGGCGGCCCGCGCCCTGGTCACGGCCGGTACGGGGGTGCCGACCTCGGGCCTCGTCCTCGGCACGGACACATGAGGACGCCCGACGGTCGGCGGAGGGGGCGGTTCCCCGGGCGGTCTCCCAGCCGGTTCCCCGGGCGGTCTCCCAGCCGGTCCCCCAGGCGGTTCCCCGGGCGGTCTCCCAGCCGGTCTCCCAGGCGGTTCCCCGGGCGGTCTCCCAGCCGGTCTCCCAGGCGGTTCCCCGGACGCCCCTCACCCCCGGGGTGACGGCGGCTCCACCCAGAGGAGGTGGGGGCACCCCGGGGACTCCGACTTGAGGGGGAGCGGGGTTCGGGACCTGGGGCCGATCCGCCCGGCACCCCTCCGCTCCTAGCGTGGAACCATGACTCCGCCACCCACTGGCCCCGTCTGCGCCGCCGCCTCGACGGCCGCCGGGCGGCCCGCGCAGCGCACCGCCCCGCGCACCTCGCCGCGCCAGGGCCCGAGCCCGTTCGCGTACCCCTCCTTCTCCTCGTTCGTACGGGCACGGGGGCCGCTGCTCCTGCGCACCGCCCGCTCGCTGACCGCGAACCCGAGCGACGCCGAGGACCTGCTCCAGACCGCGCTCGCCAAGACCTTCGTCGCCTGGGAGCGGATCGAGGACCACCGGGCCCTCGACGGGTACGTGCGCCGGGCCCTGGTGAACACCCGCACCTCGCAGTGGCGCAAGCGCAAGGTCGAGGAGTTCGCCTGCGACGAGCTGCCGGAGCCCGCCGGGCTGCCCGAGCCGGACCCGGCCGAGCGCCAGGTGCTGCACGACGCCATGTGGCGCGCCGTGATGAAGCTTCCGGAGCGGCAGCGGCAGATGGTCGTCCTGCGGTACTACGAGGACCTCAGCGAGGCCCAGACGGCCGAGGTGCTCGGGGTCTCCGTGGGCACGGTGAAGAGCGCGGTCTCCCGCGCCCTGGGCCGCCTGCGCGAGGACCCGGAGCTCACGGCGGGCGCCGGCCGCTGAGCGGGCGTACCCCGTCCCGTCGGCCTACGCCGAACGGACAGCGCCGGCATCCGCCAGCGATCACTGGCAATTTCAGTACTCCCGGGTAGTGACATACCGCGCGGTACGTGCGCAGAATCTGCACACCCTTACTGCCACGTAGCGCCCACCGGGAGGACGCCCCGTGTACAGCACCATGCAGGACGTACAGCTCACCCTCAGCCGCATCCTCGAACACGGCCGACGGGTCCACGGCAGGTCCACCGTCACGACCTGGACCGGTGAGCCGGAGCCGCAGCGCCGCACCTACGCCGAGATCGGCGACCGCACCGCCCAGCTCGCGAACGCCCTCCGCGACGAGCTGGGCGTCCAGCCGGGCGAGGCGACGGCGACGCTGATGTGGAACAACGCCGAGCACGTCGAGGCGTACTTCGCGATCCCCTCCATGGGCGCCGTCCTGCACACGCTCAACCTGCGCCTTCCCCCCGAGCAGCTGGTCTTCATCGTCAACCACGCCGCCGACCGGGTCGTCCTCGTCAACGGCTCCCTGCTGCCGCTCCTCGCCCCGCTCCTGCCGCACCTGCCGACGGTCGAGCACGTCGTCGTCGCGGGCCCCGGCGACCGCTCCCTCCTGGAGGGCGCCGCGCCACGCGTCCACGAGTACGAGGAGCTGATCGCGGGCCGCCCGACGACGTACGACTGGCCCGAGCTCGACGAGCGCACGGCCGCCGCCATGTGCTACACCTCCGGCACCACCGGCGACCCGAAGGGCGTCGTCTACTCCCACCGCTCGATCTACCTGCACTCCATGCAGGTGAACATGACCGAGTCGATGGGCCTCACCGACAAGGACACGACCCTGATCGTGGTCCCGCAGTTCCACGTGAACGCCTGGGGGCTTCCGCACGCCACCTTCATGACCGGCATCAACATGCTCATGCCGGACCGTTTCCTCCAGCCGGCCCCGCTCGCCGAGATGATCGAGCGCGAGAAGCCGAGCCACGCCGCCGCCGTCCCCACCATCTGGCAGGGCCTGCTCGCCGAGGTCACCGCGAACCCGCGCGACCTCTCCTCCATGAAGCAGGTCACCATCGGCGGCGCCGCCTGCCCGCCCTCCCTCATGGAGGCGTACGACAAGCTGGGCGTCCGCCTCTGCCACGCCTGGGGCATGACGGAGACCTCCCCGCTCGGCACGATGGCGCACCCGCCGGCCGGGCTGACCCCGGAGGAGGAGTGGCCATACCGCGTCACGCAGGGACGTTTCCCCGCGGGCGTCGAGGGCCGGCTCGTCGGCCCCGGCGGCGAGCACCTGCCCTGGGACGGTGAGTCCGCCGGTGAGCTGGAGGTGCGCGGCACCTGGATCGCGGGCGCGTACTTCGGCGGCGTCGGCGCCGACCCGGTACGCCCCGAGGACAAGTTCAGCGAGGACGGCTGGCTCAAGACCGGCGACGTCGGCGTGATCAGCCCCGACGGCTACCTCACCCTCACCGACCGCGCCAAGGACGTCATCAAGTCCGGCGGGGAGTGGATATCCAGCGTCGCGATCGAGAACGCGATCATGGCCCACCCGGCCGTCGCCGAGGCCGCCGTCGTCGCCGTCCCCGACGAGAAGTGGGGCGAGCGCCCGCTCGCGACCGTCGTCCTCAAGGAGGGCGCGGAGGCCGACTACGCGACCCTGCGGGACTTCCTCGCCACCGAGGGCGGCATCGCCAAGTGGCAGCTGCCGGAGCGCTGGGCGATCGTGCCGGCGGTCCCGAAGACCAGCGTCGGCAAGTTCGACAAGAAGGTCATCCGCAGGCAGTACGCGGAGGGCGAGCTGGACGTCACGCAGATCTGAGGGCGGCAGAGGGGAGGGCCGGGGAACGGCCCTCCCCTCTGCCCCAGTCGGTACCGGTCTTCTGCCTCAGTTGGTGCCGATCTTCGCCAGCAGGTCGACGATCCTGGCCTGGACCTCGGCGCTGTTGGAGCGCTCGGCCAGGAAGAGCACCGTCTCCCCCGAGGACAGCTCCGGCAGCTTCTCGGGGTCGAGTCCCGTCGAGGTGTAGACGACCAGCGGGGTGCGGTTGAGCTGCCCGTTCGCCCGCAGCCAGTCGATGATCCCGGCCCGTCGGCGGCGCACCTGCATGAGGTCCATGACCACCAGGTTCGGCCGGAGCTCGCCGGCCACCGCCACCGCCTCGCTGTCCGCGGCCGCCCGCGTCACCTGCATCCCGCGCCGCTCCAGGGCGGCGGAGAGGGCGCCCGCGATGTGCTCGTCCTCCTCGATGACGAGCACCCGTGAGGGGTGCTGCTCGCTGTCGCGCGGCGCGAGCGCCTTGAGCAGGACGGCGGGATCGGCGCCGTACGCCTCCTCCCGGCCCGCCTGCCCGAGCCCGGCCGCGAGCAGCACCGGCACCTCGGCGGCGACGGCCGCCTGGCGCAGCGACTGGAGCGCGGTCCGGGTGATGGGTCCGGTCAGCGGGTCGACGAAGAGCGCGGCGGGGAAGGCGGCGATCTGCGCGTCGACCTCCTCGCGGGAGTGCACGATCACCGGCCGGTAGCCGCGGTCGCTCAGCGCCTGCTGGGTGGTCACGTCGGGCGCGGGCCAGACGAGCAGCCGGCGCGGGTTGTCGAGCGGCTCCGGCGGCAGTTCGTCGTCGACGGGCAGCGGCGCGGGCCGGTTGACGACCTCGACCGCGCCCCCGGGACCGTCGAGCGGCTCGGGCCCCTCGGCGGACCCCTCGGCGGGCGCCCCTATCGCGTACGCGCGCCCCCGCCCCTCGGACCCGGCGGCGTCCGGAAGCCCGAGCGGTTCGGGTGCCGGTACGGACGGGGGTACGGGTGCCGGTACGGCCGCCGGAGCCGGCGGGTCGACCTCCGGCGGCGCCGCGAGCTTGCGGCGCCGGCCCGAGCCGCTCGACGGCGCGGCCACGGGCGTCCCGGCCTGCGCCGGCGGCGCGAACGGCACCCCCTGCCCGAGCGTGCGCACGCTGAACGCGCGCCCCTGCGTGGAGTCCTTCGGCAGGGGAGCCGGGGCGGGGGCAGGCGCCGGAGTCGGGGCGGGGGCAGCCGTCGGAGTCGGAGCCGGGGCCGGGGCGGGCATCGGGTTCGGCATCGGCAGCTCGGGAGGCAGCGGTACGGAACCGGTCCCGGTCCCGTCCGTGGGCGCCGCCGCCGTGGCCCCCGGTGTCGGCGGCGTCGGCGGCGTCGGCGGTACGGGAGCGGGCGCGGCGGCCGGTACCGGCATGGCCTGCGGGACCTCGGGAACCGGCGGGAGGGGGTGCGACTGCGGGGGAGTGTGCCCGACGGGCAGGTCCCGTACGGCCTCATGGTCGCTTCCGGCCGGTGGTACGTCCGCCGGGAGCTCGCGGTCGGCGTCGGCGGGCGGCAGCGCGAACGGCGTCCGCGGCCCCGCCTCGGCGGCCGCGGCGCGCTCCTGCGCGGCGGCGAGCGCACGCCGCCGGCGCCCGGTCGGCCGCTCGGCCCCGGCGGCCTCGACAGCGGCCACGGCGACCGCGCCCTGCGGCGCGGTGGGCAGCGCCGGCGTCAGCGCGGGGGCGCCGGACGGGTCGACGGGGACGCCCTGCGGCGGCACGGCGGCACCGAGCGCGGCCCGTTCCTGGGCGCCCTCGGCGGCGGTCACCACGGAGCCCTCCGCCGGGCGGCCACGGCGGCGGCCGGTCGGTTCGACGCCCGCGGACTGCTGGGCGGGGATCAGTTCGGCGGGGCCCGCGGTCTCCTCCGTACGGGCCCGGCGGCGTCCGCCACCGCTCTCCGGTGCGGTCGCGCTCTCCAGGAAGGCGTCCGTGGACCCGCGCCGGGCCCGGCGCCGCCCGGGACCGCCGACGGTCCCGCCGTCCACCGGCCCGGACGCCTGCGCGGGCAGCGCGGGCACGTCGGACACGGTCCCCGGCTCAGACTCCGGCTCCGGCTTCGGCTTCGGCTCGGGCGCGGGGACGGTTCCCCGCCCGGCGCCGATCGGCACCTCCAGGACGTAGGTGCCGCCGCTCGTACCCGGCACCTCGTGGGTCTGCACGACACCGCCGTGCGCCGCCACGATGCCGCGCACGATGGGGCCGTGGACCGGGTCGCCGCCCGCGTACGGGCCGCGGACCTCGATGCGGACGACCTCGCCGCGCTGCGCCGCCGCGACCACGATCGTGGAGTCGGCGGGGGCGGCGGCGCCCGGCGCCGGGGCGCGGGTCTTGCCGGTGGCGTCGACCCCGGCGACGTCCGCGACGAGGTGGGCGAGCGCGGTCGTCAGCCGGCCGGCGTCGACCTCGGCCTCGATCGGCGGCGCGTGCACGGCGAACTGCGCCCGGCCGGGACCGATCAGCTCCACGGCCGCGTCGATGCCGCCGGTCACGATCGCGTCGAGCAGCGCGACCTTCTTGTCGAGCTCCTCCTCGCCGGCGTCCAGGCGCTGGTAGCCGAGGACGTTGTCGACGAGGGCGGTCATCCGGGCGTACCCGGCGACCAGGTGGTGCAGCACCTGGTTGGCCTCGGGCCACAGCTGGACGCCGTCGTCGGCGGCGAGCGAACCCAGTTCGCTCCGCAGCTCCTCCAGGGGACCGCGCAGCGACTCGGCGAGGACGGCGGTCAGCTGGGCGTGCCGGGAGGCGAGCGCCGCGTACCTCTCCGCCTGCTGCTCGCGCTCGGCCGCGTGCCGCTCGGCCCGGTCGGCGAGCTCGGCGGCGTGCTTCTCGACCAGCTCCTCGTACGGCCTGCGGTCGGTGAAGGTCATCACGGCGCCGACGAGCTGGTCCCCGTCCCGCACCGGCGCCGTCGTCAGGTCGACGGGCACGCGCTCCCCGCTCTTCGACCACAGGACCTGCCCGCGCACCCGGTGCTTGCGGCCGGACTTGAGGGTGTCGGCGAGCGGGGACTCCTCGTACGGGAAGGGGGTGCCGTCGGCGCGCTTGGCGAGGATCAGCGGGTGCAGCTCGGCGCCGCCGAGCTCGCCGGCCCGGTAGCCGAGGATCTGCGCGAAGGCGGGGTTCACGAGGACGACCCGGCCCTCGGTGTCCGTGCCGACGACCCCCTCGGAGGCGGCCCGCAGGATCATCTCGGTCTGGCGCTGCGAGCGGGCCAGCTCGGCCTCGGTGTCGAGGGTGCCGGTGAGGTCGCGGACCACGAGCATCAGCAGCTCGTCACCGGTGTAGCCGCTGTACGAGTCGTACGCCTCGCGCCCGTCCTCCAGGCTGGCGCTGGTCACCTCGACCGGGAACTCGCCGCCGTCGGTCCGGCGGGCGATCATCCGCATCGGCTTGGTCCGGCCGCGCTCGTCCGCGGGGTCGGGGCGGCGCATCGACCCGGGGATGAGCCGGGAGTCGAAGTCGGGCAGCAGATCGAGCAGCCCGCGCCCGACGAGCGCGGTGCCGGGGGTCTCGAACATGCCGAGGGCGATGGTGTTGGCGTTGACGACCGTGCCGTTGCAGTTGACGAGCACGAGACCGTCGGGAAGGGCGTCGAGTATGGCTGCGAGGCGAGCAGCGCCTCGGGATGGCCTGCTGCTCACGACGACGCTTCCTCCCTGACGCCCTGCACTTGCCCGCGGGGTGTGCCCGCGGTGTTCGCCGCCCGGCATGTGCCGTGACGGCGGGCCGGCCCCATCTTGCCCCTCGGGCGGCGGCCCTGTCACGGAGGGAGTCTAACGGCGCCCCCGGCCCTCAGCCCCGGACGCTCGGAAGGAGCGGCTCCGCGTTCTCCCAGCGCTCGATCTCGCAGCCGTTCGCACGCGAGAAACGGGCGTCGACCCGCCGCCCCTGCCAGACGCCCGTCACCTGGGCGGTCACCGCCCCGCCGTACACCTGCGCGCAGAACCGGTCCGCCGCCACCGGCGCGAAGGGATCCTCCCCGGCCCGCGCGAACCCCGCCAGGCGCTCACAGGCCCGCGCGGCCGCCGGATGATCGCCCCCCGCCCCCTCCCCGCACCTCAGCTCCCACCTCCCGTCGGCCTCCGGATGCCCGCTCCCGGAGACCTCCACCGTCAACGCGTCGGGCGAGGCCTGGGGCGACGAGAGCAGCGGCAGCCCCGGCAGCGGCGGCAACGGCACGGCGGAGGCGACCCCGGCGGCGGTCCCGGCGAGGGCGGTGGCGAGGACGAGACTGCGCAGCAGCATGGGGCGACTCCGAACGAGAAGGCGAAAGACCGACCGGACACCCCCTCTAACGCGGCGGGCGATACGGCGTTGCGCCCCCGGGAGCCAGGGAAAGAGGAGGAGGGCCAGAGGACGCCCCGGGCCTTTGTCCCGGGCCCCGCCCGCATATAAGAGGTGCTCCGTGTTTCTGGTAGCGTTGTAGTGCCCTTCGGGGTGGGCGTAGAAGAGCGCCCGTGGGAGTCAACCGCATCGTGTCCGTCACCGGCTCGCCGGTACGGATCGCGCGGCAGTACGGCCCAGGCCGTGCCTCTGCTCCCCGAATTCCGGAACGGCCCCGAGCAACCCCGGATGAGCCGCCGCGAGGCGACCACGCCGGAGCGCCCGGACCAGCCGACCGGATGCAGTCCGCACCTCCTCCGGGAGCTTGGGGATCAAGTCTTCGTACGGTGAAAGCGATTGGTGACACGAGGCTCGCCTGTGTCATCATCTGCACGCACCCCGCGCGGGATGCGAGGAGGCGTCGCCTAGTCCGGTCTATGGCGCCGCACTGCTAATGCGGTTTGGGCTTTACCGCCCATCGAGGGTTCAAATCCCTCCGCCTCCGCCCCCAGGAAGCCCCGGCCCGACGGCCGGGGCTTCCGCCGTTCCCGGCCGCACCTTCCGCCCCTCCTGGCCCGCAGCCTGTGACCCCGGTCTCTTTCGGCGCCTTTCGCCGCCTTCCGGACCTCGGAACCCTTCGGTCCGCCCCCCTCCTCCACTCCCTCCCCGGGCGGCGTTTCCGCAGGTCAGAGGGGGTTGGGTAATCGGATTTCACATGACGCCGGGACTCATGTAATGTTCTTCCTGTCGCCGGGACAGCGGGCCGAAAGGGCCGGGAAACGGAGACAAGAACTAAAAACAAGCACTCGTAGCTTAACGGATAGAGCATCTGACTACGGATCAGAAGGTTGCAGGTTCGAATCCTGCCGAGTGCACACAGCTGAGAGGCCCGGACGAGAGTCCGGGCCTCTTGCGTTGCCGGGTCGTGCGGCGGCGAAGTGCGGCAGCCGTCCCGATCGCGGTACGCGGTACGCACCCCTCCTCGCTCGCCTCGGCGGAGACCTCCCTCGTCATGGCGATCAAGGAGGAGAGCGGTTCAGCCGCGGTTCGGGCGGGGGAGCTCTTGGCGAGGGCCGCGCAGGGCCTCCAGGGTCGCTCCCAGGGCGAACGACTGGACCAGGGCGCCGATGGCGACCCCGCCGACCAGGGACCAGTCGGACGCGGCCGTGCCCCCGAGCGCCTCGATGCCCTCTGTGGCCGGCAAGGAGGTGGGGGCGGTGAGAAGGAGCGGCCATATCCCGACCATTCCGGGGTCCTCGAACAGCGCGGCGACCACCTCGAACACGACGGACGCGCCGACGAGTCCGAGGTAGACGGCGGAAGCGGCGTTGGCGAAGGTCAGACGGAACAGGGTGCGAGCGTTCATCGATTCCCCCCCCGGAGGTGTGGTGCTCCCCATGCTCTTGGCGGACCGTGACTCCGGCGTGAGTACCCGTACTCAATTCGACTCGCCTCGACCCCAGGGAGCGGGAACGCGAGGCGGGGCGTTGCCAGGGGGGTGGGGGGTGCGGTTAGGTTCGGATGATCGTATTCGTGACTGAAAGTGGGGGGTATCGGTATGGCGCTCTTCGGGAACGCGCACGCGATCGAGCCGGCGCAGGCGCAGCAGGACTACGCGCGGCTGCTCGGGCAGGGGGAGCAGGTGAACGCCGCGTATCTGCTGATCCGTGACGTCATCTTCTTCACGGACCGGCGGCTCGTGCTCGTCGACAAGCAGGGGATCACCGGCAAGAAGGTCGAGTACCACTCGATCCCGTACCGGAGCATCACGCACTTCGCCGTCGAGACGGCCGGCACCTTCGATCTCGACGCCGAGCTGAAGATCTGGATCTCGGGGCAGGCGCTGCCCGTCACCAAGACGTTCACCAAGGGTGTGGACATCTATGAGGTGCAGGCGATTCTCACGCAGTTCGTGGCCCGCTGACGGAGACTCGGACGCTCTGGGAGGGCCTCGGTTTAGCCGGGGCCTTCCCCTTTTGGGTGAATCCGTCCGATGTGCATGTCATTTGAATATGCCTTCGTCCTAACGTGCCGGGTGGAGGTGATGATCGTTGGACGCGATCGACATCGATGACTTCGTACGGGCCGCCGCCGGGGGGCGGTTGAGGCGGTTGACCGCCGTCGACGGGGCGCACTGGTTCCCGCTCGTGGACGTGGCCCGGCGGCTCGGGTACCCGGGGCCGCGGGAGGCGCTGCGGAGTGTGGCGCTGCCCGTCTGGTGCCTGGCGCCTGCGCGGGAGCTGGCGCCGAGCCCGGAGATACTCGCGCGCAGTGGCATCCGCGGGACGGCGCGCATGGTGAGCCTCGCCGGGCTCGTGCAGCTCGTCACCGCCTGCCGGTCGCCCGAGGCCGGGCCGTTCCGGTCCTGGGTGGGCGAGCTGGTGGCCGAGGTGCAGCGGCACGGCGGGTACGGGCTCGAACCGGCGCCCGCACACGGCGGGTTCGTGCTGCCGCCCGAGCTCGTCGACGTCCTCGTCCGGCTGGAGGGGCGGTTCGACGAGGATTCCGTGGACTTCGCCGGCTGTGCGGAACTGCTGCGGGAGGCGCGGCACAGCCTCTCAAGGGTCGCCGACTCCCTTGAGAGGGCCTTCGCCGTCCCCCGCCAGCGCGGCGCCGAAGGGCCGTCCCGGCTCAGCGCGCAGGAGCTCGTCGAGTCCTGGGAGATCAGCGGCGACATGCGGGCCGTCGCCAGCTGTCTCGCCCCCGCCCTCGTCCGCGGCGGCGTCCGCTGCCGCCCGCAGGACGTCACCCGGCGCACCGGCCTCTCCGGCGACCGCGTCCGCGACTGCGTCCGGCTGCTCATCGAACGCGGCTGCATGCGCGAGGTCGGTGATCCCTGCCCGGACGGGACCCGGATCTACGTGCTTCCCTGAGGAGGCGGAGAGAGGGGACGTCGGGCGTGTGGCGGAGTGGTGGGCTCGGGTGGGCCGGGGGGTCCGCCGGGCTTCGGTGGTGGGGCGGTCGGGTGAGTCCGGTCGTGTACGGGCGGGCGCTCGCCTTCCGGGCCGTGGGTGGGCGGGTCTGTCCTGGAGCGCGGGGGAACCCCTGTCCTGGCGGGGCCGCCGTGCCGGGGCGGTCCACCGGCGGGCTGTGTGGCGAGTGTGCGCGGCTCGACCGGGTTCATTCCGTCGCCGCCGACACCTTCGCCGACGACCCCCGGCCCTACCGGGTCTACCTCGCCTGGTTCGGGGCCGGCACCGTGAAGGTCGGGATCACCGGGGAGCACCGGGGGTCCGTCCGGCTCCTCGAACAGGGGGCCGTCACCTTCTGCTGGCTCGGACGCGGGCCGCTGATGGCCGCCGGCGGACCGAGGAGGTGCTGCGGCAGGTGCTCGGAGTGCCCGACCGGGTGTCGTACGAGCGGAAGCGGGCCCTGCGGGTCGGTCTGCCGGACGCCGCCGCCCGGCGGGGCGAGGTCGAGGAGCTGTACGCGCGGGCCCTGGGGGTCGGCGGATGGCGGGAGACCCTGGAGGCGCTGCCGTTCGCCGCGTACGACCACGAGGACGTCTTCGGCATCGGCTCGCTGCCCGCCCTCGACGGGACCGTCACCGAGCTCGTCGACGGCGGGGTCGTCACCGGGCGGGTGCTCGCCGCCGCCGGGCCCGACCTGCATCTGCTCGACCCCGGCGGGCGCCACCTCGTGCTCGACGGGCGGCTGCTCGGGGGGTGGGGGCTGGAGCGGGGTGGGGAGGGTGATGTCTGGAGTGTGCCCGTCGGTGCTGTGGGCGATGCCGGGGGCGGGGGAGAGCAGGGCGGGTTGTTCTGAAGGGGCGGCGGCGGGCTTCGTAAAGTCTTGGATCCCTTTGGCCGGCGGCCGTGGACACCGGGCGTCCGGTCCGGCGAGGGTGATCGCATGACTCAGAAACCGGTCTCCGGACTCGAACCGCCTTACTACACCGCTGTCTTCACCTCCCTGCGGCCCGACGCCCCCGAGGGGTACGCCGAGACCGCCGCCTCCCTGCGCGAGCGGGTCGCCGCCGTCCCCGGCTTCCTCGGGTACGAGTCCGCCCGCACGCCCGGCGGTCTCGGCATCACCGTCGCCTACTTCCGTGACCTGGAGTCGCTCGACGCCTGGCGCCTCGACGCCGCGCACACGGCGGCGAAGGAGTACGGGCGGGAGCACTGGTACACGGCGTACAGCGTCCACATCGGGAAGGTCGAGCGGAGTTACGGCTTTGAGCGGGAGTGAACCCGGCGCGGCGGAGGAGGCGGCAGCGGTGCGGGGGTTCGTCGCGCGGCTCGGGCTGCCCGGGCTCGTCGACGTCCACACGCACTTCATGCCGAAGAACGTCCTCGACAAGGTGTGGGCCTACTTCGACGCCGTCGGGCCGCTGACCGGGCAGCCCTGGCCCATCACCTACCGCGAGGAGGAGGCGCGGCGGGTCGAGCTGCTCCGCGGCTTCGGGGTGCTCGCCTTCACCTCGATGCTCTATCCGCACAAGCCCGGCATGGGCGCCTGGCTCAACGCCTGGGCCGCGGACTTCGCCGCCCGGACGCCCGACTGCCTGCACACCGCGACCTTCTTCCCCGAGCCGGAAGCCGCCGCGTACGTGCGGCAGGCGCTCGACGCGGGGGCGCGGGTCTTCAAGGTGCACCTCCAGGTCGGAGGCTTCGACCCGAACGACCCCCTGCTCGACGGGGTGTGGGGGCTGCTCGCCGAGAGCGGGACCCCGATCGTCATCCACTGCGGCTCCGGCCCCGCGCCCGGCGCCTTCACCGGTCCCGGACCGGTCGGCGCGCTGCTCGCCCGGCACCCCCGGCTGCGGCTGGTCGTGGCCCACATGGGCATGCCGGAGTACGAGGACTTCCTCGGGCTCGCCGAGCGGTACGAGGGCGTGCACCTGGACACCACCATGGCGTTCACGGACTTCAGCGAGCGGCTGGCGCCCTTCCCGGGCGACGCGCTCAAGCGGCTGGCCGACCTCCAGGACCGGGTCCTGCTCGGCTCCGACTTCCCGAACATCCCGTACCCGTACCTCCACCAGCTCCACGCCCTCGAACGGCTCGGGCTCGGCGACGACTGGCTCCGGGCCGTCCTCCACGACAACGGTGCCGCGATGTTTCACGTGAAACCGTGACCAACCGTTCGTTTCACGTGAAACCACGGCTGCCCTGTTTCACGTGAAACCTCGCCCGGCCTCTCTCCTCCCGCTTTCTCAGGGAATTCACAGGAAAGCGCAAGGGGGATCTCAGTAGCGGCGGCGAGCGTGGGGACCATGACCGTCACCACTCGCAGCACATCAGCCCGCCGTGGCGCCCGCGCCGATCTGCTCCGTGCCGACGGCACCGCCGTCCGTGTCCTCGTCGTCGACGACGAGGCGTCCCTCTCCGAACTGCTCTCCATGGCCCTGCGCTACGAGGGCTGGCAGGTCCGCAGCGCCGGCGACGGCGCCGGCGCCCTGCGGGCCGTGCGGGAGTTCCGGCCCGACGTCGTCATCCTGGACATCATGCTCCCGGACGTCGACGGGCTCAGCCTGCTCGGTTCGATCCGGCGTGAGCTGCCGGAGGTTCCGGTCCTCTTCCTGACAGCGAAGGACGCCGTCGAGGACCGGATCGCGGGGCTCACGGCCGGCGGCGACGACTACGTCACCAAGCCGTTCAGCCTGGAGGAGGTCGTCGCCCGGCTGCGCGGGCTGATCCGCCGCTCCGGGGCCGCGCAGGCCCGCAGCGAGTCGGTGCTCACGGTCGGCGATCTCACCCTCGACGAGGACAGCCACGAGGTCACCCGGGGCGGCGACTCGATCCACCTCACCGCGACCGAGTTCGAGCTCCTTCGGTACCTCATGCGCAATCCGCGCCGGGTGCTCAGCAAGGCGCAGATCCTCGACCGGGTGTGGTCGTACGACTTCGGCGGTCAGGCCAACGTCGTCGAGCTCTACATCTCCTACCTGCGGCGGAAGATCGACGCCGGGCGCTCGCCGATGATCCACACCCGGCGGGGGGCCGGTTACCTCATCAAGCCGGGGGAGTAGTCCTCATGCGCCTCCGTCCCCGGCGGCCGTGGTCGCTGCGGACGCGGCTCGTGGTCTCCGCCGTCGCGCTGATCGCGGTCGTCGCGGCCGTCATCGGCACGGTCACCACCATCGCGTACCGCTCCTACCTCTACGACCGGGCCGACGAGCAGCTGACGGGGATCGCCCGGCGGGCCGCCGGGCCGCCCGTCCTGCCGGTCGGGCCGGATCCGGTCCGGGGCCGCGGACCGCTCGCCTTCCTCGGCGACCCGGGCTCCCCGATCGGCGCCCTCGGCGCCGTCGTCGAGGACGGGAAGGTCACCGAGGCGGGGTACTCGACGGAGGTGGCCGGCGGCGGCGCGGGCGAGCGGCCCCGCTTCCCGGTCGAGGACCTGGACGAGGGCCAGCGGACCGCGCTCGCCGCCGTCCCCCGCGACTCCCGGCCGCACACCGTCGAGCTGCCCGGCGGGCTCGGCTCGTACCGGGTCGTGTACGCGGAGGGCGTCCACGGCGCCTTCCTCACCGGCATCCCGCTCACCGAGGTCGAGAACGCCCTCTCCACCCTCGTCCTCGTCGAGCTGAGCCTCACCGGCGCCTCCCTCGTCGCCGCCTCGCTCGCCGGGACCGTGCTGGTACGGATCGCGCTGCGGCCGCTGCGCCGGGTCGCCGCCACCGCCGAGCAGGTCGCCCGGCTGCCGCTGCACAGCGGCGAGGTGGCGCTCCACCAGCGGGTCCCGGAGGCCGAGGCCGATCCGCGTACCGAGGCCGGGCAGGTCGGCGCCGCGCTCAACCGGATGCTCGACCACGTCCACGCGGCCCTCGACGCCCGCCAGCAGAGCGAGACCCGGGTCCGGCGGTTCGTCGCCGACGCCAGCCACGAACTGCGCACCCCCCTCGCCTCCATCCGCGGCTACGCCGAACTGACCCGGCGCGGACGGGAGGAGTGCGGGCCCGACACCCGGCACGCACTCGGCCGGATCGAGTCCGAGGCGACCCGGATGACGGGCCTGGTCGAGGATTTGCTGCTGCTCGCCCGGCTCGATGCCGGGCGCCCCCTCTCATACGAGAGCACCGACCTCGTCCCACTGGTCGTGGACGCCGTCGGGGACGCCCGCGCCGCCGGGCCCGACCACCGCTGGCGCCTCGAACTGCCCGGGGAGGGCGAACCGGCGGCCGTACGCGGCGACGCGGCCCGGCTCCAGCAGGTGCTGCTCAACCTGCTGGCCAACGCCCGGACGCACACCCCGCCCGGGACCACCGTCACCGCCCGCGTCCGGGCCGAGGGCGCGGCCGTCGTCGTCGAGGTCCGGGACGACGGGCCCGGCATCCCGCCGGAGCTGCTGCCCGCCGTCTTCGAGCGGTTCGCGCGCGGCGACGCCTCCCGCTCCCGGCAGGCCGGCTCCACCGGGCTCGGCCTCGCCATCGTGCGGGCCGTCGTCTCCGCCCACGGGGGCGAGGTGACCGTCGAGTCCGCCCCCGGCCGGACCGTCTTCGCCGTCCGTCTTCCGGCGGCCGACGCACCCGCGGAGGCGGACTCACAGGCCGGCCACAGGCTGATCACACAGCCGTGACAGGGGGCCCGGCGAGGGTCGTGGGCATGCGAACCCACACCCTCGCGGGGCCCGCGACGCAGGCCCCCGGCACCCTCCCCGCCCGGGAGCACCTGCCGGTGAGCGAAGCGGGACGGCCCGTTCTGGACGTGGTGATCCCCGTCCACAACGAGGAGAAGGACCTGGAGCCCTGCGTCCGCCGGCTCCACGCGCACCTGGCGCGCACCTTCCCGTACGGCTTCCGCGTCACCGTCGCCGACAACGCCTCCACCGACGCCACGCCCGACATCGCCGCCGCCCTCGCCGCCGAGGTGCCCGAGGTGCGGTCCGTACGGCTCGAACAGAAGGGGCGCGGCCGGGCGCTGCGGACCGCGTGGTCGGCCTCCGACGCCCCCGTCCTCGCCTACATGGACGTGGACCTGTCCACCGACCTCAACGCGCTCCTCCCGCTCGTCGCGCCGCTGATCTCCGGCCACTCCGACCTGGCCATAGGGTCCCGGCTCACCCGCTCCTCGCGGGTGGTGCGCGGGCCCAAGCGGGAGTTCGTCTCCCGCGCCTACAACCTGATCCTGCGCGGCTCGCTCGCCGCCCGCTTCTCCGACGCCCAGTGCGGCTTCAAGGCGATCCGGCGGGACGTCGCCGAACGGCTGCTTCCGATGGTCGAGGACACCGGCTGGTTCTTCGACACCGAGATGCTGGTGCTCGCCGAGCGGGCCGGCCTTCGGATCCACGAGGTGCCGGTCGACTGGGTCGACGACCCCGACTCGACCGTGCACATCGTGCGGACCGCCACCGACGACCTGAAGGGCGTGTGGCGGGTCGGGCGGGCGCTCGCGACCGGCTCGCTGCCGCTGGACCGGCTCGCCCGGCCCTTCGGCGACGACCCGCGCGACCGCGCCCTCTCCGGGGTCCCCGGCGGCCTCGCCCGCCAACTGGTCGGGTTCTGCGCGGTCGGCGTGGCGTCCACGCTCTTCTACCTCGCGCTCTACTCCCTCTTCCGGCTCGGCACCGGCGCCCAGTCCGCCAACGCCGCCGCCCTCCTCGTCTCCGCCGTCGCCAACACGGCCGCCAACCGCCGCCTCACCTTCGGTGTCCGGGGCCGCGACCGGGCCGTCCGCCACCAGGCGCAGGGCCTGGTGGTCTTCGCCATCGGCCTCGCCCTGACAAGTGGATCGCTCGCCGCGCTCGGGGCGGCGACCGGCGACCCGGCGCACTCCACCGAACTCGCCGTGCTCGTCGTCGCCAACCTCGCCGCGACCGTGCTGCGCTTCCTGCTCTTCCGGCTCTGGGTCTTCCCGGAGCGCCGACAGACCACGGGGGACCCCCGATGACCGCGACCGCCCCGACCCCGGCCGCCGGGGAGACCCGCCTCGTACGGCTCTGGCGCGGCCGGCCCGAGGACGCCCCCTGGGCGCGCCCCGCCCTCCTCGGCCTGCTCGCCGTCACCACCGCGCTCTACCTGTGGAACCTGAGCGCCTCCGGCTACGCCAACTCCTTCTACTCGGCGGCCGTCCAGGCCGGCGGCGAGAGCTGGAAGGCGTTCTTCTTCGGCTCGCTCGACGCCGCCAACGCCATCACCGTCGACAAGCCGCCGGCCGCGCTCTGGCCGATGGCGCTCTCCGTCCGCCTCTTCGGCCTCGGCTCCTGGCAGATCCTGGTGCCCGAGGTGCTGATGGGCGTGGCCACGGTCGCCGTCCTGTACGCGGCCGTCCGCCGCCGCTTCGGCGCGGGCGCCGGCCTGATCGCGGGCGCGGTGCTCGCGCTGACGCCGGTCGCCGCGCTGATGTTCCGCTTCAACAACCCGGACGCGCTGCTCGCGCTGCTCATGACGGTGGCCGTGTACGCGGTGCTGCGGGCCCTGGAGCAGGCCGAGGGCGGAACGAAGTGGCTGGTGGGGGCGGGGGTCGCGTTCGGGCTCGCGTTCCTGACGAAGACCCTCCAGGCCTTCCTGATCCTGCCGCCGCTCGCGCTCGTGTACGCGGTGTGCGCCCCGGCCCGGCCGCTGAAGCGGTTCGGACAGCTGGGCCTCGCCGGGCTCGCGCTGCTCGCCTCCGGCGGCTGGTGGGTCGCGCTCGTCGAGCTCTGGCCGGCGGCCTCGCGCCCGTACGTCGGCGGCTCGCAGAACAACAGCTTCCTGGAGCTGACCTTCGGCTACAACGGCCTCGGCCGGATCAACGGCAACGAGGTCGGCAGCGTCGGCGGCGGAGGCGGCGGCATGGGCGGGCCCGGCGGCGGGCAGGGCGGCCGCTGGGGCGAGACCGGGCTGCTGCGCATGTTCGACGACTCCAACGGCGGCCAGATCTCCTGGCTCCTCCCGGCCGCGCTGCTCCTGCTCCTCGCCGGACTCGTCGTCACCCGGAAGGCGCCGCGCACGGACACGGCCCGGGCCGCGTTCCTGGCGTGGGGCGGGTCGCTGCTGATGACGCTGGGCGTCTTCAGCTTCATGGCCGGCATCTTCCACGAGTACTACACGGTGGCCCTGGCCCCGTACCTCGCCGCCCTGATCGGCATGGGCGCGGCGGTGCTGTGGGAGGAGCGGACGGCGCCGCTCGCCTCGGCGGGCCTCGCGGTCGTGGTGGGCGCGACGGCCTGGTGGGGGTGGGTGCTGCTCGGCCGTACGCCGGACCACCTGCCGTGGCTGCGCTGGGCGGTGCTCGCCGTGGGCGCGGTCGCCGCGCTCGGGCTGCTCCTCGCGGGCCGGACCGGCCGGCGCCTCGGCCTCGCCGCGGCGGGACTCGGCCTGGCGGCCGGACTCGCGGGCCCCTTCGCGTACACCCTGGAGACGCTCTCCACCGGCCACCAGGGCTCCATCGTCACGGCGGGCCCCTCGGGCGCGGGCCCGCGCATGGACGGGGGCGGCCGACGTACGGACGGAGGCGTGCGGCCCCCGAACGGCATGCAGCCCCCGAACGGTACGCAGCCCCCGAACGGTTTCCCGGGAGGCGGCCAGAACCGAAACGGCCGACAGCCCCCCGCCTTCGGCGAACGCGCAGGCGGCGGTGGCGGTGGCGGCGGCATGGCCGGTCTCCTCAACGGCGCCAGTGTCGGTACGGAGGCGAAGGCGAAGCTGCTTCAGGACGCCGACGCGTACACCTGGGCCGCCGCCGCGATCGGCGCCCAGAACGCGGCCAGTTACCAGCTCGCCACCGAGAAGCCGGTCATGGCGATCGGCGGCTTCAACGGCAGCGACCCGTCCCCGACCCTCGCCCGGTTCAAGCAGTACGTCGCCGAAGGCCGGATCCACTACTTCATCGGCGGAGGCGGAGGCGGAGGCGGAGGCATGGGCGGGCCTGGCGGCAGCTCCGAGATCAGCACCTGGGTCCAGGAGAACTTCACCCCCACCACCGTCGGCAACGCCACCTTCTACGACCTGACCGCCCCGAAGAAATAACCGCTATACAGCGTACGAGACCTCCTATACGGTGTACGAGCCTTGAAGCTCGTACACCGTATAGGAGTCTCCATGACAGCCACGCCCACGGCCACGCCCGTGGCGACCGGCGGCCACCCCCAGCGCTGGCTGATCCTCGGCGTCATCTGTCTCGCCCAGCTCACCGTGCTCCTCGACAACACCGTCCTCAGCGTCGCCATCCCCTCGCTGACCACGGAGCTGCACGCCTCCACCAGCGACATCCAGTGGATGATCAACGCCTACTCGCTCGTCCAGTCCGGCCTTCTCCTCACCGCCGGCAACGCGGCCGACCGCTACGGCCGCAAGAAGCTGCTCGCCGTCGGTCTCGCGCTCTTCGGCCTCGGCTCGCTCGCCGCCGGTCTGGCGGGTTCCACCGGCCAGCTGATCGCCGCCCGCGCGGGCATGGGCGTCGGCGGCGCGCTCCTGATGACCACCACGCTCGCCGTCGTCATGCAGATCTTCGACGACTCCGAGCGCGTGAAGGCCATCGCGCTCTGGGCCACCGTCAGCTCGCTCGGCTTCGCCGCCGGACCGCTGATCGGCGGCGCGATCCTCGACCACTTCTGGTGGGGGATGATCTTCCTGATCAACATCCCGGTCGCCGTCATCGGCCTGGTCGCGGTCCTCAAACTGGTCCCCGAGTCGAAGAACCCCCAGGGCGACCGCCCCGACCTGCTCGGCGCACTGCTCTCCACCGTCGGCATGACCGCCGCCGTGTACGCGATCATCACCGGCCCGGAGCACGGCTGGACCTCCGCCGAGGTGCTGGTCCCGGCCGCGCTCGGCGTCGCCGTCCTCGCCGCGTTCGCGCTGTGGGAGCTGCGGACCCCGTACCCGATGCTCGACATGCACTTCTTCCGCAACCAGAAGTTCGTGGGCGCGGTCGCCGGCGCCATCCTGGTGATGTTCGGGATGGGCGGCTCGCTGTTCCTGCTCACCCAGCACCTCCAGTTCGTGCTCGGGTACGAGCCGCTGGAGGCGGGGCTGCGGATGGCGCCGCTGGCGCTGACCATCGTGGTCCTCAACCTCAGCGGCGTCGGCCCGCGGATCGTGACGAAGCTCGGCACCCCGCTCACCGTGACGGTCGGCATGACGCTGGTCGCGGCCGGGCTCGCCTCGATCGCCCTGCTCGGCGGCGGCGCGGAGGGCACGTACGGGGGCATGCTCCTCGGCCTGGTCCTCATGGGCACCGGCCTCGCCGTCTCCAACCCGGCCATGGCGAACGCGATCATGAGCGCGATCCCGCCGGAGAAGGCGGGCGTGGGCGCGGGCGTCAACGGCACGCTCGCCGAGTTCGGCAACGGCCTCGGCGTCGCCGTCCTCGGCGCCGTCCTCAACGCCCGCTTCGCCGTCCTCGTCACCGTCACCGCGGCCTCGCTCCCGGCGGCCCTGGCCGCGGCGGGCAGCGACACCGAACGGGCGGCGATCTCCGACGCCTTCGCCTCCGGGCTCCAGACCAGCCAGCTGGTCGGCGCGGTCGCCGTCCTCGTCGGCGGTCTCCTCGCCGCCCTCCTCCTCAAGCGGGCCGAGCGAGCCGAGCGGGCCGAACGGGCCGAACGGGCCGGGAACGCGGAGCAGCCCGAGGCATCCGAACAGGTCACCGCTGCCTAGCATGGTCCCGACCGCCGACAGACGGAGGACGACCATGGTCAAGGCTGCGGACCGGGAGAAGAACCCGGCAGGCTCCAGCGTCTGGCTGGGGCAGCGGGCCGCCCGCAGCGGCGGCGGCCCCGCCGGGCTCGACCGGGACCGGATCGTGGCCGCCTCGGTGCGGATGCTCGACCGGGACGGACTCGCCAAGCTGTCGATGCGCCGGCTCGCCGCCGAGCTCGGCGTCACCGCGATGTCCCTGTACTGGTACGTGGACACCAAGGACGACATCATCGAGTACGCGATCGACACCGTGTACGGGGAGATCGACCTGGACGCGGTCGCCGCCGGGGCCGACTGGCGGGAGCGGATCCGGACGCTCGCGCTGCACTACCGGCGGATGCTGGTCCGCCACCCGTGGATGTCGCCGTGCGTGGGCCAGTACCTGAACATCGGGCCGAACGCGATCGCCGTCGGCGCGAGGATCCAGGAGGCGATCCGGGAGACCGGCCTCCCGCTGAGCGGCCAGCCGGGCGCGATGTCGGCGATCTTCCAGTTCGTGTACGGCTACGGGACGATCGAGGCGCAGTTCGAGCGGCGCGCGGCCGAGGCCGGGATGTCGCAGGACGCCTTCTACTCCGACGCCGTCACCGCCTTCCGCGACGACCCTCAGTTCCGCGAGGCGCTGGAGCCGCTGACGGAGATCCTCGACGAGCGGGCCTCGCACGGCTCCATGAGCGCCATCTGGGAGCGGGACTTCGCCTATGCCCTCGACATCCTGGTCGCGGGGATCGAGGCGATGGTGGCCCGGGAGGGTTCGGAAAACCCGCAGACATGACGGAGCGGCGGGCCGTCCCCTGCCCGCCGCTCCGTCCGCACCCGGCCGCGCCTCCGCTCGAAGCACGCCCGGGAGACCTCATGACTGACTGGACGCCGTGCTGCTCTTCAGCGCGACCTCCTTGATGAACAGCGTCACCAGGAAGGCGAGCAGCGCGAACGGCGCCGAGTAGAGGAAGACGTCGCCGACGCCGTGCCCGTACGCGCTCTCCATCACCGTACGGATCGGGGCGGGCAGCTTGGCCATGTCGGGGATGCCGCCGCCGGTGCCGCCCTGGCCCATCGCCGCCGCGGCCTTCGGGCCGAGCTCGGCGATGCCCTCCTTGACGTAGTCGGTGACCCGGTGGGCCATGACCGCGCCGAGCACCGAGACGCCCATCGCGCCGCCGAGGGAGCGGAAGAAGGTGACGACGGAGGAGGCGGCGCCCAGGTCGGCCGGGGCGACCTGGTTCTGCGTGCAGAGCACCAGGTTCTGCATCATCATGCCGAGGCCGAGGCCGAGGACCGCCATGAAGAGGGCGATGTGCCAGTACGCGGTGTCGTACCGCAGGGTGCCGAGGAGGCCGAGGCCCGCGGTGGCGAGCGCGCCGCCGGCGACCAGCCACGCCTTCCAGCGGCCGGTCTTGGTGATGACCTGGCCGGAGACGGTCGAGGAGACGAAGAGACCGGCGATCATCGGGATGGTGAGGACACCGGACATGGTCGGCGACTCGCCCCGGGCCAGCTGGAAGTACTGGCTGAAGAAGACCGTGCCGGCGAACATCGCGACGCCGACGAAGAGCGAGGCGAGCGAGGCGAGGGTGATGGTCCGGTTGCGGAAGAGGCGCAGCGGGATGATCGGCTCGGACGCCCGGGACTCGACGAGCACGAAGACCGCGCCGAGCAGGACCGAGCCGGCGACCATGACGGCGGTCTGCCAGGACATCCAGTCGTACTTGTCACCGGCGAAGGTGACCCAGACGAGGAGCAGGGAGACGGCGGCGCTGATGAAGAAGGCGCCGGCCCAGTCGACCTTGACCTCGCGCTTCACGACGGGCAGCTTGAGGGTCTTCTGGAGGACGATCAGGGCGATGACCGCGAACGGCACGCCGACGTAGAAGCACCAGCGCCAGCCGAGCCACTCGGTGTCGGTGATGACACCGCCGAGCAGCGGGCCGCCGACGGTGGCGACGGCGAAGACCGCGCCGAGGTAGCCGCTGTAGCGGCCGCGCTCGCGGGGGGAGATCATCGCGGCGAGGATGATCTGGGAGAGGGCGGTGAGACCGCCGACGCCGATGCCCTGGACCACGCGGCAGGCGATGAGCATGCCGCTGGACTGGGAGAGACCGGCGACGATCGAGCCCGCCGCGTAGATGACCAGGGATATCTGGATGAGCAGCTTCTTGGAGAAGAGGTCGGCCAGCTTGCCCCAGAGCGGGGTGGTGGCGGTCATCGAGAGCAGGGTCGCGGTGACGACCCAGGTGTAGGCGGACTGGCCGCCGCCCAGGTCGGTGATGATCCGGGGGAGGGCGTTGGAGACGATCGTCGAGGACAGGATGGCGACGAACATGCCGAGCAGCAGCCCGGAGAGCGCCTCCATGATCTGACGGTGCGTCATGGGGGGCGTGGAGTCCCCGCGTTCGGCCGGGGCGCCCCGCACACCGGTGTCGGGTGTGGTCGTAGCCATGAAGTTCCTCTGGTCTCAAGCGCGGTCAGGCGTGGGTGGCCCGGCAGTCCCCGAAGGAGTCGCGGAGGCGGGCGAGCAGGGTGGTGAGCAGCGCGACGTCGTCGTCGGACCACTCCGAGAGGTGGCGGGTGAAGGCCTCGGTGACCCGCCGGTCGAGTTCGGCGAGCATCGCGACGCCGTCGGTGGTGAGCCGCAGGATGCGGGAGCGGCCGTCGTCGGGGTCGGGCAGGCGCTCGACCCAGCCGCGGTCCACGGTGTGCGCCACGTGGCGGCTGCACACCGACATGTCCACGGCCATGAGCTCGGCCAGCCGGCTCATCCGCATGTCGTCGTGGGCCTTGAGCAGGGCGAGGACGGCCGCGGAGGCCCCCTGGCAGTCGCTGGGGAGGACGCGGGCGAGGCCGCGTTTCACCGCCCCGAACGCGCTCACCGCGCGGGCGAGCTCCTCGTAGCGGCTCCGCGCTTCCATCGTGCGCCTCCTGTCGAGCTTGTTGCTTAGGGCAACCATAGGGATAGATGGTTGCTTCAGGCAAGCTAAATCGGTCAAACAGCGCTAAAGAATCGGCAAAGGGCGGGCAGTGGCCACGTTCGGAGCGGGCCGCGAACCAGGGGCGGGGGCGTCGGCGGCTCGATACTCTGGCCGGGCACCCCAGGAGGTCGGATCGTGGCCGTCAACCCCCAGCACTTGGAGCTTTTCGCCGAAGCTCAGCGGATCGCCCCGAAGAGCATGAAGGTGGAGTACACCGACGGGACGATCATCATGCAGGCGTCGCCCTCGGCCCCGCACGAGCTCAACCTCACGAAGATCCGCGCGCAGTTCGACCGTCACGTGCCGCAGGGCGCGGTCCCCGTCGGCAATATCGACTTGGTGTCGGCGAACATCACGAAGGCACGGAATCCGGATCTGACCTACCTGCCCGAGGACGCGCTGGAGACGGTCAGCGGCAAGATCCCCGCCGACCTCGCTCTCCTCGCGGTGGAGGTGGTGTCCCCGTCGAATCCGGAGAACGACTGGGTGGGCAAGCTGCGCGACTACCCGGTCATGGGCGTCCCCCTGTATCTGATCGTCGATCCCCGGCAGAAGACCGTCACTCTCTTCAGCCGCCCCGACGCCACCCGGTACCACCGGCGGGAGGACATCGCCTTCGGCGAGCAGATCCCCATCCCCGACCCCTTCGGATTCGACCTGGACACCTCGGTCCTGCGCCCGTACTGAGGGCGTGCGGCGAGCCCGCACCAGAGGTCGGCGCCTTGCGGGCTCCCCGTGAAGACCTCCCGCGCCCCACTGGACCCGGAGCGGGCCGAGTTCGCTAAGGTCTGGCCCATGTCACACAACCCCCAAGCACCGTACGGCCAGGGCCCGGCGAACGACGGCGGCTACGACCCCGCCGGCAGCACCCAGATGTTCCGCGCCTTCGTCGACGAGGGCCCCCAGCACCAGCCGCAGCAGGCAGCGGCCGCCTCCAGCGGCCCGCGCGTCGGCGTGATCGCCGCCGTGATCGTCGCGATCGCGGTCGTGGCGGGCGTGGCCTGGCTCGCGCTGGGCTGACGCGTATCGGCGAGGGGGCGGCGGCAGGCGTACGCAGCGGGTGCGGGTGCGGGTGCGGGTGCGGGTGCGGGCGCGCGCGGCGCGACCGCAAGCGCCGCCGTCGGCTCGACGTCCCCACGTGATCCGTACGACGACGGCACCACTCGCGAGTGGACCACCTCCGCCGGTCCACTCGCCCGATGGTGCGTCCCGCGCGTCCCCCGAGTGACGGCGTCCTCACCCGCTCAGGCCGTCGACCTCGCGCACGGCGTCGGCGATGGCGCGGAACTCCTTGCTCACGATCCTGTCGTGGTTGCTCGCGACCTTGGCGCTGATCCGGATGTGCGGGTTGCGAGCGGTGACGCCGTCGAGGCTCGCGCGGATCCGCTCCTGCTCGTCGCCGCGGCTGCCGAGGGAGGTGCCCGAGGCGACGACGTACCGCGTGGGGACGGTGACGCGGTCGAGTACGGGGCCGAGTTCGCGCGCGCGGCCGATCCGGCCGATCTCGATGTTGCAGGCCGCCATCTCCTCGGGCGTCATGCGCGGTACGAGGCCGGTCAGGCGCAGCAGCGGCGCGAGCCGGCCGACCCGCCGGAACATCTTGCGGATCCGCTGCTCCATGGCGTCGTCGAGCCAGTCGTACGGGAACGCCCCGTCCACGAGTACGGCGCCGATCGCGCGCTCGGGGTTCCGCGAGGCCCAGTGGGCGCCGAGGAAGGCCCCGTACGACCAGCCCACCAGCAGCGCCCGCTCCACGCCCCGGGCGGCGAGGACGGCGTCGATGTCGCGGACGGCCGCCTCGAAGGAGTAGTCCGCGGACGTCCCCGACTTCTTGCCGCGGGCCCGCTCGTCGTACGTGATGTGCCGCCAGTCCGGACCCAGCTCGGCGATCACCCGCCGCCAGTAACCCTGGGTGGCGAACTGGCCGTTGAGGTAGACCACGGCGACCCGGGGGTCGCCGGTGCCGCCGGTGTCGGTGACGGCGAGGGCGGTGTCGTCGACCGTCACCATGCCGGTCCACGGGGTGGGCTCGTTGCTCATCGCTGCTCTCCCTTTCGCTTTCGGGTGTGTGGGGGGTTCAGAGACTGCGGGCGTCGATGTGCCCGTGGCCGGTGGTGGCGGTGATGGCCAGGCCGGGGGTTCCGTCGCCGTTCCTGAGGGCGTTGAGGACGCGGCCGTAGCCGGTGCCGGCGTCCAGGGAGGCGGAGACCCCGGCGGCGGCGCCGACGGACACGTCCCCCATCTGCGTGCTCAGGACGACCGTGCCGCGGAGGGCCTCGGTGATCCGGATGTCACCCCGGCCCGTCGTGATCTCGGCGGAACCGCTGAGGCGGCCGACCGTCACGTCCCCGCCGGAGGTGGTGACGCGGACGCTCTCGGCCTCGTCGATCCTGACGGCGCCCTGCGCGCCCTCGAAGACGACCTCGCCGAACCGCCCCACGCCCCGGACCTCGGCGCAGGCCGCCGCGGCCTCGACCCGCGAGCCGGCGGGCAGCTGAACGGTGATCTCGACGGCACCGGAGGGCCCGAAGTACTGCTTCTTCGCCGCCGGGGCCCCGATCCGCAGGACCCCGCCCGCGTAACCGACCTCGGTCCGCTCGGCGGCCTTGACGTCCCGGCTCTTCGAACCGTCCGCCGGCAGGACCTCGACGGTGGTGTCGGCCCGGTCGGCGGCGATGAACCGGATGTGTCCCGCGGGGACGTCGAGGACGACCGAGACGGGGGTGGGGGTGTCGAACTTCTGCATCGTTCTCTCCTTCGGCGCGTTGTTTCTGACAACGCAAAAGCTACGTTGCGTTCAAGGAAGCATCAACAGCTTCGTTGCGCAGAAGTGGGATATATGCAGGTAGAGGCGCTAGAATCGTTGCAATGGGGCTGGATCTAACGCAACGAAGGGGTGGCCATTCGTTGCAATGGGAGAAGGTTGAACGCTATAGTCGCGGTCGGAGCAGCAGGAATGGCCGACGAAGGAGACCGCGATGCCGGGCGGCAGACTCACCCAGCAGGAACGCCAGCAGATCGCGCTGGGACTGGCCGACGGCCTCGCCTACGCGGAGATCGCCCGTCGCCTCGACCGTCCCACCTCCACCGTCACCCGCGAGGTGATGCGCAACGGCGGCCCCACCGCCTACCGCGCCGACCTGGCCCACCGCGCCACCGAACAGCGCGCCCACCGCCGCCGGCGGGCCGCCCCCCGGGACACCGGAACACTCCCGCAGGCGCACGGCCGCGACGCCGAGGCGGTACGGGAGTACGAGGAGACGTTCACGACCGTCTTCATGGCGTCGGGCCTGCCCAAGATGACCGCCCGCGTACTGACCTGCCTCTACACCACCGACGCGGGCAGCCTCACCGCGTCCGAACTCGTCCGGCGCCTCCAGGTCAGCCCGGCGTCCGTGTCCAAGGCGATCGCGTTCCTCGAAAGCCAGGGCCTCGTGCGCCGTGAGCGGGACGAACGCCGCCGCGAGCGCTACGTCGTCGACGACGACGTCATGTACCAGTCCACGATCGCCGGCGCCCGCGCCACCGCCCACCTCGGCGAGATCGCCCGCCAGGGCGTCGGCGTCCTGGGCCCGGGAACCCCGGCGGCCCAACGCCTGGAGAACATCGCCCGGTTCGTCGACTTCGTCTCCGAGAGCATTACCCGTGCCGCGGAGCAGGCCCGGGAGGTCCTCCACACGAAGCCGGAGTCGGCGGGGGGCCGCTGAGGTCCGCGGTGCTCATGGCTTCCGGTGAGCTTCCGGTGCGGCCGCCCTCGGACGATTCACAGGCTGTGGACGAAGGTGTCCCAGGCCGTCCGCTCGAACACGACAGCAGGGCCCTCCGGGGCCTTGCTGTCGCGTATGGGGACGCGGTCTGTCGGCCCCGGGGCGATCTCGACGCAGTTGCCGCCGTCGTTGCCGCTGTAGCTGCTCTTGATCCAAGTCGCCTTGCTCAGTTCATGCTGCGCCACAGCGGCGTCCCTTCAGGCTCGGACGGATTCGACGAACGTCGCCCAGGCCGGGGCGGAGAGTACGAGCACCGGCCCGGTGGGCGCCTTGCTGTCACGTACGGGGACGAGGTCGGGGAATCCGGGGGCGATTTCGATGCAGTTGCCGCCGTCGTCGCCGCTGTAGCTGCTCTTGATCCAAGTCGGTGCGTCGAGTTCGTGCCTCTGCATAGTGCTCGTACCCCTTCATGATCTCGCTGATCAGGGCTGCGGACTCGTCAACTGACAGAGTTTTCGCCCGGAGCACATCATAGGTCTGGGAGTGCCGCGCGAAGACGGTTGGATCATCGATGAAATGACCCTGTCCCAGCGATTCCGAGTAGACCCACTCGTGCCCGTCGGGAAGCCTGATCAACGACAACGAGGTGTTGGGGCGGCGGATCTTCGCACGGTCCGAAGGCACAACCTGCACCACGATGTTGGTTTGTTCGCCGACCCGAAGCAGATGCGCGCACTGCTCTCGCATGACGTCCGCATCGCCCACGACGTTTCGCAGGCAGCTTTCGTCCAGTACTGCGATATACAGCGGGCCGTCCTCGGCCAGGAAGCGTTGCTGACGGCTCAGTCGCGCTCGGACTCGATCGTCCACGGCTTCGCCGTTCGACACCCGTGAGAACAGGGCATGTGCGTACTCCTGTGTCTGCAACAAGCCTGGCATCACCTGCACCTGGTACTCCCGCAGCGCGACCGCCTTCGCGTCCATCTCCGCCCGCCGCTCGAACCAGTCCGGATGCTGCACAGCCGGATACCAGTCGATCCGCGCCCACAGCCGCAGCAGCACACCCCCCGTCCCCAACACCTCGTCGCACGCCTTCGCGAATGTGTCCGTCGGCACCCTCTTCGCCGCCTCGACCCGCGCCACCAGCGACCGATCGCAATGCAACTGAAGCGCCAACGCCTGCTGCGTAAGTCCCGCTGACTCCCTGTAGTGCCGGAGGAGTTCGCCGAACATCTCCGCCGTGGTCGCGGCCTCCGTGCCCGCCCTCGTCTCCTGCTGGATCACTCCAACCCCCCTCGTGACAGCAGCCCTTGGCACGCGATCAGCGTTGTGGCCGCCCTCTCCATTGAGCAACGCTGGGAGCACACAGAGTAATCGCCCGATCGGGTGATCGGGCGGGAGTCGGGGAAGGAAAGGGCGACATGGCGGGGTGCACGGGCGCGGAGCCGGGCCGGGGGGACTACCTGTACGACACCGTGGCGCGGATGGTGGGCGAGTACCGGGGGAAGGACGGGCCGTACGCGATGCTGCGGCCCGTCGGCGGCGGGCGCGAGTGGCAGGCGGATCCGGCGTGGGTGCGGCCGGCGACGCGGGACGAGCGGATCACCGCCGGGGTGCGGGCCGTGAACGAGCGGGCGAGCGCGGCGTACGGGCTGACGCGCCCGCCCGTCCCCGTCCCGCACTGCGTCGAGTGCGGCGAGCTCGACGCCGCCCGCACCGCCGCCCGCGCGCGGTTCGACTGGAGCGCCGAGACCGACGCCAACGTCCTCCTGCGCCGCCACCAGGCAGAGGTCCACCCCTGACCTCACTCCCAGGTGGCCGTGACCTTCTGCGTGTCGACGCGCATGCCGAGCGGCACCCGCCAGGAGTCCACGCACACCGTGTACGTCTCCGTCCGCTCCGTCCCGGCGGCGATCGGGGCCGGAAGCGGCTGGCTGGTGGTGACCGTGCCCCAGTCGAGGTCGAGCGCGCCGATGACGTGGGTGGCGAAGGTGACCGTGCCGGAGGTGACGGGGGAACCGCCGGTGTTCCGGAAGGTCACCGTGACCCGCTCGCACCAGCGCCGGTCGGCGTCGGCGGTGACCGGTGCGGAGACGGTGAGCACGGCGGGGCCGGGCGCGGGGGCGCTGGTGGTCGGGCGGGGCGCGGAGGTGGTGGGCGCGGGGCCGGTGGGTGTGGGTGTGGCGCCAGGGGTACGGGAGGGGGCCGGGGTGCCGCCGGACGGCGAGCCGCTGCCGGAGGAGGGGCCGACGGGCGGTGCCCCCGGCTCCGTACGCCCTCCGGAAGCGCCGGCGGAGCCCGTACGGCCGGGGGAACTCGTACCCTTGGTGAGGGAGGGTGAGGGGCTCGGGCCCGCCGGGGAGCCCGGGGAACCGGGGGCGGACGGCCCCGGTGTCTCCGGTCCCCGTCCCGGTGGCGGGGACGAGGTGCTGGAGATGAGGCCGGGCGTCGTCGGGCTGTCCAGGGGGACCAGGGTGACCGCGCCGGAGGGGCCGACCGCGCCGCCGGGGGAGGGGCCGGCGCCGACCGCCGTGTATCCCCCGCCGTCTCCGCTTCCGCAGGCGGTGAGCGCTCCGCCGAGGCAGAGCGCCACCGCCACGAGTACGGGCTGCTTCCTGCGCCTCATGCGCCCCAGTGTGACCGACGTCTCGTCAACAAGGGGAGGATTCGGCGAAGTTCAGTCGGAGATCAGGCCCTCGCGGAGCTGCGCGAGCGTACGGGTCAGGAGGCGCGAGACGTGCATCTGCGAGATGCCGACCTCCTCGCCGATCTGCGACTGGGTCATGTTCGCGAAGAAGCGGAGCATGATGATCTGCCGCTCGCGGGGCGGGAGTTTGGCGAGCAGCGGCTTCAGCGACTCGCGGTACTCGACGCCCTCCAGGGCCGTGTCCTCGTAGCCGAGGCGGTCCGCGAGGGAGCCCTCGCCGCCGTCGTCCTCGGGGGAGGGCGAGTCGAGCGAGGAGGCCGTGTACGCGTTGCCGACCGCGAGGCCGTCGACGACGTCCTCCTCCGACACCCCGAGCGCGGCGGCGAGTTCGGGCACGGTGGGCGAGCGGTCGAGCCGCTGGGCGAGCTCGTCGCCGGCCTTGGTGAGGGCGAGCCGCAGTTCCTGGAGCCGGCGCGGCACCCGCACCGACCAGGAGGTGTCGCGGAAGAAGCGCTTGATCTCGCCGACGACGGTGGGCATGGCGAACGTCGGGAACTCCACGCCCCGTTCGCAGTCGAAGCGGTCGATCGCCTTGATCAGGCCGATGGTGCCGACCTGGACGATGTCCTCCATCGGCTCGTTGCGGGAGCGGAAGCGGGCCGCCGCGTACCGGACGAGGGGGAGGTTCAGCTCGATGAGGGTGTCGCGGACGTAGGTCCGCTCCGGGCTGTCGGCCGCGGCGCCCTCGGTGTCGAGGGCGCGCAGCCGCAGGAACAGGGAGCGGGAGAGGGTGCGGGTGTCGAGGGCTTCCGGGGCGACGGCGGGCGGCGGGGAGGCGGCGGAGACCGGCGGGAGTTCCTCGCTCTCGGCCGCGGTCGCCGCCGTCGTCTGCGTGGGTACGGGCTCGGGCGTGAACCCCGGAACGGGCGTGAGCGTGAGCACCTTCGAGCTGCCCTGTTCTGCGGACATGCCACCCCCTTGAGGTCGCGGACGGTCGCGGTGGCCGCGACCATCGGAGGAACGCAGCCTCCACCTGAATACCGGCGGCGGGGCTGCGGCAAACGCGCTCCCAGCAGAATGTCACATGTCGGCAACACGCTGTAGTGACTTGTCGACAAGGAGAGAGCGCATATCCGCAGGAAACAAGGGGTGTGCGGCATTTGGGGCGCCGGAGGCCGCTCCGAACCGGTCCGAACCGGTCCACCCGTTCCGGTCATGCCTCGATTCTGTTTGCGGATCTCAGCCGGGCGAAGCTGCGGGCGAGGAGCCTTGACACGTGCATCTGGGAGACGCCGAGCTCCTGGCTGATCTGAGACTGCGTCAAGTTGCTGTAGTAGCGCAGCATCAGGATCCGCTGCTCCCGCTCGGGGAGCTGGACGAGCAGGTGCCGGACCAGGTCGCGGTGTTCGACGCCGGCCAGCGCCGGGTCCTCGTACCCGAGCCGGTCGAGCAGCCCGGGCAGCCCGTCGCCCTCCTGCGCGGCCTCCAGGGAGGTGGCGTGGTACGACCGTCCGGCCTCGATGCAGGCGAGCACCTCGTCCTCGCCGATCCGCAGCCGCTCGGCGATCTCGGCGGTGGTGGGGGAGCGCCCGTGAGCCGTCGTCAGGTCCTCGGTGGCGCCGTTCACCTGCACCCACAGCTCGTGCAGCCGGCGCGGCACGTGGACGGTGCGGACGTTGTCGCGGAAGTACCGCTTGATCTCGCCGACGACGGTGGGCATGGCGAAGGTCGGGAACTGCACGCCCCGGTCCGGGTCGAAGCGGTCGATCGCGTTGATGAGCCCGATGGTGCCGACCTGGACGACGTCCTCCATCGGCTCGTTGCGGGAGCGGAAGCGGGCCGCCGCGTACCGCACGAGCGGCAGGTTGGCCTCGATGAGCGCCCCGCGCACCCGGTCGTGCTCGGGCGTCCCCGGCTCCAGCTCCTTCAGCTGCCCGAAGAGCACCTGGGTGAGCGCGCGGGTGTCGGCACCGCGGCTGCTCCGCTCCCGGGACCGGGGGGTGTCCGCGGCCCCGCCCGCCTCGTGCTGGGGCGGGACCTGAGGTGCTGTACTGGCCGGCACGTTCACGCCACCCCTTTGGCTGGTGTAGCTGGTCGACTGGGTCAACTGCGGTCAAGCGGTCCACTCATCCGTCAAAAGCGGTCATAGCATCACAAGACATGTCCAGTATGTGCAAGCACCGCATAATGACGTGTTGAAGGCATAGTGGACGAAAAAGCGGAGGCCAGAGGCGCGTCGGGCGGCAACGCGCGAGGCCCCCCGCCCGGACGGCGGGGGGCCTCGGAGGCGTACGGAGGCGGGAAGGCCTCAGAAGGGGTAGTCCGCGATCACCCACGTGGAGAACTCGCGCCACAGCGCCACGCCCGCCTGGTGTGCCGGGTGGTCGAGGTACCGCTGGAGCGCGTCCAGGTCCTCGACGGCCGAGTTGATCGCGAAGTCGTAGGCGATCGGGCGGTCCGACACGTTCCAGTCGCACTCCCAGAACCGCAGCTCGGGGATCTGTCCGCCGAGCGCGCGGAACGCCTCGACGCCGGCGACGACGCGCGGCTCGTCGCGCTCGACGCCCTCGTTGAGCTTGAAGAGGACCAGATGGCGGATCACGGAGGGCTCCTAGTTGATGAGTTCGGTCATGAACTCGCCGACACCCTTGGCGGCGCTGGAAAGGCCCTCGAACCCTATCTGGACCAGCTCGGCGGAGCGGTCGGGGGCGGTGATGATCGCGTACAGCACGAAGACCCCGAACGCGTACATCGCGAACTTCCTCGCCTGGGACATCGCCCTCCCCTCCCGGTCGGCGGGACTCCGCCCCGCTTCGGCGCTGGCCACTCTAACCGAGGCTTTATGGACCAAGGGCCCTGTCTTCGGGGCCTTTCGCCGCACCCCGCGCGGGGGCGGGAGGGGCAGGATGGACGACGAGCCCGGCGGATCTGGCAGGAATCCGCGGGGCCCATGGAACCGGCCCGCACTGCGGGGTCCCGTGCCGCGCGCTTTCCCCCTGACTGCGGCGCGGGACTTGACGGACCGGTTCTCGTCGGGGGGAGCGGTGTGTCCCCCCGTTGCCGCTCCCCCGTCCCAGAGCGGAATGCCGAAGGGCCCGGTGCGATGCACCGGGCCCTTCGATCAGAGCGGTAGCGGAGGGATTTGAACCCTCGGTGACTTGCGCCACACTCGCTTTCGAGGCGAGCTCCTTCGGCCGCTCGGACACGCTACCGAGAGAGAGCTTAGCCCAAAGTCGCTCAGCGATGAAATCCGTATCCCCGTGCAGGTCAGCGGGTGCGGAAGAAGGCGGTGAGCTGGTCCGCGCACTCCTCGGCGAGGACGCCGCGGATCACCTCGGGGCGGTGGTTGAGGCGGCGGTCGCGGACCAGGTCCCAGAGGGAGCCGGTGGCGCCGGCCTTCTCGTCGTCGGCGCCGTAGACGACCCGCTCGACCCGGGACTGCACGAGGGCGCCCGCGCACATCACGCAGGGCTCCAGGGTCACCACGAGGGTGCAGCCGGTCAGCCGCCACTCGCCGGTGACGGCGGCGGCCCGGCGCAGCGCCAGGACCTCCGCGTGGGCGGTGGGGTCACCGGTCGCCTCCCGCTCGTTGTGGCCGCGGGAGAGGACCTCGCCGGACGGGGAGAGGACGACCGCGCCGACCGGTACGTCACCGGCCGGCACGGCCGCGGCGGCCTCGGCGAGAGCGAGTCGCATGGCCTCCCGCCAGGGGTCCGGCACGGGGCCGGATATCGCGGACGCCACTAGCGCACGGCCTCCAGGATGTCGGCGGCGCCGATGGCCTCGGCGATCTCGCCGAGGGCGTCGTCGGTCACGGCGCGCAGCTCGCGCTCGGACAGGCCGAGGTCGGCGAGGATCCGGCCGTCGCCGAGCGGGCCCGCAGGGACGATCCCGGCGCTGCCGGCGGCGGCGTCCTCGTCCTCGTCGGCCGCGGGCTCCGGCTCGCCGTCCTCGGTGCCGTCCAGGTCCACCAGCTCGTCGAGCTCGCTGTCCGGGTCGTCGTCGCCGAGGAGTTCCGCGGTGAGCATCTCCCCGTACGAGGAGCGGGTCGCGGCCGCCGCGTCGGAGACGTAGACCCGGGGGTCGTCCTCCCCGTCGACGCGGACGAGGCCGAACCACGCGTCCTCCTGCTCGATGAAGACGAGGACCGTCTCGCCCTCGTCGGCCGCCGCCTCGCGGGCCAGATCGGCCAGGTCCGCCAGCGTCTCCACGTCGTCGAGCTCCGTATCGCTCGCTTCCCACCCGTCTTCGGTGCGCGCGAGCAGTGCGGCGAAGTACACCTGACTCTCCCACTGATCAGAGGTGTGATGATCCGGCGGTGCGGTCCTGAGCCCCGCCCCATCGGCATCGTGACAGAAACGTCGGCTTCAGGAGAGGTCTTCGGCTCTTGCGTCGTGCATCAGTCTGAACCACCCCGCGTTCGGGTGGGCGTACGACCCCGGCGCGCGGAGGGGGCGCGTTCCCCGATGTCACCAGCGGAAGGTCCGCATGCGCATGGCCTGCCTCATCCGGGCCGCCCGGGCGCGCCGCGGCTGGACGCGGTCGCGCAGCGCCTTGGCCTCGTTCAGCTCGCGGAGGAACTGGGCGCGGCGCCTGCGGCGCTCCGCGTCGGTCTCCGGCTGCGTTCCCGGCTGCGTCTCGGGTTGCGTTCCCGGCTGTATCTCAGGCTGTGTGTCCGGCGGCCGGGGCTCCGTTTCGGCCCTGGCCTGGCCGGATGTGTTCTGCGGGTCGGGCATCGGCCACACCACCCCGTGACTGGGTCCCTGTGCCCCCACCTTGCCGCAGCACCCCGGGTCGGGGCCAGTGGTGGGAGGCCGCCCGTGCGCGGCGGGCTACTGTGGAGCCATGCGTCTCCACGTCGTCGATCACCCGCTGGTCGCCCACAAGCTCACCACGCTGCGCGACAAGCGCACGGACTCCCCGACCTTCCGCCGGCTCGCCGACGAGCTGGTCACCCTGCTCGCCTACGAGGCGACCAGGGACGTGCGCACCGAGCAGGTCGACATCGAGACCCCCGTCACGCCGACGACCGGCGTGAAGCTGTCGCACCCGCGTCCGCTGGTCGTCCCGATCCTGCGCGCCGGGCTCGGCATGCTGGACGGCATGGTCCGGCTGCTCCCGACCGCCGAGGTCGGCTTCCTGGGCATGATCCGCAACGAGGAGACGCTGGAGGCGTCGACCTACGCCACCCGGATGCCGGAGGACCTGTCCGGCCGTCAGGTGTACGTGCTCGACCCGATGCTGGCGACCGGCGGCACGCTGGTCGCGGCGATCCAGGAGCTGATCCGGCGCGGTGCGGACGACGTGACCGCCGTGGTGCTGCTCGCCGCCCCGGAGGGCGTCGAGGTGATGGAGCGCGAGCTCGCGGGCACCCCGGTGACCGTCGTGACGGCCTCGGTCGACGAGCGGCTCAACGAGCACGGCTACATCGTCCCGGGCCTGGGCGACGCGGGCGACCGCATGTACGGCACCGCCGACTAGCTGGCTGGCTGGCTGGCGATCGCGGTCGCGGTCGCTCAGCAGCGCGTGGGCGCGGGCTTGGGCTTGTCGAGAGCCACCAGGGCCGCGTCCGCCGTCGCCTTGGGCGACAGGGTCTTGAAGGCCGTACCGATGATCAGGTCGACGTCCGCCGTGGTGCGGGCGTCGACCTTCGTCGTGGTGCCCGCGAGCTGGGTGCCGAGGACGGCGAAGGCGCCCTTGGCGGCGGTCGGGGCGCCGAGCAGCAGTCCGGCGCCGGGGACCTTCTTGTCGTAGGCGGCCGGCGCGTTCCCGATCTTGCCGATGGTGAAGCCGCGCTTCTTCAGCTCGTCGGCGGTGGCCTTGGCGAGTCCGCTGCGCGGGGTCGCGTTGTAGACGTTCACCGTCACCTGGGCGGGCCTGGGCAGCTTGACGGCCGGGGTGGGGCTGGGCGAGGGCTTGCAGTCGGCCTGTTTCGCGGCGGTGGTCCTCCTGCCCTCGTCGCCGCCGGAGAAGACGTCGAAGAGCTGGAGCGTGCCCCACCCGGCCGCGCCGAGCACGACCACGGTGGCGGCGGAGGCCAGGACGATCCTGCGCCGGCGGTGGGGTCGGCGCATACGGGGATAGACGTCCCCCGTGATGCGGTACTTTCCGCCCATGCCGGGGGGAGTGAGCATGCTCATGGGCGCAGCGTAATGCCGCCCGTGCGCGATGCCTACTTGATGATCATGTGATCGCGGCCGGATGGGCGCGAACTGCCCCCGAAAGGATCAGGCGCGGCCGTCCGCGGCGGCCCGTCCGCGAGTCGGGTCAGTCGAGTTCCAGGACCCGGGCGTGGAGCACCTGGCGCTGCTGGAGGGCCGCGCGGACGGCGCGGTGCAGTCCGTCCTCGAGGTAGAGGTCGCCCTGCCACTTCACGACGTGCGCGAAGAGGTCGCCGTAGAAGGTGGAGTCCTCGGCGAGCAGGGTCTCCAGGTCCAGCTGGCCCTTGGTGGTGACGAGCTGGTCGAGGCGGACCGGGCGCGGGGCGACGTCCGCCCACTGCCGGGTGCTTTCCCGGCCGTGGTCGGGATACGGCCTGCCGTTTCCGATGCGCTTGAAGATCACACGGAAAGCCTACCGGGCGTACGGCTCCCGGCGCAGCCACGCGTCACCGACGAGATGGGGTGACGGAACGCGACATAGGCGGCATTCGGGGTGCCGCCGCGCGGACGGGAGCGAGGGCCCCTGCCGGAACGCCGGTAGGGAGCCCTCGCTCGTCCGTCCAGGTGCCGCTTGCTTACTCGGTTTCCTCGTGGTGGTCGTCGTGCAGGCCGCCGCCGCTGCCCGCGTCGCCCTCGGTCGGCACGAAGTCGACCGGCTTGCTCAGCGAGGAGATGTCGTGGGCGTAGGTGCCCACGGCGTTGGCGATGACGCTGATGTTGGCGGCGAACGCGGTCATGTTGACGTTGTTGATGTCGTCGCCCTTGGCGTGGTAGTTCACGTCGTAGGCGACCCCGGCCTCACCGCCGAACTTGGCGGCCTGCGCGGGGGTCTTGATGCCCTCGGCGCCGGTGAAGGTGCCGCCGGACGGGATGCCGATCTCGATGAACGGGCCGTAGTCGGAGCGGCCGGTGAAGTCGGTGCCCTCGTGCGGGAGGCCCCGCTTGTCCATGAAGTCGGTGATGTCGCGCTCCAGCTGCGCGGAGCCCTTCGGGCCGGGGCCCGCGCCGACGCCGTCGGAGTCGTCGCCGTCGTACACGAACAGGCCGTAGTTCGGCGAGGCGATCATGTCGAAGTTGAGGTAGAGCTTGACCTCCTTCTTGTCGAGCTCCGACATGTTCGCGACGTAGTGCTCGGAGCCGAGGAGGCCGTTCTCCTCCGCGGACCACCAGGCGAAGCGGACCTTGTTGCGGACCTTGGCCTTCGACTCGGCGAGCTCCAGGGCGGTCTGGAGGAGGCCGGCGGAGCCGGAGCCGTTGTCGTTGATGCCGGGGCCGGCGGTGACGGAGTCGAGGTGCGAGCCGAGCATCACGGTGTTGGCGGCGTTGCCGCCCTTGGTCTCCGCGATGACGTTGTTGGTGGAGCGCGTCTCGTTGAGCTGGCGGACCTCGAAGGAGAGGTTCACCGGGCCCTTGGCGAGGTCGGCGGCGAGCTGCTCGCCCTGGGCCTGGGAGAGACCGGCGGTCGGGATCTTGCCGGCGTCGGCGGAGCCGAGGGTGCCGGAGAGGAGGCCCGCGGTGTTGTTGTAGACGATCGCGCCGACGGCGCCGGCCGCGGCGGCGTTCTGCTGCTTGGCCGCGAAGGTGCAGCCGCCGCGCTTGATCAGGGCGATCTTGCCGGTGAAGGTGCCGGAGGCGAAGTCGCCCGGCTCGCAGCCGGTGGTGCCGTCGGCGTCGACCGGGACGGCGGCCAGGTCGGCGGTGATGCCGCCGACCGGGGTGGACTTGGTGTAGGTCATCGCCCGGATGTCGAGCGTGCGGGGCGCGTCGCCGAGGACGGAGGCCTTCTCGGCGAGCGTCTCGGTGTAGACGAAGTCGAACTTCTGGTACGAGACGTTGTAGCCGGCCTTCTTGAGCTGCGCGTACACGTACGCGGCCGAGGCGTCGTGACCGAGCGAGCCGGCCGCGCGGTGGCCGCCGGCCGAGTCGGCTATCGCCTGGAACTTCTGGAGGTGCTTGAAGGCGTCCTTGGCCGTGGTCTCCCGGACCAGCTTCTTCGACAGCTTCGCCGCGTCCCGGGCCGGCGCGGCCGCGGGGTCCTTCACGGCCGTGGCCGGCGAGGCGAGGACCAGGGGGGTGGCGAGGGCCGCCGCGGCGAGGATGGCCGCGGCTCGGCGCTGCGATGCGTTCACAGGAGTCCTTCCCGATGGGGACGAGGTTGAGGGGAAGTTAGCCACCGGAAGGGCGTTCTGTGAACACGTTCGGCGCAATTCATGTCTCCTTGAACAGGAATGACATCTGGAATTCTCAATTCACAGCGTGTTTGCTGCCCTTCGCGCCTTACGTACCTTTCGTATCGGCCTTCACCTCCTGGCCGGGTCCATGCCTCGATGATCCCTCCGTACGACCCCGGCCGCGCGCCCGCGTCACCTGCTCGCGAAGCGTTCCAGGGCGGTGACGACCAGTCGCCGGGTCTCCTCGCCGCCCAGGTGCCCGGCGCTCTCCACGACGTGGAGCTCGGCGTCCGGCCAGGCGCGGGCGAGCTCCCAGGCGGTGGTGAGCGGCCCGCCCATGTCGAGCCGGCCGTGGACCAGGACGCCGGGGATGCCGGCGAGCCGGTGCGCGTCCCGGATGAGGGCGCCCTCCTCCAGGAAGGCGCCGTGCGCGAAGTAGTGGGAGCAGATCCGGACGAAGCCGAGCCGGGTGTCGTCGACGCGGTCGGTGTACGGGGTCCCCTGGCCCTCCATCGACAGGACGGCGTCCTCCCAGGCGCACCAGTCGGCCGCCGCCTTCTCCCGTACGGCCCGGTCGGGATGGTTCATCAGGGCCGCGTACGCCCCCACCAGCTCCCCCGGGTCCTCCACCTGGGCCCCGGCCCGGAACCGCTCGTGCGCCTCCGGGAAGAAGCGGCCGACGCCCTCGTACAGCCAGGCCGTCTCGGAGCGGCGGGTGGTGGTCACGGCGGCGAGGACGATCTCGCTCACCCGCTCCGGGTACGCCTCCGCGTACGCGAGGATCAGCGTCGAGCCCCAGGAGCCGCCGTACAGCAGCCACCGGTCGATCCCCAGGTGGACGCGGAGCCGCTCCATGTCGGCCACCAGGTGGGCGGTGGTGTTCACGGAGAGGTCGGTGGCGGGGTCGCTCGCGTGCGGGAGGGAGCGTCCGCAGCCGCGCTGGTCGAACTGGACGACCCGGTACTTCTCCGGGTCGAAGAGCCGGGGCGCGGTCGGGGAGGACCCGGAGCCCGGCCCGCCGTGCACGACGAGCGCGGGCTTGCCGGCGGGGTTTCCGTGGACCTCGTAGTGGATGCGGTTGCCGTCTCCGACGTCGAGCAGGCCTTCTTCGTACGGGGCGGCGTACGGGGTGGTCTCGGGGCGCATCCGGCCGACGCTACTCGGTGCCGGTGATCCGGGTCTCCGGGTTTTCGCACCAGCGCAGGACGGCGGGCCAGGGCCCGAAGCCGGAGTCGGGGGTGAGGTGGCCGCCGCCCGGGACGAGGTCGGGGTCGAGGCCGAGCGGGGTGCCGTAGTGGAGGGCGGCGCCCTCGGGGCAGTACGGGTCGCCGTCCCCGTACACGAGCCGGGCCGGTATGCCCGCCTCGGAGAGGTCGAGCCCGTCGGCGAAGGCGGCGATCTCCGGGATGGAGGCGGTGACGGCGGGGGAGGGCGGGGCGACGAGCAGCACCCGGTCGGCCTCGGGCCTGCGCGCGCCCGCCCGCAGCCAGAGCAGTACGGAGAGGCTGTGGGCGAGGACGACGAACTCGCCCTCCCCGGCCGGCCGCTTCCCGTGCTCCTCCAGGGCGGCCAGCCAGTCGTCGAGGACGGGCGCGTCGGGCGAGGGCAGCTGCGGGTAGCGGACCTCGTGGCCGCGCTCGCGCAGCTCGCCGGCGAGCCAGTGCTGCCAGTGGCCGGCGGGCCGGTGGTTCTGGAAGCCGTGGAGGACGAGGAAGGTCTTCGGCGGGTGCATGGCCCGATCGTGAGGGGCGGGCGGAGGCGCGGTCCAGAGGATTCCGAGGGACGGACACGGGCGGGCCCGCGCTGGGCGCTAGGCGCTAGGCGCTGGGCGATGGGTGATGGGTGATGGGCGCGGAACGCGAGCGCGCCGGGCCACCGACCGCGTACGTCCGTGCCCGGGCCCGCCCTGGGCGCTACGCGCGGAACGCGAGCAGCTCCCGTACCCCCGCCTTGACCCGCTCGGCGGGAAGCGCCTGCTCGACCGTGAGGTGGTGCATCAGGTCCGGCGAGAAGGGCGCCAGGAGGAGGTGGGCGAGGAGCGTGGCGTCGGCGCCGGGCCGGATCAGGGAGACCAGCATCGCCACGTGCGTGTGCATGAGCTGGTAGGCGCCGCCGTGGTAGCGGCTGCGGGGCGCGGCGGAGTGCGCGGCGAGCAGGATGGCGCGCTGCTCGGCGACGCGGTCGACGAGCGCGTCGAAGAAGGCGTCGAGCCGCTCGTCGGCGGGGGCGCCGGGGCCGAGCGGCGGCGGGCCGCTCATGTACGCCTCCTGGAACCGGCGCTCGCGCTCGTCGAGCAGCGCCCACAGCAGCTGTGAGACGTCGCCGAAGCGGCGGTAGACGGTGCCGACGCCGATGCCGCTGGCGTGGGCGACCTGGTTCATGGTGACCGCGTCGGGGCCCTTCTCGGCGACGATCCGGGCGGCGGCGTCGAGGATCCGGCGCCGGTTGCGGGCGGCGTCGGCGCGCTCGGGGGCGGGGCTCCGGCCGCTTCCGGGCGTGGTGGGCAGCACGGTGAGCAGGGGTGCGGGCCCGTCGCCGGTTCCCGTTCTTCTCGTGCTCATCGGCCTGTCCCTGCCCTTCGTCGCGCCCCCGTCGTCGGTGTGTCCGGTCGGTCGGGGCACCGCTCGTCCGTGTCCCCGTCCTTCGTCCTTCGAGCATACCCGCCCCCCTTGCGATCCGGATAGCTATCCGATTAACCTCGGGGCAGCTAAGCGGAAAGTGATCCGCTTGAGTGCCGTCGTTGCGAGGAGCCCGCCATGTCCGTGAAGGTCGCCGTCGTCTACTACTCGTCCACCGGTTCCGTGCACCAGCTCGCCCAGGCGGTCGCCGAGGGCGCGGAGAAGGCCGGCGCCGAGGTGCGGCTGCGCCGCGTCCCCGAGCTGGCCCCGGACGCCGCGATCGACGCCAACCCGGCCTGGCGCGCCCACGTCGACGCCACCACCGACGTCGAGCTCGCCACCCTGGAGGACCTGGAGTGGGCGGACGCGTACGCGCTCGGCTCGCCGACCCGCTTCGGCAACGTGGCGGCCCAGCTGAAGCAGTTCATCGACACCACCGGCGGCCTGTGGCAGCGCGGCGTCATGGCGGACAAGCCCGCCACCGGCTTCACCAGCGCCCACAACCTCCACGGCGGCAACGAGTCCACGCTGCTCGCCCTCTACAACACCTTCCACCACTGGGGCTCGGTCATCGTCTCCCCCGGCTTCACCGACCCCGCCGTCTACGCGGCCGGCGGCAACCCGTACGGCACCGCCCACCCCGCCGCCAACGGCGCCCCCGGCGAGAACGTCCTGGCCGCCGCCCGCTACCAGGGCACCCGCCTGACCACGATCGCCAAGCGCCTGAAGGGCCTCGCGGTCGACTGACGACCCCGTACGCACACGGAAGCACCCCCGGCGAAAAATCTCCGCCGGGGGTGCTTCTGCGTACGTACGGGGGCTCAGGCCAGGGACAGGAACAGCTTCTCCAGCCGGGCCCGCATCTTGTCCGGGTCCTCGCCGTCCCGCTTCCCGTTCTCCATGTCCGTCAGGCACTGCTGGAGCCCCGTCGCGATGATCGCGAACCCGGCCCGGTCCAGCGCCCGCGAGGCGGCGGCCAGCTGGGTCACGACCTCCTCGCAGTCACGCCCCTCCTCGATCATCCGGATCACGCCGGAGATCTGCCCCTGCGCCCGGCGCAGCCGGTTCAACACGGCCTTGAGCTCCGCGCCCGCGAGATCGAGTTCCACAACCGCTCCTCAGCAGATACCCCAGGGGGGTGATTCACCCCCCCGGACAGGGGCCTTCGTCATTCAAGGATGACACCTGCCGCGATGATTCCCTGCGGCCCGCCCAGTCCAGCTCAGTCCAGCGTCGGCCCCGTCTCGTCGATCCGGCGGATCACCACCGGGTACTCCGGGGCGCCGGGCGGCTGCGGGCAGCGGGCCACGCGGGCGGCGATCTCCGTCACGCGGTCCAGGCTCGCGCAGTCGAGGATCCAGTAGCCGGCCAGGACCTCCTTGGTCTCCGCGTACGGGCCGTCCGTCACCACCGGGCGGCCCTCCGCGTCCAGCGAGACGAGGCGGGTCTCGCCCGGGTCGGCCAGGCCCTGCCCGTCGAGCATCTCGCCGCTCGCGCGCAGCTCCTCGTTGAGCGTGTTCATGAAGTCGAACATCGCCGTGAGCGACTCCTTGTCCCAGGCCGGGCTCTGCGCCGAGCCGCGCCCGGACATCGCCTCGTAGTCGGCGTGCGAGCCCTGAACCATCACCATGTACTTCATGACGTCCTCCGTGCCGTGTGGGGAGGCGGGTAGGGGGGCGGGTGCCTCTCCCGGCACCTTCCGGTGCCTTTCCCGGTGCCTCTCGGCGCCTCTCTTCGGTGTCTCTCGAAGGTGAGTCGGAGCCGCCCCGGGGATCTCGACACCGCGCGGACGGAATCCAGAAATACGCCCGGAATCACCCGACCGCCCCATGATGTCCGCTGTGACCCCCTTCACTTTCTCCGCGGCCTTCATCACCTTCTTCTCCGTCGTCGGCCCGCCGAAGGTGCTGCTCTCCTTCGCCGGCCTCGCCCAGGTCCACCCCGCCCGGCAGCTCCGCATGATCGCCCTGGTCTCCTCCGGCGCGGCGGTCCTCGTCGGCCTGGTCACCGGCGGCACGGCACCCTGGCTGCTCGACCTCTTCCACATCAGCACCCCCGCCCTCCAGCTCGCGGGCGGCGTCATCTTCTTCCTCTACGCCGTCGGGCTCGTCCTCGGCATGCACCTCGGCTCCGACGGCCCGCACGACGACGCCCCCGACGTCCGCAGCGGCGTCCGCGAACTCCTCATGCCGTACGTCGTCAGCCCGCTCGCGATGACCGCCCTGCTGGTCGAGGCCGCCGACCGCTCCTCGTTCAGCTGGCGCTCGACGGTGGTCGGGGCGTACGCGACGGTCATCGCGTTCGACCTGATCTGCGTCCTGCTGCTCGCCCCGATCCTGCGCCGCACCCACCACTCGACCATCGAACTCCTCGGCCGGCTCCTCGGCCTGCTGCTGGCGGCGGTCGGCGTGGACCTGATCCTCGACGGCCTCTCGGACCTCGGGGTCCCCGTCCTGGACCGGTACTAGCCCCGTTCCCCTCGGACACCGTGTCCCGTCAGGCATCGAGGAAGCCGGTCACCGTCGCCACGCACTCGTTCTCCTTCTCGAAGAGGACCACGTGCCCGGCGCCGGTCTCGGTGTACGCGCCGCCGCCGGTCACCGCCGCCGGCTCCCGGCCGTTCTCCACCGGCACGGTCGCGTCCCGGCTGCCGACGACCCCGGCGCGGATCATCGGCGACCTCGGCGACCTCGGCGACGGCGTGCGCCTCGGCGATCCGCTCGGCGGGGAAGGCCGAGCGGCCGAAGGCCCGGATCTCGTCCTGGGAGACGAGGTCGCCGAGGACGTCCAGGGTCTCCTCGACGTCGGTGCGGTGGTCGGGCCGGTGCACCTGGTAGAGGTCGATCCGGTTCGTCCCGAGCCGCGTGAGGCCGGCCTCCACGGCCCGCACGATCCACCGCCGGGACAGCCCGCCCCGGCCGGGCCCCTCCCCGCCGACGGGGAAGTACACCCTGGTGGCGAGCACGGTCCCGTCGCGGCGGCGCGGGTCGCGCAGCGCCTTGCCGACGATCTCCTCGGACTCGCCTGCCGAGTACGTGTCGGCGGTGTCGACGAAGTTGATCCCCGGTCGAGGGCGGAGTGGACGATCCTTACGGCGTCCTGGTGGTCGGGGTTGCCGACCGACCCGAACATCATGGTGCCGAGGCAGTAGGCGCTGGCTTCGATCCCGGTCCCGCCGAGTACCCGATAGCGCATGCGCCGCGCCCTGGGAGCTGGAGCGCACTCGAAGGCGAGCTACGGCCCGGTGACCTCCCGGAGGAACGCCGCCACGGCCCCGTACAGCTCCTCCGGCCGCTCCAGGTGCAGATCGTGCCCGGCGCCCGGCAGGCAGAGCCCGCGCAGCCCCGGCTGCCGCCGGGCCATCCCGTCCCACTGCTCCGCGCCGATGATCCCGTGCTGCCCGAGGACGGAGAGGAGGGGCACGTCGATGGCGTCCCACTCCTCCCACCAGGAACGGAAGGCGTTCTCGCCGAGCGAGTGGCCCAGGACGAAGGCGTCGAACCGCGGCCGCCACCCCCCGTCCCGCTCCTCCAGGCCGGAGGCCCACCCCTCGCCGACGGCCCCGCCCCCGAAGTACGCGACGGCCTCCTCCCGGCTCCCGAACGGCACCGGCCACCCCATCAGCCACCCGACGACCTGCGCCGCCTCCTCGGGCGAGGACTTCTCGGGCCCGGCCTCGACCAGGACGGCCCCGGCGATCCGAGGATGCCGCCGGGCGGCGGCGAGCAGCGCGGCGAGCCCGCCGTACGACTGCCCGACGAGCACGAAGGACCGACCGCCGCCGAACTCCTCGACGAGCCCCAGCACATCGTCGACGCAGGCGGCCCGTGACACGTCCTCCGGCCGCCGCTCGCTCTCCCCGTGCCCCCGTTGGTCGAGGGCGAGGACCCGGTACCCGTCCCCGCGCAGCCGCCGTGCGATCCCGTCCCACTCCCCGCAGTGCCCGGCGAGCCCGTGCAGCAGCAGTACGCCGGCCCCGTCCCCGCCCCAGTCGCGCACCGACAGGGACACACCCCCGCGCACGAACTCCCGAGTGACGTAGCTCACGTCCATCTCCGCCCCACCCCTGTCACACCCACGGTCCGGCCTCCGTCAGTCCGATGAAAGCCCACGAACAACGAACAACGAACACTACGGAGGACCCCATGGACGCCCGCCTCAACCTCTTCGCCAGCCCGATCGCCGCCAAGGTCGTCAAGCACCTCGCCTCGGCCGGCTTCGCGATCCCGGACGCGGTGCTCCCGCACAGCACCCAGGAGCTGGTGAAGATCCGCGCGAGCCAGATCAACGGCTGCGGCTTCTGCCTGGACATGCACACCAAGGACGCCGCGGCGGCCGGCGAGACCGCCCTCCGCCTCAACATGGTGGCCGCCTGGCGCGAGGCCAAGGTCTACACGGACGCCGAGCGCGCGGCCCTGGAACTGACCGAGCAGGGCACCCGCCTCGCCGACCACCACCCCGGCGTCACCGACGAGGCGTGGGAGAACGCCGCCAAGCACTACGACGAGGAGCAGCTCGCCGCCCTGGCCTCCCTGATCGCCGTCATCAACGCCTTCAACCGCCTCAACGTCATGACCCGGCAGCCGGCCGGCGACTACGTCCCGGGTCAGTTCGCCTGACCGGCTACCGCCTCCCGTCCTCGGCCCGGACGGCGGCGACGAGCGCGTTGGCGTGCCCGTGCCCCATCCCGTACTCGCCCTTCAGCCAGGCCACGAGCTCCATGTGCCCGCTGAGCGGCGAGGACCGGATGACCGCGAACCACTCGGACACGGGCCGCCCGTACTTCTTCTCGATGGACGGGAAGTAACTGGCGGGACCCTTGGGTGCGGGGGCACTGGACACGACGACCTCCGAAGCGAGACGAGAACAAACAGGCTCGCAACAAGAGACCCCCGCTCCCCGCAGAACTCATCGCCCCCCGGCTCAATCCCTCCGAATGTGCTCGGGATCGGCATGCCTCCGCACGACAGGCACGGAGGCGACCCCGGCCACCACCAGCACCCCCACCGCACTCCCCACGAGCACCGGCAACCCCTCCCAGTCCCAGTGCACGGCCCCGCCCCCGGTGATCAGATAACTCGACTCGGCCAGCCACCCCGCCACCACGGCCCCGCCGAGTCCCACCCCCAACGGCACCAGCACCTGCACCACCTGCACCACTCGCAACGTCCCCGACCGAGCCCCCAGCAGCCCCAACGCCACCACCTGCCCCCGCCGCTCCAACGCCCGGTCGGCCACGGAGACGACGAACGCGGCCATCCCCACCACCAGCCCGAGCACCATCCCCACGCCGAGCAGACTCCGGATGACGCCCAACTGCGCCAGCGCCTCGACCGCGATCCCCACGGCCTCCACCTCCGCGGTGGGCACCACCGCCCCGATGCCGTCGAGCACCTCGCGTACGGTTCCGGCGTCGGCGGCGGACACCAGCGTCAGACTCCCGCCCTCGGCGGCGAGCCCGGCGGGCAGGAGGGAGGGCGGGACGAGCAGCGCGCCGGACTGGAGCACGGAGGGCTGGTGGGCGCGCACGTCGACACGGGCGTCGGGGACGGTGACGACGGCCTTCCGGCCGTCCCGGAGCGCGAAGGGAAAGCGTTCACCCGGCTTCGGGTCGTCCTCGTACGAGGTGTTCCTGTCGCGCAGTCGCATGACCCTCCCGTCCACGCACCCGCGCACCGAGGTCGCGGTCGCGGTGACCTGCTCGCAGGTACCGACCACCAGCCCGAGGGGACTGTCGGAGAACTCCCCAGGGGGATGCCACGAGCTGTACGAGACGAAGTGCGTCCGCACCGCGGGCAGCCGCTCCACTTCCCGCTGCTGCGCAGGGCTGAGGTCCTTCAACGCGAGCACGTACTCCTGCAACGGGGCCGTACGCCGGCTCACCTGGTCCAACTCGATGAGCACGCCCTGTGTGAGCGATGCCCCGAACGCCAGTAGCACGAGCCCGGTGACCACCCGGAGCGAGGATCCCGGATCCACCTCCGTACGCCGCATCGCCAGCGTCAACGGCAGCGACCGGGAGACGTCGGCGAGCCGCCGGGCGAGCCAGGCGGTGAGGGGCGGCAGCCCGAACACGAGCCCCGCGCCGGTCAGCAGCACGGCGCAGGGAACGAGCGTGGAACCGGCGGACCCACCGGACGGGTCCCGTCCCATCACGCTCATCACGCAGTAACCGCCGATCACCCCCGTCCCCGGCACCAGCAGCAGCGCCCCGAGCCGCCGCGGCGGCCGGCGCTCCGCGGTCCGGCGCACCGCGATCGGCGAGAGCGCGGCCCGCCGGGCGCTGAACAGGCCGATGACCCACGCGAGCGCGGGGCACCCGACCAGACACACCGCCACGGTCGACCACGCGGGCCGCCCGTCCGCCGGGTACCACCGGAACCCCGGCAGCCCGATCCGCGCCATGACCTCGTTGGCCCCGAGGTACCCGATGAGCCCGAGCACCGCCCCGGCGGACGCCGCCGCGACACTCTCCCCCGCGCTGACCCGCACGGTGTCCTTGATGCTGAGCCCCACCAGCCGCAGCGCGGCCAGCCGCCGTGCGCGGGACTCCCCGGAAAGGCGCGCGCAGACGGAGAGGAAGACGGCGAGGGGGAGGAGCACGATGCACCCGAGGGTGAACCGGAGGATGCCCAGGGTCTCCCGGTCGATGACCTCGTCCCGGAGGCGGCCGCCCCCGAAGCCGGCGAGCGGACGCGGCTCGGTCAGCTTGTCCGGAGCGGTGCCCACATAGGCGTAGAGCTCGTCCGGCCCACCGAGCCCTTCAGGCCCGATGACCCCCGTCACCCGGCCGGGCACCAGCCCCGAGACACCGGGGTGTGCGGCGAGGACGTCCCGCAGCTCCGGCGAGACGATGGTCTCGCCAGGGCCGGGGAGCGAGGTGAGCCCGGGGGGCCTCACCGCCTCTCCCGGTCCGGTACGGGCCAGGAAGACCCGCCGCAGGGGCCTCGATCCGTACGGATCGACGAACTCCTGGTAGGCGACGCTCCCCTGTCCGGCGGCCTGCGGCGAGCGTGCGGCGGTGCGCGCGTCGTGGGCCGCGAGGATCGTGGGGATGGTCAGCACCGCCGCGAGGCGGGCCACTCCCAGGCCGGAGCCGAAGGCCATCAGCAGGAAGCGCGTACGCCCCCGGCGCCCGCTGCCCCACAGCAGACGCAGCCCGAGGAGAAAGGGATTCACGCAGCCACCCGACGGCTGAGCACACCATCCACCATCGCGTACCGGGTATCGGCCTCGGCGGCGACGTCCGGATCGTGCGTGACGACGACCACGGCGGTGTCCTGGTCCCTCGCCAGCCGCAGGAACTCCTCCAGGACCGCCGAGGCGTTGGCACTGTCGAGCGCACCGGTCGGCTCGTCCGCGAACACCACGTCCGGCTGGTGGACGAGGGCACGCGCGACGGCGATCCGCTGCCGCTGCCCGCCGGACAGCTTCGACGCCCGGCGGCGGAGAAGCCCGCCCATGCCCAGCCGTCCCAGGACGCGGCCGGCCGCCGCGTGGGCCCGGTCCTTGGCGACACCCGCCAGCCGCAGGGGAAGGGCGGCGTTCTCCTCGACGGTCAGTTCGTCGAGCAGCTCCCCGTACTGGAAGACGAACCCGATCCGCTCCCGGCGCAAGGCACTCAGCTCGGCGTCCGGCAGGGACGACAGCACCACACCGTCGAAGGTCACCGTCCCCTTCGCCGGCGGAAGCACACCGGCGAGGCAGTACAGCAGGGAGGACTTCCCGGAGCCGCTGCTCCCCATGATGGCGGCCACCTCCCCGCGCGCGAGGGTGAAGTCGACCCCGCTGACCGCCTGTTGTTCCCCGTAGAAGAAGTCCACGCCCTCGGCGCGGAGGATGACGTCCACAGTCCTGGGCTCCTCGGAAAAGGGGAGCCGCTGGGCGCGGCTCCCCTGGACGGCCGATGGTCAGCGTGCGAACTTCCGAAGCTCCGAGCAGTTGTCCGGCCGTAGCGCGCCGCGATCCCGGCAGGCCTGGATCTGCGCCTCGGTGGTCTCGAGCATCGCGCCGTCGAAGAAGACGTGATCGACGGGGACCGACTCCTTCTGGACACCCTTGACCCGGGTCCAGTCGTACGCTTCGACCCGCGCCCGGATGTAGACGTTGTGCCCGTCGCGGCTGTCGGTGTCGCTCAGTTTTCCCTTGACGTGGAATCCACCACGGTGGACGAACTTTGGCTCCCACTTGTAGGACCCGGTGAAGGCGACCCCCGGCGAGCGCATCTTCAGCTCGCGCCACGAGTCCGCCACCGCCACCCCCGCCCCGCCGAAGAACAGCCCCGAGACGACCACTGCCGTCACCGACTTCCTGAACTTCCCCATGAAACGCCCCTGTTCGCTTGAAGAGCCGACTGGTCGTCACGGAACGTATCGACTTCGCTACGGGGTGCATGACGCAGGAACGTCCCTCTGTGCTGATCACCCCCGATCCGGTGAACGGAACGTCGAAAAAGAATCTCTTCACTGGCGCCCGACCGTCAGGCCGCCCTCGCCCACTCGCCACGAAACAGCAGGTCGGAGGCGTCCGCTGGGGACGGGGGCGATCGGGTGAGCCCACAGAAGTGATCAACTTCGCGCCCGCCCGCAGCGCCCCACACCGGCCTCGGGCTGTGCCTCGGCCTGTCCCCTCCACCCCCTCCACCCCAGGCGCATCCTCGACCACGCTTGCGCCCTCAGGCCCTCGACCGGGAGCGCACCCAGTCCTCTTGACACTCCTACCGCTGGGACGGCCGCAGGCTGGACGCGGGTGCGGCCGCCCTGCGGGCCGTCCGGGAGGGGTGTGGCCTGGCCGCCGAAGCCGAGGTTCCCGTGGCCGGCCTGCGGACCGTCCCGGATGCCGTCGTCACCGGTCCGGACGCCGTGGGCGCGTGTGGACGGCATGCCGTGGAAGGACGTCGACGACGGCGAGGAGATGGTGCTCTGCGGCGGGTACCGGCACCTCGGGAACGAGGACCTCGCCCTGCGGAGTGCTACGGGCGAGAGTGTCCCGGTCTACGTGCCTCACCAGGGGAACGGCCGCGCGGGCCGGCACCTGCGGGTCTCGGCCGACGACCGCGCGCTGCGGCGGTGGCTCATCAGCGGGAAGACGCCTCTCCCGACGGCCGCGGCCGAACCGAAGGCGAGGACGACGTGATCGCCTTCGCTGCGCAGGAGGTCGACCGCACCTGCCGATCCGGAGAGGAAGGCTGGTTCGTCGGCGACGGTCGGTAGACGGGGGCTGCAGCCAAAACCGCAACCGGTGAACGGCAGAGGATACGAGATTCGAACTCGTGAGGGGTTTCCCCCAACACGCTTTCCACATGCTCGTACGGGCGTCCGGTGTGGGTCGTGCCCGTCCTGACCTGCGACGGAGTCTGTGCATCGCCTCCCTCCGGACGGCCCCGGACGGAGGCGGATGCAACCAGGACTGCAACCAGGACTGCAACCACTGCTCGACTACTTACGCCCCTCCGGGCCGTACCACTGAAGGGGCTGGCCGGTTACTGCGGCGATGCATTCGAAGTCGTGGTCGCAGTGCAGGAGGGTAAGCCCCTGCAGCTCGGCAGTCGCTGCGACAACGAGATCGACCGCGCCTGCGCTGCGGTGCTTGCCTTGCTTGGTGAGGGCCTCCTGGACCTGCCAGGCCCGGTCGTAAGCGCGGTCGTCGACGGGGACCCGGCCGAAGAGCAGCCGTATGTCCTCGATGCCGCGTGCCCGGTCGGCGGCCGATCGGGCGCTGTAGAAGAACTCCAGCTCCGTGATGGGGCACGTGGCGATCAGACCGGCGGCCGCTGCCTGGTCCCAGCCGTACTGCTCCGCGTCGCCCCGCATGAATCGGGCGAGGGCGCTGGTGTCGATCAGGTAGAGCGCGGCGTTCACCGTCGGTAGTTCCGCTTGTCCTCGAAGAGCGTCAGATCGAACGCGCCTTCGTCGGCCGCGGCGCGCAGGCGGGTCAGGGCCAGCGCCCGCCGCCTGTTCTCCAGTACCTCGCGCAAGGCTGTGTTGACCGTCTCCTTCTTGGTGCTGGTGCCCAGGGCTTTGGCCACGTCTGCCACCAGCTGGTCATCGAGGTCAATCACTGTCCGGCTCATGCGCACCTCCCGTATATCAACTATGGAAACAATTATATCTTCCATGGTTCATCGATGTCATGGATTCACGTCGGCATGACGCCGTGGACGCGGGAGAGGGTCAAGACGCGTTCGTCTTCTCGCAGGTGGCACCGGGCTTCGAGGTGAGGCGGGTCGAGTTCGAGGCGGCTGAGGGTGCGCACCGTGCGGTTGCCGGAGGCGGCGACGTACTCGACGGCGATGGCATGACCTGCGTCGATGGCGTGGGCGAGCTGGCGGACGTCGGTGTGCGGCAGGCGCTTCGCCCACCCTGCGACGATCTCCTCGGTGTTCGTGGCGAAGGGCACTCCGCCCTCGAACGGTGCTGGTTCGGGAGCCGTGGCCGGGGCGGCCGGCAGCCGGGTCGCCAACGCGCTCGGGTCGAAGGCGGCGGATCCCTCAGCCATGCTCGGGGCAGCGGTCCGGCCGCCGCCCCTCGCCCTGGAGCCACGCGGAGCCGGAACGGCAGCAGCGGCCCGCCGGGGCCGGGTCTTCTCGATGAGTAAGGGCGTCGTACCCCTGTGATCCGCAGATGCCGTACGGGGGCAGGACTCCCCCGTTGGTGGGCGCCGGCATCGGCGAGGCCGCGGGAGTGGGGATCAGATACCCGAAACATCTGAAGTGGATGCATATAAACGCAACCGGAGATGCAACCAGAGCACGACGAGAAGCCGAGCCGCAGGTTGCGGCTCGGCTTCTCGTTTCGCCTGTTCAGGCGGCGGCGGAGGATACGAGATTCGAACTCGTGAGGGGTTGCCTCCAACACGCTTTCCACATGTTCGTACGGGTGGGGGCCGGGGGCGTCCTGACCTGCGGCGGAGGGTTCGGGGTGGCCCTGTCCGGACGGGGCTGGACGAGGGCGAATGAGACCAGGACCGAGACCAGGCTGGTTGGGGTTCGCCCGGATCCGACCTGCCCGGCGGCCGACCACTCTAGGCTTGTCCCCAGGTATGGGCCCGCGGACCGCTTCGTGGAGGAGCCGATCATGAGTACTGCCCCGAACCTTCCGCTTCCGCCCCGTCGGCCTGAAGATTCACATCCGCTGCGGACGATTCGGGAGATCCGGGAGTCCTTGCCCGAACAGCAGCTCGGGCACTTCGACGCCGAACTCGCCGACACGGACATCGACGCCCTTCCAGAGATGCTTCACCGCTGGGCCACCCTCGGCAGTGACGGATTCCTTGATCGGCTTGAGTCGGCACCGTTCGAGGGCCTGGAGTTCGGGCAGCGTTCCTACGACGATGCGGCGGACGGCGAGTGATCTATCTGCTCGACACCAACGTGGTCTCCGAGATCACCACCCGGCCGAAGCCGGCTCCGACTGTTGTCGCCTGGGCCCGTTCGGTCCCGGCAACCGGCCTCTACCTGAGTGTCATCACGATTGCTGAGATCGAGGCCGGCATCGCTGCGACGCCGGACCAGGCACGGCGTGCCGCTTTCGAGCGGGCGCTCGACGGCATTCGCCTTGACTACGGCGACCGGATCGCGGCCGTCGGAGAACAGGAGGCCCTCGCGTACCTCGCCCTTCATCGGAAACTGAAGAGCGCCGGAACCAGCATCGATCCGCCGGATGCGCTGATCGCCGCCACCGCCCTCGCGAACGGGTGGACCCTTGTCAGCCGGAACGTCAAGCATCTGGCCCGGACCGGCGCGCTCTTGCTCAACCCGTGGGAGTACCAGGGCTGACCTGCGGGCGGTTGCGCGAGGCACCGCGAGATCGGCTCCGCGGAAGATCTGCGTCGGGGCGCGGGGCGCCGTGGAAGACCTGGCTGGTGTGCCAGGAACGGTGGCGCGTCGCCACGGGGCGGACGCCCGGCTGCGGGCCGATGAGACGGCGGCCCGCGAGGGCTGTGACGTGCTCGCGGGCCGCGGGGCTGCGCCCGACGAAGTGCTGCGAGACGAGGATGCGGTGGCCGTCGCCGACACCGAGGACGCCCTTGTCGAAGAGCTTGTGGTGCAGTGCGCACAGGCACAGGCCGTTGTCGACGTCATCCGGGCCGCCGAACGCCCACCAGCGCACGTGCGCGGCCTCCAGGCCGACCGGCGCGGCCCCGATCCGCCCGTCGTATCCGCAGAAGGCGCACTGGTACTCGTAGGCCGTCAGTACCAGCTCCCGCATCCGCCGGTTTCCCTGCCGTCGTGCTGACGGGGGCCGTCCGGTCTCCGTGGGCTCCAGCTCCAGCCCGATCGCTTCGCACATTTCGCCGTGCAGCGAGGGTGGGAAGTGCTGGTCGAGCAGTACGCGCGTCATTCGGCCCAGCAGCGCCGGCTCCCGCCGCAGTGCCGCCCGCAGCTCCGGTGCCAGTCGCCCGACAGCCCGGGATGCCCGCAGCTCCCGCACCGCGCTCCCGGGGCTGCCGGGTCCGCGGTCGGTGCGCACCTCCCACACCCCGTCGCTGGTCAGATGGTGGAAGGGGTAGGCGGGCGTTGTCTTGTTGGGTGGACCGTACTCGGCCAGCAGCCGCTTCAGGTCCCCCTCCACCGCGCTGTAGAACAGCTCGCTGTCAGCATCCTCCTGGAACCGGCTGAGGGCGTAAAGCAGGAGTAGCGGCTTGTGGGGAGCCCGCTCCCCGCCCTTGGTCCACTGCCTCAACGTCGCGGTCCGCTCCAGCCAGTCCATGACCGGCGATCGTAGTGGCACCGCAGGGGTTCGTGATCAAATGTCCGAAATGAATGAAACCAAGACTGAGGCCGGGCGCACGACGAAGACCCCGACCGCGGTGCGGTCGAGGTCTTCGTTTCGGCTGGTCAGCCGTGGCGGAGGATACGAGATTCGAACTCGTGAGGGGTTGCCCCCAACACGCTTTCCAAGCGTGCGCCCTAGGCCTCTAGGCGAATCCTCCGGGGAGAACATTACATGACCGCGGAGGGTGCTCGCGAACGTGATCCGGGGGCGGGGAGGTGGTGGTGGGGAGGGGGGTGGGGTGGGGGTTCGGATCGGGTAGGCTGGGCGGAGCCCCTCACGCGGCGCTATCTGACTGAACTCCCCCAGGGCCGGAAGGCAGCAAGGGTAGGTCGGCTCTGGCGGGTGCGTGGGGGGCGCTTGCGTTTTCGGGGGCGGGCTGGGGTTTCCCGGGTTGTCGGTGGGCGCCTATAACCTCGTATACGTGTCGTCTCTCGCGCTGTACCGCCGCTATCGCCCCGAGTCCTTCGCCGAGGTCATCGGGCAGGAGCATGTCACCGACCCGTTGCAGCAGGCCCTGCGGAACAACCGGGTCAATCACGCGTACCTGTTCAGTGGTCCGCGCGGGTGCGGCAAGACGACCAGTGCGCGGATCCTCGCGCGGTGCCTGAACTGTGAGCAGGGGCCCACGCCGACTCCCTGTGGGGAGTGCCAGTCCTGTCGGGACCTCGCCCGGAACGGGCCGGGGTCGATCGACGTCATCGAGATCGACGCCGCTTCGCACGGTGGTGTGGACGACGCCCGTGACCTGCGGGAGAAGGCGTTCTTCGGGCCCGCTTCCAGCCGGTACAAGATCTACATCATCGACGAGGCCCACATGGTCACCTCGGCGGGGTTCAACGCCCTGCTGAAGGTGGTCGAGGAGCCGCCGGAGCACCTCAAGTTCATCTTCGCGACGACCGAGCCCGAGAAGGTCATCGGGACCATCCGGTCGCGGACCCACCACTACCCCTTCCGTCTTGTGCCGCCGGGGACGCTGCGGGAGTACCTGGGGGACGTGTGCGGGCGGGAGGGGATCCCCGTCGAGGACGGGGTGCTGCCGCTCGTCGTGCGCGCGGGCGCCGGGTCCGTGCGTGACTCGATGTCCGTCATGGACCAGCTTCTCGCCGGTGCCGGCGAGGAGGGTGTGACGTATGCCATGGCCACTTCTCTGCTCGGGTATACGGACGGGTCGCTGCTGGACTCCGTGGTGGACGCCTTCGCCGCCGGGGACGGGGCCGCCGCCTTCGAGGTGGTCGACCGGGTCATCGAGGGCGGGAACGATCCCCGGCGGTTCGTCGCCGATCTCCTTGAGCGGCTGCGGGATCTCGTGATCCTCGCCGCCGTGCCGGACGCCGCCGAGAAGGGGCTCATCGACGCTCCCGCCGACGTCGTCGAGCGGATGCAGGCGCAGGCCTCCGTGTTCGGGGCCGCCGAGCTGAGCCGGGCCGCCGATCTCGTCAACGCCGGGCTGACCGAGATGCGCGGCGCCACCTCGCCGCGCCTCCAGCTGGAGCTGATCTGCGCGCGCGTGCTGCTGCCCGCCGCCTTCGACGACGAGCGGTCGCTGCTCGCCCGGCTCGACCGGCTGGAGCGGGGGGCCGCCTCCGCGCCGCAGGCCGCCGCCGTCTTCACGCCGGGGCCGCCCCCCGGGCCGCCGATGGGGTACGTCCCCGGTCCCGACGCCCATACGCCGATGGCCCCGCCGCCTCCGCCGCCCCCGGCCCCTGCTCCTGCGCCCGCCCCCGTACAGGCGCAGGCCCAGCCGGAGACCTCGCGGCCCGGTGCTTGGCCCGGGGCGGCCCGGCCGGGCGGCTGGCCCACCGCCGCGCCCCAGGCCCCCGCGCCCCAGGCCCCGGCGCCCGCCCCCGTACAGCCGCAGGCGCAGCCCGCCGCGCAGGCTCCGGCCGGGGACATGGCGGCCGGCGCCGCCCAGGTGCGGAACATGTGGCCGTCCATCCTCGAAGCGGTCAAGAACCGGCGCCGCTTCACCTGGATCCTGCTGAGCCAGAACGCGCAGGTGGCCGGCTTCGACGGCACCACCCTCCAGCTCGGCTTCCTCAACGCGGGCGCGCGGGACAACTTCGCGAGCAGCGGCAGCGAGGACGTCCTCAAGGCCGCGCTCGCCGAGCAGTTCAACGCGCACTGGAAGATCGAGGCGATCGTCGACCCGTCGGGCGGCTCCGCGCCCCCGCCCGCCGCCGGGAACTTCTCCGGAGGTTTCTCCGGAGGCGGGGCCCGTCCGCCCGCCCCCGCTCCCGTCCCTTCCGCGCCGGCTCCCGCACCAGCTCCCGTGCCCGCACCCCAGGCCCCCGCGCCCGTGCGGACCGCCCCCGCCCCCGCTCCCTCCGCCCCGGCCCCCGCGCCCGCTCCCGTACAGGCGCAGCCGCAGGCCGTCGCGCCCGAGGACGACGTGCCGGAGGAGGACGATCCGGACCTCGTGGAGTCGGCGCTCTCCGGGCACGAGCTGATCGTGCGCGAGCTCGGTGCCACCGTTGTGGAGGAATACACGAACGAGTAGGGCTGTCTCGCTCGGTGGCCCGCACAAGGGTCTTCCCGGCCATCCGGATACCCTGGCTGGCGTGAAGGTCCTCGTCATCGGCGGCGGCGCCCGCGAACACGCCCTGTGCCGCTCTCTCTCCCTCGATCCCGACGTCACCGCTCTGCACTGCGCGCCCGGCAACGCCGGAATCGCCGAGGTCGCCGAGCTGCACCCCGTCGACCAGCTGGACGGCAGCGCGGTCGCCGCGCTCGCCGTGGAGCTCGGCGCCGACCTGGTCGTCGTCGGCCCGGAGGCCCCGCTGGTCGCCGGTGTCGCCGACGCCGTCCGCGCGGCCGGCGTCCCCGTCTTCGGTCCGTCCGCGGAAGCGGCGCAGCTGGAGGGCTCCAAGGCGTTCGCCAAGGACGTCATGGCCGGCGCCGGCGTGCCCACCGCCCGCAGCTACGTCTGCACCACCCCCGCCGAGATCGACGAGGCCCTCGACGCCTTCGGCGCCCCGTACGTCGTCAAGGACGACGGGCTCGCGGCCGGCAAGGGCGTCGTCGTCACCGAGGACGTGGAGGCGGCCCGCGCCCATGCCCTCGCCTGCGACCGGGTGGTCATCGAGGAGTACCTCGACGGCCCCGAGGTCTCCCTCTTCGCCATCACCGACGGCACCACCGTCCTCCCGCTCCAGCCCGCGCAGGACTTCAAGCGCGCGCTCGACGGCGACGAGGGCCCGAACACCGGCGGCATGGGCGCCTACTCGCCGCTTCCGTGGGCCGACCCGAAGCTGGTCGACGAGGTCATGGAGACCGTCCTCCAGCCGACCGTCGACGAGCTGCGCCGCCGCGGCACCCCCTTCTCCGGCCTGCTGTACGCCGGTCTGGCGATCACCGGCCGCGGCGTGCGGGTCATCGAGTTCAACGCCCGCTTCGGCGACCCGGAGACGCAGGTCGTCCTCGCCCGCCTCAGGACCCCGCTCGCGGGCGTCCTGCTGCACGCCGCGAACGGCACCCTCGCCGACCAGGCCCCGCTGGCCTGGCGCGACGAGGCCGCCGTCACCGTGGTCGTCGCCTCCCACAACTACCCGGGCACCCCGCGCACCGGCGACCCCGTCGAGGGCCTGGCCGAGGTCGCGGAGCAGGACGCGCCGCACGCGTACGTGCTCCACGCCGGGACCCGGGAGGAGGGCGGGAAGGTCGTGAGCGCCGGCGGACGGGTGCTCTCCGTCACCGCCACCGGTTCGGACCTGGCCCAGGCCCGCGAGCGCGCCTACGCGGCAGTCGGCCGCATCCGCCTTGACGGTTCCCAGCACCGTACGGACATCGCGCTCAAGGCCGCCCAGGCCTGACCCGGAAGGGCGGCGCGGGCGCGGCCGCGCAGTGAACCGCACGGCCGCGCCACCGGCACCACCTTTACCCAAAGCCATTCGATCGGGTGACGACTCGGCCATCCGGATGACGACCGCCGAAGCCCCAACTAGGGTGCGGCGCAGGCGTTCCGGCACTTGGCCCACCGGCATTGCGATGTCAGTGCCGGGTGTCACAGTGGGGGAGTGAGCAACACCGCCACGGATCGTCCCGTCGAGGACAGGTGAGGGGGTGAGGTACGGCGTGTCCGGCAGCGGCTTCGGAAACGGCGGCCATGACAGCGGCAGCCTCGGTGAGGAGTGGGGCGCGCGCGCCGCGCGCTCCCGCGCCCTCGCCGTCCTGCGCGTCCGGGGGCGGGCGCTGGGGGCCGCGGTGCTCCCCGCCGCCGTCGCCGTCGTGCTGTACGCGGGCGAGGTCACCGGCCACTTCACCGGTTCCGGCTGGGCCACCGCCCGCTGGATCGTCACCGTCCTCGCGGTCCTCGTCCTGCTCGCCGCCGCGGCCGTCGCGCTCGTCGTGGCCCGCGCCCGTCCGGCCGTGACGCCGACGGTGGAGCTCACCGAGACCGCCGCCCCCGACCTCCACCGCCTCGTGCGGGAGCTCGCCGACCGGCTCGACGTGCCGGCGCCCTCCGCGATAGCCCTGACCCCGGACTGCGACAGCTGGTTGGAGGACCGCTCCCACCCGGCGCACGCCCGCGCCGGGGCAGCCGGAGCCGTCGGCAGCCCGGGCGCCCCCGTGCTCGTCATAGGTTCCCCCTTCCTGTGGTGGATGAGGGTCGGGGAGCTGCGCGCGGTCCTCGCGCCGGTCGTCGCCGGCACGGGCCCGGCCGCGGATCCCGACATAGCCGCCGCCCGCCGCTTCGTCCGCGGCCTCGACGCGGCCGTCGCCGTCCCCCGCGACCCCGGCCTCGGCCCGCTCCGCCGGCTCGGTGCCCGGGGTGCCGCCGGGGTGGCCCGGGTGCTGCTGCGGGCCTGCGGGCCGCACGCCGCCGAGATGGAGCGCGGGGTCGCCTTCGCCGGTTCCGAGCGGGCCCAGGCCGTGGACCACGGGGCGCGGATCGTCGCCCAGGAGCAGGTCGGCCTCGCCTACGCGGGCTGGGACCGGCTCCTCACCCGGGTCGCGCTGCCCGCCTGGCGGATGGGCCGCTGGCCGTCCGGGCTGGACGCGGGGGTCGTCTCCGCCCTGACCGAGCTCTCCCGGCGCGACCGGCTGGCGGAGGGCTTCTCCGCCCGGCTCGGCGAGCGCCCCGCCTGCGACCTCCTGGAGGAGCCCGGCGCCGTGGACGAGGCCGCCTCGCTGCTCGCCGCCCGCCTCTTCCACGGCGGCCCGGCCGAGCCCGGCCCCGACTGGGCGCCCGTCGACTGGAGCCGCTACCCGGAGGAGGTCGTCGACCGGAAGTGGCGCGCGGACGCGGCCCGCCTCCACGGCGTCCTCGACCGGATCACGACGCCCCCCGCCCCCGGCACCCCCGAGGGTCCGACCCTCACCCGCGTCCTCACCCACCTGACGGCCCCGCCGGAGCCCGGCGGCCAGCCGCGGGACCCCGCACCGGACGACGGCGAGGAGAGCGAGGTCCGCAATCCCGTCGCCGACGCGCTCGCCGCCGCGCTCAGCGCCCAGGTGGCGCGCGAGGAGGCCGAGCGGGAGGCGTGGGTCGCGGCCACGGCGGGCGGCGACGCCGGGTTCACCGGACCCGACGGGCCCTGGCCGGCCGGTCCGCTGCTCCCGCCCCGGACCGGCCGGGACCTGCTCGCCGACCACGTCACCGCGCTCGTCTGCTGCGCCGCCGTCGACACCACCGCGGCCGCGCCCGGTCTCGACTGGCTCGACGGGCCCGCGCTGCTCGTCGGCGGCGAGCGGACCACCGACCTCGGGCCGCGCGTCCTCGCCCTGGTCGAGGAGGGCGACCCGGCCCCCCTCCGGGCCTGGCTCAGCAGCACCGGCGTCCGCCCCGAGAAGCCCGTCCGCCTCCTCTGAAAGGCCCGCCTTACCGGAGCGCCGTGTTCCACCTTCGTCGATTCACGACGAACGGTGACGGACCGCGTGCGTTATGTGATGTGCTGGGGACCGGCACTGACAAAGTCGTCGGGCACGAGCGCGGAAGCACCGGACGACGGCATCGGACACAGGCACGGAACACAGGCATCGACCGGGGGAGTCGAGGGAGGGGCACCTCATGGGGGCGGAGCAGATCAGGCGCTGGGACTCGGGAGCGCTCGCGCACGCGGTCTCCGATCCCTTCGGCCAGGGCCCGTTGCCCTGGCTGCGCGGTTCGGAGAACTACTTCGACGGCACGGGCCAGCTGGTCCCCTGGTACGCGGACGAGACCCTGGCCGGCGGCGGGGCCGGGGGCCCGCGCACCGCCGACGACATGCGCCGGCAGATCAAGGGCTTCGCCTCAGGCGGGGCCGTGGCGCCCGGCGAGTCGATCGATTTCCACATCACCGTGGACCCGCCGCAGCCGTTCTCGGTCGACGTCTACCGGATCGGTCACTACGGCGGCGACGGCGCCGCGAAGATCACCACGAGCCCGCGGCTCTCCGGGATCGTCCAGCCGCCCCCGCTCGCCGCCGACCGCACGGTCTCCTGCCACCACTGGTGGCAGTCCTGGCGGCTCCAGGTCCCGGGCTACTGGTCGATCGGCGCGTACGTCGCCGTCCTCACCACCGCCGACGGCTACCGCTCCCACATCCCCTTCACCGTGCGGGACGCGCACCCCGCGGACCTGCTCCTCGTCCTGCCGGACATCACCTGGCAGGCGTACAACCTCTACCCGGAGGACGGGCGCACCGGCGCCAGCCTCTACCACGCCTGGGACGAGGAGGGCCGGCTGCTCGGCGAGGAGGATGCGGCGACCACCGTCTCCTTCGACCGGCCGTACGCGGGTGCGGGCCTGCCGCTGCACGTGGGCCACGCCTACGACTTCATCCGCTGGGCGGAGCGGTACGGCTACGACCTCGCCTACGCCGAGACCCGCGACCTGCACGCCGGCCGGGTCGACCCGACCCGCTACCGGGGCCTGGTCTTCCCCGGCCACGACGAATACTGGTCGGCGCCGATGCGCAAGGCCGCCGAGCGCGCCCGCGACCAGGGCACCTCGCTGGTCTTCCTCTCCGCCAACACCATGTACTGGCAGGTGGAGCTCGGCCCCTCGCCGTCCGGGGTGCCGGACCGGCTGCTCACCTGCCGCAAGCGCCGCGGCCCCGGCCGTCCCGCCCTCTGGCGCGAGGTCGACCGCCCCGAGCAGCAGCTCCTCGGCATCCAGTACGCGGGCCGGGTGCCCGAACCGCACCCGCTCGTCGTGCGGAACGCGGAGCACTGGCTCTGGGAGGCGACCGGCGCCGGCGAGGGCGACGAGCTCCCCGGCCTGGTCGCCGGCGAGGCGGACCGCTACTTCCCGCGCACCCAGCTCCCCGAGCACGAGGGCCGGATCCTGCTCGCCCACTCCCCCTACCGGGACGGCGAGGGGGCGCTGCGCCACCAGGAGACCAGCCTCTACCGGGCGCCGTCGGGGGCCTGGGTCTTCGCCTCCGGCACCTTCGCCTGGTCGCCGGCGCTGGACCGGCCGGGCCATGTCGATCCCCGCGTCCAGCGCGCCACCGCCAATCTCCTCGACCGCATCTGTAAGAGGGACTGACCAGGAGGAGCCACCGACCAGGGGCGGCGAGGGGCCCGGCGACCGCACCCGGCCGCGTGTGCGAGAGAATCGGACCGTTCCTGGATCAACCTACGCGGAGGAACCGTGTCCGGATTCGTAGAAAAGCCCGAGCCCGTCGAGGTCCCGGGCCTGACCCACCTGCACACGGGCAAGGTGCGCGACCTGTACCGGAACGGGGCCGGCGACCTCGTGATGGTGGCGAGCGACCGCATGTCCGCGTACGACTGGGTCCTGCCCACCGAGATCCCGGACAAGGGGCGGGTGCTCACCCAGCTCTCCCTGTGGTGGTTCGACCAGCTCTCCGACCTGGTCCCCAACCACGTGCTCTCCACCGAGCTGCCGGCCGGCGCCCCCGCCGACTGGGCGGGCCGCACCCTGGTCTGCAAGTCCCTGGACATGGTCCCGGTCGAGTGCGTCGCCCGCGGCTACCTCACCGGTTCCGGCCTGGCCGAGTACGAGCAGACCCGCACGGTCTGCGGCCTCGCGCTGCCCGAGGGGCTGACCGACGGCTCCGAGCTGCCCGCGCCGATCTTCACCCCGGCGACCAAGGCCGCCGTCGGCGACCACGACGAGAACGTGTCGTACGAGGAGGTCGCCCGGGAGGTCGGCGCCGAGACCGCCGCCCTGCTGCGCCAGACCACCCTCGCCGTCTACGGCCGGGCCCGGGACATCGCCCGCGAGCGCGGGATCATCCTCGCCGACACCAAGTTCGAGTTCGGCTTCGAGGGCGACACCCTGGTCCTCGCCGACGAGGTGCTGACCCCGGACTCCTCCCGCTTCTGGCCGGCCGACCAGTGGCAGCCGGGCCGCGCCCAGCCCTCGTACGACAAGCAGTTCGTCCGGAACTGGCTGACCTCCCCGGCCTCGGGCTGGGACCGCACGGGCGAGCAGCCGCCGCCGGCCCTCCCGAGGGAGATCGTGGACGACACCCGCGCCAAGTACCTGGAGGCGTACGAGCTGCTGACCGGGAAGTCCTGGTCCGACAGCTTCTGACGGACCGGTCGTACGGGACGGGGCGCCCCGTCCCGTACGGGCCGCCTCCCGATACGTACGACGAAGGCCCCGGTTCCTGAGAACCGGGGCCTTCACTCTGAGCGGACGACGAGATTCGAACTCGCGACCCTCACCTTGGCAAGGTGATGCTCTACCAACTGAGCCACGTCCGCCTGCGCCGTAGCGCGCTGCTAACTATACCCAACCTTTCGACCGCGCGAGACGCACGGCCGCGTGACGGTTCTCCGCACCGAGCTTCGCGGCGGCGGAGGAGAGGTAGTTCCGGACCGTCCCGGGGGAGAGCGCGGCCCGCCGGGCGATCTCCGCGACGGGGGCGCCGTCGGCGGCGAGTTCGAGCACCTCGGCCTCGCGGGCGGTCAGCGGGGAGTCCCCGGCGGCGATCGCGTCGGCCGCCAACTCCGGGTCGACGTAACGGTTTCCGGCGTGGACGGTACGGATCAGCTCGGCGAGCCGCTGGGCGCTGACGGTCTTCGGGGCGAAGCCGCGGACGCCCGCCGCGAGGGCCCGCTTGAGGTGGCCGGGGCGGCCGTGGCTGGTCACGATCATCGTGCGGCACTCCGGGAGTTCGTCCCGGATGGATGTGGCCACCGTCACACCGTCCGCCCCTGGCATCTGGAGGTCGAGGACGGCGACGTCGGGCCGGTGGGCGCGGGCCATGGCGAGCGCCTCGGGGCCGGTCGCGGCCTCGGCGACGACGACCAGGTCGTCCTCCAGGGCGAGCAGGGCGGCGAGCGCGCCCCGGATCAGGTGCTCGTCGTCGGCGAGCAGGACACGTACGGGCTCGGTCACGCGACCGTCTCCTTCTCCTGTCGGGTGCCGGTCTCCCCCGGCGCGGGCAGCGGCACCCGGGCGGCGACGCGGAAGGAGTGCGGGTCCTCGAACCCGGCCTCCAGGGTGCCGTCCACCGCCCCGAGCCGTTCGCGCAGCCCGGCGAGGCCGGAGCCGGTACGTCCGGGGGCGCCGGCCCCGTCCCGTACGGCCCCGTCGTTCTCCACGGTCAGCAGTACCGCGTCCGCCGCCCGCCGCAGGGTGATCGCGCAGCGCCGGGCGTCGCCGTGCCGCAGCACGTTGGTGGTGGTCTCGCGGACGACCCAGCCGAGCGCGGACTGCACCCCGGCGGGCAGGCCGAGGGCGGGGGCGTCGAGGGCGGGGGCGTCGACGGCGCAGGCGATGCCGGCGGCGGCGAGGACGCTCCGGGCGCCCTCCAGCTCGACCCGCAGATCGGCCTCCCGGTAGCCGCGGACCACCTCCCGGACCTCCCGCTGGGACTCCTGGGCGATCCGCTGGACCTCGACCATCTGGTCCACGCTCTCGGGGCGGCCGCGCCGGGCGAGCTGGACGGCGAGCTCGCTCTTGAGCGCGATCACCGAGAGGTTGCGGCCCATGACGTCGTGCAGGTCGCGGCCGAAGCGGAGCCGTTCCTCGGCGACGGCGAGCCGGGCCTTGAGGTCGCGGGAGCGCTCCAGCTCCTGGACGACGCCGAGCAGCCAGGAGGAGAAGCCGCAGGCGGCGCCGTAGGCACCGCCGCCGAGGAGGACGGCGACCAGGGCGACCAGGCCCTCCGGCACGCCGTGGCCGAGGGCGGCGACGGGCAGCGCGCAGGCGAGGGCGGCGGCGCCGACCGCGTACGCCATCTGCCGGACGCGGTCCAGGCAGAGGACGAGCGAGCCGACGGTGAAGATCGCGGTGCCGACGAGCACTCCTCCGTTCGCGGAGCTGTCGGGCAGCACCCCGGCCGTCCACAGGACGAGGATGGTGAGGTCGGCGACGACGGTGACCGTGGCGAGGGCGACGGCGAGCCGGACGGGCCGCTCGCGCCGGCCGGTGGTGTGGTCGAGGGCGCGGGAGGCGAGCACCGCGCAGAGGACGGAGTGGGCCAGGACCCACAGGACCAGTCCGAGCGCCGCGGCCGGGCCGGGTCCGTTCCGCTCGCCCTGGCTCAGCGGGATGCCGCCGAGGGTGAGGAGTTCGACCGGGGCCATGCCGTGGAAGGTCCACCGGGTGTACAGCTCGACCTTCCCGGCGACGCTCCGCCGTGACCACCATCCCGTCATCGTGGACATCCGTCCCGTCTCCCCCTTCGGTCCGTCCTAGCGCCGGGGCTCCCAGCGGAACCAGCGGCGGACCGCCCACCCCGTCAGGACGCCCCAGGCCACTGTATTGAGCGCGGCGGTGAGCAGGCTGCCCGCGTGGGCGGTGCCGAGCCAGCCGGCCCTGACGAACTCCATGGCGCCGCTGAGCGGAAGCAACTGCGCGAGGTCGGCGGCGAGTTCGGGGAGCGCGCCGTGGGGGACGAAGAGGCCGGAGCCGAAGCAGGAGACGAGGAAGAGCGGCAGGGTGGTGAGTCCCGCGCTCTCGACGGTGCGGGTGATCGTGGTGGTGAGGGCGGCGAGTCCGGCGAGCAGCGGGACCGCGACGGCGAGGCCGAGGAGCAGCAGGTCGGGGCGGGCGGGGGCGTCGGCGCCGAGGAGGGTGAAGCCGCCGACGGTGAGGATCGCGCACTGGGTGAGGGCGATGGCGGTGGCGGGCAGGGCGGCGCCGGCGAGGATCTCGGCGTCGGTGGCCTCGCCGGTGCGCAGCCGCTTGAGGACGAGTTCCTCGCGGCGGGCGGTGAGGCTGGAGGTGAGGCTCATGTAGACGACGAGCAGCAGGATCATGCCGGTGCCGCCGATGAGGGTGGCGGCGGCGAGGGAGATGCCGAGGGTGGCCTCGTCGACGCCCCGGAGAGAGGACCGCAGCAGGAAGATCATCAGCAGCGGCATGAGGGCCGCGATGAAGAGGTTGTTGCGGTTGCGGCCGAGGAGGGTGAGTTCGGCCCGGCCGAGGGCGGCGAGCCGGGTGCGGGTGGTGGACGGGCGGCCGGCGGTGGCGGGTGCGGCGGACGTGGGCGTCGTCGTCGGCGTACGCGGCGTACGCGGCGTACTCATCGGGCTACGGTCTCCTTCGGGCCGGCGGGGGTGTTCTCCGTGCGGGAGGCGATGTCGAGGAATGCCTCTTCGAGGGAGGCGGAGCGGGCGTCGAGCCCGTCGAGGCGGACGCCCTGGTCGCGGGCCCAGCCGAGGAGCTCGGTCAGGTCGTCCTGGAGGGCGTGGGTGCGGATCTCGACCCGGTCGCCGTCGGCGGCGGCCTTCAGGCGGAGCGGCAGCCGGGCGGCGGGCACCCCGGCGGGGAGGGCGAAGCGGATCCGGGCGGGCTGGGCGGCGGTGACCTCGGCGGGGGTGCCGGAGAGGACGATCCGGCCCCGGTGCATGATCGCGAGCCGGTCGGCGAGGGTCTCGGCCTCCTCCAGGTAGTGGGTGGTGAGGAGGACGGTGGTGCCCTGGGCGCGCAGGGCGCGGACGAGCTCCCAGGTGTCGCGGCGGCCCTCGGCGTCGAGGCCGGTGGTGGGCTCGTCGAGGAAGAGGACCTCGGGGCGGCCGAGGAGGGCGAGCGCGAGGTCGAGGCGGCGGCGCTCGCCGCCGGACAGCTGCTTGATCCGCACCTTCTCGCGGCCGGTGAGGCCGACGGCGGCGAGGGCTTCGCCGGCGGGCCTGGCGCCGCTGGTGCAGCCGGCCCACATCCGTACGGTCTCGGCGACGGTGAGGTCGGAGGGGAAGCCGCCCTCCTGGAGCATCACGCCGATGCGGGGGCGGACGGCGGAGCGTTCGCGGTACGGGTCGTGGCCGAGGACGCGGGCGGTGCCGCCGGTCGGGGCGGCGAGGCCCTCCAGGAGTTCGACGGTGGAGGTCTTGCCGGCGCCGTTGGTGCCGAGGAGGGCGAAGATCTCGCCCCGGTCGACGGAGAGGGAGAGACCGCGCACCGCCTCGAACCCGCCGTCGTAGCTGCGGCTCAGGTCGGTCGCCTCGATGGCCGGGGTCAGGGCTTCAGCTGTCATGGCCCAAGCCTCCCGTCCGAGGGCGGCTGCGGGCAGTGCGCGCTGTCATCACCGCGACTGACAAATGTCATGGGGCGGGAAAGGGGTCGGGACACGACGAAGGCCCCGGTTCCGAGAACCGGGGCCTTCACTCTGAGCGGACGACGAGATTCGAACTCGCGACCCTCACCTTGGCAAGGTGATGCTCTACCAACTGAGCCACGTCCGCATTGCTCCCGACCAGCTCTCACTGGGCGGTGCGAGCACCACTCTACCTGATCCACCGGAGTGGTCGGTAACCGTGATGCAGAGCGGGTGACAGGAATTGCACACTGCGCCTTCCCCCTGGAAGGGGGCTGTTCTGCTACTGAACTACACCCGCACGCTGCGTGGGACTCGGCTTTGCGGCCTCGCCCCTCGGCGTGATCCAGACTCTAGCGGATCAAGGGGGGTGGAACGCAAATCCGACCCGCGGGCCCCGCCGTCCGCTCTCAGCTCGCGGCGCGGAAGGCCTCGTAGACCCGCTTGGGGATGCGGCCCCGGGCCGGCACGTCCATCTTGTGGGACTGGGCCCAGGCGCGGACCGCCGCCGGGTCGGGGGCGAGGGCGGTGTGCTTGTACGCGGAGGTGCTTCCGGTCACACCCGCCTTGCCGGTCAGTGCCTTGCCGCTCAGCTTCCGCCCGGCCGCGAGGTAGGGCGCGAGGGCCTGGCGGAGTTTCTTTGCATTGGCAGCATTCAGGTCGATCTCGTACATCTTCCCGTCGAGACCGAACGCGACCGTTTCCTCCGCTTCCCCACCGTCGATGTCGTCGGAGAGGGTGACCACAACTCGCTGCGCCACGGATATCGGTCCTTTCCTGTGGCCCGCCGCCTGCCGGAGGGTATGGGTGCGCCTCTGACGTGCGGTGATACCGGGCCTTCGGCTGCCCAGGGGCAATGTTGTTCTCTTCTGGAATCCTTTGTACAGCGACGGGTGTCGCATTGTGAAGCCCCATCAATTGTCTCAGCGTGTCCCGGACCAATGGGCGGCGCAATATTTCACTCGTAATTCCATGTGCGGAAGGGTCCGGGAGGTTTGGGGTGGATCTTCGTCGGGAAGTGGCTTCCGCCTGGGTATTTGGAGGATCCTTCAGATCTCTACCCGCGTAGAATTTGGAGGCAGGTACGCTGAGGGAACCGCCCACGCAACACACCACCGGGAGTGCCAGTGGCACGCGTCGTAGTCGACGTCATGCTCAAGCCGGAGATCCTCGACCCGCAGGGACAGGCGGTGCAGCGTGCACTGCCCCGCCTCGGGTTCGCCGGAATCGCCGACGTCCGTCAGGGGAAGCGCTTCGAGCTGGAGGTGGAGGGACCGGTCGACGACGCCGCCCTCGCCCGCATCCATGAGATGGCCGAAACCTTCCTCGCCAACACCGTGATCGAAGACTTCGTCGTGAAGGTCGAGTCGTGACCGCTCGCATCGGCGTCGTCACCTTCCCCGGCACGCTCGACGACCAGGACGCGCTGCGCGCCGCCCGTCTCGCGGGCGCCGAGCCGGTCTCGCTGTGGCACCGCGACAAGGACCTCAAGCAGGTCGACGCCGTGGTCCTCGCCGGCGGCTTCTCCTACGGCGACTACCTGCGGGCCGGCGCCATCTCCCGCTTCTCGCCGGTGATGGAGACCGTCATCGAGCAGGCGAAGGCCGGCATGCCGGTCCTCGGCATCTGCAACGGCTTCCAGATCCTCACCGAGGCCCATCTGCTGCCGGGCGCGATGCTCCGCAACAACCACCTCCACTTCATCTGCCGCGACCAGAAGCTGCGGGTGGAGAACGCGGAGACCGCCTGGACCTCGGACTACACCGAGGGCCAGGAGATCGAGGTCCCGCTCAAGAACATGGACGGCCGGTACGTCGCCGACGAGCGCACGCTCGACGAGCTGGAGGCCGAGGGGCGGGTGGCCTTCCGCTACCTGGACATGAACCCCAACGGCTCGCTGCGCGACATCGCGGGCATCACCAACGCCGCGGGCAACGTCGTCGGCCTCATGCCGCACCCCGAGCACGCCGTCGAGCCGCTGATCGGCACCGGCAAGACGGACGGGCTCGGTTTCTTCACCTCGATCCTCAAGAAGCTGGTCAACGCCTGATGCTGCCTTCTTCCGGGGGGCGACCCCCGTACCCCCGATCTCTCGACACCGTCAAGCACGCGAGCGAGACGCCGGACAGCGAGCAGCCCTGGAAGGAGCTCGGCCTCAAGGAGGACGAGTACGCCCGCATCCGCGAGATCCTCGGCCGCCGTCCCACCGGCGCCGAGCTCGCCATGTACTCGGTCATGTGGTCCGAGCACTGCTCGTACAAGAGCAGCAAGGTCCACCTGAAGCAGTTCGGCGAGAAGGCCCCGCAGAACGACGCCATGCTCGTCGGCATCGGCGAGAACGCGGGCGTCGTCGACGTCGGCCAGGGGTACGCGGTCACCTTCAAGGTCGAGTCGCACAACCACCCCTCGTACATCGAGCCCTACCAGGGCGCGGCCACCGGCGTCGGCGGCATCGTCCGCGACATCCTCGCCATGGGCGCCCGCCCGGTCGCGGTCGTCGACCCGCTCCGCTTCGGCGCGGCCGACCACCCCGACACCAAGCGCGTGCTGCCCGGTGTCGTCGCCGGCATCGGCGGCTACGGCAACTGCCTGGGCCTGCCGAACATCGGCGGCGAGGTCGTCTTCGACTCCTGCTACCAGGGCAACCCGCTGGTCAACGCCGGCTGCATCGGCGTGATGAAGCACGAGGACATCCACCTCGCCAAGGCCTCGGGCCCCGGCAACAAGGTCATCCTGTACGGCGCCCGCACCGGCGGCGACGGCATCGGCGGCGTGTCCGTGCTCGCCTCGGAGACCTTCGACGACACGAAGCCCACCAAGCGCCCCGCCGTCCAGGTCGGCGACCCCTTCCAGGAGAAGCTCCTCATCGAGTGCACCCTGGAGATCTTCCAGGAGAAGCTGGTCGCGGGCATCCAGGACCTGGGTGGCGCCGGCCTCTCCTGCGCCACCTCCGAGCTGGCCTCCGCCGGTTCCGGCGGCATGCGCGTGGACCTCGACAAGGTGCACCTGCGCGACGCGACGCTCTCGCCCGAGGAGATCCTCATGAGCGAGTCGCAGGAGCGCATGTGCGCGATCGTCGAGCCGCAGCACGTCGACCGCTTCCTGGAGATCTGCGAGAAGTGGGACGTCATCGCGGTCGTCATCGGTGAGGTCACCGACGGCGAGCGCCTGGAGATCTTCTGGCACGGCGAGCAGATCGTCGACGTGCCGCCGCGCACGGTCGCCCACGAGGGCCCGGTCTACCACCGGCCGTACGCCCGCCCCGAGTGGCAGGACGCCCTCCAGGCCGACGACGCCGCCAAGCTGCCCCGGCCGCAGGACGGCGCCGAGCTGAAGGACCAGGTCCTGAAGCTGGTCTCCTCGCCGAACCAGGCGTCGAAGTCCTGGATCACGGACCAGTACGACCGGTTCGTGCAGGGCAACACGGTCCTGGCCCAGCCCGAGGACGCGGGCATGGTCCGCATCGACGAGGAGTCGAACCTCGGCGTGGCCATGGCGACCGACGGCAACGGCCGGTACGCCAAGCTCGACCCGTACACCGGCGCGCAGCTCGCGCTCGCGGAGGCGTACCGCAACGTCGCCGCCTCCGGCGCCAGGCCGCTCGCCGTCTCCGACTGCCTGAACTTCGGCTCGCCCGAGGACCCGGCCGTCATGTGGCAGTTCGCCGAGGCCACCCGTGGTCTCGCGGACGGCTGCCTCGCGCTCGGCACCCCGGTCACCGGCGGCAACGTCTCGCTCTACAACCAGACCGGTGAGGTGGCGATCCACCCGACGCCCGTCGTGGCCGTGCTCGGTGTGATCGACGACGTCAACCGCCGCACCCCGATCGCCTTCGCGGAAGAGGGCCAGCTCCTCTACCTGCTCGGCGACACCAAGGAGGAGTTCGGCGGCTCGGCCTGGTCCGAGGTGATCCACCAGCACCTCGGCGGCCTGCCGCCGGCCGTGGACCTCGACCGGGAGAAGCTGCTCGGCGAGATCCTGATCTCGGCCTCCCGCGACGGCATGATCGACGCGGCGCACGACCTCTCCGACGGCGGTCTCGTGCAGGCGGTCGTCGAGTCCTGCCTGCGCGGCGGGAACGGCGCGCGCCTGGTCGTCCCGGAGGGCCTGGACGCCTTCACGTTCCTCTTCTCGGAGTCGGCAGGACGCGCGGTCGTCGCCGTCCCGCGCAGCGAGGAGCTCCGCTTCACCGACATGTGCGGCGCCCGCGGCCTGCCGGCGACCCGCATCGGTGTCGTCGACGGCGACGCGGTCGACGTCCAGGGCGAGTTCACCCTCTCCCTGGAGGAGCTGCGCACCGCGCACGAGGCGACGATCCCGGGCCTGCTGGCCTGACGGTCCGTCGTACGGCAGCCCCCGCCCCTCTTCCGGGCGGGGGCTGTCCGCGTACGTACTCAGTCGGACTGGTCCCAGAAGGCGTCCACCTCGGCGATGTCCTCCACGCACTCGTCGATGTCGCTGAACTTGCCGCCGACGACGGTGAAGAACAGGCCGCCGTTCACCTCGATGCCCCGGTCGCCGCGATCGGCGTGCCACGTGTGGACGGACATGACGTGCCCGCGGCCGTCCGGGTAGATGCCCTTCAGCTCCACGCGGAAGGTGCCGTTCGTCTTGTCGAAGAGCTGGGCGTACATGGCGAGGACGTTGTCCCGGCCCTTGAAATGCCCGGACATCTGGCTCTCGCCGGGCACATGGTGGGTGCAGTCGCTGGTCAACAGGGAGGCCACGGTGTCCATGTCTCCCGCGATGAACGCTTCGTAGCCCCGCCGGACCAGAGCCGCGTCGGGGTGCTCGTGATGGGTCATGGTCCCGCCACTGCCTTTCGGAAAGGGTTACCCCCCTCCTCCCCAGTCTCGGCGCTAGCCTCGGCCCATGCCACCCGCCAAGAAGCGCCCCCGCAGGTACGACCCCGCCAGGACCCGCGCCGCCGTGCTCGCCCAGGCCGCGCACGTACGGGACGCGGTGTTCGCGCTGCCGTCCGAGGCGTACGGCCGGCCGACGCGGCTGGGCGACTGGACGGTACGGGAGCTGGTCGCGCACCTGACGATGGTGCTCGCCTCGCTCTCCCGGAAGCTCACCGAACCCGAGCCCGCCCGGGCCGAACTCGCCCTGCTCGACTGGCCGCTCGCCACGGCGGCGGGCGCGGCGGGCATCGACGAGGACACCCGGGCGCGCGTCACGGACGACCCGGCCGGACAGTACGAGCGGACCCGGGCGGAGTTCGAGGAGCGGCTGGCGGCCGCGCCCGACGAGCGGCTCGTGCCGACCCGGTTCGGCGCGATGACCCTGGCCGACTTCCTCGTCACCCGCACCGTCGAGCTGACCGTCCACACCGACGACCTCGCCGCCGCGACCGGCGCGGAGATCCCGTACGACCGGCAGGCCCTCGCCGCCTGCACCCGGCTGCTCGCCGACGCCCTCGCCGCGAAGGCCCCCGGCGGCGCGGTGGAGGTGCGGATCCCGCCGTACGCGGTGGTGCAGTGCGTGGAGGGCCCCCGGCACACCCGGGGCACCCCGCCGAACGTCGTCGAGACGGACCCGCTGACCTGGATCCGCCTGGCCACCGGGCGTACCGGCTGGGCGGCCGAGCTGGACGCGGCCCGGATCGCCGCCAGCGGCGAGCGGGCCGACCTGGCGGGGCTGCTTCCCCTGATGGGCTGAGGCCGGGAGCCGATGGGGTGAGAGCGGGAAGCCGATGGGGTGAGGCGGGAAGCCGATGGGGTGAGAGCGGGAACCCGGCGGGGGTGAGCCGCGTCCCACCGGCATGCCGAAGCCGCGCAGCACCCTCGCCGCCACCGCCGTCGTCCTGCTCGCCTCGCTGACCGCCCTCACCGCCTGCGGACAGGGCGGGTCCGGGGGCGGCAGTGCGGGCGACCCCGACCTGCCGCTCGCCGGCACCCACTGGACGGTCGGTGCGGTCACCGTCGACGGCGGCCGCTCGACCGCCCCCGACGGGGCCCGCGTGGACTTCACAGGGAAGGGCCGCGCCCAGGGCAGTACCGGCTGCAACGGCTTCGGCGCGGACGTCGACGTGTCCGGCTCCACCGTCACCGTCTCCCCGGTCGAGGCGACCGAGATCGGCTGCCCCGGCGACCGGCAGCGCTTCGAGACCGCCTTCCTCGCCGCCTTCACCGGCCCCCTGAAGGGCACGCTGAAGGGCGGGGCGCTCACCCTGGCCTCCGCGGACGGTACGAAGAGGGTGGAGCTGACCGCCGAGCCGTCCACCCCGCTGCGCGGCACCACCTGGCGGATCGACGGCCTGGTCTCCGGCGACACCACCTCCTCCCTCCCGGCCGGGAGCGGGCAGAAGGCCCGCCTTGTCATCGGCGCCGACGGCCGGATCACCGGCAACCTCGGGTGCAACGACTTCTCCGCCGCCGTCCGGATCGACGAGGCCGCCCGCACCCTCGTCGTCGAGGGTCCGGCCGCCACCACCCGGATGATCTGCACGGGCCCCCAGATGGATCTGGAGACGAAGCTGTACGAGCTCCTCGACGGGCCCCTGTCCTACCGGCTCGACCACCGCGCTCTGACGCTCACCGACCGGGCGGGCGAGGGCCTGACCGCACGGGTGGGTTGACGCGCGTAGTTCGCATGATCGAAACGCCTGCGAAACCCCCGGTCACTGCGTTCTGCGTCACATCGCGGGAGGGGTCGGCGGATGGTACGAGCGTCCGCTCGGAGTGCCCCCGGCGCCCGGAACCCTTTTCCCGCCTGCGTTGTAGGGCCCTCCAAGCAGCGGGCGATCACTTGGTGGGATCGTACGAGCGCCGCTCACGCTCCGTTCCCCAATTCGGACCAGTGGTCGAGGTCCCCTAGACTCGACAACGTGCCACGTGGTGACGGTCGACTCAATCACGACCTGCTCCCCGGCGAGAAAGGCCCCCAGGACGCGTGTGGCGTCTTCGGTGTCTGGGCTCCGGGTGAAGAGGTCGCAAAGCTCACGTACTTCGGGCTCTACGCCCTCCAGCATCGGGGTCAGGAATCCGCGGGAATCGCGGTCAGCAACGGCTCCCAGATCCTCGTCTTCAAGGACATGGGCCTCGTGTCCCAGGTCTTCGACGAGACCTCTCTCGGCTCCCTCCAAGGTCATATCGCGGTCGGACACGCCCGCTACTCGACCACCGGGGCCTCCGTGTGGGAGAACGCCCAGCCGACCTTCCGGGCCACCGCCCACGGTTCGCTGGCGCTCGGCCACAACGGCAACCTGGTGAACACGGCGCAGCTGGCCGAGATGGTCGCCGACCTCCCCAAGAAGGACGGCCGCGCCCCCCAGGTCGCCGCCACCAACGACACCGACCTCCTGACGGCGCTCCTCGCCGCCCAGGTCGACGAGGACGGCAAGCCGCTCACCATCGAGCAGGCCGCCGCGAAGGTCCTCCCCGACGTCCGGGGCGCCTTCTCCCTCGTCTTCATGGACGAGCACACGCTCTACGCGGCCCGCGACCCGCAGGGCATCCGCCCGCTGGTCCTCGGCCGGCTCGAGCGCGGCTGGGTCGTCGCCTCGGAGTCCGCCGCCCTCGACATCTGCGGCGCCAGCTTCGTCCGCGAGGTCGAGCCCGGCGAGCTGATCGCGATCGACGAGAACGGCATCCGCACCTCCCGCTTCGCGGAAGCGAAGCCCAAGGGCTGTGTCTTCGAGTACGTGTACCTGGCCCGTCCCGACACGGACATCGCCGGCCGGAACGTGTACCTCTCCCGCGTCGAGATGGGCCGCCGCCTCGCCGCGGAGGCCCCCGTCGAGGCCGACCTGGTCATAGCGACGCCCGAGTCCGGCACCCCCGCCGCCATCGGCTACGCGGAGGCCTCCGGCATCCCCTTCGGCGCCGGCCTGGTGAAGAACGCCTACGTCGGGCGCACCTTCATCCAGCCCTCGCAGACCATCCGCCAGCTCGGCATCCGGCTGAAGCTCAACCCCCTCAAGGAAGTCATCAAGGGGAAGCGGCTCGTGGTCGTGGACGACTCCATCGTCCGCGGCAACACCCAGCGCGCCCTGGTCCGGATGCTCCGCGAGGCGGGCGCCGCCGAGGTCCACATCCGGATCTCCTCGCCGCCGGTCAAGTGGCCCTGCTTCTTCGGCATCGACTTCGCCACCCGGGCGGAGCTGATCGCCAACGGCATGTCCGTCGAGGAGATCGGCAAGTCGCTCGGCGCGGACTCGCTCTCGTACATCTCCCTGGAGGGGATGGTCGAGGCGACCACCATCGCCAAGCCGAACCTCTGCCGCGCCTGCTTCGACGGCGAGTACCCGATGGAGCTGCCGGACCCCGAGCTGCTCGGCAAGCAGCTGCTTGAGACGGAGCTGGCCGCCGGCCCCGCCGCCACCGCGGCCGCCGACGCCCTGCGCCGTCCGTGAGATCCCGCTGCACCCCCGCAGTGACGCAGTAACGACACGAAAGCTCTGAACCCCATGTCTCAGACTGTCAGTGCCGCAGGCGGCGCCAGCTACGCCTCTGCGGGCGTCGACATCGAAGCGGGCGACCGCGCCGTCGAGCTCATGAAGGAGTGGGTGAAGAAGACGCGGCGCCCCGAGGTCCTCGGCGGCCTCGGCGGCTTCGCCGGCCTCTTCGACGCCTCCGCCCTCAAGCGCTACGAGCGTCCGCTGCTCGCCTCGGCCACCGACGGGGTCGGCACGAAGGTCGACATCGCCCGCCAGATGGGCGTGTACGACACCATCGGCCACGACCTGGTCGCCATGGTCATGGACGACATCGTCGTCTGCGGCGCCGAGCCGCTCTTCATGACCGACTACATCTGCGTGGGCAAGGTCCACCCCGAGCGGGTCGCCGCCATCGTCAAGGGCATCGCCGAAGGCTGCGTCCTGGCCGGCTGCGCCCTGGTCGGCGGCGAGACCGCCGAGCACCCGGGCCTCCTCGGCCCGGACGACTTCGACGTGGCCGGCGCGGGCACCGGCGTCGTGGAGCACGACCGTCTCCTGGGCGCCGATCGCATCCGTACGGGGGACGCCGTCATCGCCATGGCCTCCTCCGGTCTTCACTCCAACGGGTACTCGCTCGTCCGTCACGTGGTCTTCGACCGCGCCGGCATGACCCTCGACCAGCGGGTCGAGGAGCTGGGCCGGACCCTCGGCGAGGAGCTCCTGGAGCCCACCAGGATCTACTCGCTCGACTGCCTGGCGCTCACCCGGACCACCGAGGTGCACGCCTTCAGCCACATCACCGGCGGCGGCCTCGCGGCCAACCTCGCCCGGGTCATCCCGGACGGGCTGCACGCCACCGTGGACCGCTCCACCTGGACCCCGGGCGCGATCTTCGACCTCGTCGGCACCGCAGGACAGGTCGAGCGCCTGGAGCTGGAGAAGACCCTCAACATGGGCGTCGGCATGATGGCCGTCGTCCCCGCCGAGTCCGTGGACGCGGCCCTGGCGACCCTGGAGGACCGGGGCGTCGAGGCGTGGGTCGCGGGCGAGATCACCGAGCGCGGCGCGCACACGACGGGCGCGGAGCTGGTCGGGGACTACGCGAAGTAGGAACGAGCGACAGGGCCCACCTAGGAACGTTCCTAGGTGGGCCCTGTCGCCGTTGTCGCTGTCACGTGCTGTCGCTCTCGGTGTTCGCCTCCGGACAGCGCGAAGACCCGGTCCGGGGGTCCCGGGCCGAGTCTCAGCGGTTCAGAAGGTCAAGCGCGACGCTGCGAGGACTGCGGGCCGGACTCGTCGTCCTCGTCCTCGTCGTCCGTGTTGTAGAGATCCGCGTACTGCGCGTACGGGTCGTCTTCCTCGTCGTCGTCCTCGAACGGCTCGCCATTCGGCGGCTGGTTCGAAGTCGAAGCGCCCAGTTCATGGGCCAGACGCGCCAGGTCGGTCCCGCCGCTGCTGTACTTCAGCTGGCGGGCGACCTTGGTCTGCTTGGCCTTTGCCCGGCCGCGCCCCATGGCTCGACCCCCTCGGTGACGGAGCTCGCTGGCCCCAGAGTCTTGACACGCGTTCATGATCCGAAACGGGCTCTCGGTGGAGAGACCGGTCCGTAGGGCTTCAACGGTACCTGTTTCCTCGGGTCTACGGTACGCCGTGCGCATCACATACCCCGGTACAGAACCATCGAGGTGCCCTTTCCTCGCTGGTCAATCGCGATTTTAACCTCTTCTGGGGGGCCGACCCGCCGACCGGCGTGAGCGAAGTCTCCCGGACGGCGGGTGACCGGCGGGCGTCCGGCGGTCGGTCGGCCCCCCGGAATCGTCAGGCTCGGCCGCTGCGGGCCTCGGCCATGCGCTGCTCGGCGATCCGGTCGGCGGCGGCGGCCGGCGGAATGCCGTCGGCCTTCGCACGTGCGAAGATCTCCAGGGTGGTGTCGAAGATCTTCGTCGCCTTCGCCTTGCAGCGGTCGAAGTCGAAGCCGTGGAGCTCGTCGGCGACCTGGATCACGCCGCCGGCGTTCACCACGTAGTCCGGCGCGTAGAGGATGCCGCGCTCCTCCAGGTCCTTCTCGACGCCGGGGTGCGCGAGCTGGTTGTTGGCCGCGCCGCAGACCGCCTTCGCGGTGAGGACCGGGACGGTGTCGTCGTTCAGGGCGCCGCCGAGCGCGCAGGGGGCGTAGATGTCGAGGCCCTCGACGCGGATCAGCGCGTCGGTGTCGGCGACGACCCGCACCTGCGGGTGCTTGTCGGTGATCCGGCGCACCGACTCCTCGCGGACGTCGGTGATGACGACCTCGGCCCCGTCGGAGAGCAGGTGCTCGACGAGGTAGTGGCCGACCTTGCCGACGCCGGCGACGCCGACCTTCCGGCCGCGCAGGGTCGGGTCGCCCCACAGGTGCTGGGCGGAGGCGCGCATGCCCTGGAAGACGCCGAAGGCGGTGAGCACGGAGGAGTCGCCGGCGCCGCCGTTCTCGGGGGAGCGGCCGGTGGTCCACTGGTTGGTGCGGGCCACGACGTCCATGTCGGCGACGTAGGTGCCGACGTCGCAGGCCGTCACGTAGCGCCCGCCGAGGGAGGCGACGAAGCGGCCGTAGGCGAGGAGGAGCTCCTCGGTCTTGATCTGCTCGGGGTCACCGATGATCACGGCCTTGCCGCCGCCGTGGTCGAGCCCGGCCATGGCGTTCTTGTACGACATGCCGCGCGCCAGGTTGAGGGCGTCGGCGACGGCCTCGGCCTCCGTGGCGTACGGGTAGAAGCGGGTGCCGCCGAGGGCGGGGCCGAGGGCGGTGGAGTGGAGGGCGATGACGGCCTTGAGGCCGGTGGCGCGGTCCTGGCAGAGGACGACTTGCTCGTGTCCCCCCTGCTCCGAGTGGAACAGGGTCTGCAGGACGCCGTCGGATACAGCGGTCACGGTGGTGACTCCCAAGTACGAAGCGGCGGGAGGTCCCCCCTGAGGGTGGGGGAGGACCATTGCGCCACGAGATTAAGTCCTACCTGTGCGTAGGAAGGCCGGAGTGGGCCGGATCACCCCCCTGGGGAGTACCCGCGTGGAAGGATTCGGGCATGTCGGTCGACTCCACCCTGCTCGTCCCGTACGCCTCCTACCTGCGGGTGTACGAGCCGCTGGCCGCGTTCCCCGAGCCGGAGCGGACCCACTGGGCGCGGTACGCGCGCAGGTCGCGCACCCCGGGGGCGCAGGAGGAGCTGCGGCGCGCGCTCGCGGACCTGGTGCCGGTGCCGCCGGTGCCGGTGCCGGTGCACGAGAGCGGCGAGGCGTTCGTGGCGCACCTGGACGGGGTGGTGGTGATCTGCCCGTGGCGGACCCGGCTGCGGGGCTGGCTGGCGCTGCGGGAGCTGGCGGAGAGCGGGCTGCCGGCGCCGGTGCTCGACGCGATGCTGCCGCCGGTGGTGCGGGCGCAGGTGGAGGCGGACCACGAGCGGTGGCGGGAGCGGAACCCGGACGCGCGGCCGTGGATCAGGACGGCGGTGTGGCAGGTGCCGCTGCGCTGGTTCGCGCTCTTCGGGGACGAGGAGCGGCGGTACGAGGCGGGGGACCGGGCGGCGGGGCGGGCGCCGGTGCTGCGCTACCGGACGACGATGGCACAGGCGCGGCGGCGGCTCGCGCGGGCGCTGCGCGCGCTGCGGGACTCGGTGGACGAGGGCCCGATGACGCAGGGCCTGATCGACGTGGGGCGCTGGCTGGAGGAGTTCCATCCGCGGGCCCTGGTGGAGCTGGACTACGGCGGGCTCGTCCACGCGGTGGGGGAGGCCCGGCTCGCGGAGGACCGGTCGGCGGCGGACGTGGCGGAGGGGCTCGCGGCGCTGCGGGCGGGCGACGAGGACCGGGCGGGCGAGGCGTACGCGCGGCTCGCGGAGCGCTGGCGGTCCGTCAGGGACCTGCGCCACGCGAACTGACCGCGCGACACGAATTGACATAGGCCGGGCATCTTCGTCAGGTCGGCATGGACAAGACATGTGCCGCGGGGGTAAATGATCTTCGGGGTGGCTGGCCGGATCGATCTGGCCGGATCCGGTGGGACGTTGGTCCTGAACCGGGCCTTTGGCTCAAGCGTGACGGACAGCACTAAACGTACCCTTGCGTCGATCGCCCACCCTCGTGCCAAAATAGGACAAGGAGTCCGGGGAGGGTTCCTTCCGCCCAACTTTGGGCGGAACGCTCAGCATTGCACTCTATGGGGGGTCTGAGGACTCCTGATCGCTCTGTGACTGATCGTCACAGTGGCGTGACTGTCCGTTATGGCATGGTCAGTCGACTTCCGCCGCTGATGAACACCTGCGAGGGCAATTCCATCGGTTTGGCCGACGCGGCTGGACGGATGGTGTAGTTGTAGTGCCGAGGACAAGCCGTTCGTCCTATAACCGACTCGGCCCGCTTCTGCCATTTCGGGCAAGGCGGGTCAAGGTGCAGAATTTAGAGGAAAGAACCGAGAAGGTTCGGTTCTCCCGAGGAGGCCGCTCATGACCGCTCGCACCCCTGATGCCGAGCCGCTGCTGACCCCTGCCGAGGTCGCCACGATGTTCCGCGTGGACCCGAAGACGGTGACCCGCTGGGCCAAGGCCGGCAAGCTCACGTCCATCCGCACCCTGGGTGGGCACCGCCGGTACCGCGAGGCCGAGGTTCGCGCTCTGCTGGCGGGCATTCCGCAGCAGCGCAGCGAGGCCTGAGGCTTCGACGACGCACGCAACACCCCGTAACACCGGGCCTGTCCGGGTCCCCCAATCCGGTCGCCCACCCACAGCTCTGCCGACGGGTCCTGCCCCAACAGGCCACCGTCACCGATCGCGCTGGACTCCGCCGGGTCCGGCGCGATCGTCTTTTGTGCCCGTCTCCACCTGTCGAACGCAGGTGCAATTGCACATATTAAATTGGCCAGTTGTAGGGACGGTGTAAATGAGGGGGTCCCGGAACGACTTCAAGTGACTCCCGTCACACCACCGGAGACTTGCCTCAGAACAGCCTCTCACTCCCCGGAGCGCCCCTGCCCCCTCCGAAGGGCACCGACCGGTGGGACTTTCGTCCCCCGTTCGAGTGGAGTTGAAGCATGCGCCCGGCATGACCCGACATGACGAAGAAGGCCCGCATCGTGATGATGCGGGCCTTCTTCGAACGCGATCCTGACGGGACTTGAACCCGCGACCTCCACCTTGACAGGGTGGCGAGCTAACCAACTGCTCCACAGGACCCTCGCAACCGTTGGTGCGTGGCTGCGAGGAAAACTGTACAGCAGCTCAGCGGTCTGGTCGAACTCACCGACGGCGAGCACCCCGCTACCGGAGCCGGGCGAGGGACCGGAACCGGAACGGCTACCGCGCCGGCTGCGGGACCGCCGCGTCGATGGCCTTCACGATCCGCTTGTCCGACACCGGATGGGCCGTGCCGAGCGCGTGCGCGAAGTAGCTCACCCGCAGCTCCTCGATCATCCAGCGGATGTCCGTGACCTCCGCCGGCACCGGCCGTCCCTGCGGCAGCTGCTCCAGGAGCCACGCGTACTCGTCGAGCATCTCGTGGACCTTCTCCATCCGGGTGGTGTCCCGCTGGACCCCGGTCGGCATCTGCTGGAGCCGCCGGTCCACCGCCACCAGGTAGCGCATCAGGTCCGGCAGCCGCTTCAGCCCCGTACAGGTGACGAAACCGGCCGGCATCAGCCACGCCAGCTGCTCCCGCACGTCCTGGAGGTTCGGCAGCAGCGCGGGGCTCGCGGTGGCCTTCAGGCGCCGCTCGCACGCCTGCCAGGCCGCGAGCACCTGCTGGACCTGGCCCACCGTGCGGATGGTCAGCTCCACCAGATCGGCGCGGACCTTGTCGTACAGCTTCCGGAAGGACTCCTCGTCCCACACCGGTCCGCCGTGCTCCGCGATCAGCCGGTCGGCGGCGGCGGTGGCGCAGTCGTCGAAGAGGGCCTGGATCGAGCCGTGCGGGTTCGCCGACAGGGCGAGCTTCTGCTGGTTGGTCAGCTTGTCGGAGGCGAACCTCGCCGGGTTCACCGGGATGTTCAGCATGATCAGCTTCCGGGTGCCCCGCCACATCGCCTGCGCCTGCTCGGCCTCCGAGTCGAAGAGCCGCACGGCCACGGTGTCGCCCTCGTCGACGAGCGCCGGGTACGCCTTCACCGGCTGCCCCCCGCGCTTGGTCTCGAAGACCCGCACGAGCGTGCCGATCGTCCAGTCCTTCAGGCCCGTCCGCTCCAGGGAGGGGCCGGAGCCGTCCGGGCCCGCCGTGGCCGCCCTGGCCGCCTTGGAGAGCGCCTGGCGGGCCTTGGGGCGCAGCTTCAGGCGCAGCGTCTCCAGGTCCTTGTCCTCGGCGAGCTTCCGGCGCCGCTCGTCGACGATCCGGAAGGTGATCTTGAGATGGTCCGGGACCTTCGCCCAGTCGAAGTCCTCCGGTGTCACCGGCACCCCGACCATCCGCTGGAGCTCGCGCGCGAGCGCCGTCGTCAGCGGCTCCTGCACGGGCACGACCGCGTCCAGGAACCGGCCGGCGTAGTTCGGCGCGGGCACGTAGTGGCGGCGGATCGGCTTCGGGAGCGAGCGGATCAGCTCGGTGACGACCTCTTCCCGCAGACCGGGGATCTGCCAGTCGAAGCCCTCGTCCGTCACCTGGTTCAGGACCTGGAGCGGCACGTGCACGGTCACGCCGTCCGCGTCCGCGCCCGGCTCGAACTGGTACGTCACCCGGAACTTCAGCGCGCCCTGCCGCCACGAGTCCGGGTAGTCGTCCTTGGTGACGGCCCCGGCCTTCTCGTTGATGAGCATCTCGCGCTCGAAGTCGAGGAACTCCGGCTCCTCGCGCCGCTTGTGCTTCCACCACGAGTCGAAGTGGGCGCCGGACACGACGTGTTCGGGGACCCGCTTGTCGTAGAAGTCGAAGAGCGTCTCGTCGTCGACGAGGATGTCCCGGCGCCGGGCCCGGTGCTCCAGCTCCTCGACCTCGGTGAGCAGCTTGCGGTTGTCGGCGAAGAACTTGTGGTGGGTGCGCCAGTCGCCCTCCACCAGCGCGTTGCGGATGAACAGCTCGCGGGAGACCTCCGGGTCGATCCGCCCGTAGTTCACCTTGCGGTCGGCGACGATCGGGACGCCGTACAGCGTCACCTTCTCGTACGCCATCACGGCCGCCTGGTCCTTCTCCCAGTGCGGCTCGCTGTACGTCTTCTTCACCAGGTGCTGGGCGAGCGGCTCGACCCACTCGGGCTCGATCCGCGCGTTCACCCGCGCCCACAGCCGGGAGGTCTCCACCAGCTCGGCGGACATCACCATCCGCGGCGGCTTCTTGAAGAGCGCCGAACCGGGGAAGATCGCGAACTTGGCGTTCCGGGCGCCCAGGTACTCGTTCCGGGTGCCCTCCCGCTTCTGGTCGCGGCCTTCCTTGGACTCCTTCACGTCCTTCAGGCCGATGTGGGAGAGCAGGCCGGAGAGGAGGGAGACGTGTACGGAGTGCTCCGGCGCGTCCTCCTCGTTCAGGTGGATGCCCATCTGCTTGGCGACCGTCCGCAGCTGGGAGTAGATGTCCTGCCACTCGCGGATGCGCAGGAAGTTCAGGTACTCCTGCTTGCACATCCGGCGGAAGGAGCTGGAACCGCGCTCCTTCTGCTGCTCTCGGACGTACCGCCACAGGTTGAGGAAGGCGAGGAAGTCGCTGGTCTCGTCCTTGAAGCGGGCGTGCTGCTGGTCGGCCTGCGCCTGCTTCTCGGAGGGCCGCTCGCGCGGGTCCTGGATGGAGAGCGCCGCCGCGATCACCATCACCTCGCGGGCGCAGCCGTTCTTGTCGGCCTCCAGGACCATCCGGGCGAGCCGCGGGTCGACGGGCAGCTGCGAGAGCTTCCGGCCGAGCGGGGTGAGCCGCTTCTTCGGGTCCTTCTGGGTGGGGTCGAGCGCGCCGAGCTCCTGGAGGAGCTGGACGCCGTCCCGGATGTTGCGGTGGTCCGGCGGGTCGATGAAGGGGAACTTCTCGATCTCGCCGAGCCCTGCCGCGGTCATCTGGAGGATGACGGAGGCCAGGTTGGTGCGGAGGATCTCGGCGTCCGTGAACTCCGGCCGGGTGAGGAAGTCGTCCTCCGAGTACAGCCGGATGCAGATGCCGTCCGAGGTACGGCCGCAGCGGCCCTTGCGCTGGTTGGCGCTGGCCTGCGAGATCGCCTCGATCGGGAGGCGCTGGACCTTGGTGCGGTGCGAGTAGCGCGAGATGCGGGCGGTGCCCGGGTCGATCACGTACTTGATGCCGGGGACGGTCAGCGAGGTCTCGGCGACGTTCGTCGCGAGGACGATCCGGCGTCCGGAGTGCGCCTGGAAGACCCGGTGCTGCTCGGCGTGCGAGAGCCGCGCGTAGAGCGGAAGGATCTCCGTGTTGAAGAGCTTCTTCTTGGTCAGCGCGTCCGCCGTGTCGCGGATCTCGCGCTCGCCGGAGAGGAAGACCAGGATGTCGCCGGGCCCCTCCTTCTGGAGCTCGTCGACGGCGTCGCAGATGGCGGTGATCTGGTCCCGGTCCGACTCCTCGGAGTCCTCCTCCAGGAGGGGGCGGTAGCGGACCTCGACCGGATACGTACGACCGGAGACCTCGACGATCGGGGCGTCGCCGAAGTGGCGGGAGAAGCGCTCCGGGTCGATGGTCGCAGAGGTGATCACGACCTTGAGGTCGGGGCGGCGGGGCAGCAGCTGGGCCAGATAGCCGAGCAGGAAGTCGATGTTGAGGGACCGCTCGTGGGCCTCGTCGATGATGATCGTGTCGTACGCGCGCAGCTCGCGGTCCGTCTGGATCTCGGCGAGCAGGATGCCGTCCGTCATCAGTTTGACAAGTGTGTCGCTGCCTACCTGGTCGGTGAACCGGACCTTCCAGCCGACGGCCTCCCCGAGCGGGGTCCTCAGCTCCTCCGCCACGCGCTCGGCGACCGTGCGGGCGGCGATCCGGCGGGGCTGGGTGTGCCCGATCATGCCCCGGACGCCCCGGCCCAGCTCCAGACAGATCTTCGGGATCTGGGTGGTCTTGCCGGAGCCGGTCTCACCGGCGACGATCACGACCTGGTGGTCGCGTATCGCCTCCAGGATCTCGTCCTTCTTCTGCGAGACCGGGAGCTGCTCGGGGTAGGTGATCCCGGGTACGCGGGCGGCGCGCCCGTCGACGCGCTCCTTGGCCTTGGCCGCCTCGGCGGCGATCTCGTCCAGGACGGCCGCGCGGGCCTCGGGCTTGCGGATGCGGCGGGCGCCTTCGAGACGGCGGCCGAGCCGGTGGGAGTCCCGCAGCGAGACCTCGGCCAGGACGGACTGGAGGGCGGCGAAGGAAGTAGACATACGGAACCCAGGATCGCACCTGCGGCGGAGAAGCGGCGAACCCATTTACGAGTCCGCCCCGAGCCGGCCCGAGAGCCTGCCGTGGCCGGATTGGGGTGGCTTGAACCCCTTGCTCACGGAGTGTTCCGAACCCCTGTCTAGAGTTCACCCCATGTCCAGCCCCCAGTCCTCCTCCAAGACCCGCCCCGTCCTGATCGTCGCGGGCGTGGCCGTCGCCGCCGTGCTGCTCGGCCTCGTCTCGTACACCGCCACCAAGCCGGCCGACCCGTCCGCCGCCGGTTCCTCCTCCGTCGCCGAGGTCTCGGCCGACCCGGCCGCCGGGGTCTACCCGGAGCTGGAGAAGTACGCCCGCCGGGACGCCTCCGACAAGCTCGCCCTGGGCCGGGCCGACGCGCCGGTCGTCCTGATCGAGTACGCCGACTTCAAGTGCGGCTACTGCGGGAAGTTCGCCCGGGACACCGAGCCGGCCCTCGTGGAGAAGTACGTCGAGAACGGCACCCTGCGCATCGAGTGGCGGAACTTCCCGATCTTCGGCGAGGAGTCGGAGGCCGTCGCGCGGGCCTCCTGGGCGGCCGGGCAGCAGGGCCGCTTCTGGCAGTTCCACCGGGCGGCGTACGCGGAGGGCGCCAAGGAGAAGGGCTTCGGCGAGGAGCGGCTGCGCGCCCTCGCGGCCGAGGCCGGCGTGCCCGACCTGGCCCGGTTCGCGAAGGACAGCGGCAGCGAGGCGGCCCGCGAGGCCGTACGGAAGGACCAGGAGCAGGGGTACGCGCTCGGCGCCACCTCCACCCCGTCGTTCCTGGTCAACGGCCGTCCGATCGCAGGCGCCCAGCCCCTGGAGACCTTCACGGAGGCGATCGAGGCGGCGGCGGAGCGGGCGAAGGACGCCAAGGGGGAGGCCGGGCGGTGACCTCCGGGATCGGCTACTCCGCCGCCTTCCTCGGCGGGCTCCTCGCCCTCCTCAGCCCGTGCAGCGCCCTGCTGCTGCCGGCCTTCTTCGCGTACTCCTTCCAGAACCGGGCGAAGCTGGTGGCGCGGACCGCGATCCTCTACGCGGGCCTCGCCACCACCCTCGTACCGCTGGGCGCGGCGGGCTCGCTCGCGGGCCGCTTCTTCTACGGCCACCGGGACCTGCTGGTCACCGTCGGCGGCTGGCTGATCATCGGGCTCGGCGTCCTCCAGGTCCTGGGCCTGGGCTTCGCCTCCCGCCGGATGTCGGAGGCGAGCGGCCGCATCCGGCCCGGCTCGGCGCTCTCGGTGTACGCCCTGGGCCTGGTCTACGGCCTGGCCGGGTTCTGCGCGGGCCCGATCCTCGGCAGCGTCCTGACGGTGGCGGCGCTGAGCGGCAGCGCGGCGTACGGCGGTCTGCTCCTCGCGGTGTACGCGCTCGGGATGGCGGTGCCGCTGTTCGTCCTGGCCCTGCTGTGGGAGCGGTACGACCTGGGGCGGCGGCGCTGGCTGCGGGGCCGGCCGCTGCGGCTGGGGCGGTTCGAGGTGCACTCGGCCTCGCTGGTGTCGGGCCTCTTCTTCGTGGCCCTGGGCACGCTGTTCCTGGTCTTCGACGGGACGACCGCCCTGCCGGGGCCGCTGTCGGTGGACGGCTCCTTCGCCGTGGAGCAGCGGGTCGCGGAGTGGGGCCGCGCGGTGCCGGACTGGGCGCTGCTCGCCGGGGTCGTGGCGGCGGTCGCGGCGGTCCTCGCGGTGCGGAGCCGCGGGCGGCAGCAGGAATGAGGAAGGGCCCCGTCCGAGAGGACGGGGCCCTTTTCCTGTGGCTGGGGCCGGGGTCGAACCGGCGACCTATCGCTTTTCAGGCGATCGCTCGTACCAACTGAGCTACCCAGCCAGGAGGTCGTTTCCGACCTCGGCGATCCTGACGGGACTTGAACCCGCGACCTCCACCTTGACAGGGTGGCGAGCTAACCAACTGCTCCACAGGACCATCTGGTGTGCGATACGAGTATCGCACGGGTGTTGCGTGCCCCCAACGGGATTCGAACCCGTGCTACCGCCTTGAAAGGGCGGCGTCCTGGGCCACTAGACGATGAGGGCGTGTAGCCGGACTGCTCTGCTTCGTCTGTGCGTCCCGGGGGACGTGAGAAGCAGTGTGACTCCACTTCCCCCTCGGAGGGTTCCGCTTCTCCTCGGCTCCTTGCGGAGCTTCGGACGGTCAAGCCCTGACCGGCGCCCTTGGGCACGAGCAGACTGTACTACGGCCGCTGGACCTGGGCAAAACCGAATGCGTGCGGTCCGTTCGGATCAGCCCCAGCCCAGTTCGTGGAGCCGCTCGTCGTCGATGCCGAAGTGGTGGGCGACCTCGTGGACCACGGTCACGGCGACCTCGTGGACCACGTCGTCGGGGCTCTCGCACATGCGGAGCGTCGGCCCCATGTAGATCGAGATGCGGTCCGGCAGGACCCCGGCGTACCACTCGCCGCGCTCGGTGAGCGGAGTGCCCTCGTAGAGCCCCAGAAGCTCAGGGTCGTCCGCCGGCGGCTCGTCCTCGACGAAGACCGCCACGTTGTCCATGATCCGCGTCAGCTCGGGCGGGATCGTGTCCAGGGCGTCGGACACCAGTTCTTCGAAGACTTCTCGCGTCATCTCCAGCACAGGGCCATTCTCGGTGAGCGGCGGCGTTTCGCGGGAGACCGCGCTGCCGGGCCGGGGCCGGAGAGGTCACGATCGAACAAGAGGGCGTCGCGCCGTGTCCCTTGTGACGGCTGGGGAGTTGGGCAGGGGGACGCGTTCCTTCCCCGCCCTTGTGTTCTGGAGGTGCCCCCGTGCGCCATTTGCCCACCCGCGTTCGATGGGTCGTCGCCGCCCTCGCGGTCGCCGCGTGTGCCGGTCTGAGCGGCTGTATGAGTGTGAGCGACGAGGGGGCCCGGCCGGCGCCGGGGGCGACCGGGGAGGACGCGAGCGTGTCGGCCGAGCCCGAGGGCGGTGCCGGGGCCGTGGACGGCGGCGGGGGCGGGTTCGGTGGCGGGAAGGGCGGCCGGTCCGGCGGCCCCGATGTGACGGGCGAGGACGGCGGGTCCCCGGTGCCGAGCGATGCGCCGTCGGCCTTGGCCTCGGCCTCGGCCTCCTCCTCGGCCTCGGCGGGCGCGGAGGAGCCCGAGCCGGGGAAGGACGGCACCCACCAGCCGCCCCGGACGCGCCCCACGGGCGGTGCCCCGGGCGGGGCCGGCGGGACGGGCGGCGCGGCCGGGGGAGCCGGGGACGCCGGGGGGAACGGCGGCGACGGAGAGGCGGGCGGGACCGGGGGCGGCGCCGGGACCGGCGGCGAGGCCGGAGGGGCCCCGGGCGGTGGCGGCGGCACCCCCTCGCCGGAGCCCTCGCCCGAGCCGACCACTCCGAGGCCGACGCCGGAGCCGACCCAGGAGCCGACGCCCGAACCCACGCCCGAGCCGACCTCCGACCCGACCGGTCCGCCGAGCGAGGGACCCTCGACCCAGATGGGTGGTCTGCGCGCGGCCGGGACCGCCGAGGAGACCGACGACGCCCCCACCGAGCCGGTGGCATCGCCGCAGGTGAGCCCGGTGTGACCTACGCCGGTTTGCCTAAGGCGGGGGGGAGTGCGTATGGTGGTAGATCGTTTGATCCCATTTGCCCGGCGCCACGACCGAAGAGCGCCGTGACTGGCGCGTACTCTCCCTTGCCGTGGCTGACCGCATCGAGGCGGTCTTGTGCGAAACACGGAGTTGACGGGCGCGTGCCGAGACTCCGGAAGGTTTCGCATTTCGCATGTCCATTTCCAGTTCTGACCGTGCCGTCATGCCCGAGAACGACGAGATCACCGAGATCGTCGAACTGGCTGACGACGTAGAGATCACCGACGAGCTGACCGACGGGTCCGTCGACCCGGCCGACGAGGCCGACGAGGCCCCCGAGATCACCTTCGGTGACCTGGGTCTGCCCGAGGGCGTCGTCCGCAAGCTCGCGCAGAACGGCGTGACCACCCCCTTCCCGATCCAGGCCGCGACCATCCCGGACGCCCTGGCCGGCAAGGACATCCTCGGCCGTGGCCGCACCGGCTCCGGCAAGACCCTCTCCTTCGGCCTCCCGCTGCTCGCCACCCTGGCCGACGGCCAGACCGAGAAGAAGAAGCCCCGCGGCGTCATCCTCACCCCGACCCGCGAGCTCGCGATGCAGGTCGCGGACGCCCTCCAGCCGTACGGCGACGTGCTCGGCCTCCGGATGAAGGTCGTCTGCGGCGGTACGTCGATGGGCAACCAGATCTACGCCCTGGAGCGCGGCGTCGACATCCTCGTCGCCACCCCGGGCCGCCTGCGCGACATCATCAACCGCGGCGCCTGCTCCCTGGAGCAGGTCCAGGTCGCCGTCCTCGACGAGGCCGACCAGATGGCCGACCTGGGCTTCCTGCCCGAGGTCACCGAGCTGCTCGACCAGGTCCCGACCGGCGGTCAGCGCCTCCTCTTCTCCGCCACGCTGGAGAACGAGATCGACAGCCTGGTCAAGCGCTACCTGGTGAACCCGGTCACCCACGAGGTCGACCCGTCCGCCGGCGCCGTCACGACCATGACCCACCACGTCCTCGTCGTGAAGCCGAAGGACAAGGCCCCGGTCACCGCCGCCATCGCCGCCCGCAAGGGCCGGACGATCATCTTCGTCCGCACCCAGCTCGGTGCCGACCGCGTCGCCGAGCAGCTGCGCGAGTCCGGCGTGAAGGCCGACGCGCTGCACGGCGGCATGACCCAGGGCGCCCGCACCCGCACCCTGGCCGACTTCAAGGACGGTTACGTCAACGTCCTCGTCGCCACCGACGTCGCCGCCCGCGGCATCCACGTCGACGGCATCGACCTGGTCCTCAACGTGGACCCGGCCGGCGACCACAAGGACTACCTGCACCGCTCGGGCCGCACCGCCCGCGCCGGCCGCTCCGGTGTCGTGGTCTCCCTGGCCCTGCCGCACCAGCGCCGCCAGATCTTCCGCCTGATGGAGGACGCGGGCGTCGACGCCTCGCGCCACATCGTCGGCGGCGCCGGCGCCTTCGACCCCGAGGTCGCCGAGATCACCGGCGCCCGTTCGCTGACCGAGGTCCAGGCCGACTCCGCGAACAACTCGGCCAAGCAGGCCGAGCGCGAGGTCGTCGACCTCACCCGCCGCCTGGAGCGCCTCCAGCGCCGCGCCGTCGAGCTCCGCGAGGAGGCCGACCGCCTCGTCGCCCAGGCCGCCCGCGAGCGCGGCGAGGACCCGGAGACCGCCGTCGCCGCCGTCACCGAGGCCGCCGAGGCCGAGGTCGCCGCGGCCGCTGCCGCCGCCGAGCGCGAGGAGCGCCGCGAGGAGCGTCGCGACGACCGCCGCGACGACCGCCCGTCGTTCAACCGCGACCGCCGTGACGACCGCCCGTCGGGTGGCTTCCGCCGTGACGACCGTCCGTCCGGTGGCTTCCGCCGCGACGAGCGTCGTGACGACCGCCGTGACGAGCGTCCCTCGGGTGGCTTCCGCCGCGACAACGACCGTCCGTCGTTCCGCGACCGCGACCGTGACGACCGTCCGTCGGGCGGCTTCCGCCGCGACGAGCGTCGTGACGACCGCCGTGACGAGCGTCCCTCGGGTGGCTTCCGCCGCGACAACGACCGTCCGTCGTTCCGCGACCGCGACCGTGACGACCGTCCCTCCGGCGGCTTCCGCCGCGACGACCGTCCGTCGGGCGGTTTCCGCCGCGACAACGACCGTCCGTCGTTCCGCGACCGCGACCGTGACGACCGTCCCTCCGGCGGCTTCCGCCGCGACAACGACCGTCCGTCGTTCAACCGCGACCGCCGTGACGACCGTCCCTCGGGCGGCTTCCGCCGCGACGACCGTCCGTCCGGTGGCTTCCGCCGCGACAACGACCGCCCGTTCAACCGCGACCGCCGCGACGACCGTCCCTCGGGCGGCTTCCGCCGCGACGACCGCCCGCACGGCCGCCGCGACGACCACCGCCCGTCCGGCTCCTCCTTCGGAGGCGGCCGCCGCGACGACAAGCCGCGCTGGAAGCGCAACGGCTGATCCCGCGTGACCTGACGCGTACGACGAACCCCCGTGACACCGGATGTCACGGGGGTTCGTCGTGTCCGGCGTACAACCGTCGGCCCGCCGGAGCAGTCTCGTACAGGGGTACGTACGACGCGCACGCGTCCGGTGCCCGTCGTACCACCGATGGATCACCCCGGGGAGGGGCCCTCTTGTCTCGTACCGCACCCGCGCGGCGGACCCGTACGCGCGCCGCCCTGCTCGCCGCCGTCCTGGCCGTGACCGGAGCGGGCCTCACGCCGGGGGCGGTCGCCGCGCCCGGTGCGCCCGTGGTCGGCATCGACCAGGTCGACATCGAGCCCAACCGGCGGACCGCGCCCCGCACGGAGACGGTCCTCGCCGTCGGCCCCGGCGGGTACGCGCACCGAGCCGAGGACTCCGACCCGCACTTCGGGGAACCGGTGGAGTGGACGGACTTCGCGACCGGCGAGAGCCGGTCCCTGGGGCACGGCGACGGGAACGACTCCTTCGCGGAGTTCGGCACCGGAGGCCGGTACGCCTACGGGAAGGAGGGCGACGGCTCTTCCTCCGTCCTCGACCTGAAGACGGGTACGCGGACGGCGCTGACCGTCCCGCAGGACAGCGGCTACCGGGGCCTGGTCGGCGACCGGCTGCTCTTCCAGCAGTACGCGCCCGGCACCTCGTACGGCTCCACCAGCGGGTACTTCCTGCGGAGCGCGAGCGCCCCGAACGGCCCGTCCACCGCCGTCACCGGCTGGCCCGCCGACGCGGACCCGCACATGGCGCGGCTCGTCGCCGGGGCCGAGGGGCTCGCCGTACTGAGGTTCGGCCGGCAGGGGGCGGGCTCGGACGGGGGGTACCTGGGGCTCGTGGACCTGGCGACCGGGCGGATGGAGGTGCTGGGGGAGCCCACCGCCGCGGGCGGCGTGCTCGTCGCGGGCGTCGCCGTCAGCGCCGAGCGGATCGCGTGGGTGGACCCCGGGCGGACCGTCCACATCCGGCAGCGCGCCGACCTCACGGGGCCGGAGACGAGCTACCCGCTCCCGGCCGGGCTGAGCGCCACCCGGATCGGGCTCGTCGGCGACTGGCTCCTGACCACGGCCGAGCCGACGGTCCAGGGGCAGGCGCTCACCCGCCGCCTGGTCGCCGTGAGCCCGGCCGGTGAGCAGCACACCCTGCTCGCCGGGGCGGAGGAGCGGATCACCCAGATCGCGGACGGGTCCGGCGCGGCCGTCACCGGCGGCACCTCCGCCACCGACTGGGCGGTCCTCAGGGCCGTACCCGGCAAGGGCGGGCCCCCGGTCCTGGAGAAGCTCCGCAGGGTGGAGCCGCTGCCGGCCGAGGTGGAGTCCCTGGCGCTGGGCATGGGCCGGCTCACCACGCTGGAGCACGACGGCCCGAAGGGGCCGGGCTTCTACAGCCGTTCGCTGTCGGTCGGCCCGCTCCACACGGGCCAGACGGCGCCGGTGCCGGCGGGTGCGGAGAAGGGCGCGGAGCGGAACGAGCCGCCGCTCTTCGACACCGGTGACGGCCGGGTGGTCTCGTTCCCGAAGATCCCGTACACCGCCCGGGCGGTCGTCTCCCGCCGGACCAGCGGGGCGGGCACCGGGCAGACCACCCGGGTGACGGTGGACCGGGACGGCCGGGTCGCCGACGCCTTCGGGCGGTGGACGGTCTTCCAGACCGGCACCCCCGGCGGGTACGGCGAACTCGTCGCGGGCGGCGAGACGCTCGTCCTCGACATGGACGCGCAGAAGATCGTCACGCGCCAGCCGCAGACGGCGGCCGCCCTGTGGGGGAACACCCTCTTCACCGGCGCGGGAGCCACCGGCGACGTCGTCCGCAAGGACCTGGCCACCGGCAAGACCCTCGGCACGGTCGCCACCAACGCAGGCTGCCCCCTCACCGAGCTCCAGGCGTCGGCGGGCCGCTGGCTCCACTGGGCGTGCGCCCGGTACGAGAAGCAGGGCGTCCTCGACCTCAAGAACCCGGCCGCGCCCGTCCGCATCGCCCTGCCCAAGGGCGCCTACCGGGGCGGGCTGCTCGGCGACGGCTACCTCGTGGAGGAGAGCAGCGGCTCGTACCTGCGGGTCACCCCCTTCTCCGGCGGGAAGGCGACGACGCCGTTCGACCTGACCCGGGCCGAGACGGTCTCCGGCGAGCGCCGACGGGCCTGGACCGTCGACCGGTTCGGCGGAGCCGTGGCCTACCGGGGCGCCGACCGGACGGTGCGCGTGGTGTGGCCCGGGGTGCCCACGTCGGACCTGACCGCGCCCTCCGCGTCCGCGCCCACGGCCGTGCGGATGCCGGCGTCCTGGAAGGCGTCCTGGACGCTGTCCAAGCCCGCCGCGTACTGGGAGCTGATCATCGGCAGCGAGTACCGGTGGGACACCGTCCGCACCTACCGGGGGAACGAGACCCGCGGCCGGATCGACGTCGCCTGGGACGGCCGGACGGCGACGGGCAAGCCCATGCCGAACGGGCCGTACGTGTGGCAGATGCGGGTCACCTCCGCCGACGGCCAGAGCCGCGACCTGCTCCTCTCCGGGCGGATCTCGGTCACCGGCGGGCAGCCCGCCTGGCGTGACCTCGCCGGGAACGACGCCCAGGCCGAGCTGCTGGCCGTGGACACCGCCGGAGCCGTCTCGATGTACCGGGGCAACGGCTACGGCGGGCTGTCGGGCCGGATCGCGGGCTCGGGCGCTGCCTTCCCCGCCGGAACCCTCCTCGTCCCCTTCGGCGACGTGAACGGCGACGGCTGCGCCGACGTCCTCGCCCGCGTGGGCGGCGAACTGCGCGCCTACCGGCCGGGCTGCGGCAAGGTGGTCACGGCCTCCTCGCCGTACACCCTCATCGGTTCGGGCTGGGGCCAGTACAACGTGCTGACCTCGCCCGGCGACGCCGACGGCGACGGGTACACGGACCTGATCGCGCGCCAGACCACCACCGGTGACATGTACTTCTACGCCGGCACCGCCGACCACCGGCTCAAGTCCCGGGTCCGCATCGGCGTGAACTGGAAGCTGTACACGAAGATCACCGGCGCCGGCGACCTCAACCGCGACGGCCGCGGCGACCTCCTCGGCATCGACTCCTCCGGCGTGCTGTGGCGCTACTACGGCACCGCCACCGGCGGGGTCACCAGCCGCGTCCGGGTCGGCGGCGGCTGGCAGGTCTACTCCGCCGTCCTCGGCACCGGCGACTTCTCCGGCGACGGCATCACCGACCTCGTCGCCCGCGACACGTCCGGCCGCCTCTACGCCTACACCGGCCGCGGCAACGGCCTTTACGCCACCCGAGCCCTCATCGGCACCGGCGGCTGGAACACCTTCCGCGGCCTCTTCTGATCCCCTGCCGCGCCCCTGTGCGGGGCGCGGCACGGCGGAATGCGATACCCGATCGGTTCCCCGGCCCTGTCCGGCTATGCTGCTCGGAGTACTCGCACACGGGCCGTTAGCTCAATTGGCAGAGCAGTGGACTTTTAATCCATTGGTTGTGGGTTCGAGTCCCACACGGCCTACCGAGCGTGGGGGAGGGGAGACCCTCTGACCTGCTACGGAGCGCCCCGACCGGTTTCGGCTGGTCGGGGCGCTCTGTCGTTCGGGGGTGCTTGCGTGAGCGGGCGGGCCGGTGCTCCGAGGAAGAGGCCGGATTTGTGCAGGACGTCAGGTCGAACTGCTTGAGCCAGTTCGGGTCCCCGTCTCCGACCGTGGCGACCAGACCGCCGGAAAGCAGCACCATGGAGAGGACGAAGGGCATCGGGCCTCCGTAGTGCTCCACTGCCTGGCTCAGGGTCAGGTTGGATCCGTCCGGGTGGCCGATGAGCCCTGCAACCTGGAGAAGGTCGTCGTGCTGGATTCCCAGGTTGTCCGACACCCACTGGACGGTGTCCCGCGCCTGATCCTCGGTGATCTGCTCTCGTGCCCCCACGAGCCAGGCCATGAGGATCGCTCGGACCATGGTGGGGTCGGAAGGATGCTCACCTTCGAGGAAGGATCCTCCGGGTCCCTTCGAGGGGTTCCCCATCCAGGTTGCGATGTCCGCGCGCAGGCGCTTCTGGGGCCGGACCCGGGAGATCTCGGAGAGGTCGGGCCTCAGGTCGTGTGTCGCCCGAGCCGCGCGTGCGCCCCGGCGGCGCTGGCTGTTTCGTCCCATGGGGCCGCGCATGCCGCTCGCCCCCCGCTCGGGGGAGATAAACAGCCAACATGCCTGCCTCTGGAGGAGAGGGCTTTGCCCTATTCCGTGGACACTCGCCTGTTATGCGACCAAGTCCAGGTTGGCGACGCTCGCCGCGTGGTGCTGTTCGTAGTCGATGGGGCTGTGGCAGCCCAGTGCGGAATGCCGCCGCTTGCGGTTGTACCAGGCCATCCAGGCGAAGACCGCCATGCGGGCCTGTGCCCGGGTCAGCCAGTGTGAGCCGTAGAGCAGTTCACGCTTCAAGGTGGCGAAGAAGGACTCCGCGAGAGCGTTGTCGTAGCTGGAGCCGACCCGGCCCATCGAGCGCCGTATCCCGTGGGCCCGGCAGACCTCGGCGAACGCCGCCGCTTCCGCCCGCGCCCGGGCGACCCACTGGCGCAGCGACTCCGGGTCGACACCCAGCTCCCGCGCCACTGAAGGGATGCGCCGCCCGCTGGGCTCCACCAGCGCGACCGCGTCCCGCTTGAACTCCCCCGAGTACCTCGCAGTACCCATGAGGACATCCTCTCCACGAACCCGAAGATTCGCTTCTCGGAAGTGTCCACTGTTCGGGGTGAAGCCCAGCTGGGTGCTCACCCCTTCACCCGGAGCGTGGCGTCGCCTCGCGCCCTCCCATCCGCTCTGCGCAACGCAGGGCAACACTGAGCGGGTGGCCGTGAGCCGCTGCAGGGACTGCGACGCAACGCAGTAGGGACAGCGGCCGGTCCCAAACCGATCACACATCACGGTCTGGGGCTTCGTCGTTTTCCAGCCTTTGTGCAGCCCGCACCCGATGATCGACAGAGCCCGCCTTATAGGATGAACGGCCGCGCGGGGGAACGTGTGTGCGAGCGGTGTGGCGAGTGGGGGACAGGATGCGGAACGCCGATCTGGTGGTCGCGGAGGACGGCCTCACCAAGCTGGCGGACGATCTCCATGGGATGCAGCGGTATCTGGAACAGCAGGTCCGCGCCATGGACGAGGTCGTCGACAGGATCGCCGCAGGCTGGCAGGGGCCCACTGCCACCGCGTACCGCTCCCTGCACCGCGGGGCCGCCGAGGACGCCGTACGCATCCGCCAGGTGCTGGTCCTCCTCGAAGCGGCCGTACGTGCCTCGCGCGACGGCTTCACCGAGCAGGAGCTCGACACCCTTGCCCGGATACGACAGGTGCAGGCGCACGAGGACGTGGCCGCGGCCGCCGGCGACCTCACCCTGCCCGACCCGGTGCCCGCGTCAGACGCCGGGCAGCCGCGGAGCCGTCTCATGGACATCTGAACCTCGGGGGATCACCACCATGTCGGACGACGACCGGATCAGCGTCGACTTCGCCACCCTGCAACGCCTTTCGGGAGATCTGGAGGACATCCTCCGCACCCTCAACGGGAAGCTGGACACACTGTACGAACGGGTCGCCAAGGTCGTCGTGACCTGGGAGGGTGAGGCCCGCGAGGCGTTCGTCGACGAGCTGGACAAGTGGAGCCACCAGGCCGACGACCTGAAGGCCGCGCAGGCGTGGCTCCACGAGGTCGTGACCAAGGGACACCTCAACTACGCCGCCGCCAACCGGTCCGTGCTCCAGGCCTGGGGAGGCGGCGCCTGATGGGCACTCCTGTCCCCGCCCCCTCAGCGGGCGGCTCCGGCACCATCGACGTCAAACCGAGCGACCTCTGGAGGGTCTCCGGGCGGGTCTCCCAGCAGCAGGACTTCCTGATGCGCGGCGCCAGGCAACTCCTGGAGGAGCTGGGAAAGTACCCGGACGCCGGCGGCGCCGGCACCGAGGCCGAGAGGTTCGCGCAGGCGTACAAGAAGATCGGTAACCGCTGGCTGGAGGTCTGGGGCCGCTCCGTGCTCAGTGTCGGCGGTGTCGCCGTCGGCTTCACCGAGACCGCCAACGCGTACACGAAGGCGGACGTCGCCTCCCATCCCAAGCCCGGGAAGACGGCCGAACAGCGCCCCCGCCCCGCGGTCATCGACAAGGACCCACGCTTCGGCTCCGTACCCGACATCAAGTGGGGTGACGACGACGGCGGCGACGACTTCCTGCGCAGCCTGATGGAAGGCATCCCGGAGGTCGTCCGGGACGTCCTCCAGCCGCTGTGCAAGCACGTGTTCCGGGTCGGGAAGGTGGCGGAAGTCCACCCCTTCCCGCAGCAGCACTACCTCAACTCCCTCTGCCACAGCTGGATGAACGCCTCCGTCGTGGCCACCACCGTCGCGGACCAGCTCACCCAGGCCGTCGGCACCATCACCAACCACCAGCAGGCCGACTGGGAAGCCGCCATGCGGACCTTCTGCAGCGCCCTGTGGGGCGCCACCTCCTGGGGACAGCAGCGGCAGGGCTACCAGTGGGGGCAGACCGCCAACTCCGGCCCCGGCACGCCCCGCGTCCCCACCGGCAGCGAACCCGTCCTCACCGTCCTGAAGGACACCGCCGACGACATCGCTACCATCCTGCGCGAGTACGCGGAAGCCGCGGTCGACCTGAACCGGGACGTCTCCGGCGAACTCCACCGCGCCATGTGGAAGGCCGCGAAGGAGATCATCGAGGACATGGCCAAGCCCAAGGACCCCAAGAGCGTCCTCAGCACGGTCACGAACGTGCTCGGCAAGGGCGTCGGCCTGGTCCTGTCCTTCGACGTCAAGACCGTCCTGAACATCGACACCGCCAAGCTCAACCGGATCGTCGACACCTACACCGGCAGGCTGAGCGGTCTGACCGCCCGCATGGAGGCCCTGAAGGGCAAGCTCGACGAGGCCTACCTGAGCGCCCCCAAGTTCGAGGCCGGCATCGCCCGCGCGCACGGCTTCGGCGCCCGCGCCCTGGAGGAGTTCAAGGACTCGAAGGTCTGGCTGAGGATCGACTCCCAGGGCAACTACGACCTGAACCTCGCCGCCAACGAGTACACGTCGGGCGGCCACACCCTCGACAGGCATGTCGGCAAGACCGACGAGCAGCTGGCACAGCGGCTGCGCGATCAGCAGGCGAACGGTCCGACGCAGGCCTGGCCGTACGGCAAGCCGGGGATCGGCGGTGCCTCCGCCTTCCCCACGTACCGGCGGGCCGAGGAACTGACCGAGTACAACCTGAACCGGAACAAGGCCGCGATCGACGCGTGGATCAAGGGGCCGCCGCCGCCGGCGGACGGCGACGTCAAGTCGTTCTACGCGACGGCCCCCCACAACGAGACCAGCGGACGCAGCGTGAGCAAGCAGCCGGTGGACCCGAACGATCCGCTGTCCGGGTACAAGCAGGGCGGTCTGAACGCCAAGGGATACGACGTGAACGGCATCGACACGAGGATCCGGTACGACAGCGGCCGCACCCCGCCGTTCACCGTCATGACGTCGATGCCCTACAAGCCCTAGCGCCCAGCCGAGAAAGGCCAGCACCCCATGTCCGTCGACCAAGCCTCCTGGGAAGCCGCGGTACGCCACCTGTTCGAGGACGCGTACCCGTACGACGCCACGGGCCCGCGCCGCCACGAGGACTGGGTCCTCGACGTCATCGCCCTGATGGCCCGGTCCGTCCCGGACCCCCGGGGCTGGGCCGGTCTCGACGACGCGGCACAGGCCCCGGAGCACGAGGGGTTCCCCACGTACCCCTTCGCTGTCCACCCCCCGGAGTACATCGCCGCGCGCCTCAAGGAGATCGACCGGGACAGCGCCGAGAACCTGCTCCTGGCCCTCACGGACGACCGCTGCACCCTGTCGAACCTGAGGCGCTTCACGGAGAGCGAAGAGGAGCTGCGGGCGATGGCGCGCACGATCCTCGCGCGGTACGGGGGGGCCGCCACCTTCCACACCAACGTCACCCGGCCCGGCCGCGTCCCCGGCACGCTCGACTTCTCGACGCCGGACTGGGGGTACAGCCCGCTCAGCGTCCACACGGAGGACTACGGCCTGATCGTCGTCTCCGACACCGAGGTCGGCATGTTCTGGAACTTCTCCGACTACTGAGCCACCCGCCCTCCGATCGGGCGGTTTGAAAGGATGCCCCCGTGCTCACCCGCTCCGCCTCCTACCCCGACCGGGAGACCGCCCACTGGGCCACCCAGCAGGTGGTGACCGCCAACGAGCAGGCGATCCACCGCTGGCTCGCCCAGGGGACCCGGGCCCGGCTCACCATCGAGGCCTCCTGGCCCTCCCGCGAGGAGCCCGTGGGCAGGGTGCAGCTCGCGGCCGACCTGCTGGCCGGGCACGGGCCCGTCGACGTCCGCGCGGCGCGCGTGGTGCTGCGCCGCGAACCGGCGAGCCCGCACGGCTTCGTCGTCCACACGACCGTCCCGTTCTACCTGTAGGGGCCGTACGCACATGTCCATGAAGCCGCTCGAACACGACCGCCGCTACGGCGAGCTGGACCAGGTGATGCGGGCGTACCTGGGCCGGCCGGCCGACGACACCCCGGAGCGGCGCAGCGACGCGCTCGACGCCTATCTGCGGCACACCTGGCACACCCGTCCCTCGGCGATCGCGGAGGCGGAGCGTCAGCTGCGCGCGTACAGCCGCAACCCTCCGGGCCGCCTCCGGCACGAGCTGGGCGAGTTCTACGCGATCCCGGACACCGGGATGCCGCAGGCCGCGATCGGCGCCTGGCTGGGGGTGCTGGCCGACCACTTGAAGAGGAGCATCGAGGAGGGCGACGTGCCGGAGCCGTCGTCGCCCCGGACGCACTGGGAGTGGCACGCGCGCTTCCCGGAGACCGCGCAGCTGCTTGGGGGCTGGTTCTCGCAGGACGTCGTCGACGAGTTCCCCGACCACGACGCGGCCGTCGCCGACTACGCCGCCACGACCCACCCCCAGCTGGTGGCCCGGCTCGTGGGCGAACTCCACGAGCTGCTCGCCCTCCCCCTGGACGAGGGCGACTACGCCCTGGCGGCCGCCGAACTCGGCATGGAGGTCGGCCCACCCGACCCGTTCTCGTACGGCGCCTGGTTCCAGTCGGTGGCAACGACGCTGTCGAGCACCTGACAGAGATCGACGTCGACGGGGGCCGTAGCGCTGTCCGTGCGTGAGCGATGCGTGAGCGGACGTTCCGGCACGGCCTGGTTCCGGCCGGATCGCGCGGCACCGTTCACCCCGTCCGACCAGGCGTCCCCGAGCGGGGCGGCACTGCCCGGCATCACCCACCCGGCCCCGGCCAGGACTTTTAATCCATTGGTTGTGGGTTCGAGTCCCACACGGCCTACCGACGCCCGAAGCGCCCCGCCCGGAACCCCCGGGCCGGGGCGCTTCGTCGTTCCCTCCGACGGGTGCTTCCGCCGGGTGGGTGGCGGGGGTGTGGGGGAGGCTGGGGGCGGAGGTCGGGCGGTGGACGGGGTTGTGCGGTGGTGGGACGACGGTGATGCGGTGAGGACGGCGCGGGGGCTTGCGCGGTGGGCGCTGGCCGCGGCGGCGGGGGCGGTGGTCGTGCTGCTGCTCGCGCTGGGTGGCGGTGGGCTGTTCGCGCTGTTCAGCGGGCTGGTGGGGCTGGCGGCGGCGGCCGTGGGGCTGTGGTGGTTCGTGGCGCACCGGGGGGCGGTGCGGGTGCTGGGGGCGGTGCTGCTGGTGGGGGCGCCGGTCGGGGTGCTGGTGCTGTACGTGGTGGGCGGGGTGTGGGGGTTCGCGCTGGCGTCGCTCGGGTTGTGGGGGACTGCGCTGGGGTGTGCGCGGGCGGCGCTGCGGAAGCCGGAGGAGGCGGTGGACGCGCCCGCGCCCGCCGTGGCCGCCGTCCGGCCCCGGCGGCCTGTGCTGATCATGAATCCGAAGTCCGGGGGCGGGAAGGTGGAGCGGTTCGGGCTCGTGGCGAAGGCGGAGCGGCTGGGGGCGCGGGTCGTGCTGCTCGACCCGTCCGCGCCCGTCGATGTCGCCGCGCTCGCCCGGCGGGCCGTCGCCGAGGGGGCCGATCTGCTCGGGGTCGCGGGCGGTGACGGGACCCAGGCGCTGGTCGCCGCGGTCGCCGCGGAGTGCGATCTGCCTTTTCTGGTGATCTCGGCCGGGACCCGGAACCACTTCGCGCTCGATCTCGGGCTCGATCGGGATGATCCGGCGGCTTGTCTGGACGCGCTCGTCGACGGGGAGGAGTTGCGGGTCGATCTGGGGACGGTCTCCGGCCGTCCCTTCGTCAACACCGTCTCCTTCGGGGTGTACGCGGACGTGGTGCAGCGGCCGGAGTACCGCGACGCCAAGGCCGAGACCATCCTCGACGCGCTGCCCGACCTCCTCCAGGGCGGCCTTGGCGACCGGCTCGACGCGACCGCGGACTCCACCCCGCTGCCGGGGCAGCAGGCGGTCCTCGTCAGCAACAACCCGTACGCCTCGCCCGATCCGTTCACCGCGGGCGCCGGGCGCCGGTTCCGGCTCGACCGCGGCCGGCTCGGGGTGATCGGCGTCCGGGTGGACGGGGCGGCGCAGGCCGCCGAACTGGCGGTACGGGGCGCCCAGTCCACCGCCCTCAGCGTCCTGACCGCGCACCGCGTCGAGGTCCACGGCGGGGTCACCCACGACGGGGTGCGCAAGGAGGAGAAGACCATGCCGGTGGCCGTGGACGGGGAGGCGCTGGTCCTGCCGACGCCGGTCGTCTGCGAGGTGCGGCCGCGCGCCCTGCGCGTGCTGGTGCCGCGCGACCGGCCGGGAGTGGTTCCGCCGCCCCCGCCGTTGGACTGGCGGCGGATCATCCGGCTCGCCTTCCCGGACCCCCACGGGACGGACCCCCACGGGGCCGGTTCTTCCGACGGACCGTACGAGGACCCTTACAGGAGCGGCGCATGAGTGACCGGAGCGTGTACGAGGACGAGGGCGGGGCGCGGGCGGCGGCCCCGGCGCGGCTGCGGGACCGGCCGCGGGCCGCGGTCTCCACCGTCCGGGCCGTGCTGCACGACCTGCGGGCGGTGGACGGGGCCGTGTACGGGGCGGTGGCCGCCACGCCGACGCCCGCCCTGGACGTGGGTCTGCGGCGGCTGTCGCACGCCGCCGACCACTCCAAGATCTCCTTCGCCGTCGCCGCCGGGCTCGCCCTCTTCCCCGGCCGGCCGCGCCGGGCGGCGGCCGCGGGCCTCGGCGCGATCGCGATCGCCTCGGCCGCCGCCAACCTCTTCGGCAAGCGGGTGGTGCGGCGGCCGCGCCCCGACCGGGAGGCGGCCCGGGTGGTGGTCGGCCGGCACGTGCCGATGCCGGAGTCGGCCTCGTTCCCGTCCGGGCACACCGCCTCGGCGGTCGCCTTCGCCACCGCCGCCGGCGTGGTCCTGCCGCCCGCCGCCGTACCGCTGGGGCTGCTCGCCTCGGCGGTCGGCTACTCCCGCGTCCACACCGGCGTCCACTACCCGGGCGACGTGGCCGCCGGCGCCGTCCTGGGCCTCGCCAGCGGCGCCGCCTCCCTCGCCGTCGGCGCCTCCCTGCCGAACCGCCTGCGGATCGGCAGGACCCTTGCCTCCGCCCTGAGTTCCACGATCCGGGCGCTGTGAGCAGGTGCCGTACGTGAGGACTGCGGCGATCGCGGCCATCGGAGCGGCGTACTACGAGGAAGTGCGCCTCCGGTAAGGGTTTCTGGCGGCGCGTCAGCTCACCGGGCGTCTCCCGCGTCCGGGTGCACCGCGAGCGCCAGGGCCTCCGCCGGGATGCCCAGGGCGGCGAGGCGCTCCGGATCGGCCAGGACGTGGAGCTGGACGATGCGGTCGCCGGCGATGGTGAAGGCCAGGAGCGAGGACGGCTTGCCGTCGACGACCGACAGGACGGCCGGACGGCCGTTGACGAGGAGCCGCAGCGAGGCCTTGCGGAAGCTCGCGTACATGAGGGCCTGCCGGGTGATCGCCTCGGCGCCCCGCACCAGCTTGGAGGTGCCGGCGAGCAGCGTCCCGCCGTCGGCGCGCAGCACCGCGTCCGGGTCGAGGACGGCGAGCAGCCCCTCGAAGTCGCCGCCCTGCGAGGCGGCGAGGAAGGCGTCGGCGATCTCCCGCTGGCGGCGCGCGTCGGGGCCGGGCCCCGGGTCGGCGTCCTGGACGCGGCGCCGCGCCCTGCTGGCCAGCTGCCGGGTCGCCGCCGGCGTACGGTCCACGATCCGCGCGATCTCGTCGAAGGAGACGGCGAACATGTCGTGCAGCACGAAGGCGAGCCGCTCGGCGGGGGCCAGCGTCTCCAGGACGACGAGCAGCGCGAGACCGACCGACTCGGTCAGCTCGGCGGCGTGCTCCGGGTCGCCGACGCCGGGGACGTACACGATCGGGTCGGGGACGTGGACGTCGAACGGGTCCTCGCGCCGGGAGCCTCGCGAGCGCAGCATGTCCAGGCAGACGCGGCCGATGACCGTGGTGAGCCAGCCGGTGAGGTTGGCGACCCCGCTCACGTCGGTGCGGTTGAGCTTGAACCAGGTCTCCTGGACCGCGTCCTCCGCCTCGGCGAGCGAGCCGAGCATCCGGTAGGCGACGGCCCGCAGATGCCCCCGGTCGGCGTCGAACCGGCGCGCCAGCGCGTCCGCGTCCGTCCCGCGGGTCTCCCCTGTGGTCCCCGCCGTGGTCTCGTCCATCCCTCGGTCTCCCCCTTCGCGTCCCGTCCTGCCTTCATGACGGATCGGATCGCGTGCGTGTGACGGCGGAGTGGCGGGCGCGGACGCCCGTACGCGCGCGTGCCCGCCCTCCAGCGGTCTCGGCCCGTGAGATCCACGCCGCTCGGGAACGATCGCCCGGATTTCCCCGGCCGAAGCCCCCGAGCGGCGGGGAACGTCACTTCAGCACGATGATCTTCGTCCGTAGATTGATCACCATGACGACGACAGAGACCCGGGTCAACCCCGTACTGCGCACCCCGCCCGCCTCTCCCGCCGCCGCGGCCGCCTACTTCTCCGCGAGCCTCGCCTTCCACGCCGACGTCTCCGACGTGGCCTCGGCCCTCGCCGACGCCCGCGCCACCGGCACCGACCCCGGCTTCGTGGTGCTCGACTCCCGCTCCACCGCCTCCTGGGACCAGGGCCACGTCCCCGGCGCCCTCCACCTCCCCACCGCGCTCATCCCCGAGCAGGCGGAGCGGCTCCTCGACAAGGCCGTCCCGGTCGTCACCTACTGCTGGGGCCCCGGCTGCAACGGCGCCACGCGCGCGGCGCTCGCCCTCGCCGAGCTGGGCTTCCAGGTGAAGGAGATGCTCGGCGGCTTCGAGTACTGGGTGCGCGAGGGCTTCGCGTACGAGACCTGGGAGGGCCCGGCGGAGCGCGCCGCGGACCCGCTGACGGCGCCCGTCGACGCCGAGGACTGCGGCTGCTGAGAGAGCCGGCGAGGGAGCCGCCGGGAAACCCGATTTCGGATTCCGCCGCGCATGCCGTAAGGTCGTGTTCACCGACGCGGGGTGGAGCAGCTCGGTAGCTCGCTGGGCTCATAACCCAGAGGTCGCAGGTTCAAATCCTGTCCCCGCTACTCAGTAGCCCGAAGGCCCGGATCGTCTCCGTACGATCCGGGCCTTCGGCGTTCCCCGGGCCGCGCGATTCGGGTTGACCTTTACGTAACGTCAAGTTCTACCGTTCCCGTCATGGAGTGGTCGATCCAGGAGATCGCCAGGAAGGCCGGCACCACCAGCCGCACGCTGCGCCACTACGGCGAGCTGGGGCTGCTGGAGCCGAGCCGGATCGGCACGAACGGTTACCGGTACTACGACCAGGCGGCGCTCGTCCGGCTGCAGCGGATCCTGCTGCTGCGCGAGCTCGGGCTCTCGCTGCCCGCCATCGCCGAGGTCCTCGAAGGCCAGCGGGACACCTCGGCCGCCCTGCGCACGCATCTGGCCCTCCTGGAACAGGAGCGCGAGCGCATCGGGCGGCAGATCGAGGCCGTACGGACCACTCTCCACAAGACCGAGAGAGGAGAACGGCTCATGGCCGAGGAAGTCTTCGACGGCTTCGACCACACGCGGTACGAGGCGGAGGTCACCGAACGGTGGGGCCGCGAGGCCTACGAGCAGGGCGACCGCTGGTGGCGCTCGCTCAGCGACGCCGAGAAGAAGGAGTTCATGGAGACGCAGGCCGGCATCGCCCGCGACTTCGGCGCCGCCGCCGCCGCGGGCCTCGCGGCGGACAGCGACGAGGTGCAGGCCCTGGCCCGCCGCCAGTACGAGTGGCTGTCCCTCACCACGCGGCCGACGAAGGAGTACCTGATCGGGCTCGGCCAGATGTACGTGGACGACCCCAGGTTCACCAAGAACTACGACCGGCACGGCGAGGGCACGGCCGTCCTGGTGCGCGACGCCCTGGCCGTGTGGGCCGAGCGGAACCTGTGACCCCGCGGACGGCCCCGCGCCCGAAGTGAGCACCGGCCGCCAGTGAGCACCGGCCGCCAGTGAGCACCGGCTGCCCGAAGTGCGTGCCAGCCGCCCGAAGTAAGCACCGGCCGAAACCATGCCGCTCCACGCCCGCCTCTTTGCGCGGGCGTGAACGCGGAACGTAGCGTTGCGACCGCTATGTGTGACGCGGTCGTGACGGGCGGACGAGGAGGAGCAGGAGGACGGGCGCCCGTCCTCCTGCTCCTCCTCGTGCTCCTTCCGCTCCTCGCGTTCTCCGCCGGCCTCTGCCACGGGGCGCCGGGCCACGCGGAGCGGGCCGCGCCCGGGCACGCGGCCACCGGCGCGGCCGTCGCCGTCGCCGGGCCCGCCCACGGGGCCGGGCCGCACGGCTGCGGACAGGACGGGGCGGGCCACGCCGCCGAGCTGCCGGTCCCCGCGCAGACGGCGGCCGCCCCGCAGCTCGACCCGCCGGGCCCCGGCACGGTCACCGCCCCCGGGCCCGCCACCCCGCTGCCGCCCTCGGCCGACCTGCGGCACGCCCGCACGCGCGCGGGGCCCTGCCCCGAGCCCGGACGGCTCCTCATCGCCCTCGGAGTGGACCGGAACTGAAGCGGCCACCGCCGTCGCCGCCCGGCGACGGCCGAGCCGCCTTCTCCGGCACATCCCACCCCTCCCGACCTCCGAGGACGGACCCACACCCATGCATGCCGCTCCCCCGCCCCCGTACGCGCCCCCGCGCCCGCACCCGACCGTCGGCGACACCCCCGTGCTGTGGACCGACGACGGCTACTGGGCCAAGCTCGAAGGCTTCAACTCCGGCGGCATCAAGGACCGCGCGGCCCTCCACATGGTCGAGGAGGCCCGCCGCCGGGGCGATCTGCGGCCCGGCGCGCCCATCGTCGAGTCGACCTCCGGCACCCTCGGCCTCGGGCTCGCGCTCGCCGGGGTGCTCCACGGCCACCCCGTGCACGTCGTCACCGACCCCGGTCTCGAACCGATCGTCGAGCGGATGCTCACCGCCCACGGCGCCACCGTCCACGTCGTCACCGAGCCCCATCCGCGCGGCGGCTGGCAGCAGGCCCGCAAGGACCGGGTCGCCGAGCTCCTCGGCCGTCTCGACGGCTCCTGGTGGCCCGACCAGTACGGCAACCCGGACAACCCCGCCGCCTACGCGGGGCTCGCCGCCGAACTGTCCGGCCGGCTCGACCGGATCGACGTGCTCGTCTGCGCGGTCGGCACCGGCGGCCACTCCGCCGGCATCGCCCGCGCGCTGCGGGCCACCAGCAGCCCCGCCCTGGAGCTCGTCGGCGTCGACTCGATCCGCTCCACCGTCTTCGGCCTGCCCGCGGGGGAGCGGCTGATGCGCGGGCTCGGCTCCTCCATCCATCCGGCCAACGTCGACCACGCGGCCTTCGACGAGGTCCACTGGGTGGCCCCGGCGGAGGCCGTCCGCTCCGCCCGCAGGCTCGCCGCCCGCCAGTTCGCCACCGGCGGCTGGAGCGTCGGCGCGGTCGCGCTCGTCGCCGGCTGGCTGGCCCGCACGCGCCCGCGTGGCACCCGGATCGTGGCCGTCTTCCCCGACGGCCCCCAGCGCTACTTCGACACCGTCTTCAACGACGAGTACTGCGCCGCCCACGGCCTCCTCGACGGACCCGTACGCGACGAACCGGCCGAGTACCGGGGCCCGGAGGGGGTCGAGGAGTGGACCCGGCGGGTTCTGGACCGCGCGTCGGAGGCGGCCCGTTGAGCACCACCACCGCACCGCCCCGGGGCGGCGTCTGGAAGCGGAGCCGTACCTTCGGGCCCTCCGTCCGGCTGCTCTTCCTCAACCAGCTCACCATCAACCTCGGCTTCTACATGCTGATGCCCTACCTGGCCGCCCACCTGGCCGACGGGCTCGGGATGGCGGCCTGGTCGGTCGGGCTCGTCCTCGGCGTCCGGAACCTCTCCCAGCAGGGCATGTTCCTCGTCGGCGGGGCGCTCGCCGACCGGCTCGGCTTCAAGCCGCTCATCGTGGCCGGCTGCGCGCTGCGGACCGCCGGCTTCGGCGCGCTCGCGTTCGCCCAGTCGCTGCCCGTCCTGATCGCCGCCTCCCTCGCCACCGGCCTCGCGGGCGCGCTCTTCAACCCCGCCGTGCGCGCGTGCCTGGCGGCGGAGGCGGGGGAGGAACGCAGGGTGGAGGCGTTCGCCCTGTTCAACGCCTACTACCAGGCCGGCATCCTGCTCGGCCCGCTGATCGGGGTGGCGCTCACCGGGGTGTCGTTCCGGCTGACGTGCGTGACCGCGGCCCTGCTCTTCCTGGGCCTGACCCTGGTCCAGCTGCGGCACCTGCCCGCCGCGGCGGGCGGCGGGCGGCCGGAGCCGCGGGAGAGCGGGACCCGGGGCCAGTTCCGTACCGTCCTCGGCAACCGCGTCTTCTGGCTCTTCTCGCTCGCCATGACCGGCTCGTACGTGCTGTCCTTCCAGGTCTACCTGGCGCTGCCGCTCGCGGCGGGCGGCACGGGCGTGACGACCGCGCTCTTCGTCGTCTCCGCGCTCGTCGCGCTCGCCGGGCAGCTGCGGATCACCGCCTGGTGCGCGGCCCGGCTCTCCCGCGAGCGGAGCCTCGTCGCCGGGCTCGCGCTGATGGGCGGCGCCTTCCTGCTGCCGGCCGGGCTCGGCCGGGGCGCGCCCGCGCTGCTGCTGTGCGCGGCCGTCCTGGCGGTGGCGAACGCGGTGCTCTACCCGTACGAGATGGACACCGTCGTCGCCCTCTCCCGGGGGCGCTGGGTGGCCACCCACTACGGGCTCTACAACACGGTGTGCGGGATCGGCATCACCCTCGGGAACCTGGGCACGGGCGTGCTGCTCGACGTCACGGGGTGGACGGCGGTGCCGTGGCTCGCCCTGGCCGGGGTCGGCCTCGCCTGCGCGGCGGCGGTCGGGGCGCTGGGGAGGGGAGGCCGCCTGCGGACCGAGTAGGCCGCCACCCGTGGGTACGCCGGTCGGTCCCCCGCCGGTCGCCGTCCGGCGCCCGGCCGGGGACCCTGGAAGGTGTGCGGTCGTGGGTCCCGGGCCGGGGCGCACGGCCCGGCGGACGGTGGACCGGTCAGGAGTACACAGGTGGCGCACCCTCGGGGAGCGGCAGGCGGCGGACGGCCCGGGGGCCGTACCGTCCGCTCCGGCGCGCGCCGTGACGGGCCGAACGGGCGGTACGGGGGTGAGCCGCAGGTCCCGCCCGTCCCGTACCAGGGCGTTCGAAGGCTCCTGCGGGCGCTGCCGCCGCTGCTCATCGCGGGCGGGATCGTCCTCGACCTGGCGGCGCCGGCCCCGTACACCGCCGCGCCGCTCTTCGCCGCCGCCCCGCTGGTCGCCGCCCCGTTCTTCTCCCGGCTCGTCACCCTGCTGACCGGGATCGCGGCGGTCCTGGCCTCCGTCGGGCTCCACGCGTACGAGCGCACGCTCGACGAGGCGCCCCCGCTCACCGAGACCCTGACCGTGGTGACCGTCTCCGCCCTGGCGATGGTGATCAACCTGGTGGTGCGGCGCAGCGGGGAGCGCCTCGCGTCGGCGCGGGTGATCGCGGAGGCGGCGCAGCGGGCGGTGCTACCCATGCCGGCGGAGCGGATCGCCGGGCTCCAGTGCGCGGCGCGGTACGAGGCGGCGCAGGCCGACGCGTTCATCGGCGGGGACCTGTTCGCGGTGCAGGACACCCCGCACGGGGTGCGGCTCGTGGTGGGGGACGTGCGCGGCAAGGGGATGGAGGCGGTGGAGGTGGTGGCCGTGGTCATCGGCGCCTTCCGGGAGGCGGCCGAGCAGGAGGCGACCCTGGAGGGGGTGGCGCTGCGCCTGGAACGGGCGCTCACGCGTGAGGGGGCGCGGAGGGAAGGGCTCGACGCCTTCGAGGGGTTCACCACGGCGGTGCTCGCCGAGATCCCGCGCGAGGGCGGGAGCATCCGCCTTGTGAACCGGGGGCATCCGCCGCCGCTGCTGCTGTACGGGGACGGGCGCCTGGAGGCGGTCGAACCGGCCGAACCGGCGCTGCCGCTCGGCATGGGCGAGCTGGCCGTCTGGCCGGACCGGGCCGACGAGCGGCCGTACCCGCCGGGCTCGACCCTGCTCTTCTTCACGGACGGCGTGACGGAGGCGCGGGACGCGTACGGCGTCTTCTACGATCCGGCGGCCCGGCTCGCCGGGGCGGTCTTCCCGGGCCCCGAGGAGCTGCTCGACGCGCTCGTGGACGACGTACGGCGGCACACGGGCGGCGGTTCGACCGACGACATGGCGCTGCTCGCGGTGACCCGGCCGGTGGCCGGGGCGCCGGAACGGCGGCGGACGATGCCGGTGGTGCCGCCGGCACCGCCGCACGGCTGAGTCCCGCTCCCGCCTCGTTCACCGCCCCCGTCACCGTCCGTGCTCACGAGGTGTCACAGCGATAACAATTGACATAACGTCAGGTCTCCGAGGTTTGGTCGGGGCGTACTGAGGGGGGCTCAACTCGGGCGATTCCCTGCCAATTCGATGAATGATCAAGGGGAACGGCTTGGAATCGGAGTGCCGTGTCTATTAACGTTCGATAACGCAGCGCGGTCGTCCCAGCCGTCGCAAGAGACGGCTCCGTGCGCACGTGCCGAATCCCGAAAGGGAACCGGGGAACCATCCCTTGGGGTGAATCGGGCCCCTCGCACCTCCCCCGTGCGAAGACGCCCGTAGGAGACCTTCCTGCTCCGAACCCGTCAGCTAACCCGGTAGGCGAGAAGGAAGGAAAGGAGCGCGCCTCCGTGGCGTCCAACACCCCCGTACCCGGAGCCCCCTTCGAGCCCTTCGGCGGCCCGGGTGCCGTCGGAGCGGACGACCCGGCCGGCGCGGTGCCGGGCGCGTACGCGTCCGAGACCGCCTCCTTCACCCCCGCGCCCGGCGAGTGGAACCCCACCGAGGGCTCCCTGCGCGCCGAGAGCCGTTCCGGCGGCCGGCACCGGGTCGTGAAGCAGCGCTCCAACTTCGCCCGTTCCTCCACCGTCCTCGGCGTCGGTGTCATCGCCGCCGTCGGCGCCGGCGGCCTCGCCACCGCGCAGGAGAAGGCCCCGGTCGCGATCTCCCTGCCGGACCTCCCCGACCTCGGCCTGCCGGACGTCCACGACCTCCCCGGCGTCGGCGACCTCATCCCCGGCGGCGACGAGAAGACCACCCCGGTACGGGACTCCGCGCCGGCCCCGGCGGGCGGAGCCGCCGCGAAGCCGCTGACCTCGGTCACGTACACCGCCCCGGCCGACACCACCGCCTCCACCGCCGCCGAGGAGCGCACCGCCTCCACCGCCGACGCCGGCGAGGCCCTGCGCGCCCGCATCCTCCAGCAGGCCGAACAGCAGCAGCAGGCCGCCGTCGACGCCGAGAAGGAGGCCGCGGAGAAGCTGGCCGCCGAGAAGGCCGCGGAGGACGCGGCGAAGGCCGCCGCGGAGGCCGCGGCCAAGGCCGAGGCGGAAGCGAAGGCCAAGGCGGAGGCCGAGGCCAAGGCGGAGGCGGAGCGGCTCGCCGCGGAGAAGGCCGAGGCGGAGCGGATCGCCGCCGAGAAGGCGGAGGCCGAGCGGCTCGCCCAGCTGGCCGCCAGCTACTCCATGCCGCTCTCCTCGTACACGCTCACCTCGACCTACATGCAGTCCGGTTCGATGTGGTCCTCCGGCTACCACACCGGCCTCGACTTCGCCGCCCCCACCGGCACCCCGCTCAAGGCGGTGCACGGCGGCACCATCACCTCGGCCGGCTGGTCCGGCTCGTACGGCTACCGGATCGTCCTGCGGCTGGAGGACGGCACCGAGATCTGGTACTGCCACCTCTCCTCGATGACCGTCGCCGCGGGCCAGACCGTCACCACCGGCGAGACCATCGGCCGCGTCGGCGCCACCGGCAACGTGACGGGGCCCCACCTCCACCTGGAGGTCCACACCCCCGACGGCTCGGGCATCGACCCGGCGGAGTGGCTGCGCTCCAAGGGCCTGACGGTCTGATCACGTCGGGGCCTACCCCTTGTAGGGGTTGTAGCCGCCGTAGTCGAGGTACTGCGGCGGTACCCACACCCGGCCGGTGGCCCGCGCCGCGTACGACAGCGCGGGCGAGGCCGTCGCCCGCCGCTCCCACAGGTGGTGCAGCAGCTCCTGCTCGCGGGCCGCGAAGTCCGGCACCGGGACCGTGCCCCGGCGGGCCCGCTCGCGCAGGAAGGCGAGGGTGGTGGCGAAGGACTCGTACTCGCCGACCGCCCGCGCCCCCGCCTTGCCGTACGTACGGGACGCCACCTGGCGCGCGGTGCGACGGGCCCGCATCGAGGAGAGCGCCAGCGGCTCCTCGGGGGAGAGCCAGCCGGCCGCCGCGTACGCGGGCAGCACCGCGGCGATCGTCCGCAGCTCCTTCTGCCGGCTCCAGACGGCGAGCCAGGTCAGCAGCCCGAAGGCCGGGACCATGAACATCGCGTACACGGCGTAGAAGGCGAGCGCGCCGCCGAAGGTCGCCGAGCCGTTCCACAGCGCGTGGACGCCCATCGCGAGCAGCAGCCCGGTGAACGGCAGCAGCACCTTCCGCAGCCGCTTGCCGCGCGGGGCGAGCGCGGCCAGGCCGAAGCCTATGCCGGTGAGCACGGTGAAGAGCGGGTGCGCGAACGGGGACATCACGACCCGGACGAAGAAGGTGCCCGCGGTGATCGCGCCGATGCCGCCGTCGCCGATGTCCTGGTCCTCGCCGAAGGCGTTGCCCAGGTAGAGGATGTTCTCGGTGAACGCGAAGCCGGTCGCCGTGAAACCGGCGATCACCACCCCGTCGACCAGGCTCCGGAAGTTCCGCCGCCGGAAGAGGAAGAGCAGCAGGACCGCGGCGGCCTTCGCGGACTCCTCCACCACCGGGGCGATCACGGTGGCGCCGAGGTCGTCGGCGGAGCCCGGGTCGGCGGTCGCGGTGGCGATCCAGCGGATGGCGAAGGAGTTCGCGAGGATCGCGACCAGGGCGGCGGCGAACGCCCCCCACGCGGAGGCGAACAGCAGGTTCTTCCACGGCACCGGCTCGACCCGGTCGAGCCACCGGAACGCGGCCATGAGCAGCGGTACGGGAAGCACCGCGAGGCCCAGACCGACGAGGAACCCCTCGGTGCCGGTCTGCTCCCGCACCAGCGCCAGGATCACCAGGGCGCAGAGCGCGAGCAGCGTGATCAGGGCGACGGCCCGCACGACCCGGCTCCGCCAGAAGGCCCGCCGCGGGCGGTACCGCCACTGGCGCCGGTCCGCGGCCACGGCGAACGACGGCTCGTCGCCCTCCCGCGCGGGCACGTCGGCGTGGCCGACCGCCTCGACGGCCGGCGGCCCGGCCTGGGCGGGCAGCGACGGGGGCCGTGCGGGCGGCGCGGTCTCCGGCCTGGTCTCCGGCTCGGGCTGGGGCGGCGGGAAGGGATGCGTCACGGACCGACCCTAACGACCCGCACCGACAGGGTCGACGGGATACGGGGTACCGGAGGAGGGGAGGTCCGAGGAGGGCGCTACTTCCTGCGGAAGAGCAGGTCGTGCACGACGTGCCCCTTGTCCAGGCCCTGGCCCTCGAACCGGGTCAGCGGCCGGAAGTCGGGGCGGGGCGCGTAGCCGCCGCCGGGGACCGTGTTCTCGAAGTCGGGGTGCGCGGACAGCACCTCCAGCATCTGCTCCGCGTACGGCTCCCAGTCCGTGGCGCAGTGCAGGACCCCGCCCGGCTTCAGCCGGGTCGCGAGCAGCGTCAGGAACTCGGGCTGGATGAGGCGCCGCTTGTGGTGCCGCTTCTTGGGCCACGGGTCCGGGAAGTAGACGCGGCAGCCGTCGAGGGCGGCCGGGTCGAGCATCTCGCGCAGCAGGATGATCGCGTCGCCGTTGGCGACCCGGACGTTCGTGAGCCCGTTGCGGTCGGCGAGCCCGAGGAGATTGCCCTGGCCGGGCGTGTGCACGTCGACGGCGAGGATGCCGGTGCCGGGGTCGGCGGCGGCCATCTGCGCGGTCGCCTCGCCCATCCCGAAACCGATCTCCAGGACGACCGGCAGTCCGCCGAACAGCTCCCGCAGGTCGAGGACCCGCTTGCCGTCGATGTCCAGACCCCAGTCCGGCCACCGCTTCAGCATCGCCTCGGCCTGCCCGGCGGTCACCCGGCTCCGCCGCGGCTGAAAACTCCGGATCCGCCGCTCGAAGTGCGCCCCCGCGGGGTCGGGCGCGGGCCCCTCGCCGGGCGCGAACATCCGACTGCCCCGCCGAGCGACGCCCTCACTACGCTTCTCATGCTCCTCAACCACAATGCGCCCCATGGTACGGCGCCCCGGCCTTCCGCTGCGGGCTGCGCTGCCCGCGCGCGGGGCGCCTTACAGCAGCCCCAGCGCCCGGCGGGCGATTTCGCGGCCGATGGGCAGCGACGCCGTCGCCGCGGGCGAGGGCGCGTTCAGGACGTGCACCGTCCGCTCCGCCTCCCGGATGAGGAAGTCGTCCACCAGCGTCCCGTCCCGCAGCACCGCCTGCGCCCGCACCCCCGCCGCCGCGGGCCGCAGGTCCGACTCGTCGACGCCGGGCAGCAGCCGCCGCACCGCCTCCGTGAAGGCCCGCTTCGACAGGGAGCGGCGCAGCTCGCCCGCGCCGTACCGCCAGTGCCGGCGCGCGATGGTCCAGGAGCCGGGCCACGCGAGCGTGCCGGCGAGCTCGGCGGGGCGGACGGTTCTCCGGTCGTACCCCTCGCGCGCCGGCGCCGGCACCGCGTTCGGCCCGATGTGGACGCCGCCGTCGATGCCCCGCGTGAGGTGCACCCCGAGGAAGGGGAAGGCGGGGTCGGGCACCGGGTAGACCAGGCCCCGCACCAGAGAGGGATCGGCCAGCTCGTAGTACTCGCCGCGGAAGGGGACGATCCGCATGCCCGGGTCGTCGCCGGCGAGCCGCGCGACCCGGTCGCAGTGCAGCCCCGCGCAGTTCACCAGGACCTTGCCGCGCACGATCCGTCGGTCGGCGGTCCGGACGGCGACGCCCCACGGGCGCCGGTCCACGGCCGTGACCTCCGCCCCGTACATGATCTCGGCGCCGGAGGAGTCGGCGAGCCGCTGAGCGACGCACTTGTAGTCGACGATGCCGGTGGTGCCGACGTGGATCGCGGCGAGGCCCCGCACGCGGGGCTCGTACTCGGTGATCTGCGCCGGGCCGAGCTCGCGCACCGGGATGCCGTTCTCCCGGCCGCGCTGGACCAGGGCGTGCAGCCGGGGCAGCTCCTCGCGCTCGGTGGCGACGACGAGCTTGCCCGTCACCTCGTGTGGAATGTCCCATTCCATGCAGAACTTGACCATCTCCGCGGCGCCCTCGACGGCGAACCGCGCCTTCAGGGAGCCGGGCCGGTAGTAGAGGCCGCTGTGGATGACCCCGCTGTTGCGCCCGGTCTGGTGGCGCGCGGGGCCCTCCTCCTTCTCCAGGACGGTGACCCGGGTGCCGGGGGCGGCGCGCTGGAGCGCGTACGCCGTCGACAGACCGACGATCCCGCCGCCGATCACCAGCACGTCACAGTCGAACACAGCGCCACCTCCCACCCCTGATAGTGCACTGGCCCGCCGACATTCCCGCTAAACGCCCACGTCGTGGGATGCGCGTCACGCTTCCGCGGACACCGTGGGCGCTCCGTCACGTCCCTCACGCCGGTGCGGCAAGCAGCGGCCGGGCCCGCTCCCGCAGCTCCATGACCCGCGGCTCGTGCCCGTACGGCTCCAGGCGGTGCAGCAGGTCCCGTACGTACTCCGTGGTCCGCGCGGAGGAGATCCGGCCGGCCACCTCCACCGCGCGCGTGCCCGCCGCGCAGGCCGCGTCGAGGTTGCCGGACTCCAGCTCGGCGACGGCCGAGACGACGAGCCGCAGCCCGTGCGAGCGGACGAACTCCTCGGTCGGCCGGGACAGCGCCTGTTCGGTGAAGCGCCGCACCTCGCGCGGCATCCTGAGGTCCCGGTAGCACTCGGCGGCGTCCGCGCAGAACCGGTCGTACGAGTAGAAGCCCAGCCACGTGGGGTCGGCGTCGCCCTCCCGGGAGCGCTCCAGCCACCCCTCGGCGGACTTCAGCGCCCCCGCCGCCGCGGGCCCGTCACCGGCCTTGGCGTGCGCGCGGGCCTCGACGAGCCGGAAGAAGGACATGGTGCGGGCGGTGGCGAGCCCCCGGTTCCGTTCGAGCGCGGCCTGCGCCAGGTCCACGCCCTCGTCGGCGAAGCCCCGGTAGGTGGCCTGGAGGGACATCGAGGCGAGGACGTAGCCGCCGAGCGGCACGTCGGCGGCGGCGCGGGCGAGCCGCAGGGCCTGGATGTAGTAGCGCTGGGCGGCCTCCTGCTGCCCGGTGTCGAAGGCCATCCACCCGGCGAGCCGGGTCAGTTCGGCCGTCGCCCCGAAGAGGGCCCGGCCGACCTCGTCCGAGTACGAGCCGAGCAGCAGCGGCGCCGCGTCCACCCTTAAGCACTCGGGCACCATCGAGGAGCGCCAGTCCCCGCCGCCGTACTTGGAGTCCCATTTGCGGGCGTCCTCGGCGGCCTCGCGGAGCTTGGCGACGTCGCTGTGCCCCACGCGCACGTGCTCCCCGGTCCCGTCCGGTCCGGGCCCGCCGCCCGGCCGCCCGGCCTCCCGCTCCACCGACGGGTCGGCGGGGGTGATCAGCCACCGGGAGGCCGGGGTCGCGTAGGCGCTGACCGAGAAGGAACCGGCCAGCGACTGCCAGATCCCGCCCCCGCCGGCCCGCCGGCCCGCGAGATCGAGCCGGTAGAGGTCGGTGGCGGCGCGGACCGCCTCGCCGACGTCCCGGGGGAAGGCGAGGCCCACCTCGGGCGCCGGGTCGGCGTCCGCGAGCCCGATCTCGTGCAGCGGCACGGGCCGGCCCAGCTTCTGGCCGATCGCGGCGGCGATCAGGTGCGGGGCGGCGCCCTGCGGCACCATCCCCTTGGAAACCCAGCGGGCCACCGAGGTCTTGTCGTAACGAAGCGTCAGACCGCGCTGGGCGCCGAGGTCGTTGACGCGCCGGGCGAGGCCGGCGTTGCTGATTCCCGCGAGGGCGAGAACGGCGCCGAGCTTCTCGTTCGGCCCGCGTTGCTCCCTGGACATGACGCCACCCCTCGACATCCAGACGGCCGCCGCGCCGCCGGGCATAGGCGTGCGGCATTCGTCAGCACAGCGTAGTTCGCCGCATCCCCACCGTTAAGGGGCAGAGTTCCGTATGGCGAGATTGTTGTGTGAACAGCCGGCCGGGGGCGCCCTCCGGCCGGAACGTGCTCCGGCCGTGTGGCCGTGCGCCCGGCCGTGCGCTCTCGTCGCTCGGGACCGGGAGCGCTTCCATGGGTGCTGCGTGGGTCGGCCCGTCCGGCCGGGAGACGGAGCCCCCTGGGGCCCGGGTCCCGTACCGGTGGGCTGGGGGACACCGCCGCCCCCTTCCCCGCGGGCGGCGGACGGCGCCGGGGGGCGGGTCGCCTCCCGGACTGCCGCACGCCCGGACCGCGAGCGGGCGCGCCGCGGCGAGCGGCCCCGCGTGGACGGAACGCTTCCGCACCCTCCCCTTCTGTGCCTGACGGGCAATCAAACCTCTTACCAGGGGCGAGATTCAGCCGAAAACGGCCGACCGCAGGGCCTGCCCTGCCGACCGTTCCCGCCGCGCTCCCCTCCCGTACTCCCCTTCCGCGCGCCCCGCGCTCCCCCGCCGTCGCGTCACCCGCCCGCCCGCCGGGCGCCATCGCCCGGCCAACCGGCCCATGCCAGGGGCGCGTTCGGCTTTCGGGCCCGTGCACCCGGACCCCGCCCCGTGCGCCGTTGTCATGGCAGCATGTCCCCACCGAAACGGACGTGGAGGCGCCGATGCGATGGCTGGTGGGCTGGAGCAGTGTCGCCGCGGGGTACGCCACGACCGCGGGAGCGCGCGCCGGGGCGGTGAACGGCGCCCAGGGCACGTACGCTCCCGGCACGTACGCCCCCGGCACGTACGCCCCCGGCTCGTACGGCTCCGGAATTCCGCCCCGCGAGCATCCGTACGCCGAGAGCGGCGGCCGCCTCGGGGGGCGCACGGTGCAGCCGGTGGGCGCACAGCTCCTGTGGGGCGACCCCGACCCGCTGTGGGCGGTCGGCGACTGGCGCCCCGACGAGGTGCGGGTGGTCGCCCTCGACGACGGCACCCGGCTCGCCGTCCTCGGCTGCTGCGCCGCGAGCGACGACGAACTCCGCCGCGGCCTCGTCACCGCGCGCGGCGGCGCCCTGCGCCACCTCACCGCCTGGCCCGGCAGCTACACCGCCGTCGTGAAGGCCGGCCGCCGGGTCACCGTCACCGGCGACCTCGCGGGCGCCCGGCCCGTTTTCCACACCCCCTGGGAGGGCGGCACCGCCTACGCCACCGCCGCCCTCCCGCTCGCCGACCTCGTCGAGGCCCAGCTCGACATCGGCCACCTCGCCGCCCTCCTCGCCTGCCCCGAGTCCCCGGAGGCCCTGCGCGACACCACCCCCTACGAGGGCGTCCGCCGCGTCCCGCCCGGCCACGCGCTGATCCTGCGCGAGGGCTCCCGCGAGATCGCCGGGTACGAGACGGTGGCCTCGCTCGCCGTCGCCGCGCCGCAGGCCGACCCCCGGCAGGCCGTCGAGGCGGTCAGGGACGCGCTCGTGGAGTCCGTACGGGCCCGGCTCACCGCCCCCCGGCACGCGCCCGAGGCACCGCCGCCGGACCCCGGCCCCGTCCCCGGGATGGGGCCCGCGGACCGGCGGGCGGCACGCGGCGCGGGCCCCGTGCCCGGAATCGGCGCCGACCTGTCCGGCGGCAGCGCCTCCGCCACCCTGGCCCTGCTCGCCGCCGGACTGCCCGGAGTGCCCGGCACGATCCTCGGACACGGCGCCGACGCGGGGGAGCGGCTGCTCGCCGTCACCTTCAACGACCTCGCCACCAGGCCTGGGCCCGGCCGGACGGCCGAACTGGAGCGGGCCAGGGAGCTGGCGGCCGACCCCCGGCTGCGCCACGTGGTCGTCACGGCGGGCGAGGAGGCCCTGCCGTACGCCGCCCTCGACGGGCCGCTCACCGACGAGCCGGGGCCCGCGCTCGTCACCGCCGAACGGCACCGCAGGCGCCTCGCGGGAGGCAGCGCCGACCACTTCACCGGCCTGGGCGCCCGGCAGGTCATGGACGCCCACCCGGCGCGCCTCGCCGACCTCCTGATGGACCGCCGGCGCCGCTCCCTGGTGCGCCCGGTGACGGCCCTCGCCAGGGCGACCGGCCCGTCGGCGGGCGCCTTCCTGGTGCCGGTCACCGTCTACCGCGCGGCGCGCAGGCTCGCCCGTACCCCTTACCGGACCGGCCTGGAGACCGCCGCCCGGCACGTCCTCGACGCCAACCGGGCCCCCGCCGACGCCCACGGCCCCCTGGCCGCCTCGCTCTCCGCCCTCGCCTGGTCCCGTCCGGGCCCCGCCGCCCGCTGGCTGACCGGCGAGGCGCTGGCCGAGGTGTCGGCCCGCCTCCACCGCGCGGCCACCCTGCCGCCCGCCGTCCAGCGCCCCGGCGAGGCACGCGCGCGTGCCGCCCTCGCCCGGGCCGCCGCCGACCACCGGGTCCTGGAACAGGCCGCCGAGATCCGGGGCCAGCGGCTGCACGCCCCCTTCCTCGACAACCAGGTCGTCCGCGCGTGCAGGGACCTGCCCGAAGCGCTCCGGGTCCAGCCCGACGCGCGTGCCGGCGTCCTGCGCACGGTCCTCGCCGACACCGGCATCCGCGACCTGCCGCCCGGCTGGGGCGCCCCGTACCCGGCGGTCTCCGCCGCCACCGCCCGCGCGGGCCTGCGTGCCGCCCTCCCGAACCTCCTCGCCCTCTTCGACGCCCCCCTCCTCGCCGACGCCGGCCTCATCGAGGCGGGCACCGTCCGCGAAGCCCTCCGCGCCGCCGCCGACGGCGCCCGCGTCCCCCTCGACGGCCTCGCCGACCTGATCTCCACCGAACTCTGGCTCCGCCGCCTCCTCGCCCGCCGAGGCTCCTGCTGGACCGACACGGCCACCCCGCGCGCCCCGCGCGCGGTCCAGGGTCCCCTGATCCCGGCCTCCCGGTCCCTCCCGGCCCGCTGAAACGTCACAGCACACCCGTTCGAGTGAACGCGTTCCTGACCAGGCCCCGGACACCCGTCCTAAGCTGAGAGCGTCGCACCGAGCGAAGGAGGTCCAGCATGGCCATGCCGCTGCCGGTTCCGCTTCCGGAGGACAGCGTGTCCGAGGAACCGGACGACCGCGAAGGCGCGACTGTCGAGGAGACCTTCGAGCTGTTCAGTGCGCAGGCCCCCAAGGGCTGGCGCGTGGAGCTGATCGAAGGGGAGATCTACGTGGTACCTCCGGCCAACGGCGAGCACGAGGAGATCGTGTCGGAGCTGAGTGGTCAGGTCCGAGACCATGACAAGGGGCTCGGCCGCTACACCGGCATCGGCCTGAGCCTCCCAGGGACGGGTGACACCGTCCGTGTCATCCCGGACCTCGCGATCGCTCCCAAAGGAAGCTTCGGGGACAAGCAGGACTGGCACGCCCCCGACGCCGTCCTTCTCGTCGCCGAGGTCACCTCCGCCTCGACCGCGAGCCGCGACCGCGTGCTGAAAATCCGGGCCTACGCCCGCGCCGGAATCCCCGTCTACCTGATGATCGACCGCGAGGCCGGCGAAGCCGTCGTCTGCTCCGAGCCCGACGCCGACGACTACACCCACAAGTCCATCCACAAGCTGGGGACCGAAGTCCCCCTCCCCGCCCCGCTCGGCTTCACCCTGGACACCGCGGAGTTCTGACCTGAGAAGCGGACCCCGGCGCGGCTCAGGGACCGCCCAGGGGAAACCCCGAGGCGCCCGGCGCGCCCGGCGGCAAGAATGGGCCGGTGCGGTATCTCATCCTCGGCACCACCGAGGCCCTCGGACCCGACGGCGCCCCCCTGCCCCTCGGCGGTGCCCGCCTGCGGGCGCTGCTCGCCGCGCTCGCGCTGCGCGGGGGACGGGCCGTGCCGGTCGGGGAACTCGTCGACGACGTGTACGGGGACGAGCCGCCACTCGACGCGCCCGCCGCGCTCCAGGCCCTCGTCGGCCGCCTCCGCCGGATCCTCGGCCGGGAGGCCGTCACCGCCACGGCCGGGCCCGGCTACCGGCTGGCCGCCGGGGCGGAGGACATCGACCTGTACGTGTTCGAGCGCCGCGCGGCCGAGGCCGCCGCCCGTCTCGACGCCGGCGACCCGGAAACGGCCGCCGCCCTCCTGCGGGAGGCCCTCGGGCTCTTCCGCGGCCCCGCCCTCGCCGACCTGCCCGGACCGGCGGGCGTCCGGCCCGAGGCCCAGCGCCTCGCCGCCCTGCGCCGCCGCGTCGAGGCCGACCTGCGGCGCGGCGCCGTCGACGGGCTCGTACCGGAACTGACCGAGCTGACCGCCGCGTACCCGTACGACGAGGGCTTCCACGCCCAGCTCATCCGCGCCCTGCGCGCCGAGGGCCGCCACGCCGACGCCCTCGCCGCGTACGAGACGGCCCGCCGCACCCTCGCGGACGCCCTCGGCACCGACCCGGGCCCCGAACTGGCCGCCCTCCACCGGGACCTCCTCGACCCCGACCCGGCGCACCCGGCGAAACCCGCCCTCACCGGCGGCAACATCCGGCCCCGGCTGACCTCCTTCGTCGGCCGGGAGCCCGAACTGGCCGCCCTCAGGGACGACCTCGGCCGGTCCCGGCTCGTGACGCTCACCGGGCCCGGCGGGTCGGGGAAGACACGGCTCGCCGAGGAGGCGGCCCGGCAGGCCGCGGGACCCGACGCGTGGATCGCCGAACTCGCCCCGCTCGACGACCCGGAGGCGCTCCCCGGCGCCGTCCTCTCCGCGCTCCGCCTCCGCGAGATCAACCTGATCACCCGCGACGGCACCGCCCTCCAGGACGACCCCACCGCCCACCTCGTCGAACACCTCGCCGACCGCCCCTCCTTCCTCCTCGTCCTGGACAACTGCGAGCACGTCGTCGACGCGGCCGCCGCCCTCGCCGAGACGCTCCTCGCCCACTGCCCGGGCCTCCGCGTCCTCGCCACCAGCCGTGAACCCCTCGGCGTCCCCGGCGAGACCGTCCGCCCCGTCGAGCCGCTGCCGCCCGCCCCCGCGCACCGGCTCTTCACCGAGCGGGCCCGCGCCGTCCGCCCCGCCTTCGACCGGGACCACGCGCGTGCTGTCGACGGCGCCGACACCGCCGACGCCGTCGCGGAGATCTGCCGTCGGCTCGACGGCCTGCCCCTCGCCATCGAACTGGCCGCCGCCCGCCTGCGGCTGCTCACCCCCCGCCAGATCGCCGACCGGCTCGACGACCGCTTCCAGCTCCTCAGCTCCGGCGCCCGCACCCTGCTGCCCCGCCAGCAGACCCTCCGCGCGGTCGTCGACTGGTCCTGGGACCTGCTCGACCCGGCCGAACGCACCCTGCTCCGCCAGGTCTCCGTCTTCACCGGCGGCTGGGACCTCCCGGCCGCCGAAGCCGTCCACGCGCCCTCCCCGGGAGGGAGTTCCCCCGGAGAGGCCGACACCCTCACCACCCTCGGCGCCCTCGTCGACAAGTCCCTCGTCGTCGCCACCCCCACCGACCACGGCGAGATGCGCTACCGCCTCCTGGAGACCATCCACGAGTACGCCGCCGAGCGCGCCGCCGAGACCCCCGCGCTGCTCGCCGCCGCCGAGGCCGCCCACACCGCGCACTTCACCGCCCTCGTCGAGGAGGCCGAACCCAAGCTCCGATCCGGCGAGCAACTGCCCTGGATCGACCGGCTCGAACGGGACCTCGACAACATCCGGGCCGCCCTCCACCGCACCCTCGTCACCTCCCCCGACGAGATCGCGGGCTTCCGCCTCGTCCTCGCCATGGGCTGGTTCTGGTGGCTGCGCAACTACCGCACGGAGGGCCTGTCCTGGACCCGCCGCGCCCTCCGCCTCGGCGACGATCCGGATGACCAGGACGATCCGACCGACCCCCGCCACTGGCCGCGCATGCACCTGCGGCTGCTCTCCCTCTTCCTCGGCATGGAGGACGAGAACATGTACACGGGCGACCTCCGCGAGAACCCGGAGACCCTCGCGCTCGTCCGCCGCGTGCGGGACGCCTTCGGTGAGGACCCCGGCCCGGAGTCCGCCCGCTTCCCCGGCCTGCTCTGGCCGTTCACCGCGTACCTCACCGAGGAACCGTCGACGGTCCGCGCCCTCCTCGACTCCGGCGTCGACATCTGCCGCCGCCACGGCGGCGACTGGGAGATCGGCGTGAGCCTGATGTTCCGCACCCACATGATCGTGGACATGCCCGGCGGCTTGGAGGGTGTCGACGAGGACCTGGCCGAACTCCGCTCCCTCTGCCGCCGGGTCGGCGACCGCTGGATGGGCGCCCAGGTCGCCTCGGCCGCCGCCGAGGCGAACATGACGCGGGGCCGCCGCCGCGAGGCCAGGGAGGCGTACGAGGAGGCCCTCGGGCTCGCCCGCGAGGTCGGCGCCCACGCCGAGGCCCCGTTCCTCATCGCCCGCCTCGCCGAACTGACCTACCGCGACGGGGACACGGCCGCCGCCGAGCGCGGCCTCGAAGAGGCCGCGCGGGAGGCCGAGCGGCTCCACCTCCGGGACGCCCTCGCCTACGTGGACTTCCTGCGCGCCGTCCTCGCCCTCGAACGGAACGACCCCGCACGCGCGCGTGCCCACATCACCTCGGCCGGCGCGCACCTCCGCACCGGCACCCCGCCGCCGCACTTCGCCATCGCCCTGGACGGGTTCGTCGCCCGGATCGAGGCCCACGAGGGCGCGGGCCCGGCCGCCGTCACGGCCGCCGCCGGGGCGCTGCGCACCGCCCTCGGCGGCCACTGCGCGGACATCATCGTGATCGGCCTCGCCGAGGGCCTCGTCCTCGCCCTGGAGCGGGCCGGCGACATGGCGCTCTGCGCGCGCGTGGCGGCCGCCGTCGACACCTGGCGGCAGGACACACCCCGCTCGGTGCCCGAACGGCGCGAGGCCGAGGCGATCCTCGCCTCCTGCCGGGCCGCGCTCGGCGAGGACGGCCTCGCCGCCGCCCGCGCCGCCGGCGCCGGCCTCACCCCCGAGGAGATCCTGACCCTGCTTGAGCCGTACACCCCCGGTACCGCCGCGGCCGTCAGGAACAGCTGATCCGGGACTCCGCCCAGTCGGCGACGGCGGCCTGCCCGAACGGCGTGTGCTCCTCCACCACGAGCCGGAGCGTGGACAGCCCGTCGAGGGGCACGTGCACCGGCAGCGCCGGATCGCCCGGCCGGACCACGGGCGAGCGCCAGAGCCGCTCCCCGTCCCCGTACACGGAGAAGCGGACGCCGCCGGGCCCGAGCGGGACGCTCAGGTCGTCGACGCCGACGAGCGCGTCGTAGCTCGTGCACTGCCGGTTGAGCCGGATGAGCAGCGAGGACGGGGCGTGCACGCTGACGCCGTACGCGTACGAGCTGTCGTTGATCGACATCCCCTGGCGCGACCACATCCAGGTGCCGTCCTCCTTGACGACCTCGGGCGCGGTGCCGTCGCCGAACGCCTCGTACTCCAGCCGGTCGACCCGGTAGAAGGCGGGCGCGGGCGGCGGCGGGGGAGGCGTCGTCGGAGGCGGTGTGGGCGTAGGAGTGGGGGAGGGCGTGGGTGAAGGCGTGGGCGTCGGCGTCGGCGTCGGCTTGGGGCTGGGCGGCGGGGGCGTCGGCTTCACCGTCGGCGTGGGCTTGGGAGTCGGTGTCGGCTCAGGGGCCGGTGTCGGAGTCGGTGTCGGCGTGGGTTCCGGCGCGCGCGGCGGGGGCGGGACCGGCCGGGGCGAGGGCTTCGCCGACGGCGGCGGGGGCTCGACCGGTGCGGCGGGGGCGGCGGGGGTGACGGCCGGCGGCGTCGGCCTGGGCGCGGCGACCGGCTGCGGGTCGCCGCTCATCGCCCAGACGAGCCCGGCCGCCGCGGCGACGGCCACGGCGGCGGCGATCCCGGCCTTCGCGGGCGCGCCGAGCCCCTCGGCGGCGGCCCCGCCGGAGGCGGCGCCGGACGTCGACCCGCCGGTGGCGGCCGCCGCGGCCCCGGCCCCGGCCGCGCCCACCGCGCCGCCCGCGACGACACCGGCGGCCTTGAGGGAGTAGCCGGCGGCGAACCAGCCGATGACCGCGACCGGGAGCAGCGCCGGGATGCCCGCGTTGACATGGGCGAGTTCACCGGCGGCGACCCGGCACTTGGCGCACTCCTCCAGGTGCTTGCGCAGCCCCCGTTCGGCCCGCATCCGCAGGCCGCCGCGCGCGTAGGCGCCGAGCCGGTCGGCGTACCGGGCGCAGTCGCCGCCCGCGGTCAGCGACTGGCTGACGTGCGCCTGGAGGTAGGCCTGCTTGAGCCCTTCGCGGGCGCGGCTGGCGAGCACCGCGGTGGCGTTGGCGGTCAGGCCGAAGAGGGGGGCGACCTCGCTGGGCGACTCCTCCTCGACGGTGGTGTGCCACAGGACGGCCTGCCAGCGCTCGGGCAGCGAGCGGAAGGCCTGCATGGCCAGCGACTGTTCGGCCTCCTGCATGGCCCGGACCTCGGCGCCGAGGTCCATGCCCGCTCCGAAAGACGCCGTCTGGTCGGAGACCTCGGAGGCGCGGGCGGCGTCGGCGGCGAAGACGGCGAAGTCCTCGACGAGGTGCTCGCGCTTCTGGGTCTTCGCCCAGGCCGCGCCGACCCGCCGGACGGTGGTCATCAGATAGGCGCGGACGGCCTGTTCGGGCCCGGCGCCGCCGCGGACGGCCTGGAGGGTGCGGGCGAAGACCTCGGCGGTGAGGTCGTCGGCGGTGTGCGCGTCCCGGCAGCAGGTCCTGGCGTACCGCCGCACGGCCTCGGAGTGACGGCGGAACAGCTCCTCGTACGCGGTGTCGTCGCCGTCCCGCATGCGCCGGATCAGATCGGCGTCGGAGGGCGGCAGCTCCCGGGGCGGCGGCAGCACGCCCTCGCCGTCGTCCGCGGGCGGCAGGGGTACGTCGTCGGTGCCGGGGCCCGGTACGGAGACGGGCGCGGCGCCCGCGGGCCTGCCCTCGCGCTGCTGCGGAACGCTCGGCTCGTCCGGGCCGTGCGGTGAGCCGGGGCCGTGCGGCGCGCCGGTGGGAAGCGGGCCTCCCTGGCTCGGCACCTGGCGGGCGGGCAGGCCCTCGGCCTCCGTGGCACCGCCACCGCCCAGCGGATCGTCCCGACCCTCACCGCTCATCGCGGAAGCCCCCGTACGCCTGCGCAGACCCGAACACCGGGCAAGAGTGCCACAGGGTGCGGGCACGTCGAAGCGCCACGACGACTTACCACTCGTCCGGGGCGACTTCCCGCACCCGGGCGTAACCGCTCACGCGTTCGTGTCACGCTCGTCGGCCCGCCCGGCCCAGAGGACCGGCGGACCGACAAGCACCGGCCGACGGTTCGTTACCGCGAACGCAGTCCTTCGAGCAGGATGTCCAGGAGCCGGGCCGAGGCCGCCGCCTGCTGGGCGGCGTCCGGCAGCGCCGGGGCCGAGGTGGCGATGACCAGCAGCACGTCCGCCACCGTCACGTCCGTCCGCAGCTCACCCGCCTCACGGGCCCGCTCCACCAGCCGGCCGACGACCTCCAGGAGCTCCGCGGCCCCCGCGTCGTCCCGCTCGTCCACGGGCACCGCCCGGGGCGCCACCACGCGCGTGTCCGACGGCTCGCCGAGACCCCGCTGGTACGGCACCCGGGTCGCGTCCCCGTCCACCGCGGCCGCCGGGGCCTCGTCGACACCGACCCGCAGCACCTGCGGCGGCAGCAGCCGTCCGGCACCCGAGGCGACCGAGGTGCGCAGGAACCGGGAGAGCGCCGACCACGGCTCCTCCTCCTGCCCGAGCGCGGCCCGCGCCTGCTCGGTCAGCCGCGCGGTCTCCTCCTCGGCTATCCGCCGCACCAGCACGTCCTTGCTGGGGAAGCGCCGGTACACCGTGCCCACGCCGACGCGGGCCCGACGGGCCACGTCCTCCATCGGAGCCCCGTAACCGAGCTCGCCGAAGACCTCGCGCGCGGCACGCAGCACGTGCTCCAGATTGCGCTGGGCGTCCACCCGCAGCGGCGCCGAACGCCCGCCCGCCGCCGGACCGCCCACGACGGTGCCGGCACCGACGACGGTGCCGCCGGCCGGCGCGCTCCCGGCCACGGGCACGGCGGCCACGGCCCCCGCACCCCGCTCGTCCCGCTCCGCCCCGACCACGGACTGCCAACGAGAATCCTGAATCTGCATAAGCGTTCCCCCGCTCATGATGTCTCCCCCCGGAGACTCCCCGCCCTGATACGGGGTTCCCGGCCGAAGTGCGCATCGGTCCGCGCGCACGCCGGATCCGGCTCCCCGACGAACTACGAACATAGTTGAGTCCGGGTCAATTCAGAAGGGGGAGTTCCGTACGGTGCGCCCCCCGATCGGAGCAAGGCACCGAAGTCACCGGTTTCCCACCCCGTGACCGGCCGCCCCCGCCCGCCGTGACCTGCGTCATCGTCCCCCCGCCCGTCACACGCGCCACCCCGCGCCTCCCCACCCCTCCGGTCACACAATTCGCCGAGCCTGTGGACAAACCCCGGACGGCGATGCCTCATGGGACGGTGACCGAACCTGCGCGCATTCTCGTGGTCGGCGGTGGCTACGTCGGCATGTACACCGCGCTGCGCCTCCAGCGGCAGCTCAGGACGGAGCTCGGAAGCGGCGCCGCCGAGATCGTGGTGGTCACCCCCGACCCGTACATGACGTACCAGCCGTTCCTGCCCGAGGCCGCCGCCGGCTCCCTCTCCCCGCGTCACGTCGTCGTCCCGCTCCGCCGCGTCCTGGACCGCTGCCGCATCCTCATCGGCGAGGCCGAGTCCATCGACCACGCCAAGCGCACCGCGATCCTCACCACCCTCGCCACCGACGAGGAGGGCGCGGGCCCGGCCACCCTCACCTACGACGAACTGGTCCTCGCCCCCGGCTCGGTCTCCCGAGCCCTCCCCGTCCCCGGCCTCGCCGAGCACGGCATCGGCTTCAAGACCGTCGAGGAGGCCATCGGCCTGCGCAACCACGTCCTGGAACAGATGGACATCGCCTCCTCCACCCGCGACCCGGCCCTCCGCGACGCCGCCCTCACCTTCGTCTTCGTCGGCGGCGGCTACGCGGGCGTGGAGGCCCTGGCCGAACTGGAGGACATGGCCAGGTACGCCACCCGCTACCACCCCACCATCAAGCCGGAGGACCTCCGATGGGTCCTCGTCGAGGCCGCCGGGCGGATCCTCCCCGAGGTCGGCGACGAGATGGGCCGGTACGCGATCCGCGAGCTCCGCGGCCGCAACGTCGACATCCGCCTGGGCACCCGCCTCGACAGCTGCGAGGACCGGATCGCGGTCCTCAGCGACGGCACCCGCCTGCCCACCCGTACCGTCGTGTGGACCGCGGGGGTCAAACCGGCCCCCGTGCTCGCCGCCACCGACCTCCCCCTCGACGAACGCGGCCGGATCCGCTGCACCGCCCACCTCACCGTGGACGGCACCCCCCACGCGTGGGCGGCCGGAGACGCCGCCGCCGTCCCCGACGTCACCGCCGCGGAACCCGGCACCCCCTGCGCCCCCAACGCCCAGCACGCCGTCCGCCAGGCCAAGGTCCTCGCCGAGAACCTCGCCGCCTCCCTCCGCGGCCACCCCCTCAAGGAGTACGCGCACGCGTACACCGGCTCCGTCGCCTCCCTCGGCCTCCACAAGGGCGTCGCCCACGTCTACGGACGCAAGCTCAAGGGCTACCCGGCCTGGCTGATCCACCGCGCCTACCACCTCAGCCGGATACCCACCGCCAACCGCAAGGCGCGCGTCCTCGCCGAATGGACCCTCTCCGGCCTCTTCAAACGGGAGATCGTCTCCCTGGGCTCCCTCGAACACCCCAGGGCCGAGTTCGAACTCGCCGCCGCGCCACCACCCCCGCCCCCCGGACCCGACCCCGAGGGGAACGACAAGCCGTGACCCCTGGCACGACCGCCCGACATCAGGGCCTGACATCACTGTCAGTGCACTCGTCCACACTGGACGTGTGACCATAGGTGGGCTCACACCTGCACAGCGTGACTCCGCACGGCACCGACACCACGAGGCATACAGATCCGTGAACTTCACCCGTTGGAGCGCCCGGCTCCCCGGCACGCAGCGCCGCGCGGCGCGGGGGACCGAAGGCTCCGTGCCCGCCGCCCGCGGTGAGTACGGTCCGCAGGCGGAGCACCCCGCCGAGGACGCCGACCCCGGTGACGTCCCCGCCCTGGAGGACTTCTCCGTACGGGACCTCCTCGGCCGCCTCCCCGGCCTCGTCGCCCTCGTGTACGGCCCCGAGCACCGCATCGCGTACGTCAACGAGGCGTACGCCTCCGCCTTCGGCTCCCGCACCGTCGGCGCCACCGTCGCCGCCACCTGCCCCGAGGCCGAGGACCTCGGCCTGCTGCCCCTCCTCGACCAGGTCCTCCGCAGCGGCAAGCCCCGCACCGTGAAGTCCCGCCGCACCGCCGACGGCGGCTCGTACACCGTCACCTGCCTGCCCGTCGACAGCCCGCGGCTCGACGGCGGCGGCGTCCTCGTCCACGCCGTCGACGTCACCGACCACGCCGAGGCCGCCGAGCGGCTCCGCGCCAGCGAGCGCCGCCACCGCGAGACCGCCGTCACCCTCCAGCGCTCCCTCCTCCCGCAGGAGCTGGAGCAGCCCGACGACCTCCGGATCGCCGCCACCTACCAGCCCGGCGTCGCGGACGCCGCCGTCGGGGGCGACTGGTACGACGTCATCACCCTCGGTGCCGGCCGCACCGCGCTCGTCATCGGCGACGTCATGGGCCGCGGCGTCCGCGCCGCCGCCGTCATGGGCCAGCTCCGCACCGCCGTCCGGGCCTACGCGCGCCTGGACCTGCCCCCGCACGAGGTCCTCCAGCTCCTCGACGGCCTCGCCGCCGAGATCGACGCCAGCCAGATCGCCACCTGCGTCTACGCCGTCCACGACCCCAACGAGGGCAAGCTCCTCTACGCCTCCGCCGGCCACCTCCCGATCCTCGTCCGCGACGAGGACGGCACCGTCCGCAAGGCCGGCGACCCCACCGGACCCCCGCTCGGCACCGGCGGCTGGCTGCACACCTCGGGCTCCATCGCCCTGCCCCCCGGCTCCACCGCCGTCCTCTACACCGACGGCCTGGTCGAGCGCCGCCGCGAGGACATCGACGAGGGCGTCGAGGCCCTCGCCCGCGCGCTCGCCGGAGCTGCCGGCACCCCCCAGGTGATCTGCGACCGGCTGCTCCGCGCCCTCGGCGTCACCGCCGAGCACGACGACGACGTCGCCGTCCTCGTCGTCCAGCACCCCGCCCGCGACGGCGCCGACGCCGAGCTCTTCCACAACGCCGCCCTCGAACTCCTCGGCGGCGTCGAGGCCGCCCCACGCGCGCGTGCCTTCGCCTCCGGCGTCCTCTCCTCCTGGCGCTTCCCGGTCGAACTCCGCGACCTCGGCGTCCTCGCCACCAGCGAACTGGTCGCCAACAGCCTCCAGCACGGCACCCCGCCCATGCGCCTGCGGCTGCGCCGCACCGACCGCCGCCTGATCATCGAGGTCACCGACGGCGACGACCACCTGCCGCGCCGCCGCCGGGCGGAAACGGAGGACGAGGCGGGTCGCGGGATCTCCATCATCGCGACGATCGCCTCGTCCTGGGGGAGCCGCCGCACCCCGGGCGGCGGCAAAGCGGTGTGGTGCGAGTTCGCCCTGCCCGACTAGACAGCGGGGACTAGGCAGCGGCGGCGGTCTCCTTCTCCGGCCGGTGCCGCGCCACCACCCGCGAGGGCTTCGCGGCGAGCGCCGGCCGGTCCTGCACCGGCGTGAGCAGCCTGCCGAGCCGGACCGCGAGCACGGTCACGAGCAGCGAGAACAGCACGAAGGTCACGATGTACGGCCCGTGCAGCGAAGCGCCCATCGGACCGCCCACCGCGGGACCCACCGCGAGCGCCAGCTGCTTCACCAGCGCGAAGGCCGAGTTGTACGAGCCCACCATCGACTCCGGCGCCAGATCGGCGACCAGCGGCGCCACGGTCGGCGACAGCATCGCCTCGCCAAGCCCGAACAGCGCGTACGTGGAGACGAACGCGGCCGTCGCCATCGCCTGGCTGCCGTGCCCGAGCCCCGCGTACCCGGCGATGATCCACGCCACCGCCCAGATCAGACCCACGGCCGCGATCACCCGGGTGCGCCTGCGGCGCTCCACGAACTTCAGCACCAGGAACTGCGCGAGGACGATCACCGCCGTGTTGGCGGCCAGCGCCATCCCGAGCGCGGAGGGTGCGATGCCCGCGGCCTCGGTGCCGTACGCGGCCAGACCCGACTCGAACTGCCCGTAGCAGGCGAAGAAGAGGACGAAGCCGAGGACGCACAGCTGCACCATCGCCTTGTGGCCGAGCAGCGCCCGGACCCCGCCCTTGCCGCCCCCGGCGGGCCGCGGTCCCTGGAGCGCCGGCGCACCGGCCGTCCGCACGGTGCCGACCACCGCGGCGAGCACCAGGAACATCGCCGCCTCGATCGAGAACAGCAGCAGGAAGCTGTCGGGCCGGCTCACGTCGACGAGCTGGCCGCCGATCAGACCGCCGACACCCAGACCGAGGTTCTGCAGGAAGAACTGGAGCGCGAAGGCACGGGTCCGCCCGGTGGGCTCCGAGCACCACACGATCATCGTGGCCAGCGCCGGCTGGAGCACCGCCGTCCCCGCACCGAGCAGCGCGGCGGCCCCCACGGCGGCCGGCATGCTCGACGCGAGCCCCATCCCGACGGCCCCGACCGCGGCGAGCGCCGAGGCCACGAGCAGCACCGGCACGGGCCCGCGCCGGTCGATCGCCCGCCCGCTGAACGGCAGCACCACGAGCGCGGCCATGGCGAAGACGGCCAGCACCACACCCGCGGTCGTCGCGCCCAGATCCCGCACCTGCGCCACGTACACATAGAGGTACGGCACGGTGAAACCGAGTCCGAACGCGCTCAGCGCGCTGCCCGCCTGAATCCGGCGCATCGCCGCGCCCCTCGCCTTGGTCACACTCACCCACTTCGCTCGCGGCTTCAGACCTGTACGCCTGAACCCTGAAGACTTAAACCCTAAAGTTCGATCCTTAACAGTACACATGGAAGGACTTCAACGCCAACGAGCGCCGTGGGATACTCCCCGCATGTCCGACACCCCCGAGCGGTCCGCCCCGCAGCAACCGCAGGAGCCGACGCTCGACGAGCAGATCGCCGCCTACCAGCGCGAGTACCGCGACCTGGACCCCCAGGTGGAGAAGGTGGTCTCCGCCCTGGGCCGGCTGAACCGCCGGATGAACGTGGCGTACGGCCGCCAGCTCGCCGACCTCGGCATCAGCAACGCGGAGTGGGAGGTCCTCAAGACCCTCGTCCTCTCCGGCGCCCCGTACCGCCTGGGCCCGGGCGAACTGGCCAAGCGCCTCGGTCTCACCCCCGCCGCCATGACCCACCGCATCGACCGCATGGCCGGCGAGGGCCTGGTCACCCGCGACCGCGACGAGACCAACCGCGTCCGCGTGATCGTCGAGCTGACGGACGAGGGCCGTACGAAGTGGCTGGAGGCGATGCGCATGGCCACCGACTTCGAGGAGGAGCTCCTCCAGGACCTCTCCACCGAGGAGCGCGGCGCCCTGGGCGACGCCCTGATCCGCCTGCTCCGCAGGGTGGAACTGACCCAGCCCGACGCGGGCGGCCGGCTCACGGACCTCGACTGAGGACGTCACCCGGCGCGGGTTGACACTCCCCTGCGGGACGCGTAATGTTCTCCGAGTTGTCACGGAGCCGGAACGGTTCTGCGACAGCCATCCCGCCGCGATAGCGGCATCACCTCAACCCAGCACGATCTCCCTCACGGGATGAATTCCGGCATGCCGTAATTCAATTCGAACGGCTCGATTATGAGTCACCGAGGGGATCCGCTAAGGTTTGAGACGTCGGAACGGCCCAACGGCCGGGAAGAA
>NZ_JASCXN010000012.1 GCF_030010625.1 Streptomyces sp. CC208A | reverse complement strand
GCGGGTTGGTTGCCCGCCCCCTGCCTGTCTTGGAGTGCAAGGGTTTCCTGTTACCGCGAAGCCCCGCCCCTCCGCTGCGGGAGGAACGGGGCCTACGGGACGCTGAGCGGGCTTACGCGGCCAACTCCTGGTCTTCTCGCCGGACGGCAAGCAGCGTGTCTATCGCCTCGTCCAGAGGGCCGTTCACGGTGAAGCGGACGCGGGATTCGTCCAGCCGTCGCCAGCCGCCCCGCGTCCCCCTCTTCACCGTGAGCCGGGCCCCTGCCTGGATCAGCATGGCGCGCCGGTCGGTCGTCTCCGACGCCTGCCACAGGTCGGCGTAGACGCGGCCGGTCCTGATGACCTCACGGCGGGGCTCCACCTTCGGCGTTGCCTCCAGCTCCGCAAGGCGCGTGTCCAGAGCGTCAGCCCGCGTCTGCCACGCCTGCCGGGCGGCGTTCGACTTGTGCCGCCCCTCTTGGCGCTGGTGCTCCTCGAACTCCGCCAGCGTCGCGGCGATCTCCGGGCCGGGGTCGTAGCCGGGAACCGTCCGGGTCTCCGTGATCGCCAGCGGACCTGTCTGCCGGAGGAATTCGCGCTCCGCGTACTCATCCACCCAGTCCGCCCGCACGTAGGCCGGAGCCGCGCAAGTCTCCCCGCGCGCATGGGCGTTGCACTTGTAGGTGGGGCGCTGATTCGCCTTGCTGGTTTGCTTGTTGAGGTACATGCGACCCCCGCAACCGTCGCAGTGGATCACCCGCAACAGCAGCGCGTCCGTGTCCTTGCGTTCGCGGTTGTCCACCGACCGCTCATCGAACAGCGCGCCTATCGCGTCGTACTCGGCGCGGGTGAGAACCGGTGTGTTCGTGGCCATGACCGGGCGGCCCTCACTGTCCCGGACCGGTTTGTTCTGGTGCAGCTTCCATCCGATCAGCGCGGCGGACGTCAGGACCCGCTTGACGATGCTGGGGCCCCACTTGAACCGCTCACGCTTGACGTGCTCGCCCTTGCTGCCGCCCGTCTTCCCGCCGGTCGTGCGGCCCTTCTTGAGCGCCCAGTGATCACGCGGGGAAGGGATGCCCTCCTCGTTCAGCTCAGCGGCAACCATGCTCGCCGTCTTGCCCGCGCTCAGGTCCTTGATCATCCGCTCAATGACCGCGACCGCCTCAGCGTCCGGAACGAGCGTCCAGCCGCCCCCGTCCAGCGGGGCAGGCTCGTAGCCGTAGTGCGGACGCGAACCGCGCCACCGCAGCGGCATCACGCGCATAGCCGCCTGAGCGCCCGTGACACGCTCCGCGATGGACTGGGCTTCCATCTGAGCGGCGAACGCCAGAAGCGTTGCGATCAGCTCACCGACGACGTTGGACATGTTGAGTTCGAGGCGCGCGCCGCCGGGCCCCTCCGCGAACACCAGCCGCTTACCGTGCTTGCGCGCCCACCCGACCAACGCCGACATGTCCGCCATGGAGCGCACGGCACGGTCAAGCCGCCACCAGATGACCATGTCGAAGTCGTCGGGCCGCTCGAACCACGGGCCCAGCTCCGGACGCTCGAACGGCGTCGTCTTGGACGCCGACACGTCCAGGTCTTCCGCCTCCCCGACGATGACCGCGCCCAGACTCGCGGCGGCCTTCTCGTTCGCCTCACGCTGCCGGGCAGGTGAGGTGGTCTCGTCGGTGGCGACGCTCAGACGGATGGCGGACACGGCACGGGGCTGATCAGCGTTGGGGGTCACGCCCCGTACCTGGCGAGTGGATTGCCTACGCGGCGTGACCTGCGGTGCTTCGTTCATGCACTCGCTAGAGCGCAAGGGTTTCCTGTGTCCGCCGACGAGCGTGGATGCTGCCACTTCCGGGCCCTCCCAGAACCGCGTATCTCACGCGTCCGGAGACCCCGAGGGCAATGAATTCTGCGTCCTGCGCAGTGAGTCCGACCGCGCGGCGACGCCTTCCTGAGCCCCCGCCGACGGCTCCCTCTCTCGCACCCCGGCCGCAGGTCAGGAGACGAGCCGGGTGTCCACCTCCCTCAGTTTCACCGTGCACAGGCCGCCGCGCTCGGTCTTCACGTCCGTGACCTCCAACTGGGTGCCGGGGGCGAGGAGGTACTCCTCCTCGCCGGTGAAGGCGGAGAAGCTGCGGATGCCCACGGCGCGGGCCGGGGTCACCTCGAACAGGGTCCGCCTGCCGCGGCTGCCGAGGAAGGAGCGGGCGACGCCGAGCTCGGAGGTGCAGGAGGAGACACCCCACCAGGTGACCGTCGAGCCGACGGGGTACTGGCCGCGCAGGTCCAGCGCGACGCCCCGCCACAGGGGGTCGGTCCGGACGGGCAGCGAATCGACCGCCGAGAACAGCAGCCGGAGGTACGGCAGGTAGGGCACCACGCGGTCGCGGTCCGGGGAACGCAGGACGGCGTTGATGGTGCGGTAGAAGCCGGACTCGCAGGTGTAGAGGAAGAGCGCGGCGATGGCGTCGGCGGAGAGCCCGGCGCCGGTCTGCTCGTCGGCGCGCCGTTTGCCGAACTCGCGGGAGCGGTCGATGTGCCGGCCGAGGCCGCCAAGCACCTGGGTGACCGGGGCGACGGCGTCCTCGAAGGACATCAGCGGGGTGTCGAAGACGCCGGTGAGCGGCGGCAGGACGTGCCCCTCGTCGCGGACGCTGGTGAGCCGCTCCAGGTACAGCTGGTGGAGCTCCATCGTCGAGGCGATGAAGGCGCCCATGCGGGCGGCGACGTCGGTGTCCGGGCCTCCGCCGCCCGTGGCGGGGTCCGTGCCGGTGGCGGTGCCGGCCGGGGGCTCGTTCCAGCCCTTGCTGGGCAGCCAGTCGATCGCGTCGGCGCCGAGGGACAGCAGGGCGTCGTTGACGGTGGCGAGGTGGTCGCCGTCGCAGAAGAGGTCGCCCTGCGCGGCAGGGTTGGCGTGGTCGATGTGGCGGACCTCGACGCCCGGGTAGTTCTTCTCCAGGCGCTGCACGGTCTTCTTCAGGCTGCGGGCGTGGGCGCCCCACCAGGCGAAGACGACACCCCGGTCCTCCGGGTCCGCGGCGTCCTGCTTGGCGCGGAGGATCTCCTCGACGATCCGTTCGGCGACGGGTCGCCAGAAGGCGGTGTGCTGGTCGGTGGCCATGGCGCCGTCGGCGCTGGCGGTCAGTGAGGCGTTCAGGAGGAGCACGCCCTGGGTGAGCATGGCCTGGAACCACTCGGGCGGCTGGACCGTGTCCCGTTCCTTCAGCAGGGCGCGGACGTCGGCGATGGGAGTCTTCTTGACGATGCCGTACTTCCACATCGCCGCCGCCTTGATGAGGCAGCGGATGCTGACGACCCGTCCGAACTGGCTTTCCTTCCAGTCGTTGAAGGTGTTGTCGAACATGGCGATGCCGGTGGCGCTCTCCGGCCGCGGATAGGGGTTCTGGCCGAAGACGACGACCTTCCACTTGTGCGGCGGGTTGGGCTTGAGCGCCTGGAAGGTGAGCTCGCGGACCGGGACGACCTGCGGGCTGCGCCCGGGGCCGATGAACCGGTCGGCGTCCGGACGGGCCTCGATGACGGGCTTGAGGAGGGGCAGCCAGGTCTCGCCGCCGCCGGTGAACAGTTCGGCGAGGGCGAGCGGATCGGTCGGGTCGTTCGGGGTGTTCGGGTCGGGCTGGGTCGGCGGCGTGGCGGCGTCGCTCATGGCGGGGGAACTCCCGGTGGTCGTGGCTGCGAGGTGGGAGGCGTCGGCCGTCTCGGCCGGGGCGGCGGACGCCGTGGCCGAGACGGTCGGCAACTGGTGCTGCCCGGCGGGCGGTTGGTGCGGGGCGGCCTGGTCAGTGGCGAAAGGAACACCCTTTGGCCGGTGCTCCTTTCGGCGGCGTGATCCGCACCCGCGTCGTGGGCGGGGCCTGGTCGATGCCCGCCAGCTGGGCGGTGATGGTGGCGCGCAGCTCGTCGTCGTCCTCGAACCAGTGGTCGTGGAAGAGGGTGTAGCCGGTCCACATCAGGTTGGCGCACACCCGGGCCGGCACCCGGCCGGTGCGCGCGCCCATCCCGACGAGCGCCACCGAGCGGATGCTGCCCGGCGCCTTCCGGTTCTGCCGGTGCACGGCCTGGAACGCGGCCGCGCAGGCCATGGCGACGTTGAGCGTCTCACTCACGTTCTGCGAGGAGCCGACCATGGTCGGCGTCGAGATGACGAAGCGCGGCACGGTCGCCCCCGACGGGACGCACACGGCGCTGCCGACCGGCATGCTCCCGTCGAACCGGTCACGGATGGCCCGCCGTACCCGCAGCTGGATCCCTGCGCCCAGATGGCGCTTGATCGCGGCGTCCACGCCGCCGTCCATCCGTCCCGCCGCGTTCGTCGGCGTGACCCAGGCGTCCACGTCCTCGTCGAGGACCGAGCCCTGCCGGATCTCGATGCCCGGCACGTCGGCGAAGGCCGCGCGCCACGCCTCCACCACCCCCGCGTTGACGTCGGTCAGCACCACCCGCAGCGCGGTCTGCACACAGCTCTCGGTCATCGAAGCCCCCTGTCGGAACGGTCTCTTGCGACTCCTCCGAAGCTAGTGGGCACCACTGACAACGCGGCCGAGCCGGTCCTCCCCGGCCCGGCGCCCGGCCTCAGTCGGGCCGTTTGGCCATGACGACCACACCCGGTCCGGTCTGTTCGTCGCCGGGAAGCCGGAGTTCGGCGACCGGCCGCAGCCCCGCCCCCTCGATCAGGTCCACGAGCTGTTCCGGCCGCCATTTGTGTGTCGTCCACCGCACGGGTACGCCGCCGTACGCCTCGGTGCGCAGCAGGTCCTCGTCACCGACGTGGGTGGCGGTGACGAGGTGCCCGCCCGGCTTCAGCGCCCGCGCGAACAGGGCGAGGACCTGGGGAAGGACGTCACGGGGGAGGTTGAACAGCGACCACCATCCAAGGACCCCGCCGAGGGACGCCTCGGCGAGGTCGAGATCGGTGGCGGAGGCGACGTCGAAGCGGCACTGCGGGTGGAGACGGCGCGCGTTCTCGATCATCCGAGGGGAGAGGTCCACCCCGGACACGTCGAGTCCGCGCTCGGCGAGATAGGCGGTCACCGTCCCGGGACCGCAGCCGACGTCGAGGACCGGTCCCAGGCCGTCCACGCTGTCGGCGAAGGCGTCGATCGACGCCTTGAGCCAGGGGTCCTTCCGTATGTCTCCGATTCCGGTCGTCAGCACCATGTGAGCGTAGTTGTCGGCCACGCGGTCGTAGGACTCGCGTACCACGTCGAGGTCGGCGGGCCTGTCGATGCGGTGAGTGTGCATCGGCCCACCATAGGACGGCGTCGTACCGCTCCTCAGCCGGCCCTTCGCCGTACGGCCGCCGTCGACGCCACGACCAGCGCGACCCCGGCGAGAACGACGGGGACGGCCATGACGGCGAAGCCGGAACCGTCCGCCGCCCGCCGCACGGACAGCAGGCAGAGCGCGCACACCGTGGCCAGCAGCAGGCCCGTCCCGGCGCAGCGGGCGAAGATCCGCTGGGACGAACAGTGGGACGGGGGCGGCGCGGCCGACAGCGCCGCCCAGCACCGACCGTCCTCGCGGCGCTCCTCGCTCCGTCGTACCGCCGCTCCGACCCGCAGCAGGGCGGTCGCCGTGGCGCCGGTGACGGCGGGGCCGAGGACGAGGGCGCCCGGGGCGCCGAGGAGCAGCAGGAGGGTGACGGCGGCCGCGGTGGACCAGCCGGTGAGGCAGGCCGTCGCGGCGAGGCGGCGGGACCTCGGACGGTCGGCGCCGGCGCGCAGGTCGGCGAGGGCGGGGACGTACCAGACACAGCCGGAGACGGTCACCGCCCCGGCGCCCAGGGCGAGGACGGCCGGGGTCACCGGGCGTCCGCGGTCTCGTGCGGCTTGTTCTCCAGCTGGTCGACCTCCGCGATCTCAGGGTGGTGCAGGTCGAACGCGGGCGATTCCGACCGGATCCGCGGCAGCGTGAGGAAGTTGTGCCGCGGCGGCGGGCAGGAGGTCGCCCACTCCAGCGAACGGCCGTAGCCCCACGGGTCGTCGACCTCGATCTTCTTGCCGTACTTGGCGGTCTTCCAGACGTTGTAGAAGAACGGCAGGAAGGAGAGGCCGAGCAGGAACGAGCCGATCGTGGAGATCGTGTTCAGGGTGGTGAAGCCGTCCGCGTCCAGGTAGTCGGCGTAACGGCGTGGCATGCCCTCGGCGCCGAGCCAGTGCTGGACGAGGAAGGTGGCGTGGAAGCCGACGGTCAGCGTCCAGAACGTCATCTTGCCGAGGCGCTCGTCGAGCATCTTGCCGGTGAACTTCGGCCACCAGAAGTGGAAGCCGGCGAACATGGCGTACACGACGGTGCCGAACAGCGTGTAGTGGAAGTGGGCGACGACGAAGTACGAGTCGGAGACGTGGAAGTCCATCGGGGGCGAGGCCAGGATGACGCCGGTCAGACCACCGAAGGTGAAGGTCATGAGGAAGCCGACGGCCCAGAGCATCGGGGTCTCGAAGGACAGTGAGCCCTTCCACATCGTTCCGATCCAGTTGAAGAACTTCACGCCGGTCGGTACGGCGATGAGGAACGTCATGAAGGAGAAGAACGGGAGGAGCACGCCACCGGTGACGTACATGTGGTGCGCCCACACGGTCACGGAGAGACCGGCGATCGCGATCGTCGCGGCGACGAGGCCGATGTAGCCGAACATCGGCTTGCGGCTGAAGACCGGGACGACCTCGGAGATGATGCCGAAGAACGGCAGGGCCAGGATGTACACCTCGGGGTGGCCGAAGAACCAGAAGAGGTGCTGCCAGAGCAGAGCGCCGCCGGTCGCGGGGTCGAAGACGTGCGAGCCGAACTTCCGGTCGCATTCGAGGGCGAACAGCGCGGCGGCGAGCACCGGGAAGACCATGAGCACCAGCAGGGACGTGAGCAGCACGTTCCAGGTGAAGATCGGCATGCGGAACATCGTCATGCCCGGGGCGCGCATGCAGATGATCGTGGTGATGAAGTTGACCGCGCCCGCGATGGATCCGAAGCCGGAGAGCGCCACGCCCATGATCCACAGGTCGGCGCCGAGGCCGGGCGAGTGGACCGCGTCGGAGAGCGGCGCGTACAGGAACCAGCCGAAGTCCGCCGCGCCGCCGGGGGTGAGGAAGCCGCCGGCGGCGATCAGCGAGCCGAAGAGGTAGAGCCAGTAGGCCAGCATGTTCAGGCGCGGGAAGGCGACGTCCGGCGCGCCGATCTGGAGCGGCATGATCCAGTTGGCGAAGCCGGTGAAGAGCGGCATGGCGAAGAGCAGCAGCATGATCGAGCCGTGCATGGTGAACGCCTGGTTGAACTGCTCGTTCGACATGATCTGCGTGCCCGGACGGGCCAGTTCGGCCCGCATCACCAGGGCCATGACACCGCCGACGACGAAGAAGAACAGCGCCGAGCAGAGATAGAGGGTGCCGATCTGCTTGTGGTCGGTGGTCGTCAGCCACCCCACCCAGGAGGGACGGAGGTGGGGCGGGAGCGCGGTCCGCGCTCCCGCCGGTTCCGGAAGACCTGCCGGTTCGGGGGAACCCGCCGGAACCGGGGAACCCGCCGGTTCCGGAGAACCCGGCGTCTCCTCCGCCTTCGCCTGTGTACCGCGTGTCTCGTCCACCGGACGACGACCTTCCTTCCCTTGACACCGATTGCCACGGACCCTTGGACGCCGGAGGCCGGCTCCGTCCGCGCCGAGCGCCACGCGCGCGCGTGCACGGGTGGCGGCGGGCCGGGAAGCACTCGGATACAGGGATGGTCACGGCGGTTCCCGGCCGCCGCGCCATGATCCTCGGCGCGGTCCGGGGTGCGGCAGGGCCGAAGAGGCCCCGGAAACGGCGCGGAAGCAGGGCCGAAGGGCCCCTTCCGGCGCGCTCCCGCACGCCGCTTGCGCTGCGCGGGCGGTGGGCGAGACGGCCAGGAGGGCGAGGGACGGGCCCGTACGCGACGGCGCGTCGTCGCGTCGGTCGGCGGGGCGGATGGGGTCGGCGGTGCGGATGGGGTCGGCGGTGCGGATGGGGTCGGCGGTGCGGGTGGCGCATGGCGTATCAGCCGCGCGCGGTCGGGGAGTACGGCTCCCGGCCTCGCGGCCCGTGCCTGCGGCTCCGCCGTCACCGCCGGCGTCCGGACGGCGTCCCCCGCGAGCGGGGAAAGCCGGGCCTGCGCCGCGCCGCCGGACGGCCGAGACCGTTCGACTGGCCGTGCACCGCCTCGGCTTCCCGCCCTTCCTGTGGATCATCGGACCGATCGGGACCAGCCCCCGGAGACCGGCGGAGCATGCGTCTCCGTGCCGGAGACGGCCACCCGACGATCTGACGCACCGTCAATCCGCGCCGAGTCGGGGCGAGCAGCGGTACGGCCCCACAGCCGCCAGGCCCTTCGGTCCCGGGACAGGGGGCCGAACGGCCCTGTCGGGGTGGGGCGGCCCTTGGTCGAATGCCTCCGCGACCCGGGGCGCCGGGCTCTCCGCCCGGTCCCGCCGTCCCCTGGACCGGACCGCGGTCGGCGCACCCGGGCCGCGGATCGGTGCGAGGCCGGGGTCGAAGTCCCTTCCGCCGCACGTCCAGAGCGCTTCCCCACCAGCCTTCCAAGAAGGCACCGCGCCCGCCCTCCAAGGGCGCGGCTCGCCCGCCATGCCCGGCGGGCGGGCACGCGCGGGCGCGTCATGGCGTACGAGGCCCACGAGATCGGCACCGGCACCCGGCTCGAGTGGAGCGGGGTGGTCACCGGTCCCCGAGCAGGTGGCCCGTCACGCGGCGGTGGTCCGGCCGTGGACCGGTCGGCAGCCGGCAGAGGGAACAGGTCATCCGTATCCGGCCGGACCCGGTCGTCGCGGACCGATCACCGGACCCGTGCCGCCGCGCCCCGCGCGAGGGGCACGGTGCCGCCGACGGGGTCGTACCTCAGGCGTCCCGGGGGCAGGCCGGCCCCGGTCAGCCGGTCCAGGGTGGTGGTGACCATGGCGGGCGGGCCGCTCACGAAGGCGAGGTGGTCGGACCAGTCGCCGTGCCGGACCACCGCGTCGGCCACCGAGGCGGGCCCGTCTCCCGAGTCCCCGTCACCGATGACCGGGACGACGCGGAGCCAGGGGCGTTGCCGCTCCAGTTCCGCGACGGCGGCCGTGTCGTACAGGTCGTCCAGGGTCCGGGCGCCGAGGAAGAGGTGGGCGGTGCGGCCCCGCGGGCGGCGGGCGGCCAGTTCCTCCAGGAGCGCCTTGGCCGTGGCCCAGCCCGTGCCTCCGGCGACGAGCAGCACGTCCGGTGTCCCCTCCTGTCCCGGGTCGGCGTCCAGGGTGGTGGTCCCCTGGGCGGGTCCGAGGCGCAGTGTGTCGCCGACGCCGGTACGCGTCACGAGGACGTCGCTGAGGCCGCCGGAGCCGGTCCGGCGGACGTGGAACTCCAGTTCGCCGTCGGCGCGGGGCGCGCAGGCGATCGAGTACGGCCGCCAGGCGTGCGGGAGCCTCGGTGACTCGATGCTCGTGTACTGGCCGGCGCGGTACGGGAAGGGTTCGGCGGTACGGACCCGGAGGACGGCGACGTCGGGGCGGCGCAGCTGGTGGCCGGTCACCGTCGCGTTCCAGGAGACGGGTTCGCCGACGGCCCCGTCGGCGCCTTCGACCATGGCGGCGACGGCGAACCGCACCATGCGGAGCCACGCCTCCTCCAGCTCCGGGACCCATGCCGGGCCGGCGGTGCGGCGGAGCCCTTCGGCGAGCGCCGCCTCGAACACCTCGAAGTGCACGGGCCGGACGCCGAGCTTCCGGTGGTCGCGGCCGAGCCTGGCGCAGAACCCGGCCACCTCGTCGGGCCGGTCCAGGTTCTCGATGAGGTACCAGAAGGCGCGCTCCAGGTGCACCCGCTGGAAGTCCATCGAGTCGGGGAAGAGCCTCCGGAGGTACGGATGTTGCTGGAACATCGCCCGGTAGAGGTGGGTGATGAGCTCGTCGAAGGGCGTCACCAGCGGCAGGTGCCGCCGGATCGTCTTCTGGTCCCGGAGCCCGTCGTAGGAGTACGGCGTCCCCCGGGCCGGGCGCGGCCCGGAGCTGGAAGGTCCCGATGCCGTCAGAAGGGGGCCGGCCGGGGCGAGCAGGCGCTGTCGCAGCCGCATCGCGTCCTGCCGGGCGAGGAGCGCGTGGTACTCGTCGCGGCCTCCGCCTCCCGCGGCTCCCGGCCTCCGGTGCTCCGTCCCCTGCCGCGTGTCCCCCGGCTCCGTCCGGTCCGCGGTCGTCATCGGCCACCCCTCCACGTCGTCCTCCCTGCGTCCTGCGCCTCACCCGCCCCGCCGCACGCGGTTCTTCGCCCGTACCGGCGGCCGTCAAGATCACGAACGGGGCGCGCGTCAGTGTGGCACCGTCACGCAATCGCCGTCCGGCCCCACGGGACGAGGGCCGACAGGCCCTGTCGGCGTGCTCCGGCGACGGTGTAAGGGGCAGGGCCCCCGCGGCTACGAGGACGGTCGGCCGTCCGGGAACGTCCGCCGTGTCGGCGCCGTCCGGTCGGCGCGCCCGCGACCGGTCGTGAGCGGCTGGATACGGGGGCGGCGCGGGGGATTTCGCCGGGTGTACAGCGGGAAGTCACGGGACGGTCGTGGGGCGGTGGCTCCCGGGCGCTCTTCTTGGGGCGCTCCGCACCGGTCTCCGACCGCCGTCCGGTTCCGTCTCCCCGTTCCCTCGCCTTCCGGAGGACCGCTCCCTCATGGCCGATCTCGATCGCCGCCGCTTCCTTCAGCTCGCCGGCGGCACCGTCGCCTTCAGCGCGCTGTCCGCGTCCATCGCCCGCGCCGCCGCCATTCCCGCCCAGGGTGCCACCGGCACCCTCCAGGACGTCGAGCACATCGTCGTCCTCATGCAGGAGAATCGTTCCTTCGACCACTACTTCGGGTCGATGAAGGGCGTCCGGGGCTTCGGCGACCCGCGTCCGGTCACGCTGCCCAGCGGCAAGCCCGTCTGGCACCAGTCCGACGGCAGGACCGAGACCCTCCCCTTCCGGCCCGAGAGCGCGAAGCTCGGCATGGAGTTCCTCCAGGGGCTCAACCACGACTGGGCGGGCGGCCAGAAGGCGTTCGCCAAGGGCCGCTACGACCAGTGGATACCGGCCAAGACCAAGGCCACCATGGCCCACCTCACCCGCGAGGACATCCCGTTCCACTACGCGCTCGCCGACGCCTTCACGATCTGCGACGCCTACCACTGCTCGTTCATCGGCGCGACCGACCCGAACCGCTACTACCTGTGGTCCGGCCACACCGGCAACGACGGCACGGGCGGCGGCCCGGTCCTCAACAACGCCGAGGCGGGCTACGGCTGGAAGACGTACCCCGAGCGCCTGGAGGCGGCCGGGATCTCCTGGAAGATCTACCAGGACATCGGCGACGGCCTGAACGCGGCCGGCCACTGGGGCTGGATCAACGACGCCTACCGCGGCAACTACGGCGACAACTCCCTCCTCTACTTCAACACCTACCGCAACGCCCAGCCCGGCACCCCGCTGTACGACAAGGCCCGCACGGGCACGAACGCCAAGGCGGGCGACGGCTTCTTCGACATCCTCCGCGCCGACGTGCAGGCCGGCCGGCTGCCGCAGGTCTCCTGGATCGCCGCACCCGAGGCGTTCACGGAGCACTCCAACTGGCCTTCGAACTACGGCGCCTGGTACATCGCGCAGGTCCTGGACGCGCTCACCTCGAACCCGGACGTGTGGGCCCGTACGGCGCTGTTCATCATGTACGACGAGAACGACGGCTTCTTCGACCACGTCGTCCCGCCGTACGTCCCCGCCTCGGCCGCGCAGGGCCTCTCCACGACCCCCACCACGCTCGACCACTTCCCCGGGAAGACCGGTTACGTCGCCGGTCCCTACGGCCTCGGCCCCCGCGTCCCCATGCTCGTCGTCTCCCCCTGGTCCACCGGCGGTTACACCTGCTCCGAGACCTTCGACCACACCTCGGTGATCCGGTTCATCGAGCGCCGCTTCGGGGTCCAGGAGCCACAGATCTCGCCCTGGCGGCGGGCCGTCTGCGGCGACCTGACCTCGGCCTTCGACTTCACCCGCTCCGAGCCGCGGCCGGTCGCACTGCCGCCCACGGCCGGCTACCACCCGCCGGACCGCGACCGGCACCCCGACTTCCTCGCCACCGCGCCGGCGGTCGGCTCGATGCCCCGTCAGGAGCCCGGCGCCAAGCCCACCCGCCCGCTGAAGTACGCGCCGTACGTGGACGGTCGCGCCGACACCTCGGCCGGCACCTTCCGCCTCACCTTCAGCGGCGGCCCGGCCGCGGGCGCCCAGTTCTACGTGACCTCGGCGAACCGCACGGACGCGCCCTGGACGTACACGACGGAGGCCGGCACCTCGATCGCGGACACCTGGAACACCCGGTACTCCAAGGGCACCACCGACCTCACCGTGCACGGCCCCAACGGCTTCCTGCGCCGCTTCCGCTCCCCCGGGAAGACCGCCGTCCCCGAGGTCACCGCCCGCCACGACGCCGCCACGGGCGACCTGGACCTCGTCCTCACCAACGCGGGTCCGACGACGACGGTGACCGTCGCCCACGCCTACACCGGCACCGAGCAGACGCTGACCGTGGCCCAGGGCGCGACCGTCACCCACACCGTGCCCCTGTCGGCCTCCGGCAGGTGGTACGACGTCACGATCACGTCCCCCGCCCACGCCGACTACGTGCGCCGCCTGGCCGGGCACGTGGAGACGGGCGCGGAGGGCGTGACGGACCCCGGCATCCTGACGTACTGACGCACTGCCGCCCTCCCCTTCCGGCCGACAGAGGGGGAGGGCGGTTCAGGGAGTGCCGCGGAGGCGGCTGAGGTAGGTCGCCGTCAGGGCCACGGCGCTGTCCCCGTCGTGCGTCAGGTCCGCGAGGGCGCGGGAGGCGAGGGGGCCGGGGATGTCGGCGAGCGCCTGGGTGAGACGGCCCCGGGCGGGGGGCGCGGTGGCCGGATCGGCGAGGCGGGCGACGAGCCCGGCCGCGATCCCGTCCGCCGTGCCGGCGTCAGCGGCCAGGACGCCGAGGGCATCGGCCGCGTCGGTGTCGTTCCTGCCGTCCACGACCATCTCGACGAGTTCCGGGACCGCGCCGGGCTCTCCGCGGCCGCCGAGGGCCAGGGCCGCCTGGCCGCGCACCACGGGGTCGGGGTGGGCGAGGGCGTCGCGGAGCCGGGAGACCGCCTCGTCGCCGGGGAGTTCGGCGAGGGTCCGGACGGCCCGTTCGCGCACCGCGGCCGTCGGGGAGTCGAGGGCCCGGGCGAGGAGGCCGGAGCCGCCGTCGCCGGAGCGGGCGAGGGCCCACCGCAGGGCCCCGGCGACATTGGGCTCGGTCTCGCCGAGGACCGCCTCGACCAGAGCCTCCACCGGTACGGGGACCTCGTCGGCCGAGGAGGCCGAGGAGAGGGCGGCGCGCTGGCGGACGTCCTTGCTCGTCGACCCGAGCGCCTGGAGGAGCGCGACGACCTGGAGGGCGTCGTCCCAGCTCGCGGGCCCGGCGGCGTCGATGCGGCTCAGGCGCGTGAGCAGTTCGGTCTCCGCCGCGATGCGGGCGCGGGTCTGGTCGACGAGCTCGCCGACGAGCTGCGCGGGGGTGAAGCCGGGGTCGTCGAGGGCGCGGGCGACCTCCCGCAGCGACAGCCCCAGCGAGCGGAGGCTCTCGATGTGGAAGATCCGCCGGATGTCCTCGTCGCGGTACTCCCGGTAGCCGGATCCGGTGCGGCCCGAGGGCCGCACCAGGCCGAGCGACTCGTAGTGCCTGAGCATGCGGGCACTGACGCCGGAGCGGCGTGCCACCTCACCGATCAACACGCCTCAGTGTCCCTCCGGTCCATACGCCTCAGTGTCCCTTCGACGCGGACCCGCCGAGCGCCACGACGCGCTTCGCCTCCTCGATCGCGTACGCGAATCCGGTGTCGGGGTCGCGCAGGAGCCGCCGGGTGGCGAGCGCGTGGGCGCGCACGTGCGGCTCTGGGGCCGTCGCCGCGGTGCCCAGGAGCGGCAGGATCACGTCGCCGAGCGCGATCAGCGCCCGGCTGAGGCTCAGCTGCGTCTCCTGTCCGCCGCGCCCCAGCCGGGTGGCCAGCACCGCGGCCAGCGCCGGCTCCTCGCCGTCCGGGACGAGGAGCACCGCCGCCCGCCAGGCCGCCCGTGCCACCTCGTCGTCGGCGTCGGTCAGGTGCCCGCGCGTGATCGCCGGCCACGCCCGCCGGTCACCGATCTTGGACAGCGTGTGCAGGGCCTGGCTCCGCGCCCGCGCCCGCTCCGAGCGGAGCTCGCCCAGCAGCGGGGGGAGCGTCAGGTCGACGGGGTGACGGGTCAGGGCCCAGGTCAGCATGTCGCGTACGAAGAACTCGGGCTCGACGGCGCACCGTTCGACGAGCGCGGCGGCGAAGCGCGGGTCGGGCGCCGTGCCGACCGCCAGAGCGGTCCGCAGCCGCACCGACGCGCGCTCGTCCTCCAGCGCCCGGAGCGCCCGCCGGACGTCCGCGTCCTGCTGTGTCATGGTCATCGGGACCACCTCCTCGGCAGGCAGTCAAAGGCTTGTCACCGTGTCAAGGTCAAGCGGTCCACGGTGGAGGAGCACCGATTCCCCTTTCGCGCACGGCCGTTGACGCCCCTGGGCGAGCCACCGTGCGCCTTTCCGCGCTGGGCGCACCTCACGGTGGGACAACCGCGGCGCGCGCTCGCCGCATCCGGTGAATCCGGCCCCCGGTATGTGGGGGCGGCAGGTGCGCCGGGCACGTTCCCCGCCAGCGGTTCTCGCCGTTGAGAGGGATGGGCATGACGAGCCACGCCACCGAATCCGTACCGGAAGCCGAATCCGTTCTGGAAGACCTCCTCCATCGGGCGCTGCACGCCACGGGCACGGGCGGGCGCTGGACGACCGGCTCTGACGACCTGTGGTGCCGGGTGGCGCCGCGGTCCGGGGAGCAGCGCCGGCAGGGCTGGAAACTGCACCTGTCGGCGACGGCCGCCTCCGCGCCCGCGGTCCTCGCGAAGGCCCTGGAGGTGCTGCTGCGGGACGCGTCGGGGTTCAAGTTCGCGCGGTCTCCGGAGGGGGTGAGCGCCCTCAACTCCCGTGCGACGCCCCGGGGAAGCTCCGGCAAGTTCCTCACCGTCTATCCGCGTTCCGACGCCGACGCGGCCCGGCTCGCCGGGGAGCTGCACCGGGCGACGGCGGGGCTGGCCGGTCCCCGGATCCTGTCCGACCAGCCGTACGCCGTGAACAGCCTGGTGCACTACCGGTACGGCGCCTTCGTCGGCCGCCGGCGGCTGTCGGCCGACGGCCTCCTCGTGTGGTACATCGAGGACCCCGACGGCAATCCCGTGGAGGACCGGCGGACCGGGCGGTACGAGCCGCCGCCGTGGGCGGTCAGCCCGTTCCCCGCCCCTCCGCCGGGCGCGGCGCGCCCGGCGGAGGCGGAGAGCCGTCCGGTGGTGCTCGGCGGCCGGTTCGCGGTGCGGGAGGCGATCCGGCACACCAACAAGGGCGGGGTCTACCGGGGCAGCGAGGTGCGCACCGGCGCGCCGGTCGTCATCAAGGAGACCCGGCCCCACGTGGAGGCCGACGCCTCCGGGGGTGACGTCCGCGACTGGCTGCGCGCAGAGGCCCGGACGCTGGAGAAGCTGAGGGGGACGGGGCTCGCGCCGGAGCCGCTCGCGCTGTTCGAGCACGGCGGGCACCTGTTCCTGGCCCAGGAGGAGGTGCCGGGCGTCCCGTTGCGCACCTGGGTCGCCGAGCGTTTCCGGGACGTCGGCGGCGAGCGGTACCAGGCCGAGGTGACGGCCCAGGTCGCGCGCCTCGTGGACCTGGTGGCGGACGCCCACGCCCGGGGCTGTGTGCTGCGGGACTTCACGCCCGGCAACGTGATGGTCCGGCCGGACGGGGAGCTGCGCCTGATCGACCTGGAGCTCGCCGTCCTGGCCGAGGACGCCCCGCTCCCGACGCGGGTGGGGACGCCCGGTTTCAGCGCCCCCGAGCGCCTGGCGGACGCGCCGGTCTCCCCGACGGCCGACTACTACAGCCTCGGTGCCACGGTGTGTTTCGTCCTGATGGGCAAGGTGCCGAACCTGCTGGCCGAAGAGCCGGCGGACCGGCCCGCGCAGGAGCGGCTCGCCGCGTGGCTGGCCGCCTGCTCCGCCTCGGTACGGCTCCCGGACGGCATGCGGGAGCTGATCCTCGGGCTGATGCGGGACGATCCGGCCGAGCGCTGGGATCCGGCCAGGGCCCGGCGGGCGCTCCTGCGGAGGGGGGCGGCGCGACGCGAGAGCCCGTACAAGGATCCGTACGAGGCGATCGAGGGCACGGTGGCCGGGATCGTGCGGCACCTCGTCGACACGATGACTCCCGGCGACGACCGGCGGCTGTGGCCCGTCTCCACGGCGGCCGGCGAGACCGACCCCTGCACCGTGCAGCAGGGCGCGGCCGGCGTCCTGGCGGTGCTGACGCGGTACTTCGAGCTCACCGGCGATCCCCGTCTGCCGGGGGTGCTGTCCGCGGCGGGCCGCTGGATCGCCGACCGCACCGACCTCCGCTCCGCCCGTCCCGGCCTGCACTTCGGCGCCCGGGGCACCGCGTGGGCGCTGTACGAGGCCGGGCGCGCCGTCGGAGACGAGGCTCTGACGGACCACGCGCTGGCCCTGGCGCTGGCTCCGCAGGAGCCGACGCCGAGCCATGACATCACCCACGGCACGGCGGGCGGCGGGCTCGCGGCCGTCCACCTGTGGCGGCGCACCGGCGATCCGCGCCTCGCCCGGCTGGTCGCCGAAGCGGCCGACCGGCTGGCCGCCGCCGCCCGGCGCGAGGAGGCCGGGGCGAGCTGGCCGGTGCCGGCGGAGGCCGTCGCGGAGGAGGCGGGCAAGCGGTACCTCGGGTTCGCGCACGGCGCGTCCGGCATCGGCTGCTTCCTCCTCGCGGCCGCCTCCGTCACGGGCCGCCGGGAGGACCGGGAGCTGGCCGTGGCGGCGGGCGAGCTGCTGGTGGCCCACGCCGTGGACGTGGGCGGGGCGGCGCAGTGGCCGGCACAGGCCGGGGACGTGCCCACGGCTCCGTACTGGTGCCACGGCTCCGCCGGCATCGGCTCGTTCCTGGTCCGGCTGTGGCGGGCGACCGGCGACGACCGGTACGGCGAGCTCGCCCGGCGCGCGGCCCGGGCCGTGGTGGAGCGGGCCTCCCGCGCCCCGCTCACCCAGTGCCACGGCCTGGCGGGCAACGGCGACTTCCTCCTCGACCTGGCCGCGGCGACGGGTGATCCCGTCCCTCGCGCGGAGGCCGAGGCCCTGGCCCGTCTCGTCGTCGCCGAAGGGGCCCGCCGCGGCGGCCACGTCGTCTTCCCCAACGAGTACGGGGACGTCTCGACGGGCTGGAGCGACGGCTCCGCCGGAATCCTGGCGTTCCTCCTGCGGGTCCGCCACACAGAGCCCCGGCACTGGATGGTCCAGCAGCCGGTCTGAGCGGCAGAGAGCCTGCCGCCGCCTCACAGAGAAGGAGAATGCCATGGAGAACCAGGACCTCGAACTGCTGGCCCGACTGCACGCCCTTCCGGAGACCGACCCGGTCGGCGTCGACGGAGCGCCCTTCGCCGCGACGTGCGAGTGCGTCGGCCTGCTCACGCTCCTCAACACCGTCTGCATCGGTGTGAGCTGCGCGTAGCCCGTACCGCCTCCCCCGGCCGGTGGCTGTCCCGGGGCAGCCACCGGCCGGGGCGAGGCCCCGCACCGCCCCCACGGAGCCCCCTGGACGAGGAAGACGCATGCAGCTCCACGCCCGTGACCACGAGTCCGCCCGCGACACCGCCCCCCGCGCGACGCCCGTCCCGCCCGCCATCCGCACGCGCGGCCTGGTCAAGAGCTACCGGGGCCCGGACGGCACCACCACCCACGCGGTGCGCGGCCTGGACCTGGACGTGCGCCAGGGCGAGACCTTCGCCTTCCTCGGCCCCAACGGCGCCGGCAAGTCCACGACCATCGCGATGCTGTGCGCCCTCACCCGCCCGACCTCCGGTCACGCCACCGTGGCGGGCGCCGACGTGCTCACCGAGCCCCACCGGGTACGGCGCCGGGTCGGGCTGCTCTTCCAGCACAGCGCCCTCGACCCGGACCTGACGGCCGAGCAGAACCTCCGCGTCCACGCCCGCCTGTACGGGCTCCGCCGCGCCGAGGTCCGCCGCCGCACGGCCGAGGTGCTCGACCTCGCGGACCTGGCCGACCGGCGGCGCTCCCCCGTCCGCACCCTGTCGGGCGGCATGCGGCGCCGCCTGGAGATCGCCCGCCAGCTGCTGCACTCGCCCGGCGTGCTGTTCCTCGACGAGCCGACCACCGGCCTCGACCCGCACGCCCGCGCCCGGATCCGGGAGCACCTGCGGGTCCTGCGCGACCGGCACGGCAGCACGCTGTTCGTCACCACCCACTATCTGGACGAGGCGGAGCACTGCGACCGCCTCGCCATCATCGACGGGGGCCGACTGGTGGCCCAGGGCACGCCGCACGACGTCAAGGCCGCGATCGGGGACGACCGGGTGGTGCTCCGCACCGGCGACGACGAGGGGGCCCGCCGGGTGGTCGGCCTGCTCACCCCGCCGGAACGGACCGTCACCGTGGACGCGGACGGCCTCTGGCTGCGGGTGCCCGACGGCAGCGCCTGGATCCCCCGTCTGTGCGCGGCCCTGGCGGCCCACGGCATCGCCGTCCACGCCGCTTCCGCGACCCCGCCCACCCTCGACGACGTGTTCTTCCACCACACCGGCCGCAGCCTGGCCGGTCCCGCGGAGGCCTGCCGATGACGACGCTCGCCCCACCGGTGCCGGCCGGCACCGCCACCGGCCGGGGCACCCGTCTCCGGCGCGAACTGCGCGCGGTCCACGCCCTGGTCCACCGCGACCTGCTCCGCCTCGCCTGTCGGCGCACCTCCACCGCGCTGATGCTGCTCCACCCCGTGCTGTACCTCTTCATCCTGGGCGGCGGCCTGGCGGCGCTGATCCCCTCCGGGTCGCTGGGCGTCGGCTACCAGACGTACCTCTTCCCCGGCATGCTGATGATGACCGTGCAGACACCGGCCGTCATGGTCGGCATCCGTCTGATCACCGACCGGCAGAGCGGCTACCTCCGTGAGCTCCTGATGGCCCCCGTCAGCCGCACCGCGCTCCTGCTCGGCAGCTGCGCCGGCGGCACCCTGGTGGCCACGGTCCAGGGCGCCGTCCTCCTCGGTCTGGCCGGTGCGGTCGGCCTCCCGTACGACCCGGTGCTGCTGGGCCTGCTCCTCGGTGGCATGGCCCTCGCCTCCTTCACCGTCACCGCCCTGTCCCTGGCCCTGGCCGTGGGCCTGAGCAGTCCGGAGACCTTCCACACCTTCCTGGGCCTGGTGATGATGCCGCTCCTCTTCCTCTCCGGCGGCTTCTTCCCCCTGACGTCCCTGCCCGGCTGGGCCCAGACCCTGGCCGCCGCCAACCCCCTGGCGTACGGGGTGGACGTCCTGCGCCGCTCCATCACCCTGCGGGTCCCCGGCCACGCGGCCGCCGGCGGCGTCGAATGGGCCGGTCGGCAGCCTCCCCTCCTCCTCGAAGGCGGTCTCCTCCTGGCCTCGGGTGCCCTGGCCCTGCTGTGGGCGACCCGCCGCTTCAGCCGCCCGGAGTGAGGGCGAAGGCGGCGGCGCGGCCGAGGACGCTCTCCGCGTCGGGGCTGCCCCGCCGTTCTTCCGGGAGCGGGAGGCCGAGCACGTCGAGGGTTCCGTCCACGACCTCCTCCGGCATGAACCGCGCCAGGTGCGCGTGGGCCTCGGCGCGGGACAGCTCCACGAAGGTGACCTCCTCCCCCAGGGCCCGGGCGAGGACCTCGGCCTGCCGGCGCGGGCTGATCGGCTCCGGTCCTGTGAGTTCGTACGTACGCCCGGCGTGGCCGTCCTCGTGCAGCGCGGCGGCGATGTCGGCGGGTCCTCGCCGACCCGGCGGGGCATCCGTTCCGCCTCGTACGGGACTGACGAGTTCTCGCCAAGGAAGGAGGTGTTCCGCATGTGCGGGGCGGGAGAGGGGATCCATGGCGGTGACCCTCTCGTTCTCCTCTCGTTCCCGGAACCTCAGGAGCCGCCATGTCCTTCCCTCCCCTCCCCGACGACCTGGTCCTTCCCGGCGAACCGGTCCTCGCCGCGGACTTCGGATCGCCCGAGCAGTGGGTGGCCGGGCGTTCCTGGGCCTATCCGGGAGGCGGGCCGATCAACCCCCGTGACAACAAGCTGGACCATCTGGTGAGGGATCCCGCGTACAGCCGTTCCGGTGTCTTCCGGGCGACCCGTCGCCGTGACGGTCTGTGGGACACCGGGCTGCTCACCACGGAGGGCAGCCGCCAGGCCTTCGAGGTGCGGTCCGGCGACGTGCTGGAGGCGCGGGTGCGGCTTCCCGAGGAGACGGGGGCCTGGCCGGCCATCTGGACGTGGCGCGACGGCGGGCAGGAGATCGACGTCTTCGAGTACCACCCCGACAACCCGGACCTCCTCGAACTCTCCAACCGGGTCCGTGGCACCCACCACTACCACCGCTCCCCCGCCGTGCGCCCAGGCGGATGGGTGGAGCTGCGGACCCGGTTCGGCGCCCGGTCGGTGGTGTGGTGGGTGGACGGCGCCCAGGTGTTCGCGGACGGCCGCGGCGTCGGCCGGTCCTGGCACGCCCACCTGATCGTCAACCTCTCCGTGTGCGCCGGCCGTTACCATCCCGCACCCGATCCGGAGACGAGCGAGATGTCGTTCGAGGTGTCCGACCTGCGGGTGTTCCGCGGCGGCTGACGGCCCTGGCGGAGCCGGGTGCGATGTCGGGGAGGGAGCCGGTGACCCGGTGTTCCCGCAGGGGGGCGGCCGGCGCGGTCACAGGTCGAACTCGATGTGCTCGACGTTCAGCATGCGGACCTCCTCCAGGCTCGCGGCGCGGGTGCCGCGCTGCTGGAAGTACACGTCCTTCAGCGCTTCGGCGACAGCCCGGCGCATGTCGTGTTCGCCGCCCGCCTGGGCGGCGAAGATCCGCTCGGCGTGGTGCGGGGGGAGGGCGAGGGTGAGGTGGCGTTCGCGGGCCTCGTCGGTGGTACCAGCCGGGGCGTCGTAACCGAGGGCGGCGCGGACGTCGATCATCAGGCCGTCGGTGGTGGTGGCGGCCTTCCGCGCCTTCGCCTTCACCCTCGGCTGCCAGCGTCTGCGGGTCTCCTCCCGCAGGCGGGCCGCCAGTTCCGGGCGGGGCTTTCTGATCTCGCCCTTCACGTACCGTTCGACGGTGCGCTGGGAGACGCCGAGGAGCCGGGCGACCGCCTTGGTGCCCTTGAGCTGTTTCACCAGGAACCGTACCTGGGCGCCGGCGGACTGCGGCGGCTTGCGGGTGACCGCCTTGTCGAGGACCCGGTCCAGGCCCTCGCCGACCGACTTCACCACCATGGTTCTACTCCCCCGTGTCCGGGCCGGTGCCGACGCCGGTCCTGATGTAGCGGGCCAGGTTCAGCAGCGGGTCCCGGGTCTCCTCGCGGAGTGCCTCGGCCCACAGCGGCGTCCTGGTGCCCTCGTGCTTGACCATGCCCGGGGAGACCCCGATGCGGAAGGATCCGGGGACCGTCCTGCCTTCCGGCGTGTAGGGCAGGAGGTCGAGCGGGGAGGGGCCGTCGGCGGCGTACACGGCGCAGTCGGAGAGGACCGCGACCGGGTAGCTGCCGGTGGCGGCGGCGAGCGCGACCATCTTGCGGTGCATGTTGATCCGGGCCCGCGAGATCACGACCGCGCGAATGTCGGGGCGCCAGGTCGGGCGGGCCAGCGCCGGCCACGTCTGGCCCGGTCGCCAGCCGCCGCCGCGCGCCTTCTCCTGGAGCTTGCCGATGCCGCCCTTGACGGTGTTCTTGATGGCGTCGAGGACGATCGCCGCCTCGGGGTCGCGGCCCTTGTACCCCTCCATCGCGGCCAGGAACCGCTCGGGTGTCGTCTTCTCTCCGATGCCGAGGTCGGCCATGGTGACGACGTAGGCGTCGCGCAGGCGCTTGTACCAGCCGTCGAGGTAGCGGCCCGCCTCCGGGCGCAGCCAGGCCTCCACCGGGTCGACCCGGTAGCCGAGTTCGACGGCGTAGGCGACGGTCGGGGTGGCGTACCAGGCCGGGCCCGTGGGGGTCTCGCCGGTGGGGGTGAAGGGGCTGGGCAGCAGGTCGCCCCGCAGCCGCGTCCACCGTTTGCCGACGAGGACGCGGGAGAGGTCGACATGGGACAGGTCGACCAGCCACGAGCCCGGCACCGCCGGGTCGAAGGCGGGCGCGGTGGCGTGGACGGGAGGCCGGGCGAGGCCGATGACGGCGCCGTTCGCGGCGGCGCCGAAGGCCATGTTGACGTCGATGCCGACCAGATGGGACTTGAGGCACTCCTCGTCGGTCAGCTCCCGCGCCCAGTCGTACGCCTCCTCGAAGATCCGCTCCTCGGGGCCGCGGACGTGGAAGCGGGGCAGGTCGGCGAGGACGGGGTGGCCGTCGGTCGCCTCGCACGGCGGCGGGTCCAGGGGGTCCTCGCCCAGCGAGCCGGGGTTGTGGACGCTGTGCCGACGGCCGTCGGCGTCCGGCTCGGAGGCGCGGGTCGGCGGATGCAGCGCGGTCATCAGTTCCAGGCCCGTCACGGCCGTCGAACCGCGCGGGGTCATCACCCGCGAGGCGTACAGACCCAGGACGCGGGCGAGTTCGGCGGGCGGCAGTTCGCCGGCGTGCCCCCACGAGCGGCTGTCGAGCGCCCGCCACGACGGGATGCACAACTGGACGCAGAGGCGGCGGCCGCCCTGGGCGGGCCGGTAGATCCTGGCCCACGGGCCGAAGCCACGGCGGGTCAACTGCCAGTCGGCCGCCGCCAGTTCTTCCAGAGCCGGGTGGCCGACAGGGAGGCGGCCCGCGTTCCGCTCCTCGTCGCTCAGCTCGACCGGCAGACCGAGGCGCTCCAGCGCCGTCGGGGTCAGGACGAGCAGCGGGTCGGCGTCCCGGCCCCAGCTGTCCAGCCGGGGAGCGCCGAGACGGGCCTCGGCCAGGGTCCACTCCACGAGTCCGGGCAGGGTACGGGCGGGGACGTCGAGGACCAGGCCGCCGACGCAGTACGCGGACACCCGCCCGTCGGCGCCGGTGTCGACGACGGCGAGCGGCCCGTTCGCGAACCGCGCGTCGACGGCCGCGGCGGCCGCCGGGCGGGCCGTGGTCTTCCGCGCCGGTGCGGCCGGACGCCTGGGCGTCGGCGTCGTCCGGGCCGGGGGTACGTCGGCGGGCCGGGCCTCGCGGCTGGGGTCGGGGTACTTCTCCGCCCAGCCCTCAAGGAGGGCCAGGTACGGGGCGCGGCGCGGCGGGCGGGGCTCGCTGCGTCCCGACTCCCAGTTCTTCACCGTCTGCGTCGTGGTGTCGAGTACGCCGGCGAGCGCGGCCTGGGTGACGCCGGCCGCCTCGCGCAGCCGGGCCCGCTCCGCGGGGGCGGGGAACTCCGGTCCGCCCGCCAGCAGCGCTTCCACGGCCTTGAACAGGTCTTCTTCCTTGGGCACCGGGCCACCTCCACCATGGACCCTATCGAATTTAGCCCTGGATATAGCCCTGACTTCGCCCTCATCCGGGTGAAGACGTCCGGGTGAAGACGAGCGAAGGCACCGGTCACCCGGTTCCTCGCGTCAGCCCTCCCGGTCCGGCTTCGCCGGCTCCATCCCCCGGCCGGCGGCGAGCCTCGACGCCTCGTCGGAGGCGAGGAGGCCGAGGGCGGCGAGGGCGCGGTCCGGGTCGGGGGCGGTGGCGAGGACGGCGCCGCCGAAGAGCGAGGTGAGGGCCGTGTCGCCGGGCAGGGGGCCGACGACGGTGACGCCGGGGAGGTCCATCAGCTCGCTGTGCTGCTGGAAGGCCAGGTCGGCGCGGCCGGAGGACAGCAGGCTGCCGGCCGGTACGCCGGGCGGGGCCTGGACGAGCCGGTCGGCGAGGACGTCGGCGAGGCCGAGGCGGTGGAGCAGGTCGAGCAGGGCCGTACCGCTGGGACCGGTGGAGTAGGCGATGCCGGTCGCCGAGGTGAGCGCGGTGCGGAGGTCGTCCGTGGAGCCGAGGGCGGGGGCGGGGGTTCCTTCCGGTACCGCGGCGACGACCTGGGAGATCCAGAGGGGGCGGAGCGTGCCCGGCCGGAGGTGTCCTTCGCGGTCGAGGGCGGTCATGGCGCCGTCGGCGAGGACGAGGAGGTCGGCCTCGGCGCCCTCGCGGACCCGGCGGGCGACCTCGACCCCGCCGGCGGACTCGAAGCGCACCGGGATGCCGTGGGCGAGCCGGAGGTGCCCGCACAGTTCGGTGAGTATCGGGCGGGTCGCCATCGAGGACAGGCCCACGAGTTCACGGTGCACGTCGACTCCTCAAGTCTGCGGAGGTTCCTGGGAAGCGGGGGGCGCTCGGTCCGGTGGCTCGGCGCGGGTCTGCGAGACTGGCGGCGTGAGCACGACCCGGACCACGGCGGCGGGAAAAGTACTGGAGGTCCTCTCGGCCTTCGACCGCGAGCACCCCGCGCAGACACTATCGGAGATCGCCCAGCGCACCGGCCTGGCCCTGAGCACCACGCACCGGGTGGTCACGGAGCTGGCGGCGTGGGGGGCGCTGGAGCGGGGGGAGGACGGGTCGTGGCACGTGGGGCTGCGGCTGTGGGAGATCGCCTCGGGCTGTCCCAGGACGCAGATCCTGCGCGATGTGGCGCTGCCGTTCATGCAGGACCTCTACGAGGTGACCCACGAGAACGTCCAGCTGGCGGTGCGGGAGGGCACCGAGCTCGTGTTCGTGGAGAGGATCGCCGGGCACCGGTCGGTGGAGCTGCTGACCAATGTCGGCACCCGGTTCCCCGTGGGGTCCACCGGGATGGGCCGGGTGCTGCTCGCGCACGCGCCGCGGGACATCCAGGAGGAGGTCCTCGACGCGCCGCAGCGGGCCTGGACCCCCCACACCGTCACCGATCCCAGGACCCTGCGGACGCAGTTGGACCGGATCCGGCGCGAGCAGGTCTTCGTCAGCGACCGGCAGTTGTCGGAGAGCACGGTGGCGGTGGCCGCGCCGGTGCGGATCGGCCGGACGGGGCCGGTGAGCGCCGCGCTGGGGATCGTGATCGCCGCGCAGGACGCGGGCAGGGCGCGCGGGCTGCGCGAGCCGCTGCTGCGGGCCGCGTACGGGATCTCCGACGAGCTCGGCAGGCGTACCCGGACGACGGGATGAGTTCCGGGCCGGTTTCCGTCTGACGGAAACGCCGCAGACCAGGGGCTGGGCAGGCTGGCAGCGTTCGGGCCGTTCCGAACTGTTCGGACGTCCACTGCCGCTTGGGAGATGCCATGGCCGACGCCCCCGTCGACTCCATCGCCTCGGTTCCGGTCGCGGTCGTCGGCGCGGGGCCGGCCGGCCTCATGCTGGCGCACCTGCTCGGCCGCGCCGGAATCGAGACGATCGCCGTCGACACCCGTACGCGTCACGAGATCGAGACGACCCAGCGGGCCGGGATCCTGGAGGCCGACGCGGCCCGGGACCTGGTGGAGACGGGCGTCTCGGACCGGATCCTGCGCGACGGGTACGAGCACGAGGGCATCGAGCTGCGGTCGGCCGGGCGGCCGTACCGCATCGACTTCAAGGAGCTCGTCGGCGCGTCCGTGTGGCTCTACCCGCAGACCGACGTCTTCGTCGACCTGGCCGACGCCCGTGAACGCGACGGCGGCACGGTCCACTTCGGTGTCCGCGACACCGAGGTGCTCGACGTCACCACCGACGCCCCCCGGGTCCGGTACACCGCGCCGGACGGGAGCCGCCACGAGATCCGGGCGCGGTACGTCGTCGGCGCGGACGGCTCGCGGAGCATGTGCCGCGACCTGGTGCCGGAGGAGCGGCGGGTGCGGTACGGCAAGGAGTACCCCTTCGCGTGGTTCGGGATCCTCGCCGAGGCGCCGGCGAGCGCGCCCGAGCTGGTCTACGCCCACTCCGGGCACGGTTTCGCGCTGATCAGCCAGCGCACCGAGGCCGTGCAGCGCATGTACTTCCAGTGCGCGCCCGACGAGTCCGCCGACGCCTGGTCCGACGACCGGATCTGGGAGACCCTCCAGGCGCGGGTGGCCGGTGAGGACGGCTTCCGGCTGAAGGAGGGGCCGATCACCGAGAAGACGGTGCTGCGGTTCCGGTCCTTCGTGCAGGAGCCGATGCGCTGGGGTTCGCTGCTGCTGGCCGGGGACGCCGCGCACACGGTGCCGCCGACCGGTGCCCGCGGGCTCAACCTGGCGCTGCACGACGTGAAGGTCCTCGCCGGCACGCTGGTGCGGGCCTTCGGCGGTGAGGGCGGGGCGGCGCTCGACGAGTACCAGCCGCGGGCCCTCCGGCGGGTCTGGCGGGCGCAGAACTTCTCGTACTGGATGACCCGGTTGCTGCACACCGCGCCCGGCGGCTCCCCCTTCGACCTGCGTCGTCAGCTCGGCGAGCTGGAGAACGTGGTGGGCACGCGCGCCGGGCGCACCTATCTGGCCGAGCAGTACACGGGCTGGCCCACCCGCACCCACGACCACTGACCCGGACGCCCCCGAGGACGATTCCATGATCATCGACTGTCACGGTCACTTCACCACCGCCCCGCCGCAGCTCGCCGCGTGGCGCGAGCGGCAGATCGCCGCGGCCGAGGGCCGCGGCCCCGCCCCGGACCCCGGCGAGCTGGTCGTCACCGACGACGAGCTGCGCGCCGCGATCGAGGGCAACCAGCTGCGGCTGATGGACGAGCGGGGCAGCGACCTCACGGTCTTCTCGCCGCGCGCCAGCTTCATGGCCCACCACATCGGCGACTTCGCCGTCTCCTCGGTGTGGGCGCGGATCTGCAACGACCTGGTCCACCGGGTCAGCACGCTCTACCCCGGCCGGTTCGCGACGGGCGCGATGCTGCCGCAGTCGCCGGGCGTCGACCCGGCGACCTGCCTGCCCGAGCTGCGCCGCGCGGTCGAGGAGCTGGGCGCGGTCGCGGTCAACCTCAACCCCGACCCGTCGGGCGGGCGTTGGACGGCGCCGCCGCTGACCGACCGCAGCTGGTACCCGCTGTACGAGGCGATGGTCGCGTACGACGTCCCGGCGATGATCCACGTCAGCACCTCCTGCAACCCGGCCTTCCACACCACGGGCGCGCACTATCTGAACGCCGACACCACGGCGTTCATGCAGCTGCTCCAGGGCGATCTGTTCGCCGACTTCCCGACGCTGCGGTTCGTGATCCCGCACGGCGGCGGGGCCGTCCCGTACCACTGGGGCCGGTTCCGCGGCCTGGCGATGGCGCTGGGCGGGCCGGCCCCGGAGGCGCTGCTCGACAACGTCTTCTTCGACACCTGCGTCTACCACCAGCCGGGCATCGACCTGCTGACCCGGGTGATCCCCAGCCGGTCCGTCCTCTTCGCCAGCGAGATGATCGGCGCGGTCCGCGACGTCGATCCGAGCACCGGTCACCACTTCGACGACACGCGGCGGTACGTGGACGCCACCGAGCACCTGTCGGACGAGGAGCGTGCCGCCGTGTACTCCGGCAACGCCCTGCGCGTCTACCCCCGACTGGCCGCCCGGCTCGCCGCGGCCGGCCGCTGACCCCCGCCTTCCAGGAGAAGCACCCATGGAACACACCGAGATCGGCGTCGTCCGCACCAGGATCGACCGGGCCGACCCGGAGGCCGTCGCCGCGCTGTCGGAGTTCGGCGTCGCGACGGTCCACGAGGCGATGGGCCGGGTCGGCCTGATGCGCCCCTACCTGCGCCCGGTCTACCCGAAGGCCCGGATGTGCGGTACGGCCGTGACCGTGCTGCTCCAGCCCGGCGACAACTGGATGCTGCACGTCGCCGCCGAGCAGATCCGGGACGGGGACGTCGTGGTGGCGGCCTGTACGACCGAGAGCGAGGACGGTTTCTTCGGCGAGCTGCTCGCCACCTCCTTCCGCGCCCGGGGCTGCCGGGGCCTGGTCATCGACGGCGGGGTCCGTGACGTCGCCGACCTGGAGGGGATGGACTTCCCCGTCTTCTCCCGGGCGGTCAACGCCAAGGGCACGGTCAAGGCCACCCTCGGCTCGGTCAACGTGCCCGTGGTCTGTGGCAACGCCCTGGTCCGCCCCGGTGACGTGGTCGTCGCGGACGCCGACGGCGTCGTCGTGGTGCCGCGCGAGCGGGCCGCCGAGGTGGCCGCCGCGGCGGCCGCCCGCGAGGCGAACGAGGAGGGCAAGCGGGCGCAGTTCCGGGCCGGGAGGCTCGGTCTGGACCTGTACGGGATGCGCGGCCCGCTGGCCGAGCTCGGACTGCGGTACGAGGACTGACGATGACGACCTTCGAGAAGACCCCGGGCTGGCTGGACTGGTACGCCGGTCCGAGCCGGCCGGAGTTCCGGCTCCCCGAGGGCGCCGTCGACGCGCACTGCCATGTCTTCGGGCCCGGCGAGGAGTTCCCGTACGCACCGGAGCGCAAGTACACGCCGTGCGACGCGTCCAAGGAGCAGCTCTTCGCGCTCCGCGACCACCTCGGCTTCGCCCGTAACGTCGTGGTGCAGGCGACCTGTCACGGCGCCGACAACACCGCCGTGGTCGACGCGCTGCGGGCCTCCGGCGGGCTCGCCCGGGGCGTGGCGACGCTGCGGCCCGACGTCACCGATGCCGAGGTGCGGGAGCTGCACGAGGCGGGCGTCCGCGGGGTGCGGTTCAACTTCGTGAAGCGGCTGGTGGACACGGCGCCGCGGCAGGACCTGTGGGACGTCGTCGAGAGGATCGCGCCGTACGGCTGGCACGTCGTCGTCTACTTCGAGGCGGCCGACCTGCCCGACCTGCGGGACTTCCTTCTCTCCATCCCGGTGCCGCTGGTCGTCGACCACATGGGCCGGCCGGACACCTCCAAGGACCCGGACGGGCCCGACTTCGAGGCGTTCCTGGACTTCCTGCGGGCCCGGCCGGACGTCTGGTGCAAGGTGACGTGCCCGGAGCGCCTCTCGGTGAGCGGCCCGCCGGCCCTCGACGGGGAGCGGGCGGCCTACCGGGACGTCGTCCCCTTCGCCCGCCGCGTGGTCGAGGAGTTCCCCGACCGGGTGCTGTGGGGCACCGACTGGCCGCACCCGAACCTCACCGACCACATGCCCGACGACGGGCTCCTCGTCGACTTCGTCCCGCACATCGCGCCGACGCCGGAGCTCCGGCGCAGGCTGCTCGTCGACAACCCGATGCGCCTGTACTGGCCCGACGCCGACTGACCATCCCTCTGAACCCTCCTCGATTGGAGTACCGGCATGTCGCTGGACAAGACCTACAAACTGGTTCCGGGGACGACGATCTTCGACGCCGAGCAGTCGGCCAAGGGCTACCACCTCAACCAGTTCTGCATGTCGCTGATGACGGCGGAGAACCGGGCGGCCTACCTCGCCGACGAGCGCGCCTACCTGGACGCGTGGCCTCTGCGGGAGGAGCAGAGGCGGGCGCTGCTCGACCGCGACCTCAACGCGGCGATGCGCGAGGGCGGCAACATCTACTTCCTCGCCAAGTGGGGTGCCACGCTGGGCCTTTCGTTCCAGCAGATGGCGGGCTCGATGACCGGCATGACCGAGCAGGAGTACCGCGACATGATGGCCGGCGGCGGCCGCTCCGTGGAGGGGAACCGCATCGACCACGCCGTCCTCGAAGCCGCCCACGCGCCCGAGGCCCCGGCCGAGCACGCCGGGATCACCGGCGCCGTCTTCACCTCGCACGTGCCGGCGATCGGCGCGGCCATGGACCACGGCAAGACCGAGGAGCCGTACTGGCGGCCGGTGTTCGAGGGGTACGCGTACTCCCGGGCGTGGGAGCGGGAGAACGTGCCCGACGTGATCGTCCTGGTCTACAACGACCACGCCAGCGCCTTCGACCAGTCGCTGGTCCCGACCTTCGTGCTCGGCACCGGGGCCGTCTTCCCGGTCGCCGACGAAGGGTACGGGCCCCGCCCCGTCCCCGCCGTCGAGGGCGACCCGGACCTGGCCGCGCACATCGCGCACTCCCTCATCCGGGACGACTTCGACCTCACCCTCGCCAACGAGATGACCGTCGACCACGGGCTGACCGTCCCCCTGTCGCTGATGTTCGGCGACGTCGAGAAGTGGCCGTGCAAGGTCATCCCGTTCCACGTCAACGTGGTGCAGTACCCGGTGCCCTCGGGCGCCCGCTGCTTCGACCTCGGCCGGGCTCTGCGCCGGGCGATCGAGTCGTACGACCGGCCGCTCAAGGTGCAGGTGTGGGGCACCGGCGGCATGAGCCACCAGCTCCAGGGCCCGCGCGCCGGGCTGATCAACCGGGAGTGGGACAACGCCTTCCTGGACCGGCTGGTCGAGGACCCGGCCGGGCTCGCCGCGGTGCCGCACCTGGAGTACGTGGAGGAGGCCGGCTCGGAGGGCATCGAGCTGGTCATGTGGCTGATCGCCCGCGGTGCGATGAGCGACGTCGACGACTCCGGCGAGGTCGAGGTCAAGCACCGCTTCTACCACGTGCCGGCGTCCAACACGGCCGTCGGACACCTGATCCTGGAAAACCGCCCGCGGGTCGACGAGCCCGCCGTGAAGGAGTGACATGACCGAGAACCGGACCCTGCGGATCGCCCTGGCCGGCGGCGGCGCCTTCGGCGCCAAGCACGCGGCCGCCCTGAAGCGGATCGACGGCGTCGAGGTGGCCGCCGTGGTGAGCAGCAGCCTCGAACGCGCCCGGAAGTTCGCCGCCGAACAGGGCGTGGGCCGCGCCGTCGCCTCCCTGGACGAGGTGCTCGCGATGGACGACGTCGACGCCGTCGTCCTCGCCACCCCCACACAGCTGCACGCCGAGCAGACCCTGGCCTGCCTGGAAGCGGGCAAGCACGTCCAGGTCGAGATCCCGCTCGCCGACTCGCTCGCCGACGCCGAGGCGTGCGTGGCGGCGCAGGAGCGCACCGGACTCGTGGCGATGGCGGGCCACACCCGCCGCTTCAACCCCAGCCACCAGTGGGTGCGGCGGCGGATCGAGGCCGACGCGTTCCGCATCCAGCAGATGGACGTGCAGACGTACTTCTTCCGCCGGAAGAACCTCAACGCGCTCGGCCAGCCGCGTTCCTGGACCGACCACCTGCTGTGGCACCACGCCGCGCACACCGTCGACCTGTTCGCCTACCAGACGGGTTCGCCGATCGTGCAGGCCAACGCCGTGCAGGGCCCGATCCATCCCGAGCTCGGCATCGCGATGGACATGTCGATCCAGCTGCGGGCGGCGAACGGTGCCATCTGCACCCTGTCGCTGTCGTTCAACAACGACGGCCCGCTGGGCACGTTCTTCCGCTACATCGGCGACACCGGCACCTACATCGCCCGCTACGACGACCTGGTCACCGGCAAGGACGAGCCGATCGACGTGAGCGGCGTCGACGTGTCGATGGACGGCATCGAGCTCCAGGACCGCGAGTTCGTGGCGGCGATCCGCGAGAGCCGCGAACCGAACGCCTCCCTCGCCCAGGTCCTGCCCTGCTACCGGACGCTGGCGGCCCTGGAGGAACAGCTGAACGCGGCCACGGGCTCCTGACGGCGCGGCCGGGGTGGATAGGGTGAGGATCGCCATCGACCAGTGGCGATACGGGGGAACTCATGAGCACGAAGATCACGAAGACCTGGACGGCGGCCTGCGCCGTGGCCGTGCTGCTCGCGGGCACGGCCGCCTGCTCGTCCGGCGGTGAGGCGAGGACCGCCCCGCCCCAGCGCCCGGCCGGCGCGGCGAAGAGCACGGCGAAGGACACGGCGTCGGCGTGCGCGGGCGGGGCGTTCCTGTGGTTCAACGTCGAGCAGCGGGACGTCCTCACCGGCGTCACGGAGAAGCAGACCCTCGGCAAGGGCGGCGGAGCGCTCACGCACCGCCCGGCGCGGCTGCACACCCCGCGTACCGGCGTGACGACGGAGACGGGGCCCGAGGCCGACGCGCGCGCGACGCTGCGTTCGCTGGGGGCCCACATCGGGGGCGACGGCGAGGACTCCGCGTTCTCCGAGCCCAGCCGTCCCGCACCGAAGCTCGACGGGGGCAGGACCAGCGTCACCGGCGCGGGCACCTTCGTCGAGTTCTCCTACGTACGCCAGGTCACCGCCGACTTCCGCCACACCTGCGCCGACGGCACGGCCTCGACCGGCCGCGCCACGAGCTGGACCGTCGACGGCTCGGGCGTCCTGGACTGCGCCGAGCCGTCGAAGGGCCTCCAGGACAGCGCCCCGGGCCTGGCGGCGGCCCGGCTGTCCTGCGACCCCGGCGCACCGGCCGTGAAGGCGCCCTGACCGGCCCCGCCGCTAACCGTTCGGGCGGGCGCAGGCCCGGGGGCGGAGGTGGTGCTTCGGGGCCCAGCCCTTCGTGTCGGCCCGGAGACCGGAGCGGGAGCGCTCGTCGAGGCTGACGCGGTACCAGTCGCCCGACTCCCGGAGGACCGTGACGTCGTCACCGCGGCGGAGGAGGCCGCGGGAGCTCCGGGTGTCGCTCGGGCCGGTACGGAGGTGAACCGTTTCGGTGGCCTCGTGGCCGCACGGATCGGACTCCCGGGAGGCACCGGGGGCGATCGCCGCCAGGAGGACGGCGGTCAGGGCCGCCGCGAGGATCGTCGTTCGCATGCCGGGGCAACGGCGCGCCCGAACGGGTGTCACGGGCACGGCGGAGCTGTCACCCGTTCGGCGGACAGCCGTGAAGGGCGGGGCGGACAGCCGTGAAGGGTGGGGCGGCCCGCGGGAAGGGGTGGACAAGGACTCCCTCCCCCCATACCCTCCGAGTCACCTATTCACATAATTGACTATGGAGCTGTCGGTCATGCATCCGTTCCGCCAGGCCGTCGAGAACCGCGACGAGGCCGCCATCGAGGCCCTGCTCGCCGAGAACGTCGTCTTCACCAGCCCCGTCGCCTTCAAGCCGTACCCGGGCAAGGCCATCACCGCCGCGATCCTGCGCGGGGTGATCCGCGTCTTCGAGGACTTCACCTACGTCCGGGAGATCGCGAACCCCGACGGCCGCGACCACGCCTTCGTCTTCACCGCCACCGTCGACGGCAAGCAGATCCAGGGCTGCGACTTCCTCCACTTCGACGAGGAGGGAAAGATCGACGACTTCACCGTCATGGTCCGGCCCCTGTCCGCCGCGCAGGCGCTCGCCGCCGCGATGGGCGCCCAGTTCGACCGGATCGCCGCGGAGGCCGCGGAGGCCGCCGGAGCCTGACCGCCGTCTCCGGCCGGGCGTGGCCGGTGCGGCTCACGCCAGCAGGCGCCGGACCTCCCCGGCCGCCGCCGGGATCGGGCCGACGACCGGGACGGGGAAGCGGTGGCGGAGGGCTTCGGCGGCTTCGCCCAGGGGGCCGCCGCCGATGACGACCGCCTCGGCGCCGTCCTCCTTCACACACCGGTCCACCGCTTCGGCCAGACGGTCCGTCATCTCGTCGGGAGCGGCGGCCAGCCGGCGGGGGTCGCCGGAGGTGAGACGGACACCGGTGTACTGCGCGGCCCACCCGAGGCGGGCGGCGCGGGCGTCGATCGCGGCGGCCAGGCCGGGGGTGGTGGTGGCGATGCCGAAGCGGCGGCCGCCGGCACCGGCCTCGCGCAGGGCGGCCTCGGCGATGCCGACCACGGGGACGGCGGTGCGGGTACGCAGCTCCTCGACGCCCGGATCCCCGAAGGCGCCGACCACCAGGGCGGCCACCCGCTCGCCGTCGGGCCCGGCGAGGAGCCGGTCCGCCGCGGTGAGGACGTGGGCGACGGAGGCGCGCAGGGCCTCCTCGTCGACGAGCATCGGCGGCCCGGCGGCGACGGTGACGCCGCGGACCTCGTACCCGTCCTCCGGGCGCAGGGTCCGGTGGGCGATGGCGGCCATCATGCCGGTGGTGGCCTCGTCGATGTTGGGGTTGATGAGCGCCACGAGGGTCATACGCCGGTCTCCTTCCCTGTGACGACTTCCCGGTGACGGCGTCCTCTCGCGGCCACGCCCCCAAGCTAACCGAGTGGCGCGCGGCGGCGGGCGGCGCGGGTCGGAGCGGCGGCCGCCGAGGCGGCGAGGACGGCGGCCATGACGCCGCCGGCCACCGCTCCGCCGAGCGTCTTGACGTTGTCGTAGAGGGCGGTGGTCACCCCGGTCCTGGACGGGTCGCCGGCCTCCGCGATCACGGTGGGCACGGCCCCGAGGGCGACGCCCAGGCCGAGCCGGACCGGTACGTGGGCTTCCGGCTGGGCGCGCTCGGCGGGGTGGCCGCGTCCCGGCCGGCGGGCGGGCGCCTCCTGGAGGAGCGGGACCTGGAGCTGGTACGGGTGCCGAGCGAGGATCCCCGGCAGTCCGCGGCGCGGCTTGCGGAGCGGATCGGGCTCAGCCCCACGACGGTCCGGCGCGCCTGGGCCGGCTGGAGGCCGAGCAGGCGTCGGTGTACCGGCGCGAGGTGGCGCGGGCGCTGTCGGGGTGGCCGGTCGTCTCGGTGTCGCTGTGGGCGGCGGTGCCGCAGAGCCGGGCGCCGCGGCTTGCGGAGCGGATCAGCGCGCTGCGGGAGATCCGGCTGTGTGCCTCGCTTTCGGTGCCGTACGACCTGCTGCTCGCGGCCTGGCTGCGCTCGGTGGACGACATCGCGCCGTTCAGGTCGCGGCTCGCCGAGCGCTTTCCCCAACTGGAGGGCACGGGCCGGGCGTTGACCACGTGGCCGATGAAGCTGGGCGACCATCTCCGCGCCCCCGGGGGCGGCGCCTGCGGGCGGTGGAGCGACGCGCGGGCGGAGGCGGCCGAGGCGGCGCTCCTGGACCGGCTCCGTACGCCGCGCCCGGCGGCGGGCTGAGACCGAGCCCCCCGGGTGGTGCCCTGTTCGCGATGCGGGACCCCTGTCACCCGAACCTACTGAGCGGTAAGGTGCGGGCCCGTCCACTGCCTTGGGGGAAATCGCATGGGTGTCGTCACGACTTTCGATCCGGTGGCCGAGCACGGGCGGACGCGGGCCGCGGTGGCGGACGCGATCGGACGCCTTGTGGAACTGATGGACGGGACGGGCGACTTGGAGGCGCCGTCGGGGCTGCCCGGGTGGTCCGTGGGGGACGTCGGCGCGCACCTCGCGGCCGTGTACCTCGCCTACGGGGCGGCCGTGACCGGTGACGAGGTCATCGACTGGGACGCCGTACCGGTGGGGCGGGAGGCGACCTTCGGCGAGCGGGTCACCGCCGTGAACGCGCTGTCCCTCGGCCTCGTCGCCGGGCAGGAGCGGAAGCGGCTGGGCGCGCTCCTCGCCGAGCGGGGCGAGTCCTTCCTGCGGGTCTCGGCGGGGCTCGCGCCCGGGACGCCCGTCCCCATGCCGTGGTACGGCCCCGGGCGGAGCGTTCCGCTGGCGGCGGCGACCGGCCTGATGCTCAGCGAGACCCTCGTGCACGGCCTCGACATCGCGCGGGGCACGCGCCGCCCGTGGACCATCTCCCCCGAGGACGCCTCGCTGGTGATCGGGCAGGCCCTGGTGACGGTGATGCCGCTCGCCCTCGACACCGAGAAGGCGAAGGGCGTGCGGATCGCCTTCGACCTGGTCGTCGAGGGCGGTCCGCGGCTCGCCGTCGTGGTGGAGGACGGGGCCGCCACCGTCACCCGGGACGCGGGCCCGCGCCCGTACGACTGCCGGATCACGGCGGCGCCGTCGGCCTTCCTGCTCGTCGCCTTCGGCCGCATGCCGCTCTGGAAGGCGGTCGCGCTGGGCCGGATGTGGGCCGGCGGCCGGAAACCCTGGCTCGGTATGCGGCTGAACAAGCTGATCTCGGCCCCCTGAGGCCGCCGGGCTCCCCTGGGCGGTCGGGCCTGTCGGCGTCAGGCCCCGGTGAACGGCCAGGAGTCGATGTCCCGGTAGCGGACCGGGGCCGGGCCGCGCGCGTCGTCGCTGCCGACGAGGTGGAGGCGGGCGGCGGGCCAGGAGCGCCCGGCGAAGCCGTCGAGGACACCGGCCGCGCCCGGGACGCCGGCGAGGTCGCCGCGCCGGGCGCGGGCGAGGGTGAGGTGGGGGCGCAGCGGACGCCCCTCGTACGGGATGCCGGTCTCCTTCACCAGGGTGCGCACCTCGTCGGCGAGGCGGTGGAGGCCGGGGACGTCGCCGGCGATGCCGCTCCACAGGACACGGGAGTCGAAGTGTCCGCCGCCCCGGAGGGAGAGTGTGAGGGGGCGGCGGGCCGCGGCGAGCTCCGCGAGGGGCGCGTGGAGGAGCGGCACGGTGGCGACGGGCAGCTCGCCGAGGAAGGCGAGGGTGATGTGCCAGTCCTCGATGCGGTTCCAGCGCATGCCGGGGTACGCCGCGTAGGCGGGGGCGAGGGCGCGGGCGAGTTCGTCCTTGGCCTCGTCGGGCGGCGCCAGGGCGATGAAGACGCGGATGGTCGCGGGCCGGGTCGTGTCGTTCACAGAGGGATTCGTACCGTGCCCGCGACGGAGCCGTGCGGGCGGGGGGCCTGTACGGAGACCGGCGCGGCCTCCGTACAGGGGATGGTCGCCCGGCGGGGTCACCAGTCGCCGTCGGCGACCGGGGCTCCGCCCGGCGGCTGCGGCGGGGGGCCGAGGGGCGTGATCTGATGAGGGGCCGGCGGGACCCACGGGTCGAGGTCGTCGCCGAGCCATTCGCCGACGGGCTTGACGCCGGCCAGGGCGCCGGAGGGGGCGAGGTCGGTGCCGTCGGCGTCGTAGTAGTCGTACCAGGGCAGGCCCGCACGCGTGTAGGCCGCGCGGTCGGCGGGGGACGGCGGGGGCTCCTCGCCGGTGATGCGGCGCCACTCCGGCGGGGTCACCAGGTGGACGAAGACGCGCGCCTCGGGGGTGCCTGACCAGTCGCGGGCCGGGCGGTCGTCGCGGTACACCTCCTGCCGCATGGTGCCGCCGGCGCCGATGCCCATCGCCGCGGCGGCGACGGGCGGCGGGCCCGCCGGGGCGGCCATCGGCACCGGGGGCGCGCCGCCGTAGGCGGCGGCGGTGCCGCAGACCGGCGGGATCTCGGCGAGACGCCGGGCCCGCTCCTCGGCGAGGCGCCGCTGCTCCTCGCGCCAGGCGGCGCGGGGCTTCGGAGCGAGCGGGAACGCCTGGAGCTGGATGCCTCCGACGGTCTCCTCGCCGGTGACCTGGCCCTCGACGGTGGCGCCCATGCCGAGCGGGACGGCGACGAACTGGCGCACCGTGCCCTTCCCGGAGTTGATGCCGTCGAGCCACGGCTGGCGGGGCAGCACCACGTAGTTCTGCGGGCGGCGGGAGAGGCGGCCGGTCCACTTCTTGCCGGAGATCGCGCAGACCTTGCCGACGCCGACCTGGAGCGCCGTGGGCTCGGGGCTGCCCGCGAAGCTCAGCCACATCGCCTCACGGAGGTGGACGGGGAGGATCACGCCGCCCTTGGCCCGCCACTGTTCGGGCACGGTGTCGGGATGGTCCTCGACCCGGCGGAGCGGGAACTCCCCCAGTCCCGGCGGCAGTCGGTGCGTACCGCTCTCGGGCAGCCGGAGCGTCCGCATGAAGCGGATCCGGACCCCGTCCCCCAGCAGCAGGCTGTTCCCCTCGATCCTCGTCCCGTCGGCCATTCCGTCTCCCTCGTCTCGGCGCGCTCGTCCCCCTTACACGTCCGGCCGCGACGGCCGGTTCCCGACGGGGTCGCGGCTTGTCGCCCGGCCCCCTCGGCAGTATCTTGCATTGCATGGTTCCTGGTAACGCAATGAACGAGGCCGGGGGCAGGGTCCCCAGCCAGCTCCGCAAGGGAGTACTGGAGTACTGCGTCCTCGCACTGCTCAGGGACGAGCCGAAGTACGGCGTCGAACTCCTCGCCGAGCTCTCCGCGGTCAGCGTGATGACCACCAGCCAGGGCACGATCTACCCCCTGTTGTCGCGGCTGCGGCGGGAGGGGTTCGTCGACACCGAGCTGCGCGAGTCCCCCAGCGGGCCGCCGCGCCGCTACTACGCGCTGACGGCCCTCGGCCGGACCGCGCTCGCCGAGTTCGCCGGGGCGTGGCCGCGTTTCCGGGACGCCGTCGACCACTTCCTCGACGACCCGAGGCCCGACCCGAGGACCAGCCCCGAGACCGACTCGAAGACCGACCCGAAGAGCGGCCCGCGGACCGCCGGGCAGACCGACCCGCAGGCCGACGTACAGACCGCCCCTCGGAACCACCCGAGGACCGACCCTCAGGGGGACACCGCATGAACGCCATCGACCACCCGCTCGTCGCGGCCTACCTCGACACCGTGGCCCGCGAGACCGCCGGGCTCCCGGCCGAGCGCCGGGCGGAACTCCTCGCGGACCTCCGCGAGCACATCGAGGTGAGCGACGCCCGGGACGACGCCGGGATCCGAGCGGTCCTCGCCGAACTGGGCGAGCCCCGTACGGTGGCCGCCTCCGCGCTCGCCGAGGAGGGGCCGGCCGGCACCGCGGCGCCCCTGCCGGCCGGCCCGCTGTCCGGTCGGTCGGCGGCGCGGCTCGTCGCGACACTGCCCGCGCTCGGCGGGCTACTGATCCTGGGTTCCCCGTTCGCGGGCGCGCTGACGCTCGCGATCGGCCTCGCGCTGCTGTGGAAGTCCCCGCTGTGGGACACCCGGCACAAGCGGATCGGCACCGCCACCGCCGTCACCGTGCCGGTGCTGCTGCTGATCGGCGGGCTGGTGCTGACGGCGGGGAGGATCGGCCCCGTGGAGGTGCTGCTCATCGGGGCCTTCTCCATCGGCCTGCCCGTCGCGGGCGCGATGGTCCTGTTGCGCGCCCTGCGCGCCTGAGACCGCCGCCCGCCGCTCCTCCGCCCCCTACTCCTCGCGTTCGAAGTCGGCCTCGGCGCGTTCGGCGTCGAGGTCGGACTGGGCGTGGGTGTAGAGCTCGTGAACGAACGCGCGGGCGTCCTCCTGCGATATCCCGTCACCGAGGCGGAGCAGCCGTTCGGTCCAGGCGGCGAGCGGGTCGCCCTGCTCTTCGGCCATGACGTCTCCTTCGGTCGTCGCGGCTCGGGGCGTAGGGAAGAAGGGCGGGCCGGGTGCCGCCGGTGGCGGTGAGGACCGCCCCCCTCATCGTCTGCCCCGCCACCGCCGCCCGCAATTCCGCCCGCGCACGTCGGCGGCGTCGTGAACCGTGGCGGCTAGGCGTACGGGTCGAAGGGGATGCCGGCCGGCTTCGCCTTGGCCAGGTGGGCGGCGAAGTTGCCGTCCTTGAGCCCGAAGACGGCGCTGCCGAAGTCGGCCTGGGAGAGCTTCTCGCGGATGCCGGGCGGGTAGCCGTTCCAGCCGACGAGGGCGGGGAACTGCCAGGCGCCCTTGTGGTTCTCGGGCGGCTCGTCGTTGTTGTTGGCGGCCCGGAAGCAGTGGGTGCCGATGCCGTCCTTGTGGTAGACGATCTTCGGGTGGGTGCCGTCCCAGCGGATCCGGTCCCGGGTGTGGATCGTGAAGGAGCCGTGGTTCGAGGTGGAGACGTACTGGGCCTGCCCGTCCCGGATCCAGACGGCGACGTGCTCCCAGTCGTGGCGGTGGCCGCCGAGGCTGATGCCCGAGAGGGCCTGGTCCTTCTCGAAGTAGAGGCCGTAGAGCACCACGCACCAGCCGTTGTTGCAGAGCGAGCGGGCGTAGCCGTTGGTGTTGTCGAGGTCCCAGGAGTCCCGGCACTGGCCGTTGAGCGCGCCGGTCGGGTTCAGGCCGCCGTTGAGGGTGCCGTCGGGGCCGATCGCGGGCGTGGGGTAGCAGCCGTCGGTGTCGTAGTCGTACGCGGGCTGGAAGGTCCGTTCCAGGGCGTCCGCCTGGGCGGGGAGCGCGGGGGGCGGGGCGGCGAAGGCGCTGCTCGGGAAGGCGAGGAGGAGCGCGAGGGCGCTGCCGAGGGCAGCGGCCCCCTTGGTGACGCGGTGCGTGGTCTTCAACTCCGGCTCCCTGGGCGGGTCGAGGTGAGGGTGGGGGTCACCGGACAGGGACGACCGGCCGACCGCGCGTTGACATGCCCACTCCATCTCGCAGTCAAACGGCCGGCAACCGTCACTCCCTCGGGAACGTCCTGATCAGAGATGCCGGGGGACGATCGAGGAAAGGACGGATGGCCGTGGCGGGGCGCGAAGGGAAACCGGGCGACAGGGGATGGCGGCGGGCGTTCCGGCGGAAGGCGGGCGGCGGGCGCCGACGCGGCCGGCTGCTCACCGCACTCGGCGCGGTGACCGGCGGACTGCTGGCGCTGCACCGCTTCGTGCCCAACACCCCGGGGCGGCTGGGCAGTCTGCTGGAGTCCTTCCTGTTCTGGCTCGGCCCCCTCACCGCCGCGCTGTTCCTCTGCGCGGCGGTACGGCGCGCCCGTACGGCCCTGGCCGTACTGCTCGTCCCGGCCGCGGCCTGGGCCGTCGCCTTCGGGCCGTTGCTCCTGCCCGCCCCGGCACCCGGGGAACGCGAACTCACCGTGGCGCAGCACAACGTGGCCGACGACAACGCCGATCCGGCCGGTACGGCCCGGGCGCTGGCGGACAGCGGCGCCGATCTCGTCGCCCTCCAGGAGCTGGTCGATCCGGCGCTCGCGGTCTACCGCGAGGTCCTGGCGCCCCGCTATCCGTACCACTCCGTGCAGGGCACGGTCGGCCTCTGGTCCCGCCACCCGCTCACCGGCGCCCGGGCGCTCGACGTCAAGCCGCGCGACATCGCGGAGCCGTGGCGGCGGGCGCTGCGGGCCGAGGTGCGCACGCCGTACGGGGAGGTGGCGGCGTACGTCGTCCACCTGCCGTCCGTCCGACTCGGCCCGAGCGGACTCGCGTCGGCGCGACGCGACGAGAGCGCCGCGCGGCTCGGGCGGATCCTGGCGGCGGAGTCGTCCGCGCGGATCGTCCTGGCCGGCGACCTCAACGGCACGGTCGACGACCGCGGCCTGGCGCCGCTGACCTCACGCCTCGGCGCCCCCGAGCGGGGCATCGCCCTGAGCTATCCCGCGGGCCTCCCCCTGGCCCGCATCGACCAGGTCCTCGCGCGCGGCGCGCGGGTGCCCTCGATCCGTACCCTTCCGGCCACAGGGAGCGACCATCTGCCGGTGCTGGCCCGGGTGGCCTTCGACGCCGCTCCCTGAACCGGACGCCTTCGAAGCAGGGCGTTGCATAGCCATGCGGATTGATGCATACTCTTTCCATGTCCAAGGTTCTCACCTCCCTTCCCGTCGGCGAGCGCGTCGGCATCGCCTTCTCCGGTGGCCTCGACACCTCCGTCGCGGTCGCGTGGATGCGTGACAAGGGCGCGGTCCCCTGCACGTACACCGCCGACATCGGCCAGTACGACGAGCCCGACATCGCCTCGGTGCCCGGGCGCGCCCAGACCTACGGCGCCGAGGTGGCCCGTCTGGTCGACTGCCGCGCCGCGCTGGTCGAGGAGGGGCTGGCCGCGCTCACCTGCGGCGCCTTCCACATCCGCTCGGGCGGCCGGGCCTACTTCAACACCACCCCGCTGGGCCGTGCCGTCACCGGCACCCTCCTGGTGCGGGCCATGCTGGAGGACGACGTCCAGATCTGGGGCGACGGCTCGACCTTCAAGGGCAACGACATCGAGCGGTTCTACCGCTACGGCCTGCTGGCCAACCCGCACCTGCGGATCTACAAGCCGTGGCTGGACGCCGACTTCGTCACCGAGCTCGGCGGCCGCAAGGAGATGTCGGAGTGGCTCGTCGCCCACGGCCTCCCCTACCGGGACTCCACCGAGAAGGCGTACTCCACCGACGCCAACATCTGGGGCGCCACCCACGAGGCGAAGACCCTGGAGCACCTGGACACCGGCATCGAGACCGTCGAGCCGATCATGGGCGTGCGGTTCTGGGACCCGGCGGTCGAGATCGCCGCCGAGGACGTGACCATCGGCTTCGAGCAGGGCCGCCCGGTCACCATCAACGGCAAGGAGTTCGCCTCCGCCGTCGACCTGGTCATGGAGGCCAACGCCATCGGCGGCCGGCACGGCCTGGGCATGTCCGACCAGATCGAGAACCGGATCATCGAGGCGAAGAGCCGCGGCATCTACGAGGCCCCCGGCATGGCGCTGCTGCACGCCGCGTACGAGCGCCTCGTCAACGCGATCCACAACGAGGACACCCTCGCCCAGTACCACAACGAGGGCCGCCGGCTCGGCCGCCTCATGTACGAGGGCCGCTGGCTGGACCCGCAGGCGCTGATGATCCGCGAGTCGCTCCAGCGCTGGGTCGGCGCCGCCGTCACCGGCGAGGTCACCCTGCGGCTGCGGCGTGGCGAGGACTACTCGATCCTCGACACCACCGGCCCGGCCTTCAGTTACCACCCGGACAAGCTGTCCATGGAGCGCACCGAGGACTCCGCCTTCGGCCCGCTGGACCGGATCGGCCAGCTGACCATGCGGAACCTGGACATCGCCGACTCCCGCGCCAAGCTGGAGCAGTACGCCGGCATCGGCCTCATCGGCGGTGGCAGCCCCGCCATCGGCGCCGCGCAGGCCGCCGCCACCGGCCTCATCGGCTCGCTCACCGAGGGCGGCGCCGAGGCGATCGCCTCGCGCGGCGAGACCCCCGACAGCGAGGAGACGGCGCTGGACCGCGCCGCCATGGAGACCGGCACCGACTAGTCCCCGCCCCCCCTGTCCCCCGATCGTGGGCCGGCCCGGAGCTCCGGGCCGGCCCACGGCCGTCCGGCCGTCCGGCGCGGGCCGCCTCAGCCGTTGATCGAGAAGAAGACGGTGTCGTGGGTGTACCAGTCGTAGCCGCGCGCCTTGGTGGACTCCCACTCCTCGTGCTCGAACTCCAGCCTCTCGATGAGGAGGTCCAGGTCGTAGAGGAAGTCCGGGTCGATCTTGTCGCGGGCCGCCCGGTAGGCGTCGACGGCCGGCTTCGCCAGGGCGAGCGGCAGCATCCCTATGTCCGGGCCGTCGACGGCGTACGGCAGGTAGAAGGGGATCTCGTCCGGCGGGCCGGAGAAGAGGTAGCCGTGCGGCAGCAGCTCGGCGGCCACGCCGTGTTGCTTCAGCTGCTCGTCGAGGAGGCCGAAGAAGGTGCTGGGCTTCGAGTAGACGCCCAGGTCTGCGGAGTCGGAGCCGCAGTGGTCGATGATGTGCTGGAGCGCTCGCACGTATGCCTTCCCCGCATAGGTCCCGGGCGCGTCGGCACGGCCCTCGATCAGGTGCTCCAGGGCTTCGGGGATGGTCAGCCCCCAGTCGAGGCCCTGCCGCTCCAGGTCGCGCCGGCTAGCCTCGGCCCGCTCCCGGATCATGTCGAGCACGCGCCGCTGTTCTTCGGTGAGGCGCTCCGCCGCTCCGAGGTAGCCGACGGCCTCGGCACGGTCGCCGGTGGTGTACGAGATGATTCGGCTCATGATCGCCATCATGGCAGGCGGCACCGACAACGCCCCCTCGGCCGGAGCCGAGGGGGCGTTGTCGGAAGTGACGTGGTGACGCGGGGTCAGCCGGCGAGCAGCTGCAGCGTGTCGATGACGCGGTTGGAGAAGCCCCACTCGTTGTCGTACCAGGCGACGACCTTGACGTGGCGGCCGTCGACGCGGGTGAGGGCGGCGTCGAAGATGGAGGAGTGCGGGTTGCCGGTGATGTCGGAGGAGACCAGCTCGTCCTCCGAGTACTCCAGGACGCCGGCGAGCTTGCCCTCGGCCGCCTTGCGGTAGGCGTCGAGGATCTCGTCGCGGGTGACCTCGCGGGAGACCGTGGTGTTCAGCTCGACGATCGAGCCGACCGGCACGGGGACGCGGATCGAGTCGCCGGAGAGCTTGCCGTCCAGCTGCGGCAGGACCAGACCGATGGCCTTCGCGGCGCCGGTGCTGGTGGGCACGATGTTGACGGCGGCGTTGCGGGCGCGGCGGGCGTCGCGGTGCGGGCCGTCCTGGAGGTTCTGCTCCTGGGTGTAGGCGTGCACGGTCGTCATGAAGCCGTGCTCGATGCCGGCCAGCTCGTCGAGGACGGCGGCCAGCGGGGCGAGCGCGTTGGTGGTGCAGGAGGCGTTGGAGACGATCGTGTGCAGCTCGGCGTCGTACGTGTCGCTGTTCACACCGTAGGCGAGGGTGACGTCGGCGCCGTCGGAGGGGGCGCTGACCAGGACCTTCTTCGCACCGGCGTCGAGGTGGAGGCGGGCGTCCTTGGCGCTGGTGAAGCGGCCGGTGGCCTCCAGGACGATGTCGACACCGAGCTCGCCCCAGGGCAGGTTCGCCGGCTCGCGCTCGGCGAGGACCTTGATGCGGTGGCCGTCCACGACGAGGGTGTCGCCGTCGACCGAGACCGGGCGGCCGAGCCGGCCCGACGTGGAGTCGAAGGCGAGGAGACGGGCGAGCGCCTTCGGCTCGGTGAGGTCGTTGACGGCGACGACCTCCAGCGTGGTGTCGCGCTCCAGGAGGGCGCGGAGCACGTTGCGGCCGATGCGACCGAAACCGTTGATGGCGATGCGAGTCATGAGCGGTGTCCCTTCCGTTTTCTCGTGACCCAGCCTCGCTCGCCGCGCCGCCCCGCGGCAGGGGCGAGATCGCCATGGTCCGCAAGGATCGTGCCAACATCCCGGGCGGAGGGCGGCAGGAGGGGTCAGCCGCCCTCGGTGAAGGTGCGCCGGTAGTCGCTCGGGGTGGTGCCGAGGATGCGCTGGAAGTGCATCCGCAGGTTGGCGCCGGTGCCGAGGCCGGTGTCGGCGGCGATCTGCTCGACGCCGCGCTCGGAGCGTTCGAGGAGTTCGCGGGCGCGGTCGACGCGGGCACGGAGGAGCCACTGCATGGGGGTGTAGCCGGTCTCCTCGACGAAGCGGCGGGAGAAGGTGCGCGGCGAGACGGCCGCGTGGCGGGCGAGGATGTCCAGGGTGAGGGGTTCGTCGAGGTGGTGGAGGACCCATTCGCGGGTGGCGGCGAAGCGCTCGCCGTGGGGTTCGGGGACGCTGCGCGGGACGTACTGGGCCTGGCCGCCGCTGCGGTAGGGGGCGGCGACGAGCCGCCGGGCGGCGTGGTTGGCGGCGGCGACGCCGAGGTCGCCGCGGAGGATGTGGAGGCACAGGTCGAGGCCGGAGGCGGCGCCGGCGGAGGTGAGGACGCTGCCCTCGTCGACGAAGAGCACGTTCTCGTCGACCTGGACCAGGGGCCACTTCTCGGCGAGGGCGCGCGCGTAGTGCCAGTGGGTGGTGGCCCGCCGGCCGTCGAGGAGGCCGGTGGCGGCGAGGGCGAAGGCACCGGTGGAGATGGCGGCGAGCCGCGCCCCGCGCGCGTGGGCGGCGATCAGCGCCTCGACGACGGCCGCGGGCGGGTCCTCGCGGTCGGGGAAGCGGTAGCCGGGGACGAAGACGATGTCGGCCCAGCCGAGCGCGTCCAGGCCGTGGGCGACGTTGTACGACAGGCCGTCGCCACCGGTCACCAGGCCGGGGACGGCGCCGCAGACTCGTACTTCGTAGGGCATGCTCGCGCGGGTCGTGAACACCTGGGCGGGGATGCCGACGTCGAGGGGCTTGGCGCCTTCGAGGACGAGGACGGCGACGCGGTACAGACGGGTGGGTGGCACGTCACGAGCCTACGTGGCGGCCGGCCGGCGGCGGTGCCTCGGGGAGGACGACCGCGCGGCCGCCGGGGCGGGCCTCACGAGGAGACCGTACGGCTTCCAGGACGAGCCGCCCCCTCGCGCGGGCCGGACAGCACCCTGCCACCCCACCCAGGAGGTCAGGCCGAGCAGGACGGGCAGCGGCCGCGGTAGGTGACGTCGGCCTTGGAGACGGTGAAGCCGTACCGCTCGGAGTCGGGCAGGACGGCCAGCGGGTCGCCGGTGGGGCGGACGTCGCGGATGGTGCCGCACTCCGTGCAGACCAGGTGCTGGTGCGGCCGGTGGGCGTTGGGGTCGTACCGCTTCGCCCGGCCGTCGGTGGAGAGCTCCACCACCTCGCCGAGGGAGACCAGTTCACCCAGCGTGTTGTAGACGGTCGCCCGGGCGATCTCGGGAAGTCGCTCCACGGCGCGAGCGTGGACCTCGTCGGCGGTGAGGTGCACGTGCTCGCCGGCGAGGACCTCCGCGACGACGCGCCGCTGCGACGTCATCCGCCAGCCTCGGGCGCGCAGCCGCTCCAGCAGGTCACTCATAGGGGCCCACCTGTTCCTTCTCGCCGGGGGCGGGGGCACGGGGGAGCGCGGGAGCGTCGTGTCCCGGGCCCGGTCCCACCACTTTGGCATTCTTCTTGACTTGGACTTAGTCCATTGTAGGATCAGTTTTGTTGATGGCCAAGGGACAGGAAGAGTCCGCACGCGGGGGGAGACGAGGACGTGAGGGGCCCGGAAGACGACCGGCCCGCACCGCTTCCTCGGGCCTCCGTGTCCGCGACCTTCCCGCGCGTGTCCGGAAGGAATACCCATGTCTGAGAACCTCGATGCACCCGGCGGCGACGTGAAGGCCGAGGGCGCGGGCGGCTGCCCCGTCGCCCACGGGCGCGCCGCGCACCCCACGCAGGGCGGCGGCAACCGCCAGTGGTGGCCGAACCGGCTCAACCTGCGGATCCTGGCCAAGAACCCCGCCGTGGGCAATCCGCTCGGCGAGGACTTCGACTACGCCGAGGCGTTCAAGGCGCTCGACCTCGCCGCCGTGAAGCGGGACATCGCCGAGGTCCTCACCACCTCGCAGGACTGGTGGCCGGCCGACTTCGGCCACTACGGCCCCTTCATGATCCGCATGGCCTGGCACAGCGCGGGCACCTACCGCATCAGCGACGGCCGCGGCGGCGCCGGCGCCGGCCAGCAGCGCTTCGCCCCGCTCAACAGCTGGCCGGACAACGGCAACCTGGACAAGGCCCGCCGCCTGCTGTGGCCGGTGAAGAAGAAGTACGGCCAGGCCATCTCCTGGGCCGACCTCATGATCCTCACCGGCAACGTGGCCCTGGAGTCGATGGGCTTCAGGACCTTCGGCTTCGCCGGCGGCCGCGAGGACGTGTGGGAGGCCGACGAGGACATCTACTGGGGCCCGGAGACCACCTGGCTCGGCGACGAGCGCTACAGCGGCGACCGCGAGCTCGAGGAGCCCCTCGGCGCGGTCCAGATGGGCCTCATCTACGTCAACCCCGAGGGCCCCAACAGCAACCCGGACCCGGTCGCCGCGGCCCGCGACATCCGCGAGACCTTCCGCCGGATGGCGATGAACGACGAGGAGACCGTCGCCCTCATCGCCGGTGGCCACACCTTCGGCAAGGCGCACGGCGCCGGCCCGGCCGAGAACGTCGGCGCGGACCCGGAGGCCGCCCCGATCGAGGCGCAGGGCCTCGGCTGGGCGAACAGCTACCGCTCCGGCAAGGGCGCCGACGCCATCACCAGCGGCCTGGAGGTCACCTGGACCACCACGCCCGCCCAGTGGGGCCACGACTTCTTCAAGCACCTCTTCGAGTACGAGTACGAGCTGACGAAGAGCCCCGCGGGCGCCCACCAGTGGGTCGCCAAGAACGCGGAGGCGATCATCCCGGACGCGTACGACCCGGAGAAGAAGCACCTCCCGACCATGCTCACCACGGACCTGTCGCTCCGCTTCGACCCGGTCTACGAGCAGATCTCCCGCCGCTTCTACGAGAACCCCGACCAGTTCGCCGACGCCTTCGCCCGCGCCTGGTACAAGCTGACCCACCGTGACATGGGTCCGGTCGTGCGCTACCTCGGCCCCGAGGTCCCGTCGGAGGAGCTGGTCTGGCAGGACCCGCTGCCGGCCCGTACGTACGAGCTGATCGACGCGGCGGACATCGCCTCCCTCAAGGAGCGGATCCTCGCCTCCGACCTGACGGTCGCCCAGCTGGTCGGCGCGGCCTGGGCCGCCGCATCCTCCTTCCGCGGCAGCGACAAGCGCGGCGGCGCCAACGGCGGCCGCATCCGCCTGGAGCCGCAGCGCAGCTGGCAGGTCAACAACCCGGACGACCTCGCCCAGGTGCTGCGCGTCCTGGAGGGCGTCCAGGAGTCCTTCAACGCCGACCGGACCGACGGCAAGCAGGTCTCCCTCGCCGACCTCGTCGTCCTCGCGGGCTCCGCGGCCGTCGAGAAGGCGGCCAAGGACGCCGGCCAGGACGTCGAGGTGCCGTTCACGCCGGGCCGCGTGGACGCCTCCCAGGAGCAGACGGACGTCGAGTCCTTCGCCGCCCTGGAGCCGCAGGCGGACGGCTTCCGCAACCACCTCGGCAAGGGCGTCCGCCTCCCCGCCGAGTACCTGCTGATCGACCGCGCCAACCTGCTCACGGTCAGCGCCCCCGAGCTCACGGTCCTCGTCGGCGGCCTGCGCGCCCTGGGCATCACCCAGCCGCAGACCTCCCTCGGTGTCCTCACCGACCGGCCCGGCACCCTGACGAACGACTTCTTCGTCAACCTGCTGGACCTGGGCACCACCTGGTCGGCGACCTCCGGCGACGCCAACACCTTCGAGGGCCGCGACGACGCGACCGGCGAGGTCAAGTGGACCGGCACCCGTGCCGACCTGGTCTTCGGCTCGAACTCGGAGCTGCGCGCCCTCGCCGAGGTGTACGCGAGCGACGACGCCGAGGAGAAGTTCGTGACGGACTTCGTCGCGGCCTGGACCAAGGTCATGGAGCTGGACCGCTTCGACCTCCGCTGATCCGCACCACCACCCCACCGGGGCCGGCCGCCGCGCGCGGCCGGCCCCGGCCCCGTGCCGCCGCCTCCCGCGCCCCCTGGCCCTTCCCGGGCCTGGGGGCGTTCCCCGTCCGGGAAGCCCCCCGCCACCGCTCCGAGCTGCCGCGACCGCGGACCGGGGCTATCGTCCAGGCATGCAGCCCACCGCCGCCCGCCCCCTGCTCCTCTTCGCGCTGCGGGACGCGCGCGTGGTGGACCTCGTCGGCGGGATGCTGCGGGAGCAGGGCCACGACGTCCTCCACACCACCGACGGCCCCGCCACCCGGCGCGCGCTGCGCGAGCGCCGCCCCCAGGGCGTGCTGCTCAGCCTCGACCTGCCCCGCGCCGATCCGTGGCGGCTGCTCACCGAGCTGCGCGCGCACGACCACGGGATGCCCATCGTCGTCACGGCCCCGGTCCACGTGGAGGTCGACGCGGCGCGCGCCTACCGCCTCGGCGCCGACGACTACGTCACGTACGCCCTCTCCCGCGAGCAGGGCCTGCCCCGCCTCGCGGCCCGGTTCCGCCGCCTGCTGCCGCACCCCGGGACTCCGTCGTCCGCCGCGCCGGCGGCGGAGCGCGTCGTGATCGACCGGGCCGCCCACACCGCCACCGTGGCGGGCACGGCCCTGGAGCTCAGCCCGCTCGAGTTCGACCTCCTCGCCGCCCTGGCCGCCCACCCGGAGCAGGTCCTCGGCCACGGCCGGCTGCTCCGCGAGGTGTGGGGCGAACGCGAGGACGGCGACCCGAGCCGGGTGAAGTACACCGTGCTCCGGCTGCGCCGCAAGCTCGCCGCCGCCACCGGAGGCCGTACCGGCATCTCCACCGTCCGGGGCGTCGGCTACCGCTACCGCCCCGCCGACTGACCCGGCGCGGCCGAGGACCTCCGCCGGTCCGCAACCGGGCCGCACCGCTCGCGCACCCCTCCCGCAACCCGGCCGCGCCACCCTAACGGAACGAAAGGGACGAAAAGCGCGGGAGGAGGACCCGATGCGCGTGGTGGCCGTGGTGCCCGCGCACAACGAGCAGGACCGTGTCGTCGCCACGCTGACCGGCCTGTACCGGCAGACCCGGGTACCGGACCGGATCGTGGTGGTGGCCGACAACTGCACCGACCTGACGGCCGCCCTCGCGGAGCGCTGCGGCGCCGAGGTGTTCGTACCGGTGGACAACCGCGACAAGAAGGCGGGCGCGCTCAACCAGGTGCTGCCGGGGCTGCTCGACGAGCTCTCCGAGGACGACCTGGTGCTCGTCCAGGACGCGGACACCGTCCTCAACCCCGGCTTCGTGGCCTGCGCCGTGGAGACCCTGGAGGGGGACGAGGGCGTCGGCGCGGTCGGCGGCATCTTCTACGGCGAGGAGGGCGGCGGACTGCTCGGCCTGCTCCAGCGGATGGAGTACGAGCGCTACGCCCTGGAGGTGCACCGCAAGGGGAACAAGGCCGTCGTGCTGACCGGCACGGGCACCGTCTTCCGCTCCCGCGTGCTGCGCGAGGTCCGCGCGGCCCGCCGCGAGGGCGTGATCGGCGGCGGGGACGGCCACTACAGCCTGGCCTCGCTCACCGAGGACGACGAGATCACCAAGGCGGTCAAGACCCTCGGGTACCGGACGGTCTCCCCCGACGGCTGCTGGCTCGTCACCGAGGTGATGCCGACGCTGCCCAAGCTCTGGCACCAGCGCATGCGCTGGCAGCGCGGGGCGCTGGAGAACCTGCGCGACTACGGGCTGACCCGGGTGACGCTGCCGTACTTCGGCCAGCAGCTGATGCTGGGCGTCGGCGCGCTCGCCCTCGCCCTCTTCCTGACGTTCACCGTGCTGGTGCTCGTGACCGTCGGCTGGCAGGGCTTCTCCCCCTTCTGGACGGCGATCACCCTCCTCTTCGTCCTGGAGCGGACCCTGACGGTCCGCCGGGCGGGCCGCCGGGCCGTGCTCCTCGCGGCACCGCTCGTGCCCGAGCTGCTGTACGACGCGTTCCGGCAGCTGGTGTTCGTGAAGTCCCTGATCGACCTGGCCCTGCGCCGGCAGGAGCGCTGGGTCGCCACCTGACCCTCCCGGGTCCGCAGAAAGGAATCCCCATGTACGGAAAACCCCTCGGCGCCGGCGCGGTCGGCGGCGGTGGCGCGGGGCTCGCCGCCACCGGTGGCGGCCTCTCCCCGCTCGTCGTCCTCGGCCTCGTCGTGGCCGCGACCACCCTGATAGCCGCCGGCCTCGCACTGCGCGGCCTCGTCCCCGTCGTCCGCGGCACGGGCCCCGACCGACGCCGCCCGTGAGCGGAGCGGGTCCCCGGGTGACCTGACGGCTCCTCAACGCGCTTATTGGTCACACCTGGCACCCATCAGGTGACAGGTCGGGCCCGGCCGGTCGGACGGGACCTGGCTGCTCACCGACTCCTTACCGCACGGGCGTATACCTTTGGCCGCCGCTCCCCCATCACGTCTGCCGGCGTGCCGCGAGGGCACGCCGTGACAGGAGGGGCGGGGCATGCTTCCCATCAGCCGCAGGGGGTTCGTCGGGATCGGCGCGGGGCTCGTCGCGGGGGGGGGGCGGCGCTGCCGTCGGCGACGGCCTCGGCCTCGGCCGCCGCGCGGGCCGCCACCGGCACCCTGACCGACGTGCGTCACATGGTGATCCTCATGCAGGAGAACCGCGGCTTCGACCACCACTTCGGCACCCTCCGCGGCGTGCGTCCCCACGCCTCCCGGTCGGACGGCCCGTGGACGTACACGGTCGCGGCGGGCTCCTCGCGGGAGGACCGGTTCAACGCGGTGGCTTACACGGACGGCGGGTACGGCTTCACGATCCTGGCCGACATCGACGGCACCTGGTCGCGCCGGTACACCGGCCACACCGAGACCGGGGAGCCGAGCGCCACCGGCTGAGCCCCCCCCCGAGACCTCCTCGGCGCCCCGCGCTCAGCGGCCCGCCAGGGCCGCGCGCCGGATCGTGGCGTCGAGGAGGGCCAGGGCGTCCTCCGCGGTGCGGCCCGGGGCGCGGTTCCAGGGGCCGATGAGGCCGTGCCAGCCCCGGGACCGCAGCTCGGTCATGATCCAGGCGCCGGCCTCGTTCATGGTCGAGGCACTTCCGTGGCCGAGCCGGTGGGCGGCGAGGAGAGCGCCGCAGACGCAGCGGGCTCCGCGGGCGTCCCGCAGCTTGTACGGGGTGTTCTGCCAGCCCCATTCCGTCAGCACCCGGCGCGCGTAGGCCAGGTGGACGGAGGGCCGCACATCGGGGCGGCCGATCCGGCGCCAGACGTGCAGCCGGTCGGGGAGGGCGGCCCCGATCCGGCCGGGCAGCGGGCGCTCGGCCGGCGGGGCCGGCGGCAGTGCGCCGAGCGCGTCGGCGACGAGCCGGTCCACGGGGACGGAGAGCAGCCGCCGCCAGGACTCCGGAGCGGGGGCGGAGGCGGAGGCGGGGGTCTTCTTCCAGGCGGCGCTCTCGTAGAGCCGGGCCGCCTCGCGGTCGAGGACGTCGGGATCGAAGGCGTCGGGGTCGAGCAGCGGGGTGGGGAGCGACATTCCCACATCATTAATGATGAATGCCCGATTTACGCCTTACGTGAACCGCGTGTCGTTCACCACTCTCGACCTCCCCATCAGTACGCCCGATCGAGGGCATTACGCCACACCATCACCCGAAGGGAATGAGACACCTCATTCGGACATTCCGCATCCAGTGACGCGACTCACTCTCCCCGCTCCCCCGGCGTACCCGTTTTCACCACGAGCCGTACGGCACAAGGGATTCGGGGCGGACCACCGGAACGGCCGATCTTGAATTCCGGACAGGCGATCTTTGCCGTTCCTTTTCTCGCGCATTCGCGTCTTGTTCCCCGCCGCATTCCTCGCCTACGGTCACCCCCATTCGAGCGGATCGCCGAATCCTGCCACCGCTCGAAAGACCTTCCCTTTTCACCCGACCGGCAGGAGCGGGGGACCCACCACACCGCCGGTCCGGCCCTCCGGAACGGCTCGGGGTGAAGCCGCGTGCGCGCGGCCGGACACCTCCCGTCCGAACCCGACAGCTCACCTCGCAGGCGCCGGAGAGGAAACCGTCATGGCCGCTCACGGCAAGCACCGCCGTCCCCGACGCCGTCCCGTCTCCCGTGGTCTCGCCTTCGCGGGCACCGGCGGAGTCGCCCTGGCCCTGCCCCTGGTCGTGCCCGCCACGGCCGGCGCCGCGCCCGCCGCCAAGGCCACCGCCGCACCCGCGGCCGTGACTCCCGCCGCCGCGGTGTCCGCCGCCCAGAGCGCCGTCCCGGCTGCCGCCACGAAAGCACCCGCCGCCCACGCGTACACCGTGGTGAAGGGCGACTCGCTTTCCCTGATCGCCCAGCGGAAGGGAATTCAGGGCGGCTGGAAGGCCCTTTACCGGGCGAACAAGGCGGCCGTCGGTGACAACCCGTCACTCATTCACCCGGGTCTCGAACTGACACTTCGTCGGGATTCCGCGAAGGCCGCCCCCGCCCCGAAGAAGACGGAGAAGGCGAAGACGGCGGCCCGGAAGAGCGCGGCGAAGCCGACCTCCACCGGTTCCGCCGAACGGGCGAGCCGGTCCGCGAGCCGCGCCGCCGCCCCCGCCGCGCGGCCCGCCGCCGTCCCGGCCGCTCCCGTCGCCGCCACCCGGTACGCCGACAACCTCGACGGCTGGATCCGGGAGTCGCTCGACATCATGGCCCGCTACGGCATCCCCGGTTCGTACGACGGCATCCTCCGCAACGTCATGCGCGAGTCCTCCGGCAACCCCCGTGCCATCAACCTCTGGGACTCCAACGCCGCGAAGGGCACCCCCTCCAAGGGGCTCCTCCAGGTCATCGACCCGACGTTCACCGCCTACCACGTGCCGGGCACCTCGCTCGACCCGTACGACCCCGTCGCGAACATCACCGCCGCCTGCAACTACGCGGCCGACCGGTACGGCTCCATCGACAACGTCAACGGCGCCTACTGATCCTTCCCGGCCGCCGCCCCGAAGTGGCGGGTGAACCAGGCCGTGGCCAGCTCCGCCACCTCTTCCAGGGTCCCCGGTTCCTCGAAGAGGTGGCCGGCGCCTGGCACGATCTCCAGCCGGCTCTCGCAGCGCAGCAGCGCCTCGGCCCGCCGGTTGAGGTCGAGGACGAGGTCGTCGCGGCCGCCGACGATCAGCAGGGTCGGGGCCCTGACCCCGGCGAGACGCTCCCCCGCCAGGTCGGGCCGGCCGCCCCGCGACACCACGGCGGCCACGTCGTCGTCCGGTGCGGCCGCCGCCCACAGCGCGGCGGCCGCACCCGTACTCGCGCCGAAGTAGCCCCGCGGCAGGCCTTCGGTCTCGGCCCTGCCGGACGTCCACGCGGCGGCGCGGCCCAGCCGTTCGGCGAGGAGCGGGGTGTCGAAGACCCGGGAGCGGTCGCCCGCCTCGGCCTCGGTGAGCAGGTCGAAGAGGAGCGTGCCGAGCCCCGCCCGGTTGAGGGCTGCGGCCACCGACCGGTTCCGGGGACTGTGCCGGCTGCTGCCGCTGCCGTGGGCGAAGAGGACGAGCCCGGCCGCCCCGTCCGGCACGGCCAGATCGCCCGGCAGCACCGGACCGTCGGCCGGGATCCGTACGGCGGTGTGCCGGACGGCCGGGCCGTGCTCCTCCCGGCTCCGGTCGAGCAGGGCCACCACCTCGGCGTCCGGCGTCTGGTCGAACCGCTGGTAGAACTGCCCGACCGCGGCGAACCCCGCCGGGGTGTGGACGGCGACCGTCTCGTCGGCCTCGCCGCCGACGCGGGTCGTCCAGTCGTGCGGCGCGACCGGTACGGCGAGGACGATCCGGGCGGCTCCCCCGGCCCGTACCGCCCGGCAGGCGGCCAGCGCGGTCGCGCCGGTGGCGAGCCCGTCGTCGACGACGACCGCCGTCCGCCCCTCCAGCGGCACCGGCCTGCGGCTGCCCCGGTACGCGCGGGCCCGCTCGGCCAGGACCGTCCGTTCGCGCTCCTCCACCGCCTCCAGGTCCCGCGCGGCCACGCCCGCGTCCCGCACGATCTGCTCGTTGACGACCCGGACCCCGCCCTCGCCGATCGCCCCCATGGCCAGCTCGGGCCGGCTCGGCACGCCCAGCTTCCGGACGAGACAGATGTCCAGGGGCGCGCCCAGGGCATCGGCGACCTCGGCCGCCACCGGGACCCCGCCGCGCGGCAGGCCGAGGACGACGACGTCATGGCCCTCGAGATGGACGAGGCGGGCGGCGAGCTGCCGCCCCGCGTCGGTGCGGTCGGCGAAGTACATGGTGCGCCGCCTTCCCGGTGGGCGATTCCCGCGCGGGAGGGCCCGTACGGCCCTGCCCGTACTTCCAGGGTCCCACCCGACGGCCGGTCGCCTCATCCGGCACAGGGCCGCGCGCCCTTCCCCCGTCCCTCAGGCGGCGAGGAAGGCCTCGATGGCCCGGGCGAGGTCCTTCGGGGTCTCCTCCGGCGGGTAGTGCCCGGCGTCCGCCAGGACTTCGAGGCGGGCGTTCGGGTACCAGCGCAGCCAGGTCGCCTCCATCGCCTCGGCGCCCAGCGCCGGGTCGTGCGCGCCGACGACCAGCAGCACGGGCGTCGGGTTGTCGCGGACCCGCTCGTGGAAGTCGGTGCCGGACCAGGAGTCCAGGTAGGCGCGGAAGGCGGCGGCCGAGGAGCGGGTCACCGAGCGGTCGACGACGGCGTCGAGCCACGGTCCTCCGTGTCGGCCGCCGGTGGTGTGGTCGATGATGACGCGGCGCAGCGCGGGGTCGTCGGCGGCGCCGGCGAACAGCTGCCGGCTCTCCTCGTCGAGGGGGAAGCCGGCGGCGGAGACGGGCGAGATCCCGATGATCGAGCGGACCCGGTCGGGCGCGTCGAGCAGCATCAGCTGAGCCGCCTTGCCGCCCATGGAGTGGCCGATGACGGAGAAGGAGTCCCAGCCGAGGTCGTCGGCGACGGCCAGGGCGTCCGCGGCGACCTCCTCCATGGTGTAGGCACCGTCGGCGTCGCGGGCCTCGCCGTAGCCGCGGCAGTCGAGGAAGGCGTAGCTGCCCGCCGACGCGTCGAGGTGCGCGCGGAGCGGGTCGAAGCTGCTGCGGTCCCCGAACCAGTTGTGGAGGACGAGGGCCCTCCCCGGTCCGTCGCCGTGGACGTCGTACGGAAGTACCCGGCCGCTCATCGGTTCCCCTTGCGCGAGGTGGTGGTGTGCCCTCCGCCGCCGGTGACGGCGGCGGACGACCACCGAGTGTGACGGTACGGGAGCTCCGGGTCAACAGGGTCGGCGCTCGGGGGCCGGGCGTCCGGGATGCGACGGGTTTCGTCGCGGGCGCATCCTGACTGTGTGACCCCGCACGGCCCGTCTCCCGGCCCGTCCTTCGACGGCGCCCCCGGCCGGGTGCTCCCCGGCGCTCCACCGCAGGCCCTGACGCAGGTGCTGGCGGAGGCGGCGACGGACGCCGTCGAGGCGGTCGGCGGGTACGCGGGCGGGGTGTACCTGTCCTCCGGTACGGAGGGGCTGCTGCGCCTCTCGGTGCTCGCGGGGCTGCCGGGGGAGCTGTTCCGTCCGTGGTCGCGGATGCACACCAACCGCCCGTTCCCGGTCGCCGAGGTGCACCGGTCCGGGCAGGCGGTGTACCTGGCGGACGTCGAGGAGTCGATGCGGCGGTTCCCGCAGCTGGTGGCGAGCCTCCCGTTCCCGTTCGCGTCGCTGTACGCGCCCGTGGTCGCCGGCCGGGAGCGGTTCGGGGTCCTCGTGGTGCTGCGGCCCCCGTCGCCGGGGCTGCCGGTCGGCGCACGGGACCGGTCCCTGATGACCAGGTCGGGGCTGCGGCTCGGGGAGTCCCTCGGGGGGCTCTCGGCCGAGGGGACGGACGTGGTGTGGCCGGGTGACCCGGTCTGTGTGCAGCTGCCGTCGGGCGCGGTGCCGCCGGTCCGGTTCGGGTCCTTCGACTGGGATCTGGCGGCGGGGACCGTGACCATGGACGACGGGCTGCGGGCGATCCTCGGCGTGCCCGACGCCTCCCCGCTGCCGATCGAGGCGCTGACCTCGCGGCTTGAGCCGGAGGACGGTTACGCGCTGTGGGTGGCGGCCCGCCGGACGGGCGAGGCGGACGGCAGGAAGTCGGTGCGGCGGCTGCGGCTGAGGGGGCCGGACGGCGGGCTGCACCTCCTTGAGGTGTCGACGCGCTCGCGGTTCGTGGGGGCGGACGGTCACCGGCACCTGGCGGGCGCCCTGGTGGACCTGGGAACGGGGCTGATCGGTTCGGACGCCACGGACCGGCTGCCGCGGGCCATCCTGGCCATCGACCGGCTCGGCCGGGTCACCTATGTGAACGAGCGCACCGAGCGGCTCCTCGGACGGCCGCGCCGCGCCCTGGCGGGGCGGCCGCTGTGGGAGGCGCTGCCGTGGTTCGCCCACCCGTTCCACGAGGAGCAGCTGCGGGCCGCTCTGCTGTCGAGCGAGCCGGTGCGGTTCCTGGCGCGTCCGGAGGACGGCCACTGGCTGTCGGTGTCGCTGCACCCGGGGCGGGACGGGGTGACCATGGTCCTCGTCCCGGAGGACGTCCCGGCGGCGGAGGAGGCCGAGGCGCGGACCGGGCCCGTCCTTCCCGCCGTACCGTCCCCGAAGCCGTCCGCCCGGGCGGGGGACGGGCTCGGGCCGGAGGACGCGCGGTCGGCGTCGCTCTACCGGCCGGTGGCGCTGGCGATCGCGCTGACGGAGGCCATGACGGCGCGGCAGGTGTCGGCGGTGGTCACCGAGGAGCTGCTGCCGGCCTTCGGCGGCCGGCAGCTGGCGATCTACCTGCTGAGCGACCGGCGGCTGTACCTGGCGTGGGAGACGGGGTTCCCACCGGGTTTCCTGGACCCGTTCGACGGGGTGGCGCTCGACGCCCGGTTGCCGGGGGTGGACACGCTGACGTCCGGCCGGGCGCTGTTCTTCGAGTCGATGGAGAGCCTGCGGCGGGCCTATCCGGGGCTGCCGCTGGACGCGGAGACGGGGGCGCGGGCCTTCCTGCCGCTCATCGCCTCGGGCCGGCCGGTGGGTTCGTGCATCCTCGGCTTCGACCGGCCGCGGGACTTCGGCCCGGAGGAGCGGGCGGTGCTCACGGCGCTGGCGGGGCTGATCGCGCAGGCGCTGGAGCGGGCGCAGCGGTACGACTCCGAGGCCGCGGTGGCGCGGGGGCTCCAGGACGCGCTGCTGCCGCATCGGCTGCCGGTGCGGGAGGGCCTGGAGACGGTGGCGCGCTATCTGCCCGGTACGCAGGGCATGGACGTGGGCGGCGACTGGTACGACGTGGTGGAGACGGCCGGGGGAGAGCTGGCGCTGGTGATCGGGGACGTACAGGGGCACGGGGTCGCGGCGGCGGCGACGATGGGTCAGCTGCGGAGCGCCGTACGGGCGTTCGCGCTGAGCGGGCTGCCGCCGCAGGAGGTCGTGCAGGGCACCAACCGGCTCCTCATCGATCTGGATCCGGGTCAGTTCGCGAGCTGCTGCTACATGGTCCTGGACGCGCGGTCGGGGGAGGTCCGGGCGGTGCGGGCCGGGCATCCGCAGCCGCTGCTGCGGCATCCGGACGGGACGGCGGAGCTGCTGGACATCGCGGGCGGCGTGGTGCTCGGGGTGGACAGCCGTGCCGCGTATCCGGTGACGCGGCTGCGACTGGCCGAGGGCGCGGTCCTGGCGCTGTTCACGGACGGCCTGGTGGAGCGTCCTGGCGCGGACATCGACGAGGGGGTGGAGCGGCTGCGGCGGACGCTGGCGGCGACGGGTTCGCTGGCGCTGGCGGAGGCGGCGGACCGCTTGATACACGAGGCGGTGCGGTCGTCGGACCGCCCCGACGACATCGCGCTGCTCCTCGCGGCCCGCTGGCCGCGGCACGGCGGATAGGTCTCACCCGGTCGGGCCAGCGGCGCTGGTCGGCGGAGGTGGGGGCGGAGAGGCTGGGGAGGGTCCGTGCCGTTCGGGCCGGACGAGGCGGGGCGGTCGCGCGGCGGCCGCCCGAGGCGAGGAGGTCCCGTGCAGCAGGACAAGCAGCCCGACTACCGGCCCGTGGTCTTCCGTGACCGCTCGGCGGGGTACGCGTTCCTGACCCGGTCGACCGCGACGAGCGAGCAGACCATCGAGTGGGACGACGGCAACACCTATCCGGTGATCGACGTCGAGATCTCCTCGGAGAGTCACCCCTTCTACACGGGCAAGGCGCGGACCGTGGACACGGAGGGGCGCGTCGCCAAGTTCGAGCGCCGGTACGGCGGCGAGGGGAGCTGAGGCTTCCGGAGGCCGGGGCGGTGGGAGGGGTGTCCGGTGGACGCCGCTCCGCCCGCCCCGTTCCGTGGGGTGTCGGGCGGGGCCGGATCAGCCCTCGACGACGCCGGACTTGCTGATCGTGACCTTGGCGCTGGTGGCGCCGGAGCGGGAGCCCAGGGCCTCGATCTTCTTGACGAGGTCCTGGCCCTCGACGACCTCGCCGAAGACGACGTGCTTGCCGTCCAGCCAGTCGGTGACGATGGTGGTGATGAAGAACTGCGAACCGTTGGTGTTCGGGCCCGCGTTCGCCATCGAGAGCAGGAACGGGCGGTCGTGCTTGAGCTGGAAGTTCTCGTCCTCGAACTTCTCGCCGTAGATGCTCTTGCCGCCGGTGCCGTTGCCGCGGGTGAAGTCACCGCCCTGGAGCATGAAGGCGGGGATGACGCGGTGGAACGAGGAGCCCTCGTAGCCGAAGCCGTTCTGGCCGGTGGCGAGCTCGCGGAAGTTGCGCGCCGTCTTCGGGACGACCTCGTCGAAGAGGTTGAAGACGATCCGGCCGGCCGGCTCGTCGTTGATGGTGATGTCGAAGAAAACGTTGTTGCTCATGGGGACATCCTGTCATTACCCGCGCACGACGCGCGCACGGGCCGCCTCCTGGCGGGTCACGGCGCGCCGGTGCCCCGCGCCGGTCGGGACGCGGGGCACCGGGAGTGAAAGGGGGCCGGGGGTCAGCGGAGTCCCTGGGCGGAGCTGTCGGCGACGGTGTTCTCCACGGTCGTGACGGTCTCGTGGAGGACCTCCGCGGCGCCGTCGTCCTGGAGGAGTCCGGTGGCCCCGCCCAGACCGAGGGGGTTCTCCGCGGCGCTGGCCTGCGGCGGCGGGGTGACGAGGGCGGTGACGACGCCTGCGGCGAGGGAGGCGATGGCGAGCATGCTGCGCTTCTTCATGCCCTGGTCAACTGCTGGGAGCCCGAGTGGTTACGGTCCGGCCGGCCCGGATGTCCCACCGACCACGCGGCCGCAGATATCGGAATTTTCCCCTATTTCCTGATGAAACGCGGAACCGTATGGTGGTGACAGGTGTCTCCGCCAGTGACCCACCACTGTCCCCGGAGCAGGAGAAATGTGGGGGACGCCATGCTTCACCATCGGAGTCTCGCGGCCGTCGCCGCGGGCATCCTGCTGGCCGCCGGAATCGGCGCCACCATCCCGGCCGGCGCGTCGAGCGCCCCCTCCCGGAGCGCGACCGTCCCGGCCACGGCCCTCGCCGTCAACGCCCGCTGGGGCGGGCACTCCACCTTCGACCGGCTCGTGATCGACGTCAGGGGCAGCCTGCCGCCGGTCTCCGTCCAGGAGGTCAGGGAGCTGCGGTACGACGGCTCGGGCAACAAGGTCCCGCTCGCGGGGAAGTACTTCCTCCAGATCTCACTCTCCCCCGCCGCGGCCCACGACGACGCCGGCCGGTCCGTCTACCAGGGCCCCCGACTGCTGAAGATCTATCTGCCCACGCTCAAGGGGGTCGCGCTGACCGGCGACTTCGAGGGCGTGATCACCATCGGAGCCGCCTTCGACACCAAGCCCGCGTACAAGACCTTCCGGCTGCACTCGCCGGAGCGGTTCGTCATCGACATAGCCCACCCGATGGTGGGCTGCCGGGCCTGAGCGCGCCCGGGCGGGGCCCGTCCCCGGCGGACGGGCCCCGCTCTCATGCCCCGGCGGGGCCGGTCTCCACGTACACGGTCGTCCCGGTCCTGCGGGCCCGGTCGATCTCGGCGAGCCGGACGAACTCGCGCGGCTCCATCTCCCCCTCCCACTCCTCCAGGGTCCGCAATCGGTACTCGCTGTGCTCCCGCGGATCGAGGACGACGGCGGCGATCTGCTCGTCCGTCAGCACGCCGCCGTCGAAGATGAAGCCGATGTGGTTGGCGGGCCAGTCCTCGCCCCGGTCCGTGACGAAGTGGGTGCCGAGGAGGCGCGGCTCGCCGGTGAAGACGATCCCGGTCTCCTCGCGGCACTCGCGCACCGCCGTCTCCCACGGCGTCTCCCCCGGGTCCATGTTGCCGCCGGGCCACTGCCACGGCTCGGTGCGGTAGGCGGCGCGGAGCTGGAAGGGACGGCCCGCGGTGTCGGTGAAGTAGAGGCAGGCGTACGCCGTCGCTCTCGGCAGCGTGTCGACGTACTGGGCGGGCGGCAGCCAGGTGTTCGCCATGGGCGGCTCTCTCTCGACGGACCGATGGAATGCCTCCATCCAAGCGGCCGGGACGGGCCCGCCCGGCCGCTCGCGAGTGGATCACCGGATCGTGTGAGCGCGCGGGAGCGGCGGCGGCCGGGCCGGTCAGGGGAGGCCGGTGCGGGTGAGGCGGCGGCGGACGAGGTTCTCGTGGACGAGGCGTCCGACGAGGGCGCTGCCGTAGACGACGAAGCCGACGCCGACGAGCCAGGACTGGAGGACGAGGACGGTGCCGAACTGGCCGTAGGTGACGGCGTTGGAGGCGATCAGGGGGGAGAAGACGAGCTGGGAGAAGATCCGCAGGCCGAGGAGGCCGAGGGCGGTGAGGACGGCGCCGGGCAGGAGGGCGCGCCAGCGGATGCGGCCGCACAGGAGGAAGCGCTGGGACCACCAGAAGAAGAGGAAGGTGCCGAGGAGGTCGCCCAGGGCGACGAGGGCGGTGACGCCGGCGGGGGCGCGCTCGGGGGCGGGGAAGGCGACGAAGAGGAGGAGGGCGGCGATGAGGACGGCGAGCCAGACGATGTGGCGCCACATGGTGTGCCAGCGGGCGGTGGGGAGGTCCCAGGCGCGTTCGTAGCCGGTCTGGACGGCGGAACCGAAGGTGACGCCGAAGGCGGCGAGGGCGGCGAGGCCGAAGGCGGTGGTGCGCTGGAGGGCCTGGCCGGGCTGCCCGAAGAGCAGTTCGACCTCTTCCTGGGAGACCTCTGTGACGCCGAGTCCCTGGATGAGCCAGCGGGCGAAGCCCTGGCCGCGGGAGAGGTCGGCGGCGGCCACGACGATGAGGAGGGGAACGAGGGTGAGGAGGCTGAGGGCGGCGAACCCCATGGCGCGGTGCATGAGTTCCATGGCGCGGCCGCGGTTCCAGGCGAGCCCCACGGACGAGTCGAGCAGACGGAGGTGCAACCGCTGGAACCAGGGGGCGTGTTCGTGCGGCGGCTGCTCGCGTGACGTACCGGAGGTGGGGGGCATGTCTGGTCCGGTACCCGCCGGAGGGCCGGGTCCCGCAGCGGTACGGCCGAACGGGTGGGCGGGGGTCAGGGGAGGGGGCGGGCGCCGGGGCCGGGGGTGACGGTGACCTCGCGGGCGGTGAGGACTTCGGCGTCCTCGCCGGCGCACTGGACGACGACCCGGACGGGCGAGCCGCAGGCGGTGTGGCGGATGTCGAGGGAGGGGCCCTCGGGGTCGCCGGTGTGGGTGTCGCCCCACTGCTTCAGGGCGAGCAGGACGGGCCAGAGGTCGATGCCCTTGGGGGTGAGGCGGTACTCGTTGCGGGTGCGGGCGCCCGGTTCCCGGTAGGGGACGCTGCGGAGCACGCCGGCGGCGACGAGTTTGCGCAGCCGGTCGGCGAGGACGGCCTCGGAGAGGCCGATGTGGCGGCGGAAGTCGTCGTACCGGCGGACGCCGTTGAAGGCGTCGCGCAGGATGAGCAGGCTCCACTTCTCGCCCACCAGGTCCAGGGTGCGGCGGACCGAGCAGTTCTCGGTGTCCGTCTCCAGCCACTTCATCGTCCCACTCTAGCCACCTGACTGCGCCGTTGACAGTCAGCCGACCCGAAGGCTAGCTTCGCTGCACAGAGCCAGCCGTCGGAGCGGCGGACGGCACGACGGAGCGGAGTGGACATGGGGCGGTCGCGGACGGTCGAGTGGGAGGACGCCGGGGCCACGGCGCGGGCGGCGGCGTCGATGGCGGGCCTCGACTTCCTGCGCGAGATGATCGCGGGCCGGCTGCCCGGCCCGCCGATCGCGGCGCTGCTCGGGTTCTCGCTGGAGGAGGTCGAGCACGGCCGGGCGGTCTTCGCCCTGGAGCCCGGCGAGGAGCACTACAACCCGATCGGCAGCGTGCACGGCGGGGTCTACGCCACGCTCCTCGACTCGGCGGCGGGCTGCGCGGTGCACACCACACTGCCGCTGGGGACCGCGTACACCTCGCTCGACCTGCAGACCCGTTTCCTGCGGCCGGTCACGAGGGACACGGGCAAGATCCGGGCGGTCGGCACGGTGATCTCGCAGGGGCGGCGCACCGCGCTCGCCGAGGCCGGGCTGTACGACGCGGAGGACCGGCTCCTCGCGCACGCCACCAGCACCTGCATGCTCTTCCCGGTTCCCGGCCGGGAGACGGGCGACGGCGCGCGCGCCTGACGCCCGGCGCGCGCCCGCCCGGTCAGCGCACGACGAGGGCCGGGCGGGCGCGGGTACAGCGGTCCGGAGCCGCGTCGGGGGCGGCGGTGGCCTGGAGCGCCGCGCTGACGAGGGTGGCGAGCAGGTCGATGTCGGAGCTCGCGTCGAGCCGGACCGTCACCCAGCCGGAGCCGGCGCGGAGCCGTACCGCGGTCGAGGCCTGGAGGGCGGGTCGCAGTCGGGCGACCATCGCGCGGGTGAGGTGGACGTCGGCCTCGTGCTCGCCGTGGAAGTGGACGATCTCCTCCGTCGCCGTCCCGAGGCCGAGCTCCGCACCGCAGTGCGCACGGCCACGGATCAGCGAGGGCCAGCTCATCAGACGTTCACTGGCATGCCTGGCCGTGTTCATACGAGGAGCGTGCCGGGCGACGGGGCGGTGCACAAGCGTCCTGGCGAAAGAATCACCTCGGGGCCGGAAACCGGCCACCGGGAAGGGCACGGTGACGGTTTGTCACCACTATGGGTGGAGTCGGGGAAGCGCTGTGTCACCGCCGCCGGACCGCCCGGCTCCCACCGTCCCGGCTGTACGGTCCCGGGGTGGGCGAATTAGCGTGGGGTCCATGGAACTCCTGGGAGACATCACCCCCGACCGGCCGCTGCTCGTCCTCGCCGTCAAGGAGGAGGCGCAGTTCTTCGACACCGGCCTGCCCGTGCTCCTCACCGGCATGGGCAAGGTGAACGCGGCGACCGCGCTCGCCACGGTCCTGGGCCGGGGGCCCCGCCCGTCGGGGATCGTCAACCTCGGCACCGCGGGCGCCCTGCGCGCGGGCTGGACGGGCACGCACGTCGTCGGCACGGTCGTCCAGCACGATCTGGACGGCGAGCTGCTCGCCACGCTGACCGGCGAGACGTACGGGGCGCCGATCGCGCTCCCCGACGGCGGTGACGTGGTCCTCGCCACCGGGGACGCGTTCATCTCCGACGAGGCCGCCCGTGCCCGGCTCGCCGAGCGGGCCCCGCTGGTCGACATGGAGGGCTACGCCCTCGCGGCCGCGGCGGAGCTCGCCGGGGTGCCGCTGCGCATCGTGAAGCACGTGAGCGACGAGGCCGGCGACGGCGCGGACCGCACCTGGCGCGAGTCGGTCGCCGCCTGCTCCCGCGAGCTGGCCGGCTGGGCGGCGGCGCACATCCCGGCGTACCACGCCTGATCCTGGCGCCGCCTCCCGCCGGAGGGGGCTCAGCCGAGCGGCAGTTCCAGGAAGGACTCGGCGCCGGGCGGCGAGCCGATCCCGGTCTGCGTCCAGGTGACGGAGGCGTCCCCGTACAGCGGGTCCTTGCTGTCGACGACGAGCATCAGGCGGTGGCCGGCGGGGATGTCGTAGGCGGCGGCCTGGAGGCGCCAGGTGACGGTGGTGTCCTGGTCGGCCGTCAGGCCGTGGACGTTCAGCGGCTCGTGGGTGATGATCCGGGCCGTCTCGTCCTCGGCCACGTCGAAGAGGTGGGCGATGAGGCCGGCCGCGGTGGCGGTGGAGCGGACGGTGAGGCGGAGCCGGGGGACGCCGCGGACCCGGCGGCCGACCGTGCCGCCGTCGGCCGGGACGAGGGGTCCGGTGGCCCAGACGAGGGCGTGCCGCCGGTCGATCTTGCGGATGTCGTAGATCTTGGGCTCGCCCCTCCACTCGGCCTGGCCGGTCCTGAGCAGTTCGCCCATCGCGGTGGCCTCGGTGTCGACGCCGGCGAGGAAGGTGCGGCGCCAGCCGGTGGTCTCCTCCGCCTCCCCCGCGGGGACGAGCCGGCCGTCGCTGCCGCCGGCGCCGTCGCCGGTGAGCCCGAGGACCTCGTGGCGGAGGGTGACGTCCCTCCAGGTGGGGCGGGACTCGCGGACGGCGGGTTCGACGATCCGCCGGGCGCCGGCCGGCTGTCCGGTGACCGGGTCGGGCACGGGCTCGGTGACGTACGTGAACATCACCTGGGCACAGACCTCGTCCCACTCCTCCACGCCGTTCGGCTCGCCCTTGAGGTGGTGGTCGAGCCAGGCGTACGCCTCGTCCAGGACCGGATCGGGGGTGACGGGCGCGATGCCGAGGAGGCCGGCGCCCTCGGGGGCGGCGTGGTCGCCGATCCAGAGGTTGAGCCGCTTGGGAACGCGGAGCCGGTCGAAGGAGTCGACGGTCTGGTTGACCGCGAAGAGGCTCTCGTGCCAGGTGTTCGAGCAGAAGGTGGGCGTGCCGTGCTCCTCGGTGAGGTCGAGGTACGTCGCCGGGGAGCGGCGTTCGCCCCAGCGGACAACGGCGTCGAGGTTCCGGTCGTTCAGGAAGTCGTCGAGGATCGCCCGGTTCTCCTCGTCGAACTTCTCCTCGACGGGTCCGCCGGTGAAGCCGATGAGGGCCTTCACGGCGGCGAGGTGGCGGGTCCGGTGGTCGTAGAGGCTGGTCGCGAGGTCGCCCCAGGTGCTGAGGGCGACGACGGCGTCGACGCGTTCGTCGTGGGCGGCGACGAGCTGGCTGATGCCGGAGCCGTACGACTCCCCCATGAAGCCGACGGCGGAGGGGGCGAACCGCTCGATGCCGAAGTCGACGACGGTCGAGCCGTCGGCCACGTCGAGCGGGCCCGCGACGTCGACGTACCCCTCGGAGGTGGTGGGGAGGCCGGGGATGCCGAGGCCGCGCGGGGTGTAGGCGAGGACGTGGTAGCCGCGCAGGGCGAGGGCGAGGTACGCGCCGGGGAAGAGGCCCCAGCCGAAGGGGGTCCAGCCGGACGGGAGGACGACGAGGGGGTGCGGGCCGGGGGCGAGCTGCCGCAGGCTGAAGGCGGAGAGGCGGTGGCCGTCGTCGGTCTCGACGCGGTGGTATCCGGGCAGGGTCAGGCCGCGCACCCGGGCCACCCGCTCGGCGAGTCCGGCGGGGAGCAGTTCCTCGGGGGCCGCGTCCTCCGCCAGGAGGGCGGTGACGACGGTCTGGCCGAAGCGGACGGCCTCGGGGTGGACGGTGCCGCCGGAGGCCCACAGGCCGTCGGCTGCGATGCGGTCCGTGTCGGCCTCGGTGAGGGCCGTCCTGACCCCGGGGAATCCCGGGAACTCCTCGGACGAGCCGTCGGTGATGGGGGTCTCCTGGGGCACGTGCACCCGTTCCTCTCGGCTGGAGATACGACCGTCCGGCGTTCCGGACCGTCGTTCCGAACGCGTGCAAGCCTCATGTATCGGGAATGCGGTGGCCAGAGCGCATGAAGGGCGCATGGATCGCGGAAGCGGGCGGGAACGACCCAGGCTGCCTCGAAGTCGACGTTTGAGGGCGGACGGAGCCGTTCCGCCGGGCGTCACCGGGGATGGATCTCTACCGGGGTCGCTCCGGTGCGGACGACGAGCAGGGCGGCGACGTCGTCGTCGAGACCGCCGGCGCCGTAGGCCGCGAGGTCCCGGTGGAGCAGCTCCGGGACCTGCTCGGAGGGGGCGGCGGCCCAGCGGCGGGCGCGCTCCTCCAGCGGGTAGAAGGCGCCGTCGCGGTCGCGGGTCTCGCTGACGCCGTCGGTGTAGAGCAGCAGCCGGTCTCCGGGCCCGAAGGGGAACTCCTCCACGTGGTGGTGGGAGTCGGCGAGGCCGGCGAGGTTGAGCGGCAGCGAGGGTTCGGCGGCGTCCACGGGGGTGACGTCGGTGCCGTGCTGGAGCAGCGGGGCGGGGTGGCCGCAGTTGAGGAGGCGGGCGGTGTCCCGGCCGTCGGGGAGTTCGACGAGGACGGCGGTGGCGAAGCGTTCGGCGGCGTCGGAGTCGGGGTCCCAGGCCGCGTACCGGGCCAGCCCCTCGTCGAGGCGGTCGGCGAGCGCGGGGAGGTCGGGGGCGTCGTAGGCGGTGGAGCGGAAGACGCCGAGGAGGACGGAGGCGGTCTCGACGGCGCCGAGACCCTTGCCCTGGACGTCGCCGAGCATGATCCGTACGGCTCCGGGGATCTGGACGACCTCGTAGAAGTCGCCGCCGATGCGGGCCTTGGCCGCGGCGGCGACGTACAGCAGGTGCAGTTCGACGGGGCCGAGACGGGGCGGCGGCGGACGGAGCACGACCCGCTGGACGACGTCGGCGACGGCGGTCACCTCGGCGAGGTCCCGTTCGTAGCGGGTGCGGACGGCGCTGACCCAGGCGGAGGCGACGGTGACGCCCAGGATCAGGCTCTCGCCGGCGAGCAGGCTGATCTCGCCGGGCCGCTCCCGGACGGCGACGAGCACGGCCTGCAGTGCCATGGCGAGCACGCCCATGCCGAGGGTGCCGGACACGCTCCAGGTGGCGGCGGCGAGGGCGGGGACGACGATGAGGAGCCGGTCGACGCGCTCGGAGGCGGGGGTGACGAGGTCCATGCCGACGAGCAGGAACAGGACCAGAACGGGCAGGGCGCGGCCGAGGGTGACCTGGGTCCGCGTCGCGGTGGCGAGCCGGCGCTGGGGCCGGGGGCCGGCTGCGTGCATTACATGATCGTACGCAGAACGGGCAGCGGTCCCGGTGTGCCGCGGGCCGCTGGCGTGTCCCGTGCCTTCCCGTCCCCCTCCCCCGCCGTCGGCCGGGGTCCGGGGCCGTCCCTTACACTGGTGGGCAGCGAAGGGGAGTAGCCCTGCGAACCGGTCGTCGACACACTGGAGCCCCCGGGTTCCCGGTGACCGGGTCCGCGCACGACGCGGACGGGCGAGACCTTCGGCCAGGCATCACCACGTCCGCACCTCCGCGGGCGTGGTCCGTCATGCCGGGCCGAGTGGTCCTCCCGTCGCCCACCGAGGTGCCGTGCGGAGCCACCGGGCCCGGACCGAGCAGAGAGCGCCGGTATGCACCTCGACCCCTTGGCGATCGTCACCGCCTTCGGGCTCATCTTCCTCGCCGAGCTTCCCGACAAGACGATGTTCGCGTCGCTCGCCATGGGCACGCGCATGCGGCCCCTGTACGTGTGGTTCGGCACCTCCGCCGCCTTCGCGGCGCACGTCGCCATCGCCGTGGGGGCGGGCAGCCTCCTCGGGCTGCTCCCCGGCTGGACCGTCAGGCTCGTCTCCGCGCTGCTGTTCGGCTTCGGCGCCTTCGTCCTGCTGCGGGGCGGGGGCGACGACGCCGGGGAGGACACGGGCGGCGCGACCGTCACCGGCTTCTGGCCGGTGTTCTCCGCCGCGTTCACGGCCGTCTTCATCAGCGAGTGGGGCGACCTGACGCAGATCACCACCGCCAACCTCGCCGCCACCAACGGCACCGCGTCGACCGCGATCGGCTCCTTCCTCGCCCTCACCTCCGTCTCCGCCCTGGCCCTGGTCGCCGGCCGCTTCATCGCCAAGCGCGTCCCGCTCAAGACCGTGCAGCGCGTCGGCGGTGTCTGCATGGCGGGCCTCGCGATCTGGTCCCTCGTCGAGGTCTTCACCGGCTGACGCCCGTCCGCCCCGCGCCCCCAAGACCGTCTCCGGGGCCGTACCCGCGACCGTGGGTACGGCCCCGGAACCGTGCAGTCGTGTCCCCGTGTCCCGCCGTCCCTGTCGGTGCGATCATGCGGACCATGACCGACGATCCCGTGCACACCGCGCTCGACCGGCTGGCCGGGGAGACCGCCGCCCAGGTGATCGCCTGGCGCCGCCATCTCCACCGGCACCCCGAGCTGTCCAACCGGGAGGAGGCGACGGCCCGGCTCGTCGCCGGCCACCTGCGGAGCCTGGGGCTCGACGAGGTGCGCACGGGCATCGCCGGACACGGGGTGGTGGGCGTGCTGCGGGGAACGGCCGGCGGGGGCGGCGGGCGGGTGGCGGCCCTGCGCGCGGACACGGACGCGCTGCCGGTGCAGGACCTGTGCGGGGCGGACTTCGCCTCGGACGTGGTGGACGCGGACTATCCGGGCGGACCGTTCCCGGTCTCGCACGCCTGCGGCCACGACTGCCACACGGCGATGCTGATGGGGGCGGCGACGGTCCTCGCGGGGGTGCGCGACCGGCTGCCGGGCACGGTCGTCCTCGTCTTCCAGCCGGCCGAGGAGGGCCCGCCGGTGACCGAGACCGGCGGGGCGCTCGCGATGGTCGAGGCGGGCGCCTTCGCCGACCCGGTGCCGACGATGGCGTTCGGGATGCACGTGACGCCGTACCCGAAGGGGTACGTGGGCTACCGGGTGGGCAACCAGTACGGGGCCTCGGTCCTGGTCCGGATCACCCTCACGGGCCACCAGGTGCACGGCTCCACGCCGTGGCAGGGCGTCGACCCGATGCCGGCGGCCGGGGCGGTGCTCACCGGCATCGGGCAGCTGTACCGGCAGGTCTCGGCCTTCGACCCGGTCACGGTCACCATCGGCCATGTCGAGGACGTCGGCCGGTTCAACATCATCGGCCAGACGGTGACGCTCTGGGGCACGGTCCGCTGCGCGGTGGAGTCCGACATGGCGGAGGTGCGGGAACGGCTCCGGCGGCTGGCCGAGCACTCGGCGGCGGCGTACGGGGCGACGGCCGAGGTGGAGTACCTCCAGCCGGTGCCGCCGGTGCACAACACCGGCCCCTGGGTGGAGGCGGCGCTGCCGACCCTCCGGCGGGTGGCGGGCGAGGAGCGGGTCACGGAGACCGGGGCGACCCTCGGCTACGACGACGTCTCCGAGTTCGTCTCGCGCTTCGGCGGCCTGTACGTGATGCTCGGCGTCCAGGACGCGACGCTGGACGCCGCCGGGCGGCCGGTGCCGGAGGAGGGCGGGCGCGGTCTCGTCACCAACCACAATCCGCGCTTCTACGCCGACGACGACACCCTCGTGACCGGTGTCCGGCTCCACGCGCACGTGGCGTACGACCATCTGACGGGCGCGCTGCTGCCGGAGCCGTAGGACGGGCGCGTGGTTCCGAGTCGCGCCCGAGTTGCGTCCCGGTGCGCAGACGGGAGGCTGGGGGTATGAACCTGGACCTCACCGCCCTCGCCGACGAGCACCTGGCCGCCGCCCGCACCGCCCCGCACGGGCGCAGCGCCCATCTGGTGCTGCACGACGGCGTGCTGCGGCAGACCGTGATCGCGCTGACGGCCGGCACGTCCCTGGACGAGCACAACGCTCCCCCGGCGGCGAGCCTCCAGGTGCTGAGCGGACGGGTCCGGCTGACCACCCCCGGCTGGGCGGACGAACTGGGACCGGGCGTGCTGCGGATGCTCCCCAAGGAGCGTCACGGTCTGACCGCGGTGAACGACTCCGTGGTGCTCCTGACCGCCGTCAACGACTGACGGCGGGGTTCGCGGCCGTGGGGGCCGGGCTCAGAGGGCGGGGCGCAGCGGGCTCCCGGCGGCGCCGGTACGGGCCGTGGCGGCGCCGAGGGCGCTGCCACGCAGCCACTCGGGCCAGCCGAGGTTCCAGTCGCCGTAGCCGTTGTCGAACGGGGTCATCGTCTTCCCGTAGCCGTTGACGACCCGGACGAGGTCGCCCTCGCGGACCGTGCGGAAGAACCAGCGGGCCGCCTCGGTGGACATGCCCGTGCAGCCGTGGCTCACGTCGGTGCTGCCCTGCGCGTCGAGGGACCAGGGGGCTGCGTGGAGGTACTCGCCGCTCCAGGTCACCCGGGTGGCCCAGCGGACCTTGAGGTCGTAGAACTCGCGGCTGCCGCGGGCGATGCCGATGGAGTCGCCGCGCATCCGGACCAGGGACTCCTTGCCGAGGACGACCTTGGTGCCGACCCGGGTGCGGAAGCCGCGCTTGCCGGTGGTGACGGGGATGACCCGCAGCAGCCGGCCGTCGCGGTAGACCCGCATCTCGTGGGCGGCGACGTCGGTGACGGCCTCGACCCGGGCGCCGGTGAAGAAGGTGAGGGGCCGTGAGGGGCCACCGTGGAGACGGTCGGTGACGCGGACTCCGTCGAGCCCGGAGCGGACCCGGACGGTGGCGCGGGCGGGCCAGTAGGTGCGCGGCCGGTAGTGCAGGGTGTCGGCGTCCACCCAGTGCCAGGCGCCTTCGGCGCGGGGCTCGCTGCGTACGTCCAGGGCACGTTCGACGGCCCGGCGGGCGGCGAGGTCGTGGGCCGGGACGGGGTGGCTGAGCTCCGCCGTGACCGGCTGGCCCACGCCGTACGTACGGGGCTCGGGGCCGCCACGGGGGCCGCCGTGGGAGCCTCCACGGGGGCCTGCATGCGGGCCTTCAGCCGGGCCTTCATGCGGGCTGAAGACGACGGTGAGTCGTTCTCCGGCGGGGGCCTTCGGGGTCCGGACGGCGATCCGGACGACCCGGCGGCGGGGGCCGCCCGGGCCGGTCTCCTCCAGGACGAGCCGGGCGGTGTACGCGCCTCCGGCGGGCAGCCCGGCGTCGCTGGTCCAGCGGGTGCCGTCGGCGCCGGTCCGGCCGGCGATCCGCCGTCCCCGGCGGTCGGTGACGGTCACGTCGGTGAGCCGCCCGGGGCTGCGCAGGGCGAGGTCGAGGGGGTGGGTGGCCCCGGCGGGCAGGGTGACGGCGGCGGGGGCGTCCAGGAACACGGTGGTGCGGGGCACGCGGCAGAGCCCGCCGTCCCCGGGGCAGGCGCCGACCATGACGACGGCGGGCTCCGGGCCGGCCGCGCCCGGCGTGCGGCCGTCGTCGGACGGCTGCGCGGCGGCGGTGGTGACGAGTACGGCCCCGACGGCGAGGGAGAGCGCTCCCCAGCCCTGTACGTATCGGCGTGACGGCACGTCGGACACCCTCCCCTTTCGTCGCTGAGTCGCTCAGTCACTCAGTCACTGACCGGTCGGAAGGCCGGCGAGGGATCGCCGACCGGAGTATCAGAACCGACGAGAGGAGAAAAAGATGATCAATGGGGCGGGCGTGGCGGGCGAGAGGCCCGGGAGACGACTCGAATGGGTCAGCGGGGCGGTTCCGGCAGCTCCTCGCCGGTCTCCAGGAGCGACTTCAGACTGGAGACGATCGCGGGCCAGCCCTCCCCGATGAGCCCGCGCACGATGCCGTCCGGTTCCAGGCCGTCGTGGGTGACGGTCAGCCTGACCATGTCGCCGGAGGGCTCGATCGAGAAGGTGACGGTGGACCTGCGCTCCCGGGAGAGGAGCTCGTACACCTCGTCGTCCAGGCGCACCGCCTTCGCCCATTCGGGGGTGAAGGTGTGCCAGGTGTACGCGAGCCGGCGGCCCGGCACCGCCTCGACGACGACCTGCTCGGGGTCGGCGGTCCGGCGGTCGCCCTCGTCCCAGACCATCGGCGCACCCGGCGTCCACTCCGTCTCGAAGGCCACACCCCAGTACCGCCGGGTGAGTTCCGGCTCGGTGAGCGCCTTCCAGAGGTCGTCGGGGGTGGTTCTGATGTAGCTGGTGTAGACGTACGCGTCGGTGTCCATGGTGCTGCTCGTTCCTCCCGGGCCCCCGGCCGTCTCCCCCCGCGCTGTCGTGGTCATCCAGCGTAGGCAGGCGCGGGGGCGGCCGCCATGCCGGCGGTGCCGCGCGGGCCGTCGCCCCTCCGGCTGTTGAATAGGTGCGGAGGAAACTATTCAACGGACTGCTAGCGTGTCGGGATGTCCCTCAAGCACGCCGTCCTCGCAGCTCTCCTGGAGGGCGAGGCATCCGGATACGACCTCGCCAAGATCTTCGACGTGTCCGTCGCCAACTTCTGGGCCGCCACCCCGCAGCAGCTCTACCGCGAGCTCGACCGCCTCTCGGAGGCCGGTCTCATCACCGCGCGGGTCGTCGAGCAGGAACGGCGTCCGAACAAGCGGATGTTCAGCCTCACCCCGGAGGGACGCCGGGACCTCGACTCCTTCACCTCCGTGGCGCCCCGGCCGACCGCGGTGCGCGACGAGCTGATGGTGCAGGTGCAGGCGTGCGACGGCGGGGACACCGGGGCCGTACGGGGCTTCGTGGCGCGGCGCATGGACGTCTCGCGGGACAAGCTCGCGCGCTACGAGCGGCTGCGGGAGTGGCTGCTCGGCGGCCGGGACGAGGAGACGTACCTGCGCGAGGCGGAGCGTGTCGGGCCCTATCTGACGCTGCTGCGCGGGCTGTCCCTCGAGGAGGAGAACCTCCGCTGGGGCGAGCGGGTGCTGGCGGTCCTGGACGCGCGGATCGCCGCGGGGAAGGGCGGCCCGGGGGTGACGCCCGCTCCTACTCTGCGGTAGAACTCTCGGGTAGCCGCAGCGAAGGGTGGGACCCATGGACATCGGTGACCTCGTCGAGGACTTCACCCTTCCGGACGAGACCGGCGCGTCGCGCTCCCTCTCCGGGCTGCTCGCCGAGGGGCCGGTCGTCCTCTTCTTCTACCCGGCGGCGATGACGCCCGGCTGCACCGCCGAGGCCTGCCACTTCCGCGACCTGGCCGCGGAGTTCCGCGCGGCGGGCGCGCTGCCCGTGGGGGTGAGCGGTGACGCGGTGGAACGGCAGCGGGAGTTCACCGAGCGGCACTCCCTCGGCTATCCGCTGCTCTCCGACCCCGAGGGCAGGGTGCGGGAACTCTTCGGCGTGCGGCGCGGCTTCTCGCTGGCGCCGACCAAGCGGGTGACCTTCGTGATCGGGCAGGACCGGCGGGTGAAGGAGGTCGTCCGCAGCGAGCTGCGGATGAGCGCCCACGCGGACCGCGCACTGGCGGCCCTCGCGGCCCTGCGGACCGCCTGACGGCCCACGCCGCACGGCGCTGGGCGCCGCCCGCCGACACCGGATGCCGGCGGGGGCCGTTCCTGACGCGGACCGGGTCGGCCGGCCCACGAGGTGCGGGCGCGGGCCTGGTCGGCTCGGCCACGACATGCGGGCGCGGGCCGGACGGGTGAGACTCACTCCAACGCGCGGCTTCCCGGCCGCGAGGGAACGGAGTGCACAGGAATGGACGACTACCCCCTCCTGAACGTCTTCTGGACGATGCTGTGGTTCTTCCTCTGGATCATGTGGCTCTTCCTGCTCTTCAAGGTGATCACGGACATCTTCCGTGACCATGAACTGAGCGGCTGGGGCAAGGCGGGCTGGCTGATCCTCTGCATCCTGGTCCCCTATCTCGGCGTGCTGATCTACGTGATCGCCCGCGGGAAGGGCATGAGCCAGCGTGACATCAAGCAGGCGAAGGAGGCGGAGGACCGCTTCCAGGACTACATCCGCCAGACGGCCGGCACGCCGGCCGCCGGAAGCGGCACCCCGAGCGCCACGGACGAGCTGGCACGGCTCGCGGACCTGAAGGAGCGGGGCGCGATCTCCGACGAGGAGTTCCAGCGGGCGAAGTCCAAGATCCTCGCCTAGCCCCTCCGACCCGCCCCGCCCGACCGGCGGGCCCCGGCATCCCGGACCACGCACCCTTAATGCGAGTCCGGGATACCTGTTTGATACGGTCATGCCGTGAGGTTGACCAAGTTCACCGACCTGGCCCTGCGTGCCGTGATGCGCCTGGCGGTCGCCGCCGACGAGGAACCCGTCACCACGCGCGTGGTGGCGGAGGAGATGGCGGTGCCGCACGCCCACATGGCGAAGGTGGTCACCCGGCTCCAGCACCTCGGCGTGGTGGAGGCCCGGCGCGGGCGCGGGGGCGGGCTCGCCCTGACGGACTTCGGCCGACGCTCTTCGGTGGGCTGGCTGACCAGGACGCTGGAGGGCGAGGAGGAGGTCGTCGGCTGCGAGGCCGATCCGCCGTGTCCACTGCGGGCGGCCTGTCGCCTGCGCGGTGCGCTGCGGGAGGCCCAGGACGCCTTCTACCGCACGCTCGACCCGCTGACGGTGGCCGACCTCGTGCGGTCGCCGACCGGTCCGGTGCTGCTCTCCCTCACCCCCCGTCCACCGTCCTGATCCCACCCTGACTCCCCTCCCCCCGTCCGCGCATCCGGGGCCACCCGGGCCGCACGGGGGATCCGTAGGGCTTTAAATACGTAGATCATCTACCAGATTGAGGTTCCGATGCTCTCCGAGCAGGCCGTCCCCGTCGTCCGTGCCACGCTGCCCGCCGTCGGCGGTGCGCTCGACCAGATCACCGAGCGCTTCTACGGGCGGCTCTTCGCCGCCCACCCCGAGCTGCTGCGCGACCTGTTCAACCGGGGCAACCAGGCCAGCGGCGACCAGCACAAGGCGCTCGCCGGTTCCATAGCCGCCTTCGCCGTCGCCCTCCTGGAGCACCCGGACACCCGCCCCGACACGCTGCTCTCCCGCATCGCGCACAAGCACGCCTCGCTGGGCGTCACGGCGGACCAGTACAAGATCGTGCACGAGCACCTCTTCGCCGCGATCGTCGAGGTGCTCGGCGAGGCCGTCACCCCCGAGGTCGCCCAGGCGTGGGACGAGGTCTACTGGCTGATGGCGAACGCGCTCATCGCCCTGGAGAGCCGCCTCTACCAGGAGGCTGGTGTCGCGGACGGCGAGGTCTGGCGCCGGGTGCGGATCTCGGAGCGGCGCGAGGAGACCCCGGACACCGTCTCCTTCGTGCTCACCGACGCGGACGGCTCCCCGCTGCCGCCCTTCCGGCCCGGCCAGTACGTGAGCGTGCGCGTGGCACTGCCGGACGGGGCCCACCAGATCCGCCAGTACAGCCTCTCCTCCGCGCCGGGCCGCCCCACCTGGCGGATCACCGTGAAGCGGCTCGACGGCGACCCGGTGGGCGAGGTCTCGAACCACCTGCACGCGCACGCGGCGGCCGGTGACGTCCTGGAGGTCTCGGTTCCCTTCGGCGACCTGGTACTGCCCGAGGGCGACGGCCCCCTGCTGCTCGCCTCCGCCGGCATCGGCAGCACCCCGATGCTCGCCATGCTCGACCACCTGGCGGCCACCGGGTCGCGGCGACCGGTCGTCGTCGTGCACGCCGACCGCTCCCCCGGGGCGCACGCCCACGCCGAGGAGCTGCGCGAGCTGGTCGGCAGGCTGCCCGAGGGCAGCCTGCACCTCTGGTACGAGGAGCCGGGCGCGTCCGGCGCCCGTGAGGGCCTCGCCGACGTGACCGGCCTGGAGCTGCCGGCCGGTGTCAGCGCCTACCTCTGCGGGCCGCTCCCCTTCATGCGGGCGGTCCGGGGCGATCTCGTCGCCTCCGGTGTCGCCGCGGCCGACGTCCACTACGAGGTCTTCGGCCCCGACCTCTGGCTGGGCGGCTCGGCCTGACCCGCGCGGGATCCGGCCGGCGCACCCCGGTCACGGGGTGCGCCGGGCCCGGGGTCAGCAGCCGGTGGCCCAGATGTGGGAGTCGCCGCGGTCGTTGGCCGCGCCGTTGTACCCCACCTCCTGTCCCGGGGCGAGGCAGATGGTCATGCTGCCGCCCTGCCAGGCGCTCTCGTAGACCCGGACGTGGTCCTTGATGCCCGGGCCGGAGATGCCGTGGTTGGCCCACGAGGAGTCGGTGTCGGCGATCCAGCTCTCCCACCAACCGTCGTCCCCGCTCCAGTTGGCCCGCTGTCCGCCGAAGTTCGCCTCCTGCCAGGCACAGAAGTGACCGGAGGGACATTCGGCGGCGGTGGCGGAACCGGCGACGGCGAGGCCGGCGGTGAGGGCGAACACGGCGGCGGCCGTGGTGGCCAGGAAGCGCTTCACGAGGGGGTGTTGCCTTTCTCTGGTGGGGTGGGTGCGGGCAGCCGGACCGCCCGCAGCAGCGCGCGGTCGCGCAACTGCCGGTAGGTGGCGAGCTCGTCGCGGTGCAGGGCGCGCACCTCGGCCAGCTCGGCGCGCTCCAGTCGGGCGCGGGTCTCGTCGAGGCCGGTCTCCCGGGAGCAGCGGGCGGCCTCCTCGGGGTCGGGGCGCTCGGGGCGGGGGCGGCCGGGCGGTGCGACACAGGCGGTCCAGCGCGCCAGCGCCGCTCGGTGGGCGGGGTCGTCCCGGTAGCGCGCCTGGGCCTCCGCGCGGAGGTTGTCGACGACGACCTGCACCCGGAACCAGCGGTGCTGGTCGCCGTAGAGCCGGTCGCGGGCGGCGGCGAGGCAGCCGTCGCTGTGGGCGGTGACGGTGGCGCCGGTGGCGAGCGTCACGGAGAGTTCGCGGGGCCCCGTCCCGAAGAGTGCCGCCTGGAGGGCCCGGTCCTCGGCGGGGGCGCGCGGTGCGGCGGTGGCCCGTAGACCGCGCTCGGCGAGGCAGTCGTCGACGAACCGGCGCTCCGCCGCCTTGAGGAGCGCGTCCTGCTCCGCGCGCGCGGCCGGGACGGCGGACGGTCCTGGCGCGTCGGACCGTACGGAGGTGCAGCCGGCGAGCAGGGCCAGCGAGGCGGCCAGCAGGACGCGGCGGGTGAGCGACGTGGTGGCGAGCGGCATGGGTCCCCCTTCGCACGGTGGCGCGGTGTCCGGTCGGCGGGCCGGAGGATGATCGTCGACCGGCCCGAACGATCGCTGCCCGTGACGGGGCCGGCCATGCGGGACCTCACCCGAACGGGTCGAACGCGCCGTCGTGCGCGCCCCTCGGGCGCTGTGCGCCGGGCGCGAGCGCTCCGGACGAGGCGCCCGGACATGGCGAAGCCCCGGTTGGACGGGGGATTCCAACCGGGGCCGCTCGCCGTGACGGGCGAAGGGCGGTCACCTCTGGGGGGGGACCTGGGGACCAGGCCCCTTCGCCGTCACATGAGGGAGAACGGAGGGCCTTTTCCGAATGTTCCGGACGGTCCGGGACGAACGGCGTGATTCACGTCACCCGCCCGTCGTCCGCCTCTGCCACCCATGAGGTCTGGGCGGGTGGGTCAGCCCTTCTCCGGGCGGTAGACGGTTCCGGGGCGGGCGGTGCCGGGGGCGAGGAGTTCGGGGACGGTGACGAAGGTGTAGCCGCGCTTCTGGAGCTCGTCGATGATGCCGGGGACGGCGGGGACGGTGCCGTCGTATATGTCGTGGAGCAGGATGATGCCGTCACGGTGGGCCTGGGTGAGGACGCGCTCCTGTATGAGGGCGGTGTCGGTGGTGGAGTAGTCCTTGGCGGTGATGCTCCACAGGACCTGAGCGAGGCCGAGCTCGCGGCTGACGTCGCTGACGGTGGAGTCGGTGCGACCCTGGGGCGGGCGCATGAGGACGGGCCGACGGCCGGTGATCTTCGCGATGGCGTCCTGGGTGCGGGACAGCTCCTCGCGGACACCGTCCTCGTCGAGGTCGGTGAGGATCCGGTGGGACCAGGTGTGGTTGGCGACCTCGTGGCCCTCGTCCGCGATGCGCCGGACGACCTGCGGGTAGCGGTCGACGTGCTTGCGGCCGAGGAGGAAGAAGGTGGCGGGGACCCGCTTCTCCTTGAGGACGTCGAGGAGGTGCGGGGTGTCCTTGCCCGGTCCCGCGTCGAAGGTGAGCGCGATGCACTTCACCTGCGCGCAGTCGACCCGCCGGGACACCGGGCCGGGCTCGCCGTCGCCGGACTTGTCGCCGCTGCCCGCCTCGGCCCGCGCGGCCTGCGGGGTGACGGTCTGCGTCCCGCAGCCGGCGAGGGTGAGCATCAGCGTGGCGGCGAGCAGGACGGCGGTCCTCCCACCGCGGCGGCCCGGCCTGGATCGGAACATGGTGGTACCCGCTTTCCCCGGTTTCGTAGGTGCTGGGGCCACGTCCATGCCTGGTCAGGGCTGTGGACCGGGTGGCCACCGCGCACTCTACACACGGTGTATACCGGGGTCGGCGAGGGGGTCCCCCTTCCCTTCGGGATCCGCCCGCTCCCGCCGTTCTCGCCGCTCTCGGACACGACGCGGCCCCGGGCGGAGCCCGTCCGCTCCACCCGGGGGTCCGGTGGGGGCCGCTCCGGCTCAGCGGGAGGCGAGGAGCAGCCGCGCCTCTGTCTCCTGGTCGCCCGAGACCGCCTGCAGGGACTCGATGTCGAAGCCGGTGGCCAGCACCTTCTCGACCTCGGCGACGGCGTGGTACCCGCCGGTCAGCAGGGCGCCGACCTTGCCGGTGAGCCGAGGGGGCCGGACCTCCTCGCGCTGCCCGGCGGCGGTGTCGAAGGTGGCCATCCACACGGTGGCGGCCGGCCCCGCGCCCTCCGTTGGCGGGGGCTCGACGTCCTCAAGGCGGTAGTAGTGGTCGAGGACCTCGAACACGGCCCGTGCGTCCTCCTGGCGGCAGTCGCTCAGCTGGACGGTGACGTCGGTGTCGATGTGCAAGTCGTACACGTCGCTCATCTCCTCGCGGCCGGTGCCACTCTTCCAGCATCCCCCTCGGTCCCCGGAACGTCGACGGCACCGGGCCCGCCGCCGTTCGGCCGCCGTCAGCCGGCGGCGAGGACGGACGCGACGGTGTCGGCCTGGTCGGCGGGCTTGTCGGGGCGGTGGCGGAGGACCCGGGCGAACCGGAGGGCGATGCCGGCGGGGTAGCGGGGGGAGCGCTGGAGGCCATCATAGGCGATCTCGACGACCAGCTCGGGGCGGACCGTCACGGTGAAGCCGTCGTCCTCGACGGCGAGTTCCGTGAGGCGGTCGGTCTGCCAGCGGAGCATGGCGTCGGTGAGGCCCTTGAAGGTCTTGCCGAGCATGGCGAAGCCGCCGTCCTCCGTCCGGGCGCCGAGGTGGAGGTTGGAGAGGTAGCCGGTGCGGCGGCCGTGGCCCCGCTCGGCGGCGAGGACGACGAGGTCGACCGTGCGGACGGGCTTCACCTTGAGCCAGGTGCGGCCGCGCCGGCCGGCCACATAGGGCGCGTCGAGGGCCTTGACGAGGACTCCCTCGTGCCCCCGGGCCAGGGTGTCGGCGAAGAACCGCTCGGCCGCCTCCCGCTGCGCGGGGTCGCCGGGGGCGGTGACCTCCAGACGGCGCACCCGGTGGCCTTCGGGCAGCAGGCGGGCCAGGACCGCGTTCCGTTCACGGCCGGGGTGGTCGACGAGGGCTTCGCCGTCCGCGGCGAGGACGTCGAAGAAGACCGGGGTGAGCGGGAGTACGGCCCGGGCGCCGGTGACGTCGGTGCGGGAGCCGACGCGCGCGGCGATCGACTGGAACGCGGCAGGACGGCCGGTGCCGGGGTCCAGGGCGATCACCTCGCCGTCCAGGACGAACGACTCCGAGGTCACCTCGCGGGCCACGGCCACGACCTCGGGCAGCCGGGCGGTGATGTCGTCGAGCGAGCGGGTATGGATCCGTACCTCCTCTCCCAGGCGGTGGACCTGGATCCTGATGCCGTCGAGCTTCTCCTCCACGGCGCAGGACCCCAGGGCCTCCACCGCCTCGGTGACGGACCCGACCGTGTGCGCCAGCATCGGCAGCACGGGCCGGCCGACCCGCAGCACGAACCGGTCGAGAGCGGCGGGCCCGTCCTCCAGGACCGCCCGCGCCACCCGCGGCAGCGAGCCCTCCAGCATCACCGCACGGCGGAGTTCCCCCGCGGGCACGGCGGCGGCCTTGGCGACTCCTTCCAGCGCGATGGCGTCGAGCGCCCCCTGCCGCACCTCCCCGGAGAGCAGCCGCACCAGCAGCTCCTGCTCCTCGACGGTCGCCGAGGCGAACAACTCCCGTACCAGACGCGTCCGTTCGCCCTGGGATCCGGGCCCCGCCACGGCCGCGAGGGCGTCCATCGCGGCGTCCACGCCGGCGAGCGTGAGCACGGGGGCGGGCGCGGGAGCCACCGCAGGGGGCACGACCTGCTTGAGCGTGCTCCATCCGACGCCGATACGCCCCTGGGGCAGCCGGCCCGCCAGATAGGCGATGACGAGCGGGCTCTCCTCGGGCGTGGCCTCCGTGAAGAGTTCGGCGAGCAGGGCGGTCTTCCGCGATCGCGCCGAGACGGCGGCGACCTGCCGGGAGACCTCCGCGACACGGGCCAGCAACATGCCCCCATCGTCACCGGCCGCCCCCGCCCGCGCACCCGCGGCCCCGCTCAGCCCCCGTCGTGCCGCTCGCCCCGGTCTCCGGCGGCCGCCCGGCCCGGCAGGGAGCGCCGGAGCCGTGCCAGCAGCCCCGGCCCCCGGGTGCGCGGCACCCGGCCCGGCGGGCGGGTCACCCCGCCCCGCGGGCGAGCCGGCGGACGCGGCACCGGGCCGGCCACCGGTCCCGTCTCCGCTGCCGCCGTCCCCACTGCCGCCGCCTCCGCCCTGGCCTTCTCCGCCCCCGCCTTCTCCGCCGCCGGCCCTCCTGGGCCGGGTGCCGGGCGGGTGGCGCGGGCCTCGTCCAGGGCGAGGGTGAGGTTCGTCCGGTACCACAGGATCTCGTCCGGGTCGTCGGCACGGATCAGGCGCTCGGCGGCCTCGCGGGCCGTCCCGCCGACCGGCAGGCCCGGCGGCGGGGGCGGGCGCAGCCGGTCGAGGCAGGTCCGCTCATAAGCGTCGGCGACGACCTCCGCGACATGGACCGGATCGAGGAGCGAGGCGATCGCGCCCGCGCGGGCCCACGGGTCGTCGGTCCCTCGCAGGAGCAGTTCCAGGTGGCGGGAGCGCCAGTTCCTGGCCCGCAGGTCCTCCCCCGCGGCGATCCGCTCGCGCAGCTCGGCCGGCATCCGGCCGGTGAGCAGTCCGGGACGCTCCTCGCCGAACGCGGTGACCTCGGCGGCCACGTACAGCCAGATCACCGTGCGGTAGCGGTTGAGGTAGAAGCGCACCGGCCTCAGGTGGCCCGTGCGGGCGAGGCGGGTGAAGCGGTCGTGGGTGACGGAGAGCAGTGCGGCGGCCTCCCCCGCCCCGACGGACCGGACCCGGTCCCGGAGGCCGGCGGGGAAGTCCGGCACCGCCTTGAGCCGGTCGAGCTCGGCGCGCTCGACCGGGCGCCGCTCGGGCGGCCGGTCCCGTCCCCCGCCCCGGTCCGAGGCTGCTCCCTCCGACTCCGGAACCGTCCTGATCAGTCCCATCCGGACCGCGAGCCGGAACTCCTCGCGCTTCAGTTCCAGCTCTTCCGCGGCTCGGGCCGGGGTCACCGTCCGTGTCGTCTGATTCACCGTCATGGCGTCCGCCGCCTCCCCACTCGCTCGTCCCGGCCTCCCGGCCGGTGCGGGTCCCGGCGAACCCGACACGAGGAATGTAACGGAGAGTGACGATCTCCGCACGGCCTGTGGAAAACGACCTGTGGACAACCGAAACCGGGGCGGTCGTCAGGAGACGGGCCCGTCCGGCTGCCGTGCGGAGACCCCGAGGTGCTCGCCGACCCTGTTGACCAGGAGCGTCATCTCGTACGCGACCTGGCCGACGTCCGCCTCGGCGTCGCTGAGCACGCAGAGGCAGCTGCCCTCGCCCGCCGCCGTCACGAACAGCAGGGCCTCGTCGAACTCGATCATCGTCTGCCGGGCCCTGCCGGCCCGGAAGTGCCGCCCGGAGCCCCGCGCGAGGCTGTGCAGTCCGGAGGAGACGGCGGCGAGGTGCTCCGCGTCCTCCCGCGCGAGTTCACCGCTCGCGCCGGTCACCAGCCCGTCGTTCGACAGCACCAGGGCGTGCCGTATCGGGCCGACCCGTCGGGTGAGATCGTCCAGGAGCCAGTCGAGTCCCTTGTCCAGCGCCACGTGATGGTCCTCCCCCTCTTCGGTGCGGTCGTGCCGGCCGGACCCCGTGCCCGCGTGCGCCGTACGGACCGCTTGTCCCGGCAAGCCTTACGCACTGTCGTGGACAGGGCAAGCACCCCACCGGGCCCGGTGTGCCGCCGCCGGGGAGGCCGGGGTCAGCCGACGGTGTCGAGGAGCCTGGCGGTGTGCATCCGTCCGGCGTACTCGACGACCCGGATGAGGACCTCCTTGCCCGAGTCCCGGTCGCGCGCGTCGCAGAGCACCACGGGCGTGCCCAGGTCGAGGTCGAGGGCGCGGGACACGTCCTGGGCCCCGTAGGAGCGGGCGCCCTCGAAGCAGTTGACGGCCACCACGAACGGGATCTTCCGGTGCTCGAAGTAGTCGACCGCCGGGAAGCAGTCCTCCAGGCGGCGGGTGTCGGCGAGGACGACCGCGCCCAGGGCACCCTGCGAGAGCTCGTCCCACAGGAACCAGAAGCGGTCCTGCCCCGGCGTGCCGAAGAGGTACAGCGACAGTCCCGCGCGGATGGTGATCCGGCCGAAGTCCATGGCCACGGTGGTGGTGGTCTTCCGGTCCACTCCCCCGGTGTCGTCGACGAGTTCGCCGGCTCGGCTGAGCTGTTCCTCGGTGCGCAGGGGGCGGATCTCGCTGACCGCGCCGACCAGGGTGGTCTTGCCGACGCCGAAGCCCCCCGCGACGAGGATCTTCAGGGCAAGAGCGGTGTCGCCGGTGCTGTCAGAGCGCTCGGAGGCCATCGATCACTTCTCTCAGGATGCGTTCGTCGGGGAGCTGCGCGGGCGGTACGGGTCTGCTGACGCGGACGAAGCCCGATTCGAGGAGGTCGCCGAGGAGGACCCGGACGACGCCCACGGGGAGGTCGGCGTCGGCGGCGAGTTCGGCCACCGACTGGGTCTCGGCCCGGCAGAGGGAGAGCAGTGCGCGGTGTTCGGGGCCGAGCACGGCCTCCTCGGCCGGGCCCGGCGGGTCGTCGTCGACGACGAGGGCGATGAGGTCGAACCGTACGTTGCTGGGACCGGGTCGGGTGCGGCCGCCGGTCATCGCGTACGGCCGGACGAGCGGCCCGGCGTCGGCGTCGTACCACCGGCTGTCCGGGGCGGGCGGGCCGCCTCCGCCGGTGGTGTCCCCGCCGGTGCTGTCCATGGTCATGGGGGTCTCCGGTCAGCCTGCGGCCGGTGGGGTCACCGTGAGCCGGGGCGGGGTGTGCAGGTGCTCGCCGACTCGCTTGACCAGCCGGGCCATCTCGTAGGCGATGAGGCCGATGTCGGCGCTGGCGGAGCTGAGGACGGCCAGGCAGGAGCCGTCGCCCGCGGCGGCGACGAAGAGGAAGCCGTCGTCCATCTCGACCATGGTCTGGCGGACCCCGCCGGTGTGGAACTGGCGTCCGGCGCCCTTGGCGAGGCTGTGGAAGCCGGAGGCGATGGCGGCGAGGTGTTCGGCGTCCTCGCGGCTCAGTCCGCTGGAGGCGCCGACCGCGAGGCCGTCGCCGGAGAGCACCACCGTGTGCCGGACCTCGCGGACCCGGGTGACCAGATCGTCGAGGAGCCAGTCGAGTTCGCCGGAGCGGGGGTGGGAGATCCTCTCGTGGTCGATCATGCGTCGTCTCCTTCGGATCGGGGGTCCTGGGGCGGGGTGGCGCGGGCGCCGAAGTAGGGACCGAGGTCGGTACGCGCGCGTGCGTCGCTGCGCGGGTCGGAGGGGGTGCGCGGCTCGTGCGGCACGCGGGGCTCCCGCGGGGCGCCGGGGACGTCGCCGTAGGGGCGGGCGGGGTACGGGGCCGGCGGGGCGCCCACCGAGGGGGTGCCGTCACCGAGGGGGCGCCGGGCGCCCGGGGCGGGGCCGCCGCCGCGCTGCCAGCCGTCGCGGTAGGCGGCCATCCGGTCGCGCACCTGCTCGGGCGTCCGCTCCGGGGCGCCGGGGGCCGCCGGGACGGGCACCGGCGCGGGGGCGGGGGCCTCGCGCAGCTGCGGGACGAGGCTCGCCTGCCGGACGCGGCGCGGCAGCCCGGCGTCGCCGTCCGCACCGCCGGCCGTCGGCTGCGGCGACGACGGCTCCGGTGGTACGGCGCTGCCACGCGGGCGCAGGGGGGTGACTCCGGCCGGCACGGGGGCGGGGCCGGGGCCCTGGGGCCGTTCGGGGCTCTGCCGCGGAGGCGTGAGGGGGGCGCGCGGGACCTCGGTCCCGGCCGGTCCGCCGGGGACGGTGGTGGGGGCGCCCGCGAAGGTCTTCGGAGCGCCGGCGACGGTCACGGGGGTACGGGGAGCGGCCGGGGGCCGGGCGAAGCGGCGGGCCTCCGCGCGGTGGGCCTCCGCGCGTTCGTGGGCGGCGCGCTCGTCGGCGGACCTTCCGCCGCCCGGCATGCCGGTTTCCGGGACCGCGGCGGCAGGGTCTGCGGGGCCGGTGTCGGAGCCGTGGTCGGACGTCGGGGCGCCCTGGAGCAGGTCGGTGGGGAGCAGGACGACGGCGGTGGTGCCGCCGTAGGGGGACGGCCGCAGGTGGACCCGGATGGCGTGCCGGGAGGAGAGGCGGCTGACGACGAAGAGGCCGAGGCGGTCGCTGTCGAAGAGGTCGAGTGCCTCGGACCGGGCGATCCGGGCGTTGGCCTCGGCGAGGGTCTCCTTGCCCATGCCGAGGCCCCGGTCCTCGATCTCCAGGGCGTAGCCGTTGCCGACGGGTTCGCCGCTGACCCTCACCTTGGTGTGGGGCGGGGAGAACTGGGCGGCGTTCTCGATGAGTTCGGCGAGGAGGTGGGTGAGGTCGGCGACGGCGCCGCCCGCGACGGCGGTCTCGGGGAGTCGGCGTACCTCCACGCGCGCGTAGTCCTCGATCTCGGAGACGGCGGCGCGGACGACGTCGGTGAGCGGCACCGGCATCCGCCAGGCGCGGCCGGGGACGGCGCCGGAGAGGATGATCAGGCTCTCGGCGTGCCGCCGCATGCGGGTGGTGAGGTGGTCGAGGCGGAAGAGGTCGCCGAGTTCGCCGGGGTCGTCGGCACGCCGCTCCATGCTGTCCAGGAGGTTGAGCTGGCGGTGGACGAGGACCTGGCTGCGGCGGGCGAGGTTGACGAAGACCCCGGAGATGCCACTAGCCAGTTCGGCGCGTTCGACGGCGGCGGAGAGGGCGGCCCGGTGGACGGTGGTGAGGGCCTCGCCGACCTGGCCGATCTCGTCCTGGGGCGGGGGGCCGGGCGGGGCCTCGGCGTGGACGTCGATCTCCTCTCCGGCGCGCAGCCGGCTCATGGCGGCGGGGAGTTCGCGGCGGGCGATGCCGAGGGCGGTGTTGCGGAGGCTGACGAGTTCGACGACGAGGCCGCGGCCGATGCGGACGGAGATGACGAGGGAGGCGGCGACGGCGGCGAGGCCGAGGACGACGGCGGCGCCCGCGGGGCTGAGGAGGCCGCCGGCGAAGGGGGTGGTGTCGTCGGCCGTGGCGGTGCGCGCCTCGTTCTCGACGGCCGCGTGCCCGGCGCGTACGGCGGCGAGGGCGGTGTCCCAGTCGGCGGAGGGCGCGGCCTGGGCGGCGGGGCGGCCGTCGGCGGCGCGGGAGACGCGGTCCTCGGCGGCGGCGAGCCGGGCGTGGTCGGCGCCGGCGGCGAGCCGGGACCAGGCGGCCCGGCCGGCCGGGGGCAGGTCGGCGCCGGCGGAGGCGAGGAGGGTCCGCCGGGTCTCGGCCGCGCCGGTGAAGGCACGCTGGTGGGCGGCGGTCAGCCGGCCGGTGAGGTGGGCGGAGCCGAGGAGGGCGTCCTCGCGGGAGAGCATCTCGTCGGCGCGGGCGAGTTCGAGGAGCACGCGCGCGTGGGCCCCCTGTCCGGTGTCCTGGAGGCCGCTGAGGGCCCCGCCGACGGCGAGGCCCGCCGAGACGGCGGTCGTGTACGCGTCGTACGCCCGGCCCCAGTCGGCGTGTCCGTCGGCGGCGGTGGTGCGGAGGCGGGCGAGGCCCTGGACCTCGCCGACGAAGGCGCCGACGCGCTCGGCGACGTCGGCGGGCAGGTCGCCGGAGTCGGCGACGGTGTGCCCGCCGCCGAGCCGGAGCCGGGCGACGGCCTCGTCGGTGCGGCGGATCCGGTCCTTGAGCTCGGCGGCCCGGTCGGCACCGGGGGCGGCGATCTGCCGGACCGCGGCCCGGCGCTCGTCCTGGAGGGCGGCGAGGGCGGCGGACACCGGCTGCCGGATGTCGGCGTCGACGCGCTGGAGCTGGCGGAGCCTGGCCATGTCCTGGGCGGTGGTGACGGTGGCGAAGCCCCAGAGGGCGAGGAGCGAGACGACCGGGACCATGAGCAGCGAGACGATCTTGGCGCGTACGGTACGGGGTCGCAGGCCGCGCCGCCGGTCCTCCGCGGCGGGGTCCGAGGCGGGCGCTCCGTCGTTCTCCCCGCCGTTCTCCTGGCCGCCCGCCGAAGCGTCCGCTCCGGCGGGGTCCGGTGGTTCGTCGGCCGGGGGCCCGGCGTGTGCGCGGCGCCCGCGTGCGGTCGCCGACGGCGCGGGCGCCGTGGCGTCCTGGTTCTTGCGGGGAGTTCGCATGGCTCCTCGTTCCGGCTGGGGTGGGGGTCAGGGGACCGGGGCCGCGCCCGGATCCGGCAACGGCGGTGACGGCGGCGGTGCGTCAGGGCGTCGGCGCGCGGAGCGGGTCGCGGCCGGCGCGGAAGCCGGGCGAGGTCACGTCCTCGGCGGGCTCGTCCGGTGCGGTGAGGCGTTCGGCGGAGGCGTACGCGGCCCGTTCCCCGGCCGTCGGGGAGAGGGAGACGAAGGCGGAGGTGATGAAGAGGTACGAACCGAGGCCGACCGCGAGCGGGAAGATGAACTGCATGACCGTGGCCCCGGGCAGTCCCCCGGAGGAGGGGGCGACCTCGACGCTCACCGCGAGCATGCCCGTGTAGTGCATGCTGCTGACGGCCGCTCCCATGACGAGCGAGGCGATCGCGACCGCGACCGGGGCGTGGATGTGGAGGGCCGCCCACAGGGCCGCGGTGGCGGCGACGACCGCGATGACCACCGAGAGGGCGACGAACAGGGGGTCGTAGTGGACGGTGCCGTGGAGGCGGAGGGCGGCCATGCCCATGTAGTGCATGCTCGCGACGCCGATCCCCGTGGTCAGTCCGCCGATCAGAAGCGATCGCACGCGGTCGCGTCCGTAGCCGACGGCGAACACGCCGACGCCCACGACGCCCATGGCGATGACGAGGCTGAGGAGGGTGAGCGGCACGTCGTAGCGGATGTCGGTGCCGGTGACGCCGAAGCCGAGCATCGCCACGAAGTGCATCGTCCAGATGCCGGTGCCGATCGCGGAGGCCGCGGTGAGCAGCCAGTTCCGTCGCGAGCGGCCGGTCGCGTCGAGCGCGCGCACGGTGCAGCGCAGGCCGAGGGCGGCGCCGATGCAGGCCATCGCGTACGACAGCACGGGTGTCAGCCAGCCGAAGGTGGCGTGGTCCAGGTGTCCCATGACCCGGGGACGCTAGTGCGCACAGGGGGGCGCATCGGGGGCGCATTTCGAAAGCTTCTGGAATATGACGGAGAGAAGTTCCCAGCCGATCGCACCATGCTCGAACGTGTCCGCAGAACGTTCACCCCCACGGGTGGGCGATCATGAGCGCATGAGCGATGACCCCACAGATGTCCGAGCGTTCTTCGCCGCCCGGGCGGCCGACTGGGACAGCCGGTTCCCCGACGACGCTCCCGCCTACGCCGCCGCCGTCGCCGACCTCGGCCTGCGGCCCGGCGACGCCGTGCTCGACGCGGGCTGCGGCACCGGCCGCGCGCTGCCTCCGCTGCGTACCGCCGTCGGCCCGTCGGGGACCGTGATCGGCGCCGACCTCACCCCGGAGATGCTGGCCGAGGCGGTACGGGCCGGGCGACGCGACCCGCGGGGCGCCGGGGCACTGCTCCTCGCCGACGTCGCCCGGCTGCCGCTCCGGGACGGCGCCCTCGACGCGGTCTTCGGCGCGGGCCTCGTCTCCCACCTGGCCGATCCGGTCGCCGGCCTGCGCGAACTCGCCCGCGTGGTACGGCCCGGCGGCCGGCTCGCGCTCTTCCACCCGATCGGGCGCGCCGCCCTCGCGGCCCGGCACGGCCGGCGGCTCACCCCGGACGACCTGAGGGCCGAGCCCCGGCTGCGCCCCGTCCTCGCCGAGGCCGGCTGGCGGCTCGTCTCGTACGTGGACGAGGACGCCCGCTACCTGGCCCTGGCGGTACGCGAGGACTGAGGCGGCGACCGCCCCCGGCGGGCCCGACCGCCGGGCCCGCCCTCCAGCGCCCCTCGACGCCCCCCAACGCCCCCTTCTGCCCCGGCACTTCACTGTCTACCGTGGAAGTGCCGGGCAGCCGTGCCCGGGGAAAGGCGGCCGGCCGTGACACGGATAGCGGAACGCATGCGCAGGTTCCTCCCCTCCGCCCGACGCGCCTCCGGGAGCGAGGCCGCCCCGCCCCCGGCCCGCGCCGGACGGCAGGGCCGCAACCTCTTCGAGGCGGCCGCGGTCTACGTGGCCGCCCGCGCCGAGGACGACCAGGAACGGATGGACGAGGCCGCCACCTGGGTCTCCCCCGGCCAGCTCGGCTTCGGCGTCGACGAGCTGGCCTCCCGGGCCCTCCTCGCCCTCGCGCGGGAACGGAACCAGACCCCCGAGACCGTCGCCCGCTCCCTCCTCGGGGTGAGAAGCGGCTGAGTCTCACATGCCGAGGACCCTCGACGCACGGGTTACTCACTGGTTAAGGTGCGCCGACGATCCGATGGGGAGCGAGATGGGGAGGGTGCCGTGGCGGCTACGGAACCGGCGGCCGGTGCGCCGGAGGCCGACGACGACTCGTTGTTCGTGCTGACCGCGTGCCTGCTGACGCCCGCGCGCTTCCCCAGCGTGCTCGGCGACGACTACCCGGCGGCCTGCGCCGCGCTCGGCCTCGAACCGTACGAGGAGGGGTACGGGCTGGTCTTCGGCCAGGACGGGCTCGGCGCGCGCTGGACGGTCGTCATCGACGACGTGTCGCTGGTGGCGGTCGCCATCGCCTCCTGGGACTGCGGGATGGCCTACGACCTCTCCCCCGACGAGGGATCCGTCGTCGCCGGGCTGCCCGGCTGGCCGCTCGCCGTCGCCACCAAGGCCCCCGGCGTCCCCGATCCGCACGACCCCGAGCCCGAGGAGGGCGACCCCGCCCCGCTCGCCCCGCCCGCCGAGGACGCGTGGGGCCCCGCCCAGCGCCGGCTCGGCGCCGACGAGGTGGCCCTGCGGTGGGACGAGTGGCGGGCCCAGGTCGGACCGGAGGGCGCCGCCGACGGCACGCCCGCCGACGGGTCGGGCGGCGGGCCCGATCCGTACGACGGGGTGCGCCGCGCCCTGGACGAGCTGCGCGGCTATCTGGAGGAGCCTCCGCCGGTGGGCCGGGTGCGGTCCGGCTTCGCCGGGGAGGGCGCGCGGACGCTCCGCGCGGACGGCCCCGGCTGGTCGCTGGTGGCCCGGACCGACGACATGGCCTTCGTCCTCCTCGACGACCTTCCGCGCGAGGTGCTCCCGGTGGCCCGGGGCCCCCGGCTGCCGGCGCTCCTCGAAGGACTCGACGCCCTGGCCGTACGCCCCTCCTGAGGAGCACCGCCCCGCCAGGCCCCGAGGCTCAGACGCGCTCCAGCGGGCGGTGCGGTCCTGCGGGCAGCTCGACCCGGACCGGGTCGCCGGGCCGCACCTCGCCGCCGGTGAGCACGATGCCCATGATCCCGGCCTTGCGGACGAGTTCGCCGTTCTCGTCGCGGCCCACGACCTGCTTGAGCAGTCCGTGGCTGAAGTTGTCGATCTGGGCGCAGGGGTTACGCAGTCCCGTGACCTCGACGACGGCCTCGGCGCCGAGGTGGAGGAGGGTGCCGGTGGGCAGGGCGAGCAGGTCGACGCCGCGGGTGGTGATGTTCTCGCCGAGGTCGCCGGGGGCCACCTCGAAGCCGGCCTCCGCGACCTCGTCGAAGAGTTCGGCGTGGATGAGGTGGACCTGCCGAAGGTTCGGCTGGGTCGGGTCCTGGGCGACGCGGGAGCGGTGCTTGACCGTGACGCCGGCGTGGACGTCGCCCTCCACGCCGAGGCCGGCGAGGAGCGTGATGGCCTCGCGGTTGGGCTTGGTGAAGGAGTAGGTGCCGTTGCTGCTGACGGTGGTGACGGTGCCGTCGCTCATCTGAGAGGTCCCCCCTGGGTGTCGGCGTGGCCGGATGCGCGTTCGACCCTACTCCGGTCGTCCGGCGTGCTCCTCTCGGAGGGCGGCGCCCACCTCGTGGAGGTGGCCGAGGGCCTGCCGGTAGGAGTCGACGAAGCCGGTCTCGGTGTACGGGATGCCCAGCGCCCGGCAGTGGGCGCGGACGGCAGGCTGTGCGAGCCGCAGGTGGGGGCGGGGCATGGACGGGAAGAGGTGGTGCTCGACCTGGTAGTTGAGGCCGCCGAGGAACCAGTCGGTGAGGGCGCCGCCCCGGATGTTGCGGGAGGTCAGCACCTGGCGGCGCAGATGGCCCCAGCTGTCGCCGTCCTCGTGCTGGTCGGGCCGGTCCATGCCCTTGTGGTTGGGGGCGAAGGCCATGCCGAGGTGGACGCCGAGCAGCATCTGGTGGACGAGCGCGAAGACCAGGGCCTGGGCGGGGGTGAGGGCGGTGAGGAGCAGCGCCGCGTACCCGGCGAAGTGGAGGAGGAGCAGGGCGCCTTCGGTGCGGCGCTCGCGCGGGGTGCGGTACGGGCCGTCCTTCGCGAGCAGGGCCTGGATGCCGTACAGCTTGAGCGCGAGGCCCTCCAGGGTGGTCAGCGGGAAGAACAGCAGGGCCTGGTGGCGGGTGAGGAGGCCGCGCAGGCCGGTGCGGCCGGAGGTCTGGTGCTCGGCGAAGACGAGGACGTCGGCGGCGACGTCCGGGTCCTTGTCGAGGTGGTTGGGGTGGGCGTGGTGGCGGTTGTGCTTGTCGTTCCACCATTCGCGGCTCATGCCGAGGAGCAGGTTGGCGTGGACGAGCTGGATCGCGCGGCCGACCCGACGGTCGGCGGTGATCTGGGCGTGGCCCGCGTCGTGGCCGATGAAGGCGGCGCGGGCGGAGAGGACGGCGAGGGGGACGGCGAGGAGGACCGCCCACCAGGACGGGCCGGTGAGGAGGAGGGCGCCGGCGACACCGGCGATGCCGAGGAGGGTGAGGGCGATGTCCCGGGCGTACCAGCCGGGTCGGTGTTCGAGGAGCCCCTGGCCCCTCACCGTGCGCAGGAGCGGCGTGAACTCGCTGCCGCCGCCCCGCGTCCGGGGGGCGGGTGCCGCCTCGGCCGGGGCGGGGGCGGTGGCGGTGGCCTGGGGCATGGAAGGGCTCCGGCTTCTGTGAGGAGGCGGCTGCCGCCCGCACCGGGCGCGGCGGCGGTCCTCACCGTACGAATCCGTGACCACGGGGAACCATGGCGTCACCACCCGTCCGTGGGCGGGGGCAGACCGGGGCCGGGGGGTGGGGTGTTCCCCACCCTCAGATCGGCACGGTGCACATGTGTCGGGCGTCACGCACAAAGGTGCGTGGTCGGGGGCCGGGGTGGGGTAAGGTCGGCCGCTCGCTCTCACAGGCAGTCATATCTCGCGGATAGTCATATGTGGGGAATGTGTTGACGTCGTCGTTCCGATCCTCCGGCCCCGATCCCGAACCCTCCCTCCCGCCCGCTCCGTTCTCCGGGGCCGCCGCCCCGGCCGCCGTCTTCCTTCCCGCCGATCCGCCCCGGCTCGGCCGCATCGCGCTCTGGTCGCCCGCCGGGGAGCCGCTCGCCGGCCCGCCGGGGGCGGTGGAGGGCGAGGTCACGGTGGTGGACGGTTCCGAGCTCCGGGCCGTTCCCGTCCCCGCGCTCCTGCTGTCGGTACGGGACGCCCTGCCGTTCCTCGCCGGGGCCCGGCTCTCCGGCGGCGCCGATCCCGCGGCGGCGTTCTGGGGCGGTGCGGCGCTCCTCGCCCTGGACTTCACGGCCCGCGGCCTGCTGCTGCCCGGGGTGACGGCGGAGGGCCACGACGCCTGGCGGGCGGGGCCGTTGGGGCCCGAGGAGCTGGACCGGCTGCGGACCCTCGCCGCGTCGATGCCGCCCACCGCGCACGCCGTGCCGCTGGGCCCGGCCGGTGACCCCGCCGGGGAGGAGGACTGGCTGCTGCCGGAGCCCGAGGCGCTGCTGCGGGCCTTCCTGGACGCCGTCGCCGACGCCCTCCCCCGTACCCCGGCCGCCGTGCTCGCCGCCGGCGGCCCCGCCTTCGCCGCCGAGGAGCCGCACTCCGTTCCCGAACAGCGGCCGTGGGCCGCCGACCTGGCGGCCGGTCACGACGCCGGCGTACGGCTCTCGCTCCGTCTGGAGCTGCCCGGCCTCACCGCCGACGCCGCCGAGGCGCCGGCCTTCCGCGCGGTGCTGCAGCTGCACTCCGCCGCCGACCCGGCGGTGGTCGTGGACGCGGCGGACGCCTGGTCGGGCGCCGGGCCGGTGGCGGCCTCCCTCGGGCCGCGCGCCCGGATGGACGCCCTGCTCGCGCTGCGCCGGGCCGCGCGCGCCTGGCCGCCGCTCGCCCCGCTCCTGACGGCGGCCGTGCCGGACAGGGTGGAGCTGGCCGACGAGGAGATCGTCGAGCTGCTGGGCCCGGCGTCACGCGCGCTCGCCGCGACGGGCATGCGGGTGCACTGGCCGCGCGAGCTGACGGACCGGCTGACCGCCCGGGCGGTGATCGGGCCGGTGGAGACCGGGTCCTCGCGGACCGGCGGGACCGGGCCCGTCGGCGGGACGGCGTCCGCGGAGGGCTCCGACGGCGCCGGGAGCAGGCTGCCGTCGTTCCTGTCCGCCGACGCCCTGCTCGCCTTCAGCTGGCGGTTCTCCGTGGGCGATCAGGAGCTGACGCGGGCCGAGCTCGACCGGCTCGCCGAGGCCGGGCGGCCGCTCGTCCGGCTGCGCGACCGGTGGGTCCTGGTCGATCCGGCGGAGGTGCTGCGCGCCCGGGAGCGGCAGGACCGCAAGGTGACGCCGGTCGACGCGCTCGCGGCCGTCCTCACCGGCACCACGGAGGTCGACGGGCGTCCGGTCGAGGTGGTCGCGACCGGAGCCCTGGAACGGCTGCGCGAGCGGCTGGCCGACCCCGAGGGCGGCGTCCGGGAGATCCCGCAGCCCGCAGGGCTCGCCGCCACCCTGCGCGACTACCAGCTGCGCGGTCTGAACTGGCTGCACCGGATGACCTCGCTCGGCCTCGGCGGCTGCCTCGCCGACGACATGGGCCTGGGCAAGACCATCACCGTCATCGCGCTCCACCTGCACCGGCAGGGCGAGCCGGCCACCGCGGGCCCCACCCTGGTCGTCTGCCCGACCTCGCTGATGGGCAACTGGCAGCGGGAGTTCGAGCGGTTCGCCCCTGGCACGCGCGTGCGGCGCTTCCACGGCACCGCGCGCGACCTCGACGGGCTCGCGGACGGGGACGTCGTCCTCACCACGTACGGCACGATGCGACTCGACGCCGAGCGGCTCGCCGTCCGGTCCTGGGGGCTGCTCGTGGCGGACGAGGCCCAACACGTGAAGAACCCGTACTCGGCGACGGCCCGCCGGCTGCGGACGATCGGGGCACGCGCGCGTGTGGCGCTGTCCGGGACCCCGGTGGAGAACGACCTCTCGGAGCTGTGGGCGATCCTCGACTGGACGACGCCGGGGCTGCTCGGCGGGCTCGGGGCGTTCCGGCGCCGGTACGCGGCCGCCGTCGAGGGCGGCGCCGATCCGGCCGCCGCGCAGCGGCTCGGCGCGCTGGTCCGGCCGTTCCTGCTGCGCCGCCGCAAGTCCGATCCGGGGATCGCGCCGGAGCTGCCGCCGAAGACCGAGACCGACCGGGCCGTCTCCCTGACGCCGGAACAGGCCGGTCTGTACGAGGCGGTGGTGCGCGAGAACCTGGTGGCGATCGCGGAGGCCGAGGGCATGGCGCGGCGCGGTCTGGTGGTGAAGCTGCTGACCTCGCTCAAGCAGATCTGCAACCACCCCGCGCAGTACCTGAAGGAGGAGCTGCCGCGGATCGCGGGCCGCTCGGGGAAGCTGGAGCTCCTCGACGAGCTGCTCGACACGATCCTCGCCGAGGGGGCGAGCACCCTGGTCTTCACCCAGTACGTGGAGATGGCCCGGCTCCTGGAGACGCATCTGACGGAGCGCGGGGTGCGGACGCAGTTCCTGCACGGCGGCACCCCGGTCGCGGAGCGGGAGGCGATGGTCGCCCGCTTCCAGGACGGCGAGGTGCCGGTCTTCCTGCTGTCGCTGAAGGCGGCCGGGACGGGGCTCAACCTCACCCGGGCCGAGCACGTGGTGCATTACGACCGCTGGTGGAACCCGGCCGTGGAGGCGCAGGCCACCGACCGGGCGTACCGGATCGGGCAGACGCGGCCGGTGCAGGTGCACCGGATCGTCGCCGAGGGGACGGTCGAGGACCGGATCGCCGCGATGCTCGCGCGCAAGCGCGAGCTGGCCGACGCGGTGCTCGGCACCTCCGGCGACGGGTCGGCGGAACTGACCGAACTGACCGACGCGGAACTGGCGGAGCTGGTCCGGCTGCGCACGGACGGAGCCGGGGACAGGGACGAGGACAGGAACAGGGGCGGGCGATGAGCGAGTACGGCGAGCACGGGACCGGCCAGGAGGCCGAGGAGCTGACCTTCGCGGCGCCGCCGCCCGCGCGGGGCGGCGCCTTCACCCGGACCTGGTGGGGCCGGGCGTGGCTGAAGGCGCTGGAGGACACGGCGCTCGACGGGCAGCAGGTGAAGGCCGGCCGGAAGCACGCGCGTGCCGGTGCCGTCGGCGCGGTGTCGGTGCGGCCCGGGCGGATCACCGCCGTCGTGCAGGACCGCGACGGCACCGCGTACCGCGGCGACGTGCTGGTGCGCACCCTCACCGACGAGGAGTGGGACCGGCTGCTCGACCTGGCCGTCGACAGCGCGGGGCACATCGCCGCGCTGCTTGACCACGAGATGCCGCCGCACCTGGTGGAGGACGCGGCGGCGGTCGGCGTCGACCTGCTGCCGGGCATCGGCGACCTGGACCCGGAGTGCGACTGCGGGGCGTGGGACCACTGTCCGCACACGGCGGCGCTCTGCCATCAGGTGGCGCGGATCCTGGACGAGGACCCGTTCGTGCTGCTCCTGATGCGGGGGCGGGGCCGGCGGGCGGTCGTGGACGCGCTCCAGGCCCGCAGCGCGGCCCGGGCGGGTGCCGGGACCGGTGCTCCGCGGGGCGCGGGGGCGGCCGGGGGCGCGCCGGCGGGGGTGTCGGCGGCGGAGGCGTACGCGCTGCGGGACATCCTGCCGCCGCTGCCCGCCGTGCCGGTGCCGGCGGCGGTCCCCGGGGAGCCGCCGTCGCTGGACACGGAGACGGATCCGGAGCCGGGCGTGGAGCCGGCCGCCCTGGAGTTCCTCGCGGCGGACACGGCGGCCCGCGCCCACCGGCTGCTCACCGAGCTCCTCACCGGCCGGCCCGCTCCGTCGGAGACGGCGGCGGGGCTGTCGGTCGCCGAGGACGCGGTGCGGCTCGCGGCCGGGCGGCCGCCGTCGTGGGTCGCGGGGCGCCTCGCCTCCGGTACCGCGCGGTCGCGGGCGGAGCTCGACCTGGCCACGCGCGCGTGGCGGTGGGGCGGGGCCGCCGCCCTCGCCGTACTGGACGGGTCGTGGACGCCGGACGAGGAGGCCCTGGCCCGGGCGACGGCGCGGTTCACCGCCGCTTGGGAGGACGGTGAGCGCCCCGGGTCGAGCCGGTCGGGGGCGTGCTGGACGATGGCGGGCGGCGAGGCGCAGCTGCGGCTCGGCGAGGACGGCCGGTGGTGGCCGTACCGGCGGGCCGGGGGCGTCTGGGTCCCGGCGGGTCCGGCGGACCGGGATCCGGCGACGGCGCTCACGATGGCGACGGCGGACGCCGAGCGGGAGGACTGACCCCGCCCCGCCTCTTTGTCCTCCCTCTTCTCCCTGCTTCCCCGGCGTCGCGGCTGCGCGGCGCCGGGGTTCGTGTGTGCGCCCCCGTCGCGCTTCGAAACGACCGGCGAACAGCACACACTCTGATCATTCGATGTCAATTTCGATACACATTTCCGACCCCTTATGCGACCCATTTGATTGATAGAACGCTTCCTTCCATCGCGGTCACACGCCCATGCCGAACTGACTATGCTCCGCAGATGTGTTGCTCCGCTCACAGCGAGTCATGACCGCTGGGAGCGGGCGCCGACGAGCAGGTGCGCGCGACCGGACGCGGGCCCGTTTCCCCATGGCGGTCGTCGGTGCGTCGCGCCACTTCAGTCCGCTCCCATTCCAGACCGTTGAGGGAAGCCGTTGATGGTTCGCGCAGGTTCAACTTCCAGAGCCAGGCCGGGTGCGCCGGCTCCGGTGTGGCTCGTCCCGCCGGGCGTCCTGGCCGCCCTCTTCGCCATAGGGCTGCTCTTCGCGCCCGCGGAGATACGGACACCGGTGGCCTGGTACGGCTTCGCGGCGGTCTCCCTCACGGTCGGCAGCGCGGCCCTGACCGTGCGTCTGGCGGGGAAGGCCGAGGCGTCCCGTCACGCCCGGGCGATGCAGGCGGCGCGGCAGGCGCACGCGGAGCGTGAGACCGCGCTGCTCTCGCGCCTCGCAGACCAGCGCACCACCACCGTGTGGATGGCCGAGGAGCTCCTCCCGGCGGCCGTCGCCCGGCTCCAGAAGGGCGACTCGACCTCCGAGATCGTGAACTCCATCCGTTTCGGGGACCATCTCGACGACGGCTTCACCGAGGCCCTCAGGGGAGCGCTGCGGACGCTCCTGGAGGCCGTGGAGGCCGAGGAGAACACCCGGGACTCCTCCCAGCGGGCCCTCGTCGCCGTCGCGCGCCGCGTCCAGGCGATCGTGCACCAGCTCGCCAAGGACCTCCGGGAGATGCAGATCGTCCACGGCACGGACCTCGTGCTCGCCCGCGGCCTTCAGGACGTCGACCACCGCAACGCGCTGATCGGCCGGCTCGCGGCCAGCATCGCGGTCCTGGGCGACGCCCGGCCCGGCCGTCAGTGGTCCAAGCCGATCCCGCTCTACGACGTGCTGCGCGGCGCCATGTCGCGCATCGTGGACTACCCGCGGGTGAAGCTCCAGTCGGTCACGGAGGCGGCGGTGACCGGTCCCGGCGCCGAGCCGCTGATCCACCTGCTCGCCGAACTCCTCGACAACGCCACGACGTTCTCGCCCCCGCACACCCCCGTGGAGGTGAGCGCCGTCGAGGTGCCCTCCGGCATCGCGATCGAGATCGAGGACCGCGGCGTCGGCCTGACCGAGGAGGTCCGGCAGCGCATCAACCGTGTGATGACGGATTCGGCGTCGGGTCTGTTCCTGGCCGGTCTGGGCGAGGTCACGCAGCTGGGCCTGCCGGTCGTGAGCCGGCTCGCCCGCGAGCACGGCTGCGACGTCGACCTGCGGCCCTCCGCCTACGGAGGCGTACGGGCCGTGGTCCTCGTCCCCCGGCGCCTGATCACCACGGTGGAGAGGCCCGTCGTGAGAACCCCTGAGCCCGCCCGGAAGCGCGCGGGCGGACCGGTCCGTCCCCTGCCGAGGCGCACCGACCCGCCGGCGCCCCCGCCCGCGCCGCTGCCCGTACCCCCGCCCGCCCCCGCACCCCCGCCCGTCCTCGGGCCCCTGGACGACAGCGCGGCACCGTTCATCGACGGGAAGACCCTCAACGGTCTGCCCCGCCGCCGCCGCGACTCGCCCGTCCCGACACCGGTGGTCCGCACCGGCCCCGAGCCCGCCCCCGCCCCCCGGAATCCCGCCCGCCAACCCGGGCTGATGTGGGAGGCGTTCAACGGCGACAAGCGCTCGGGCACCGATTCCCCCACTCCGCACAGCCAGCCGTCTGATGAGGTCGAATAACATGCAGCCACTGCCCAACATCGACTGGATGCTCACCGAACTCGTGGGCGGCGTTCCGCACGTACGGCACGTGGTCGTCCTCTCCTCGGACGGTCTGTGCATCGGCCAGGCCAACACGGCGCCCGACACCGCCGACGCGATCGCCGCCGCCTGCTCCGGCATCCAGAGCCTGGCCCGGGCCATCGCGCAGATGTTCCCGCACGGCAACGGCACGACCCACATGGTCGGCATCGAGGCCGACGGCGGCTACTTCTCCCTGATGGCGGCCGGTCCCGGCGCGTACCTCGCCGTCCTGGCCGACGCGGAGGTGGACGCGGGACTGCTCGGCGACCGCATGCGGACACTGGTGGTCAGGATCGGCCGGCACATGACCAGTCCGCCTCGTGAAGACGTCCGGCAGGCGATGTGACCTCGGAGAACCAGAAGCCCTGGGACGAGGGAACCCCCGTACCGCTGTACGTCATCACCGGCGGCGAGGGTTCCTCGGCCAAGACCTTCGACCTCGTCACGCTGATCGCGACGAGATCCGCGCCGGAGCCCTCGATGCAGCCCGAACAGGCCGCCATCCTCTCCATGTGCGAGTACCCGCTGTCGGTGGCCGAGATCTCGGCCTACCTCAGCCTTCCGTTCAGCGTCGTCACCGTGCTGTTGTCCCAGCTCGTCGACGACGAACGCGTCGAGGCGATTGCGCCCGTGCCCGTCGCGGCCTTCCCCGACCGCGACCTCTTGGAGGCGGTGATCCATGGACTACGGAGACTCTGACACGCTCAGGGCAGGCCCGCGCGACACCGCCCTGCTGCTGCCCCACGGCGCCAGGGGCGTCAAGGTGGTCGTCGTCGGCGGCTTCGGCGTCGGCAAGACGACGATGGTCGGAGCGGTGAGCGAGATCCCCCCGCTGACCACCGAGGAACGCATGACGCAGGCCGGCGTCGGCATCGACCACAACCCCGGCGTGGCGGGCAAGAACACCACGACCGTCGCGCTGGACTTCGGCCGGATCAGCATCAACGAGGAGCTGATCCTGTACCTGTTCGGGACCCCGGGGCAGGAGCGCTTCTGGTTCCTGTGGAACGGGATCTTCGAGGGCGCGCTCGGTGCCGTGGTCCTCGTCGACACCCGCAGGATCGAGGTCTGCTTCGAGATCATCACCCGTCTGGAGGACCGCCGCGTCCCGTTCGTCGTGGCCGTCAACACCTTCCCCGAGGCACCCCAGTACCCGCTACCAGAACTGCGCACGGCCCTGGCCCTCAGCGATTCCGTCCCTCTCGTCACCTGCGACGCACGTGACCGGGCGTCCTGCCGGGACGCCCTGCTCTCGCTGATGGTCTACCTGTGCACCCTCGCCGCCCAGGAGACCGCATGACCCGCCCCGTCCCCGAGCACACCGTCCAGGAACCCGGGCTCGTGCCGCCGCCCGGCTGCCCGGCCCACGCGGCCACCGGCCCCGGCGGAGCGGCCCGGCTCTACGGGCCCGCCGCCGAGACCGACCCCATGGGCCTGTACGAGGAGCTGCGCGCCGCCCACGGCCCGGTGGCGCCCGTGCTCCTCGACGGCGACGTCCGCGCCTGGCTCGTCCTCGGGTACAACGAGAACCGTGACGTGGCCACCCGAGCCACCCAGTTCTCCCGCGACCCGCGGGTCTGGCACGGCTGGAGCACCGGGGAGATCGACCCCGCCACCTCCCCGCTGATGCCGATGATCGGCTGGCGCCCCGACTGCGTGTGCGCGGACGGCGAGGAGCACCAGCGGCTGCGCAGCGCGGTCACCGCCTCCCTCGACCAGTTCGACCACCGGGGGATCCGGCGCCGTATCAACCGCTTCGCCCACGAGCTGATCGACACCTTCTGCCAGGACGGCGAGGCCGAGCTCGTCGACCGGTTCACCGAGCACCTGCCGATGCTCACCCTCATCCATCTGCTCGGCATGTCGGACGAGGCGGCGCCGAAGCTCGTCCAGGCCGCCCGGGACCTCTTCAAGGCCACCGAGACCTCGCTCGCCAGCAACGCGTTCGTGGTGGAGAGTCTGGAGCAGCTCGTCCGGGACAAGCGGGTCAAGCCCGGGCAGGACATCGCCTCCGCGCTGATGTCGCACCCGGCGGGCCTCACCGACGAGGAGGTCGTGCAGCACCTGCGCCTGGTCCTGCTCGCCGGGTACGAGACCACGGCCAACCTGATGTCCAACGTGCTGCGGATGGTGGTCACCGACCCGCGGTTCCGCGGTTCGCTGGCCGGTGGTCAGATGACGCTGCCCGAGGCGGTGGAGCAGGTCCTGTGGGACGAGCCGCCGCTGATGGTGTGTCCGTCCCGGTACGCCAACGGCGACACCACCCTCGGCGGGCAGCAGATCAGGGCGGGCGACATGCTGCTGCTCGGCCTGGCGGCCGGGAACATGGACCAGGCGGTCCGGCCCGATCCCGCGGCGCCCGTCCACCACAACCGCGCCCACCTGTCGTTCAGCGCCGGCAGCCACGAGTGCCCCGGTCAGGACATCGGCCGCATCATCGCCGACACCGGCATCGACATCCTGCTCACCCGGCTGCCCGACATCGTGCTGGCCGTCCCGGAGGAGGAGCTCAGCTGGCGGTCCTCGACCTGGGCGCGGCACCTGACGGCACTGCCCGTCACCTTCGCCCCGCGCGCCCCGAGGGGCCACCAGGACGAGACGCCGCTGCCGTCGGCCCCTCCCCCGCAGCTCGTCGAGGTCCCGGCGCAGGCCGCGGCGCCGGAGGACGTACCGGAGCCCGCTCCCGGACCGGGCGAACGGCCCGGGACGGCGGACACGTCGTGGTGGGCGCGGCTACGGCGGCTGCTGCGGCTGTCGTAGTCCCGTCACGGCTCGGTGTCGAGGCCGAGCCCCACGGCCGAGGGGGGTGTCGCTGCGTGCCGGCCGGCACCCCTCCGGTACGGCTCCTCGGCGGGGGCGGCGGGCAGGCGCTGTTCGGGGATGGGCGGGTCGGCGGGGACGTACCGGGGGGCGCCGGTGTACCAGGCGTGGAGCCCGGACAGGAAGCTGCACGCCCCGCCGATCCAGGTCTCCAGCCCGGCCCGCTCCTCGGGGTCGAGGCCGGCGCGGCGGACCAGCAGCGGGATGTCCTCCTCGCGGTGCTGCTCGAAGTCGCGCATACGGGAGTTGACGAGGTGGACGGAGGCCGGGACGGCCTCGCGGAGGGGGATGCCGAGGGAGGTGCCGAGGACCACGACGAGGTTGTTGACGTCGTGTTCCTCGTGGACCTCCCGTTCGTAGGAGGCGATGTCGTTCGCCAGGCCCATGACGTCCATGAAGGCGGCGGTCAGTCCGCGGACGGGGCGGGTGTGCCGGATCCGGTCGGGTATTCGGGCGCCCGTGGCGAGTTCGACGGAGTAGGGGGCGGTGTGGGCGGCGAAGCTCTCGCGGCGGAACGGCGCGTAGTCGATCAGATGGGGGACGCGGCCGGTGCGGCTGTTGGCCAGCTCCTCGACGCCCGCGTCGATGTAACGGGCCAGCGCGCGGTTGAACTCCTGGCGCCAGTGCGCCAGTCGGGGCGGGAAGAGGTGCTGCTGGAGGTCGGCGATGCCCCGCTCGACGGCGTTGACCGGTTCGGGGAGGCGGGCGGGCGCATCGGGGCGCAGGAAGGCGTGGAGGCGCGCGGTGAAGTCGTGTGCGCCCTGGAGGTCGCTCGTCCGTTTGAAGGAGTGGGCGAAGTAGTCGTCCCAGGCGAGGGCCCAGATGTTGAACCGGTGGTTGAGCCGGAGGGCCTCGGGTGAGGCGTCGGGCAGGGTCCAGGCGGTGAGCAGATCCACCGTCATGGCCCGGAACTGGGACAGGGTCCAGATCGGGCGACGGTCGGGCCGTCCGTCCCCGGTGTCCAGCATGCCCATCTCGCGCGCCCAGGTCTCGCTCTCCGCCCGCAGGCCCGGCAGATGCGGGTTGACCCGTAGGGGATGTGGCATCCACAACTCGGGGATTTCGACGGCATGCAGGGGCATGGTCGGTCCACCTCCTTCAGTCCTCAAAATCCTTTGTCTGTTGCCGCTGTCACTGACGGCCGACAATTCCCGCCACGCGACGCTGCAAACCTGCCCGCCTGATCATGCCCACAACCCCCGGTCGAGGCGAACCGGAATTCCGGGAACACAGGTGTCTTGCTGGGCTGTTGTGCTCTCCTGAGACCGTGGGCGCGCGCATGACGCGCCGTCACAGGGGCCGCGAGTGCCTGACGACCATGGCCAGTTCCGGCCTGCCTCGCGGACCCCTGCGCTTCCGGTGGCCGGACAAGGGTCGAACTCGGACGGTGCTCACGGGTGGGGCTCGCGCTGCTCCTCCCGGCCGGAGCCCGGGGTCTGCCGCTTGGCGGTGCTGCCGTGCGCGTCGTCCACGGAGCGTTTCGAGCGGTGCTGGGCCGTCTCCTCGGCCTCGCGCCGTGCCGAACGGGCGCGGCGCTCGTCGGCGGCCGCGTCCGCCCGGTCGGGGTGCTGTTCCCCGTTCACTGTGGCCTCCTCCGGCAGTCTTCCGACGGTCAGCCGAGGCGGTCGAGGAGGGTCCGGCAGGCCTCCTCACAGGTACGGCAGGCCTCGGCGCAGATGCGGCAGTGCTCGTGACTGGAGGCGTGCCGCTCGCACTCGGCGGCGCAGACCCGGCAGGCCGTGCGGCAGGCGGCCAGGACGGCCATGGTGACCTCGGTGTCGTGACCGGTGTGCCGGGACAGCACGGCCGCCGTGGCGGTGCAGAGGTCCGCGCAGTCGAGGTCGGTACGGATGCAGGTGACGAGTTCGCCGACCACTCCTTCGGAGAGGCAGGCGTCCGCACAGGCGGTACATGCCTGCGCGCAGGCGATGCATGCCTCGACGCAGCGGGCCGTCGCGTCCGTGTCGAGCTCGTCGAGGGGCGCCGGGAAGGTGTTGATCATGCCTCGTACGGCTGTCTCCATGACGGCGACTCCTTCCGGTGGGGTGTGTACGGCGCGTACCCCGCCCCGGACCGTTCACCCGGCCCGCTACGCGGTCGCCGCCTTGGTGAGGAGCGCGCCCATGGCGGCGAGGACGGCGGGCTCGACGCGGTAGTAGACCCAGGTGCCGCGCCGCTCGGAGGAGAGCAGGCCGGCTTCCTTCAGCTTCTTCAGGTGGTGGGAGACGGTGGGCTGCGAGACGCCGACGTCGGAGATGTCGCAGACGCACGCCTCGCCGCCCTCGTGGGAGGTGACCGCCGAGAACAGGCACAGCCGGACCGGATCGCCGAGGGCCTTGAACATCTTCGCGGTCCGCTCGGCCTCTTCGGCGGTCAGCGGACGCTCGTCGAGCGGCGGGCAGCACGGCTGGACCTCGGGCTGAAGCAGCGGCAGGGCGTTCGCGTTCAGCATACTTCTATGTTGACACCTATCGATACAGCCTGCCGCGCCGAGGGCGCCAGAGATCGACAGATGCCGAAACAGAAGGGGATCCGTCATGAACGCCTCCGCCACCGAGCAGCTGCCCGTCGTGGTCATCGGAGCCGGCCCCACCGGTCTCGCCGCGGCCGCCCACCTCGTCGGCCGCGGCATCGAGCCCAACCAGCACTCCTGCGACACCGTCCACCCGCACGGTGTGAAGGAGCTCTCGCACCCGGAGCAGGGCGTCCACCTGGTCGGCATGAAGTCCTACGGGCGTGCCCCGACCTTCCTCGCCCCCACCGGCTACGAACAGGTCCGTTCCGTGGTCGCCGCCCTCGCCGGCGACCACGAGTCCGCCGAGCGCGTCGAACTCGTCCTCCCGGAGACCGGGGTCTGCGGCGGCGCCGGCCTCTTCGAGCAGCCGGACCCGGAGGAGCCGGCAGAAGGCGGTGGCTGCTGTGCCCCGGCCCCCGGCACATCCGCCATCATGGGGGCATGAAGACCCTCGCCGAAGTGGACGCCCTGGCCGACCGTGCGCACGCCGGGCAGGTCGACAAGGTCGGTGTGCCGTACGTGGAGCACGTCCGGGCCGTGGCGGCGGGGCTGGCCCCGCTGGGGGCCGAGCTGGCCATGGCGGGGCTGCTCCACGACGTCGTCGAGGACACCGTGTGGACGGCCGAGGAGCTGCGGGCCGCCGGGGTCCCCGAGCGGGTCGTCCGTATCGTCGAGGCCGTCACCAACGACCCCGGCGGCTCCTACGAGGAGAAGATCCGCCGCATCACCCGGGATCCCGACGCCACGCTCGTGAAGATCGCCGACAACGCGCACAACAGCCGGGCGGACCGGGCGGCGGGGCTGCCGCCGGAGCAGCGGGAGCGGCTCGCCGCCAAGTACCGGGCGGCGCGGCGGGTGTTGTGGCCGGCCGCCGACCCGGCGCACGTCGCGACGATCCTGCGGGTCGTCAACCCGGAGCTGCTGGCCGAGGCGACGGCCTCGTAGGACCGCCGGAGGCGCTGTGGCGCCGGGCCCCGAGGGGCGGTCAGGCGCGGCAGCGGAGGAGTTCGAGCGGGGGGTGGGCGAGGAGGTCGGCCCAGAACTCCTCGCCGTACGCCCGGAGGCCCGCCTCGGAGATCCGGAGCGGGAGCCATTCCACGTCACGGAACCCCGCCGCGGTCAGGGCGTCCTCGTAGACCTCGCGACGCGGGGCGCTGCCGACGATGCTGATGGGGTGCGGATCGAGGAGGGCGGTGACCCGGACCTTCGGGCCCGTCTCGATCTCCTCGCCGGTCGGCTCGCAGCGGAAGCCGTACGTCTCCAGGGAGGCGCAGTCGAAGGCGTAGTCGGGCTTCTGGGCGAGCACGTAGAAGGCGCCGCCGGCGCTCAGGCCGCGGTGGATGTTGGCGCACATGCGCTCCATCTCCGCGAAGGACCGGGCGTAGTTGAGGCACTGCACGCCGAGCGCGATGTCGAACGGCCGGTCCACCGGCTTCAGTTCGGCGACGTCACCGACCTCGTACCGTACGCCCAGCGGGTCGCGGGTCTCGATGTCCCGCGCGGCGGCGATCATCTCGGAGGAGATGTCGACGCCGAGGACGTCCGAGGCGCCGCGCCGCTTGAGCTCGCGGCTGTAGAAGCCGGTGCCGCAGGCGAGGTCGAGCACCGTCCTGCCGGTGACGTCGCCGACCAGCTCCAGGAAACTGGGCACCTCTCCGTAGCGGATGAGCGGCAGGGCCTTGAACCCCTCGAACACCTCGCCGATCCCGTCGTACTGCTGCGCCGTCATGTGTCGCCGCCCCTCGTGTGCGTCCGTGTGCGTCCGTGTGCGTCGGGTGGTGCGCGGGCGCGCCGGAGCCGCGGACCGGGTGTCCGCAGGGCTCGCCGGACGCGGCCGTGGCAGAGAGTCTGCGCCGCTCACGCCCGGCCGCCGTACTGTCGGATGGCACGAGAAACCGTGCGGCCTCCCCTCGCATCGGCCAAGGGAGGCCGCCGATCAGGGGGTTGTCCCGTCGTCCGGGTCCGGCGGAAGCAGTGCCGCCGTTTTGGAAGGTTTTGTAGCGCTCCGGATGCCGATCCAGGTGTCGATCCGGTCAGGAAGAGTTTCGGACCGATCAAGAACGCCTCTATAGTGCGGTCGTTCCGAACCTCCCTGTGCCTGCCTCTCGAGAGTCCGGTTGATGTCGGCGTCGCCCACCCCGTTCCGCCCCGCCCTGATCGCCTCCGTGCTGACCCTCGCCGCGGGCGGTACGCTCACCGCCGCCGCGACGAACGCGGCGCCGGCCGAAGTCCGCCCCTCCCTGGCCTGGTTCGCGGTCTGCGGCGTCCTGCTGCTCTCGGCCGCCGCCTTCGCCGTCACCTGGTACGCGCGCGTCGCCCGCCAACTGGCCAAGCGGGCCGAGCGGCTGGCCGCCCAGGTAGCCTCCCAGGACACCTACGCCGTCCAGCGCCAGGCTGCCGCCGAGCGCGAGGCGGCGGAGCTGAAGAGGCGTCACGAGGCCGACGTCGCCGCCGCGGAGGCCGCCCACACGGCCCGCGTCGACGAACTGGTCCGCGCCCAGCGGGCCGAGGCCGAACGGCTCGCCGCCACGCACGCGGCCGCGGTCGCCGGTCTGGAACAGCGCGTGCGCCGCGCCGAGTCCGCCCGCTCCGCCGCCCTCGCCGCCGCCGCCAACGCGGCCGGCCGCATGCAGGCGCTGGCCACGAGCATGATGGCCGACCTGCGCGAGATGGAGCACCGGCACGCCGACGAGGACGTCCTCGCCGACCTCCTCCACCTCGACCACCGCACCGCCCAGGCGGGCAGGCTCGCCGACTCCGTCGCCGTCCTCACCGGCGCCCGCTCCGGCCGCCGCTGGGCCCGGCCCATCGTCATGGAGTCGATCCTGCGCGGCGCCATGGGCCGCATCGCCGGCTACCAGCGGGTCCGGCTGCACTCCACGTGCGAGGCGGCCGTCGCCGGTCACGCCGCCGAGGGCGTCATGCACGCACTCGCCGAACTCCTCGACAACGCCGCCAACTTCTCCCCGCCCACCGCGGAGGTCCACGTCTACGTGGAGGAGGTCCCGGCGGGTGTCGTCATCACCGTCGAGGACAGCGGCCTGACCATGAGCGACGTCCAGCTGCGGCGCGCCGAGGCCGCCGTGGACGCCGCCACCCAGGACCTGGCCGGCCTCTCCGGCACCCGCCTCGGTCTGCACGTGGTCGGACGGCTGGCCCGCAAGCACAACCTGTCCGTCTCCTTCCGGCCCTCCGCGCGCGGCGGCACAGGCGTCGTGCTGATGCTCCCGCAGGAGATCATCGCCCGGGGCGCCGAGGCGGCCACGCCGCCCGCCACACCGCCGGCCTCCGTACCGCGCGCCGTGCCCGGCCCCCGTACCGCCCCCGACTCCGTGCCGGCGTCCGGCGCGAGGCCCGAGCCGGAGGCCACCCACGAGACGGCGGGCGAGACGCCGGCCGAAGGCACCGCGCCCGGGGCGCTGCCGCGCCGTCGCCGCGGCCGGACCCTGGCCGCGCACCAGGAGAGCGGCAGGGCCCCGGCCGACCCGGCCCGCCGGACGGCGCCCCGCGCCGACGAGGCGGCCCGGGCCTCGGCCCGCTTCGGCGGCTTCCACCGCGCCGTCCGCGGCACCGGGGCCAAGCCCGACGAGACCTCCGGCACCGACGCCCCCGCCCCGACGGAACCGACCACGCCGTCCTCGAACCACCCCCCTTCGGAAGGCAATCCGCGATGACCGGCACGACCACCGACGACAAGCTCAGCTGGCTCCTGGAGGGCCTCCTGGAACGCACCCCGGGCACCCGGCACGCCCTGGTGCTCTCCCGGGACGGCCTCAAGCTCTGCCGCACCTCGGGGCTCTCCGTCGACCAGGCCGACCAGCTCGCCGCCATCGCCGCGGGCATCCAGAGCCTGTCGCACGGCGCGTCCGTGGAGTTCGGCGACGGCACCGGCGGGGTCCGCTCCGCGATGGCCGAGTTCTACGGCGGGATCCTCTTCATCGTCGAGGCCGGGGAGGGCGCCCACCTCGCGCTCGTCGCCGAGGAGGACGCCGACGCCGGGCTCGTCGGCCACAACATGACCGAGCTGGTCGAGCAGTTGGGCGAGCACCTCGTCGCGAGGCCGCGGGGATGAGCCGCCTCAGGCCGGGTCGCGACGACTCCCCCGACCGGCTCTACACCCTGACCGGCGGCCGCAGCCGCACCGGGTCCACCGCCTTCGACGTGGTCACCCTCGTGGTGGCGGAGAGCGAACCGGTGCCCGGCATGCAGTCCGAGCACGCCGCCATCCTGCGCATGTGCCGCTTCCCCACCGCCGTGGTGGAGGTGGCCGCCGGGCTCGGGCTGCCCGTGTCGATCACCAAGATCCTCCTGGCCGACCTGCACGACACCGGCCGGATCAGCGCACGGCACCCGCGCCCCGCCCCGTACCGCCTTCCCGATCACGACATCCTGGAGCAGGTGCTCGTTGGACTCCGCAATCTCTGAGCAGCGCCGGACACTGCGCAGCACCGCCGACAACGGGCTGAAGATCGTCGTCGTCGGCGGCTTCGGGGTCGGCAAGACCACCCTGGTCCGCTCGGTCAGCGAGATCCGGCCGCTGAACACCGAGGAGACCATGTCGCAGGCCGGCGAGGGCATCGACGACACCGTCGGCGTCGCCGCCAAGACGGCCACCACCGTCGCCTTCGACTTCGGCCGGATCTCGCTCGACGCGCACAACGTGCTGTACCTGTTCGGCGCGCCCGGCCAGGAGCGGTTCTGGTTCCTGTGGGACCGGCTCTTCTCCGGGACGCTCGGGGCGGTCGTCCTCGTCGACACCCGCCGGATCGCGGACTCCTGGTACGCCGTCGACCGGCTGGAGCAGCACGGCACCCCGTTCGTCGTCGCCTGCAACGACTTCGGCGGGCCCGCGCACACGGCGGCCGAGGTCCGCGAGGCCCTCGACCTCGCGGACGAGGTGCCGCTGGTCTTCTGCGACGCCCGGTCGCGGGAGTCCAGCAAGCAGGTCCTCATCGCGCTCGTCGAGCACCTCCAGCGCGTCGTCGCGGCCGTCCCGGAACCCGCCCGGTGAAGCCGTACGACGTCCTCGTCCTGGGAGGGTCGGGGGTGGACACGATCGTGTACGTCCCCGAGCTCCCGCTCCCGTACGCCGACAGCCGCATGATCCGGCCCGGCATCGAGACCCGCGCCGGTCAGACCGGTGACTTCGTCGCCCTCGGACTCAGCTCCCTGGGGCTGCGCACCCACCACATCGACATGATCGGCGACGACCCGTCCGGGGAGCTCGTCCGCGCCTTCCACCGCGACCACGCCATCGGCTTCACCGAGGTGCCGCTGCCCGCCGGCACCAAGCGCGCGGTGAACCTCGTCGCCCCGGACGGCCGGCGCCTCTCCCTCTACGACGCCACCCGCTCCCACGAGGCCGACCGGCTGCCCGAGGACACCGTCCGCGAGCTGGCCGCGGCCTGCCGGCACGCGCACGTCGCGATCACCCATCCGTGCGCCCACGCGCTCCCGCTGCTCCACGAGGCCGGGGTCACCGTCTCCACCGATCTGCACGACTGGGACGGCGAGAACCCCTACCACGAGGAGTTCGCGTACGGCGCCGACCTCGTCTTCGTCTCCGCCGCCGCCCTGCCGGACCCGGAGGCCGCCATGCGGCGGATCCTGGAGCGCGGCCGGGCCGGGGCGGTCGTCGCCACCGCCGGGGCCGGGGGTTCGTACCTCCTCACCCGCGACGCCGCCGCGCCGGTCCACGTCCCGGCCGTCGCTCCGCCCGGTCCGGTCGTCGACTCCAACGGCGCGGGCGACGCCTATGCCGCGGGCTTCCTCTTCGGCCGGCTCACGGGCGAGCCCTTCGAGCGGTGCGCCCTGTACGGCGCGATCGCCGGCGCCCACGCCTGTACGGTGCCCGCCACCGGCAGCGCCGCCGTCGACCGGGCCGCTCTGCTGGCCGAGGCCGCCGCGCACGGTGGGTGAGCCGGGCGGCGGGGCCTCAGGGAGTGTCCGGGGCGGTGCGGACCGGGAAGCCGAAGGTGCGGCCCTGTCCCTTCAGCCACGGCAGCACCTCCTTGAGGGCCGTCACGGTCTGCGAGCGGTCGCCGCCGCCGTCGTGGAAGAGGATCGTCGGACCGTTGGGCAGCTCGTTCTTCACGGTCGCCACGATGGCCGCGGTGCCGGGTCGCTCGAAGTCCTTGGTGTCCACGTTCCAGCCCAGCGGCCGCATCCCGGCGGCCGCCGCCATCCTCCGGCTGTCCGGGGTGAACGCCCCGCCGGGGGCGCGGTAGTACTGCACCTCCGCCCCGCCCGCGGCCTCCTCGATGAGCTTCTTCCCGTCAAGGATCTGCTGCTTCTGGTACGCGACGGGCTTGCGGTCCATCGTCGTGTCGTGGGTCATGGTGTGGTCGCACAGCCGGTGGCCCTCGGCCACCACCCGCTTCACCAGGTCGGCGTGCTGCTTCGCCTGAGGGCCGATCATGCAGAAGACGGCCTTGGCGTCGTTCTCCTTCAGGATGTCAAGGACCTGCGGTGTCCAGCGCGGGTCCGGACCGTCGTCGATGGTGATGTTGACGGCCCGTCCGCCCTCCTCGGCAGCGTGCGCGATCCCTTCCGGGATCCGTACCGTCGGCTTCGCGGGCCGGTTCGGTTCGGCGGGCCGCTGGGCGGGTATCCGCGGTGCGCCCGCGCCTCCGGCCCCCGACGGGGTGGGCTCTTCCTCCCCGCCCACCAGCGCCGTCGCTCCCCATGCGGCCAGGCTGATGCCGACCGCCGACGCCAACACGGCCACGTGCGCGGTGTACTTGCCCATCCGGCGCATGCGCCCTCCGATCCTCGCGTTCCCGATGCGACCCCGCGCCTTCCGGCGCGTTCCCGGGGGATTCCCAGAAAATTCCCGGGGGAGAGGACGAAACATCCGCCGAACAGGTTTCACCCGTTCGGCGGATGTGACAGAGCTACCGTTCGGCTGCGATTCCGCTGCCGTTCGGATGGTGCGCCGGACGGGCTTCCGGTGCAGACTGTGCACCACACCTGGTCGAGTTTCCCCCTGGAGGCCGGAAGAGTGAGCGGCGGCAGCGTCGGGAGGCGCCTGACCGGCAGGGTCTCCCCTGTGCGGGCCTCGACGGTGTACCGGTCCGCAGCGGTCCGCGCACGGCGCCGCCGCGAGGACGACGGGGTTCCGTTCGACGGGCCCGGCACCGAGGAGCGGCTCGCCTGGCTCAACGCCGCGAGCACCCGTATCGGCACCACTCTGGACCTGGAGCGCACCGCCCGGGAGCTGGCCGAGTTCACCGTGCCGGACTTCGCCGACGGGGCCGCCGTCGACATCCTGGAGAGCGTCCTGCGCGGCGAGGAGGGCTCCCGCTGGACCGGCCGGGGCGTCCCGCCGATGCGGGCGGTCGCGCTCTCCGCCGTCGAGACCATGACCGACCTGGAAGCGGTACCGGTCGGCGAGACCTACGTGCGCGACCAGAAGCGGCGCGAGACCCTGCTCCACCGGTACTGCCTGCGGCAGGGCAAGCCGGTCATGGTCGCCCGGATGCGCGAGGGCGACTTCGAGCGCGTCGCCCCCACCGCGAGCGGCGCGGCGAAGATGCGCGCCCTGGGGGTGCACAGCTACCTCGCGGTGCCGCTGATCGCCCGCGGGCTGCTGCTCGGCAGCGCCGACTTCGTCCGCGGCCCCGGCAGCCCGTCCTTCTCCCCCACCGACCTGGCCCTGGCCGAGCAGCTGGCCTCCCGCGCCGCCGTCTTCATCGACAACGCCCGGCTGTACGGGCGGGAGCGCGAGCACGTCGTCTCCCTCCAGCGCAGTCTGCTGCCCCGCGCCACCCCGGTCACCCCCGGCCTTCGGGTGCACGCCGAGTACACGCCCTCGGCGGCCCGCCACGCGGTGGGCGGCGACTGGTACGACGTCATGTCCCTGCCCGGGGGTCGTACGGCCCTGATGGCGGGCGACGTCATGGGCCACGGGCTGCCCGCCGCCGCCACCATGGGGCGGCTCCGGGCCGTCGCCCGCACCCTGATGACCCTCGACATGGCGCCCGAGCGGGTGCTCGCCCGGCTCGACCTGGCCACCCGCGACCTGGAGGACGACCAGGTCGCCACCTTCCTCTGCGCGGTCCACGACCCCGCGGACTCCCGCGTCACCCTGGCGGGTGCCGGTCATCTGCCGCCGCTCCTGCTCGACGGGCGGGGCGGGGCCGAGTTCGTCGCGCTGCCGGCGGGGGCGCCGCTGGGCGCCGGGGTGATCCCGTACGACCCGGTGACGGTGACCGTCCCCGAGGGCGGCGGGCTCGTGCTGTACACCGACGGCCTGGTGAAGGCGCGCGGCGCCGACCTGGAGGAGCAGCTGGGGCGGCTGCGGTCCGCGGCGCTCGCCCTGCCGCCGGAAGCCCTGGAGGACGGCGGGCTGATCGCGGCGGCCCCGGCCGGGCCGGGCCGCTTCGACGAGGCGGTGGTGCTGACCGCGCGGGCCGTCCCGCCGGGGCCGGGGACCGATCTGCGGGTGTGGCCGCTGTCCGGCGGCGGCCGGGCCGCGTCCGAGGCGCGGCGGCTGGTCACCCGTCAGCTCGCCGACTGGGGCCTGGAGGACCTCGCCGACATGTGCGAACTGGTCGTCTCCGAGCTGGTCGGCAACGCCCTGCGGTACGGCAACGGACCGGGCGAGCTGCGGCTGCTGCGCGGCGAGCGGCTGGTCGTCGAGGTCTCGGACACCGGCCCCGACCTCCCGCAGATCCAGCACGCCGACCTCAGCGACGAGGGGGGCCGCGGTCTCCAGCTCGTCAACATGCTCTGCCGCCGCTGGGGCTCCTGCCGCACCTCCGGCGGCAAGGTCGTCTGGGCCGAGCAGAACCTGCCCTCCTGAGCCACCGGCCGCCGGGCGCCTTCCCACCCCGTGCTAAGAAGGCCGGATGACGCTCACACGGGGTCTGCGGGTACGTCTCGCGGCCGATCTGAGGGTGGCCGGGACGGTCACGGTGGCCGGCGACCCGGCCGATGAGCCGGAGGCGGTGGCCGGGGCGCTGCTGCTTGCCGAGGGCACGGAGGGGGTCGTGGAGCGGGTCGACGCGCCGGAGGAGCCCCGGCCGGACCCGGAGGCGGCGGAGTACGAGCGCCTCGCCTCGCTCCTGGAGTCGTTCGGCGCCCAGATGCCGCCCGCGAGCCGGGAGCGCCTGGAGGAGCAGGTGCGCGAGCTGGAGCCGGCGTGGCGGGCGTACCGGGACCGGCGGCCCGTGGTCACCGCCCGCGTCCGCCTCGACGGCGGGCTCGTCCTGGAGCGGGTGCGCGAGGACGTCCTGACCGCTCTCTGAGACGGGAGGCCGCCGTCCGGCGAGAGGCGGTGGCGGCCGGGCACCCTATCAGGACGGACCGCCCGCCTTGGCGAAGTTCGAACACTCTCCACAGCCGGACGATTCCGTACGGTAGTCATGGGCCAGGGAGGAAACACCTTGGTCTTCAGTCTGATCCGTCGCCGCGCGTCCGCACCCGTCGGCGGCGCTTGCCCCTACTCGGCCCCAGCCGCCGTACCCGCCCCGGTGCCGTCCGCCGTCCGTGCGCCCGACCGGGTGGACCGGCGGGAGGCGGAGGAGTTCGTCCGGCAGTTCCACGACGAGTGCCCGGGTGCCGGGGACGTGGAGGGCCGGGTCCGCCGGGTGCGGGCCGAGATCGCCCGTACCGGCACCTACGAGCACACGCCCGAGGAGCTGGCCTTCGGCGCCCGGGTCGCCTGGCGCAACGCGGCCCGCTGCATCGGGCGCCTCTACTGGAGCAGTCTCGTCGTGCGGGACCTGCGCGGGGTGTCGTCCGCCGACGGGATCGCCGCGGCCTGTGCCGAGCACCTGCGGGCGGCGGAGAACGGCGGGCGGATCCGGCCGGTCCTCACCGTCTTCGCCCCGGACCGGCCGGGCCGTCCGGCGCCCCGGATCGTCAACGACCAGCTGGTCCGGTACGCGGGGCACCGCTCCCCCTCCGGCCGCTGGGTGGGCGATCCGCGCGCGGCGGCGGTCACGGCCCTCGCCCGCGAGCTGGGCTGGAAGCGGGAGGAGGAGCCCTTCCAGGTGCTGCCGCTGATGGTGCGGGAGCGGCCCGACGCCCGCCCGGAGTGGTACGAGCTGCCCGACGGCGCCGTGCGGGAGGTGCCGCTGCGCCATCCCGAGCACGCCTGGTTCGCGGAGCTGGGGCTGCGCTGGTACGCGGTGCCGGCGATCAGCGACATGGTCCTGGAGATCGGCGGGGTGCGGTATCCGGCGGCGCCGTTCAACGGCTGGTACATGGGCACGGAGATAGGCGCCCGGAACCTCGCCGACGCCGACCGGTACGACCTGCTGCCGCTGGTGGCGGAGAGGCTGGGCCTGGACCGCTCGTCGGAGCGGACGCTGTGGCGGGACCGGGCCCTGGTGGAGCTGAACGTGGCGGTCCTGCACTCCTTCCAGGAGGTGGGGGTGACGATGGCGGACCACCACACCGAGTCCGAGCGGTTCCTGAAGCACATCGCGCGCGAGCGGCGGCACGGGCGGCCGACACCGGCCGACTGGAGCTGGATCGTGCCGCCGATGTCGGGCGCGGCGACGCCGGTCTTCCACCGCTACTACGACCCGATCGACCCGGCCCTGCGCCCGGCGTTCGTCCCCCGGCAGGGGTAGGGCGCGTCCTGCGGACCGGGCCGGGCCGTGGAGGTCAGTACCGGCCGCCCGTACGGTTCCCCCGCCCGCCCCGGCGGGAGCGGCGGCCCTGGCGGGGACCACCGGCGTCGGTGGCGCCGCCGGCGGCCTCCGGCGAGGAGAACAGCACCGGCACCGCCGATCCCTCGGCCGGGGCCGCGGTGCGCGGTTCGGGCACCCGCTCCGGTCTCGGGGTCCTGGCGGGGCTCGCCGCGCGCGCCACGACCCGGGCGTGGGTGATCAGTGGGGCGCACGCCTCGCAGATCTCGGCGAGCGTCCAGACCTCGCCGACGGCCGGGTTGTGGATGAGGACGAGCAGGGTGCGGCCGGAGCAGAGGGCCCGGGCCCGGTGGTGGCGGCAGCCCGCTCCTCCGCAGGCGCACGCGGCGTTCGGACGGGGGGTCGCGAGGCGGGCGTGTGCCCGCACGTGCTCGGCGGCGAAGGCGCGCAGCGCGCGCACGTCCTTGGAACGCTCGGGCATGCGGCAGCCCGCGGTGGTGCAGCTGACCCGCGCCGAGTGGTCGTGGTGGCCGGTGAGACGAATCGTCCAGGTCCTGCCTGGTACACGGGATCCGGGTGGCATGCTCAACGCGCACAAGTCCGTTCGGGAGAGGAGGCGTTCGGTCTCTGTTTACCCCGAAGTCGGGGCCTCGACGCGTCCGCCCCCGGCGCGTCCGCCGGGCCCTCGCTCAAAGGGAGGCGAGCAGGCCGTCGAGCGGGGCGGGGACGCGGGCGAGGTCCAGGCCCTCCACGAGGACACGTCCGTACCGGATCTTCCGTCCCGAGGTGGTGCCGAGGAAGCGGCGCAGCCGCAGCCGGGGGTCCCGGCCCCGCTGGGCGGGCTGGTTCAGGAAGGTGCGCAGGGCGCGCCCCTCGCCCTCGGCGTCGACCAGTGCGCCGACCCGGTCCACGCCGAGGGCGCGGATCAGCTCGTCCTCCAGGTCGGCGACGCAGACGAAGAACGCGTCCGGGTCGGCCCCCGCCGCTGCCAGGCCCCGGGCGTAGTGGGCGCGTTCGGCGTCGTCGCAGAGGCCGGTGAGGCGCAGGCCGAGACCGGGCGGGCCGAGGAGGCGGGCGTGGCGGGCGGCGTTGGTGGCGCCGTTCATGGACAGGACGCAGACGCCTTCGGCGGCCAGGTCGCGGCCCCGGCGGGCGGCCAGCGCCTCGACCGCGGCCACGTCGCTGCGTCCTTCGAGGAGCACCACGGTCCGGACGGGCAGGCGGGCGGCGAGCTCGCGCGCGCGGTCGCCGGTGCCGCCGGCCGCCCACTCGGCGGCCTCGGTCCGGAAGGCGTCCATGCCGGTGACGCCCCTGTCGTCGGTGTCCCTGTCGGTCATGGCAGGAGTCTGGGCGTTCTCCAGCACCGGCGGTAGCGGTTTTCGGGGCGGGCCGCTATCCCGGCGGGTACGGGGCGCCCTTCAGGAGGCGGGCGAGGTGGGCCGCGTTGCGGGCGAGGGTCCTCGTGGTGCTCTCGGTGGCCTCGGGCGGCTCGTCCAGGTCCTGGTAGTCGGTGCGCTGCATGGCCTCGCCGACCCAGTAGGTGACGGCGTTCGCGGGCAGGGTGAAGCCGACGTCGTCCAGGCCCTGGAAGAGGTCGGCGCTCACCTTGTGGGCGCCGTCCTCGTTGCCGACGACGCAGACGACGGCCACCTTGCCGTAGGTGAGCATGCGGCCCTCGTCGTCCGACTCGGCAAGTTCGGCGTCCAGGCGTTCCAGGACCCGCTGGGCGATGCTCGACGGGTGGCCGAGCCAGATGGGGGTGGCGAGGACGAGGACGTCGGCGTCGAGCATCGCCTCCCGGATCCCGGGCCAGGCGTCGCCTTCGCCCATGTCGGTCTCCACGCCGGGGCGCACGTCGTGGTCGACGACGCGGAGGGTCCGGCCGGTGACGCCGTGCTCGGCGAGCGCGGCCATGGTCCGCTCGGCGAGCAGCTGGGAGCTGGAGCGCGCGGGCGAGGGGCTGAGGGTGCAGACGAGGGCCAGGGCGCGCAGCGGCGCGTCGCCGTCCGGGTCCGTCCGGCGGTCGGTGTCGTTCATCTCGTACGCCTCTCCGTTCGGGTCTCGCGGTTCCGGTCTCCCGGGGTCAGCCCGCTCCGGCCGTGATCCGGACGCAGGCGCGGACGACCCCGCCCAGGTCGCCCCCCTCCGCCTCGTACAGGGCGCGCTGGCGGGCGGCGCCGCCGCCGGAGGCGAGCAGCTCCGCCAGGCCGCGGTGGACCAGGTCGAGGTCGCCGGCGTCCCGCAGCGCCGCCTCCGTGTGGTCGACCAGCGCCCCGAGGGCCACGTCGGCGGGGACCTCCCGCAGGGTGCGGGGGTCGAGGAGGGGTCCCCCGAGCCCGGACCTGGCGGCGCGCCAGGAGGCGAGCCGCAGCAGGGCGGAGGGGGCGCCGGGGACGGGTGCGCCGTCCCGCCAGGCCCGGGCGGCGGTCTCCACCAGGCCGCGGGCGAGGGCGGCGACGAGGACGGTGGTGTCCGCCTCCAGGCAGACGTCGGCGACGCGGATCTCCACGGTGGGGTTGGAGTGGGAGATCCGGGCGTCGAAGTAGACCATGCCGGGGTCGCGCAGGACGCCCGTGGCGATCATGTCGCGCACGCGCGCGTGGTAGGCGGCCGCGCTGCCGAAGGGCTCGTAAGGGCCGGCGGACGGCCAGCGGTTCCACACCCGGCTGCGGTAGCTGCTGTAGCCGCTGTCCCGGCCCTGCCAGAACGGCGAGTTGCCGCTGACGGCGTTCAGCGGGGCGAGCCAGGGGCGGATGCGGTCGAGGACGCCGACGCCCTCCTCGTCGGAGTCGACCGCGACGTGGACGTGGCAGCCGCAGGTGAGCTGTTCCTCGGTGGTGAGGGCGAACTGCTCGGCCATCCAGCGGTACCGGACCCCGAGGTTGCGCGAGGGCCGCACGGGCACCGGGGAGGTGGCGAGCGCCGCGACGAGCGCGCCGGCCCCGCGCGCGTGCCGGGCGGCCTCGCTCCGCCACCGGACGAGCTCCGCGCGCACGGCGTCCATGGCGTGCTGCGGGCTGGTGGCGAACTCCAGCATCTCCTGGTGGAGTTCCTTCTCGAAGACCTTCTCCCCGCCGCGGTCGGGTTCGGCCGCGGCGGCGGCGAGGACGGCCGAGGAGAGCGCGAGCGGCTCGCCCGTCCGCTCGCTCACCAGCAGCAGTTCCTCCTCGACTCCGACCGTGCGCGGCGCACGGCCCCCGGCCCCGGCCCTGCTCGCGGTGTCCACGGTCGGCTCCGTCCGGGCTCGGCGGTCGGCGGTCAGGCGGCCCGCAGGGCGGGCAGCAGGGTGGTCCGGGCCCATTCGAGGAAGGGTCCCTGGTGGGCGCCGCCGATCTGGACGAGCGCGAGGTCCGTGAACCCGGCCTTCCGGTAGGCGTCGGCGGCCTTCACCACCGCGCCGGGGTCGTCGCCGCAGGGGATCGCCTCGGCGACGTCCTCGGGCTCCAGGTGCGCGGCGGCCTGGGCGAAGCTCTTCGGCAGCGGCAGTTCCGGGTTGACCCGCCAGCCGCCGAGCGCCCAGCGGAACTGCTCGTGCGCGCGGGCCACGGCGGCGTCGCTGTCGGGGTCGTAGCAGAGGGCGAGCTGTCCGATCCTGGGCTTGCCGGTACCGCCGTGCCGGTCGAAGCCCTCGGTCAGGTCCCGGCTCGGTTCGACGGCGACGAGGAGGTCGGCGCGGCGGCCGGCGAGCGCCGAGGAGCGGGGGCCGGAGGCGGCGATCCCGATGGGCGGCGGCTGGTCGGGCAGGTCCCAGAGACGGGCTGCGGTCACGTCGAAGTGGCGCCCGTGGTGGTCGACGTACTCCCCGGTGAAGAGGGCGCGGATGATGTCGACGGCCTCCTCCAGGCGTTCCAGGCGGACGCGGGCGGTGGGCCAGCCGCCCCCGGTGATGTGCTCGTTGAGGTTCTCGCCGGAGCCGAGGCCCAGCCGGAAGCGGCCCTCGGAGAGGAGCTGGAGCGTCGCCGCCTTCTGCGCCACCACTGCCGGGTGGTACCGGAAGCTCGGGCAGGTCACGTACGTCATCAGCGGGATGCTGCGGGTGGCCTGGGCGGCCGCGCCGAGCACGCTCCACGCGTACGGGGAGTGTCCTTGGGAGTCGAGCCAGGGGAAGGAGTGGTCGGAGATCACGGAGAAGTCGAAGCCGACGCGTTCGGCCTCGACCACGTGGTCGACCAGCTCACGGGGGCCCGCCTGCTCGGTCATCATCGTGTAGCCGAAATGTGTCATGCGCGGCGCCTTGCCGGGGGCGCCCCCTCGTAAACGGCGGGGGCGTGGCCGACGGCGGGCCGGCACGGGGTCAGTCGTCGCCCCGGACGATGTTCCGCTCCGGGTCGGTGGTGTCGAGGTCGTCGGGCAGCCCGGGGTCCGGACCGGTCAGGGCCGGCCGGCAGGTGCGCAGCGTGGCGTCGTGGTGGGGGCGCTCGTCGGTGGTCGGATGGTCGAGCGGCGTGTCCATCACGCTCAGCTCCTCGTTCGTGTCGGGCCCGCTGGGGGCCGGTGTGTCTCGTACGCCCCTACCCGCCGTGCCCTCGGCGACTCCCCCGGCTCCCGCGGACGGCCTGGGCCGGGTGCGGGAGGTGTGGGGCCGTCCGTACCGGGTAGCCGCGGGGCCAGCCCCCCGCGTCCCACCGGACGGGCCCACGACGGCGACCGGTGCACGACGCCGGAGGAGGAGGTGGCCGGGATGAAGGCCGTCACCTGGCAGGGCCGGCGGAAGGTCACGGTGGAGACGGTGCCCGATCCGGTGCTCCAGGAGCCCACGGACGTGATCGTGCGGATCACCACGAGCGGCCTGTGCGGATCCGACCTGCATCTGTACGAGGTCCTCGGCCCGTTCATGGAGCCGGGCGACATCCTGGGGCACGAGCCGATGGGGGTGGTGGAGGAGACCGGCTCCGAGGTGCGGAGGGTGAAAACGGGCGACCGGGTCGTGGTGCCGTTCAACCTCTCCTGCGGGCGGTGCCCGATGTGTCTGTCGGGGCTGCACTCGCAGTGCGAGACGACCCAGGTCCACGCGTACGGCAGCGGGGCGGCGCTGTTCGGCTACACCAAGCTGTACGGGCAGGTGCCGGGCGCGCAGGCGGAGTTCCTCCGGGTGCCGTTCGGCGACACCCTGCCGATCCCGGTGCCCGAAGGGCCGCCGGACGACCGCTTCGTCTATCTGTCGGACGTGCTGCCGACGGCGTGGCAGGCGGTCGCGTACGCCGAGGTGCCGCGCGGCGGTTCGCTCGCCGTGCTCGGGCTCGGCCCCATCGGGGACATGGCCGCCCGGATCGCCCTGCTGCGCGGGGCGGAGACGGTCGTCGGCATCGATCCGGTGGCGGCCCGGCGGGCCCGGGCGGCCGCCCGCGGCGTCCACGTCCTGGATCCCTCGGCGGACGGCGAGGAGCTGGTGGAGCGGGTGCGGGAGCTGACGGACGGGCGGGGCCCCGACGCGGTCGTGGACGCGGTCGGGATGGAGGCGCACGGCGCGCCGGTGGCGAAGACGTTGCACGGCCTCGTGGCGCGGCTGCCGGACGCGCTGGCCCGGCGGCTGATGCGCCGCTACGGCGTGGACCGTCTGTCGGCTCTCCACCTGGCGGTCGAGCTGGTGCGGCGGGGCGGCACGGTGTCGCTGGCCGGCGTGTACGGGGGCGGGGCCGATCCGATGCCGCTGCTCGTCATGTTCGACAAGCAGCTCACGCTGCGCATGGGGCAGGCGAACGTGCTGCGCTGGGTGGAGGAGCTGCGTCCGCTGCTCACCGATGCCGACCCGCTGGGTGTGGACGGCTTCGCGACGCACCGGCTGCCGCTGGACGGGGCGCCGGCCGCGTACGAGATGTTCCAGTCGAAGAGCGACGACGCGGTGAAGGTTCTGTTCCGGCCGTGAGGGCCGCCGCCCACCGGGCAACACCCTCACCCGAACGGGTGAACGGCGGTGCCGGTGGGCGGCGGGGTGGGCCTATTCCTGTGGAGGTGCCGCGGCGACCTTCACGGGGCCGACGACGGTGAGGGGGATCCGGACGTTCTCGCAGAAGCGGCGGACGCGGGAGAGGACGCTCAGGGACGCGGGCGAGGGGTCGGCGGTGGAGAGCTGGACCCGGACGAGCCGGGGACGGTGGGTCTGGGCCAGGGCCTGGGCCTCCAGATCGGCCGCGGACCGCGTGGTGAGATCGAGGTCGCCGGGGAGCGACAGGTGCAGGACGCCCTCCTCGAAGGCGTGGCCGATGAGCATGACCGCCTCCTTCCGTCGTACGCCGTGCCACCGCCCGGAGGCGGTGGCACGGACGGTTTCCGTCAAGGCGTTGTGCCGGGCACGCAAGCACCAGGCTGGCAGACGCGTACCGTGTCCGCACCCGCACGGTGCGCGGTCCCGGGGCCTGGAGAAGAGATGAAACCGCTGGTCGGAGGTGGTGTACCGGTCAGTGGGAGAGGGTGGGTTCCGGTCCGGTCGCGGCGGCGGGGGCGTCATCGAGGAAGCCGCCCGACTGGTGCCGCCACAGCTTGGCGTACGCGCCGTCCGCGGCGAGCAGTTCGTGGTGGCTGCCCTGTTCGACGATCCGGCCGCGGTCGAGGACGACGAGCCGGTCCATGCCGGCGACGGTGGAGAGCCGGTGGGCGACGACGAGCGCGGTCCTGCCCTCCATGAGCCGCCACAGCGCGTCCTGGACGAGGAGTTCGCTCTCGGAGTCGAGGGCGCTGGTCGCCTCGTCGAGGAGGAGGACCGGCGCGTCGCGCAGGATCGCCCGGGCGAGCGCGACCCGCTGCCGCTGCCCGCCGGAGAGCTTCACACCGCGCTCCCCGACGAGGGTGTCGAAGCCCTCGGGCAGGGCGTCGGCGAACTCGGTGACGTGGGCGGCCTCGGCGGCCCGGCGGATCTCGGCGTCGGTGGCCCCGGGCCGGGCGAAGGCGATGTTCTCCCGCAGGGTGCGGTGGAACATGGCCGGGTCCTGCGGTACGGAGGCGATGAGGCCGCGCAGCTCGGACTGGCGCATGCGGCTGATGTCCTGACCATCGATCAGGATCCGTCCGCCGTCGACGTCGGTCATCCGCAGCAGCAGCCGGGTGAGGGTGGTCTTGCCGCCGCCGGAGCGGCCGACGAAACCCACCTTGGTACCGGCGGGCACGTCCAGGTCGAGGTCCTCGAAGAGCGGCTTCGCGCCCCGGTGGGCGAAGTGCACCCCTTCGAAGCGGACCGCGCCGGACCGGTCCTTCGGGGGTTCGGGGGCGAGCGGGTCCACGACGGTCGGCGGGTCGAGGAGGAGCCGGGTGAACTGGGCCGCCTCCGTCATGGAGCTCTCGAGCCGCCGGTAGATCTGGTTGAACTCGAACATGATCCGGGTGGCGTTGGCGTAGTAGGTGAAGGCCACGATGATGGCCTCGACGCCCACCTCCCCGGCGCCGAGCATCAGGGCGAGCACGAGTCCGAGCACGTTGGTGAGGATGGAGAGCGGCGCGACGAGGGTGTCGATGCGCAGGTTCCCGTAGTCCCAGGAGCGCAGGCTGATCCGGCGCGACTCGGCGACGCGGGCGCGGTGTTCGGCGGCCTCCCGCTCCTCGGCGGCGAAGGAGCGGACGGTGTCCATGTTCATCAGCACGTCGGCGACGTGCCCCGACACCCGGGCGATCGCCTCCTCGCGTTCGGCGACGATGGCCTGCCGGCGGCGGATCAGCGGCACCACGCACACGGCGGTGAGCGCGATCATCACCAGGAGGCCGACGACGAGCAGCGGGTCGTACCGCCAGAGGACGACCGAGGCGAACAGCAGCGGGACGAGTCTGCCCATGATCTGGAAGGCGAGGGTGTCGACGAAGTCCTCGAACCGGGAGGCGAAGCTGATGACCCGCTTGGTGAGGGAGCCGGCGAAGTTGTCGTGGAAGAAGGTCGCGTCCTTGGCGAGGAGTTCGTCCATGCCGAGGACGTAGAGGTGCTCGATGCCGCGGGCGTCGACCCGGTTGAGGCAGTGGAGGCCGACCCGCCACAGCGCCTCGCCGAGCAGCAGCACGCCGGCGAAGCCGAGGGCGTAGGGCAGGGCCGAGGAGAGGGTGAGGGCCCTGCCGTCGGCCACCCGGCCGACGAGCTTGGCGACCACCAGGGGGGCGAGGTAGTGGAGGCCGATGTTGCCGAGGGCGGGCAGCAGCAGGGCGGGCGCGGCCAGCCGTCGGAGCCGTACCAGCTCCGCCCCGTAGTGGCGGAGCGCGAGGCGGACCGAGCTGCCGCCCGGCCCGCCGTCGGGTTGTTCTGAGGTTCCCATCACGACCTTCCGTCGCAGTGCCGACACGTTGAGTGACGAAGTGTGGCGCGGCGCGACGGGGACGGTCCAAGGGTTTTCCGGCCGGGAGCGGGTGCGGTCAGCCGCGCAGCGCCCCGGCGAAGGCGGCGAGTTCGCGCGCGACCCGGTCCGGGTCCTCCCCGTACACGAGGTGTCCGGCGCCCTCGTGGACGAGGAGCCGGGAGTCGGGGATCGCGTCGAGGATGAGCTGTTGGTCCGAACGGGTGAGGAGGGGGTCCTGGTCGCCCCAGACGACGAGGGTGGGGACGAGGATCCCGGTGAGGGTGGCCGCGAGGTCGGTCTCCAGGAGTCCGCGCAGGGTCTCGCGCCAGACGCGGGCGGGGGCCTTGGCGTTCTCGTCGATGACGGTCTCCAGGAAGCCGGGGGCCACCCGGTCCGTGGCGAGCCCGCGGGCGAACTCGGCGGCGAATTCCCGGTCGACGGGGTCGTCCAGGGTGCGGAGGGTCTCCTGGAAGCCGGTGACGCCGGGCTTGTCGGCAAGCAGGGCGGGGACGCCGAGCAGGACGAGCCCGGCGACCCGGTCGGGCCGCCGGCCGGCCACGATCCGTGCCTGTACGCCGCCGCTCGACCCGCCGACGAGGACGGCCCGCTCGATGCCGAGGTGGTCGAGGAAGGCGACGAGGTCGTCGGCGAAGTCCTCGGGCAGGTAGCCCTCCTCGGGCTTGTCGGCGTCGCCGTGGCCCCGCTGGGTCGGCGCGTAGGCGCGCAGCGCGGCCGGCAGGGCGCGCAGCAGGGGCTCGAAGATCCACCAGGAGTCGACGTAGCCGTGGACGAGGACGAGCGGGAGGCCGTCCCCGGGCCGGCCGGCCGCCGCGTACGGGAGCGTCGGGCGGCCGTCGCCGAGGACGGCGCGGTGCACGGTGACGGCGGCCATCGGAGCCCTCCTGCCTCTCTCGCCTCAGCGTAGGAAGGACTCCTGGGGCCCTCAACACGGGACGGCCGCCGCCCCCGGCACTGCCGGGGGCGGGCAGGCATACGGGGGGCCTGTCCGGGGAAGCCGCGCTCTACGCACGGCGCCCGGTGCCGTGCCTCCGACCACCGGGAGGCGACTGTGACGGCGTTCCGGATCCATTCGCCCGGACTTCCCCGGCCCGAGCCCGGACCACCGATGGTCTCCCCGGACGGGGCGGAGGGCCCGCCGGTCTGGTCGCACACGGAGTGGGATCCGCTGGAGGAGGTCGTGGTGGGCCGCGTCGACGGCGCCACGATCCCCTCCCGTCACCCGACGGTCCGGTGCAACATCCCCCCGTGGGCGGCCCGGCTCCAGGGGGCCGCCGCCGGGTTCCGCTACCCCCGGGCGCTCGCCGGGAAGGCCGAGGAGGAGATCGAGGGTTTCGTCGCCCTCCTGGAGTCCCTCGGGGTGACGGTCCGGCGGCCGGACCCGGTGCCCCACCGACGGCGGTTCGCCACCCCCGCCTGGTCCTCGCGCGGCTTCTGCAGCGCCTGCCCCCGGGACGGCATGCTCGTCGTCGGCGACGAGATCATCGAGGCACCCATGGCGTGGCCCTGCCGGTACTTCGAGACGCACGCGTACCGCACCCTGCTCAAGGAGTACTTCCGGCGCGGGGCACGCTGGACGGCCGCGCCCCGGCCGCAGCTGACGGACGCGCTCTACGACCCGTCGTTCCGGATACCCGCGCCCGGCGAGCCGGTACGGCACCTGGTGACGGAGTTCGAGCCGGTCTTCGACGCGGCCGACTTCGTCCGGGCGGGCCGGGACCTGTTCGTGACGCGCAGCAACGTCACCAACCGCATGGGCATCGAGTGGCTGCGCCGCCATCTGGGACCGGAGTACCGGATCCACGAGATCGAGAGCCGCTGCCGGACGCCGATGCACATCGACACGACCTTCCTGCCGCTCGCGCCGGGCCGCGCCCTGATCAACCCGGAGTACGTGGATCCCGACCGGCTGCCGCCGGTCCTCGACTCCTGGGAGATCCTGACGGCGCCCGAGCCGGACCCCCTGCCGAGCCGTCTTCTCCGGATCACCTCGATGTGCGGCAAATGGCTGAACATGAACGTGCTGATGCTCGACGAGAAAAGGGTGATCGCGGAACGCCACCACACGCGGACGCTGCGCGCCCTGGAACGCTGGGGTTTCGAGCCGGTGCCCTGCGATCTCACGCATTACGCGCCGTTCGGCGGCTCCTTCCACTGCGCCACGCTCGACGTCCGGCGGCGGGGTTCCGCGGCGGCCGGTCCTTCCTGAGGGCGGGCCCCGAGCCCGAGGTCGTTCTCCGGGCCGAACGGTGATTCCCAGGCCACGGGGTGATTCCCGGAGCGAGGGTGGTTCCCGGACCCGAGGGCTGTTTCCCGGCCGATTCCTTCCGGGCGTCCGTGCCCTGCGTGTTCGCGTGGCCGCGGGGAGTCCGGTGCGCGACCATACGGACGCGCCGCCGTGAGAATCCCGGCCGGCGGCGGGAAAGAGCGAGCACACAGGAAGAAGGCCGTACGTGACCGGCAGCGAGAGCGAGAACCCGGCAATTTCCTCCCCCAGCCCCAAGGACACCCGGCCCCGGACCAATCGGGACTGGTGGCCGAACCAGATGGACCTCTCCGTACTCCATCAGAACGATCCGCAGGCCGATCCCCTCGACAAGGACTTCGACTACGCGAAGGAGTTCGCCTCCCTCGACGTCGAGGAGCTGAAGCGGGACGTCATCGCCCTGATGACGGATTCGCAGGAATGGTGGCCGGCGGACTACGGACACTACGGTCCGCTTTTCATCCGGATGAGCTGGCACGCGGCGGGCACGTACCGCATCGCCGACGGCCGGGGCGGCGGCGGAAGCGGCGCGCAGCGATTCGCGCCGCTGAACAGCTGGCCGGACAACGCGAGCCTGGACAAGGCGCGCCGGCTCCTGTGGCCGGTGAAGCAGAAGTACGGGCAGAAGATCTCCTGGGCCGATCTTCTGGTTTTCGCCGGCAATTGCGCGATGGAATCCATGGGGTTCAGGACCTTCGGTTTCGGATTCGGCCGCGAGGACATCTGGGAGCCGGAGGAGATCTTCTGGGGCCCGGAGGACACCTGGCTCGGCGACGAGCGCTACAGCGGTGACCGGGAGCTCTCGAACCCGCTCGGCGCGGTCCAGATGGGGCTGATCTACGTCAACCCGGAGGGCCCGAACGGGAACCCGGACCCGCTGGCCGCCGCCCGCGACATCCGCGAGACCTTCGGCCGGATGGCGATGAACGACGAGGAGACGGTCGCGCTCATCGTCGGCGGCCACACCTTCGGCAAGTGTCACGGCGCCGTGGACCCGCAGTACATCGGCCCGGAGCCGGAGGCGGCGCCGATCGAGCAGCAGGGCATCGGCTGGCGGAACACGTCCGGCACCGGGGTCGGCGGCGACGCCCTCACCAGCGGTCTGGAGGGCGCCTGGACCAACAACCCGATCACGTGGGACAACGGCTTCCTCGACAACCTCTACCGGTACGAGTGGGAGCTGACCACCAGCCCGGCCGGCGCCCACCAGTGGAAGCCCACCGACCCGGCCGCCGGAGACGCGGTGCCGGACGCGCACGACCCGTCGAAGCGGCACGCGCCGATGATGCTGACGACCGACCTGGCGCTGCGGCTCGACCCGGTGTACGGGCCGATCTCCCGCCGCTTCCACGAGAACCCGGAGGCACTGGCGGAGGCGTTCGCCAAGGCCTGGTACAAGCTGCTCCACCGTGACATGGGCCCGGTCTCGCGCTACCTCGGTCCGTGGGTGCCGGAGCCGCAGCTGTGGCAGGACCCGGTGCCGCCGGTCGACCACGACCTGGTGTCGGACGGGGACGTCGCCGCTCTCAAGGAGCGGATCCTGGCCTCGGGCCTGAGCGTGCCCCAGCTGGTCACCACGGCCTGGGCGTCGGCGGCGAGCTTCCGCGGCACGGACAAGCGCGGCGGCGCCAACGGGGCGCGGATCCGGCTCGCCCCGCAGAAGGACTGGGAGGTCAACGACCTGCCGGAGGTGGCCGAGGCGATCCGCACCCTGGACGGCATCCGGGAGGAGTTCGCCGCGGGGCGGAGCGACGGCATCCGGATCTCGCTGGCCGACCTGATCGTGCTGGGCGGCTGCGCGGCCGTCGAGCAGGCCGCGAAGGACGCGGGACACCCCGTGACGGTGCCCTTCGCGCCGGGGCGGACGGACGCCACGCAGGAGCAGACGGACGTGGAGTCCTTCGCGGTCCTCGAACCGCGCGCCGACGGCTTCCGCAACTACCTGCGGGCGGGCGAGAAGCTGTCGCCGGAGACGCTGCTGCTCGACCGGGCCAGCCTGCTGACGCTGACGGCGCCGGAGATGACGGTGCTGGTCGGCGGCATGCGGGCGCTGGACACCGGCCACGGCGGGGCGCGCCACGGCGTCCTCACCGACCGGCCGGGCAGCCTGACCAACGACTTCTTCGTCAACCTGCTCGACATGGGCACGGAGTGGAAGGTCTCGGAGCAGGACGAGAACGTCTACGAGGGCCGGGACCGGGCCACCGGTGAGCTGAAGTGGACGGGCACCGCCGTGGACCTGGTCTTCGGCTCCCACTCCCAGCTGCGGGCCCTGTCGGAGGTGTACGGCGCGAGGGACGCGGGCGCGAAGTTCGTCCGTGACTTCGTGGCCGCCTGGTCGAAGGTGATGCACCTGGACCGCTTCGACCTGCGCTGATCCCGGCGGTCCGGACACGTGCCGGTGCCCGGACGGTCGTGCTGCGACCGTCCGGGCGCCGGAGTCGTACGCATGCGTCTGTGCGGTGGCGGGGCCTCAGGTGGAGATCTCGGGGAGGACCCCCGCGACCGGCGCGGCCAGGTCGGTGAGCTGGTGGAGCTGGTGGAGTTCGTTGACCCTGCTCAGTCCGCCGAGCTGCTCGCCGAAGCCGGGGTACGCGGCACGGGCGTTCTCCGGCATGCCGGTGGTGGCGAGGGCGTCCAGTTCGGCGATCGGGCTGATCGGCGGGCCGAGCGGGCCCGTGGGGGCGGCGGCGGCCTGCGTGGCGGCGGCACCGCCGAGGCAGGAGAACGCGGCGGCGACGGCGAGGACCGAGGAGATGCGTCGAGATGAGGTCACGCCCTCTCAACGGAACGTTCCGCCCGGGGACACGCGCCGGCCCCACGGTGTCCTCCGAACGGGCCACGGCTCCCCGGCGGAGGCGGGTCCGCCGGCCCCCTCCGCGCCCCCTGCACCGCGCTGGAGGCCGGGCGTTCGTTCGAACCGAGGCCGACCCGCCGGCGGAGGGCATGTGACCGAGCTCGTCCGCGGACACCGGGACTCGTGCGGGCGGTCGACGACCGTGCCGCCCCCCCATCTGCTGCTCCGTCAGGGCCCGCTCACCCGCCCCGAGATCAGCAGGCTCACGGGGCTCTCGAAACCCACCGCCTCCCAGGTGCTCGCCCGGCTCGAAGAGGCCGGGCTCGTGGTCGGGAACGGACTGCGGACGGGGCTGCCCGGCCGCGTCCCGGAGACGTACCGGGTCAACCCCGCGGCGGGTTTCGTCGCCGCCGTCGACGTGACGCCCGAGTGGATCGCGGTGCGGGCCGCGGACATCACCGGCGCGGTGCTCGGCGAAGCGGAGGCCCCGGTGCCGGCGGAGCCGAGCCGGGAGGCGCTGGTGGAGGCGCTGCGCACGGCCCTCGGCCGGGTCCCGACCCCGCGGCCGCCGATGCGGGTCGTCATCGGTGTGCAGGGCGCGGTGGACCCGACGACCGGCCGTCTCGCGTACGCCGGCGAGGAGTCCATGGCGGCCTGGCTCTTCCCCGGCGTGGAGCGGACCCTCGGCGCGGCCCTCGGCCTCCCCGTCCGGATCGAGAACGACGTGAGCCTCGCGGCCGTCGCCGAGCGGGCACAGGCGCCCGACCGCCCGGACTTCGTCCTGCTGCGGGCGGACGAGGGCCTCGGCGCCGCCCTCGTCATCGGCGGGCGCCTGCACCGGGGGTACTTCGGCGGTGCGGGCGAGGTGGGCTACCTGCCCCTGCCCGGCGCGCCGACCGCCCGCGAGGCCGGCGACCCCTACGGCCGGCACGGCTGTCAGGAGCTCGCGGGCGGGGACGCCGTACGGGAGGTGCTGCGCGCGCACGGGGTGCCGGGCGCCGACTTCGCGGAGGCGGTCGCCGGGGCCGTACGGGGCGGGGGCGGGGCGGGGGCGGGGCAGCCGGCGGGACGGCCGGTCCGGAAGCGGTACGGGACGGGCCGAGGCCGCGCGGGCGGGGCTCTCCCTGGTGGCGGCACGGCTCGCCACCGGTCCGGCGTCCATCGTCACCGTCGTCGACCCCGGCCTCGTCGTCCTTGCGGGGCGGCTCTGCGCGGCGGGCGGCGAGCCGCTGCGGGCGGTGGTCGAGCGCGAGCTGCGGGTCCTCGCCCACTCGCGGGCCCGGATCCGGCTGTCGGCGGTGACGGGGAACCCGGTGCCGGCCGGCGGACTCGACCCCGCGCTGAGGGCCGCCCGCGAGGAGCTCTTCGGCGGACCGCCGCCGGTCGCCCGGCCGCTCTGAGGCGCCTTCAGCGGCGGGGGAACGACCCCGTGGCCGGTGAGCCGCCGTCCCCGTCGCGGATCGGCGCTCCCGTGAGTGGTCCGGGCCGCACGGGGCACTCGCGAGGTGTGGAACCGGTCCCGTCCGGCCGCCCGAGGAGGTGACGACGGTGGTGCACGACACGATCCGGGTCAACGCGCCGCTGCGGCAGGTGTACGACCAGTGGACGCAGTTCGAGGAGTTCCCCCGCTTCATGCACGGCGTGGTGGCGGTGGAACGGACCGACGAGCGGCATCTGCACTGGCGGACGAACATCGCCGGGATCCGGCGGGAGTTCGACACCGAGATCGTCGACCAGCTGCCGGACGAGCGGATCGCCTGGCGGACCGTGGGCGGCGAGCCCCATCAGCGGGGCGTCGTCACCTTCCAGCCGATCGACGCCACGCACACGCGCGTGCGGCTGGCGATGGACGTGGAGCCCGAGGGGCTGGCGGAGAAGGCGGCCGCGGCGCTGGGCGTCGTGTCCGCCCGGGTCTCCGGCGACCTCCAGCGCTTCAAGCACTTCGTCGAGGACCGTCACGCGGCGACCGGAGCCTGGCGCGGCCGGCTCCGGCCGGGCGACGCGACGGGCCCGGCCGACGCGACGGCGGCGGCACAGGAGCCGGGGGCCGGTCCCGTACCGTCCGCCGGCACGGCCCCGCCGTCACTGGACGCGCCTCCCGGGCAGCAGCCCATGCCGCCCCGCTGAGCCGTCCTCATCCCCCTGTCCGACCCGAGACATCCGAAAGGTTTCGTCATGGTCCCCCTCCTTCTCGTCCTCCTCCTGATCCTGGTGCTCTTCGGCACGGGCTTCGCCGTCGAGGCGCTCTGGTACATCGCGCTGGCGGTGCTCGTCCTGTGGGTGCTCGGTTTCCTGCTCCACGGCAGCGGTGCGCGGTGGTACCGCTGGTGAGCCGCCGCACCACCGCGGCCCGGGAGCCCCTCACCCCCGGGGGTGAGGGGCTCCCCCATGTTTTGTTTTACTTTCAACTACATCTCGGGGGATGATGGGCCCACGGCCCGCGGCACGCGCGGGCGACCCCGAGGGAGCGGACAGTGAGCGACGCCGTGGCGGCACCGACCGGAGCGGAGACCGGGGCATCGGTCAAGGCCGCGGCCGGGCAGCGGATCCACCTGGACAAGCAGACCCCCGACGCCTACAGGGCCTTCGTCCAGGCGGCCAAGGCGGTCCGGGCCGCGGGCGAGGCCGCCGGGCTCGACCGGATCCTCGTCGAGCTGGTCAACCTGCGCGTGTCCCAGCTCAACGGCTGCGCCTACTGCCTCGACGTGCACACCCGCGCCGCCCTCCGCGCCGGCGAGACCCCCCGCCGGCTCGGCGTGCTCGCCGCCTGGCGGGACACCGAGCTCTTCACCCCGCGCGAGCGGGCGGCCCTCGCCCTCGCCGAGGCCACCACCCACCCGGCCGACGCGGACGCCGAGGAACGGGCCTACGCCGAGGCCCGCGAGGTCCTGGACGACGCCGAGCTCTCGGCCGTCGCCTGGGCGGCCATCACCATCAACGCCTTCAACCGGGTGTCGGTCCTCAGCAAGCACCCGGTTCGGCAGGACTGACCGCCGCGCCGCCCTCGTCCAGGCCACCCCGCGCGGGAGGCAGGGAGCGTTCCGCCACCCGCCGCAGGTGGCCCGCGAAGACCTCGGCGGCGTCCGGGGTCAGGGTGCGCAGGGCGACCATGGCGGTGATGACGACGTCGCACAGCTCCGCCTCGACGTCCCGCCAGCTGTGGCTGGTTGTTGGGTAGGAGGGATGCATTGCTGCATCCCTCCCCCCGTGGAACCGGACGTGCGACTCTCATCGCATCCGGCTCGGGCGGGCCTCTGGCCTCTCAAGCAGTTGCATTTCTGGATCGGTCCCCGGCGTGGTGCTGCCGGTGACATTCCGCGTGAATTACCTCCAGGTTGCTCAGGCGGTCCGATCCGCCTTTACTGCGATACACGAGATGATGCACATGGATTGCCCTCATTGAGGCTGTGAACCATCTCGCCCAATCGTTGACGTCATCCGGGTCGAACCCGGCACCTTCGATAAGGTCTGTACCGCATTTGGTGCATAGACCCTTCTGACGGTAAGCCAGTCGCAAAATCTGTTTAGATTCAGTCTCCGGCAGCCTCTTCTGAGTCCTGGATCTCCAGTACTTCTCCAGCTCTGGGTCGTCGGGGGATGATCCCCCCTTGACCATTACGTGCCGCACAATCGCCGTCCACCGGAATTTCCTGAGATATCGACCATCTGCACCGAACACCCAGTTATCCGCGCGTTCTGGATTGCGCCGCCCCCAGTACCTTCGCATCACCCATCCGTGAGTCTTGTTTCCATGACTACGAAGGGCCCACCTACGAAGTGCAATGTAGGTCCTGTCATCGAGCTTGTCGAAGATGTCCTTGGAGACAACGTGCCGGTAGTAAGTGGACCACCCTCGGATGAACGGATTCAGTTGGTTAATCAGGACGCTGGCAGGTTGACCCCGGCATGACCTGACTATTTCTCTGATTCTGTCCTTGGCACGCTGCACCGCAGCCTTGCTCGGCTTGATGAGAAGCTTTATCCCGTATCGCCGCACGTTGAAGCCAAGGAAGTCGTACCCATCTTCGAGGTGACAGACTCGCGTCTTTTCCTCGTTGAAGGACAGCCCCCTTGGCGCCAGCCATTCAGCGAGCCGGTTCTTACACTCCTCTGCCTCTTCCTTCGTCTCGCACATCACGACAAAGTCGTCGGCGTACCGAACGAGGATTGGGGAGGGGTCGTCGCGATCCCTGGGCCGTTTCCCTGGCCTCTTGACAACCTCCCCCATCCCATGAAGCGCGACGTTCAGCAGTAGCGGGCTGATGACCCCTCCTTGAGGAGTCCCTTCCGGCGTATAGCTGAACCGGCCGTCCTCCAGGACTCCGGCCGTGAGCCACCCTCTGATCTGCTCTCGACCTGGGAACAGGCCGAGTTGATTCATCAGATGCTCATGGCTGATCCTGTCGAATGCAGCCGAGAGGTCTGCGTCCAATACCCACAGCCTCTTCGCGTTCTTCTTCCCCACGGTGACGAAGATCCTCCCGATCGCGTCATGCGTACTGCGACCGGGTCGGAAGCCGTAGCTTCTCGGCTCGAATCGGGCTTCCCATTCTGGTTCAAGAGCATTCTTGACCCGTGCCTGGTTAACGCGGTCCCGGATCACCGGGATTCCGAGCGGCCTTCGCTTTCCGTTGGATTTAGGGATGAATACACGCTTTACCGGCTTCGGGGGGATTGCTGGCCGTTCAAGAACTTCCTTGGTCAGGCCACCCCTCGCGGCGGGAGTCAATGCAGTCTTCCCGTCTACGCCAGCGGTTTTTCTTCCAGCGCTTCGCTGTGTAACCCTCTTGACGCTGACCAGTGTATTGGCCCGAGAGCGCAGCATCAGCTTTTGCAGGTTACGCACCTGCTTCATGTCACCTGCTCTTGTGGCCCTGTAGATCCGCTGCCGCAGACGCCTTACTGATGCCTCCTCCAGCTTCCAGTCGATGCTGTGCCAGAGGGCGGCACCCCCCGTGGGTCCGTTCGGTCGATGAGCGGTCTTGCTGTCGGGCATTCCGCCCTCCTTCCGTCTAACTTGTACCGCGGTGCAGGTGCTTGAGCATTGGTACTACATGGCCTACCTGTTCGCGTCAGCCCACTTTCGTGTCCGGCACAGCCGGTATCTGCCGGGTTATGCCAGGGAGAGAGAGTCTCACCATCCCAGTTTTCCCCTGAGCTTTCGCTCTAGCAGCATTCGCTTCTCGAACATCCTTTCCTGCACAGGGTTTCCGCCTTCGTTGCCTCCGGCCTACCGGTTTCCCGGACCTGTACAGGGTTTCCACGTTCCGCTGTCGACAGATGCGACCGGCGAGGATGCCCTCTCGTGCGCCGACCCCCACGGTGATCTCAAGGACCCCAAAGGATAGGGCCTTTGCGTGCCGGGCCTTTCAGCCCGGGGGGTTTATACCCGCCGACTACTTACCGTTGCGGGTTCCCTCTAACGACGCTTTACAAGGGTTCGCGTTTGCTCATCCGTCCGGTCTTCCCCTTCGCCTGTGGTTCCCAACGGCCTGGGATTCCCTTGGGCTTGACCACCTCGGCTCAGCACCCCGACGTTGCCATCGACGCACCCGAGGCTGGGGACCAGCCATTGATCACTAGCTGGAGTTCAACCGCTCCTCTCTCCTGATTGAACAACTGTTCGACAGCGACTTCGTGTCGCACCCCTTGCGGGGGTTCTGGCCGGTGGCCCCGATCACCGCCTGCGCCGCCTCCCCGACCTCCTCGGACAGCTTGAGGACGCGCAGCAGGATCTCCTGTCCGGGCGGGAGGTTTTGATGGGCCGTGAGCCAGTCGTGGAGGCGGGTGACGGTGGTCCAGGTGTCGTCGGTCATGCCCGCAGCCTGTCAGGTCTCCCGGTACGGCCGCGGGCGCGCGGCACCCGAGGCCGCCGTCACTCCTCCTCGGCCGGGAGGTCCTGCGGGTACCAGCGGAGCTCGACGGTGTTGCCGTCCGGGTCCTTCACGTAGACGGACTGGGCCGAACCGCGGGCGCCCCAGCGCGGGACGGGGCCTTCGACGACGTCGAAGGTGCCGGAACCGATGACCTCCTGCCAGTCGAGCGGGTCGACGACGAGGCAGATGTGGTCGACGTTGGACTCGCCCCGCGGGCGGGAGAACAGGTCGATGACGGTGCCCTCGTCGATCCGGACCGACGGGAACGGCACCTTGCCGGCCCGCCATTCCTCGACCCGCTCCGGCGCGAGGCCGAGGGGGCCGGTGTAGAAGGCGAGGGACCGCTCGACGTCGGTGACGTTGAGGACGAGGTGGTCGAAGGCTTTCACGCGCATGCGGTGTCTCCCGTTTTCCGTTCGGTGGTGCTGTCCGGACGGGGGCGATCGCCGTCGCGGCGCGCGACCGCGCCCGCTCCGCACCTCCCCCGTGCGGATAGTGCCTATCACAGGGAGGGCGGAGCCGTCCGGCCCGGCCCGGCGACAACTCCCCTCCTCCCCACCGGGGTTCCTCCGCCGGAAACGTCTCCGAAGCGAAGGCCCGGTTCCGGGGCCCTCCGATTCCCGCCGTGTCCGACGTCTTGTCAGGTGCTCGGCACCACCCCTATCGTCACCCGCCAGAAAGCGCTTTCTAGCTGCTTTCGACCCAGGGACGGGACTCACGACGACAACGTTCCGCGACGGCGGGAACCGGCGCGGACGACGACGAAAGGGCAGGCGAGAATGGGACGACGAACCGCGTCCACGCGACTCCAGGCGGCCCTGGCCGCCTCGGCGGTCGCGGCCGCCACCGGCGTGATCCTGACCGTCCCGGAGACCCCGGCCTCCGCCGCGGCCGCCGGCGCCACCGGCTACGCGAGCCGGAACGGCGGCACCACCGGCGGCGCCGGAGGACAGACCGTACGGGCCACCACCGGTACGCAGATCCACGCGGCCCTCTGCGGCCGCGCCTCCAGCAGCACCCCGATCACCATCCAGGTCGAGGGCACCATCAACCACGCCAACACCGCCAAGGTCTCCGGCAGCAGCTGCGACACCGCCGACGGCGTCATCGAGCTCAAGCAGATCAGCAACGTGACGCTCGTCGGTGTCGGCTCCGGTGCCGTCTTCGACCAACTCGGCATCCACATCCGCGAGTCGAGCAACATCATCATCCAGAACGTGACGGTCAGGAACGTCAAGAAGTCCGGTTCCCCCACCTCCAACGGCGGCGACGCCATCGGCATGGAGCGCGACGTCCGCAACGTCTGGGTCGACCACGTCACCCTGGAGGCCTCCGGAGGCGAGTCCGAGGGCTACGACGGGCTCTTCGACATGAAGGACAACACGCAGTACGTGACGCTCTCCTACAGCGTGCTGCGCAACTCCGGCCGCGGCGGCCTCGTGGGCTCCAGCGAGACCGAGCTGAGCAACAGCTTCATCACCTACCACCACAACCTGTACGAGAACATCGACTCGCGCGCCCCGCTGCTGCGCGGCGGCACCGCCCACATGTACGACAACCACTACCGGCAGCTGAACTCCTCGGGCATCAACTCCCGTGCCGGTGCCCACGCGAAGGTGGAGAACAACTACTTCCAGAACTCCAAGGACGTCCTCGGCACCTTCTACACGACCACCGTCGGCTACTGGCAGGTCGCCGGGAACGTCTTCGACAACGTGACCTGGTCCCCGGCCTCCGGCGACTACCGCCCGGCGGGCCCGAACCCGACCTCCAACACGACCGTGTCGATCCCGTACGCGTACACCCTGGACGACGCTTCCTGCGTCCCGGGCGTGGTGGCGCGCACGGCCGGCGCGAACAAGGGCCTGCTGGTCTCGGACGGCTCCTGCGCCCCGCAGTCCCCGAGCCCGACACCCACCCCGACCCCGACGGCCACGGCGACCACCGCCCCGCCGTCCGGCACCAACCTCAGCATCGGCGCGGGCTCGGACGGCTCCGGCAAGGCCGAGGGAACGAGCTACGGCAACGTCCGGGACGGCGATCTCGGCACCTACTGGTCCCCCGTCGGCACCACCGGCTCGGTCTCGGTCAAGTGGGGCTCCCCGACGAGGATCTCGTCGGTGCGCATCCGCGAGGCCGCCGGGGCGGGCACCGTCACCGGCTGGCGGCTCCTGAACGCCGACACCGGGGCCGTACTCGCCACCGGCGGCACGGCCGGCACGATCACCTTCCCCGCGACCACGCTGAGCAAGGTCACCTTCGAGATCACGGCCGCGACCGGCACCCCGAGGGTCGCCGAGTTCGAGACGTACGCCTGATCGCAGGCGTACGAGAGGAGCCCGGCCCCCGTGTGCGGGGCCGGGCTCCTCAGGGTTTCCACCCGGATCAGCGGACCGGGGCCGCGTGGGCGGCCTCGAAGGCCGCGAAGGCGGCCTCCTGGCGCCATTCGAGGGAGGCCTTCGGACTGCCCTCGACGAGACGGCGGCAGGCCGTGGAGCGGATCGGGGTGCCCGGGTGCTCACCGCGGCAGGCGGGGACGGTCCGGTAGCCCTCGGCGGTCGGGTTGCCGCGCCACAGGCTCTCGCCCGGCAGGAAGGCGTACTCCAGGGAGGCGCGGGCGAGGTCCTTCAGCTCCGGGTACGACAGGCCGTAGGTGCGGGCCGCGTACTGGTACTCGTGGCTGATGTCGATCCGGGACACGCCGGGGTCGTCGGTGGCGAGCACCACCGGCACGCCGTACGCACGGTACGTCTCGAAGGGGTGGTCGGCGCCGCGGACGCCGAGGATCTGGGCGTTGCTGGTGAAGGGCACCTCGACGGCGACCTCGCGGGCGGCCATGGTGCGGGCCGTGGCCTGCCAGTCGTCCTCGTGGCGGAGGTCCACGCCGTGCCCGACGCGCTCGGTGCGGGCCACGCCGACGGCCTCGGCGATGTGGAAGGCGAGGTCCTCGGGCTTGACCAGGCCGGGCCACAGCTCGCCGGCGTGCAGGGTCACGTGCGCCTTCGGGTAGACGCCCCGCAGGTGGGCGAGCATCCGCATCTGGAGGCGGTAGTTCTTCAACGAGCTGTCCCAGTCCTCCGGCTGGACCAGGTTGACGGCGACGAAACGGTCGTCCCGCTCCGCCAGCCGCATGCCGAGCGCCATCTGGGTGTAGACCCGCTCGGGCGAACCGCCGCGCGAGACCTGGGCGATCCAGCGGACGGTGAGCCCGCAGGCGGGCCGCTCGCGCCCGGTCCCGCAGCCGGCCGCCTCCCGGAACTCGGCGTCGCCGTCGTCGGTCTCCTCGATCGCCTCCTCGACGAGGGCGTCGAGCCGGCCGCCGGCGGTGAGCTTCTGGTGGAGGGCGGCGAGGTCGGGGTCCCAGCCGACGTCGTCGGCGAGCTTCTTGGCGCCCACGGAGGCCGGGCTGACCATGGTCTCCAGGTACGACTGGTTCTGCGCGACGACCTCGTCGGCGAAGGAGGCGAGGAGCTTGCCGCGGTGGCGCCAGGTCACCTCGCCGAACTTGCCGAAGGTGTCGAAGAAGTGGTCGTGGCCGTTGCCGTCCGGCGGGAAGTCCTGCATGGACCAGGCGCGGACGAGCGCGTCGTGGAAGGCGCGGTCGGTCCGGGCGTCGGCGGCGGGGCGGGTGCCGGGGCCGCACGGCGGGACGACCGCGGTCATGGTGGCGGTGTCGACGCAGAGGCCGTCCTCGGCGGCGAGGGTGATCAGGTACTCGGTGGAGACGGCTCCGGAGAGGTGGTTGTGGAGCTCCCCGCCCTTGGGCAGCGACCGGAAGAACTCGCCGAGCCGGGCGGGCCGTTCGCGTACGGCCGCCAGGTAGGCGTCGGTACGGGCCTCGCCGGGGGTCGGCACCCGGGGCGTGGCGGCGGGCCCGGCGGCGGGGAGGGCCGGGGCGGCGGTCGCGGGGTGGGCGGAGGCGGGCAGGGCGGCGCTCAGCGGCAGCAGGCCGAGCGCGGCCACGGCGGCCGGGAGGAGCCGGCGGCGCGTGGCGGATCGGTGGGGCGTAGTCACCCGAGCATGATCGTGAGGTCCGGGCGGCGCTCGGGCCCGGCGAAACGCGCCGACGGGGCCGATCACCCGACCGAGGGACCGGACCTTCCTCGAACGAGTGATCTTGGCGATCACGTTCGAGTACCTCAGGGGTGCGGGTCGTGCCGTCGCAGGCGAATGCCTCCGCGCGGACGGGGCAGCCGCCGCCGTAGGAGAGTCCACGACGCCACGAACAGCGGCAGGGGGTCGCCATGTCCAAGGCACGCGACATCATGACTCCGGACGTGACCTGTGTCCGGAGCGAGGAGAGCGTGGTCGAGGCCGCGCGGAAGATGGTCGAGCTCGATGTCGGCGCGCTGCCGATCTGCGGGCCCGACGAACGCCTGAAGGGGATGCTCACCGACCGCGACATCGTGGTGCGGGTGGTCGCCGAGGGCCGGGACCCGTCCGCGTGCACGGCCGGTGAGCTGGCCCAGGGCGAGATCGTGACGGTCGGCGCCGACGACTCGCTCGACCGGGTCCTGGAGCTGATGGCCGACCGGAAGATCCGCCGGGTGCCCGTGATCGACGGGCACGTTCTGGTGGGGATCATCTCCCAGGCGGACGTGGCCCGCCGCCTGCCTGACAGCACCGTCGGCGACCTGGTCACGGACGTCTCCCAGCCGGCGGCCTGACCCCGGCGGCAGAGGCCGCGGAGGGGCTCCCTCCACGGGCGGGCCGGCGAGGGCCGGTGACCGCCGGCGGCCACGGTGCCGATCCTGGGCGAGGGTGCCGTGGCCCGGCGTCAGGTGCGGTGGGGCCCGGCCTTATTCCGGTGCGCCCAGGGGCGGGGCGGTGGTGGAATCGCCGGATGCGCACGAGTGACGAGCGGACGACGGTGGTGGACCGGGGGCGGTTCCCGGACGCGGTGACCCCCTGGGACGACGAGGAGTGGCGGCGGGAGGTGCTCGGCTGGGCCGGGCGGGTCCTGGCCGGGCACGGGCTCTCGGAGACGGGCGCCCGGGAGGTGCGGGTGCGCCCCTGGTCGGTCCTGGTGCGGTTCCGTACCGGCGACGGCGGGCGGGACGCGGTGTGGCTGAAGGCGGGCGCCCCGGCCAACGCCTTCGAGGCCGGGCTCGCGGAGGCGCTCGCCGCGTGGGTGCCGGAGGACGTGATGACCCCGCTGGCGGTGGACGCCGGACGGGGCTGTGCGCTGCTGCCCGACGGCGGGCCGCTCTTCCGCGGGGTCCTCGACGCGGGTGCGGCAGGCCCGGAGGCATGGGTGACGGCGCTGGGCCGGTACGCGGGGATGCAGCGGCGGCTCGTCCCGTACGCGGACCGGATCACCGCCCTGGGCGTGCCGGGTGCCCGGACGCGGGAGCTGCCGGGCGTCTTCGACGCGCTCGTCGCCGGCAACCCCCTCTTCGACGCCGGAGAGCGGGCCGCGCTGCTGCGGCAGCGGCCGCGGCTCGTCGACTGGTGCGCGGAGCTCGACGCGTACGGCCTGCCCGACTCGCTCGACCACTGCGACCTGCACGACGGCCAGATCCTCGCCCCGGCCCCCGGCCGCTTCACCTTCTTCGACTGGGGCGACGCCTGTGTCGCACACCCCTTCGGCAGCCTCCTGGTCCCGGTCCGCGCGGTGCGGGAGCGGTACGGCCCCGAGCACGTGGCCCCGATGGTGGACGCGTACCTGGAGCAGTGGGGCGGCCTCGGCCCGTCGGCGGCGGAGCTGCGGCGGGCCGCGGGCCTGGCGGTGCGGCTGGCGGCGCTGGGCCGCGCCGGCTCCTGGTTCCGGCTCTTCCCCGGCACCCCGACGGGCGACAGCGAGGAGGCGAGCGCCTCCTGGATCCGGGAGCTGTTCGCCGCCGACGACGCGTGGTGACACCGCCCCCGGCCGCGGAGGCCCCGGCCTCCTGCCTGGCACTTCGTGTCTCCGCGCCGGCGGATGATCGCCCCGGCCTCTCTTACCTCTATACCTGGCAGGGGTATCGGGACCCCTGAGGGTTCGGGGCCGTCGCGTTCCGTCACTGTCGGAGTGCCGGGTGGCACCGCGTGCCTGCTGGGAGGGAGGCCGGGACGTCGGCTGGACGGAGGGCCCGGCGAGCTGGAAACCTCGGCGTTCGAGGACCCGATCACCGGTCCCGTACGTGCGCCGCCGCGAGGGGAGCGTGGCGCGGGCCCGTGATCGTCGCGTCCCCGAAGGCGCGTCCGCCGCACCCGTACGCGCCGGTACCGCGAGGAGGAGGACCACCGATGACCGCCGCCCGGGAAGAACGGCTGCCGCTCGACGCCGCGAGCGTCGACAACGCGAGGACGACGCTGCTTCAGCTTCTCGCGCGGGCAGGGGTGTTCTCCGGTGACGCCGAGGAACTGATCGGCCTCGTCGAGGCGGGCGCGCTCGCCGTCGCGCACGAGGAGCTGACCGGCACGGGCCGGGAGGCGCCGCCGGGGAGCGGCGAGCCGTACGCCGCGGGCTGGCGCGACGGCTCACGGGCCGTCACCGAAGGGCTCGCCGGTCTCGCCGACCGGGCGCTGAGCGCGGCCGTCGCGGCGGACGCCGGCGAGGAGCAGGACGCCCGGCCGCCGGTCGGCCGGATGGAGGTCGAGCGGGCCAAGGTCGCGGTCGTACCGCTCCACCTCTCCTTCTCGGCGGAGTCCGACCTCGACCCCGAGGTCACCGAGCAGGTGCTCGCGGCCCTGCTCGCGACGATGGGGGCCCGGCAGCGGGCCGCCTATCCGGGCAGGCTCACGCGGTTCGCCGCCGACCACCGGGCCCATCTGGAGCGGCTGTACGCCACGTACGGGCCGGGCAGCGCCATCGCCATCCACGGCCGCTACACCCTGGTCCACTCCCCCACGAGCCTCGCCGTCCTGGAGCGGCTCGCCGCGTCCCCGGAGGAACTGCGGGAGGAGTGGGACGCGGCCGAGCTGCCACCCGCCTGGCTGGACGGGCTGACGCGGGCGTGGGAGGCGACGGTCTGACGCCGTCTCACGGTCCGGCGTGCGTGGGGGCCGGTTCCGGGTCCGGTCCCGTGCCCGGTCGCCGGCCGGGGAAGGGGTGGAGGCGTACGGGGTGGGCTCCGGCGGCCGTGTGCCGTTCGGCCCAGGCGGTCACCGCGGCGCGGCAGGCGTGGTCGAGGTGGTGCAGGCCGGACAGGTCCACCTCGACGGGCCGGTCGCGCGGCAGCGCTTCGAGGGTGTCGAGGAGCTTCGGCAGCCGGAGGAAGGTGGCGCCGCCGCTGAGCCGCACGCGGAGCACGCCCGCGGCGGAGGGTTCGTCGGTGTGGTGGTCCACGCGGAGGTGGGACGCCTCCCAGGCGGCCATGGCGACAGCGAGACCGAGCCCGACGAGCACCCCTTCGAGCATGCCGACCGCGACGATCGCCGCCGCCGTCACGGCGAGGATCGCCGCCTCGCCCCGGTGACCGCGCCAGAGGGCGACGAGCCCCCGGAAGGGTATGAGCCTCCAGCCGGCGTGCACGAGGATCCCGGCGAGCGCGGGCAGCGGCACGTACGCGAGCGCCCCCGGCAGCAGCGCCGCGAAGACCAGCAGCCAGGCACCGTGCAGCACCCGGGAGGCGCGGGTCCGGGCGCCGGCCCGGACGTTGGCCGCGCTGCGGACGATCACGGCGGTCAGCGGCAGGGCGCCGAGGAGACCGCACACCGTGTTGCCGACGCCCTGGGCGACCAGTTCGCGGTCGTACGCGGTGGGCGGCCCGTCGTGCAGGCGGTCGACGGCCGCCGCGCTGAACAGCGACTCGGCGGAGGCGATGAGCGCGAAGGCCAGGACGGTGCCGAGGAGGGCGGGCTCGGCGAGCATGGCGAAGGCGCCGGCGTCGGGCGGGCTGATCGCGGCCAGGACGCCGTCGACCCGGACCGTCTCGACGGGCAGCCCGCACAAGGCGGTCAGGAGCCCCGCGAGGAGGACGGCGACGAGCGCCCCCGGGAGCCGGCCGGCCCGCCCCGGCACCCGCGGCCAGACGACGATCACCAGGACCGTCCCGGCGGCGACGGCCACGGAGGCGACGGCCCCCGGCTCGGAGAGCGCGCCGACGAGGGCCCCGGGCAGCCCGGCCAGCCGGGCGAAGCCGCCGTCCGGGGCGGTGACGCCGGCGGCCGCGTACAGCTGCCCCGCGACGATCACGAGCCCGATCCCGGCGAGCATGCCCTCGACGACCGAGAGCGAGATGGCCCGGAACCAGCGTCCCCAGCGCAGCAGGCCCAGGCCGATCTGGAGCAGCCCCGCGAGGAGGACGATCACGCCGAGGGCGGCGAGACCGAAGCTCCGCACGGCCTCCAGGACGAGGACGGTGAGGCCGGCGGCGGGGCCGGAGACCTGGAGGCTGCTGCCGCGCATCAGGCCGGTGACCAGTCCGCCGACGATGCCGGTGATCAGGCCGAGTTCGGCGGGGACGCCGGAGGCGACGGCGACGCCGACGCAGAGCGGCAGGGCGACGAGGAAGACGACGAGGGAGGCGGCGAGGTCCTGCCGGAGGTGGGGGAAGGAGGAGGCGGAAGGGAAAAGCGGCATGCGGGATGACCCCTCACGGGTGGGAGGTGATCGGGCGGGGTGCGCTGGAGCCGGTGTGCGGGGCGTCCGGGCGTGGTGGCGGGGCCGGGCGCCGGAGCCGCGGGGAGGGCCCGGGATCGGGCGGCGGGCAGCGGGGCGTTGGCCGCAGGATAGTGGTGGCGGGGGAGAGGGAGCGGCGCCGTCGGTGGCTGCGGCCGGTTTCCGGCCGGAAGCGAGCGGTACGTGACGTGAACCGCCGTCGGAGCGGCGCGGGGGCGCTCCGACACGCAGGGCGCGTCGGACGCGGGCGCCGCTCACGCGGACACGGGAGGGGCGCATCGGAGCGGGAGCGGGCGCAGCCGTCGCACGGTGCTCCCTGGGAGGGGTGGATTCCGTCACAGCGGGGCGGGACGGGGCTGAACCGGGTGGCGCGGGGGGCGGGTGGCGCGCATAGGGTGGCGTCATGCCCAGAACTTCTCCGGCTCTTGCCCTTGACGCCCTCCTCGAAGGCAACCGTCGTTTCGTCTCCGGCACGCCCGAGCACCCGAACCAGGACGCCGCCCGTCGTGCGGAGCTCGCGCCCGGCCAGGACCCGTTCGCCGTCATCCTCGGCTGTTCCGACTCCCGGCTCGCGGCCGAGATCATCTTCGACCGGGGCCTTGGTGACCTGTTCGTCGTCCGCACCGCCGGTCACGTCCTCGGTCCCGAGGTCCTGGGCAGCGTGGAGTACGCGACGAGCGTCCTCGGCGCGCGCCTCGTGGTCGTGCTCGGGCACGACTCCTGCGGCGCGGTCGCCGCGGCCCGCGCGGCCGTGGAGGACGGTTTCGCGGCGGGCGGCTTCGTGCGGGACGTGGTGGAGCGGGTGACGCCGAGCATCCTGGCGGCCAGGAACGCCGGTCTGACGGCGGACAGCGACATCATCGACGAGCACATCCGGCACACCGCGGACCTGCTCCTGGACCGCTCCCGGCTGCTGTCCGAGCAGGTGGCGGCAGGGGAGATCGCCGTCGTCGGGCTCGGCTACGAGCTGGCCGGGGGCAAGGCCCGCCTGGTCACCACGCACGGGGTCGTGGCACAGGAGGAGGGCGCTCCGGCGTGACGTCCCGCTTCGACTGTTCCGATCCCGCGGCCCGCGCGGCGGGCCTCGGCGAGGCCGCTGCCGCGGTGCGGCGCGGTGAACTGGTGGTCCTGCCGACCGACACCGTGTACGGGGTCGGGGCGGACGCCTTCGACCCGAAGGCGGTCGCCGCGCTGCTCGCGGCGAAGGGCCGCGGCCGCCACAAGCCCTCCCCCGTCCTGGTCGACTCGGCCGCCGCCCTCGGCGAGCTGACGGACGAACTCCCCGACGCGGCGAGGGCGTTGGTCGACGCCTTCTGGCCGGGCGGGCTGACCCTGGTGGTCCGCCACCGCTCGTCCCTGGACTGGGACCTCGGCGAGACGGGCGGCACGGTGGCCGTCCGCATGCCCGACCATCCGCTCGCGCTCGACCTCCTCGCGGCGACGGGCCCGCTGGCCGTCTCCAGCGCCAACCTCACGGACCACCCGTCCCCGCAGGACTGCGACGCCGCCCAGGCGATGCTGGGTGATTCCGTGGCGGTGTACCTCGACGGCGGTCGCACCGCCGGCGCGGTCTCCTCGTCGATCGTGGACCTGAGCGGCGCCACCCCGGTCCTCGTCCGCGACGGCGTCCTGCCGGCGGCCGAACTCCGGAGGGTCGTACCGGACCTGGCCGTCCGCTGAGGTCTCCGCCCTCCGCCCCCTGGGGTGGAGGGCGGTCCGTCATGATCGGGGCATGCGCAGGAAGACCGCGCCGGGCACCGGTGCCCCCGCCCTGTCCCCGTACCAGGAGGCGCTGCGCCGCCGCCTCCTCGATGCTCCGGTCGTCCCGGCGCCGGAGCCGTGGCGGAACGTCTTCGGCGGCCACGCCGCCGTCGGCGGGCTCACCGGCATCGGCTTCGGGGTGGACCCCGCCACCGGCCACGACCTGGTGATGGCCGTGTCCTCCGCCGGGTACGGCGTCTTCGACGCGGTGACGGGCGAACGGCTCGCACGGGACCGGGATCCGGAGGACGACGGGCCGGACGGCACGCCCGACCTCTCGTGCCCCAGGATCGGCCCGCTCGCCGGGCGGCGGGTGCGCGTCGCGGGGCTGTCCGGCGGCGGGCCGCACCGCACGAGCGGCGACGGCTGGACGGTGGACGTCGAGGCCCCCGACTGGCCGAACCACCGGGTCCTGCTCTCGGACAACGGCGGGAACTGGCACCGGCCGCCGCACACCGAGGGCTGGTGGCACGTCCTCCACTCCACCTGGTCGACGCTGCGCGCCGCCGGCTTCTCCCCCTCCGGGCGGACGCTCGCGGTGGCCACCTCCAGCGACCTGACGCTGTGGTCCCGCCCCGCCTGAGGCGCGGTCAGGCGTCGAGGACGGCGGCGACGGCCTCGATCTCGACGAGCTGGTCGTCGTAGCCGAGCACCGTGACGCCCATCAGGGTGCTCGGCACGTCATGGTCGCCGAAGGCGTCCCGGACGACCTTCCAGGCGGCCACCAGCTCGTCCCGACGGGTCGTCGCGACGAGCACGCGGGTGCTGATGACGTCCTCGATCCCGGCCCCGGCGTCCTTCAGCGCCGTCCGCAGGTTCTGGACACAGGCCGCCGCCTGACCGGCGACATCCCCTACCGCGACGGTCCCGCCGTCGGCGTCGAGCGGACAGGAACCGGCCAGAAAGATCAGCCGGGCGCCGGCGGGCGCGGTCGCCGCGTACGCGTACTCGGCGACGTCGGACAGGGTGGCGGAGCGGATGAGACGGACGGCACGGGGCACGGGGATTCCTCTCGGCGACGACGGCCCGGGCCCTCACCGGCCCCGGTCCCTGGACCAGGGCACCCTCTCAGCCTTCCTCCACCGTATCGACCGGTTTTCCCGCGGTCCCCGGTGGCGAAGCCCCGTACCGTACGGCCCCGGTCCCGTCCGGCAGCAGCCGCACCGCCTCCGCGACCGCCTCGCAGGCCGTACCGAAGGTGCGCCCCCTCTCCGTCATCAGGAGCGCCACCGCGTACCCACCGTCGCTGTCCAGGCCCAGGTTCGGCCCCACGACGTCCAGATGCGGACGGGTCGCGGCGGAGAAGCGCAGTGCCCAGTGGCTCGTGAACGGGTAGAGGGCCCTCAGTGCCGGTTCCGCGTACGCCGCTTCGACCAGGGCCCGGTACGGCTCCCGCCAGGGGTACGCCAGCCGGGCCGCTTCCGTACGCAGGTACCGCCACTCGGAATCCACCAGGCGTGCGGGGTCGGGGTCGGTCAGCTCGGAACGGCCGGTCGGGCGCGCGAAGGGAGCAGCGGCTTGGACGCCTTCCGCGGGCTCTCCGTCGTGCCACGCCCGCGCGGCCCGTGCGACCTGCGCCAGGTCGTCCGTCGCGCCCTCGACGAGGGCCAGGCCCAGGAGGGGTTCGCCGGCCGCGACCGACCACCTCCGCTCGCGGGCCCACGCCGTGATGCTCATCGCCCGCCGGTGCGGCAGCACGCTCTCGACGTGCGCGCCGGAAAGCGGATCGGCCGCCGGGGAGGTCAGGGGTACGTCGTCGAGGGCACCGGCCGCCACGGTGCGGAGCGCGGCGGCGAGGCTGCCGGCCTCCGCGATATCCGGGTACAGGGCAGCGGGTTCGGGAGGCGTCGGCATGGCGACGATTCTGCCCCGGACCCCAGGCTGCCGGCTCCCCCTGTTCAGCCGGTGGACCGCCGTCCGGATCGACGCCCCCCACGTACGGGGGTGGCGCTGTCGGCCGCACGAGCGGAGCACCCACCGCGGACCGGGCGGCCTGACGGACGTGTCCCCTTGCGGGTACCGCCCCGAGGTGTCCGTATCTCAGGACGGGTGACCGATCCGTGGACCGTCGTGCACGGGGGACGCCTCTCGGGTGAGGATGCTGCGGACGGCCGGGGCGTGGCCGGGAGCGAGGAGAGACGACGATGACCATCGAGTGGCGTTACACGATCCACCCCGGCCTCGGCGTGCTCTCGCTGGCCGGGTTCCTGGGGCAGGAGGCCGTGGGCCGGTTCCAGGGGGCCGTCGGGTGGGCGCTCGCGCGGGGCACCGGGCCCGTGGTGCTGGATCTGACCGGGCTGCGCGGGTGGTCCGACGGGGGCAGGCTCGCCGTGTCGGAGGCGGCGGTGCGGCTCGCCGCCGAGGGGCGGGGGCTCGAACTCGCCGCCGCCCCCGAGGGCGGGCCGCTCGGGGACGGGCGCGTGGCCGTCGCGGTCCACGGGGACCTCGCCTCCGCGCTCGCCGCCCACCGGGACCGGGGCGTCGAGGAACGCGCCTGGCGCAGCGACGCCTGGCCCGGGGAGGCCTGAGGCCCGCGCGCCGCGCCCGGGCTCGCTCAGAACCAGTGGAGGCAGTGCGGCGGGCGCTCGGTCCGGAAGAGGGCGTCGGCGAGAGGGGCCGCGGCCTCGTGGTGGGCGCGGATGTGTCCGGCGCACACGAGCGTGCTGGGGGCGGTGCCGCCGAGGTAGACCGACTGGTCAAACCAATGACCGCTGGCCCCAGGAGCGTTCACGTCCATGAGCATGTTGCCGCGCCTCCGGCGCCCGCCTCAGCGTCTCCGCCAGCGCCGGAAAGCACTTTCCCCGCGTCCGGGCCGCCCTCCCCCACCACAGGAGGCACCGATGCGCCCCCTCACCGTCGGTCCGGGTCTCGTCGCCGGCACCCTCGTCGCGCCGCCGGGCTGCCCGACGTCGACCACGTCGAGCTCACCACCGCCGACTCCCCGCCCCGGCCCCGTCCTCCACGTGTCGCCCGCGTCGACGCCACGAACCAGTTCTGGTCCGGACCGCGCCCGTGCCGTCTCCGGCGCGGGCGCGCAGCTCCCTGCCCAGGGCGTACGCGGCCCGCAGGTCGTCGCCGTCGTAGCCGGCGCCGGCCAGGGCGCGCAGGGTCGGGGAGGCGTTGACGGCGACGGTGTGGCGGAGGACGGAGAAGAGGGGCACGTCGGAGCCCGAGTCGCCGTAGGCGACGCAGGAGTGCCGGTCGAGGCCGAGGGCGGTGCGGAGCCGGTCGACGGCGGTCACCTTGTCCTCGGGGACGAGGATCCTGGCGGGGTCGGGCGCCGACCGGAAGGGCGGCGGCGGGAAGCCGGAGGCCACCACGTCGTCGACGCCGAGGCCGCGCAGCCGGCCGGCGAAGAAGTCCGGCGACATGGTGACGACGACGACCCGGTCGCCCCGGCTCCGGATGTCCGCGAGGACGTCGGCGAGGCCGCCGATCCAGGGCGCTCCGTCGAACGCCTCGGCGACGACGGCGGGGGTCAGCTCCCGCCACAGCCCGTACAGCGCGGCGGCGAAGCCCCGGGTGTCGATGCCCCCGGCGGCGAACTCGGCTTCCAGGGCGCGCAGTTCGTCGAGGCAGCCGAGCCTGGCTGCGATCTCCAGACTGGCCGAGGTGTCCCGCAGCAGCGTGCCGTCCATGTCGAAGACGTGCAGCAGCCGTCCGTCCATCGCCACCCCCCTGTCGTTCCGGGGGCCAGCGTACGTCGGCGGCGGTCAGCTGCCGAAGCCGAGGCCGAGGCGGTCGAGGGTGCGCAGCCACAGGTCGCGGCGGCCTTCGTCGCGGTCGGCGCGGGTGAGCGAGCGCTGGGTGAGGCCGATGCCGATCGAGCGGACGGGCTCGGGCGGGAAGGGCAGCGGCTTGCGGCGTACGAGGTCGAGGGAGGTGCGCTCGGTGCGGGCGCCGGCCAGCAGGTCGAGCATCACCTCGGCACCGAAGCGGGTGGCGCCTACGCCGAGGCCGGTGAAGCCCGCGGCGTACGCGACCTTGCCCCGGTGGCTGGTGTCGAAGAAGACGCAGAAGCGGGTGCTGGTGTCGATGGCGCCGCCCCAGGCGTGGCTGAAGCGGACGCCCTCCAGCTGCGGGAAGGTCCGGAAGAAGTGGCGGGCCAGGGTGGCGAAGGTCTCGGGGCGGCGTTCGTTCTCGGCGCGGACGCGGCCGGCGTAGCGGTAGACGACGTCGTAACCGCCCCACAGGATCCGGTTGTCGGCGGAGATCCGTACGTAGTGGAAGTGGTTGGCGGGGTCGGACCAGCCCTGGCGGCCCCGCCAGCCGACGGCGGCGAGCTGCTCCTCGTTCAGCGGTTCCGTCATCAGCGCGTAGTCGTAGACGGGGACCGTGTAGAGGCGGTGGCGGCGCAGCAGCGACGGGTAGGCGTTGGTGGCGAGGGCGACGCGGCGGGCGGCGATCCGGCCGTAGGGGGTGCGGACGGCGACGACGGCGCCGTGCTCGTCGAGGGAGAGGCCGGGGGTGTGTTCGTGGACGCGGACGCCGAGGTCGAGGCAGGCCCGCTTGAGGCCCCAGGCGAGGCGGGCCGGGTTGACCATGGCGGTGTCGCTCTTGTTCCACACGCCGCCGAGGAAGGTCGGCGAGTCGATCTCGGCGCGGACGGCGTCGGCGTCGAGGAGGGCGGTGGTGGCGCCGTGGCGGGCGGCGGTCTCGGCCTCCTCGGCGAGCCAGGCGAGCTGGTGGGGTTCGGTGGCGATGGTGAGGGACCCGGTGCGTTCCCAGTCGCAGTCGAGGGAGTACCGCGCGACGGCGTCCTCCATGGCCTGGAGGTTCTCCCGGCCGAGGCGTTCGAGAGTGTCGATCTCCTCGGGCCAGCGGTCGAGGCCGTTGCCGAGGCCGTGGGTGAGGCTCGCTTCGCAGAAGCCGCCGTTGCGTCCCGAGGCGGCGTGGCCGATCTCCTCGCCCTCGATGAGGACGACGTCGGTGGAGGGGTCGCGTTCCTTGGCGAGGAGGGCGGTCCACAGGCCGGCGTAGCCGCCGCCGACGACCAGGAGGTCGCAGGTGGTGCCGCCGACGAGGGCGGGGGTGGCTCGGGGGCGGCGCGGGTCGTCGAGCCAGAACGGGGTCGGTTCGGCGTCCCGCAGCGAGAGCAGGTGGTCCATGGGGGTGTCCTCCGGATCGCGGAGGAGCCCGGTCGCGGGGCTCCTTCCGAGGTGCCGCCCATGAGACCCGGCCGCGCCCGACAAGGTCAATGGTGTTGACGTAAGGACCGTCGCACCGCCCCTGACCAGGTCGGAGGCCGCTCAGCTCTGCGGGTCCCAGCGGTCGAGGATGCTTTCGGCGATGCGGCGGGCTCCGGGGTCGTACCGCTCCGAGAGGGTGCGGAAGAGCCGTTCGGCGGCCTCGGCCGGCCACTGGGCGGGGAGGTGCTCGGCGGGCAGGTACGGGTCGCGGCGGACCAGTTCCAGCCAGTCGGTGTGGAGCAGCAGTTGGCGGCCGAGGTCGTCGCGGGCGTCGGCGGAGGCGGGTCCTCCGTCGGCCCAGCGGGCGAGGAAGGCGCGGTAGTCGGCGGCGATGGCGTCGAGGTCGAAGGCGGTACGCAGCAGGGGGCCGGCCTCGGTCGGCGCGGCGGCCTGGCCGTGGAAGGCCCTGATACGGTCGCCGAGCCCGAGCTCCGCCGCGATGGGGGCGACGTCCACGCGGCCGGGGGCCGCCCACAGGCCGCTCTGGAGCGGGCCGAAGCCGGCCCAGACGAGGCGGGAGCGCAGGTCGTGGCGCTCCCGGCGCCAGGACTCGGGGAGCGAGAAGCCGACCAGGGTCCAGGTGCCGTCCCAGGCGTGGTTGACGGCGCCGGTGCGCCGGACGCGTTCCTCGCCGTCGGCGAGGACGGCGGCGGCGCGGTCGGTGAGCGAGAAGTACATGCGGCGGCCGCGCCGGTGCCGGTCCAGGAGTCCCCGGCCGACCATGCGGGTCAGGGTGGAGCGGACGGCGTCCTCGCCGACGTCGGCGCGGGCGAGGGCGTCGATGACGCTCGCCGAGGAGAGCGCGGCGCCGGTGCCGAGCACGTGGATGCCGAAGAAGCTCAGCATCAGGGACTGGGGGCGGGGCGCGGAGCCGCGTTCGCCGGTGTCGGGCCCGGTTTCCGGGGTGCGCTGCGGGGCGGATGGGGTCACGGGGGACAGCGTAGGCGGGCGGATCCCCCGGGCGGGGACCCCGGGACGAATATTCGGCACTTTGTTGACCGCAGGCGAGATATTGCCTAGCTTTGGCGCCGCCGGTGCGTGTGCGAGGCGGGGATCCCGCGCCCCGCCCCCGGCGTTCCTCGACTCACGGGAAGGACCCCGTCCATGACTTCTCCCCAGGTGAACCCGGTGGATCTCACCGGCAAGGTGGCCGTCGTCACCGGCAGCGGCCGCGGCCTCGGCCTCGCCTACGCCCGCTCGCTCGCCGCCGCCGGCGCCTCCGTCGTGATCAACGACGTGGACGCCGAGGCCGCCGCCGCGGCCGTGAAGGAGATCACCGAGGCGGGCGGCCGGGCCGTCGCCGAGGTGGTGCCGGTCGGTTCGACCGAGGCCGCGGAGGCGCTCGTCGCCCGGGCCGTCGACGCCTTCGGCCGGATCGACACGATGGTCACCAACGCGGGCGTGCTCCGCGACCGGGTGCTGTGGAAGATGACCGATGACGACTTCGACACCGTCGTCCAGGTGCACCTGCGCGGCACCTTCACCTGTGTCCGCGCCGCCGTGGAGCGCATGCGCGAGCAGGGCGACGGCGGCCGGATCGTGGTCGCGGGCTCCCCCGCCGGGCAGCGCGGCAACTTCGGCCAGACCAACTACGCGGCCGCCAAGGCCGGCATCGCGGCCATGGTCCGCACCTGGGCGATGGAGCTGGGCCGGGCGGGCATCACCGCCAACGCCGTCATCCCGGTCGCCGCCACCGCCATGACCAAGACCGTCCCGGTCTTCGCCCCGCACATCGAGGCCCTCGAACAGGACGGCACGCCGTTCCCCGACAGCCTGCGCAAGGGCGAGGGCTTCGGCACCCCCGAGGACGTGGCGGGCCTGGTGACCTTCCTCGCCTCGGACGCCTCCGCCGGGGTCACCGGCCAGTGCATCGGCATCGGCGGCGACAAGCTCGCCCTCTGGTCGCACCCGCGGGAGATCGCGGTGGCGTACGCGGACGGCGGCTGGAGCGCGGACGCGATCGCCGCCGCCTGGCCGGTCTCGGTCGGCCGCGCCCCGGAGACCTACGGCATCCCCGCCCCGGTCCTGTGAGCGGCGCCGTGCTGGACCTCGACGCGCTCGTCGCCATCGACATGCACGCCCACGCCGAGGTGTCGGCGAAGGGCGGGGCCTCGCTCTCGGCCGAGCTGGACGCCGCCGCCGGCGCGTACTTCAAGGCGGAGCACCGGCACCCGACGCTCCCGGAGATCGCCGCGTACTACCGCGAGCGGTCGATGGCCTGCGTGGTCTTCACCGTGGACGCGGAGTCCGCCACCGGCACCCCGCCGGTGCCCAACGAGGAGATCGCCGAGGCGGCCGCCGAGAACCCGGACGTGATCATCCCGTTCGCGGGGGTCGACCCGTACAAGGGGAAGGCGGCGGTCCGTCAGATCCGGCGGCTCGTCGAGGAGTTCGGGGTCAAGGGCTTCAAGTTCCACCCGAACATCCAGGCGTTCCACCCGAACGACCGGATGGCCTATCCGCTGTACGAGGCCATCGAGGACGCGGGCGCGATCGCGGTCTTCCACACCGGGCAGACCGGCATCGGGGCGGGTGCCCCGGGCGGCGGCGGGATCCGGCTCAAGTACTCCAACCCGATGGACGTGGACGACGTCGCCGCCGACTTCCCCGGCATGCGGATCGTCCTCGCCCACCCGTCCTTCCCCTGGCAGGACGAGGCGCTCGCGGTGGCCACGCACAAGCCGAACGTGTACATCGACCTGTCCGGCTGGTCCCCGAAGTACTTCCCGCCGCAGCTCGTCCGCTACGCCAACAGCCTGCTCAGGGACAAGGTCCTCTTCGGCTCGGACTACCCGCTGCTGACCCCGGACCGCTGGCTCGCGGACTTCGCCGGGCTGCCGATCAAGGACGAGGTCCGGCCGAAGATCCTCAAGGAGAACGCGGCCCGGCTGCTCGGCCTCACCACCACCTGAGGGAGACCCCATGCGCAACCAGGGCATCGGGTCCTGGCCGGTCCGCCGGAACCGCAAGAGTCCCCGTCGCACCGCCCTCGTCCACGAGGGACGCTCGTACGACTACGCGACGCTCCACGAGCGCTCCACCCGCCTCGCCCACGTCCTGCGGGGCGCGGGCGTGGCGCGCGGGGACCGGGTGGCCTTCCTTGGCCCGAACCATCCGGCGTACCTGGAGACGCTGTTCGCGGCCGGGCTCCTCGGGGCGGTCTTCGTGCCGCTCAACACCCGCCTCGCCACGGCGGAGCTGGCGTACCAGCTGGCCGACTCCGGCAGCCGGGTCCTCGTGCACGCCCGGCAGCCGGACGGCAAGGTCGCCGAACTGGCCTCGGCCGGCGGGTCCTTGACCCTTCTCCCCGTGGAGGGCGAGGGTCCGGGCCCGGGGTACGAGGAGCTGCTCGCCGCCGCGCCGGCGGAGCCGCTCGACGAGAAGGTGGGCCACGACGACGCCTGCCTCATCATGTACACCTCGGGCACCACGGGCCGGGCCAAGGGCGCCGTCCTCACCCACGGCAACATCGTCTGGAACAGCCTCAACGTCCTCGTCGACACCGACATCGCCGCCGACGAGGTCGCCCTCGTGAGCGCCCCGCTCTTCCACGCCGGAGCGCTGGGCATGAGCTGTCTGCCGACCCTCCTCAAGGGCGGCACGGTGGTCCTGGAGTCGGCCTTCGACCCGGAGCGGGCCCTGCGCCTGATCGAACTCCACGGCGTCACCGCGCTGTTCGGCGTGCCGACGATGTACGACGCGATGGCGGCCGCCCCCGGCTGGCAGGACGCGGATCTGACCGGTCTGCGCTTGCTGTTGTGCGGCGGGGCGCCCGTGCCGAGCCGTACCGCCCGGGCGTACCTGGACCGGGGGCTCGCCTTCGTCCAGGGGTACGGGATGACCGAGGCCGCGCCGGGCGCACTGATCCTGGACCGGGCCGACTCGGCGAGCCGTGCCGGTTCGGCGGGCGTGCCGCACTTCTTCACCGACGTACGGGTGGAGCGCGAGGACGGCACGGAGGCGGCGCCCGGCGAGAAGGGCGAGGTCGTGGTCGCGGGGCCGAACGTGACCCCCGGCTACTGGAACCTGCCGGAGGCGACCGCCGCGGCCTTCCGCGACGGGGGGCGCTTCCGGTCGGGCGACGTCGCCACCGTCGACGCCGACGGCTACGTCACGCTCGTCGACCGCCTCAAGGACATGATCATCTCGGGTGGGGAGAACATCTACCCCGCCGAGGTCGAGGACGCCCTGCTCCTCCACCCGGACGTCGCCGAAGCGGCCGTCATCGGCGTCCCCGACGAGCGCTGGGGCGAGGTCGGGCGGGCGGTCGTCGTGCCGCGCGCCGGGACCTCGCCCACCGCAGAGGAGCTCCTCGCCCACCTCGGGGGCCTGCTGGCCCGCTACAAGATCCCCCGGAGCGTCGTCCTCGCTCCCGAACTCCCCCGCAACGCCACCGGAAAGCTGCTGAAGGCCCCGATCCGGGCCCGCTACGGCAGCACCGACCGACCTGCTTAAGGAACTCCCATGGCTCTCACCGTCCACGGCATCGACGAGATCCGCGCCCAGGCCGGCGCCGACCTCGGCCACAGCTCCTGGGTGGAGATCGCCCAGTCCCGGGTGAACACCTTCGCCGACGCCACCGACGACCACCAGTGGATCCACGTCGACGAGGAGCGGGCCGCCACAGGCCCCTTCGGCGGCACCATCGCCCACGGCTACCTCACCCTCTCCCTGCTCATCCCCATGTGGAGCGAGCTCCTCCAGGTCGAGGGCGTCTCGATGGCCGTCAACTACGGCCTGAACAAGGTCCGCTTCCCCTCCCCCGTCCGCGTCGGGTCGAAGATCCGCACGCACGGCCGCATCGCCACGGTCGAGGACGTCCGCGGCGGCGTCGAGGTCGTCGTCGACCTCACCGTCGAGATCGACGGCTCCGACAAGCCCGCCTGCGTGGCCCAGGCGGTCTACCGCTTCTACGCCTGATCCACCGCACACCCCTGAAGAGGCGGGCGCCCACGCCGGCGCCCGCCCCCTCGGCGCGCCCGGCGCCGGGTACGGTTCTCCCGCGCCCGCGCCCGTGCCCGTGCCCGCGAAGGGGAGAGACCATGACGACGACGAAGCCCGGTGAGGTGGTCGGGCCGCTCGACCGGGGGCTCTCCGTGCTGCGGGCCGTGGTCGCCGGGGACGGCGGACGGCGGGGGCTCGGCGAGATCGCCCGTACGACAGGGCTTGCGCGGGCCACGGTCGACCGGGTCGCCACCACGCTCACCGCGCTCGGGGTGCTGCGGGCCGAGGGCCGCGACCTGCTGCTCGCACCCGGCGCGGCCGAGCTCGGCAACGCGTACCTGGACTTCTGCGGGCTGCCGGAGCTCCTCGGCCCGCACGCCGCCGCGCTCGCCGAACTGCTCGACGCGCCCGTCTCGCTGGCCGTGCCGGACGGGGACGGGGTCCGTTTCCTGACGCAGGCGACCCGGCGCCGGGCCATGGCCATCTCCTTCCGGCCGGGGGACCTGCTGCCGCTCGAACGCTGCGCGCCCGGCGCCCTGTTCGCCGCCGACCACAGCAAAAAGCAGTACGCGGACGACGCCGGGTTCCTCGCGCGGGTGCGGGACGCCCGTGAGCGCGGGGTGGCGGTCGACGACCAGCTGATCGAGCCGGGCCTGGTGGCGGTCGCGCTGCCGGTGCGGGACCCGTCGGGGGCGGTCGTGTGCGCGGTGAGCGTCGTCAGCCACACCAGTCGGCACGACGCCGCGGCCCTGGAGGCGCTGGCCCTGCCGCCGCTCAGGCGCACGGTCGCCGCGATGGAGGCGGCGCTCGCCGACGGGGCGGCGCCGCCGGAGGCCCCGGAGGCCGTCGGCCGGGCCGTCGGGGTCGCGCTCAAGGAGGACCTGGGCTCCGGGTTCCTCCAGTCGCTGGCCCGGGGGCTCGACGTGCTGCGCGCCTTCGGAGCCGTACGCGGACCGGCCCGGCTCACCGACCTCGCCCGGATCGCCGGGCTGCCCCGGGCGACCGCCCGCCGCTCGCTCCTCACCCTGTGCCACCTGGGGTACGTGCGCGAGGACGCCGGGGGTTTCGTCCTCCTCCCCCGGGTCCTCGAACTCGGGCACGCCCGGCTCTCCGCGCTCACCCTCCCCGAGATCGCCACCCCGCACCTGGTCCGGCTGGTGCGGACCGTGCGCGAGTCGGCGTCGGTCGCGGTGCTCGACGGGGACGACATCCGGTACGTGGCGCGGGTGGCGGGCAGCCGGCTCCTGCACATCGACATCGTGGTGGGCACCCGCCTGCCCGCGTACGCGACCTCGATGGGCCGGGTGCTGCTCGGGGCGCTGCCGGAGGCCGAGCGGGACGAACGGCTCGGCCGGATCGTCCCCGAGGCCCTGACGCCCCGGACGCTGACCGGGGGCGGGGAGCTGCGCGAGGCGGTGGCGGTGACCGCCGAGCGGGGGTTCGGCTGGGTGGAGGAGGAACTGGAGGAGGGGCTGCGGTCGATCGCGGTGCCGCTCCGCGACGGTTCCGGCCGGGTGGTCGCGGCGCTCAACGTCGCCCTGCACGCGGGCCGTTCGACCCCCGAGGAGAGCCTGTCGGCCCTCCTGCCGCAACTGCGGGAGACGGCGTGCCGGATCTCGGCCGACCTGGCCGCGGTGGGCCGCCACACACCGGTGCCGAGCGCCTGACGCCACGTCAGGTCGCTTCTCGCGCGGCCCTTTCCGCGTCCGGGTGCAGAGCCGCCACCGCCGTCAGCATCAGCTCCAGGGCGAACGGGTAGCCACTGTCGCGCATGTCGGCGGCGAGCAGGGGGTAGGTGGCGGCGATGTTCGGGTGGCTGGCGGCGGGGAGCCTGCCGTAGACCTCGTGCCAGACCTCGGTGTCCGCCTCGGCCGCGGCGGGCGGCAGCGCGGCGGCGGCCGCGTCCTGGGCGGCGAAGGCGAGGGCCTGGTCGACGAAGGCGTGGTAGACGCGGACCGCCAGCGGGTCGGGGAAGCCGCCGTCCCGCAGGATGCCGAGGATCGTCTCGACCGCCCGCGTCTCGTGCGGGCGGCCGGTGGTGCGGTGCGCGGCGAGGATCGCGGCCTGCGGCTGGGCGAGGTACGAGGCGTGGATGCGCAGGCCCATCGCGCGGAGGTCCTCGCGCCACTCCCCTGTCGCCTCCCAGCCCTCCTGGGCGCGGCCGATGATCTCGTCGGCGAGCGCGAGGAGCAGGGCGTCGGTGTTGCGGAAGTAGCGGTAGAGGGCGCTGGGGTCGGCGCCGAGGGCCGCGCCCAGCCTCCGTACGGACAGGGCGTCGGCGCCGTGCTGGGCCACCAGGCGCAGCGCGGTGTCGACGATGAGCCGTTCGGAGAGGACGGCGCCCTGCTTGGTCGGCCGGCGGCGCTGCCGGCTGCCTTCGGGTACGACACGTGCGGACATGACCGGGACCTTACGTCAACGCCATTGACGTGTAAACGGCTCACGGGCTTCGATGGCGCCCGTCGTCCGTGTGGCGGCCGCCGGTGCGATCCGGCCGCCGTGGCCGGTACGACTCCGTCCGACGCCTGCCGTGCAGTGCGCCCCTCGCACGCCGGCCGCCGTCGTCCGCCCCGCGCCCGTCCGGCGCGTCCGCACGCTAAGGGAGCCGCCGTATGCCCCAGGCCGATCTGGTCTTCACCCGAGGCCCCGTCCTCACCCTGGATCCGGCGCGGAGCCGGGCCACCTCGCTCGCCGTGACCGGCGAGCGGATCACGGCCGTCGGCCACGACGAGGTGCGCGAGCTGATCGGGCCGGGCACCGAGGTGGTGGACCTGACCGGGAAGCTGCTGCTGCCCGGTTTCCAGGACGCCCACATCCACGCGGTGGGCGGCGGCAGCGAGCTCGCCGAGTGCGACCTCACCGGCAGCGTCGACGTCCCGGAGTACCTGGCGCGGATCCGCGCGTACGCCGAGGCGCACCCGGACCGGGAGTGGATCACCGGCGGCGGCTGGTCGATGGAGAGCTTCGAGGGTGGTGTGCCGACCCGTCAGCTCCTCGACTCGGTCGTCCCGGACCGTCCGGTCCTGCTGTCGAACCGCGACCACCACGGGGCCTGGGCGAACACCCGGGCCCTGGAGCTGGCCGGGCTCACCGCCGACACCCCGGACCCGGCGGACGGCCGGATCGAGCGGGAGGCCGACGGCACCCCGTGCGGCACGCTCCAGGAGGGCGCGACCGGGCTTGTCTCCCGGCACGTGCCGGCGAGCACCGCGGAGGACCGGCTGGCGGGTCTGCTGCGGGCGCAGCGGCTGCTGCACTCGCTGGGCGTCACCGGCTGGCAGGACGCCCTGCTCGGCGCCTTCAACGGGATGTCCGACCCGTCGGACGCCTATCTGACGGCGGCGAAGGACGGTTCGCTGACCGCCCGGGTGACCGGCGCGCTGTGGTGGGACCGGGAGCGCGGCGCCGAGCAGATCCCCGAACTGGTCGACCGTCGCGAACGGTTGACGTCGGGCCGGTTCCGGGCGACGTCGGTCAAGATCATGCAGGACGGCATCGCGGAGAACTTCACGGCCGCGCTGACCGCCCCGTACCTCGACGGCTGCGGCTGCGCGACCGGCAACACCGGGCTCAGCTTCGTCGACCCGGAGGCGCTGCGCGGCCATGTGACCGAGCTCGACGCCCTCGACTTCCAGGTGCACTTCCACGCGCTCGGCGACCGTGCCGTGCGGGAGGCGCTGGACGCGGTCGAGGCGGCGATCGCGGCCAACGGGCGGCGCGGCAACCGCCACCACCTCGCCCACCTCCAGGTCGTCCACCCCGACGACGTGCGCCGCTTCGCCGCGCTCGGCGCCATCGCCAACATCCAGCCGCTGTGGGCCGCGCACGAGCCGCAGATGGACGAGCTGACGATCCCGTTCCTCGGTCCGGAGCGGGCGGCCTGGCAGTACCCGTTCGGTTCGCTGCTGCGGGCCGGGGCGACCCTGGCGGCGGGCAGCGACTGGCCGGTCTCCAGCCCCAACCCGCTCGAAGGCGTCCACGTCGCGGTGAACCGGCGCGAGCCAGGCTCCACGGACGAGCGGGTGTTCTACCCCGAGGAGCGCATCGACCTGGTCTCCGCGCTCACCGCGTACACGGCCGGCACGGCCCATGTGAACGGCCACGACGACGCGGGCAGCCTGGTCCCGGGGAACCTGGCCGACCTCGTGGTGCTCGACCGGGACGTCCTGGCCGCGCCGCCCGAGGAGATCGCCGAGGCCAGGGTGGAGCGCACGTACGTCGGCGGCCGGCTGGTGTACGAGTGCTGACCGGCCGCCTCCCGTACGGGTCGTCTACCCCGCCCGCACCGAGGACGCCCGCACGTCCAGCCTGACCGGCACGAGCGACCCGCTCGTCTCCTGCCGCCCTTCTTCCAGTACGGCGACGAGGTGGGCGATCCCGGCCTCGGCGACCGCGTCGGGGCGCAGGCTCAGGGTGGTCACCGGCGGTTCGGTGTACTCGGCGGTCTCGTCCTCGCTGACACAGACGAGGAGGAGGTCGCCGGGGACCTCGTAGCCGTGGCGGCGGGCCGCGTCCAGGACGAGCGGCGGGCTGGCCTCGGCGACCACCAGGAGGGCGTCGGGGCGGTCGGGAGCGGCCCCCAGGGCGGTCTCCACGGCCTGGATCACCGGCCCGTTGCCGGGCTCGGCGACCCGTACCGTCCGCTCCGGCAGTCCGTGCGCCGCGCACCAGGCGCGGTGTGCCGCCGTCACCTCGTGGTGGAAGCGGGTGGTGCTGTCGGGGACGACGAGGACCGGCCGCCGGGCGCCCTGGGCGTGGAGGTGGTCCAGGGCCTGTCCGACGGCGGCGGCCGCGTCGACGTCCACCCAGTGGGCGCCGGGCCGACCCTCCACGGACCGGTCGCTGAAGACCGGGATGCGGGCGGCCAGCAGGTCCTCGACGATCCGGTCGTCGGCGACGGGGTCGGCGACGACCACGGCGTCGAGGGGCAGCGCCGCCCACTCGCTCTGCAGCGAGCCGGCGGGCAGCAGCACCAACGCGTAGCCGCGCGCGAGCGCGGTGGCGGCGGTGGCCCCGGTGAGCCGGGCGAAGTACGGCGACTCCAGGAAGGTCCACGGGGTGTCGGCCAGCTCGCCGACGACGTAGCCGATCAGCCGGGCCCGTCCGGCGCGCAGCTGGCGCGCGGTGGCGTTGGGCCGGTAGCCCATGCGGCGCGCGGTCTCGCGGGCCCTCTCCCGGACCTCGGGGGAGAGCCGGCCGGTGCCGTTCAGGGCCGCCGACACGGTGGTCTTGGACAGGCCCGCCTCGCGGGCCACGTCGACGAGGCGGACACGCGGGGCGGGCGGCAGCACCGGCCCGCCCCGCCCGGCGGCGGGGGAAGCGCCCCGCCGCGGGGCTGCTCCGCCATGCTCGGAAGCTTCGGTCATGCGCCGATCCTGCCACCCCCCTGACCTCTGCAAAACCGTTCCCGCAAACATCGCGGGAACCCTTGTGCGGGAACGTTCCCGCATCAATACTCGCTCCATCCCCCAGCGCCCGTCACTACACCCGTAAAGGGGTGGGTCTGCATGCGCACGCCCAGAATTGCCGCATTCGCCTGTACCGCCGCCCTCGCGGCCTCCCTCACCGCCTGCTCCGGCGCCCCCCAGCCGCAGCCCGGCACCACCGGCGGGGCCGGTTTCACGGTCTCGCCGACCTCGCCCGCCGCCAAGGGCCCGCTCTCCTCCTTCACCTGGTCGCTGTACGCCGAGCCGTACACGCTCGACTACGCCCTCGCGTACGACTACCCGCCGAACACCGTGCTCGCCAACGTCTGCGAACAGCTGCTGCGGGTCACCCCGGACCTGAGGATCGAGCCCGGCCTCGCGGTGAAGTGGGACCGGCCCGATCCCCGCACCCTCGTCTACACCCTGCGTCCCGGCGTGAAGTTCCACGACGGCACCGTCATGACCGCCGACGACGCCGTCGCCTCCCTGAAGCGGCAGATGGACCCGGCCACCGGCTCCCCGTGGGGCTCCGCCTTCAAGACCGTCGAGTCGATCGAGAAGACCGGCCCGCTGGAGGTGACGATCCGGCTCGGCAGGGCCGACGCCCTCTTCCACGAGCTCCTCGCCGCCTCCCCCGGCACCGTCGTCGCCGCCGCCTCCCTCAAGCAGGAGGGCAAGGACTACGGCACCCCCAAGGGCAAGCTGAACTGCACCGGCCCCTACGCCCTGGAGAAGTGGGCGCAGGGCGACAGCATCACCCTGAAGAAGCACGCCGGCTACTGGGACGAGAAGCTCACCCCGAAGTCGGAGTCCGTGAAGTTCACCTTCGTCGAGGACGCCGCCGCCCGCGCCAACGCCTTCCTCTCCGGGACCGCCGACGGCGGCTACCTGGTGCCCTCCGCCTCCTTCTCCCAGCTGCGCGGCAGCGGAAAGGGCTCGCTCCTCTTCGGCCCCAACACCGCCGCCGCCAACCTCGCCGTCCTCGACTTCAAGGGCACGCTCGGCGACGTCCGGGTCCGCAGGGCGCTGTCGATGGCCCTCGACCGGAAGAACATCGTGAAGGCGGCCGCCGGAGGCGTCGGCGTACCGGCCAAGGCCCCCGCCGCGCGCGGCGCCTGGGCGCTCGCCCCCGAGAAGACCGCCTCGCTCTACGACACCCTGCCCGAGCCGGTGTACGACGTCGCCGGCGCGAAGAAGCTGGTCGAGGAGGCCCGCGCCACCGGCAGGAAGATCACCATCGCGACCAGCTCGATGGCCCCCGAGATCAGCGTCCTCGCCAACGCGGTGCAGGCGGCGGGCCGCCAGATCGGCCTGGACGTCACGCTGCGGCCGGTCTCCCCGGACGCGTACAGCGGCATCTTCGTCGACCCGGCCGCCCGCGAGGGCCTCGACCTGGTCATCACCAACGGCTACGACAACACGCCGGACCCGCTGGAGTTCTACCAGTACCTGCGCACCGGGGACTTCGGCAACTACGGCAACTGGTCCGACGCCGAGTACGACCTCGCCTTCGACCGCGCCAACACCGAGTACGACCCCGCCAAGCGCACCGAACTCACCGCGAAGGTCCAGGAGATCGCACTGCGCGAGCTGCCCGTCATCCCGGTCTACGAGGCGCCCTACTCGGTCTTCCTCGGCAAGCGGATCACCGGCGCGCCGACCGGCATCGCCCAGCTCTACTACCCGTGGGCCGCGACGATCGGGGCCGCCGCGTCATGACCCGCTTCCTCGCCGGCCGGCTCCTTGGCCTGGTGGCGGTGCTGTTCGTGACCTCGGTCGTCGTCTTCGGCACCATCCACCTCGCCCCCGGCGACCCGGTCACCTTCCTGCTGCACGGCCGCCCCGCGACCCCCGAGACGGTGGCGGCCCTGCGGGCCGAGCACCACCTCGACGACCCGCTCGTGGTCCAGTACGGCAAGTGGCTCGGGGGCGTCCTCGGCGGCGACCTGGGGCGCTCCGCCCAGTACCACCAGGACGTCACCGCGCTCCTCGGCTCCCGGCTCCCCGGCACCGCCCTGCTCGTCGGGTACGCGGCGCTGCTCGTCGCCGTCCTCGGCGTCGGCGCCGGCGTCCTCGCCGCGCTCCGCCCCGGCCTCCTCGACCGGACCGTGCTCATCGGCACGGGCGTGGCCACCGCCACCCCGTCCTTCGTCACCGCGATCGCGCTCGTCTCGCTCTTCTCGGTGCAGCTCGGCTGGTTCCCGGGGCCGGGCGGCGGGGTCGCCGAGGGCCTCGGGGCCCGGCTCCACCAGCTGACCCTGCCGGCGCTCGCGCTCGCCCTCACCTTCGCGGGCCTGCTCGCCCGGGTCACCCGATCCGCGATGCTCGACGAACTGGGCCGCGAGCACGTCGAGGTGGCCCGCGCCCGGGGCGTCGCCGGCCGGGCCGTGGTCCGCCGGCACGTGCTGCGCAACGCGCTCGGCCCGGTCGTCACCGTCGGCGGCACCATGCTCGCCGGCCTGCTCATCAGCACCGCGATCGTGGAGACCGCCTTCGACGTCCCCGGCCTCGGCTCGCTGCTCGTGCAGTCGGTCACCTCCCAGGACTTCGCGGTCGTCCAGGCGGTCACCCTGCTCAGCGTGGCGGCCTTCGTCCTCGTCAACCTCGCGGTCGACCTCCTCGCCCCGCTCATCGACCCCCGTCTCTCCCCCGGGGAAGGCTCCTCATGACCACCACCCTCACCACGGTGCCGTACCGCAGGCCGGGCCTGCGGAGGCTGCGCCTCCTCGGGCAGGGTCCGCTCTTCACGGTCTCGGCCGCGCTCCTCGTCGCGCTCGTCCTCGTCGCCGTGTTCGCGCCGCTGATCGCCCCGTACGACCCCGAGGCGCTCGACCTGGGCGCGAGCCTGGTCGGCACCTCCGGCGACCACCTCCTCGGCACCGACCAGTCCGGGCGCGACATCCTGTCCCGGCTGCTCCACGGCGCCCGCACCGGCCTCCTCGGCCCGCTGCTCGTCGTCGCCGTCTCCACCGTGCTCGGCACCCTGGTGGGCGTGGTGGCGGCCTGGCGCGGCGGCTGGGCCGACGCGCTCCTGTCCCGCGCGATGGACCTGGTCTTCTCCGTCCCCGGGCTGATGCTGGCGATCCTGCTGGTCGCGGTCACCGGGCCCGGTATGACGGCCCCGGTGATCGCCATGGCCGTCGCGTACACCCCGTACGTGGGCCGCCTGGTGCGCGGCATCGCCCGGCAGGAGAAGGCGCGGCCGTACATCGAGGCGTACGTGGTGCAGGGCTGGTCCGGCTGGACGGTCTGCGTCCGCCACCTGCTGCCCAACATCGCCCCGACGGTCTTCGCGCAGTCCGCGATGAACTTCGGCTACGCGCTGATGGACCTGGCGGCGCTCTCCTTCCTCGGCTTCGGCGTCCAGCCGCCGACCGCCGACTGGGGCGCCATGATCAACGAGGGCCAGGGGGCCGTCCTCCAGGGCGCGATGCTGCCGGCCCTCGCGCCGTCCGCGTGCATCGTGCTCGCGGTGGTCGCCTTCGGCATCGTCGGCGAGGGCCTCGCCGACCGCATCGCACGGCGGGAGAGGTGAACGCCATGACAGCGGGAGGAACGGGCTCCATGACGGCGGGAGAAGTGAGCGCCATGACGGCGGGAGGAACGGGCTCATGACGGTGCGGGGAACCAACTCCATGACAGGGGGAGAGACGAACTCCATGACCCCCACGGCACCACCTCCGGTCCTGGAGATCGACCGGCTGGAGCTGCGGCTCCCCGACGGCCGGGCCGCCCGGCCGATCCTCGACGGCGTCAGCCTGACCGTGCGCGCCGGGGAGACCGTCGGCCTCGTCGGCGAGTCCGGCTCCGGCAAGTCCGTCGCCTGCCGCAGCGTCCTCGGCCTGCTGCCGCGCGGCGCCCGCACCGGCGGCCGGGTCCTGGTGAACGGCGACGACGTCCTCACCATGGACCGGACGCGGCTGGCCGCGCTGCGAGCCCGCGAGGTCGCCATGGTCTTCCAGGACCCGCGCGCCTCCGTCAACCCCCTGCGCCGCGTCGGCGACTTCCTCACCGAGGGGCTGCGGGCCGCCGGAACCCCCGCCGCCCGGGCCACCGCCCGGGCCGAGGAACTCCTCGACGCGGTCGGCATCCGCGACCCGCGCGGCGCGCTGCGCCGCCACCCGCACCAGTTCTCCGGCGGCATGCTCCAGCGGGTCGTCATCGCCGCCGCGCTCGCCGCCGAACCGGCGCTCCTCGTCGCCGACGAGCCGACCACCGCACTCGACGTCACCACCCAGGCCGAGGTCATCGCGATCCTGGCCCGGCTGCGGGCCGAACGCGGCACCGGCATGCTCTTCGTCACCCACGACCTGGAGCTGGCCTCGGCGATCTGCGACCGGGTGTACGTGATGTACGCGGGCCGGATCGTGGAGACCCGGTCCACCGACGAGCTCTTCGACCGGCCCCGCCACCCGTACACCGCCGGGCTGCTCGCCTGCACCCCGCGGATCGAGGCCGGCTCGCCCGCGCCGCTGCCGATCCCGGGCCGGCCGGTGTCACTCGCCGAGGCTCCGCCCGGCTGCGCCTTCGCCGCGCGCTGCGCGCACGCGGTGGACCGCTGCACGGAGGAGACGCCCGAACTGGCACGGCACGGCGAGGGCTTCGCCGCGTGCCTCCGCGCCGACGAAGGGATCCTGCTGTGACCGCCATGGAGAAGGGTCCCGCCGTGGAGAGGGACCTCGTCGTGGAGAGGGGCCTCGTCGTCGAGGGACTGCGGAAGCGGTACGGGGACCACCTGGCGGTCGACGGCGTGTCGTTCGCCCTCCCGGCAGGCGGTTCGCTGGCGATCGTCGGCGAGTCCGGAAGCGGCAAGACGACCACGGTCCGGATGCTGGTGGGCCTGGAGCGCGCCGACGGCGGCACGGTCCGGCTCGACGGCCGGGACCGCTCGGCCCGCGCCCGGGGCCGGGCCGAGCGCCTGGCTCGGGCCCGGGAGATCCAGATGGTCTTCCAGGACCCGTACCTGTCGCTGGATCCGCGGATCACGGTCAGCGGCTGCCTGGACGAGGTGCTGCGCCTGCACACCTCCCTGGACGCGGCCGCCCGCGAGGCCCGGGTCGCCGACCTCCTCGACCGGGTGGGGCTCGGCTCCCGCGAGGCCGCCGCGAGGCCGCGCGGGCTCTCCGGCGGCCAGCGCCAGCGCGTCGCCATCGCCCGCGCGCTGGCCGTCGAACCCCAGGTGCTCGTCCTCGACGAGGCGGTCGCCGCGCTCGACGTGTCGATCCAGGCGCAGATCCTGGACCTGCTCCGGGAGATCCGCCGCGAGGCCGGCATCGGCTACCTCTTCGTCACCCACGACCTGGCGGTGGTCCGGCACGTCGCGGACGACGTCCTGGTCCTCAAGTCGGGCGCGGTGGTGGAGCAGGGCCCGGTGGACCGGGTCCTCGGCGCCCCGGAACACCCCTACACCCGCCTTCTGTTGGACTCCGTCCCCCGCCGGGGGTGGGCCCCCGGGACCTGAGGGGCCCGGCCGGTCAGGCGGTCAGGTGGCGGAGGACGGTGTCCATCGCCCGGACCACGGCGGCGCGGGAGGCGTCCGTGGGGTCGAGGGTCTCGAAGCCGTGCCGCCCGTCCGGTACGTCGACGAGTTCGAGGTCCGTCCCGTGCCGTCCGGCGGCGGCCAGGAAGTCCCGTACCGTCGCGGCGAAGCCGGGGTGTTCGCGGCCCGCGCGGGTGAGGACCAGGGGCAGCCGGCCGGTGCCGGCCAGGGCGTCGGCGGGCCGGAAGCGGGAGCCGACCGTCTCCCAGCCGGGCGGCGTGCCGAGCACCGGGTAGGTGAGGGCCAGGCAGCGCAGCCACGGCGGGGGCACCGCGAGCCAGTCCGTGGCGAGGAGCCCCCCGCCGGAGAAGAACCAGAGCGCGATCCGGTTGGGGTCGACCCGGGGATGGGCGCGGACCAGGTCCAGGGCCTCGGTGAGGTCGCCGGCGGCGCGCGGGTAGTCCGTGAGGGCGTGCAGCCGGTGGTCGAGGGTGACGCCGACGGCGCCCCGGCTCGCGGCGAGGCGCGCGTAGCCGCGGTAGAAGGGGGTGTCGCGCGGGGTGGGGCGGCGGCCGGCCTGGACGGGTCCGCCGTGGACGAGGACGACGGCGGGCCGGGGGGCCTCGGAGTCCGGCAGGTGGAGGTCGACGCGGCCGTGGCGCTCGCGGGGTGCCTCGGGCGGGTCGAGGAGGAACGGGGCCGTCTCGTAGGGCGGTTCGTCCTCGGACGGCTCGATCCGGTGCCCCTCGCCGGCGGCGGCCCGCAGCAGGATGTCGGCGAGTCCGTCCGGGTCCGAGAGCATCGGCCAGTGTCCGGTGGGGAGTTCGAAGAGGCCGAAGTCCGGCCCGATCCGCTCGCGGAAGTGGGCGGGGCCCGAGCGGACGAGCAGCTCGACCGTGTCGATGCCGGGCCCGTCGGCCGTGCACAGCACGCCGGTGGCGGGCAGCCGGTGGACCGCGCCGCCGAGCCGCAGCGGTTCGGTGAGGGTGCGGGCGGGCTGGGGCGTCGCGCGCTGGTCCAGGCGGGCGAGCGCGTCCGCGCCGAGGCCGTCGGGGCTGCCCCAGCGGGCCCATTCCGCGCCCCGGGGCGGTGGGACCGGCGCGGTGTCGTGCGCGAGCCGGGCGCGTACCTCCTCGTCGCGGCCGAGAAGCAGCGCGGGGTCGCCGTCGCCGGGCAGCCCCGTGGCCACGTACACGACCCGGGCGACCCGGTCCGGCCACCGGTCGGCGGCGGCGAGCACCGGGTGGATGCCGTAGTCGTGCCCGACGAGCACCACCTCGGGGTCCTCGATCCGGTCGAGGAGCCGGAGCAGCGCCTCCACGTGGGTGCCGAGTCCGGCGCCGGGGTCGGTGTCCGGCGTCACCGGGTGCGCCCCGGCCCCGGCCGCCCGCAGCCGCGCGGCCACCCCGTCCCACAGCCACGCTCCGGTGAAAGCCCCTCCGACCAGGACGAACGCAGTCATTCCCGCCTCCTCGTGCTCGTGTCCCGCCAACGGTCCCCGGCAGGTTAGGAACTCCCCCTGGGGGAGGTTCCACCATGCGCGGCGGGGGTTAGGGTCGGTGGCGGGAGGTGCGCGTGACGGGGGCGGACGGGACGTGGAGCATCGGGGAGCTGGCCGGGCGGGCCGAGGTGACCGTGAAGACCGTGCGGTACTACTCGGACCGGGGGCTGCTGCCGGAGGCCGGGCGCAGCGGCGGCGGGCACCGGCGGTACGGGCCCGGGGCGCTGGTCCGGCTGCGGGAGATCCGTTCGCTGCGCGCCCTGGGCCTCGGGGTGCCGGAGGTGGCGCGGGCGCTCGACGGGGACGACCCGCTTGAGGCGGTGCTCGCGGCGGAGCTGCGGGGTGTCGCGCGCGAGCGGGCGGCGTTGGCCTGGCGGGAGGCGTCGCTGCGACTCCTGTCCGAGTGCGGGGGCGCGGAACGGGCCGAGCTGCTGCCCCTGTTGGGCGCGTCGGCACTGCCGCCGGACCCGGACGCGGTGGTCCGCTTCTGGCGCCGGGCGCTGCCGGTCCGGCTGCCGGGGCCGCTGGTGGCGCGAGTGCTCGACGCGGTGGTGCCGGGGGTACCGAACGAGCCGTCGCCGGGGCAGGTGCGGGCCTTCGCCCGGCTCCACGCGCTGGTCCGCGACCCCCGGCCGGGGCGGGTACCGAGCCCGCCGCTGCGGGGCGAGCGATACCGGCCCGCAGTCCTGTACGAGGGGCTGGCCGAGGCGTACGACCTGGCGGGCGCGGAGGTGCGGGCGGGGCGGCCGCCCGGGGGCCGGGGCGTCCTGGACTGCTTCGCCGGGGCGTACGCGCTGGCCCTTGGGGAGCCTGACTCCCCCGCCTTCCGCGGCCGGCTCGTGGAGCTGCTCGCCCGGGAGGACACCGAGGTGATGGTCCGGTACTGGAAGCTGGCGGCGCCGCTCCTCCCGCCGGACCGGCCCCCTCTCGGCCTGCTGCACCACCACCTCACGGAGGCGCTGACCGCCGCCCGGGCCGCCTGACGTCCTGGGGGCCGGCCGGGTGAAGGGGGGTGTGCCGGGGTGCGGGCGCGGGAAGGCGCGCGGGGAGCGTGCCCGGTCGGCGGGCGCGCCGGCAAGGAGGTGGTCCGGTGACGGGGCCGACGACGGCACAGGCGCTGGGCGCGCCGTGCTGGCTGAGTCTGGCGACGCGGGATCTGGCCGCGGCGGAGCGGTTCTACGGCGCGGTGCTGGGCTGGACGTTCCGGCCGGGCGAGCTGGAGGCGGGTTCGGCATACGCGGTGGGTGAGCGGGACGGGGTGCCGGTGGCGGGGATCGCCGAGCTGGCGGCGGAGCTGGCGCTGCCGGTGGCGTGGACGGTGTTCTTCGCGGTGGAGGACGCGGACGAGGCGGTGTCCAGGATCCGCGAGCGGGGCGGCACGGTGGGCGTGGGGCCGGTGTCGTACCCGCCGCAGGGGCGGGCGGCGCTGGCGACGGACCGGGACGGGGCCGCGTTCGGGGTGTGGGAGGGGCGGCTGATGTCCCGCTGGCAGGTGGGCGAGCAGGGTGCCCCCGCCTGGGTGGAGCTGCACACCCGGGACGCCTTCGACGCGGCCGTGTTCTACGGCGGGGTGCTGCGCTGGGCGGAGGACGTGCCGGGCTGCTGCGAGACCTCGTACGAGGAGGACCGGGTGGTGCTGCGCCGGGACGGGGTGCCGGTGGCGCGGCTCGACAGCGGCCCGGTGGAGACCGCGTCGCCCCGGCCGCAGCTGCGGCCGCGCTGGCTGGTGCGGTTCCGGGTGCCGGATCTGGCGGCCTCGGCGGCGGCGGTGACGGAGCACGGCGGTTCGGTGGTGCCGGGCGGCGAGTGGGGCGGGGCGCGGGAGCCGGGGACGGAGGGCGGGCGCCGGGTGGTGGTGCGGGACCCGGACGGGGCGCTGTTCACGCTGGAGGCGGACGGGACGCACTGAGCGGTACGGGGATCAGCACGAGTACGGGTACGAGGCCGGCCGGCTTCGTACCCGTACCGCTTCCCGGGTGGCGGCCGCCGGAAGAAGCGCACCCGGCGATTCGAAACGCTCCGACGCGGACTCTTCACACGCGCGTCCCACGGGGGTAACTTCCCCGCGACGCAAGAACTTTCCGCAACTTTCCGCATGCGCTTCCAAGGGTGCCGATCCCCGTTCCTCCACCGGCGCCCCGTTCGCGCATCCCCCGTCTGGAGCATTCGGATGACCCCCACCCGTATACGGCCGCGCGGGCGCGCCCTCGCGCTGCTCGGCGCCGCCGCCGGGCTCGCCGGCCTGGTGGCCGCGCCGCCCGGCACCGCCGCCTCCCCCGTCACCGCCGTCACCGCCGTCCCGGCGGCGGCCGTCGCCGAGAACACGGCGACGGTCCACTACTGGACGAAGACGAAGAACTGGTCGGCCCACCACCTGCATTACGCGCCCGACGGCGGCGCGTGGACCACCGTCCCCGGCGTGGCGATGGAACCCGCCTGCACGGACTGGGTGAAGAAGACCGTCAGCCTCGGCTCGGCCACGGGCCTCCAGGCCACCTTCAACAACGGCACGGGCACCTGGGACAACAACGGCGGCCGGAACTACGCCCTCGGCACCGGGAACATCACCGTGAAGGACGGGGTGGTCGCCCACTCCGACCCGTGCGCCGACGCCCCGCCGCCCGCCTCGAACAAGGCGACCGTGTACTACTCCTCGGCCTCGCTCGGCTGGTCGACGGTGAACGTCCACTACCAGCCGGCCGGCGGCGCGTGGACAACCGCGCCCGGCCTCGGCATGACGGCGGTCTGCGCCGGCTGGTGGAAGCGGGAGCTCGACCTCGGCGCCGCGGCCTCCCTCAAGGCCGCCTTCAACAACGGCAACGGCGTGTGGGACAACAACGGTGGCTCCGACTACACGATCGGCACCGGCACCTCCACCGTCCGGGACCGGGTGGTGACCGCGAACGCGACCGACCCCTGCGCCGCCACCCCGCCCGACACCCAGGCGCCGACCGCCCCGGCCCGGGTCACCGCGACCGCCGACGGCGTCTCCGTCCTGCTTTCCTGGGACCCCGCCACCGATGACAGGGGCGTGACGAAGTACCAGGTCACCAGGGTCGGCGGCACCGGCGGCACGGTGGTCACGGACGTCGGCTCGACGGTCTTCTCGGACACCGGCCTCGCCGAACGCACCACGTACACCTACACGGTGAAGGCGGTGGACGCCGCCGGGAACGTCTCGGCCGCCTCCGCGCCCGCCACCGCCACCACCGGCGACAGGCCGCCCGCCCCCGCGAACGGCAAGCCGCTCGGCACCGACCCGCGCAAGGACCCGATCTACTTCGTCCTCACCGCCCGTTTCCACGACGGCGACCCGTCGAACAACCGGGGCGGCAGCCAGCACGTGAAGTCGGGCAACGCGGCCGACGACGACCCCATGTTCCGGGGCGACTTCAAGGGCCTGATCCAGAAGCTCGACTACATCAAGGGCCTCGGCTTCTCCGCCGTCTGGGTCACCCCGGTCGTGCTCAACCGCTCGGACTACGACTACCACGGCTACCACGGCTACGACTTCTACAAGGTGGACCCGCGCCTGGAGTCGGCCGGCGCCTCCTACCAGGACCTGATCGACGCCGCCCACGCCAAGGGCATGAAGATCTACCAGGACGTCGTCTACAACCACTCCTCCCGGTGGGGCGCCAAGGGCCTGTTCACGCCGACCGTGTACGGCGTCCGGGACTCCCAGTGGAGCTGGTACTACGACGAGAGGCAGCCCGGCTTCGAGTACGACGGCCTGACCGTCGACCCCAAGTCCGGCAAGTCGTACTACAACGGCGACCTGTGGTCGACGGCCGAGCCCACCGGCAACACCTGCGTCGACTGGGGCAAGCCGACCGGCGGGAAGAGTCCGGAGGGCTACACCCTCTACAACTGCCAGTGGCCGAGCCCCACTTCGGGCATGTTCCCGAAGTCGCTGTACCACCGGTGCTGGATCGGCAACTGGGAGGGCGAGGACTCCCGCTCCTGCTGGCTGCACGAGGACCTGGCGGACCTGAACACCGAGAACGCGACCGTCCAGAACTACCTGATCGGCGCCTACGACAAGTACATCGACATGGGCGTCGACGGCTTCCGCGTCGACACCGCCGTGCACATCCCGCGCACCACCTGGAACCGCCGCTTCCTGCCCGCCATATACGACCGGGTCGCCCAGCGGCACGGCGCCGAGGCCGCGAAGAACTTCTTCGTCTTCGGCGAGGTCGCGGCCTTCGTCAACGACAAGTGGAACCGCGGCTCGGTCAACCACTCCGCGCAGTTCTACACCTGGAAGGAGCGCAAGGAGTACGACGCCGACGACGCCAGGGCGGCCCTGGAGATGTACGACTACGAGCAGCAGCAGGGCACCGGCAACCAGCCCACCTCCACCAACGCCTTCCTGGACGGCAACAGCTACCACGCGCCCGACCACAGCCGCTTCTCCGGCATGCACGTCATCGACATGCGGATGCACATGAACTTCGGCGACGCGTACAACGCCTTCTCCAACGGCAAGGACTCGGACGACAGTTACAACGACGCCACCTACAACGTCGTCTACGTCGACAGCCACGACTACGGGCCGAACAAGTCGAGCGAGCGGTACGCCGGCGGCACCGACGCCTGGGCCGAGAACATGTCCCTGATGTGGACCTTCCGAGGCATCCCGACGCTCTACTACGGCTCCGAGATCGAGTTCCGGAAGGGGCAGAAGATCGACTGCGGGCCCTCCTGCCCGCTGGCGACCACCGGCCGCGCCTACTACGGCGACCACCTCGCCGGCACCGTCACCGCCTCCGGCTTCTCCCGGGTCTCCGAGGCGAGCGGCCAGGTCGCGACCACCCTCCAGCAGCCCCTGGTCAGGCACGTCCAGCGACTCAACGAGATCCGGCGGGCGATCCCCGCGCTCCAGACGGGCCAGTACTCCACCGAGGGCGTCTCGGGCGGAATGGCGTTCAAGCGCCGCTACACCAGCGGCTCCACGGACAGCTTCGCGCTCGTCACGGTCTCCGGCGGCGCCACCTACTCCGGCATCCCCGACGGCACCTACACCGACGCCGTCACCGGTGACGTGAGGACCGTCACCGGCGGCACCCTCTCGGTCGGCGCGCCCGGCAAGGGCAATCTGCGGGTGTACGTCCTGAACGGTCCCGGGAAGATCGGCACGGCGGGCCCCTACCTGAAGTAGGAGTGCACCTGCGGACGACAGCGGGCGAAGAGGGGGCGGTCACAGGAAGATCGCCCCCTTTTCGCCATGCTCAAGTCAAGATTCTGTTACATGAACGGGCTTCTCGGACAGAACGCTTCCCTCCGCCCCGCCCGTCTGGGATCTTGCGTCCACCCCACACATCACAGGGCCCGGCCGGCGCCACCCGCGCCACCGGGCCATCGGAGGACGCATTGTTTTCCCACATATCCGGCCGGATGAGAATCGCGGCGACCCTTCTCGGCACGAGCCTGGCGCTCGCGGGCCCGGTCTCCTTCGCCCAGGCCGCTCCGCTGGACAACGAGCCGCTCGCGGCCCGCGCCCTGTCCGAGGCCCGCGCCGCCGCTCCGGCGGCGTCCACCGCCTGGGCCGCCGGCACCCGCGCCTACCTGGTGATCACCACCCCCGGTGACACCACGGCGGTCCGCAACGCGGTGGCCGCCAACGGCGGTTCGGTCTTCTCCTCCTTCGACGCCATCGGCGTGATCGTCGCCCACTCGACCTCCGCCTCCTTCGCCTCCACCATGCGCGGCGTCCCCGGCGTCCAGAAGGTCGGCGCGACGCGCACCTCGGACGTCCCGGCCGACGCGTACAACCCGGCGCTCCCGGCCAACCCGGCGCAGTCGGCGGCCCCGACGACGGAGCCGGTCCGCTCGGACATGACCCAGATCAAGGCCGACCAGGCCTGGGCCGTCAACCAGGGCTCCGCCACGGTCACGGTCGGCATCCTGGACACCGGCGTGGACGACCAGCACCAGGACCTGGCGCCGAACTTCAACGCCGCCGACTCGGTCTCCTGCGCCTACGGCAAGCCGGACACCCGCGTCGGCGCCTGGCGCGACGTCGACAAGCACGGCACCCACGTGGCCGGCACGGTCGCCGCCGCCAAGAACGGCAAGGGCGCCATCGGCGTCGCCCCGGGCGTGAAGATCTCCTCGGTGCGCATCGCCGAGCCCGGCAGCACCCTGTTCTTCGCCGAGAACACCATCTGCGGCCTCGTGTGGTCCGGTGACCACGGCTTCAAGGTCACCAACAACAGCTATTACACGGACCCGTGGCAGTTCAACTGCCCGAACAACCTCGACCAGGCGGCCATCCTGGAGGGCGTGGGCCGCGCCCAGGCGTACGCCGAGAGCAAGGGCTCCCTCCAGGTCGCGGCGGCCGGCAACGCCAACTACGACCTGGCCAACAAGACCACCGACTCGTCGAGCCCCAACGACTCGACGCCGGTGAACCGGACGATCACCAACGACTGCCTCGACATCCCGGCCGAGCTGCCGGGTGTGGTCACGGTCGCGGCCAACGGCACCAGCGGCACGTCGAAGGCGTCGTTCTCCAACTACGGCCGTGACGTCATCGAGGTCTCGGCGCCCGGCGAGTCCGTCTACAGCACCGTCCCCGGCGGCAAGTACTCCTCGCTGAGCGGCACTTCGATGGCCTCCCCGCACGTGGCGGGCGTCGCCGCGCTGATGGCCAGCGCCAACCCGGCGTACACCCCGGCGGACATCCGGGCCAAGCTCGGCGAGCAGGCCACCGACCTGGCCTGCCCGTCCGACGCCCGGTGCACCGGCACCACGGCGAAGAACAGCTTCTTCGGCGAGGGCCGCGTGGACGCGCTGAAGGCCGTCGGCGACTCGACCCCGCCGCCGCCCGGGAAGTACTTCGAGAACCTGACCGACGTGGCGATCTCCGACAACACCACGGTCGAGAGCGCGATCACCGTCAGCGGTGTCACCGGCAACGCCCCGGCCGCCCTCAAGGTGGGCGTGGACATCAAGCACACCTACATCGGTGACCTGAAGGTCGACCTGATCGCCCCCGACGGCTCGGTCTACACCCTGCACAACCGGTCCGGCGGCAGCGCCGACGACATCCTCCAGACGTACACCGTCGACGCCTCCTCCGAGGTCGCCAACGGGACCTGGAAGCTCCGCGTCAACGACAACGCCAGGGCGGACACCGGGAAGATCGACGCCTGGAACCTGACCTTCTGACGGTCGGACAGCACCCCGAAGGGGCCGGAGCGGACCACGCTCCGGCCCCTTTCGCGTGCCCGGACGCGGCCCCGCCGAAAAAGTCCGTACCGAGGGGTAGCCCACACGACACCCTTGCTATACGTTCCGTCTAACAAGCTTGCTAGACGCACCGTCTAACAAGCGGGGACGACCACGAGCCGACCGCGTGACCCGAGGAGCCGCAACGATGGCCAGCAGCACCGTGCGCCCGGACGACCACGACCAGGACGACGTCGCCGAGCGGCTTCTCCGGTCGGCCGCCAAGCTGAGCTACGACCCCGCCGTCGAGGTCGACTGGGACACCCCGCTCGACAAGGACTTCCACGGCCAGAGCCCCGAGTGGAACAGCCTCTACGGCACCGCCTACTGGAACGAGATGACCGAGGAGCAGCGGAAGGAGCTGACCCGCCAGGAGTCCGCCTCCGTCGCCTCCACCGGCATCTGGTTCGAGATGATCCTCCAGCAGATGGTCCTCCGGGACGTCTACCTCACGGACCACACCGACCCCCGCTTCCAGTGGGCGCTCACCGAGATCGCCGACGAGTGCCGCCACTCGATCATGTTCGCCCGCGGCTCCCAGAAGCTCGGCGCCCCCGCCTACCGGCCCAGGCGGGCCGTCATGGAGCTCGGCAGGGTCATGAAGACCGTCGGCTTCGGCGAGGCCGCCTACGCCGGCATCCTCGTCGCCGAGGAGGTCCTCGACGTCATGCAGCGCGACTGGATGCGCGACGAGCGGGTGGTCCCCTTCGTCCGCACCATCAACAACATCCACGTCGTCGAGGAGTCCCGGCACATGAAGTTCGCCCGGGACGAGACCCGCCGCCACCTCGCCCGCGCGAGCCGGGCCCGCCGCCACTTCCAGGCGCTGATCGTCGCCATCGCCGCGTACTACATCATCACCAGCCTGGTGAACCCCGACGTGTACGTCCGGGCCGGCCTCGACCCCGAGCGCGCCCGCCGCGAGGCCGCCGCCAACGAGCACTACAAGGCCCGGCTGCGCGCCAGCTGCTCAGGACTCATGGAGTTCCTCGGCGACGTCGGCATGCTGACCCGCCCCGCCGTCTTCTTCTACCAGCGCGCCCACCTCCTCTGACCCCGCACGAGCCGAGCCGAGTCGCCGCCATGACCTACGCCATCACCCAGACCTGCTGCTCCGACGCCACCTGCGTCGCCGTCTGCCCGGTCAACTGCATCCACCCGACGCCCGACGAGCCGGACTTCGGCACCACCGAGATGCTCTACATCGACCCGAAGAGCTGCATCGACTGCGGGGCCTGCGCCGACGCCTGCCCGGTCGACGCGATCTTCCCGGTCGACCGGCTCACCGGGTCCCTGAAGCGGTACGAGGCGGTCAACGCCGCCCACTACGAGGGCCGCGCACCCGTCCCCGTCCTCGCCTCCCCCACCTTCCACCCCTGGGGCGAGCCCTCCTTCACCCGCTCGCTGCCCTCCGACTTCGCCCCCATCCGGGTCGCCGTCGTCGGCACCGGCCCCGCCGGCATGTACGCCGCCGAGGACCTGCTGCTGCACACCAACGCCGAGGTCACCCTCATCGACCGGCTCCCCGTGGCCGGCGGGCTCGTCCGCTACGGCGTGGCCCCCGACCATCCGGGCACCAAGGGCGCCGGCGACAGCCTCGCCCGCTTCCACACCCACCCCCGGGCGACCGTCCGGCTCGGCGTGGAGATCGGCAAGGACGTCACCCCCGAGGAGCTGGCCGCCCACCACGACGCCGTGATCTACGCGGTCGGCGCCCCGTCCGACCGGCGCCTCGGCATCCCCGGCGAGGAGCTGCCCGGCAGCCTCTCCGCGACCTCCCTCGTCTCCTGGTACAACGCCCATCCGGAGACGGCGCCCGAGACGGTCGCCCTGGGCGCGGCCGAGCGGGTCGTCGTGGTCGGCAACGGCAACGTCGCCCTCGACACGGCCCGGATCCTCGTCTCCGACCCTGCCGCCCTGGCCGGCACCGACATCGCCGACCACGCCCTCACCGCCCTGCGCGGCGCCCGGGTCCGCGAAGTGGTGCTGCTCGGCCGACGAGGCCCCGAGGACGCCGCGTACACCGCCTCCGAACTCCTCGCCCTCGGCCACCTGCCCGGCGTCGACCTCGTCGTCGACACCCACGACCCGCGGATCGCGGAGGCGATCGACGCCGCCGCCCCCGGCGACAAGGCCGCCCTCCTGAAGGACGTGGCGCGCGAGACGGTGGACTGGACGCGCGGACCCGCCGCCGGCCGGCGCCGGATCGTGCTCCGCCTCCACTCGGCACCCGAGGAGGCCGTCGGCCCGGATGCCGTCCGCGCGGTCCGCGTCAGCGGCGCCGGCGGCCCCGTCGAGATCCCGGCGGGCCTGCTCGTCCGGGCCGTCGGCTACCGGGGCGTCCCCCTCTCCGGCCTGCCCTTCGACGAGGCCACCGGCACCGTCCCGCACACCGCGGGCCGCGTCGACGGCATGCCCGGCACCTACGTGGTCGGCTGGATCAAGCGCGGCCCGTCCGGCGGCATCGGCGCCAACCGGGGCTGCGCCGCCGAGACCGTCGGCAGCCTGCTCGCCGACGCCGTCGAGGGACGCCTGCCGAAGCCCACCGGCTCCGCGAGGGCCTTCGAGCGGCTCGCCCGCCGCCGCAGCGGCCGACTGGTGGACGCCCGCGGCCTCGCCGCCATCGACCGGACCGAACGGGCCCGGGGCGCGGCGGCCGGCCGGCCGCGGGTCAAGCTCGCGACGGTCCCCGAACTGGTCGCGGCGGCCCGCCGGGGCCGACTGCGCGGGCCGAGGGGCTGACGCGAGCCCGATTGCGGAAGGCGGACGGGGTCGGGCGGAGAAGACGCGTCCGGGTCGGGGCATACGGGGCGGGCGCGGGGGCACCCGCCCCGTATGACCACCGTGGAGAACGTCCGGCACGACGACGGACGGGGGGAGAGCCCTGCGCAGCGGGCGGACCGGCGCTGGGGCGAGCTCCTCCAGGAGCTGCGGGTCGCCCAGACCGGCACCCAGATCCTCTTCGGCTTCCTGGTCGCCGTCGTCTTCCAGCCGCGCTTCGCGGAGCTGGGCACCACGGACCGGATCATCTACGTGGTCACGGTCTGTCTGGGAGCGGCCACCACGGGGGCGCTCGTCGCACCGGTGGCCGTGCACCGCCTGGTGGCCGGGCGCCGGCTGAAACCGGAGGCGGTCTCCTGGGCGGGGCGCCTGACGCTGGTGGGCGTGGTGCTGCTCTACCTGACGATGGTGTCGACGTTCCTGCTGATCATGCGGATGGTGCTCGGCGACAGTCTCGCGGTGTGGCTGGTCGTCGTGATGGCGCTGTGGCTGGCGCTCTGCTGGTTCGTGGTGCCGTTCATCGCCCGGCGCAAAGGCACCACCGGCGGAAACGGGAACGGGAACGGGAACGGGAACGGCGGGTCGGTCGACGGCTACGGGCCGTGGCCGCGCTGAGGGTCCGGCCCGGGACGGCGGGCCGGCGGGGTGGGGCCGGGATCAGGCCGTGACGGGCAGCGGGCGGCGCAGCACGATCGCGTTCAGCCCGACGGCGAACGGCGCCGTGTCCGTCAGAGCGAGCCCGAGGACCTGTTCCTTCGGCAGGTCGACGGTGACGTCCACGCAGAACGCGAGCGCGTGGAGGGCGTCGCCCGCACCCTCGTCCTGGAGGGCGAAGAAGAGGTCCCGGTAGTAGCGGGTGCGCTGCCCGGACTCCTCGTAGAAGGACAGACCGGGCTGTCCGAGCTGCTCACCGAGGCCGGTGAAGGCGGCGACCAGCTCCCGCTCCACGGTCTCCCAGAAACCCGCCTCCGCGCACGCGGCCGGCAGCGCCTGCCGGACGGCCTCCTTCAGCGAGAGCACCATGACGAGCAGCGGCGCGTGCTCCTTGAGCCCCCAGCCGCGCACCATCCGGACGACGGTGCTGTCCGGGACGGCGGCGGCCGCCTCGCGGATGGCCTCGAAGTCGAAGTTGACGGTGGCGGGGGCGATCGCCTCCTGGAAGACCCGGTCCATCGACCGGGCCTCGTCGAGGTGGGCGGGCGCCACCTCGATCACGGTCCTGAAACTGGCGGCCAAAGACTTCTCCTGTTCTCGCAGCCCACTGGGGTGGGCTCTTGATCGACAGGAGGAGTATGCCGAGGGGGTCCCTCAGGAGCGGCGGCGGGGCTTCCCGCCGCGCCCGGCGGTGCCGCCCTTGCCCCGGGCGGGCTTCGCGGACCGTGCGGGCTTCGCGCCGGTGGCCTTCGTCGCCTTCTTCGCGGCTCCTGCGGTCTTCTTCACGGGTGCCGCGGACGTCCCGGCGGTCTTCCGGCCCTTCTGGGCCTCCGCCCGCCGGCCCCGGGTGCTGTTGACGGTCCGGCCCCGGACGATCCCGATGAACTCCTCCACCAGGTCGGGGGCCTCCTCCGCCTTCGGCCAGGAGAGCGCCACCCGGGACTGGGGGACGCCGGTGATCGTGCGGTAGGTGAGGTCCTTGCGGTGGTGCAGGCGGGCCAGCGACTGCGGGACGACGAGCACGCCGACCCCGGCGGCGACCAGCTCGATCGCGTCGGCGGTGGTCTCCGGCCGCTGGAAGGCGGGCCGGCCGGGCGGCGCCTCCCAGTCGAGGGTGTCGTCGAGCGGGTGCAGCACCAGCTCCTCGGCCAGGTCCTCCGGGGTCAGCTCCTCGGCGGCGGCGAAGAGGTGGTCCTTGGGCACGACCACCACGGTCGTCTCCTCGTACAGCGGGATCGCGCTCAGGTCCTCGCCGTCGACCGGCAGCCGCAGCAGCGCGGCGTCCGCGGCCCCGTCCCGGAGCGCGCCGAAGGACTCGCCGGGCGTGACCTGGACGAGGGTGAGGGGGACGTCGGGCAGCCGCTGCCCCCAGATCCGCACCCACTTCGAGGGCGTCACGCCGGGCACGTAGGCGAGCCGGAAGGACGGGGCGTCCGGGGCGGGGGGCGGCGGGGAGTCTGTCACTCCGCAAGACTACCCGCGGGCGGGCCGCCCGTCGGCCCGTCGGCGCAGGTGGGAGGGCGGCCGTGGTCGGAGGAGGCCCGGGTCCTCGATACCCTGGACCCCATGACGTCGTACCAGAACACCCAGACGATGAAGCCGGCCACCGCGGCCAAGAAGCTGGGTGTGTACCTCGAGGCCACCCCCGCCGAGTTCCGGGAGGGCGTGGTCTCCCGCTCCGAGCTGAACGAACTCCAGGCGAACCCGCCGGCCTGGCTGAAGGAGCTGCGGCAGAAGGGCCCGCACCCGCGCCCCGTGGTCGCGGCCAAGCTCGGCGTCTCCATCTCCGGTCTCGCCCGCGGCGGGATCACCGAGGCGCTGACCACCGAGCAGATCGAGGCCCTGAAGGCCGAGGCCCCGGAGTGGCTGGTCAAGGAGCGCGCCATCCAGGCCGAGGTCCGCAAGGAGAACGCGCGCCTCAAGGAGCGCGACGCCCAGCGCGCGGCCGAGCAGGCCGCCCGCGAGCAGGACGCCTGACCCTCCCGTAAGAGCCCGTAGGGGCCAAAACCCCGGCCCCATCGGCGTGGCGCGGCGCCGGACGAGGGAGGCATTCCCTCATGAACGACCCCACGCACGAGCTCACGCACAAGACGGCCGACCGGCCCGTCGTCGCCGCCGTCGACGGCTCCGAGCACAGCCTGCGCGCCCTGTCCTGGGCGCTGGGCACGGCGGAGGTGATGGACGCGCCGGTCGTCGTGGCGCACGTCCGCTCCGAGGCCCTCCAGCTGGGCGCCGCCCGGATCGCCTCGCTGGGCGGCGACCCGGAGCTGCCGGACACCGTCCTGAACGCGGTGCGGACCGTGGTGGAGGACCGGGGCCCCGCCGTGCCGGTGCGGTACGAGTCGCTGGACGGGGCCGTCACCGAAGCGTTGCCGGCCGTGGCGCGGGGCGCGCGGCTGCTGGTGACGGGTTCGCGCGGGCGCGGCGGTTTCGCCAGTCTGCTGCTCGGTTCCACCGGCCGGTCGCTGGCCGCCCGCTCGCCCTGCCCGCTGGTGGTGGTCCCCCACGAGGCACGGACCGCGTCCCTGGACAGCGGCCCGAAGGCCGGGCGGGTCCTGCTCGGCCTGCACCCGGAGGAGACCCCCGACGAGGCGGTGGACTTCGCCTTCGAGACGGCCGGGCAGCGCGGCGTACCCCTGGAGGCGATGACCGTGCTGCGGCTGCCGCCGAACCCCGCGGCGCTGGCCGCGGCGCCCTCCCCCGCCCTGCAGGTGCCTCCGCCGCTGCCGCTCGCGGACGACGCCGAGGATCTGCTCGCCGAGGCCCGGCGGGAGCAGGAGACGCGGCTGCGGCCCTTCGCCGAGCGGTGGCCGTCGGTGGAGCTGGTACGGACGGTGGAGCCGGGGGACGCGGCGGGCCTGCTGGTGGACGCCTCCGAGGAGGCGGCGCTGCTGGTCGTGGGCCGGCACCACCGGCACCGGATCGCGGAGCTCCTGGTGGGCTCGGTGGCCCACGCGGTCCTGCACCACGCGACCTGCCCGGTGGCCGTGGTCCCCCCGGCGGCCACGGCCTGACCCCGGTGTCGGCGGCGGCTGGTAGACAGGGCACATGACCACCGACAGGTACGCCCCCGATCCCGCCGCCGCCTCGCGCAACACCCGCCCGCCCGTACCGAGTGCCGCGCTGGGCGCCGGGATCGTGGTCCTCGACGGACGGGGCCGGGTGCTGCTCGGCCTCGACCGGTCGGGGGTGTGGGAGCTGCCGGGCGGCGGGGTGGAGCCGGGCGAGTCGATCGAGGAGGCGGCGGCGCGTGAGCTGGCCGAGGAGACGACGCTCGTCACGGACCCGGGGTCCGTCGAGGTCGTCGGACTGCTCCTGGACACCGTGACCTCCTCCGAGCTGACCCGGATGACGGCGGCGACGGTGGTGCGGGCGTTCTCCGGGACCCCGGCGGTGGCCGAACCGGAGAAGATCGAGCGCTGGGAGTGGACCTCCCCCGAGGAGCTGCCGACAGCCCTCTTCCTGCCCTCCGCCCAGGTCCTCAGGGCGTGGCGGCCCGAGCTCGCCGTACCGGAGGCGCCGTTCCACCGGTACGCGCTCCGCCGCGCGGGACGGGCGGCTCGTGGCTAGCGTGGGCCACGAGCCACGTAAAACCTCATCGATCGGAAGCGAGAGTCACGTCATGGCCGCACGACCCGAGGGCACCCCGGTCTGGACCGACGCGATGTTCACCGACTCCGAGGGCGCCAAGACGTTCTACGACGACGTGCTGGGCTGGACCTTCGGCGAGGCGTCGACGGAGTTCGGCAACTACACCCAGGCGTACAGGAACGGGAAGGCGGTCGCGGCCGTCGTCCCGCCCATGCCCGGCGGCGACACCCCGCCGCAGTCGGCCTGGTGCCTCTACCTCGCCTCGGACGACGTCGCCGCCACGGCGGAGAAGATCAGGGCGGCGGGCGGCACGCTCCTGACGGAGCCGATGAAGGTCGGCGACTTCGGCTCGATGTGCATCGCCCGGGACCCGGCCGGGGTGGTGTTCGGCCTCTGGCAGGCCGGCATCCACGAGGGCTTCGAACTCGAAGGGGAGTCCGGCTCGTTCGTGTGGGCCGAGATCTTCACCCGGGAACCGGAGAAGACCGACGCCTTCTTCACGGAGGTCTTCGGCTACCGCACCAAGAAGATGGTCGGCGAGGGAATGGACTACAAGGTCTTCGACCTCGGCGCCGATCCGGTCCTGGGCCGGATGCGGATGCCCCCGGAGGACTTCCCCCCGGAGATCCCGTCCTACATCCAGGTCTACTTCGCCGTCGACAACTGCGACCTGGCGGTCGCGGCAGCCGAACGCGCCGGCGGCCGCAAGGTCTTCGGCCCGCAGGACAGCCCTTTCGGCCGCTTCGCCGCCCTCCTCGACCCCCAGGGCGCCCCCTTCGCGGTCATCGACGTCCGAACCCGCGTCGGCGAGCCGCCGACGATGGAGTAAGCCCCTCACCCGTTCGTTCAGGCCCCCGGATCGCCCGGCAGATCTCCACACCGGTACGGCCCACGACGACAGGCCACGCGCCCCTGAGGGAGTCGGGCAGCAGCCTGCGGTCCTCGTCCCGCTGGATCACGGTCGGCCCACCCGGGACGACGAGCACGGCATCCAGCCGATGCAGCAGGAGGGCCAGGAGGTCCATGATCCCGCCCCCTTCGCAACGGTTGAAGGTGATGCCGGCCGGGCCGCTGAAGTACACCCCCTGCTTCCTCTTCCTCCGCCGTACGTACCAGCAGGAAGTCCATCCCGGGGTCCCGCGCCACCACATAGGGGCCGAGGACCTCGTGCGCGGCACTCATGTCCAGCGGCGCCGGCTCACCGTTCTCGAACCGGACCACGAAGAGGTCAAGACTCATGGGGTCCTTTCTTGACCTGGTGTTCTGCGATGAGGACTACGCCTCCGACGTGTGCCTGCCGACCGGGACCACCGGGGCCGAACTGAGGGCCCAGGTGACCTGCGGAAAGCCGCTCCCGCCTGCCACGAAAGGCCCCGGACGAGTCCCGTAGGAACCCCTAGCAGCCCTGCCCGCCCAGCAGGGCAGGCCCGCAGTCGGCTGGCCTCGCGCTTTCATGAGCCCGCGCGCCTGAGCATGGCCGGCATGTCCCGAAGCGCTTTTGGCCTGGTGCGATTGGGCATTCCTGGGGTGAAGACAAGTGGCGGGTGATCGTCGGTCGAGCAGGCTCCGGGAGGTTCCGGGTCTTCTTCGGTGGCCCCGAACGGTGCTGCAGGCGTCGCGCGGCAAAACTCCTTGCCGATCTGCAGATGGGGACCTATCGTCGGTCGGCCCGCACCGCCCCCGACCCGAAGGCTGTCGATGTCCGTCCGCCCCGCCGTCGCCGGCGACGCCGACTTCCTCTGGCGCATCCTGCTGGAGGCATACGACTGGAACGGTGAGCAGCGGTTCACCGCCCAGCAGCTCGCCGCTGAGCCGCAGGCCGCGCGCTACCTCGTCGGCTGGCCCCGCAGGGACGACTTCGGGGTCATCGCAGAGACCGACACGGGCGAACCGATCGGTGCGGCCTGGGCGCGGCAACTCCCCGAGAGTGAGCCCGGATACGGCTACGTCGCTCCGGACATTCCCGAGCTCACCCTCGGCGTGTTGCCCGAACACCGCGGCCGGGGGCACGGCCGGGCCCTGCTGGAGGCGCTGATCCAGGTCGCCGCTGAGGGACCGACCCCGGTCGCTCGACTCAGCCTGAGCGTCGAGGACGGCAACCCCGCCGTGCACCTCTACACCGCCTTCGGCTTCACCCGAGTCGGGCGCAGCGGCAACTCGGACACGATGGTTCTGGACGTCCAGACCTGTCCCACGCCACTGAACGGTCGTTGATTCCCAGGCGGGAACCGGTCTCGGGTTTTCACGCGCGGGACTGTCCGGGTCTTGATCAAAGAAACAGAGAGAGCGCCTCTGCCCTGCAGTGGGTTGTATCCGCGTGTCCGCGTCCGGGGCGACGGTGCGGGGGCGGTCTCGCAGGCCGGCGGTGTGCTGCTGGTGGAGGCTGCTCGCCGGATCGGCCTGACGCCGCGTTGTCGGCGGCGACTGCCTGTCGGATGTGGCGATGCCGCAGGCCGAGCCTGCCGTGTTCGGACTGGTCGCATCCGACCTGACGGTTTCCCGGCGGGTCGACACCCTCGCCGCGGGCGGCGAGGTGATCGTGGACATCGACAGCATGCTGGTCCAGGCGCACTCCGAGAAGCAGGACACCGCCGCGACCTGAAAGAAGACCTTCGGCCACCATCCGCTGATCACATTCATCGACCACGACCGCGAAGGCACCGGCGAGCCTGTCGCGGGCCTGCTGCGGCCCGGGAGCGCGGGCAGCAACACCGTGAGCGACCGCATCGCCGTCGCCCGGCAGGCGCCGGCCCAGCTCCCGAAGCAGCACCGGCGCGGGCGGCGGCCCTTGATCCGCACCGACTCCACCGGCGGCACCCACGAGTTCCTCAACTGGCTCACCCGGCGCGGCCGGTGGCTGTCCTACTCGGTCGGGATGGTCATCACAGACGCCGTCGACCAGGCCGCCCTGCAGGTCCCGGCCTCGGCCTGGACGCCAGCCGTCGAACCCGACGGCGACGTGCGCGACGGCGCCTGGATCGCCGAGCTCGCCGACGGCGTCCTGAAGGGCTGGCCGATTGGCATGCGGCTGATCGTCCGCAAGGAACGACGCCGCCCAGAACCGGATCTGGCTGGAGATCGTCCAGCTCGCACTCGACCTGCTCGCCTGGATGCCGATGCTCGCGCTCACGAGCGAGGTCCGGTGTCGGGAGCCCAAGCGCCTGCGACTGTTCTCCGCCGCTGCCCAACTCGTCACGACCGCACGCCGCCGTTGGCTCCGCATCGCCCGCCACTGGCCCTGGACCCACGTCATCACCGCCGCCTTCGACCGCCTGCAGACGCTGCCGAACCCCGGCTGACCAGCAGCGACGTCCCATCCCGACAAGCCGCCCATGCCCGGAGCAGTGGAACCCGGCGCCCGCCCGACGCGACAGCCGGGTGATCAGCCTGCCCGCCGCCAGCCCGAACAGCCGAAGCGGTCCGCCGGGCAAACCGACGGACCGTCACGAAAGATCGAGGCTAGTACTCCATCTATAGAGCGTGATCTTGTCAGCAGGGACCACGGCCTCCATGAGTTCCTGTTAGTACCAAAGAGTTAGCCCGACTGCGCCCACTCCCGTGCGCGCCGCGTAACGCAGCACCCGAAGGGGGCCGTCGATCAACTCGTCGATGTCGCAGTTCGGGTCGTCCGCCATCTCGTCCAGCCACATCCGTATGCGGGCGGTCACACGGGCCCGACGCGGCGGGGGAAGGAGGAGCGCTTGCTCGGCCGCGGGGAGCGCGGCACTTACTTGGGCGGCATCGAACAGGAACTCCCCGCAGCAACCTGGGATTCGGAGTGCCGTGTCGCGGCCAAGCCCCCACATGAGCGCCGCCCCGCCGTCGCCCCTGGGTACGGCAGAGCAGAACATGCCCTTGCTCTCCTGCTGTGGGACCGCGTGAAGCAGGTAGTCCTGAAACTCGTCCACCTCGGTCTCGTCATTCCGGACTCTGTGGACCGCGTCGGCGAAGCGCACGATTTCGTCAATGCGCGCCGCCTGCTCGGATGTCCCGTCGAGCAATTCCTCGGGCGCAAGAGGCTCGCACCACTGGCTCATGTCGGCGGACGACATCGGCCACGTGCCGTGGACGCCTGCAGCGTCGGGGAATCGGCGACGCGCTTCCTCAATCCGATCGTCCGCTACCGCTCCGACCACCCAGACCCCCATTACGCCCATCCGCACTCCTTACATCAACGATGGCAGCGTGCCCGGCCGAGGGAGAGTAGAGGAGGTGGGCAGCCACCTGGCAGTTCTCGATACGCCCGAAGGCGCCAGTGTATTGGCGTTGCACCCTGACGCTCGCGGTGCCCTTTTTGTCGAGCGGAGCGAGGAGGCCGGGTTCCGCTCGTACGGCAATCAGTGGGAGCTGCCGGACCCTACGGAACACGCCGCGCTGGCCGTCTGTCTTTTCGGGTGGGCCGGCTTGGAGGATCTGATCTACTCAGGACGCCCGTGCTCCAGGGTCTGTAACGCAGG
>NZ_JASCXN010000011.1 GCF_030010625.1 Streptomyces sp. CC208A | reverse complement strand
GCCCGCGAGGGCCGCGGCACGCTCCGACGCCGTCAGCGAGATCGCCAGGCCGGTCGGGTCGGAGTGCGTGACCGGGTTGTTGTGGGCGTACGCGTAGCCGCTGGACTGCTGCGGGTCGGTCAGGTCGACGACCGGGTCGGCGGAGAGGAAGCGTCCGACCACCGGGTCGTACAGACGGGCGCCGAGCGGCGTGTAGCCGGAGGCGTCGTCGTTCGTCGCGCCGAGGAACCCCTGGTGGCTGAAGAGACCGGCGGCGGTCGCCGTCGGGCCTCGCTGGTTGCCGAAGGGGTCCTGCTTGCGGACGCGGACCGGCTGGGTGCCGTACAGCGCCACCTCGGCGTACGGCGTGCCCTGGTGGTCCATCGTGATGGCCACCAGCGACGAGGTGCCGGTCCCGTAGGAGACGCGCATGATCGCGCCGCCCGGAGCGGAGTACGTGCGCTGGGTGGTGACCGGCGCGCCGCCCTTCTGGACCGTCACCTCGGCCTCGCCGAGGTGCAGCGTGGCCTCCTTGCCCTTGATGGTCAGCAGCCGGCCGCCGTCGGGGCCGTAGATGTGCCGGGTGTCGTTCTGCGCCGCCCACTGCTGGGCCGCGACACCGGAGGCACAGGTCGCCAGGACCAGCGGCGTGCTGTTCGCCGTGGCGGCGTCCTTGACCGCGACGCACAGACCCGACGCGACATGCGTCAGCTGCCCGGCGGCGTTCCGCCGCACCTGCTGCGCGGTGGTGCCGTCACACTTCTGGACCTGCACCGCCGAACCGGCCGTGCCGGCCACGGGGTCGGCACACCAGGTGTCGTGCACCGTCAGCGTGCCCAGATTCGGGTCGGCCTGACCCGGGGCCACGGCGAACCTGAACTTCTGCGCCGCCGAAGCGTTGCACTGGTACAGAGTGAGCGCCTGGCCCGCCTTCGCCACACCCGAGTAGAGGTCGAGGCACTTGTCCCCGAGCCCCACGTACGAGGTCTTGCCGCCGGTGCCCGCGCCGGTGATCCGGTCGATCTGGCCGTCGTGGGTCCAGGTCAGCGTCTGGCTGTCGCCGTTCTGGATGGACGTGACCGACTTCGTCTCGCCCGTCAGCTCGTACAGCCGTGTCGCCTCGGCCTTCACCGCCGCACCGGCGGGCGTCTTGTAGGCCTTCGACACCTTGGTCAGCGTGTGCGGCTGGGTGCCGTCCGCCTTGCCGTAGGTGTAGGCGGTGACGGCGTCCTTGGTGGTGTCGCCGGCGAGGTCCTTCTCGGTCAGCTTCGTGCGGTTGCCGAGGAGGTCGTACTCGTACTCCTGCCAGTAGCCGGAGCCGTCGCCGGCGGAGACGTCCGCGACCGTCGGGGCGGTCGCACACGCGGTCTGGTCCTTGCTGGTCCAGGCCTTCTTCAGCTGGCCGAGCGGGTCGTACGTGAAGCACTGCCGCTCGGCGATGCCGGTGGCGTGCTCCCGGATCCCGGTGACGTTGCCGGCCGGGTCGTAGCTGTAGGAGCGCTTGGAGACGAGGACACCGCCGCCGAGGGACGCGTCCCCCGTCTGCTCGCGGTAGACCTGCTGGTTCTGCAGCTCACCGCTGGCCTCGTCGAAGGTGTTCTGCGTCCACACCCGGTACGGCTGGGCACCGAGCGTGGAGCGCATCACCTGGCCGTACGGCGAGTAGACGGTCTCCGAGCCGTACCAGTCCTTGCCGGATATCGAGAGCGGCAGACCGTCCTTGTTGTAGCGGACGACGACCTTCTCGGCGGCGAGCCCGCCGACGGCCGGCAGCGAGACCGAGTCGACCAGACCGGTGTCGGAGTACTGGTAGCCGTACGTGTACGAGGGCTGGAGACCCCACGTGTCGGCTATCGACTGCGGCAGGGTCAGCGTCGTCGAGGTCGGCTGGTAGTCCTTGTCGTAGCCGTTGACCTGCTGCTTGTACGCCAGACCGTCCGTGTAGCGGGTCGCCGCCTGCGGGAGGCCCTTGCCGCCCGGGGCTCCGTCGTACGTGAAGTCGGCCAGGAGCGGGCCGCTGCTGCCGGTCAGCCTCTGCTGCGTCGGACGGGACAGTTCGTCGTAGGCGTTCCAGACCGTGACGCCCCGCGCGTTGGTGAGCGTCAGCGGCCGGTCCCGGTGGTCGTACGTCATCGTCGTCGTGCCCGTGTCCGGGTCGGTGGACGAGGTCATCCGGCCGCGGTGGTCGTACGTCCAGGACCACGGGTGCCCCGGGTCCGCCGAGGCCGTGGCCCGCGCCATCTGACCGCGGGCGTTGTACGTGTACCGCATCGACGTCGCCAGCGCGGGCGTGCGCGCCGCGTCGGTGTACGTGTCGATCCGGGAGGAGCGGCCCAGGGCGTCGGTGTAGATCCGGTAGGACGGCGCGCCCTTCGGGTTGATCACCGTGGACCAGTCGGAGCCGTACTCGTAGCGGGTGGCCCGGTCCGGGAACGCCTGCGAGGTGGCTCCTTCGGAGCCGGGGGCCTCGTACTTGAGGTAGGGCATCTCCTCCACGACGCGGCCGAGGCCGTCGTAGGTGTACTGCGTGACGTTGGGAACGGCCGTGTCGGCGTCCGGGGTGAACAGTTCGCCGGGTACCGCGTCGAGGGCCAGGTAGGCGTTCCGGGTGCGCCAGACCTCGCCGGAGCTGTTGTACAGCGTGTCCGTGAGCAGCCAGCCGCTGCCGGTGGCCTGTTCCTGGGTCTGGCGCTGGCGGCCGAGACCGTCGTAGATCACGACGGAGGTCTCGATGCGGTTCTCGTGGCCCCGCGTCCTGGTGGTGACGTAGGGCGGCATGCGCACCGGGTTCGCCGGGTCGACCAGGGGGATCGTGTAGACGGCCTCGAAGTCGGGAACCGACGAGGTCGAGCGACCCGCGCCCCAGGCCTTGGAGAGACGCCCGAGCGGGTCGTACTCCGCCTGGGTGACGCGGCCGTTGAGGTCGGTGGTCCTGAGGCCGACGGAGCGGCCGGGCTCCAGCTCCTGGGTCTGTTCGTGGCCCAGGGAGTTCTTCTCGGTGACGGAGAAGACCTGGCCCTCGGACGGGGTGTAGGTGATCGTGGAGGTCTTCAGGTCGGGGTCGGTGCGCGAGATGACGCGGCCGATTCCGTCGAAGCGGGTGGTGCCGTCGCTCTGGAAGCCGGTGCCGTCGCCCTTGAGCGACCAGGTCTGGGTGGCCAGTCCGCGGGAGCCCGCGGAGAGCGCCGTCACGTCGTAGGGCTGGTGGTCGTAGGCCACACGGCTGCCGCCGCTGAGCGTCGACCAGTTGTCGGCGTCCGCCTCCACGCAGGTGGTGGGGGCGGTGAGGATCTCCTTGGTGACGCCGATGATGTGTTTGGCGGGCTGGTCCAGGTAGGTCATCCTGGTGCAGGACTCGTCGCCCTGCTTCCCCGTGTCGCCGAGAGACTCGACCCGTGTGGGCAGGCCGTTGCCGGCGTCGAAGGTCGTCCTGGTCTCGACGCTGCGCAGGGTTCTCGTGTCGTCTCCGGTTCCGGAGGACTTGGTGAACGACACGGTCTTCGGCTCGGTGACCCGCCAGGACCGCAGCGGGCTCAGGCCGTCGCCGCGCTCGCGGCGGGCGAGTTCGCGGGCGTGCGGGTAGGTGACGGTGCGGGTCAGCCAAGCCGTGTCACCGGCGTTCGCGTAGGTGAGTTCCTCGGCGACGCGGCCGGCGAACGGCTCCTCGTCGGCGGCGATCGGCTCGCCCTCGCTGTCGAGAACCGTGCCGGAGCCCATGCCCTGGAAGAAGCGGGCGACCGTCTTGGTCCGCTTGCTCCCGGTGTTCGGGGCGTCCACGCCGGTGATCGTGGTGGTCGACGCGAAGCCCGCGAACTGGGAGTACGTACGGGTGGACTTCTTGGTGAACTCGCCCTCGGCGAGCTTCCAGCCCGCGCCGTCATAGGTGTAGGACGTCCGCGTCGGGTAGGAGCCGTCGATGTTGGGGAGTTCCTCGACCGATTCGACGACGTACTTGTGGAACCAGTCGATGTCCTCGACGTTCGGGTCCGGGTGCCAGAACGCCGGGTAGCACAGGCGGGTGTTCTTCTTGAGTCCGTCCGTGTCGGTCTTGCCGGGCAGCCCCGCGCCGTCGCTGGGACATTCGGGTCCCGGCTTCTTGTACGTGATGACGGTCTCGCCGCCGTACTCGTTGATGACGCGCGCGATCCGCAGCCGGGAGAACGACGGCTTGTTGTCGTCCTTGATCCGGTTGGGCATGTCCTCGGGGTTGTGCTCGAAGCGCACCGGGTTGAGCTTCGTCTTCGCGTCGCCGGCACCGTTCCGGGCGAAGCCCGTGCGCTGGATCGACTCCAGCCACAGCGCGGTGTTGACGCCCGTCGCGTGGACCGGGAAGCTCTGCTTCAGCTGGTACTCGTCCACGTCCTGACGGGCGGTGGTCGAGGCGAGTCGCTGCGCCGACGTGGTGATCTTGTCGAGGCGCTTGCGGGACCAGAAGGTGGGTCCGGCGTGCCAGCACTTCTTGCCCGACGCGGCGCAGTACAGGCTGGCGGGCGTGTCGTACCAGGGGCGGAACTTCTGGGACAGCCCGGACGTGAAGTTGGCCTCGGTGCAGGTCACCGAGTCGACCGTGTAGCAGCGCTCCTCGACGGAGAACCGGACGCTGGCGGGTGCCGTCTTCGAGAAGACGCTGCCGGCGCGCTGTCCGTAGTCGATGCGGGAGAGGTAGCCGTCGCGGTGGTACCGCGTCGGCTCGGACCAGTTGAAGTTCTGCGCGTAGTAGTTGTCGTCGCGTTTCCACCACAGGGACATGGCGTTGCCGTGGACGTCCTCGACGTAGTCGAGGTTCCACCGCCAGGCCTGGAGGCAGTGCGAGTTCTCCCAGGTGCTCGTGTAGCAGGGCTCGCCCGGGTGGTTGCCGTAGACCGGGACGGCGAGCACGGAGTCCGTGTACGGGTCGTTGGCGGACCAGCCCGGCAGCTTGTTGAGGCCGAAGTAGTACTTCGTGCCGTTCCTGGTCGTGACGACCCAGTACTCGCCGTCGTCGTCCTTCAGGTCCTCGCGCGGGTCGTTGGCGGTGTTCTTGAGGCGCTCGATCTTCGAGCCGTCGCCGTTCGCGGTGAACCAGGCGCCCAGGGGCTTGCCGTCGGATCCCTTGGGCCCCTTGGTCTCGTCCCACACCAGCTCGGTGGTCATGCCGCCGAGCGAGAGGGTGGCGTTCTCCGAGCCGTAGCAGAGGTCGGCCGTACCGTGGCTCGGGTTGTTCGATCCGGCCTTCTTGGCGTCCTGGCGGCAGTTGGCGTAGGTGCGGGTGATCGAGCCCGCGTTGTAGTCCCAGCCGTCGCCGATCCAGGAGGCCTGGTTGTTGGTGGCCGAGGTGCGGCCGTCGACCGTCTGAGAGGAGTACGACAGCTTCACGTTCGGCGCGAGGCCGCCGGCGACCTCGGGGATCTGCACCTGGTAGCCGTACGTGAAGGCACCGCTCGACGAACCCGCCGCCCAGGAGCCCGAGGACAGCAGGGGTGAGGCGGTGTAGTCACCGGCGCTGGAGGCGCCGGTGTCGCCGACGCCGACGGTCCTGGTGCCCGGTGTGGTGGTCGCGGCGAAGGCCGCGGTGCGGACCTGGGAGTCCGTCGCTATGGGGGACGGTCCGCTGTCCAGCATCTTGGAGACGGGCAGGAGGCCGCTGACGATCGTGCGGACCGGCTCGTCCGTGGCCGTCGTCGTCCGGGTCGGGGCGTCCTCGGCCGGCACCACCTTCACCGAGCTGGCGAGGTGCTCGAACTCGGCAGCGTCCGCCACGCCCGACAAGGTCTGTGTGCCGGTCTCGGTGCACCCTCCCGTCGTGGCCGCGTCGAAGGCGCAGTCGGGCAGCAGCATGGCGCCGAAGCGCTCGGCGGCCTGGGGACCGTAGAGGTCCTTGAACTCGCTGGTGTCGACGTCGAGCACGACCTGCGCGTTCGGGTCGACGCCCGCCGGCGGGGTGATCTGCATGATCAGACCGGCGAGGCCCGCCTCCTGGGAGGTGGTGGGCGCGGCGAGGTCAACCGTCCACTGCCCCGCGAGGGCCGACGGTTCGGTGCCGGCGGGGACCCCGAGGGCGATCGGCAGGCCGTTGGAGACCGGAACCGAGGTGCCGGCGGCCGCAGTGCTCAGATCAGCGGTTCCGGTGCCCGCCTGCCAGGGGGTGATCTTCTTCGGCTCGTACGGGAGGACGGGAACGTCCGCGGGGGTGCCCAGCTCCGTGACGCTCGGCAGTTTGGGAGCGACCGGCACGTCCTCGGGCAGCTCGGGGAGCTTGACCTCGCTCGTTTCCTCCATGCGGTTCATGCCGGGCCCCGGAGCGGCCCATGCCTGGGCGCTCAGGCTCGTCACCGACAACGTCGAGGACAACAGAAGGACGGTCGCCGTGCGGCCGAGCCGCCGACGCCGTCGTAGTGACTCCGTCATGGCTGGGCGTCCCCGCCCCAGCCATGACAGCGGACCTGAAGCACGCATACGCGGCGACTCCCACTGAGGCGAACCCAAACAACGGATGAGGTGCGGAAACACCGAAGAGCGCACGCCTGGACCAGGCGCACGCGTGTGCACCCTGCGCCATGAACACCGCTCGTCTCAAGGGAGAGGAAGCACGGGTTCCACGCATCGCTGTGAGGTCGGACACGGTGCATCACCTGGCGAACGGTGACACTGACGATCTTTCATGTGGATCTTCCGATTTGCCGTGAACCGGGCCTTAATGTCCGCCCGAAAGCCACAGGAGGGCCCGCATCGCCCGCGCGGCCGACACCTCCCGACTCCACATCACGAGTCCATAAATTCTTCATGAATGGACAGGATGTGAAGCGAATGTAATCGTTTGCGCGCCTCTGCCCCCGCGATCCATCGTCCGGGGCTTTCTGTGCTGTCCCCCCATTCCGCTTGGTTCCCACGGGAGTAGACCGCCGTGACCGCGCCCCGCCTGCTCAGCCCTTTCGTGCGCACGCGCACCAGGCTGGCCTGCACCCTTGGCCTCGTACTGGCCGCACTCGCCGCATCACTGTTGCCCTGGTGGCAACCTGACGGCCCGCCGGGCACACGGCCGAAGCGGCCGATCGAGGCGAAGCCGGCCGCGGCCGCCCCCCGCGACACGCAGACCGCCGTCGCCCAGGCCCGCCGCACCGGGAAGCCGGTCCTCGTCGAGACCGCGACCACGGCCACCGAGCAGACCTGGGCGCTGCCCAACGGGCGCATGCGCACCAGCATCCACGCCGTCCCGCAGCGCGCGAAGAACGCCAAGGGGCAATGGGCACCTATCGACAACACCCTGGAGCGGGCGGAGGACGCGCCTCGCGGACTCGGCATCCGGCCCAAGAATCCGGCGACGCCCGTACGGTTCTCCAACGGCAGCACGGACACCTCCCGCGCCGACCGCTCCTTCGCCCGCGCCCCGCGGCCCGGCGACACCGTGCTGGCCGAGATGGACATCGACGGCCACACCATCACGTACACCTGGCCCGGCGCCCTGCCCGAGCCGGTGCTCGACGGGCCCCGCGCCCTCTACCCCGAAGTCCTGCCCGGCGTCGACCTGCTCGTGCTCGCCCGCGAGAGCGGCGGCTTCGCCCAGCTCCTCATCGTCAAGAACCGCGAGGCCGCGCAGCAGGAGGCGCTCAGGACCGTGACGTACGGCCTGCGCTCGGACACCACCGTCTTCCGATACGAGGAGTCCGGCAGCCTCGTGCAGATCCTTGACAAGGCAGGGGACGAGGTCGGCTCCCTGCCGACCCCGTTCGCCTGGGACTCCAGCGGCCGCGACCCTGAACTCCGCGCCGCCGGTACCGCTCCGCGCACCTCGACGGCCACCCCCGCCGACGTCCTGAAGCTCAGCGGTCTGAGCAGCATCGAGCCCGGCGCCCGGCGCGCCCCCGTGCCCGTCCTGCTGTCCGGGGAGGGCACCGGCGACGCGCGTCTCCAGCTCCAACCCGCCGCCACCGGCCTCTTCACCGACGAGAACGTCCTCTTCCCGGTCTTCATCGACCCGACGATGAAGACCCCGAAGGAGGCGTGGACGATCGCCTACCGGCCCTACCCGAACAGCAGCTTCTACGACGGCACCAACTTCGGCTCCGGCACCTCCGACGCCCGCGTCGGATACGAGTCCGACACCGGTGGTCTCGCCCGCTCGTTCTGGCGCATGGACTTCCGTACCATCACAGGCGCCACGGTCCACGAAGCCTCGTTCAAGGTGCTGAACAACCACTCGTGGTCGTGCAGCCCCCGCGAGTTCAAGCTTTACCTCACCGGCGGCATCTCGACCAACACCACCTGGAACTCCCAGCCGAGCTGGGCGACCTGGCTGGACAGCAACACCTTCGCCCACGGCTACGACCCGGACCCGAACTGCCGTGACGACTACGAGGAGTTCGAAGGCGCCAACGTGACGGCCGCCGCCCAGAAGGGCGCCGACAACGGCTGGGGCAACATCACCTTCGGCCTGCGCGCCACGAGCGAGGGCGACACCCACACCTGGCGCAAGTTCCAGGCCTCGTCGGCGGAGTTCGTCGCGGAGTACAACAGTGTGCCCAGCGAACCCAAGCTGGTCACCGGCAGCACTTGCGTGGAGTCCCCGGGTTCCAAGGTCATTGCGACGACGAGCATCTCCATCTCGGTCAACGCGAAGGACGCCGACGGCAACCTCAGCAAGATCCGCTTCCGCTACGGCAAGGTCGGTCAGGCCAAGACCGATCTGCTGATCACTCCGAACTCCAGCGGCACGGCCACCGCGAACATCACCGGCCTGGTCGACGGCGCCACCTACAGCTGGATCGCGCGGGCTGAGGACTCGTACAGCCCACCGGGCCTCTCCACCTGGTATCCGCCCGGCGTCGAGTCCTGCCAGGTCACCATCGACACCACGGCGCCCCAGAAGCCCGACGTCGACAGCACCGTCTTCCCTGAGGCCACCGACGACGGCCAGACCTGGGCCTCGGTCAAGTTCGGCGGCACCGGCGCGATCACCTTCAAGTCCCCGGGCGCCACGAAATTCACCTACAACTTCGAGGGCGTGACCAGCACCGGGGGAACGGTGACCGCGACCAACGGAACAGCGACCGTCTCCAACCTACGGCCCCCGCACGCCGGTCCGAACGGCCTCCAGGTCTTCGCCCACGACGCCGTGGGCAACGTCAGCGCGCGTACGGACTACACCTTCTACGTCCGGCCCCGCGACAAGGCCGACGCCCCCGGTGACCTCGGCGGCGACGGCTTCGTGGACCTCCTGACCGTCTACCCGAACGGCAGTCTGAGATCACTGCCCGGCGCCGCGGGCGGTGATCTGTACTCGACCATGCCCGGCTCCTACGTCCTCAGGCCCGCCTCCGGCGACCCCGAGAACCTCAAGGCGCAGGAACCGCCGTCCGGCCACTGGTACGACGCCGCCACCGGCAAGGCCGCGCTGATCACCCACTACGCGGACGTCTACCCCGGCGACGGCAGCACCGACCTGTTCTCCGTCTCTCCGGACGGCCGGTTCTGGCTCTACCCCGGCGACGGCTACGGCACTTTCAACGTCGAGGACCGGATCGACATCCGGCTCCCCGCGGGAACCCCGGCGCCGTCGACCTGGACGCAGATCAAGGCCGTCGGCGACATCACCGGCGACAAGCTGCCCGACCTCGTGCTGCGCGCCGGCTCGGCCTTCTGGACGCTGTCCGGCTACACCGGCGCCACGTTCCAGACGGCCACCCAGATGCCCGGTGAGAACTGGACGCGGCGCGAGATCGTCAACCTCGCCGACATCGACCAGGACGGGACCCCGGACCTGCTGTGGCGCGATCTGGACACCGGCTCCATGTACATCCGGCACGGCAAGCCCGGCACCGGTACGGGCAGTGTGAACCTCACGTCACTCATGACCTCGGCGAACTCCCGTCAGGGTGACGTCCAGTACGGCAGCGGCTGGACACAGACCAGTGTCTCGGCCGTGGTCGGCATCCCCGATGTGAACGGCGACGGGATCCCCGACATGTGGGCCCGCTGGGGATCGGACGGGTACATCCGCGTGTACTACCCGTCCGATGTCAACACCAAGCCCGCTGCCAAGACGGTCCTTTCCGTCGACTGGCGGAACGTCAAGGCATTCGGATAGGCACTCACACCCACTTATGCCGTCGAGCCCCGGTCGATCCCCTTCGACCGGGGTTCTTCGGCCTCGGCCTCCCCCACCCCCTCCAGGACCCGGCACAGCGCCCCGAGCGCGCCCTGCCAGGCGCTGTCCGGTGGGGTGCCGTAGCCGACGACCAGGCCCTCCTGGGAGCGGGGGGCCTCCGGGTGGCGGAACTGGTCGAGGCCCTGGACGGCGAGGCCGTGCCAGGCGGCGGAGCGGAGGGCGGCCTGTTCGGTGCCGGGGGACAGGGAGAGGACCGCGTGCAGGCCGGCCGCGATGCCGCCGACGTGGATGCCGGGGGCGCGGGCGGCGAGGGCGGTGACGAGTTCGTCGCGGCGGCGGCGGTAGCGGAGCCGCATGGCCCGTACGTGGCGGTCGTACGCCCCCGAGGCCAGGAACTCGGCGAAGGCGAGCTGGTCGGGGGTGCCGCACATCCAGTCCACCACCGCGCCCTTCTCGGCGGCGACCTCGTCCATCAGGCCCTCCGGCAGCACCATCCAGGCGAGCCGCAGGCCGGGCGCGAGGGACTTGCTGGCGGTGCCGATGTAGACGACCCGCTCCGGGTCGAGGCCCTGGAGGGCGCCGACCGGCTGCCGGTCGTAGCGGAACTCCCCGTCGTAGTCGTCCTCCAGGACGAGGCCGCCGGTCGCCCGCGCCCAGTCGACGGCCGCCGCCCGCCGGTCCGGGGGCAGCGCGCCGCCGAGCGGGAACTGGTGGGCGGCGGTCAGCAGCACCGCGTCCGGCGCGGTCCGCGTCAACTCCTCGACGCGGGCGCCCCGTTCGTCGAAGGGCAGGGCGGGGGTGGCGAGGCCCGCCTTCCGCAGGAGCCCCGCGTACAGGCCGAGTCCGTACGACTCCACCGCCACCGCCCGCGCCCCGCGCGCCCGCAGGACTTGGCCGAGGAGCATCAGGCCGTGGGCGAACCCGGCGCAGATCACGATCCGTTCGGGCCGCGCGTGCACGCCGCGGGCGCGGGCCAGGTACTCGGCGAGGGCGGTGCGCAGTTCGGTCCGGCCGCGCGGATCGCCGTACCCGAAGGCCTCGTTGGGGGCGGCGGTCAGCGCCCGCCGGTACGCCCTGAGCCATGCGGTGCGCGGGAAGGAGGCGAGGTCCGGGCTGCCGGTCCGCAGGTCGTACGCGGGGACGGGGGCGCGCCGCCGGGCCGCCCGTACGGCAGGGATGCCGATGGGGGTGTTGCCCGGCGAGAGGCCCGCCGGGGGCCGTTCCGGGGCCGGTTCCGCGGCCGGCCGGGGCTCGGCGCGGCGGGCGACCCGGGTGCCGGAGCCCTGGCGGGCGGTGAGCCAGCCCTCGGCCACCAGCTCGGCGTAGGCGTCGGCGACGGTGTTGCGGGCCACGCCGAGGTCCGCCGCGAGCTGGCGCGAGGACGGCAGCCGGCTCCCCGGCGCCAGGCGCCCGCCGCGTACGGCCTCGCGCAGGGCGTCCATGAGCCCGGCCCGCAGCCGGGGTCCGCGCAGTTCCAGATGGAGGTCGGCGCCGAAAGTGGCCCAGTCGTTCCGCATGGGAATGGACCATAGCGCCACGCCATCCGCTTCTACGGTGGCTTCATGACCACCACCACAGCGCACTCCCCCGCCCAGCCTTCCGCCCAGCCCCTCGCCCACGAGCACGCGCCGCGCATGAACCTCGCCGAGCGGGTGCCCGAGTACTACCGGGCGATGATCCGGCTGGAGCAGGAGGCCGCCAAGGGCGTGGACCCGGTCCTGTACCACCTGGTCAAGATCCGGGCCTCGCAGATCAACCACTGCGCCTTCTGTCTGGACATGCACACCAAGGACGCCCTCGCCGGGGGCGAGACCGTCGAGCGGGTCGTCCAGCTCGCCGCCTGGGAGGAGTCCCGGCACTTCTACACGGAGCGGGAGCTGGCCGCGCTCGCCCTCACCGAGGCCGTCACCGTCCTCACCGAGGGGTTCGTCCCCGACGAGGTGTACGCGGCGGCCGCCGAGCACTTCGACGCCGACGAACTGGCCCGGCTGATCGCCGCGATCGTCACCATCAACGCGTGGAACCGGATCGGCGTCTCCACCCGCATGGTCCCCGGCCACTACACGCCGCGCTCCCTCTGAGGCTCCCTCCGAGAACGAGCGGAGCCCCCCGGTCCCGGACCGGGGGGCTCCTGCGCGTGGTTCTCAGGCTCGGATGGGGCCGAGCTCGCGGACCGCGACCCATCCTCGACGCTCCCCTCGCACCGCTCGGCCCCAGGGGGCCTCGCGGGCTTCGGGAAGCTGCGCCGGGCTCCGTCCGTCGGACGCGTCGGGCTAGATCAGGCCCAGCTCACGCACCGCGTCGCGCTCCTCCGACAGCTCCTTGACGGAGGCGTCGATGCGGGCGCGGGAGAAGTCGTTGATCTCCAGGCCCTGGACGATCTCGTACTTGCCGTCCTTGCAGGTGACCGGGAAGGACGAGATGAGGCCCTCGGGGACGCCGTAGGAGCCGTCGGACGGGACGCCCATGGAGGTCCAGTCGCCCTCGGGGGTGCCGTTGACCCAGGTGTACACGTGGTCGATGGCGGCGTTGGCGGCCGAGGCGGCGGAGGAGGCGCCACGGGCGTCGATGATCGCGGCGCCGCGCTTGGCGACGGTCGGGATGAAGGTGTCGGCCAGCCACGCCTGGTCGTTCACGACGTCGGCGGCGTTCTTGCCGGCGATCTCCGCGTGGAAGATGTCCGGGTACTGGGTCGCGGAGTGGTTGCCCCAGATGGTGAGGCGCTTGATGTCCGTGACCGAGGAGCCGGTCTTCTGGGCCAGCTGCGTCAGGGCGCGGTTGTGGTCCAGGCGGGTCATCGCGGTGAAGCGCTCCGCCGGGACGCCCTTGGCGGCCGACTGGGCGATCAGGGCGTTGGTGTTGGCCGGGTTGCCGACGACCAGGACCTTGATGTCGTCCGCGGCGTGGGCGGCGATGGCCTCGCCCTGCGGCTTGAAGATGCCGCCGTTGGCGGCGAGCAGGTCGCCGCGCTCCATGCCCGGGCCGCGCGGGCGGGCGCCGACGAGCAGACCGATGTTGGCGCCCTCGAAGCCCTTGTTCGGGTCGTCGAAGATGTCGATGCCCTTGAGCAGCGGGAACGCGCAGTCGTCGAGCTCCATGGCGGTGCCCTCGGCGGCCTTGACGCCCTGCGGGATCTCAAGGAGGCGCAGCTTGACCGGCACGTCCGCGCCGAGCAGGTGGCCGGAGGCGATGCGGAAGAGCAGCGCGTAGCCGATCTGGCCGGCCGCGCCGGTCACGGTGACATTCACGGGAGTGCGGGTCATGGCGATCTCCGTAAGACAGCTGGCGGTGGGGTTCCCTGCCCCTGAGGCTGGATATCGCTCCCCTGATCGATCGATGTCTCGATGTGAAGAGATATCCGGCGGTCAGGCTATCGGACGCGGTCCCCCGTGCACCCCCGCCCCCTTGTGGCGCAGCTCACCTCTCACTCCTTTTCACCCGTCTGTGCAACCGTCGCTCCCGTTCGAACGGTTCGCGCAGGCGCGCACCCCGCTGCTTCCCGGGCCCGCCGCGACCATCGGGGTGTACGCGCCGGTGGCGCCCTCCTCCAGGACGTGCGCGAGCTGGACGGCGGTCCCCGCCTGGACGGTGACCTCGTCCCCGGCGGTCGCGCCGCTGATGCGGGCCCAGGCGGCGGCGCAGACGGCGCTGTGCCGGACCTCGACGAGGGCGGTGCCGAGATACGTACGGGCGACGGTGACGGCGTGCGGGCCGCCGCAGCCCATGGCCTCCGGGTCCCGGCCCTCGCAGTCCGCGCCGGTGCACCGGACGCCCTCGGGGAGGCTGGGGGTCGGGGCGACGGTGATCGGGGGCGCCGTCGGGGCGGCGGCGGGCGGGGTCGCCCCGGAGCCGCCGAGGTCGGCGAGGAGGACGGCGGCGGTGACGACGAGCGCGGCGCCGACGAGCCCGGCGGCGTAGAGCAGCGGGGAGGCGCGGCGGGGCGGGCGCGGGGTGGAGGTGAGGGCGGGCCCGGGGGCGGGGTCCGGGGGTACGACCTTCCGGATGCGCATGGTCCGTTCGGCGGGTACGTCCTCCGGGACGCCGGGGGCGACGGCAGCGGCGGCGGGGGCACCGGAGGCCCGTTTCCAGGCGCGGTCCGCGTGCTCCCACTGGGCGGCCAGGGGGCCGAGGTCGGCGCCGGTGACGTCGGCGAGGGCGACGACGGCGTCCCTGGGGACGGGCAGGCGGGCGTCCAGGTACGCCCCCCAGGCGGCCGGTTCGTGTCCGGTGCGCTCGGCGACGGCGCCGACGCCGAGCCCGCTGCGGTCGACGACCGTCCGCAGCCGCTCCGTGAACGCCCGTACCTCCGGATCGAGTTCGTCGGACAGCGACTTCCACGCCGGCATGCTCGCCCCCCTTGTCCCAGCCGTCCCCGGTGTCCTCGAAGGATGGCAGTTCCGGGGGCCGGGCGGGACCCGAACGGAGGGTCCGGATGTACCGGAACGGTCACTTCCATGCCACAGCGACTGGCCCGAACTTGCCCTTTCGTTGGCGGGTACATGACCCTTGATCACGACGGCGCCCGCCCTCCCACGGGGGAGAGGGCGGGCGCCGTCGTCGTACGACCGGGGAAGGCCGGGGAGAGCCCAGGCCCCCCGGATCAGGTCACCGTCAGATGGAGGATGTCCTCCAGGAACGGGATCTTGAGCCAGGGCTTCGGCTGCACCATGAGCGCGAGCAGCACGATCAGCGAGCCCATCAACCCGTACGTGATCATGTCGGTGAAGCGCGAGCGGACCGCGAGCATGCCCACCGAGGGCAGCGCCCCGCGGAGCACCGCGCCCAGCAGCAGCGCCGCCCCGACCGTCATCGTCCCGATCCGGAAGGAGTGCGGGAACGGCTCCGTCCCCAGCACCAGCAGGCCCAGCGCCGCCGTCCCCAGGACGAGGAGCAGCGGCCACTGACGGGCGGGCGCCGGGGCGTCGCCGCCCGCCGCCCGGCCGCCGCCCTCGGGCCGCGCGGTGTCGGTGGTGACCGTCGGCGGCCGGCGCGAACCCCGCACCCGGCGGACCTTCGCCACCCGCCCGCGCGGCAGCTCCCGCGGCCCGTCCGGGTTCCCGGGGGCCGCCGGGGTCCCGGGGGTCACCTCAGTGCGCCTCGGCCGCGCGCTCCGCGGCCTCGACGACGTTCACGAGCAGCTGCGCGCGGGTCATCGGGCCCACGCCGCCGGGGTTCGGGGAGATCCAGCCGGCCACCTCGGCGACGTCCGGGTGCACGTCACCGAGGATCTTGCCCTCGGCGTTGCGCGAGACGCCGACGTCGAGGACGGCCGCGCCCGGCTTCACGTCCTCCGGCTTGATCAGGTGCGGCACGCCGGCGGCGGCCACGATGATGTCGGCGTTCCGCAGGTGCGCCGAGAGGTCGCGGGTGCCGGTGTGGCACTGCGTCACGGTGGCGTTCTCGGAGCGGCGGGTCAGGATCAGCGGCATCGGGCGCCCGATGGTGACACCGCGGCCGACGACGACGACCTCGGCGCCGTTGATCTCCACGCCGTGGGCGCGGAGCAGGGTGACGATGCCGTTCGGCGTGCAGGGCAGCGGGGCGGGCTCGTTGAGCACGAGCCGGCCGAGGTTGGTCGGGTGCAGGCCGTCGGCGTCCTTGGCCGGGTCCATCAGCTCCAGGATCCGGTTCTCGTCGATGCCCTTCGGGAGCGGCAGCTGGACGATGTAGCCGGTGCAGGCCGGGTCCTCGTTGAGCTCCCGGACGACCGCCTCGATCTCCTCCTGCGTGGCGGTCGCGGGGAGCTCGCGCTGGAGGGAGGCGATGCCGACCTGCGCGCAGTCGCGGTGCTTGCCGGCCACGTACTTCTGGCTGGCCGGGTCGTCGCCGACCAGGACGGTGCCGAGGCCGGGCGTGACGCCCTTCTCCTTGAGGGCCGCCACGCGGACGGCCAGGTCGGACTTGATCGCGGCGGCGGTGGCCTTGCCATCGAGAATCTGGGCGCTCATGGGGGACATCCTCCCGGATGACCCCCGCCCACTTCCAATTCGGTCCCGTTCCGGTCCGGCCGCCGGCCCCGCCGTCGGTCCCGCCGGAGCCCCCGGCGGGGCCGCGCGGGGCGGAACGAAGGATTGCACTTGCACAACTCGGGGGCCTATCGACTGGACAACACCTCCGCGATCGGACGACGATGACCAGCGCAGTGCCGCGGAAAGTGCCGGGGGGAGACCGCTCACATGCCGTGAAAGTTCCTCCGCGCGGGCCGCGTCGTCCCCGCACGAGAACATTCACGGAGGAATGCCCGATGAGCTTCGGCGACCCGAACAACCCCTACGGCCAGCCGCCGCAGGGCCAGCAGCCGGGCTACGGCCAGCCGCAGCCCCCGCAGGGCGGTTACGGCTACCCGGCCGCCCCGCCCGCCTCGCCGTACGGCGCCTACCCCGCCGGCGCTCCGTACGGCGCGCCCGCCATGACCATGCCGGGCGGCGTCAAGACGGCCCGCGTCCTCCTCTGGATCGTCGGCATCCTCCAGATCCTCGCCGGTATCGCCCTCGCCCTCGTGGGCGGCGCGTTCGCGAGCGAGGCGGGTCTCGACTCCGGCGCCGGCGCCGCCGTGACCGGCGTCTTCGTCTTCATCGGCCTGCTCGTCCTCGCCTTCGGCGTCTGGGGCGTCATCATCGCCGCCAAGTGCGCGAACGGCGGCAACGGCATCCGGATCTCCGGCATCGTCTACGGCTCGCTGTCCACGGCGGGCGGCCTGGCGAACCTGGGCCAGTCCCAGGGCGTCTCCTCCGTGGTCGGCCTCGTGATCGGCATCCTGCTCATCGTCTTCTTCGCGAAGGCGGACGCCGCCGCCTGGTTCAAGCGCCCGCGCTACTGACCCCGCACGGCACGCAGAGGGGCCCGGTTCCGACCAGGAACCGGGCCCCTTCGCGTACCCCCGCTCACTTCTTCCTCAGGACCGCGAAACCCTCCGAGCGGTGGACGAGCTCGTACGACGCCTCGGGGTGCAACTGCGAAGCCGTCACCGTCGGGTCCTGCGTCTGCCCCGACCAGCCGCGCAGGTCGAGCGCGAGGTAGTCGGGGGTCGCGCCCTTCGACGTGCCCACCCAGTAGACCGTGTGGTCCGCGGTGAGGTGGGCGAGGAGCGGCACGTCCGCCTCCACGCTGGCGCCCGCCGGGACCGCCGCGACCGCCGCGCGGGCCTGCTCGGCGCGGACGTCGGCGGCGTACGTCTCGGACTTGAGGAGCTCGCGCAGCGGCAGGTTCGCGGCGAGGGCGAGCGCGACGGCCGTGGCGGCGGCCACGGCGACCTTCCCGTACGAGGCGAGCCAGGGGCGCGGCGAGGTGCGCACCGCGCGGACGGCGTCGACCAGGGCCAGGAAGACGACCGGCATCAGGACGGCGCTGTAGTGCCAGTGCATGCCCCAGTGGTTGGCGTCCTGGGAGACGAAGCGCCAGCCCAGGGTGGGCAGGACGAGCAGCGCCAGCGGGGAGCGCAGCGCGAGGAAACCGGTGATCGCGAACAGGTAGAGGACCATCTCCCAGCGCTCGCCGGAGGCCAGGGCGCCGCTGACGATCTGCCCGAGGGAGGTCTCGGTTCCGGTGCCGGTCTTCTCGATCTTGGCCCAGTAGTCGTACTGGCCGAGCTTGCTGGCGGCCGGGACGAGGACGAGGACGGTGAGCGCGAAGGCGGCGACGCCGAAGCCGGCGAGGGCCGCGCCGAGCTTCTTCCGCCCCTTGAGGGCGAGGACCACACCGACCATGGCGACGGTGAGCCCCATGTCCTCCTTGACGAGGACGAGCGGCGCCGACCAGGCGACGGCGGCGGTCCAGCGGCCGAGGAGCAGCGCCCGGCAGGTGAGGGCGAGCAGCGGGACGGCGAAGGCGATCTCGTGGAAGTCGGACTTCACGGCCTCCTGGAGGCCCCAGGAGAGCCCGTAGGCGACCGTGAGGGCGATGCCGGTGGCCCGGCTGCCGAGGACCTGCTGGGCTGTGCGGCCGACGACGACGGCGGAGGCGGCGAAGAGCGCGGCCTGCGCGAAGAGCAGCGAGACCGGCGAGGGCCAGAGCCAGTAGAGGGGGGCGAGGAGCGCCGTCACCGGGCTGAAGTGGTCGCCGAGGATCGGGAAGCCGGGCCCCTTGATGTCGGAGACGGGGAGCCGGAACTCGGCGTAGGAGCGGACGGCCTGCCCGAAGATGCCGAGGTCCCAGGAGGGGGTGCGGAAGTGGTCGTACTGCACCCAGGAGTAGAGGAAGTACAGCGCGCAGAGGACCGCCGCGACGACGGCGTACGGGAGGACGGGTGCCGGCGCGAGGCGGTCGGACGGGCCGCCGTCGGGCGCGCCGCGGCCGGCCTCGGGGGCGGAGGGCTCCGCCTCGGAACCGTTCTGGACATCCAACACCGTGCCCCCATGGACCAGCCGCCGACAAAGAGCAACCCATTAGAACAGAGTGGCTTCGGCGGGCGGAATCGACGCCCTGGGGCGTCCGGAGGCGTCCGGGGAAGTCGGGGCGGGGCGGCCGGGAAGGGCGGGACCGGTGGGCACCGGTCCGCCAGTGGGCCGACCGCCGCGACCGCTGGATGCGCTCGCTGGATGCGCTCGCTGGATGCGCCGGCCCCCGCACGACGGACGGCCCGCCCGTGGGCCGTCCGTCGTGTTCCGGGTCCTGCTCAGTGGAAGAAGTGGCGCGTCCCCGTGAAGTACATCGTCACGCCGGCCTTCTTCGCGGCCTCGACGACCTGCTCGTCCCGCACCGATCCGCCCGGCTGCACGACCGCCTTCACACCGGCGGCGGTCAGGATCTCCAGGCCGTCGGGGAAGGGGAAGAAGGCGTCCGAGGCGGCGTACGAGCCGCGCGCCCGCTCCTCGCCGGCCCGCTCGACGGCCAGCTTGGCGGAGTCGACGCGGTTGACCTGGCCCATGCCGACGCCGACGGAGGCGCCGTCCTTGGCGAGCAGGATCGCGTTGGACTTGACCGCGCGGCACGCCTTCCAGGCGAAGGCCAGCTCGGCGAGCTCGTCGGCGGAGAGGGCCTCGCCGGTCGCGAGGGTCCAGTTCGCCGGGTCGTCGCCCTCGGCCTGGAGGCGGTCGGTGACCTGGAGCAGCGCGCCGCCGTCGACCGGCTTGACCTCGACCGGGTTGCTCGGGGCGCCCTCGGCCCTCAGCACGCGGATGTTCTTCTTCCTGGCGAGGATCTCCACGGCGCCGTCCTCGTACGCCGGGGCGACGATGACCTCGGTGAAGATCTCGGCGACCTGCTCGGCCATCTCCTTCGACACCGGGCGGTTGACGGCGATGACGCCGCCGAAGGCGGAGAGCGGGTCGCAGGCGTGGGCCTTGCGGTGGGCCTCGGCGACGTCGGCGCCGATCGCGATGCCGCACGGGTTGGCGTGCTTGATGATCGCGACGCAGGGCTCGGAGTGGTCGTACGCGGCCCGGCGCGCGGCGTCGGTGTCCGTGTAGTTGTTGTACGACATCTCCTTGCCGTGCAGCTGCTCGGCCTCCGCGAGGCCGCCCGTGCCGTCGACGTAGAGGGCGGCGCCCTGGTGCGGGTTCTCGCCGTAGCGCAGGACGTTCTTGCGGGTGTGGGTGGCGCCGAGGAAGTCGGGGAAGCCGCTGTCGTCGGCGGCCGCGTAGTCGGCGGCGAACCAGGAGGCCACGGCCACGTCGTACGCGGCGGTGTGCTGGAAGGCCTCGGCGGCGAGCCGCTTGCGGGCGGTCAGGTCGAAGCCCCCGGCCTTGACGGCGGCGAGGACGTCCGCGTACCGCTCGGGGCTGGTGACGATGGCGACCGACGGGTGGTTCTTGGCGGCGGCGCGGACCATCGAGGGGCCGCCGATGTCGATCTGCTCGACGCACTCGTCGTCCGAGGCTCCGGAGGCGACCGTCTCGCGGAACGGGTAGAGGTTCACGACGACCAGGTCGAAGGGCTCGACGCCGAGCTCGGCGAGCTGCTCGCGGTGCGACTCCAGGCGCAGGTCGGCGAGGATGCCGGCGTGCACACGCGGGTGGAGGGTCTTGACGCGGCCGTCCAGGCACTCGGGGAAGCCGGTCAGCTCCTCGACCTTGGTGACCGGGACGCCTGCGGCGGCGATCCTGCCCGCGGTGGAGCCGGTGGAGACGAGCTCGACACCGGCCTCGTGCAGACCGCGGGCCAGCTCCTCCAGACCCGTCTTGTCGTAGACGCTGACCAGCGCGCGGCGGATGGGCTTAACGGTGTCCGTGTTCACCGACATGAACCTTTCGTCCCTCAATGCGGTAGCCGTGCCGGGCGAGGCGCCCCACGACGTCGACGAGCAGCGAGCGCTCGACTTCCTTGATGCGCTCGTGCAGAGCGGCTTCATCGTCCGTCTCCCGCACCTCGACCACGCCCTGGGCGATGATCGGGCCGGTGTCGACCCCGTCGTCGACGAAGTGGACGGTGCACCCGGTGACCTTCACGCCGTGGGCGAGCGCGTCACGCACCCCGTGGGCACCGGGAAAACTGGGGAGGAGCGCCGGGTGGGTGTTGACGATCCGGCCGCCGAAGCGGGCCAGGAACTCCTTGCCGAGGATCTTCATGAACCCGGCCGAGACGACAAGGTCCGGCTCGTACGCGGCGGTGGCCTCGGTCAGGGCGCGGTCCCACTCCTCGCGGCTCGCGTGGTCCTTCACCCGGCAGACGAAGGTGGGCAGACCGGCGCGCTCGGCCCGTTCCAGGCCGGCGATGGAGTCGCGGTCGGCGCCGACGGCGACGATCTCGGCGCCGTACCCCTCGGGGTCGGCGGCGATGCCGTCGAGCAGCGCCTGGAGGTTGGTGCCGGAGCCGGAGACCAGGACGACAAGGCGGGCGGCAGCCACTGGGTCACTCTTTCCGTGGTTATTTGTGCGGTCGTACGAACGAATCGTGCCCCTGGATACGGGGAACCCTACGAATGGCTCGACCGTCAGCAACGATACCGGCACACCGGACGGCCCCCACGGGACGGGGGCGGAGCAGGGCGGTAGCGTCAGGGTCCGACGCCGGTCACGCCGCCCGGTGCGACGCGGTCACGACGACAGAGGGAAGACGTCCAGCAGATGCCGGATCGCCAGTCCACGAACGACAACAACCCGTTCGCCCCGCCGCCCGAGGGCAGGCCCGACCAGCCGTGGCAGCCGCGCCGGCCGGAGGGTTCGGAAGGCTCGGGCGGTCCGGGTGGCTCGAACGGCGGCTCCGCCGAACCGTCGTCGCCCGGCACGGGCTCGTCCGACGGGCGCTGGAGCCCGCGCCAGCCCGGCCGTTCGTCGGACGGCTTCGGGCGCGGGCCGGAGCGCCAGGGGGGTCAGGGCGGCGCGGGCGGCCAGGGTCCCGAGCGGCCGGGGCTGCGCTGGGACCCGACGGACCCGGCCCAGCGGCGGGCCCGGTACGCGGTCCTCGGCGGCATGTGGGCCTTCTTCTTCGCGATCTTCGACATCCCGGAACTGGCCCTGCTGCTCGGCGCGCTCTCGCTGTACTGGGCGATCAGTTCGCTGCGCGCGAAGCCGAAGACCGCGGCCGGGGTGTCGCAGGAATCACAGTCCGCGGCCCCGCCCGCGTCCCCGTCCCCGTCCCCGTCCCCGGGACGGCCGTCCACGGCGGCGGGCGGCCCGAACCCGGCCCGCTCGATGCGGACGGCGGCGATCAGCGGCCTGGTGGCCTCGACCGTGGCCCTGCTGATCGTGGGCTTCGGCTTCACGATGCAGCTGGTCTACAAGGACTTCTACGACTGCCGGGAGGACGCCCTCACCCACGCGGGCGCGCTCGCCTGCAACGACCTGCTGCCCAAGCCGCTGCGCGACGGCTTCGGGGTGCGCGACTAGTCGTCCGGCGCCTCTCCTCGTTCCGCCCCGGTCGTCTCCGACGGCCGGGGCGGTTGCGGTTCCGGTGCCGGGGGAAGGGGGGTTTCCCAAGAGGCGGGGAGGTAGTCGTACGGCTCGTAGCCCTCGTCGTCACCCAAGGCGAAGCCGGAACCCAGGGGGTCCGCGGGAACCGGCGCCGGGGAGGGCGCGGCCGCCGCCAGAGCCGGTTCCGGCGCCTGCGGCTCCTTCGGCCGCTCGGGCGGCTTCGGGAGCCGGGGCTCCTTCGGGCGGGGCACCCGGCGGCCCCAGGCCCGTACCGCCAGCGCCGTCGGCAGGCCCAAGGCCACTCCCCACAGCACCGCCGCCCCGCCCGCCTGCCACCACACCGGGCCGAAGGCGAGCAGCCGCTCCGAGCCCAGCGGGCCGCCCGCCGCGCCCGCCAGGAGCGCGACGGCCACCCCGGACGCCCCGGCCGCGGCAAGGGTCGCGAGCACCGTCCCGCGCGCCCGGCCGGTGACGGTCTCCCGGCCCACCCGGTGGCCCAGGACCACCGCCGCGACCAGCGGCACCGCCGCCGCGGCCCACTGCGGCCAGCCGCCGCGCCCCTCCGGGGGCAGCGCCGCGAGGAGCGGGAAGGGCGGCACGGCGGGGTCGCCGACGAGCCCGAGCGGGGTGGCGACCGCACCCGTGCCGAGGGCGAAGCCGGGCCCGAGGCCGTACGCGGCGCCCCAGACCGCCGCGTTCGGCAGCAGCGCGAGGACGAGCAGCGCCAGCGTCACCCGACCGGACCACTCCCCCGCGAGCGACTCGTACGAGGCCCGCGCCGCGTCCGCGTGCCAGACCAGCGAGGCCCCGGCGAGCACCGCCCCGCCCGCGCACAGCGCCACCAGGCCGGTGCCCGCGCCGCGCAGCACGGCGGCGGCCTCCTCCCGGTCCGGCAGGGGCCGGCCGAGGGCGCTCCAGACACCGGCCCCCGCCGCGCCGAGGACCACGCCCGGCAGCCACAGCCCGGCGGTCACCAGGTCGGCGGGGAGCGGGCCGCTCTCGCTGTAGACCACGAGCACGGCCGCGACCAGCAGATACCCGCCGGAGACCGCGCCGAGCGCGCCCGCGGGCGAGGGGCGCGGCCGGGTCTCGTCGGCCGGGTCGAGGGTGGAGCGGGCGGTCCTGAAGACCAGCCAGACCGGCAGCGCGGTCGTCAGCAGCGGCACGATCCCCAGCGGCGCGGGCAGCCCCCCGACGGTGTCGGTGCGGACGAGGTCCACGCCGTGGGCGAGCAGCCAGAGCCCGGCGGCGAGGTGAAGGGCGCCGTCGGCGCCGCTGTCGGGGAACGGCGAGCTGATCCAGGCGACGATCACCAGGACCGCGAGGGCACCGGCGCCGAGTCCTGCGGCGACCCCGCCGCGGACGCAGGCGGTGGCGAACGCGGCGGAACGCCCGCCCTGGACCAGGGAGTGCTCGGTCAGGTGGGTCACGGGGCCATGCTGCCAACGACACGCTCTTTCGCGGCGTAACAGGCAAACACCCGTTGTGTCGCTCAAGATACGTTTATGTACTTTTCCGCCCAGAGGTGCTCTGCGGGAGGTAGACACCGATGAGCAAGACGAGCCGGGACGGCGACACCGCGCCCCCCTCCGCCGCCACCGCGCTGCCGACGCCGAAGGAACGGCGTCGGCTGCGCGAGGCGCTCGCCCTGAGCGAGGAGCAGGTCGCCGAGGCCGTGGGCGTCACGAAGGCCACGGTCAAGTCCTGGGAGGCCGGCCGCTCGGCCCCCCGCGGCCGCAAGCGCGAGGCGTACGTGAGGCTGCTCCGCGGTACGCCGGAGGCGTCGGCCCCCGCGCCCGCTCCGACCCCCGCGCCCTCCGGCGGCGTGCGCCCCAAGGCCGCCGCCAAGCGCGCCGCCAAGCCGCCGAAGGCCCCTTCCCCGGCTCCCGCGATCGCCGCCTCCGGCCCCGCCCGGCGCGGCCCGGCCGGCCCCGGGCCCGAGGAGCGGCTGAAACCGGAGCGGAAGCAGGAGCCTGAGCTGGAACCCGTACAGCGGGAGCCCGTACAGCGGGAGCCCGTACAGCGGGAGCCCGTACGGCGGGAGCCCGTACGGCGGGAGCCCGTACAGGCGGTCGCGCAGGGGCCCGAGCTCACCCCCGAGGAGGCCTTCGACGCGCTCTACGGGTACGCCGCCCCCGGCCTCGTCCACCAGGCGTATCTGCTGACCGGGCGCCGCCTCCTCTCCCGGGAGGCCGTCGAGCACGCCTTCCACCGCGCCTGGCAGTGCTGGCCCGAGGTGGCCGTGGACGCCGACCCGGTGGGCTGGGTGCGGGCGGCGGTGTACGAGTACGCCCTCTCGCCCTGGCACCGGCTGCGCCGCACCCACAAGCACCCCGACGCCCCGCCGACCGAGGCGGGGAGGCGGGCGCTGCTCGGCGCGCTGCTCGACCTGCCGGCGCCGTACCGCCGGACCGTCCTGCTCTACGACGGGCTCGGGCTCGACCTGCCGGAGACGGCCGCCGAGACGGAGGCGAGCACCCCCGCCGCCGCCAACCGGCTGCTGTACGCGCACTCCTTCATCGGCGAGCGGGTGCCGGAACTCGCCGACCCCGAGGAGCTCCGGCGGCGCCTCGGCGAGCTGGTCGCGGAGGCGCCGACGGCGACGCTCCCGGCGGCGCGGGCGGTGCGCGGCGGCAGCGAGCGGCGGATCCGGCGGATGACCCGGGTGGTGGGCGGGGCGACGGTGGTGCTGATCGCCGTCACGGCCCTGACGGCGGCGACGGCGCCGACCCGCTACATCCCGGAGCTCGCGCCCGGCCAGACCGTCAACGGCGTCCCGGTGCGCGGCGGCCCGCAGAAGCTCGGCGAGGAGGACCTGAGGCTGCGCGACATGCTGCGGTCCGCGCCGAACCCGGGCCCGGAGCGGCTGATCCCCGCCGCGGAGTAGCCCGTCCCCGTACGCGCGTGGGCCCCGCTCCCCCGGTTTCCCGGCGGGGCGGGGCCCACGCGTTCACGGCCTGTGGGGCTGTGTCGTGCTTCAGCCCGCGAGGATGGCGCGCGCCAGCTTGGCGGTCTCGGTCGGGGTCTTGCCGACCTTCACACCGGCGGCCTCCAGGGCCTCCTTCTTCGCCTGGGCGGTGCCGGAGGAGCCGGAGACGATGGCGCCGGCGTGGCCCATGGTCTTGCCCTCGGGCGCGGTGAAGCCCGCGACGTAGCCGACGACCGGCTTGGTGACGTTGGCCTTGATGAAGTCGGCCGCACGCTCCTCGGCGTCGCCGCCGATCTCGCCGATCATGACGATCAGGTCGGTCTCCGGGTCGGCCTCGAAGGCCGCCAGGGCGTCGATGTGGGTGGTGCCGATGACCGGGTCGCCACCGATGCCGACGCAGGAGGAGAAGCCGAGGTCACGGAGCTCGTACATCATCTGGTACGTCAGCGTGCCGGACTTCGAGACCAGGCCGATGCGGCCCGGCTTGGTGATGTCGCCCGGGATGATGCCGGCGTTCGACTGGCCCGGGGTGATGAGACCGGGGCAGTTCGGGCCGATGAGGCGGGTCTTGTTGCCCTTCTCCACGGCGTACGCGTAGAACGCGGCGGAGTCGTGGACGGCGATGCCCTCGGTGATGACGACGGCGAGCGGGATCTCGGCGTCGATCGCCTCGACGACGGCGGCCTTGGCGAAGGCCGGCGGCACGAAGAGGACCGAGACGTTGGCGCCGGTCTCCTTCATGGCCTCGGCGACGGTGCCGAAGACGGGGACCTCGGTGCCGTCGAAGTCGACCTTGGTGCCGGCCTTGCGCGGGTTCACGCCGCCGACGATGTTGGTGCCGTCACCCAGCATGAGCCTGGTGTGCTTCATGCCCGTGGCACCGGTCATGCCCTGGACGATGACCTTGCTGTCCTTGTTGAGGAAGATAGCCATGGCTGTTCTGTCCCTCTTCCCTTACTTCGCAGCCGCGAGCTCGGCGGCCTTGTCGGCCGCGCCGTCCATGGTGTCCACGCGCTGGACCAGCGGGTGGTTGGCGTCCGACAGGATCTTGCGACCCAGCTCCGCGTTGTTGCCGTCGAGGCGGACGACCAGCGGCTTGGTGACCTCCTCGCCCTTCGAGGCGAGGAGCTCCAGGGCCTGCACGATGCCGTTGGCGACCTCGTCGCAGGCGGTGATGCCGCCGAAGACGTTGACGAAGACGGACTTGACGTCCGGGTCGCCGAGGATGATCTCCAGGCCGTTCGCCATGACCTCGGCGGAGGCGCCGCCGCCGATGTCGAGGAAGTTGGCCGGCTTCACGCCGCCGTGGTTCTCACCGGCGTACGCGACGACGTCCAGGGTCGACATGACCAGGCCGGCGCCGTTGCCGATGATGCCGACCTCGCCGTCGAGCTTGACGTAGTTGAGGCCCTTCTCCTTGGCCGCGGCCTCGAGCGGGTTGGCCGCCGCCTTGTCCTCCAGGGCCTCGTGCTCCGGCTGGCGGAAGTCGGCGTTGGCGTCGAGGGACACCTTGCCGTCGAGGGCGATGACGTCGCCGGAGGCGACCTTCGCGAGCGGGTTGACCTCGACGAGGAGCGCGTCCTCGGCGACGAAGGTCTTCCACAGGGTCACCAGGACCTCGGCGACCTTCTCGGCGACCTCGGCCGGGAACTGGGCCTGGGCGACGATCTCACGGGCCTTCTCGATGTCGACGCCCTTGTTGGCGTCGACCGGGACCTTCGCGAGCTTCTCGGGGGTCGTCGCGGCGACCTCCTCGATGTCCATGCCGCCGGCGACGGAGGCCATGGCGAGGAAGGTGCGGTTGGTGCGGTCGAGGAGGTACGAGACGTAGTACTCCTCGAGGATCTCCGGAGCGGTCTCCGCGATCATCACCTTGTGGACCGTGTGGCCCTTGATGTCCATGCCCAGGATGTCCGTCGCGCGGGCGACGGCCTCGTCCGGGGTGGCGGCCAGCTTGACGCCGCCGGCCTTGCCGCGGCCGCCGACCTTCACCTGCGCCTTGACGACCGACTTGCCGCCCAGCCGCTCGGTGGCCTCGCGCGCCGCCTCAGGCGTGTCGATGACTTCACCGGCCAGCACCGGTACACCGTGCTTGGCGAAGAGGTCCCTCGCCTGGTACTCGAACAGGTCCACGCGCGTCCCTTTTCTAGATGATCGCGGTTCGTTGTCTGCGTGGGCGTGCCGCGGAGGGCAACGTGACTGCGCTGTCACTAGGGAGGCGTACACGGTGTCCGTGGACGCGGCATGTCCGTCTCGCAGGTTATCCCCGTGGGCCGTGGGTCCCTAAATCGCAGCTCACAACCGGGCGGTGATACGGGTCACAGAACGTAGGGGGCGCAGGGCTGTGCGTGGACGCCCCCGGCACCCCGCCCGGCCCCCGCCGCGCAGGCGGGGAGCGGGCTCCGCCCCCCTCACGCCACGCCGGTGCGCCGGGTGAGGGGGATACCGCCGCGAGTGTGATATGGGCCTCAGTGGCGCCGTGGAGGCCCGTCCGGGTGGCCGGGCGGCGACGGATTCCGTACGAGGGGACGGACGGATTCCGTACGAGGGGTACGAGGGAGCCGGCGGGTGCGCGGGGCCGGCCCGGCGCCTCAGGCCGGGTCGGGTATCGGCAGGGGCCGCTTCTCCAGGGCGGCGGCCATGACCTCCGGGAAGAGGTCGGGGGTGCAGGCGAAGGCGGGGACGCCGAGGGCGGCGAGCGCGGCGGCGTGCTCGCGGTCGTAGGCGGGGGCGCCCTCGTCGGAGAGGGCGAGCAGGGCGACGAACTGGACGCCGGCCGCCTTCATCGCGGCGACCCGCTTCAGCATCTCGTCGCGGATGCCGCCCTCGTACAGGTCGCTGATGAGGACGACGACGGTGTCGGCGGGGCGGGTGATCCGGGACTGGCAGTAGGCCAGTGCCCGGTTGATGTCGGTGCCGCCGCCGAGTCGCGTGGCGAAGAGGACGTCGACGGGGTCGTCGAGCTCATCGGTGAGGTCGACGACGGAGGTGTCGAAGACGACGAGCCGCGTGGCGACGGCCTTGAGGGAGGCGAGGACGGCGCCGAAGACGGAGGCGTAGACGACGGAGGCGGCCATGGAGCCGGACTGGTCGACGCAGAGCACGACCTCCTTGCGGACCGCCCGGGAGGCGCGCCCGTGGCCGATGAGGCGCTCGGGGACGACCGTGCGGTGATCGGGGAGGTAGTGCTTGAGGTTGGCCCGGAGGGTGCGGTCCCAGTCGATGTCCCGGTGGCGGGGACGGCTGATCCGCGCGGAGCGGTCGAGGGCGCCGGTGAGGGTGGTCCTGGTCCGGGTGGCGAGCCGGGCCTCCAGGTCGGCGACGACCTTGCGGACGACGGCCCGCGCGGTCTCCCGGGTGGTCTCCGGCAGCGCTTTGTTCAGCGAGAGGAGGGTGCCGACGAGGTGCACGTCGGGCTCGACGGCCTCCAGCGTCTCCGGCTCCAGGAGGAGCGCGGTGAGCCCGAGCCGGTCGATGGCGTCGCGCTGCATGACCTGGACGACGGAGGTGGGGAAGTAGGTGCGGATGTCGCCGAGCCAGCGGGCGACGGAGGGCGCGGAGCCGCCGAGCCCGCCCCGGCGCCCGCCGTTGCCCTGGCCGTCCCCGCTGTCCCGGTGGTCGTAGAGGGCGGCGAGGGCGGCGTCCATGGCGGCGTCGGTCCCGGACAGGGCACGGCCGGTCCCTCCCCCGAGGCCTTCGGCCAGGGGGGACCCCCACGCCGCGCCGCCGCCGAGGACCAGGCGCCAGCGGCGCAGCCGCTCGTCGGCGGTGGTGGTGCCGGTCATGCGGGGACCTCCTGTCCGAGGACGAGGTGGAGCAGGGGCAGGACGCCGTCGGCCCGCTCCTCGTCGGGGGCGGCGGCGAAGCCGGGTACGGGGACGGCGGGCCCGGACGCGGCGGCCTTGGGCCCCCGTGCGACGAGCTCGCCGAGGGTGCGCCGCACCCCGGGCTCGTACCCGCCGAAGGTGCGCCGCAGCAGCGGCAGTACGTCGGTGAACGCCTCGGCCGGTACGGCGGTGAGCCAGCCGTCGAGGAGGCCGAGCAGCCGCTCGTCGTGGACGAGCAGCAGTCCGCCGCCGGAGCCGCCGACGAAGCCGTCGATCCAGGCGGCGGCGTCGGCGGGCGGGGTGCCGGGCGAGAGGGCGAGCCCCATGAACCGCGCGGTCTCCTCGTCGGAGAGCCGGCCCTCGTCGAGCAGCGTCCGGGCCGCCCGTCCCCGTACGGCCCCGGGCACCCGCTCCCGTCGGGCGAGCCTGCGCAGGACCCCGGCCCACCGGTCGGCGAGCGCGGTGTCCGGGAGGAGGCCGATCGCGGTGTGGACGGCGTCGACGCGGTCGCGCATCTGCGCGGCGGCGTCCGCGTCGAGGCCGGCGCAGGCGGGCGGGAGGCCCACGCAGATCCGCTCGGCGAGACCGGCGGCGACGCCCGTGAGGGCCGCCGTGTCGGTGCCCCGCACGTCCCCGTAGCGCAGCGAGCGGGCCAGGGCGGGGAGCGCGTCGGCGAGGTGGGCGGCGTCGGTGTCGAGCGCGGCCCGGTCGGCGAGGGCGCCCAGGACGGCGGGCAGGGCGTCGCCGAGCCCGGCGAGCAGGCACTGCTCGGCGAGGGCGGTGATCTCGCCGAGGGAGCCGGCGGCGCGGGCCCGGGACTCGGCGCGGGCGGTGGCGGCGGTCTCGACGGTGGTGCCCCAGACGCCGGCCTCGGCGACCCGGACGTGCAGTTCGGGCTGCCAGCGCAGCCGCCAGGACTCCCGGAAGGTGCCGGTGCCGGTGCGGCCCGCGGCCGGCTCCCCCCAGTCGACGCCGAGGAGCCGGAGCCGGTGGAGCAGCCGGCTGCGGGCGGCGTCGGTCTCCCCGCGCAGGTCGAGGCCGAGCTCGCGCTCCTCCGCCTCGGGTTTGAGGCGGAGGCTCCGCTGGAGGCGGTTCAGGTCGCGCTGGAGCGGGACGGCGGGGGCGGCGGCCGGGACCTCGCCGAGGACGTCGCCGACGACGAGCCGGTCCCGGACGAGGGCGAGTGGCACGTCGGAGCCCTCGCAGAGGACGGCGCGGACGGCGTCGGTGGTCTCGGCGAGGCCCGGCCGCGGGCGGCCGCGCAGGGCGGCGAGGGTGTCGGCGAGCCGGACGGCCTCGATGACATGGGCGGAGGAGACGGGGTGGTCGGCCTCGCGGAGGAGCCCCGCGACCTTGGCCATCCACCGCTCGACGGGCCGGTCGGGGGCGGAGAAGAGGTGCCCGTACCAGCCGGGGGACTCGATCCCGGCGCCGTACCCGGAGCGGCGGGCGAGCCGCCGGTGGGTCCAGGGGACCCAGGTCAGCTCGGTCCTCACCTTGGGCAGGCCCTTGAGGAGGGCGCGGTCGGCGGTGACGGTGGTCCGCCGGGCGAGGGCGGGCACGTGCCAGGCGCCGCAGACGACGGCGACCGCGTCCCCGAACTCCTTCCGCGCGGCGCGCAGCCGGAGCCGCATGTGCGCCTCGCGGACGAGGTCGCGCGGGTGGCCGCCGTGCCCGTACCGCTCGCGCAGGGCGGTCATGGCGTCGGCGAGGGCGGTGAAGGGGGCGAGGGGGTCGGTGTCGCCGCGGAGTTCGACGACGTCCTCCCACCACTGCTCGGGGTCCTCGTGCCCGGCGGCCCGGGCGAGTTCGGCCAGGGGGTCGATCCGGGTGGCGGGGTCGGCGGGGGCGTACTCCTCGTCCTCGCCGTCGCCCCAAGTGGGGTCGGCGGCGAGGGTGTGGGCGGCGGGCAGGTCGACGAAGCGGACGGGGACGCCCCGGGCGAGGGCCCAGCGGATCGCGGTCCACTCGGGCGAGAAGGCGGCGAAGGGCCAGAAGGCGGCCCGGCCGGGGTCGTCGACGGCGTGGGCGAGGAGGGCGACGGGCGGCCGCATCGCCGGGTCGGCGGCGAGGGCGACGAGCGCGTCGGCCTCGGCGGGGCCCTCGATCAGCACCGCCTCGGGCCGGGCGGCGTCCAGGGCGGCGCGCACCCCGCGCGCGGAGCCGGGCCCGTGGTGCCGGACGCCGAGCAGCAGGGGGCCGGGCGGCCGGTCGCGGAGGTCCGCCCCGGCCGGGGCGGTGGCGAGGGCCGGGGTGGGGACCGAAACGGGGGCGGGGGCCGGGGTGGACGCGAGGGCCGTCATGCGCTGACCTCGCGGCAGGCGCGGTAGAAGTCCTTCCAGCCGTCGCGCTCCCTGACCACGGTCTCCAGGTACTCCTGCCAGACGATCCGGTCGGCGGCCGGATCGCGGACGACGGCGCCGAGGATGCCGGCGGCGACGTCCGAGGGGCGCAGCACGCCGTCCCCGAAGTGGGCGGCGAGCGCCAGGCCGCCGGTGACGACGGAGATGGCCTCCGCGGTGGAGAGCGTCCCCGAGGGGGACTTGAGCCGGGTGCGGCCGTCGGCGGTGACGCCGTCGCGCAGTTCGCGGAAGACGGTGACGACCCGTCGGATCTCCTCCACGCCCTCGGGAAGAGAGGGCAGTTCGAGGGAGCGGCCCAGCTGCTCGACCCGGCGGGAGACGATGTCCACCTCGTCCTCGGGGGTGGCGGGCAGCGGCAGCACGACGGTGTTGAAGCGGCGGCGGAGCGCGCTGGAGAGGTCGTTGACCCCCCGGTCGCGGTCGTTGGCGGTGGCGATCAGGTTGAAGCCGGGGACGGCCTGGACCTCCTCGCCGAGCTCGGGGACGGGCAGGGTCTTCTCGGACAGGATCGTGATGAGCGTGTCCTGCACGTCGGCGGGGATGCGGGTGAGCTCCTCGACGCGGGCGGTCGTGCCCCGCTCCATGGCCCGCATGACGGGGCCGGGCACGAGGGCCGCCCTGCTGGGGCCCTCGGCGAGCAGCCGCGCGTAGTTCCACCCGTACCGGATGGCTTCCTCGGGGGTGCCGGCGGTGCCCTGGACGAGGAGGGTGGAGTCGCCGCTGACGGCGGCCGCCAGGTGCTCGGAGACCCAGGTCTTGGCGGTGCCGGGGACGCCGAGGAGCAGCAGGGCCCGGTCGGTGGCGAGCGTGGTGACGGCGACCTCGACGATGCGGCGGGGCCCGACGTACTTGGGTGTGATGACGGTGCCGTCGGGGAGCGTGCCGCCGAGGAGGTAGGTGGCGACGGCCCAGGGCGAGAGGCGCCAGCGGGCGGGCCGGGGGCGGTCGTCGGCGGTGGCGAGCGCCGCGAGTTCGTGGGCGAAGGCGTCTTCGGCGTGGGGCCGCAGGGCCTCGGCGGCGGGCCTGGGCCGGCCCGGGCCGGTGTCCTTCACGGCACCGGCGCCGGGCTGGGCGATGGTTTCGGCCACGGTCATGGTTTCGGGCACGGTCATGGATCCCCCTCCAGATCGTTCGACCTGCTGTGCGATCCACGGTGCACCACGCCACTGACAATCGGTCGTGTCCGCAGGTCAGGGGCGTAATCGGGGGTGGCGGAGGCTCAGTTGAAGACCGGGGAGACGGCGACGCAGCCGCCGGCCACGGCCTGCTCGCCCTTGGCCTCCTTGATGACCTTGCCCTGGTAGACGACCTTGCAGGTGAGGTCCTGAGGCTTGTCCGCGACCGGCATGACGGCGGGCGGCATGATGCCGTGCAGCCTGACCGTCTTGGTCCACGGCGTGGTGGGCTTCGCGTCGGTCTCGACCCGCGGCTGCATCGCGGTGCCGTCGCCGGCGTGGTAGTCGATCGACCGGATGTTCTCGCCGGTGACCTCGTAGGTCACCTCGTAGCTCTCGGTGACGGCCTTGTCGACCTTCTCGGCGGCCTTGCCGGACGCCTCGGAACAGGCCCCGAGCCCGAACGCCAGGCCGGTGACGGCGAGGGCCGAAACGACGGAGCGGACGGTGCGGTTCATGGTGGTACTCCCCCTGCACGATGGTGCGGACGTGAGGTGGCGCGCTGGTTCGCGCGAGCTCGAACAGCACCGTAAGGGGTGGTCGGACCTGTCATGCCGCCAGGGCCGCCCTTGAGGGCGAAACCGCAGGTCAACCGCGTTGTCAGTGGAGAAGAATACCGTCAAGTACATGAATGCCATGGGGGTGCGTCGGACGGCTGAACAGGTGCTGGCACTGGCTCCTGACGAAGCCTCACGCAGAGCGGGGAGCAAGCTGGGCACGGCCGGGCCGTGGAGCGGCGCGGGCTGCGGCGAGGGGATCGTGTGGGGGCGGTGCGAGGGCAGCGGCCGCACGCCGTACCGGACGGTCGTGGACACGACCGGGCCCGCGTACGCGTGCACCTGCCCGAGCCGCAAGTCGCCGTGCAAGCACGCACTCGGACTGCTGCTCCTGTGGGCGACGGACGAGACGGCCGTGCCGGGCGGAGCCGAGCCGCCCGACTGGGTGGCGCGGTGGCTCTCGGCACGCCGGGCCGGGGCCGCCGGGGCGGCGCGGAAGGCGGAGGGGAGCGTGGCGGCGGGCCCGGCCGATCCGGAGGCCGCGCGCCGCCGGGCGGAGCGCCGGGCGGCCCGGGTGACGGCGGGCGCCGAGGAGCTGGAGCGGCGGCTCGCGGACCTGGTGCGCGGGGGGCTCGCCACGGCCGGACAGCAGGGGTACGGCCTGTGGGAGGAGACCGCGGCCCGCATGGTCGACGCGCAGGCGCCGGGGCTCGCGGGCCGGGTCCGCGAGCTGGGCGCGATACCGGGCTCGGGCCCGGGCTGGCCGGTGCGGCTCCTGGAGGAGTGCGCGCTCACCCATCTCCTCGACCGGGCGTGGCTGGCCGCCGACCGGCTGCCCGCCCCGCTCGCGACGACGGTACGGACCCGGGTCGGGCTCCCGTCCGCGCCCGACGGCCCCGCGGTGCGGGACCGGTGGCTGGTCCTCGCCCAGTACGACACGGGGGACGGCCGCCTGACGACCCGCCGGATCTGGCTGTACGGCACGGGCAGCGGCCGTACGGCGCTGCTGCTCTCCTTCGGCGCGGCGGGCCGCGCCCCCGGTCTGGCGCTGCCGGTCGGCGCGGTGGTCGACGGCGAGCTGACCCCGCACGCGGGCTCCGGGCAGCTCCGCGCGGAGCCCGGCGAGCCGCTGGTGCCGGTCGCCGGACCGGCCGCGCCGCCGCCGGGCGGCCCGGTGGGCGCGGCCCTCGACGCGTACGGGCGGGCGCTGCGGGAGGACCCGTGGCTGGACTCCTGGCCGGTGACGCTCGCTCAGGTGGTGCCCGCGCGCGCGGAGTACGGCTGGCAGCTCGCCGACTCCGACGGGCGGGAGGCCCTGCCGCTGACCGGCGCCGACCGCTCCCGCCCCGGTCTGTGGCGGCTGCTCGCCCTGTCGGGCGGTGCCCCCGTCACGGTCTTCGGCGAGTGCGGCCACCGCGGCTTCACCCCGCTCGCCGCCTGGTCCCCGGACCACCCGTCGGAAACGGTGCCGCTGTGACCACCATCCGCCGTACCCCCTTCCCGTCTCCGTCCGAGGCCCGCGACAGCGGCCGAGACCATGCCCGAGGAGTGCCCGTGCCGACGACCCAAGCCCCTGGAGCAGCCCCCCGTTCCGGGCCCGGTGACGCCGGCTGGGAGGAGCTGGTGACGTCCGCGCTGCTCGGGACCGACCGGCGGCCGCCCTCGGGGACGCGGGGCGCCACGGCCGCCGGGGCGCTGCTCGACGCCGCCGCGCGGCAGACGCTGCGGCGGCGCGCGGGGCTGCGGCCAGGACCCGCCGCCGTACCGCCCGAGCCCGCGCCGGACGATCCGCGGCCGGAGCTGCCCGCCGCCGCCCGGCGCCGGCTCGGGCTGCTGCTGGCCGGGCGGGCCGCGCCCGCGCCTGCGGGCGGCCGCCGGGGCACCGCGCCGGACCTCGCCGAGCTGCTGCCGCAGTGGCTGACGCTGGCCGGCGAGCGCGGCTACAAGGCGCCGTACGCCGCCCTGCCCGCGCTGCTCGACGCGGCCAGGGCCCGTACCGACCTGCGGCCGCAGGCGCTGGCGCTGGCCGGGCCGCGCGGGCTTTGGCTGGCCAGGCTCAACCCGGAGTGGCGGTTCGCCCTGCGGGGCGGCGGGGCGGGCGGTGCCCTTCCGGACCTCGGAGACCTCAAGGACGCCGAGGCGGTGCGGGAGCTGTGGGAGGAGGGCCTGTTCGCCGAACGGGTCGCGCTGCTCGGAGCCGTACGGGCGAAGGATCCGGCGGCCGGGCGGGCGCTGCTCGCGAGCACATGGGCCGGGGAGCGGGCAGAGGACCGGCTGATGTTCCTGGACTCGCTGCGGGCCGGTCTTTCGGCGGCGGACGAGGAGTTCCTGGAGGCGGCGCTCGCCGACCGCAGCCGCAACGTCCGCGCGACCGCCGCCGAACTGCTCTCCGCGCTGCCCGGCTCGGCGCTCGCGGCCCGCATGGCGGGCCGGGCGGCCACCTGTGTGGGTCTGGACCGGACGGCGGCCGTGCCGACGGTCGTCGTGGAGGCCCCGCACGAGTGCGACGAGGAGATGCGGCGGGACGGTGTGGTCGCGGTGCCCCCGTCGGGCCGGGGCGAGCGGTCCTGGTGGCTGGGGCAGCTGGTGGAGGCGGCCCCGCTGTCCTGCTGGCCGGCCCGGTTCGGCGGGCGCACGCCCGAGGAGGTCGTGGCGCTGCCGGTGGCCGACGACTGGCAGGCGGAGCTGCACGCGGCCTGGTGCCGGGCGGCGGTGCGGCAGCGGGACCCCGCCTGGTCACGGGCGCTGCTCGGTGCGCCCGCGGTGCCGCCCGCGACGGGGCCCGGCACCTCGTCGCTGGCCGAGCGGGCACAGCTGCTGGCGACGCTCGACCCGGAGGAGCGGGCCCGGTGGGTGGCGGCCTTCGTGGCGGCGCACGGCCTGTCGGAGGCGTTCCAGCTGCTCGGGGTCTGCGGGGTTCCGTGGGCGGAGCCGCTGGGCGAGGCGGTGATCGACGCCCTGGACACCGCGCGGGACGCGGGCAGCTACCCGTGGAGCTTCAGCGGGGTGATGGGCCTCGCGGAGCGGTGCCTCTCCCCCACGGCCGCCCGGCGGCTGGAGTCGCTGGCGGCGGCGGTCCCGGAGGCGGAGGACACCTCGCCGGGGGCCGGCGCCTACTGGTCCGAGGCCTTCCAGCGCCTGGTGGCCACGCTGGACCTCCGCGCCCGGATGCGCGCGGAGCTGGACGGCACCCCTGCCGCGGCGGCCTGACCCGCTCCCGTACACAGGGGGCGACCGCACACGCGCGTGGGGAGCCACGTACCCGCGTGGCCGACGGAAGGCCCGTACACGCGCGGACGGCCGGGAGCCCGTCGGAGGGGGCTCCCGGCCGTCACGGCCGGAGGGCGTGCGCAGGCGCCGCACGCGCCGACCGCCCACCGGGGCGCGGCGGACGGGTGCCCGCGCGCGTGCCGGGCGTCGGCGGGTGCCGGCGGGTGTCAGACGGCCGTCGTGCGGACGTTCGCGTTGACCCAGTCGACGATCGACGCGGTCGTGGCGCCCGGCGTGAAGATCTCCGCGACGCCCTTCTCCTTCAGCGGCGGGATGTCCGCGTCGGGGATGATGCCGCCGCCGAAGACCTTGATGTCCTCCGCGTCGCGCTCCTTGAGCAGCTCGATGACCTTGACGAAGAGCGTGTTGTGCGCGCCCGAGAGGATCGACAGGCCGATCGCGTCGGCGTCCTCCTGGATCGCCGTGTCGACGATCTGCTCGGGCGTCTGGTGCAGCCCGGTGTAGATCACCTCCATACCGGCGTCGCGCAGGGCCCGCGCGATCACCTTGGCCCCACGATCGTGGCCGTCGAGACCCGGCTTGGCGACCACCACGCGGATCGGACCGGTCACACCCATCACTGCCTCCACATGCGACCCCCGCGCGTCTGTGCCGGGGAGGTGAACGAACGTTATCGACAGCATCCCGCAACCAGCCGTTTCACGGTGGCCGGGGAGGGGGAAATCACACGTGGGACACGTTCGTTCCGTGGCCTGCCCCGCTCCGGGCCCCCCTCCTGGGCCCTCCAGCCGCCTGCGGGGCGGTCGCGAAGGGAGCCGCGACGCCGGTCGCCGGACCTCCGTGCCGCCGTCCGCGCGGCGCGAAGGTCCGGCGACCCGGCGTACCGCCCGGCCCCAGGCGCCGCAAGGGAGGTCGGCGATGGAGCTCGCCAAGATCACCGCCCTGATGAAGGCCACCGCCCTCGAAGCCGCGATCCTCACCGGCCACCTCGTCCTCTACCCGTCCGGGATCGTCTCCGTACGGCCCGGAGGCTCTCCCACCGAGTCCGCCCCCGTCGTCGGCGGGGGCGGGGGCGGGCGTCCGGTCGTCCTGCTGCACGGCTTCGTCGACAACCGCTCCGTCTTCGTCCTGCTGCGCCGCGCCCTCGCCCGGCACGGCCGCCGCCACGTCGAGTACCTCGACTACTCGCCGTTCACCTGCGACCTGCGGACCGCCGCCGAGGCGCTGGGGCGGCGAGTCGACGCGATCCGGGAGCGGACCGGCCGGGCGGAGGTGGACCTCGTGGGCCACAGCCTGGGCGGGCTCGTCGCCCGTTATTACGTACAGCGGCTGAACGGTGACGCGCGGGTGCGGACGCTGGTCACCCTCGGCACCCCGCACACGGGCACGACCGTCGCGCCGCTCGCCGACGCGCATCCGCTGGTGCGGCAGATGCGGCCGGGGTCGGAGGTGCTGCGGGATCTCGCCGGTCCGGCGCCGGGCTGCCGGACGCGGTTCGTGAGCTTCTGGAGTGACCTGGACCAGATCATGGTGCCGGTGGAGACCGCCCGCCTCGACCACCCCGACCTGCGGGTGCACAACGTGCGGGTCAGCGGCATCGGACATCTCGCGCTGCCGGTGCACCCGGGGGTGGCGGCCGGGATCCTGGCGGCCCTCGACGCCGGCGGGGCCGAGGACGGGGCGGACGGCGGGGCGGCCTCCGTGGCCTGAGCCGGACGAGCAGGCCGACCCGGACGAGCAGGCCGAGCCGGCCGCACCCGCCGCACCCGCCATGCCGGTGGCGACACTCCCGGCGCCGTTCTTCGAACGTTCCTCGAACACAAGGCCAAAGCTCTGTGCGTGAGCTGGCGAAACACGGTCGATTGCCCGTTTCCTGCGCCCGCGAACCCCTCCGAAGATTGTCGGTCCCGCATACCGCCGGGTACAGTCGCGCCACTGCTTCCCCCGGGACACCCCCCTGTCGGGCCCGCCCCGGACTGGTTCTGCTGCCGAGGCGAGAGAGACGTTGGTGAACGACCAGCACCCCCACGCCGGGTACGCCGGAGACGGCGCCCACCTCACCGGCAGCTTCGCCACCGACCCGCTCTTCGGGACCTGGTCCGACGCCGGCCAGACCGGCCACAGCGGCCAGTGGGACCTCGGCCAGTACGCCGCCACCGGTACGTACGACACGACCGGCACGTACGACACCACCGGTACCGGTACCGGTACGTACGACACGACCGCCTGGACCACCACCACGGGAAGCCACGACACGACGGGCCAGTGGGACACCACCGGCCAGTGGGCCGGCGCCGCCGTGACGGACCCCTACGCGACGGGCACGACGTACGAGCAGCCCGCGCAGTACGACACCACCGGGCAGTGGGACGCCTCCGCCTGGACCGAGGCCCAGCACACCGGCCAGTACGAGACCCTGCACTCCGGCGCCTACGCGGCGCAGGGCGCGTACGGCCACGAGGCGTACGACGTGACCGGCCAGTGGGCCGCCCCCGCCTTCGCGACCGACACCGGCGCCTACGACGCCGCTGCCTGGAACCAGGCCCCCGACCCGGTCGAGCCGGTCGTCCCCCACCAGTACACCCCGCAGCACGAACTCGCCGACCAGACCGCCGAGTTCGAGTTCGCCTACGAGCCGGATCCGGAAGTGGCGCACGAGGCCACCGAGGACGACTCCCCCGAAGGCCCCGCCGCGGAAACCGACTCCGGTGCCGACCTCGGCACCGGCCCCGGCACCGACTTCGACCTCGACGAGGCCGACGCCCCCGCCCCCGCCGCCGAGGTCCGCACCGACGCCGCCGCCCGCCCCGCACGCCGCTCCTCCGGCGGCAGCCGCGCCCGGCGCCGTACCCCCGCCAAGCGCTCCGCCCTGCTGACCGTCGCCGTCCCCTCCGCCTGTGTCATGGGCGTCGCCGGCATCGCCGCCGCCTCCGTCAGCGGGCTCACCGGCTCCGGCCCCGAGGGCCAGAAGAAGCAGGACACCACCGCGCTCGCGGCCGCCGCCGACCCGGCCTCGGTGAAGCAGCTCGCCGCCAACAGCGTGGTGGACAGCCGGTTCGACGCCCTTGAGGCCGGTGCCCTCGACTTCGGCGACCGCGCCAGCCGCACCCAGGAGCGCATCGACCTCAAGGCGCGCCAGGCCGCCGAGAAGAAGAAGCGCGAGGAGGAGGCGGCCCGCCGCGAGGCGATGCGCCCCAAGTTCATGCTGCCGGTGAAGCTGCACCAGCTCAGCGCCCGCTTCGGCCAGTCCGGCGTCAACTGGATGTCGGTGCACACCGGCATCGACTTCCCCGTGCAGTACGGCACCCCCGTCATGGCCGCGACCGACGGCACCGTCCGCACCCAGTGGAACCCCGCCTACGGCAACATGGCGATCGTGACCGCCGCCGACGGCACCGAGACCTGGTACTGCCACCTCAGCAGCACCAAGATCCGCTGGGGTCAGGTCAAGGCCGGCGACGTCATCGCCTACTCGGGCAACTCCGGCAACTCCACCGGCCCGCACCTCCACTTCGAGGTCCGGCCCGGCGGCGGCTCCGCGATCGACCCGCTGGCCTGGCTCCGCAACCGCGGCCTCGACCCGACGAGCTGACACCCCGTACGTACGGGCGAGGGCCCGGTCCGTCGGACGGACCGGGCCCTCGCGCGTACGAGTGCTCTCCTACAACTTCTCGACCGGCGCGTACCGCAGCAGCAGCCGCTTCGGCTTCTCGTCGCCGAAGTCGATCGTCGCCTGCGCGTCCGAGCCCGAGCCCGTCACCGCCAGGACCGTGCCCAGGCCGAACTGGTCGTGGGTGACCCGGTCGCCGACCGCCAGCGAGACCACCGGCTTGTCCGTGCCCGCGCGGCGGGTCGCGAAGCCGGACGGGCCCGAGCGGGCGCGGGACGAGGAGAGCGAGGACGACAGCGAGGAGGCGATCCCGGAGACCGGCCCCGCGGGCTTCGCCACCGGCCCCGTCCGCTTCCACTCCAGGTACGCCGGCGGAATCTCCTCCAGGAAGCGCGAGGCCGGGTTGTACGAGGGCTGGCCCCAGGCGCTGCGCATCGACGAGCGGGTGAGGTAGAGCCGCTCGCGGGCGCGGGTGATGCCCACGTACGCCAGGCGCCGCTCCTCCTCCAGCTCCTTGGTCTGGCCGAGCGCCCGCATGTGCGGGAAGACGCCGTCCTCCATGCCGGTGAGGAAGACCACCGGGAACTCCAGGCCCTTGGCGGTGTGCAGGGTCATCAGCGTGATGACGCCGGTACCCTCCTCGTCCTCGTCCGGGATCTGGTCGGAGTCCGCGACCAGCGCGACCTTCTCCAGGAACTCGGCGAGCGTGCCCGCCCCTTGCTCCTCGCCGCGCTCCTTCTCGAACTCCAGGGCCACGGCGGCGAGTTCCTGGAGGTTCTCGATACGGGTCTCGTCCTGCGGGTCGGTGGAGGCCTGGAGCTCGGCGAGATAGCCCGTCCGCTCCAGGACGGCCTCCAGGACGACGGCCGGGCCCGCGCCGGACTCGGCGATGGTGCGCAGCTCGTCCATGAGCGTGTTGAACCGCTTCACGGCGTTGGCCGAGCGGGCGGCCATGCCGTAGGCCTCGTCGACCCGCTTGAGTGCCTGCGGGAAGGTGATCCGCTCGCGCAGCGCCAGGGCGTCGATCATCGCCTCGGCGCGCTCGCCGATGCCGCGCTTGGGCACGTTGAGGATCCGGCGCAGCGGCACGTTGTCCTCGGGGTTGGCGAGGACGCGCAGGTAGGCGAGGACGTCCCGGACCTCCTTGCGCTCGTAGAAGCGCACGCCGCCGACGACCTTGTAGGGCAGGCCGACGCGGATGAAGATCTCCTCGAAGACGCGGGACTGGGCGTTGGTCCGGTAGAAGACGGCGACGTCTCCGGCCTTGGCCTCGCCCGCGTCGGTGAGCCGGTCGATCTCGTCGGCGACGAACTGGGCCTCGTCGTGCTCGGTGTCCGCGACGTAGCCGGTGATCTGGGCGCCGGCGCCGGCGTCGGTCCACAGGTTCTTGGGGCGGCGCGACTCGTTGCGCTCGATGACCGCGTTGGCGGCCGAGAGGATCGTCTGGGTGGAGCGGTAGTTCTGCTCCAGGAGGATCGTCGTCGCGTCCGGGTAGTCCTCCTCGAACTGGAGGATGTTGCGGATGGTCGCGCCGCGGAAGGCGTAGATCGACTGGTCGGCGTCGCCGACGACGCACAGCTCGGCCGGACCGAGGTCCTCGTAGCCGGTGCCGACCAGCTCGCGCACGAGGGTGTACTGGGCGTGGTTGGTGTCCTGGTACTCGTCGACGAGGACGTGGCGGAAGCGGCGGCGGTAGTGCTCGGCGACGTCCGGGAACGCCTGGAGCAGGTGGACCGTCGTCATGATGATGTCGTCGAAGTCCAGCGCGTTGGCCTCGCGGAGCCGCGCCTGGTACATCCGGTACGCCTCGGCCAAGGTCTTTTCAAAACCGTCGGCGGCCTGGTCGGCGAAGCTCTCCTCGTCGATCAGCTCGTTCTTCAGGTTGGAGATCTTGGCGCTGAAGGACTTCGGCGGGAACTTCTTCGGGTCGAGGTCCAGGTCGCGGCAGACCAGCGCCATCAGGCGCTTGGAGTCGGCGGCGTCGTAGATCGAGAAGGAGGACGTGAAGCCGAGCCGCTTGGACTCCCGGCGCAGGATGCGGACGCAGGCGCTGTGGAAGGTGGAGACCCACATCGCGTTGGCCCGGGGGCCGACCAGCTGCTCGACGCGCTCCTTCATCTCGCCGGCGGCCTTGTTGGTGAAGGTGATCGCCAGTATCTGGCCGGGGTGCACGTGCCGCGTGGCCAGGAGGTGGGCGATGCGGTGGGTGAGGACCCGCGTCTTGCCGGAGCCGGCGCCGGCCACGATGAGCAGGGGGGAACCGGTGTGGACGACGGCGGCGCGCTGCTGCTCGTTCAGCCCGTCGAGGAGGGCGGCCGGGTCCACGGCGGGGCGGTGGGCGCCGTCGCGGTAGTACGGGTCACGGGGCGGGGGCGCGTCGAAGTGCTCCCCGAACAGGTCGTGCGGGATCTCCTCCGCGGCCGGGGCGCCGTACTCGTCGTCCTCGGGCGGGGGCGGGACGTCCTCCGGGGAGTGGGACTGGAGGCCGGCCAGGAAACTGTCGTCAAAGAGGCTGCTCATCGCCTCACGAGTCTAGGACGCCGGGCCGACAAGCGGGTCCGCCTTCGGCGTGCTCCCGGTGTGAGCACGCCCACCGGGAGGGGCCGGCGCCCCGGCCGGGGCTCGGCCCCGGGGGGCTGGGGAATCAGACCCAGAGGGTGGCGATGAAGATGTTCGCCGTGGTCAGGCCGCCGACGGCACCGAAGAGGCCCTTGTCGACGGTCTCCTCGTCCCGCTTGACGTAGACGATCGCGAGGATCGCCACGAGGATCGCCAGCTTGATGCCGACCTTGAGGTTGTTGACGGTCTGGTCGTCGGCCTGGTTGAGACCGACGAGCGCGACGCCGGTGACCAGCATGGTCAGCGCGCCGTGCAGCATCGCCGGGACGAAGCGGGCCGTGCCGGCTCCCATCGCCTTCATCTGGGTGAGGAATCCGCCCAGGAGGGAGGCGATGCCGATGATGTGCAGGGCGACGAAGACATTGATGAGGACGTCCATGGGGCGGAGCCTAACCGGGCCCCTAGCACCGCTCCCCAGCCGGGTCCACCCACTCCCCCGCTTCGGTCGCCCTCCCCGCCGAAACCTTCGCCGACCGCCCGGTGGGCGACAGGGAACGGTCCCGGAAGGTCATCCGGTGTCAATAGCGGTCAACCCGGCGCCGGGGCGTGACCGCCGGGTCTAGCGTCCTGCCCCAGGTGGTCGGCTCCCCACCCCGCCGGACCACCCGGCGGTGCCGGCCGTCCCCGCCGGAGAACCCCGGCGGCGGCCCGTCTCCCCTGTGCGGTCCGCCGCCGGCCCCGGCCGGCACCGTCCCCCACAGGGAGAGGATGTGACCCGCCCTCGTGGCAGCTCACCGAAAACCCAGGCCGGCGCCGCTCGGCCGCCACGCGGCCCGCACCGCCGCCACGCTCGCCCTGGCCTCCGCCGCCACCACGACCCTCCTCGAAGGCTCCGGGCACGCCGATCCGGCCCGCCCCGGCCGCACCGCCGCCCAGGTCAGGGCCGAGGTCGACAAGCTGTACGAGGAGGCCGAGGCCGCCACCGAGCGGTACAACGGCGCGAAGGAACAGGCCGACGCCGCCCGCACCGCCTACGACCGGCTCCGCGACGAGGCCGCCCGCCGCACCGAGCGCCTCAACACCGCCCGCCGGAGCCTCGGGGCCGTCGCCGCCGCGCAGTACCGCTCCGGCGGACTCGACCCGGCCGTCCAGCTCGCCCTCACCTCGGACCCCGACCAGTACCTGGAACGGGCCGCCCTCGCCGAGAAGGCCGGTGACCGGCAGGCCGCCACCGTCACCGCCGTACGCCGCGAACTCGCCGCCCTCGCCCAGCTGCGCGCCGAATCCACCGGCCGGCTCACCGCCCTGCGCGGCCACGAGGCCGAGCTTCGGCGCCAGAAGGCCGCCGTCCTCGGCAAGCTCGCCGCCGCGCGCGACCTCCTCGCCCGGCTCACCGCCGAGGAGCGGGCCCGCTATGAGGCCGCCGTCGCCGCCCGCTCCGTCACGCCACCCACGACCGGCGCCACGGCACGCCCCGGTGCCCCCGGCGCCAGCGCCTCCGGGACCGGCGCGGCCGCCGCGGGCGGCACCACGGCCCGGGCGGACCGCTCCTCCGGCGAACGGGGTCCGGTGACCGCCCCCACCAGCCGTGCCTCGGCGGCCATCTCCTTCGCCCGGGCGCAGCTCGGCAAGCCGTACGTCTGGGGCGCCACCGGCCCCTCGGCCTACGACTGCTCGGGCCTCACCCAGGCCGCCTGGCGCGCCGCCGGGGTGTCCCTGCCGCGCACCACCTACACCCAGATCAACGCCGGCCGCCGGGTCTCCCGCGCGGAGCTGGCCCCGGGCGACCTGGTCTTCTTCTACTCCGGCATCAGCCACGTGGGCCTCTACATCGGCGGCGGCCAGATGATCCACGCGCCCCGGCCGGGTGCCCCGGTCCGGATCGCGCCGATCGACGAGATGCCCTTCGCGGGCGCCACCCGCGTCGCCTGAGCCCCGGGGCTCGGGGCCTCGGGGCGGGCCCGGGGTCAGACCAGCCGGCGGGCGGTGGCCCAGCGGGTCAGCTCGTGCCGGTTGGAGAGCTGGAGCTTGCGGAGCACCGCGGAGACGTGCGACTCGACGGTCTTCACCGAGATGTAGAGCTGCTTGGCGACCTCCTTGTACGCGTAGCCGCGGGCGATCAGCCGCAGCACCTCCCGCTCCCGCTGGGTCAGCCGGTCCAGGTCCTCGTCCACCGGGGGCGCGTCGGTGGAGGCGAAGGCGTCGAGGACGAAGCCGGCGAGCCGCGGGGAGAAGACGGCGTCGCCCTCCTGGACCCGGAAGATCGAGTCCACCAGGTCGTCACCGGTGATCGTCTTGGTGACGTAGCCCCGGGCACCGCCCCGGATCACGCCGATCACGTCCTCCGCCGCGTCCGAGACGGAGAGCGCGAGGAAGCGCACCGGGTGCTCGGCGGCCGCCATCAGCCCGGCGCAGCGGCGCAGCACCTCGACCCCGCCGCCGCCGGGCAGATGGACGTCGAGGAGGACGACCTCCGGTCTGGTCGCGGTGATCACGGTGACGGCCTGGTCGACGTCGGCGGCCTCGCCCACGACCTCGACCCCGGTGATCTCGGTCCGGCCGATCTCCGCCTGCACACCCGTACGGAACATGCGGTGGTCGTCGACGAGGACGACCCGCACCCGGCGCCCGGCACCGCCCGCCGTGCCCGGACCCGTCTCCCCGCCGCCCCCGGCCGTCGCTCCGGTCTCGTCGCTCATCCGTCCGCCCTCTCCATCTCCAGCTCGACCTCCGTGCCCCCGCCCGGCACGGCCCGCAGCCGGGCCGTGCCGCCGTTGCGCTGCATGCGGCCGATGATCGATTCCCGTACGCCCATTCTGTCCTCGGGGACCTCGTCCAGGTCGAAGCCCGGCCCCCGGTCGCGGACCGAGACGAACACCGTGCGGCCCTCCACCTCGGCGTACACCTGCACCGCCCCGCCCTCGCCACCGTACTTGGCGGCGTTGACCATCGCCTCGCGCGCGGCCTGCATCTGCGCGACCAGTTTCTCGTCGAGCGGGCAGTCGCCGACGACGACCACCTCCAGCGGTACGCCGTGCTTGTCCTCGACCTCGGCGGCGGCCCGCTTCACGGCCTCCGCGAGGGTCTCCGGCTCCTCGTCCCTGCCGGTGCCCTCCGGCTTGTACAGCCAGTTCCGCAGCTCCCGCTCCTGGGCGCGGGCGAGCCTGCGGACCTCGCCGGCGTCGTCGGCGTTGCGCTGGATCAGGGTGAGGGTGTGCAGGACGGAGTCGTGGACGTGGGCGGCGACCTCGGCCCTCTCCTGGGCCCGGATGCGCAGGGTCCGCTCCGCGCTGAGGTCCTGCGACATGCGGATCAGCCAGGGGCCGGCGAGCAGCGCTATGCCGGTGAGGACGGCGACGGCGGCGGTCAGCGCGGTGCCGATCTGGGCGACGGAGCCGCGCACGACCACGAAGACGGCGAGACCGGTGCCGACCAGGGCCACGCCGACGAGCCCCCGCAGGAGGTGGAAGCCGCGCCCGTGTCTGACCGCACGGCCGGTCCAGGTGTCGCGGCGGGCGTTGTCGGCCTGCCGCCACACCAGGACGACACCGACGCCGATGAGCAGCGTCGGCCACACGTACCGGCCCGTCTCCCCGTCCATCCGCAGGTTCGCCATGAAGACGGACGCGCCGATCGCGAGGGCTATGAGGGCGAGTATCTGGTTGCGGTCGGGTTTCCGCAGCCGGCGTCTGCCGTCCGCGGTGGTCTCGAAGACGGGGCGGGGGGTCTCCCGGCCGCCGACGCCGAGCGGGACGACGATCCAGAAGACCGCGTAGAGCAGCAGCCCGAGTCCTTCGGTGAGGACGAGCACCGCGAAGACGGCGCGCACCCATACGACGGGCAGGCCGAGGTGTCCGGCGAGACCGCGGGCGACACCACCGAGCCACCGCCCGTCGGCGCTCCGGTAGAGCCTGCGCACGGGCGGTTCGTCGAGGTCGGTGACGTGAGCGGTTGCGGACATGCACCGATCGTCACACGTCCGGCCCTCGCGGGGCATCAGGGTCGGCCCTGAGATCGACCCCGGGATCGCCTCGGGGTCGACACGCCGTCGAATATCAGGGTCGCGCCAGGGTCGTTCCCGGTGCCGTCCGAGGGTCACGGTCCGTCAGCATGGACGCATGACGAGTTCGACGCCTTCGCAGCACACGCAGCACGAGGCCCCGCCGGCGGCCGAGGCCGCCTCCACAGCTCCCCTGCGCCGCTCGCGCACGAGCAAGGTGGTCGGCGGGGTCTGCGGCGGTCTCGGCCGGCACTTCGACCTGGATCCGGTGATCTTCCGGATCGTGGTGGGGGTGCTGGCGGTGACCGGTGGCATCGGTCTGATCTTCTACGGATTCGCCTGGCTGCTGATACCGCTCGTGGGCGAGGAGGAGAGCGAGGGCCGGCGGCTGCTGACCGGCCGGGTGTCCGGTGCCTCGCTCGCGGCGATACTGATGGCGCTGGTCGGCTGCGGGATCTTCCTGTCGATGCTGCGCACGGGCTCGCTGCTGGGCTTCGCGGTGATGCTGGCGCTGGTGACGGCGGCGGCCGCGTACTGGTCGCAGCGGCGGCGCACGGCAGAGGAGGGGGAGGCCGAGGGCGATGCTGCGGCAAGGCCGAAGACCTCGCCCGGCCGCGTCCCGGTGCCGCCTGAGGCGAAGGCACCGCCGCTGACGTTCATCGAGATGGGCTCGTGGTGGCGCGATCCGATCGTGAAGGACGGTTCGACGGGCAAGGTGGCCATCGGCTACCTGTGGGGCCCGCACGGCATCGTCGACGAGCGGGGCCGGGTCGATGGCGAGGTGCCGAGACCGGGCAGCCAGTGGGGGCCGCCGGCCGATCCGGGCCGTCCGAAGCCGTCGGTGCGGCGCAGCCCGTACTCGATCGCCGGTCTCGTCACTCTCCTGGCAGCGGCCGCCGCGATCACGGGCACCGCCCTGACCTGGGAGTCGCAGCCGCTGGGCACCAGTCTGGCGACGGGTTTCGCGGCCGCGCTCGCGGTCTTCGGTCTGGGGCTCGTCGTCAGCAGTTTCCTGGGCCGCACCGGCTTCGGCACGATCGTGCAGGTGGTGGTGACGGCGGCGCTGCTGGCCGGGGCGGTCGCCCTGCCGGACCGGATCACCACGGACTGGACGCGCCGGACGTGGACGCCGCCCACGGTGGCCGCCGTGCAGGCGCGGTACGACCTGGGGTCGGGTGTGGGGACGCTGGATCTGTCCCGGCTGGCGGTGCCGGAAGGGACGACGGTGTCCACGGCCGTCGACGTGGGCGCGGGCAAGCTGAAGGTGGTCGTGCCGGAGGACGTGGTGGTGAAGCTCCACGCCCAGGTGGGTCTCGGTGATCTGCGGCTGCCCGGCGAGGCGCCCGACGACATCGACGTCGAACCGGGCCGCGACGAGACGCGGACGCTGAACCCGCCCACCGGGACGGACCCGGCAGGGACGCTGGACCTCTCGCTGGAGGTCGGTCTTGGACAGTTGGAGGTCACCCGTGCTGCTTCATGAGTTCCGTCCGGGCCGGCTGGTCGTCGGCGTGGCCGCCCTCGGCCTGGCCTGGGCCTACGGGGGCGACCTCGCCGGCTGGTGGACAGTGCCGTGGTGGCTGGCGGTCCCGGTGATGTGCGGCGGTCTCGGGGTGGCCGGCCTGGTGACCTGGGTGGCCTACGGCATACGGCGGCGTTCGGCGAGGAGCCGGTCGACGGAGAGCACCGGGGCCCCGGCGAGCAGCAGCGGCAGCCAGGCCATGAGATAGGCGAGGTCGTTGCCGAGGTAGTACGGGTTCACCTGCCAGCTCACGGTGAGCCAGAGGCTCAGCGAGATCAGGGCGCCGCCGAGGGCCGCCAGCCGGGCGTAGAGGCCGAGGAGGGTGCCGAGGCCGACGGCGATCTCTCCGAAGGCGATGGCGTAGCCGAAGCCGGTGGGGCTGTGGAGGGCGAGGTCGACGAGGCCGGGGATCGCCGCGGTGTCGCGGACGCCGCGCATGGTCTCGCCGATGGAGCCGGTGCCGGTGTCGGCGAGGAAGGCCGGATCGGTGAGCTTGTCGAGGCCGGCGTAGACGAAGGTGACGCCGAGGAAGATCCGGAGCGGGAGGAGGGCGTAGCGGGAGGCGGTGGCCTTCCAGGTGTCCATGCGGTCCCTCAGGGTGGTCCCGCCGGGGCGGTCCGTGTACTCGCTCATGATCGGTCACCTCTCCACGCCCCGTACGACTGTTCGCGGATCGATTGTCTCCGCTTGTCCCGTGAGGGGATACAGGGCGGGGCCGGATGCTCAGTCGACGACGTCGATCGTGACCCGGTTGGTCTCGATTCCGGCGGCGGTGACGACGGAGACCTCGACGCGGCCGGGCTCGACGTCGGCGGGGAGGGAGACGGTGAGGACGGTGTTGGTGGGGTTGGCGAAGCCACCGGGGACCGGAACCAGGGGCACATGGGCGTGGACCGGGCCGATGCGGACGACGAGCCGGGTGAGCGGGTCGGGGGCGGCGGCGCCGGGCGGGACGAAGCCGTGGCCGCGGATCTCGATGTCGTCGCCGGTGCGGATGGGGGCGTCGAGGTCGCCGGCCTCGCGGGCGCGGACCACGGAGTGGACGGCGGGCCGGTTGCCCTCGGTGCAGGTGGCGGCGAGGTGCCAGGCGGCGGAGACGGCGACGAGGAGGGCGAGGGACCAGGGCAGTTCGGGGAGGCGGCCGGGTTCGGTGGCGAGCCGGACGGCGGAGTGGGCGAGGACCGCGCCGGAGACGAGGACGTACTGGACGTCGGCGAGGTCGGCGCGGCCGTTGTCGTCGCAGAGGAGGTCGGCGGCGCGGGGCCGGTCGGCGCGGACCTTCTGGAGCCGCTGGGCGGCGATCCGGACGGAGACGACGAACCGGGAGGCGACGGCGACGCCGGAGACGAGGGCGAGGACGGTGACGAGGCCTGCGGCGGCGGAGAGGCCGAAAGGGGTGGTGGCGAGCGAGCGGGAGGTGAGGAAGAGGAGGGCGTAGCAGAGGAAGAGGAGCCAGGCGGCGACGGCGCGGGTGGTGGAGAGCCGGTTGTCCTCGCCGGTGAGCGGGGCGAGGAGGCCGCCGCGGGCGCGGTGGGCGTGGGCGGCGGCGGTGAGCGGGGCGGCGAGGAGGAGGGCGGTGCAGAGGCCGGCGGTGCGGGTGGCGGTCCAGCCGGTGCCGAGGGCGGTGAGGGCCTGGCCGAGGAGGAGGGCGAGGACGGCGGCCCAGACGACGGCGATGCTGCCGGTGCGGACGCGGGCGAGCCAGGCGAGTCCGGCTTCCCGGCCGTGGGCGGTGACGGCGCGGGCCGACTGGGCGAGTTCGTCGGAGACCCACTGGCGGGCGGCGACCGGGGAGTGGGCGACGGCGGCGGGGACGCCGTGGCCGGCGGCGAGTTCCTCGCGGCGGGCGAGGAAGGCGGCGACGGCCCGGCGGTGGCCGTTCTCGCCGCAGTGGGCGCAGCCCGCGCAGGCCGTCGGATGGTCGTCGGCCGCGTGGCGCCCCTCGTATCGTCTCGCCTCTTGAATCGCCACGGCGCCGCCACCTCCCGAGCTCAACTTGCGCTTTATTCCTCGGAATTGTGCCGCACCGAGGGGGCTCGTGAGGGCCGCGTGCGCCCCGCCCGAGGGTGATTGGCGTGCCGTCCCATTGACGTACAGAAAGGTGAGGCGATGGTGTTACGACAGGAGTTCGGGCTCCGCTCGGCTGATTCTGCGCCACAAGGGCTGGTAGTTGATCCAGGCGACGAGGTCGCTGCCGAGCTGTTCGCGGGTGGCGACGGCGTCCTTGTGGTCGATGAGGACGGGTTTGCCGGCGGCGCGGGCGGAGAGCTGGATGCGGGCGCAGCGGTCCATGGCGATGAACCACCAGGCGGCGGCGTCGACGGAGGAGCCGACGGTGAGCAGGCCGTGGTTGCGCAGCACGATGCCCTTGAAGGGGCCGAGGGCGACGGCGATCCGGCGGGCCTCCTCGGTGTCGACGGTGACGCCGGTGTAGGCGTCGTAGAGGGCGTGGTCCTGGTAGAAGGCGCAGGCTTCCTGGGTGAGGGGGTCGAGGAGTTCGCCGAGGGCGGCCAGGGCGCGGCCGTGGGTGGAGTGGGTGTGGGCGACGGCGACGGCGTCCGGGCGGGCGCGGTGGACCTGGGCGTGGACGGTGAAGGCGGCCTGGTTGACGTGCTGGTCGCCGAGGACGACCTGGCCCTCGCCGTTGGCGAGGACGAGGTCGCTCGCGGTCAGGTCGCCGAAAGGGGCGCCGAAGGGGTTCACCCAGTAGCAGTCGTCGTACTCGGGGTCGCGGACGGTGATGTGGCCGGAGACGCCCTCCTCGTACCCGAGCCGTCCGAAGAGGCGGAGCGCGCCGGCGAGCCGCTGCTTGCGGTGGGCGCGTTCCTCCTCGGCCGTCGCGTGGACGGGCGGCATGGCGAAGTGGAGCCGGTCCACGGGGACGGGGACGGGGACGGGTACGGGGGCCGGTGTCTCGGTCATGCGCGGGAAGGTAATGCCCGGCCGGTCAAGTCACCAGAGGCCGGACGGGACCGGAAAGCGACGGGGCCGGAAACAACAGCCCCGGAGTCAGCGGCTCCGGAAGCGATGAGGCCGGAAGCAGCGGTCCCGGAGGCCGCGGCTCCGGAAGCGATGAGGCCGGAAGCAGCGGTCCCGGAGGCCGCGGCTCCGGAAGCGGCGAGGCCGGAAGCAGCGGTCCCGGAGGCCGCGGCTCCGGAAGCGGCGAGGCCGCCGCCCGCGGGGTGCGGGGGCGGCGGCCTCGGGTGCGTGCGGGAGGGGTCACTCCCACTCGATGGTGCCCGGGGGCTTGCTGGTGACGTCGAGGACGACGCGGTTGACGTCGGGGACCTCGTTGGTGATGCGGGTGGAGATCCGGGCGAGGACCTCGTACGGCAGGCGCGACCAGTCGGCCGTCATGGCGTCCTCGGAGGAGACCGGGCGCAGCACGATCGGGTGGCCGTAGGTGCGGCCGTCGCCCTGGACGCCCACGGAGCGGACGTCGGCGAGCAGGACGACCGGGCACTGCCAGATCTCGCGGTCGAGGCCGGCGGCGGTCAGCTCCTCGCGGGCGATGGCGTCGGCCTCGCGGAGCAGGTCCAGGCGCTCCTTGGTGACCTCGCCGACGATGCGGATGCCGAGGCCGGGACCCGGGAAGGGCTGGCGCTGGACGATCTCCTCGGGCAGGCCGAGCTCCTGGCCGACCATGCGGACCTCGTCCTTGAAGAGCTGCCGCAGCGGCTCGACGAGCTGGAACTCCAGGTCCTCGGGGAGGCCACCCACGTTGTGGTGGGACTTGATGTTGGCGGTGCCGGTGCCGCCGCCGGACTCGACGATGTCCGGGTAGAGGGTGCCCTGGACGAGGAAGGCGACCTCTTCGCCGTCGGCGGCGCCCTCGGCGACGATCTCGGCCTGCGCCTGCTCGAAGACGCGGATGAACTCACGGCCGATGATCTTGCGCTTGGTCTCCGGGTCGGAGACGCCGGCGAGGGCGGTGAGGAAGCGCTCCTGCGCGTCCACGACCTTCAGCTGGACGCCGGTGGCGGCCACGAAGTCCTTCTCGACCTGCTCGGTCTCGCCCTTGCGCATCAGACCGTGGTCGACGTAGACGCAGGTGAGCTGGGAGCCGATGGCCTTCTGGACGAGGGCGGCGGCCACGGCGGAGTCGACGCCGCCGGAGAGGCCGCAGATGGCGCGCTTGGTGCCGACCTGGGCGCGGATCGCGGCGACCTGCTCCTCGATCACGTTGCCGGTGGTCCAGTTGGGCTCGATGCCGGCGCCGCGGTAGAGGAAGTGCTCCAGGATCTGCTGGCCGTGCGTGGAGTGCAGCACCTCGGGGTGGTACTGGACGCCGTAGAGCTTCTTCTCGTCGTTCTCGAAGGCGGCGACCGGGACCACGTCGGTGGAGGCGGTGACGGTGAAGCCCTCGGGGGCGGCGGAGCAGGCGTCGCCGTGCGACATCCACACGGACTGCTCGACCGGGGTGCCCTCGAAGAGGGTGGAGCCGGCCTTGGTGACGTGCAGCGGGGTGCGGCCGTACTCGCGGGCGCCGGTGTTGTCGACGGTGCCGCCGAGGGTCGTCGCCATCAGCTGGAAGCCGTAGCACATGCCGAAGACGGGCACGCCGGCCTCGAAGAGCGCGCGGTCGAGACGCGGGGCGCCCTCCGCGTACACGGAGGACGGACCGCCGGAGAGGATGATCGCCTTGGGGTTCTTGGCCAGCATCTCGGCCACCGGCATGGTGGACGGGACGATCTCGCTGTAGACCCGCGCCTCACGGACGCGACGGGCGATGAGCTGGGCGTACTGGGCGCCGAAGTCGACAACGAGGACTACGTCCGGGTTGGTGACGTCGGGCGCGGCAGCGGGGGGCGCTGATGACACTACGGCGGCCTTCCGGCGGTAGGAGGATTCCCTGCGGGGTTCCCCCGAAGGGGGCTATTTGTCGATTCTACCGGCGCGCGCGTGACGCTTTTCGTCTCACCATCCGAACCCGGGTGGCCTTCGTCTCACCATCCGGGCCCGGCTTGACCCGGCCCGGAGCGCGGGCTCCATACTGGGCGCCATGCGCGAGCTCACGACCTTCGTCTTTACCTATGGCACCGGCCGGTCCGGATGCCATGGTCGTGCTGCTTGAGCAACTGACAAGCGACTTCCCAGGCGCCCCGGGCCGACAAGGCCCGGGGCGTTCTGCTTTCCCGGGCCGTGCCGATCCGGGGCCTCCCCGTCACGAGACACCACCGAGACCCCACGAGGAGCCCCAGATGACCAGCGAGACCCTCACCGAGCAGACCCTCCCCCAGAAGACCCTCACCGAGCAGACCGGCGCCCGCACCGACAAGGCGGCCTCGCTGATCGGCGACGCCCGCGAGCGGATCGACGCGCTCGACGACCGGATCATCGGTCTCATCCAGGAACGGGTGGCGATCTCGGCGGTGATCCAGGAGGCGCGGATCTCCTCCGGCGGCCGCCGGGTCAACCTGGCCCGCGAGATGGAGGTCCTGGCCCACTACCGGGACGCCCTGGGCAAGCCGGGCACGGCGCTGGCGATGACGATGCTGGAGCTGTGCCGCGGCCGCATCTGAGCGGCCCGAAGGAACCGGTGGGACGCGTCTGAGTGGGTGCCCGCACCCGCGTTCGGGGCCGGTCTCACCCGTACGGCGCGTGACCGGCGCCCGCCGGGCTTCGTTGAGCGGGGTGTCCGTGCCAGCCAGGGGCGGGCCCATAGAAACCACGCGTGGCTCCGCTGGAGCGTGTGGCGTGCTTCTGGCACGTCGTGGGACCTCGCTCCAGCGCGCGTGACCGGACGGCAGGGGACAGCAGCCCGGTCACCCAGAAAGGGCGGTCGGTCCCGGGGACGCCCGGGACCGACCGCAACCGGCTCACCGGCCGTGCCCCTCGCGGCCCAGCACCCCGACCCGTACGACCGTCCCCCTCGGCTTCCCTCCCCCGATGCGGCGCGACCCCCCGGCGCCGCTCCGTTCGGCGCCGCCGCTGCCCTGACACCGGCGCCGGACCCGGGCCCGTGCCGCGACCGGAATCGCGGCACGGGCCCCTTTTCTCATGACCCTCTTCCTCATGACCCATCAGAGTGACGCGCGTCACATGGAGATCCGGTGCAACGCCTACAACCAATGGCGGGGGCCGGAGGTCATCTATGCAGCAACACCGAAAAGCCGGAAGGGCGCTGCACTCGGAGGGGGGTGCAGCGCCCTTCCGTCTTTCCGGAAGCCCTACGCAGGAACCCCTACAGACTCTTCTTCGGCGGGACCGTCGGGATGCCGAGGAAGGGCAGGCGCAGGGCGCCGAAGGCCCCGGCCGGGACCGCCGGCGACTTCGGCTCGACCGGTGCCAGGCGTACGTACGCCTCGCCCTGCCGCGGCCGCGGATCCTCCTCGCCCTTGTTCGGCCAGAAGGACATGGCCCGCTCCGCCTGGGCGGTGATCGTCAGGGACGGGTTCACGCCGAGGTTGGCGGAGACCGCCGCGCCGTCCACGACCGAGATGCCGGGGTGGCCGTAGAGGCGGTGGTACGGGTCGATGACGCCGGACTCCGCGTCGGCGCCGATCGGGCAGCCGCCGAGGAAGTGGGCGGTCAGCGGGGTGCCCATCAGCTCGCCGATGTTGGAGCCGGCGAAGCCGTTGATCTCCTCGGCGAGCAGGGAGGCGGCCCGGGTCGCCGCCTCGATCTGCGTCGGGTTCGGCGCCCCGTGCCCCTGGCGGGCCGTGAGCAGGCCCTTCCCGAGGCCGCCGGGCTTGCGGTAGGTCGTCAGCGAGTTGTCGAGGGACTGCATGACGAGGCCGATGATGGTCTTCTCGGACCAGCGCCGGTTGGAGAGCGAGCGGAGCGCCAGGGCCGGGTGCCGGAGCATGTTGAGGACCCAGTTGCGCACCCGGTGGGTGCCGTAGGGGACCTGGAGGACGGTGAGGCCGCCCATCGAGTTGGAGCCCTTGCCGTAGCGGACCGGCTCGATGTGGGTGTTCTCGTCGGGGTGGACGGACGAGGTGATGGCGACGCCGCGGGTGAAGTCGGCCCTCTCCTCGCCGTGCTTGCGCCGGTAGCGGCGGTCGGTGGTCTGGGCGCCGACCAGGCCCTCGGAGTTGGTGCGGGTCAGCTCGCCGAGCCGGGCGGAGATCCGGGGCAGCAGGCCGGTGTCCTTCATCCGGTGCAGCAGGGTCTGGGTCCCGTACGTACCGGCGGCGATCACCACCCGGCGGGCGGTGAAGGTGCGCCCCTCGCCCTTCCTCCGGGCATCGGTGGGCAGGGTCCTCACCGCGTAGCCGCCGCGCGCGTCCTCGGTGACGGCGACGACCGAGGTCATCGGGTGGACGACCGCGCCCGCCTTCTCCGCGAGGTACAGGTAGTTCTCGTTGAGGGTGTTCTTGGCGCCGTGGCGGCAGCCGGTCATGCACTCGCCGCACTCGGTGCAGGCCCTGCGCGAGGGGCCGACGCCGCCGAAGAACGGGTCGGCCACCTCTCCGCCCGGCTTCGCCCGCGCCGTACCGTCGCCGTCGTCGCCGTCCCCGAAGAAGACGCCGACCGGCGCCATGTGGAAGGTGTCGCCGATGCCCATGGCCTCTGCGGCGGACTTCAGGTGCACGTCGGAGGGGGTCATCGTCGGGTTCAGCCGGACGCCCAGCATCCGTTTCGCCTGGTCGTAGTACGGGGCGAGCTCGGACCGCCAGTCGGTGATGTCCCTCCACTGCGGGTCGTCGAAGAACGGGGCGAGCGGCTCGTAGAGCGTGTTCGCGTAGTTGAGCGAACCACCGCCCACCCCTGCACCCGCCAGCACCATCACGTTGCCGAGCAGGTGGATGCGCTGGATGCCGTAGAGACCGAGGGCGGGGGCCCACAGGAAGTTCCTCAGGTCCCAGGAGTTCTTCGGCAGGGTCTCCCGGGTGAAGCGGCGGCCGGCCTCCAGGACGCCGACCCGGTACCCCTTCTCGGTGAGCCGGAGGGCGGTGACCGAACCGCCGAAGCCGGAGCCGACCACGAGGACGTCGTAGTCGTACGCGCCTTCCTCGTCCTGATTTCGGGCAGGGGGTACCGCGGTCATGGCTCTCCTCAAGAGGATCGGGAGGAAAAGGGCGGAGGGGAGGAAGAGGCGTCAGCTCAGACGCAGGGCCTTCAGCGCCTTCAGGGAGAGGCTCATCACCGCCGCGTACTTCTCGTCGGTCATCCCGAAGGAGGGCGCGAGCGGCATCAGGCGCTGCTGGGCGACGGTCTGGGCCTCGGTGTACTTGAGGATGCCCTCGGAGCCGTGGCGGCGGCCGAGGCCGGAGTCCTTCATGCCGCCCATGGGGGCGCGGACGCTGCCGTACGCGGGGGCGTACCCCTCGTTGATGTTGACGGTGCCGGTGCGCAGGCGGGCGGCGACGGCGTGGCCGCGGCGGGAGTCGGTGGTCCAGACGGAGGAGTTGAGGCCGTACGGGGTGGCGTTGGCGCGCGCGATCGCCTCGTCCTCGTCGGTGAAGCGGTAGATCGAGACGACCGGGCCGAAGGTCTCCTCGGCGCAGACGGACATCGTCGGCTCGACGCCGTCGAGGATGGTCGGCTCGTAGAAGAGCGGTCCGATGTCGGGGCGGGCGACGCCGCCGGCGACGAGCACGGCGCCCTGGGCGACGGCCTCCTCGACGTGCTTCGTGACGGCCTCCAGCTGCCGCTCGCCGACGAGGGAGCCCATGTCGGCGCCGTACGCGAGGGCGTTGCCGAGCCGCATCGCCTTCGTGCGGGCGGCGAAGCGCTCGACGAAGGCGTCGGCGATCGACTCGTGCACGTAGAGGCGCTCGATGGAGATGCAGAGCTGGCCGGCGGAGGAGAAGCAGGCGCGGACGGCTCCGGCGGCGGCCTTCTCGACGTCGGCGTCCTTGAGCACCAGCATGGCGTTCTTGCCGCCGAGTTCGAGGGAGACGCCGACGAGACGGGCTGCGGCGCCCTGGGCGACCTCGCGGCCGGTGCGGGTGGAGCCGGTGAAGGAGACGTAGTCGGCGTGGCGGACGACCTCGGGGCCGACGACCGGGCCCTCGCCGAGCACGACCTGGAAGACCTCGGCCGGCAGACCGGCCTCGACGAGCAGGTCGCGGGCCCAGAGCGCGGTGAGCGCGGTCTCGGTGTCGGGCTTCATGACGAGGGCGTTGCCCGCCACGAAGGCGGGCAGGGCGTCGCCGACGGAGAGTTCGAGCGGGTAGTTCCAGGGGGCGATCTGGCCGACGACCCCGCGCGGCTGGCGCAGCTCGGTCACCTTGGTGAGGGTCGGGACGACGCCGGTGTGCCGCTTGGGGCGCAGGTACGAGGACGCCTTGCGGCCGTAGTGGCGGGCGGCGACGGCGACCGCGAGGACCTCCTCGTGGGCGTGCAGCCGGGCCTTGCCGGTCTCCAGCTGGATGAGGTCGAGGACCTCGGACTGGCGGGCGAGGACCAGGTCGTGGAAGCGGAGCAGGACGGCGGCGCGGGCCCGGACGGGGGTGGCGGCCCAGGCGGCCTGCGCGGCGCGGGCGCGCTCGAACGCCTCGGCGACGTCCTCCGCGGTGGCCTCCGGCAGGTCCGCCAGCTTCTTCCCGGTGAACGGGGTGTGGTTGGCGGTGCGGCCGGAGCCGACGACCCCGCGGGTGAGCCGGGCGACCAGCTCGGGCGTCACCACGTCGGCGGCGGTCCGGGCGCCGGCCGGGGCGGGCGCGACCGGATTGGTCGCACCGGCCGGGACGGCGGCGAGCGAGGCGGTGGCGACCGGGGCCGCCTGGGCGGGGACGACCGGCGCGGCGGGGCGGGCCGCGGGCGCGGCGTCGTCATCGGCGGGAACCGGGAGGGCGGCGGGGGCCTGCGAGTCCGTCATGACGCCGAGCGTAAGCGCCGTTCCGGTCTTTGGGTACCCGCCGGTAACGCGTTTTCACCACCTGCGCACAACACGCCAGTGATCACTGGCACATAAGCCCTGATCAGGGGCTTACGGCCCGGAGAGCCCGCCATGAAGATTTTCCGGAGACCATGAGGGAGACCATGAGGGAGACCATGGGTCCGAGGTCAGGAGCCGGGCGCCCGCCAGTGCTGGACGACGATGTCGAACTGCTCCCGGGTCTTCTCCCAGCTCGACTCCGGCGAGGTCATGTAGATCGCGTACTCGGTGCCGTCGTCGGCGAAGTACACCTGGTCGATCGCGTGCCGGGGCCCCGGGAAGTTCTGCTTCTCGGTCCAGGTGAACTCCCACAGCGCGGACTTGACCTGATCGCGGTAGGTGTTCTGGCTCAGCCACACCCGCCGGTAGTCCATCCGCTTCTGGAGCGTCTTCTCCAGGTCCAGGAGGTGCATGTACGGGTTCTCGAAGTCGGGGCGCTCGTCGATGCTGATCCGGAGGCGGTGGCGGCCGCCGTCCGGGGTGTAGTCGATGTTGTCGCCGTCCTTCTGGCGCTTCCAGCCGTCCGGGACGACCAGGCTGAAGCCCGCCGGGTCCTCGACGCGCCGCCAGCCCGCCGGGACGCCGTCCGCCGTCACGTCCTTGTCGGTGGCGGTGGCGGTGGGCGTGGGCGTGGCGCCGGTGCTCGTACCGGTACGGGGCTCGTCGCCCCCGCCCCCGTACTGCATCACGGCGAAGACGGCGCCGCCCGCGACGGCGGCGGCGAGCACCGCGGTGAGGGCGGCGGAACGCCAGCGGCCCTTCCTCGGGACGGAGGGCGCGGGCGTGGCGGGAACGAGGGTGGGCGAGGAGGCCTGGGTCTGGGACGTGGTCGGGGTCGGAGTCGGAGTCGCAGGGGCCGAGGACGGCGCCGGTACGTCCTCCGGGGCCGCGGCGGCACCCGTCTCCCCCAGGTCCCGGGGCATCCGCTGCGTCGGCACGTACGCCTGGGCCGTCGCCGGGCTGCGCCCCTCCATCGCGTCCAGCAGCATCCGCTCGGCCTCGTCCGCGCGCGGCCGCTGCTCCGGGTCCTTGCGCAGCAGCGCCACGATGACGGAGGCGAGCGGTCCCGCGTTCGCCGGGTGGGGCGGCTCCTCGCCGACGACGGCCTGCATGGTGCTGATCGGGGACGTGCGGCGGAACGGCGAGGCGCCCTCGACCGCCGTGTACAGGGTGGCGCCGAGCGACCAGAGGTCGGAGGCCGGACCGGGATCGCCGCCCCGTACCCGCTCGGGCGCCAGGTAGTCGATGGAGCCGACGAGTTCACCGGTGCGGGTGATGGTCGAGTCGCCCTCGATCGCCGCGATGCCGAAGTCGGTGATGAGGACCCGCCCGTCCCGGGCGAGCAGGACGTTGCCGGGCTTCACGTCCCGGTGGAGCACCCCGGCCGCGTGCGCGGCGCGCAGCGCGCCGACGACGTGCAGCCCGACCCGGGCCGCCTCGCGCGGCGCGATCGTCCCGGCCTCCTTGACCGCGTCGGCGAGCGAGGGCCCGTCGACGTACTGCATGACGATCCAGGGCCGGTCGTCGTGTTCGAGGACGTCGTGGACGGTCACCACACCGGGATGGGAGATCCGGGCGGCGGCCCGCGCCTCCTTCTGGGTGCGGGCGTGCAGCACCAGCCGGTCGGCCTCGGCGACGAAGCGACCCGCCGTCAGCTCCTTCACCGCGACCACGCGGTGCAGGACCTCGTCGTGCGCGCGCCAGACCTTGCCCATGCCGCCGCGCCCGATGGACTCGCCGAGCCGGTACCGCCCGGCGAGCAGCAGCCCCGACCCTGTGCTGTGAGAGTGTTCCACTTGCCCCCGCCCCGTTGCTTCCGATGCCAGGTTACGGAGGAGGGGACGGCGGACGGAACCTCGGGGCCCGCAAAGGAACAGCACCGTGACCGGCGGGGGGTGACGGAGGGGGTGACGGCCTGGCGGCGGAGGGGGTCAGCGGCCCGGCCGGAACCCCTTCACGGCCTCGTCGTAGACCTCCGAGACCTTGTCCCGCTCGCTCTCCGGGCCGATCACCTGGACCACGTAGTAGCGGCCGCCGTCGATCAGGGCGAGGTTGCGGACGAAGACCTCCCGGCCCGTGCTGTCGATCCAGGTGTAGTGCCCCTCGGCGGTGGGCGTCCGGCCGATGTCCACCCGCCGGGCCTTCACCAACTGCGACCAGCTCGACTGCCGGTAGGGCTCCAGCTCGCGCTCCTTGGAGTTCTGGTACTCCAGCGGATCGGAGCCGTTGTCCCGGACGCTGTCCCGGCCCGGGACGACGATCATCGTGAAGTCGCCGCCGCTGTAGCGGACTTGCCCCGCGTCGTTGACGGGGCTGCGGCGCCAGTCGCGCGGCACCCCGATCCGGAACCCCTCCGGGTCCTCGCGCAGCACGTAACCGGAGGCGAGGGCGGGGGCGGAGGGGGCGGGTGGCGGCGAGGCCGATGTGGGAGGCGGGGTGGTGGGGGCGGTCGTGGGGGCGGTCGTGGCGGTGGTCGTTGCGGCGGGCGGGGCCGTGGTCCCGGTCGGGGACGGGGTCGGGCGGGCGTCGGCGGGCGTCTTCTCCGCGCCGGGCAGGGTGACGGCGACGTACGTCAGGACCCCGCCGAGCAGCAGGAGGACGAGGAGCAGCAGACGCCGGCCGGGGGAGCGCGGCGACCGGCGCGGGGGCTTGGGCCTGGGCTCGGCCTCCTCGTAGGCGTGGTCGTCGTATGCCTGGTGGGCCTCGTACGGGTGGGGCTCGTGCGGCTGGTGGGGCTCGTACGGCTGCTCGTACGGCTGCTCGTACGGCTGCTCGTACTGCTGCTCGTACGTGGGGAACTGCTCCGTGGGCGGCTGTTCCTCGGGTACGGGGGCGGGCGCGGCGGTCCGGTTTCCGCGCGGGTCCTTGGTGCGGCGGTGCCGGCGACGGCCCGAACCGGCGGCACGACGGCGGCGGACCAGCTCGCCCCGGCGGCGCAGGATCGGCAGCCGCTTCGCGTCGAACGGCGGCGGGGGCACGGCCGCGAAGTCCGCCTCCGGCTCCGGCGCGGAACGGACCAGCGACCGCAGCCAGCCGCGCAGCTCCTCGAAGTCGGGGCGCTCGGTGGGGTCCTGGCGCAGCAGGGACTCGACCACCGGGCGCAGCGGGCCGCACTCCTCGGCGAAGGCGGGCGGTTCGGCGCAGACCAGCTGGACCAGTTCGGCCGCGCTGTCCTCCGGGTAGGGGGCGTGGCCCTGGACGGCCCGGTAGAGCAGGGCGCCGAGCGCCCACAGGTCGGTGGCGGGGCCGATGGGCGGGGCGAGCCGCCAGTTCTCGTGCACGGGCCCGGCCTGTTCGGGGGCCCAGCGCTCGGTGACGGCGCCGACGACCGCGATCCGGGTCTGCCGGGCCCGCTCGGCGGCGAGCCGGGTGGTCGGCCCCCGGTACCGCTCCCCCGGCGGGCCGGGCTGTGCGGGGACGGCGACCTCGACGGGCTGCGGCGCCCGGCGGACGGGCTCCGGGGTCGCGGCCGTGTAGCCCGCGGGCAGCGCGGGGCGGCCGGAGCCGGGCAGCACGGGACCGCCGCCGGCCGGGACCGGCGGCGAGTTGTCGCGGGAGGCGTGCGGGCCGTCGCTCCAGGTGCCCTTGAGCATCAGGCGGGGCGGGTGCGGACCGCCGTACGGCCCCCCGGTCCCGGCCTCGTCCTCCTCGTCGCCCCCGTCGTCGGCCTCGTCCTCCTCGTCGCCCCCGTCGTCGGCCTCGTCGTCCTCGGCGTCCGCCGTGCGCGCCCACCACTGCGGCGCGGGCCCGGGGCGGGTGGTCTCCGGGAGCGCGGGCGCCCCGGGCTCGGGCTCGGAGCCGGTGTCGCCGAGCCGCGCGGCGGCGGCACGGGTGGCCGCGCGGTAGGCGGCGATGGCCCCCGCCCGGGCCGCCCGCAGGTCGGCGCTGGGCGGCACCGCCGGGACCTCGGGCGGGGCCGCGGGACGCGGGACGGGCGTCGCCCGGCCGTAGGGATCGACGCCGTACGGGACGGGCTCCGGGTCCGGCTCGGCTTCCGGCTCCGGGTCCTGGTACGGCTCCGACGACTCGGGCGACGGCTCGGGTGCCGCGTACTCGCCGGTCTCGTACGGTTCCCCGGTCTCGTACGGTTCCCCGGTCTCGTACGGCTCGGGCTCGTGGAACTCGCCGGTCCCGTACGGTTCCCCGGCGTCCTCCTGGGGCTCGTACGCCTCGGGTCCCGGCGCCGGCGGGAAGGCGAGGTCCTCGGGGTCGGGGACGGGGGCGTAGCCGCAGAGGGCTTCCTCGGCGGCGCCGGCGGCGAGGCCGGTGAGGAGGACGCGGCCGTCGTCGCAGACAAGGACCGTGCGGGCGGTGATGTTGCGGTGGACCCAGCCGTGGGCGTGGAGGGCGCGCAGGCCGGTGAGGACGTCCGCGGCGATCTCGGCGGCCCGGAACGGGTTGAGCGGGCCCTCGGCGAGGAGGGCGGAGAGGGGGCGGGCGGCCACGTGCTCGCTGACTATCCACAGCGAGCCGGCTTCCGCGAAGACGTCGAAGACCTGGTCCAGTAAGGGGTGGTCGGGGATCTGGGCGGCGGCCTGGGCCGCCTCCACCGCCCTGCGCACGACCGGCTCGGCCGGTCTGCGGGTGGCGCCGCCCCTGACCCCGCCCGCGTACGGACCGGTGGGCGCGGGTGTCTCGCCGAGGACCTCGGCGTCGACGATCTCGGGCAGCGGGACCTGACGGACCCGCACCTCCTGCCCGCTGTAGGTGTCGAACGCGCGGGTCTCGACGAGTTCGGCGAGCGGGTCGGTCAGGGAGTCGGTGCCGGCGGGCGGCAGCGGCAGGCGGTAGCGCTCGGCCAGCACCCTTCCCGCGTACTCGTCCACGGCGCCTCCCCCGCGCGTCGGTCGTCCCCGCCCTCACGATACGGGGCGCCGGTCAGTCCTTGGGGCTGAACGTGGCGAACGCCGTCTCGCGCAGCGTCCTGCACTCGGCCCCGTTCCACTCCTCGTCCTTGCAGGTGATCATGATCGAGTAGCCGTGCGTGGCGTCCACCTTGAAGCCCCGGTTGAGGACGTGGACCCGCATGCCCTTCTGGTTCCGCTTGAACTCCCAGTCCGCGACGGTCGGGTAGCCCTTGTACGAGACGCTGTCGATGCGGATGTGTTCATAGCCGCTGCTGCTCAGGCGGACACCGCCCATGGCGGCGAGCCAGGCGGCCTTGGCTTCGTCCTTGGGGCTGGCGTTGAAATCGACCTGGACGCGCGGGAAGCCGCCGCTCTCGCTCCATATGGCGCCGCCGTTGTAGCCGTCTATCGGGCGCATGGTGAAGGAGGAGGGCATGGCCATGGAGAAGTGGAAGCGGTCGTTGGTGACGAGGGCGTAGCCGGCGGGCAGTGCGGCGCCGGTGCCGGTGCCGCCGCTGGGCTCGGCGGTGGGCGGGGTGCCGGTCTGCCCGGTGGAGGTGCCCGTGGAGCCGTTCGTACCGTTCGAACCGCCGTCTCCGGTCGAGCCGTTGCCGCCGGTCGAGCCGTTGCCGCCGGGCTGGGCGCCGCCCTGCTGGCCGGGGTCGCTCGGCGCCCCGCCCTTGCCGCCGTCCGTACCGGAGTCGGAGCCGGAACCCGAGCCGCCGTCGCCGCCCGCGGTGGTCCCGGCCGAGACGGTGGCGTCGCCGTCCTTGCCCTGGTCGCCCTTGTCGCCGCCGCTCAGGGAGACGGCGAGGATGGTGCCGAGCACGGCGAGGACGGCGACCGCGGCGATGATCACCAGGGTGCGCCGGGGGACGACGTCGGTGAGCGGGGCGCGGACCGGCGCCGTACGGGGGCCGCCCTGCGGAGGCACGGGCCGGGTCTGTTCCTTGCTCCGCTCCCTGGAGCGGTCCTTCGCCTCCGCCTTGGCCGCCGCTGCCGCGTTCCGTACGGAGGCGAGGGCGCCCCTCATCCGCTCGGCGGCGGGCTCGGGGGCCTTCTCGCGGGCGACGACCGCCGCCGCCGGGTCCCGCTCGGGGCGGGTCGGCAGCGGAACGATCCTGGTCACCTCGGGCGAGGGCTCCGGGGCGGCCTCGGGGGCGTCGAGCACGGCGCGCAGCAGCACCCGGGCGCGGGCGTCGTCGAGCCGCTGCGCCGGGTCCTTGGCGAGCAGGCCGTAGATGACCTGCTCCAGCTCGGGGCCCGCGTTCTTCGGCGGGTCGACCGGCTCGGTCATGACGGCGGTGAGGGTCGCGATCGCGGAGCCCTTGTCGTACGGCGGGCTGCCCTCGACCGCCGCGTACAGCAGTCCGCCCAGCGACCACAGGTCGGCGGCGGGGCCCGGCTTGTGGCCGCGGGCGCGCTCGGGCGAGATGTACGAGGGGGCGCCGACGAGCATGCCGGTGGAGGTGATGGAGGGGTCGCCCTCGACCTGGGCGATGCCGAAGTCGGTGAGGACGACGCGGCCGTCGTCGGCGATGAGGACGTTGGAGGGCTTCACGTCGCGGTGGAGGATGCCCTCGCGGTGCGCGGAGCGGAGCACGTCGAGGATGGCGAGGCCGACCTCGGCGGCGCGGCGCGGGGTGAGGACGCCGTCCTCGCGCACGGCGTCGGCGAGCGACTTGCCCTCGATGAGCTCCATGACGATCCAGGGGCGGTCGTCCTCGTCGACGACGTCGTAGACGGTCACGGCGCCGTTGTTGCGGATCTTGGCGATGGCCTTGGCCTCGCGCAGGGTCCGGGTGACGAGGCGTCGCTTCTCGTCCTCGTCGATGCTGTTGGGGAAGCGGAGTTCCTTGACGGCGACGGTGCGGCCGAGGGTCTCGTCGACGGCGCGCCAGACGGTGCCCATGCCGCCGCGGCCGACGAGGGCGCCGAGCCGGTAGCGGCCGGCGAGCAGCCGGCCCTCGGTCTCGGCGGTGGTGGAGGTGGAGGCGGAGCCCTTGCGGAGCCGGTCGGCCGCGGGCCGCTGCCCGTCGCCGTCCCCGGCACCGAAACCGGCCCGCCCGGTGGACGGTTCGGTCCCCGGCACCCGCCCGCCACCGGGCTTCACGTCCTGGGGCTTCACGTCCTGGGGCGTGGCGTCCTGCGGCTTCGCATCCTGGGGCGTACGGCTCTCGACACCGGCCCCGGCCTCGGCGCCGGTCTCCGCGTCAACGGCCTCCGCGTCCTTCGCCGTTTCGCCCCGTTCGGCCTCGTCCCGTGCCGCCTCGCGCGCGGCCGGAACCGTCCCCCGCCCGCCGTCGGTCGCGGCCCCCGCCACGGCGTCCCGCCGGGGGTCCTTCGCCGTGTCCCGCGACTGCTCCGACTCCGACATGCGTCCCCTCTGCGATCCCTGATCTCCGCCGCGTCCGCCGCACTCCGCACGCTGCGGCAACCCGCCCTGGAAGAGACGCCATTGTCCCTCACCTCGCGGCGGGCGGCGCCCCCGGGTCCGTACTCCGGTATGACGACGCGCCACCGCCGTCCCCGGGTTCCCTCCCGCCCCGGACACACCGTCAGGCGGAGTCCCGTCAGTAAGCGGTCCCCGTCAGGCGAAGCCCCGTCAGAGCGGGACGATGTCGGGCGCGCCGAGCCGGGCGGCGTCCGCCGTCAGGTCGTCGGGCTGCCGCTGCGACTCGCGCTCCGCCTCGACCCGCTTCTCGTAGTGCGCGACCTCCTTCTCGATCTGGCGCTCGTCCCAGCCGAGGACCGGTGCCATCAGCTCGGCGCACTCGCGCGCGCTGCGGGTGCCGCGGTCGAAGGTCTCGATGGAGACGCGGGTGCGACGGGTGAGGACGTCGTCCAGGTGGCGGGCGCCCTCGTGGGATGCGGCGTAGACGATCTCGGCGCGCAGGTAGTCGTCGGCCGCGGCGAGCGGTTCGCCGAGCGAGGGGTCCTCGGCGACGAGCGCGAGGAGTTCCTCGGCCAGGGAGCCGTACCGGTCGAGCAGGTGTTCCACGCGGACGGTGTGGAGGCCTGTGCGGGCGGCGATCCTCGCCCGCGCGTTCCACAGCGCGCGGTAGCCCTCGGCACCGATCAGCGGGGTGTCCTCGGTGACGCAGGGGGCGACCCCTCCCCAAGCACTTCGTGCAGGGGATACCCCAGGGCCGAGGCCGTGCACGGCCTCGTCGACGGCGTCCTTCGCCATCACCCGGTAGGTCGTGTACTTGCCGCCGGCGACGACGACCAGGCCGGGCACCGGGTGGGCGACGGTGTGCTCGCGGGAGAGCTTGCTGGTGGCGTCGGACTCGCCCGCGAGCAGCGGGCGCAGGCCCGCGTAGACGCCCTGGACGTCGTCGCGGGAGAGCGGGGTGGCGAGCACCGTGTTGACGTGTGCGAGGAGGTAGTCGATGTCGGCGCTGGAGGCGGCGGGGTGGGCCTTGTCGAGGTCCCAGTCGGTGTCGGTGGTGCCGACGATCCAGTGGCGTCCCCAGGGGATGACGAAGAGGACGGACTTCTCGGTGCGCAGGATGAGGCCGGTGGTGGAGTGGATCCGGTCCTTGGGGACGACGAGGTGGATGCCCTTGGAGGCGCGGACGTGGAACTGGCCGCGCTCGCCGATGAGGGCCTGGGTGTCGTCGGTCCACACCCCGGTGGCGTTGACGATCTGCCTGGCCCGGATCACGTACTCGCCGCCGGTCTCGACGTCCTGGACGCGGGCGCCGACGACCCGCTCGCCCTCGCGGAGGAAGCCGGTGACGCGGGCCCGGCTGGCGGCCAGGGCACCGTAGGAGGCGGCGGTGCGGACGAGGGTGACGACGAAGCGGGCGTCGTCCATCTGGGCGTCGTAGTACTGGAGGGCGCCGGTGAGGGCGTCCCTGCGCAGGCAGGGGGCGACGCGGAGGGCGCCCTTGCGGCTGAGGTGGCGGTGGACGGGCAGGCCTCGGCCGTGGCCCGAGGAGACGGACATGGCGTCGTACAGGGCGACGCCGGAGCCCGCGTAGAACCGCTCCCAGCCCTTGTGCCGGAGGGGGTAGAGGAACGGCACCGGTTTCACCAGGTGGGGTGCGAGCCGTTCGAGGAGGAGCCCGCGCTCCTTGAGCGCTTCCCGTACAAGGGCGAAGTCGAGCATCTCCAGGTAGCGCAGCCCGCCGTGGATGAGCTTGCTGGAGCGGCTGGAGGTGCCGGAGGCCCAGTCACGGGCCTCGACGATGCCGGTGGAGAGCCCTCGCGTGGCCGCGTCGAGGGCGGTGCCGGCGCCGACCACCCCGCCGCCGACGACGAGCACGTCCAGCTCGCGGTCGGCCATGGCCGTGAGCGCCTCGGCGCGCTCGGCGGGTCCCAGTGTCGCTGTCCTCACGGCCGTCGCCTCCCGTCGTCCGTCCCGTGTCCGTCCCTGCGCCTGCCCGGCAGGGAGCCGGACCTCGGTGTGGCCCGGCTCACAGTCCCGATTCTGGACCGGTCCGGCGGCTTCGGCCACCGCCCCCGGCCGGACCTGTGGATAACACTCGGCGACCTTCGATCATGCAATGCCGCATATCGGTCATATTTACTCCTAGTCTGACAGTGCGTATATGTTGCGCACGCAACAGGCAACGGCTACCGGGAAGGACGGCCCACCCCCATGCCCGCAGACCTCGCCGTCATCGGCCTCGGCCACCACGGACTCCCCCTCGCCCAGGCCGCGACCGCCGCGGGCATCGCCACCGTCGGCTTCGACACCGACCCCCGCCCGGTCGCCGAACTCGCCGCTGGGCGCCCCCCGGTCGACGGTTCGCTCACCGCCTCCGAGCTCCGCCGCATGCTCTCCGGCGGTTTCCGGGCCACCACCAGCCCGGTCGAGCTCGGCCGGGTCCGCACCGCCGTCCTCTGCGCTCCCACCCCCCTCGGACCCGACGGCGCCCTCGACCTCACCGCCGTCACCGCCGCCGCTCGCGCGCTGGCCGTCCGGCTGCGCCCGCACACCACGGTGGTCCTGGAGTCGCCCGTCCCGCCTGGCACCACCGAGGGCCCGCTCCGGGAACTCCTGGAGACCGGCTCCGGCCTGCGGGCCGGCCGCGACTTCCACCTCGCGTACTCCCCCGGCCGCCTCGACCCCGGCCGTACCGACTCCGGCCGCACCGACCTCGGCGGCCGCCCCACCGGTCTCGCCGGCACCCCCAAGGTCATCGGCGGCCTCACGCCCGCGTGCACCGAGTCCGCCGCCGCCTTCTACAGCCGCTTCACCGACAAGGTGGTACGCGCGCGTGGCCCCCGCGAGGCCGAGACGGTCAAGCTCCTGGAGACCAACTTCCGGCACGTCAACATCGCCCTCGTCAACGAGATGGCGGTGCTCTGCCACGAACTCGGCGTCGACCTCTGGGACGTCATCCGCTGCGCCGAGACCAAGCCCTTCGGCTTCCAGGCCTTCCGCCCGGGCCCCGGCGTCGGCGGCCACGGCGTCCCCTTCGAGCGCCTGGGCACCCACCACCCGCTCCGCCTCGTCGAACTCGCCGGCCAGGTCAACCAGCGGATGCCGCGGTACGTCGTCCAGCGCGCCGCCGCCCTCCTCAACGAGCACGGCAAGTCCGCCCGCGGCGCCAGGATCCTGCTGCTCGGCATCACGTACAAGCCCGACCTCGCCGACCGCGAGGGCTCCCCCGCCGACGAGATCGCCGACCGCCTCATGGACCTCGGCGCGACGGTCGGCTTCCACGACCCGTACGTCCTCGACTGGCGGGTGCGGGACCTCCCCGTCCCCCGCGCGGACTCCCTCTACGAGGCCGCCGCCCACGCCGACCTGACGATCCTGCTCCAGCACCACCGCACGTACGACCTCCAGGGCCTGTCCGTGAAGGCCCAGCTCCTCCTCGACACCCGCGGCGCGACCCCGGCGGGCGCGGCACACCGGCTGTGAGGCCGTTCCTGACGGGAGAGGGCCCCGCACCGGTCGGTGCGGGGCCCTCTCACATACGTACGAGGAGCGTCAGCGGTGGTGCTGGGAGTCCGCGACGGTGACCTCGACGCGCTGGAACTCCTTGAGCTCGCTGTAGCCGGTGGTGGCCATCGCGCGGCGCAGGGCGCCGAAGAAGTTCATCGAGCCGTCCGGGGTGTGCGACGGGCCGGTGAGGATCTCCTCGGTGGTGCCGACGATGCCCAGGTCGACCAGCTTGCCGCGCGGCACGTCCTCGTGGACGGCCTCCATGCCCCAGTGGTGGCCCTTGCCGGGGGCGTCCGTGGCGCGGGCCAGCGGGGAGCCCATCATGACCGCGTCGGCGCCGCAGGCGATCGCCTTCGGGAGGTCGCCGGACCAGCCGACGCCGCCGTCGGCGATGACGTGCACGTACCGGCCGCCGGACTCGTCCATGTAGTCGCGGCGGGCCGCGGCCACGTCGGCGACGGCGGTCGCCATCGGGACCTGGATGCCGAGCACGTTGCGGGTGGTGTGCGCGGCGCCGCCGCCGAAGCCGACCAGGACGCCCGCGGCGCCGGTCCGCATCAGGTGCAGGGCGGCGGTGTACGTGGCGCAGCCGCCGACGATGACCGGGACGTCCAGCTCGTAGATGAACTGCTTCAGGTTGAGCGGCTCGGCGGCGCCGGAGACGTGCTCGGCGGAGACCGTGGTGCCGCGGATGACGAAGATGTCCACACCCGCGTCGACGACGGCCTTGGAGAACTGGGCGGTGCGCTGCGGGGAGAGCGCGGCGGCGGTGACGACTCCGGAGTCGCGCACCTCCTTGATGCGCTGCCCGATCAGCTCCTCCTTGATCGGGGCGGCGTAGATCTCCTGCAGACGGCGGGTGGCGGTGGCCTCGTCGAGCTCGGCGATCTCGTCGAGCAGCGGCTGCGGGTCCTCGTACCGGGTCCAGAGACCCTCCAGGTTCAGGACGCCCAGGCCGCCCAGCTCGCCGATGCGGATGGCGGTCTGCGGGGAGACGACCGAGTCCATCGGGGCGGCCAGGAAGGGCAGCTCGAAGCGGTAGGCGTCGATCTGCCAGGCGATCGAGACCTCCTTCGGGTCCCGGGTGCGCCGGCTCGGTACGACGGCGATGTCGTCGAACGCGTACGCCCTGCGGCCGCGCTTGCCGCGCCCGATCTCGATCTCAGTCACGATGTGTGGCCTTTCCCTCTACGTCTGCGCCTACCAGTATCCCCGACACACGCGTGAGGGGCGGCTCCGGCCACATGCCGGAACCGCCCCTTCCCGTCGCGCCGGGTTACTTCCTGCTGTAGTTCGGCGCCTCGACCGTCATCTGGATGTCGTGCGGGTGGCTCTCCTTGAGGCCCGCCGCGGTGATCCGGACGAAGCGGCCCTTGGACTCCATCTCCTCGATGGTGGCGGCGCCCACGTAGCCCATGGTCTGGCGCAGGCCGCCGACGAGCTGGTGGAGCACGTTGGCCAGCGGGCCGCGGTAGGGCACCTGGCCCTCGATGCCCTCGGGCACGAGCTTGTCGTCGGAGGCGACGTCGGCCTGGAAGTAACGGTCCTTCGAGTAGGACCGGCCCTGGCCGCGGGACTGCATGGCGCCGAGCGAGCCCATGCCGCGGTACGACTTGAACTGCTTGCCGTTGATGAAGAGCAGCTCGCCGGGCGACTCCTCGCAGCCCGCGAGGAGGCTGCCGAGCATCACGGTGTCGGCGCCGGCGGCGAGCGCCTTGCCGATGTCGCCGGAGTACTGCAGGCCGCCGTCGCCGATCAGCGGGATGCCGGCGGGGCGGGCCGCGAGGGACGCCTCGTAGATGGCGCTGACCTGCGGGACGCCGATGCCGGCGACCACGCGGGTGGTGCAGATGGAGCCGGGGCCGACGCCGACCTTGATGCCGTCGACACCGGCGTCGATCATCGCCTGCGCTCCGTCACGGGTGGCGACGTTGCCGCCGATCACGTCGACGTTCACGCTCGACTTGATCTTCGCCATCCAGCTCAGGGCGTTGCTGTTGTGGCCGTGGGAGGTGTCGACGACCAGGAAGTCGACACCGGCCGCGGCGAGCGCCTGGGCCCGCTCCAGGGACTCCGGACTGGCGCCCACGGCGGCGCCGACGAGCAGGCGGCCCTCGGCGTCCTTCGCGGCGTTCGGGTACTTCTCGGCCTTGACGAAGTCCTTGACCGTGATGAGGCCCTTGAGCACGCCCGCGTCGTCGACGAGGGGAAGCTTCTCGATCTTGTGGCGGCGCAGCAGCTCCATGGCGTCGACGCCGGAGATGCCGACCTTGCCGGTGACCAGCGGCATCGGCGTCATGACCTCGCGGACCTGACGGCCGCGGTCGGACTCGAAGGCCATGTCGCGGTTGGTCACGATGCCGAGCAGCTTGCCGGCCGGGTCGGTGACCGGGACACCGCTGATGCGGAACTTGGCGCACAGGGCGTCGGCCTCGGCGAGCGTGGCCTCCGGGTGCACGGTGATCGGGTCGGTGACCATGCCGGACTCGGAGCGCTTGACCAGGTCGACCTGGTTGACCTGGTCCTCGATGGAGAGGTTCCGGTGCAGCACGCCGACGCCGCCGAGGCGGGCCATGGCGATCGCCATGCGGGACTCGGTCACCTTGTCCATGGCCGCGGAGAGCAGCGGGATGTTGACCCGGACGTTGCGGGAGATGCGGGACGAGGTGTCGACCGCGTTGGGGAGCACTTCGGAGGCTCCCGGCAGCAGCAGCACGTCGTCGTAGGTCAGCCCGAGTGTCGCGAATTTCTCGGGCACTCCGTCGACGTTGGCAGTCATGACACCTTCCCAAATGGCCTTGATCGGTGCGGGATGTCCATGCTAACGGGCCCGAGCGGTGTCTCATTCCACGATCAAGATCAGCGGGAATCTTTGGACGTTTCCACAGGTACGTGAGGGACGCTCAGCCCCTTCGACACTTACTGCTCGGCGAGGGCCCGCAGCCGGCTGAGGGCGCGGTGCTGGGCGACGCGGACGGCGCCCGGGGACATGCCGAGCATCTGGCCGGTCTCCTCGGCGGTCAGTCCGACGGCCACCCGTAGCACGAGGAGTTCGCGCTGGTTCTCCGGGAGGTTGGCGAGGAGCTTCTTGGCCCATTCGGCGTCGTCGCTGAGGAGGGCCCGCTCCTCGGGGCCGAGGGAGTCGTCGGGCCGCTCGGGCATCTCGTCGGAGGGCACGGCGGTGGAGCCGGGGTGGCGCATGGCGGCCCGCTGGAGGTCGGCGACCTTGTGGCCGGCGATGGCGAAGACGAAGGCCTCGAAGGGGCGGCCGGTGTCCTTGTAGCGGGGCAGGGCCATGAGGACGGCGACGCAGACCTCCTGCGCGAGGTCCTCGACGAAGTGGCGGGCGTCGCCGGGCAGCCGGCTGAGCCGGGTGCGGCAGTAGCGCAGCGCGAGCGGGTGGACGCGCGCGAGCAGGTCGTGGGTGGCCTGCGCGTCCCCGTCGACGGCGCGGTGGACGAGCGCACCGATCTCCCCCTGCCCGGCAGGCATGGGGGAACCCATGGTCTCGTCGTCGCGCATCGCTCCATGGTGCCTTGAGGCCCGCTCGTCCGTGACACCGCGTCCGTAGTTGTGCACCGAAGCGTTATGAGCAGGTGCGCCGGGATTCATCTCTGGCGCCCTCCCCTTCCGCTCGATCGACTCGTCCCCGAGGAACTCCACACCTCAAGGATGCGGCATCGGCCGGGGAAGTGACACAGGCCCGCCCCGTCCGCCCCTCGGCGGACGGGGGTGCGGACGGGGAGGCGGCCGGTGGCCGGCGGTTCAGCGGACCAGGCCCCAGCGGAATCCGAGCGCGACGGCGTGCGCCCGGTCGGAGGCGCCGAGCTTCTTGAAGAGGCGTCGGGCGTGGGTCTTGACCGTGTCCTCGGAGAGGAAGAGCTCGCGCCCGATCTCCGCGTTGGACCGGCCGTGGCTCATGCCTTCGAGGACCTGGATCTCGCGGGCGGTGAGGGTGGGCGCGGCGCCCATCTCGGCCGAACGGAGCCGGCGGGGGGCGAGCCGCCAGGTCGGGTCGGCGAGCGCCTGGGTGACGGTGGCCCGCAGTTCGGCGCGCGAGGCGTCCTTGTGCAGATAGCCACGGGCACCCGCGGCGACCGCGAGCGCGACGCCGTCGAGGTCCTCGGCGACCGTGAGCATGATGATCCGGGCGCCGGGGTCGGCGGAGAGCAGCCGGCGTACGGTTTCCACACCACCGAGGCCGGGCATGCGCACGTCCATCAGGATGAGGTCCGAGCGGTCCGCGCCCCAGCGGCGGAGGACTTCCTCGCCGTTGGCCGCGGTGGTCACGCGCTCGACGCCGGGCACGGTCGCGACCGCGCGGCGAAGCGCCTCTCGGGCAAGCGGGGAGTCGTCGCAGACGAGGACGGACGTCATGACTGACCTCCGCGGCTCTCGCAGCTGTTGCGCGTCACCTTGAGCCTCCAGGGCTGGTACGTATCGTCACCTGTGCGGTTGACGCTCCCGGACACCTGCCCGATCGCTTGTTCATTCAACCGCCTCGCACTCTCAACGATGGTCACTCGAAAGAGTTACGGGTCGGACGGGACCTTCGGCACTCCTTGTGAGGGGTCGTGCGCGGAGAAGAGCGTCGGGGGTCGTACGTCCATCACCAGAAGCTATGCCCCATTTAGCGGGTTTTCTTCCCTTTTCGCGGTGTCTGTGGCTAGATTCGCAATGAGTCATATTTACATCTACTTCGACAGTAGACAGTAGTGGGAGCACGTCCGGACCCACCGGGGACCGAGGAGCCCCGGACCGACAGCCACCACCCGCACACCCACCCACCCGTTCGACACGGTTTCAAGGGGACTAGCGCAATGGCAGATTTCTCCCGCCTTCCCGGACCCAACGCCGATCTGTGGGACTGGCAACTCCTCGCGGCCTGCCGCGGGGTCGACAGCTCCCTGTTCTTCCACCCCGAGGGAGAGCGCGGCGCGGCACGGAGTGCGCGTGAGAACTCGGCGAAAGAGGTCTGCATGCGGTGCCCGGTCCGCGCGGAGTGCGCGGCACACGCACTGGCCGTGCGAGAGCCCTACGGCGTATGGGGCGGCCTCACCGAGGACGAACGCGAAGAACTCATGGGACGCGCGCGCAACCGCCTGATCGCGGCGACACCGGCGGCCACGGCCTCGGCGGCCGGCCGGCCGGTCATGGGGCGCGCCTGAAGGAACGTTTCCCCGGACCTGATCCCAGGACCTGACCCCAGAGAGACGTACGCGCCGCGCACGCGCGCGTGGCGCCGGGCCCCGCCTACGCGCGCGTGGCGGCCCGGGTCAGCTCGTCGAGGGTGGCCGCGACGGCCGGGACGTTCGCCAGGTCCGGCAGGGTCAGCGCCACGATCTCCCGCTCCACGGCGGGTTCGACGGCCACGGTCCGCGCTCCCTTGGGCCGTACGGACTCGATGGCGAGCTCCGGCAGGACGGCCACGCCCAGGCCCGCGCCGACCAGGCCCACCACGGCCGGGTAGTCGTCGGTGGCGAAGTCGATGCGCGGGGCGAAGCCGGCCTCCTCGCAGACGTCGACGAGCTGACGGCGGCAGCGCGGGCAGCCCGCGATCCAGGAGTCCCCGGCCAGTTCGGCGATGCCCACCGAGCCGGCGCCGGCGAGCGGGTGCCCCTCGGGCACCAGGCCCACGAGCCGGTCGGTGAGGAGCGGGCGGACCACCAGGTCGTCCCACTCGGAGGCGGCCTGGCCCGATCCGTACCGGAAGGCGAGGGCGATGTCGCAGTCGCCCTCGCGGAGCATCTCGACGGAGCGCGGCGGTTCGGCCTCGACGAGGGAGACGCGGGTGCCGGGGTGGGCGGCGCGCAGGGCGGCGAGCGCGGTGGGGACGAGGGTGGAGCTGCCGCTGGGGAAGGAGACGAGCCGGACGCGGCCGGCCCGCAGGCCGGCGATGGCGGCGACCTCCTCCTCGGCGGCGGTGAGCCCCGCGAGGATGCCGGCGGCGTGCCGGACCAGGACCTCACCGGCCTGGGTGAGGCGCATCTCGCGGCCTGTCCGGATCAGCAGCGGGGTGCCGGCCGAGGACTCCAGGGCCTTCATCTGCTGGCTGACGGCGGGCTGGGTGCAGCCGAGTTCGCGCGCGGCGGCGGAGAAGGAGCCGGTGGCGGCGACGGCGCGCAGGACGCGGAGATGACGTGCCTCGATCACGAGGCGAGCATAAGCGACTCTTGGGGGCAGGCGCGAATGTTCGATCGAATCTTTGAGGTGGGGGGGCATCCGGCCCGCCTAGGCTGCCTCCATGACTTTGCTGAGCGTGAACGCGGGCCGGGCGAAGAAGGCGGACTACACCGACTCCGCCTCGGGGATGACCGGCATCGACAAGCGCCCCGTCGACGGGCCCGTACGGATCGAGTCCCCCGGCGCCAACGGGGTCGGGGCGAGCGGGGTCGCCGGGGACGACGTGTGCGACCTGCGCTTCCACGGCGGTGCCGACCGGGCCGTGTACGCCTTCGCCCGCGAGGACCTGGACCTGTGGGAGAAGGAGCTGGGCCGGGAACTGGCGAACGGCTCCTTCGGGGAGAACCTGACGACGAGCGGCCTGGACGTGAACGGGGCGCTGATCGGCGAGCGGTGGCGGATCGGCGAGGACGTGGTCCTGGAGGTCACCGGCGGCCGGATCCCCTGCCGCACCTTCCAGGGCCACCTGGAGGAGCAGGGCCACCCCGCCCAGGGCTGGGTACGGCGGTTCACCCAGGCGCAGGCCGGTCCTGGCGCGCTGCTGCGGGTGATCGAGCCGGGCGAGGTGCGGGCCGGCGACCCGGTCACGGTCGTGCACCGCCCCGACCACGGCATCACCGTCTCCTTCCTGCACCGGGCGGCGACCACCGAGCGCGAGCTCCTGCCGGAGACGCTGGTGGCCGCGGAGTGGATGGAGTCCGGCCTCCTCGCCCTCGCCCGCCGCCACGCGGAGCTGCACGCGGACAAGGACGGGAACAAGGACGGGGCCTGAGACCGGAGCCGTACACGAGGAAGTGCGCGGCGGAGCACGGCACCTGACAGAGGAGCCGTACGCCGAGCCGTACGCCATCCGGGCGGGCACTACGGTTCCGGTATGACCACTGCACTGATCACGGGAGCCACCGCCGGCATCGGCGCCGCCTTCGCTCGCCGCCTCGCGGCCGACGGGCACGACGTCGTCCTCGTGGCACGGGACCTGACGCGCCTTCGGGAACAGGCCACCGAGCTGCACGACCGGCACGGCGTGGAGGCCGAGGTCCTCGCCGCGGACCTCTCCGACGAGGAGGGGATCGCCGCGGTCGAGGCCCGGCTCTCGGATCCGCGCCGCCCGGTCGACCTGCTGGTGAACAACGCGGGCTTCGGCAACAAGGGCCGCTTCCTCGACGTGCCCATGGCCGACGAGCTGCGGATGCTGACGGTGCACTGCGAGGCGGTGCTCCGGCTGACCTCGGCCGCGGCCGCCGCGATGAAGGAGCGCGGCCGGGGCGGCGTGGTGAACGTGGCCTCGGTGGCGGCCTTCGTGCCGCGCGGCACCTACGGGGCCTCGAAGGCGTGGGTCGTGCAGTTCACCCAGGGCGCGGCCCGGGACCTGGCGGGCAGCGGGGTGCGCCTGATGGCGCTCTGCCCCGGCTTCGTGCGCACCGAGTTCCACGAGCGGGCCGGGATGGGCACGGACAACATCCCCGGCTGGATGTGGCTGGACGCGGACAAGCTGGTGGCGGCGGCCCTCGCCGACCTGGCGCGCGGCAGGTCGCTGTCGATCCCGGACCCGCGCTACAAGGCGCTGATGGGCGTGGTGAAGCTGGCGCCGCGCGCGCTGCTCGGCGGGCTGTCGTCGAAGGCGGGCCGCAAGTACGGGCCCCAGTAAGCCCGTACGCCCGTACCCCGGCCCGTACTCCCCGTCCTCAGGGGAGTTGAGTACGCGTCCCCCGCCCGCCGACGGCCGCGGGCCGGGCCGCGTGCGTGATCGGCGCGCCCGTCGCCTCGGCCGCCTGGTCCGACCGGCGGCACCGTCTCGTCTCGGCCTAGACTGGAAGGGTCCATCCGCGGCTTCGCCCGGTCGGAGGCGGCCATGACCTTCGTGCAGATCATCGATTGCAGGACGAGCCGGGTCGAGGAGCTCAACCGGCTCATGGACCGGTGGGTCGAGCAGACCCGGGGAAAACGCACCGCGACCCACAGCATCGTCGGCAAGGACCGGTCCGACGCCTCGCACGTCGTGGAGATCGTCGAGTTCCCCTCGTACGACGTGGCCATGCGCAACTCGCAGCTGCCGGAGACCGACCGGATCTTCCGGGAGATGGTCGCCCTCTGCGACGAGATGCCGACCTTCACCGATCTGGACGTGGTCCGGGACGAGGCGCTGTACAAGGCGAACGCCCGGCGGTTCTTCGAGCTGATGGCGGAGGAGCCGGAGCTGGCGCTCCTCGACGAGGTGATCGCCGAGGGGTACCACGACCACGACCCGACGAACGAGCAGGACACCATCGGCATGGACGCGCTCCGGCGCGAGATAGAGGAGTGGCGGAACGGCTTCGACTTCGCCTTCACGATCGACGACCAGCTCGCCGACGGCGACCGGGTCTGCACCCGCTTCACCTGGCGGGGCGCCCACACCGGGGACTTCATGGGGCTCCAGCCCACCGGCATGGAGGTGACGATGACCGGCACGGTCATCCACCGCTTCCGGGACGACGGGAAGATCGTCGAAGGGTGGTGGCAGTACGACCTGCTCGGCCTGATGAACCAGCTCGGCGCCGTCGAGGCCTGAGGCCGTCCGGCGGGTGGGGTCTCCCGCTCAGGCGAAGTCGAGAGCTCGGGGAAGCAGCTGCTGGGCGTTTCGGCACCGCGGCAACGCCGCGAGGTGCCGGGCCGGAAGTCGTGGCCCCGGCCATGATCCGGCGGACAGCCGCACACGCACCGGGGCCCGGTGCTCCCGCGACGGGAGCACCGGGCCTCGGCAGTGAAGCAGGTGAAGCAGGTGGATCGGGTGGATCAGTGGGCGTGGCCGTGACCGTGGCCGTGGCCCGCGTCCGCCGGCTCCTCTTCCTTCTTCTCGACGACCAGGGTCTCGGTCGTGAGGAGCAGGGAGGCGATGGAGGCGGCGTTCTCCAGGGCGGAGCGGGTGACCTTCACCGGGTCGATGACGCCGGCCTTGACCAGGTCGCCGTACTCGCCGGTGGCGGCGTTGAAGCCCTGGCCCTTGTCGAGCTCGGCGACCTTGGAGGTGATGACGTAGCCCTCCAGGCCGGCGTTCTCGGCGATCCAGCGCAGCGGCTCGACGGCGGCGCGGCGGACGACGGCGACACCGGTGGCCTCGTCGCCGGTCTTGTCGAGGTTGCCCTCCAGGACCTTGACGGCGTGGACGAGCGCGGAGCCACCACCGGAGACGATGCCCTCCTCGACCGCGGCGCGGGTCGCGGAGATGGCGTCCTCCAGACGGTGCTTCTTCTCCTTCAGCTCCACCTCGGTGGCGGCGCCGACCTTGATCACGCACACGCCGCCGGCCAGCTTCGCGAGGCGCTCCTGGAGCTTCTCGCGGTCCCAGTCGGAGTCCGTGGTCTCGATCTCGGCCTTGATCTGGGCGACGCGGCCCGCGACGTCCTCGGAGTTGCCGCCACCGTCGACGATGGTGGTGTCGTCCTTGGTGACGGTCACGCGGCGGGCGGTGCCGAGCACGTCCAGACCGGCCTGGTCGAGCTTGAGGCCGACCTCCTCGGCGATGACGGTGGCACCGGTGAGGGTGGCCATGTCGCCGAGCATCGCCTTGCGGCGGTCGCCGAAGCCGGGGGCCTTGACGGCCACCGCGTTGAAGGTGCCGCGGATCTTGTTGACGACGAGGGTGGAGAGGGCCTCGCCCTCGACGTCCTCGGCGATGATCAGCAGCGGCTTGGAGCCACCGGCCTGGATGACCTTCTCCAGGAGGGGCAGCAGGTCCTGGATCGAGGAGATCTTGCCCTGGTGGATCAGGATGTACGGGTCGTCGAGGACGGCCTCCATGCGCTCCTGGTCGGTCACCATGTACGGGGACAGGTAGCCCTTGTCGAAGGCCATGCCCTCGGTGAAGTCGAGCTCCAGACCGAAGGTGTTGGACTCCTCGACGGTGATGACGCCGTCCTTGCCGACCTTGTCCATCGCCTCGGCGATGAGCTCGCCGACCTGCTGGTCCTGCGCGGAGAGCGCGGCGACGGCGGCGATGTCGGACTTGTCGTCGATCGGGCGCGCGGTGGCGAGCAGCTCGTCGGAGACGGCCTTGACCGCGGCGTCGATGCCCTTCTTCAGGGCGGCCGGGGAGGCGCCGGCGGCGACGTTGCGCAGACCCTCGCGGACGAGCGCCTGGGCGAGGACGGTGGCGGTGGTGGTGCCGTCACCCGCGATGTCGTTGGTCTTGGTCGCCACCTCCTTCACGAGCTGGGCGCCGAGGTTCTCGTACGGGTCCTCGATCTCGACCTCGCGGGCGATCGTGACACCGTCGTTGGTGATGGTGGGGGCGCCGAACTTCTTGTCGATGACGACGTTGCGGCCCTTGGGGCCGATCGTCACCTTCACCGTGTCGGCAAGCTTGTTGACGCCGCGCTCAAGGGCGCGACGGGCGTCCTCGTCGAACTTCAGGATCTTCGCCATGGGAGCGATTCAGCCCTCTCGGAAATCGTTTCTGAAAAGACCGCGCCCCTGGACGCCCGTGGAATCAGGGGGTCTCAGGGGCGCGGTTCAATGCACGTACGTCGTCTTACTTCTCGATGATCGCGAGCACGTCGCGGGCCGAGAGGACGAGGTACTCGTCGCCGTTGTACTTGACCTCGGTGCCGCCGTACTTGCTGTAGAGCACGACGTCGCCGACCTTCACGTCGAGCGGAAGGCGCTCGCCGTTCTCGAAGCGGCCCGGGCCCACGGCGAGGACGGCGCCCTCCTGGGGCTTCTCCTTCGCGGTGTCCGGGATGACCAGGCCGGAGGCCGTGGTCTGCTCGGCGTCGAGCGGCTGGACCACGATGCGGTCCTCAAGCGGCTTGATGGCAACCTTGGAGCTGGCGGTCGTCACGATCCGACCTCCCCCTTCGGAGATCTCGCGGGGTTAACTGTCTGAGGTGGCGACCAGGTGGATCCGTCGTCGCGGGTGCCGGACCTGCCCGTCGCTACGCTGGCACTCTCCTGTGGGGAGTGCCAGAGCCGAGACTATGACCGCGATTAGCACTCGGTCAAGCGGAGTGCCAATTCCTCACTCCGTGGCGGTCCGGTCCGCCCGGACGGGCCGCTCGGACGGCCCGTCGGCGATCCGCTCGACGGCCTTGCGGCCGAGCCGTTCGAGCGGGTCCACGGCCGGGGCGCAGCCGGTGAGGCCGAGCAGCAGGGCGACGGCCAGGAGCGGGCCCAGGTGCCCCGGGCGCGGAGGTCCCGCCGGAGGTCTCATACGTAGTCCTCCAGCCTGCCGACGGCGTAGCCCTTCGCCGTGATCACGTTCATCACCCTGCGGATCATGTCCGGCATGCTGCCCTTCCACTCCTCCTCGCCGCGGAAGTGGGTGAGGACGATGTCGCCGGGGTGCAGGTCCCGGTCCCACTCGCGCCACTCCATGCGGTCGGGGAACGCCTCGGCGGCCCAGAGCGGAACGGCCTTGACGCCGCAGGACTTGGCGGCGCGCAGGGTGTCCTGGTTGTAGTTGCCGTACGGGGGCCGGAAGAGCTCGGGGCGCTTGCCGTACTTCTTCTCGATGACGTCCTGCATCCCGCAGATCTCCTGCTTCTGCCGCGCGTAGGACAGTCCGGGCAGGTACTTGTGGTGCAGGGTGTGGTTGTTGAGGGTGACGCCGCGCGGCTGCGACTTCTGCATCTTCGCGAAGTAGCCGTAGTCGTCGCTGATCACGTAGTCGCTGAGGAAGGCGCTGTACGGGATCCCGAGCTCGCTCATCATGCGGATGAGTGCGGGGTCCTTGTCGGAGCCGTCGTCGATCGTCAGGAAGACGACCTTCTCCTTGGTGGGGACGGTGGTGAAGACGGGCGGCAGGTCCTTGCCCGCGGTCTCGAAGCCCTTCCGGGTGGTGATCTTCGGCTTGGCCGCCGGCGGGGCGGGCGCCTCCAGGGGGGTCGCCTTGAGCCCCCACTTCTTCGCGGCGGCGGCGCGGGCGGCCCGCCACTGCGCCAGCTCGGCCTTCTGCCGCGCCCGCGCGGCCTCCTTCTGCTGAGCCGACCGGGCAGCGACCTCCGCAGGAGCCTGCTGGCCCGCGGCGGGGGCGGGGGCGCCGGGGGAACCGGGCCCGGCCTCGCTCGCGCAGGCCGCGGTGGAGGTGAGCGCGGCGACGAGGAGCACGCCCCCCACGGCACGGCGCGCACCGCGCCACGAACCACGCCGCAAACCACCTTCTGTCATCATCTGGTCCTTTTGTCGTACGGGGGTCATGGCGCCGCATCCTGTCAGCGCGGCCCGCCCCGCCCGGCCGCGACACCTCCGTACCGGCCCCGCTGTCCCCCGCCCGGCCCACAGCGCGGGACGACGGAGAAGACGACGGAGAATGAGACGGTGACCGATCTCGCCGCCTTCACCGCCCTGCTCGCCCCCGAGGGCCAGACGCTCCTCGCCGCCCTGCGCGACTACGACCCCGCCCAGGAGCTGGCGGTCGCCTCCCGGCTGCGCCGCGACCACCCCGCCGAACTGGTGTCGGCGGCCCTCGGGCAGGCCCGGCTGCGGCAGCGCGCGGCGGCGAAGTTCGGCACCGAGGACGCGTACCGGATGTACTTCACGCCGAACGGCGTCGAGCAGTCCACGCGCGCGGCCGTCGGCACCTACCGCGCGGCCCGCCTCAAGGCCCTCGGGGTCCGGAGCGTCGCCGACCTCTGCTCCGGCATCGGCGGCGACGCGCTCGCGCTCGCCCGCGCCGGCATCTCCGTCCTCGCCGTCGACCGCGACCCGCTCACCGCCGAGGTCGCCCGCGCCAACGCCGCCGCGCTCGGCCTCGCGGACCTGATCGAGGTCCGCTGCGCCGACGTCACGGAGATCGACACGAGCCCGCACGACGCCGTCTTCGTCGACCCGGCGCGGCGGAGCGGCCGGGGCCGAGTCTTCGACCCGGAGGCGTACTCGCCGCCGCTCTCCTGGGCGATCGAGGCGGCCCGCAAGGCCCCGCGCGCGGCCCTGAAGATCGCCCCCGGCGTCCCGCACGAGACCGTGCCCGAGGAGGCCGAGGCCGAGTGGATCTCGGACGGCGGCGACGTGAAGGAGGCGGTCCTCTGGTTCGGTACGGCCCCGGGCGCGCGCCGCGCCACCCTGCTGCCCTCCGGCGCGACCCTCACCGGCCGGGGCCTCCCCGACCCGCGGGTCCGCCCCGTCGGCCGCTACCTGTACGAGCCCGACGGCGCCGTCATCCGCGCCCATCTGGTCGCCGAGGTCGCCGAGGAGCTGGACGGCGGCCTGATCGACGAGACGATCGCCTACGTCACCTCCGACGCCCTCACCCCCACCCCGTACGCCTCCGCCTACGAGATCACCGACGAACTGCCCTTCAACCTCAAGAAGTTGAAGGCCCTGCTGCGCGAGCGGGAGGTCGGCGTCCTGACCGTGAAGAAGCGCGGCTCGGCCGTCGAACCGGAGGAGATCCGCCGGAAGGTGAAGCCGAAGGGGCCGAACTCCGCGACGGTACTGCTCACCCGGGTCGCGGGGGCCCCGACGATGCTGATCGGCCGGCCGGCGGGGCGGTGAGCCGGACCGCCGGCCGTCCTTCCGTACGCTCGCACCCGACGCGGGCCCGGAGGCCTCGGGCATCCTCGTCCGCGTCGTCCTCGACCACCTGCCGGAGCAGCATGCCCGAGCCCAGGACCCCCTTCCACGACCAGCCGTTCCCCGAACTGCCGGGCCGGCCCCTCCAGGCGGTCGCCGGCGCCGACGGGCGGTGGATCGCGGCCGGGGCATCGATCTGGTCCGCCGGCTGGATCCCCGCACACTCGAACCGACCCGCCGCGCCGTGGATCCGCACGACGAGTGCGTGCACCACGTGTCCCGGCCCGCCGTCGTCCTCGACGACCGGCGCGGACCCGCCCCCGAAGCCCTCGGCCTGACCACCTTCGACGCGCCGTTGCCCGACCCGGTCGACCACCCCGGCCCGGGATCCGCGCGGGGGCTCCTCCGGACGCTCGCCGAACGGGTGGGCCGGAAGGCTACGGGGGCAGGGTCCCGGGCCGGTGAGCGTCCCGGGCGCGGGCCAGGAGCAGGGCGCGCTCGCTCTTGTTCCGGGTGAGCTCCGCCGCGCGCTCGAACTCCGCGCGCGCCTCCGCCGTACGGCCCAGGCGGGCGAGGAGATCACCGCGGACGCTCGGGAGCAGGTGGTAGCGGTCGAGGCCGGGGGCGGTGGCCAGGGTGTCGACGAGGGCGAGGGCCGCGGCCGGGCCCTCGGTCATGGACACGGCCACCGCCCGGTTCAGCTCGACCACCGGGGACGGGGCGAGGACGGCGAGCCGCCCGTAGAGCCCGGCGATCACCGCCCAGTCCGTCTCCTCGTACGAGACGGCCCGCGCGTGGCAGGCGGCGATGGCGGCCTGCAGCGCGTACGGGCCGTAGCCCCGCCCGTCCCCGGCGCGGGCCAGGGCGTCGAAGCCGCGCCGGATCAGCAGCCGGTTCCAGCGGCGCCGGTCCTGGTCGGCGAGGAGCACCGGCCGGCCGTCGGGCCCGGTGCGGGCGGGCGTCCGGGATGCCTGGAGTTCGAGGAGGGCGGCCAGGCCGTGCACCTCGCTCTCGCCCGGCATGAGCGCGGCCAGGCCGCGGGCGAGCCTCAGCGCGTCCTCGCAGAGTCCGGGCCGCAGCAGGTCGTCGCCGGCGGTCGCCGCGTACCCCTCGTTGAAGACCAGGTAGACGACCTCCAGGACCGAGCCGAGCCGGGCCGCGCGCTCCTGCCCGTACGGCACCTCGAACTCCACGCCCGCCTTCGCGAGCGTCCGCTTCGCGCGGGTGATCCGGGCCGCGACGGTCGCCTCCGGGACGAGGAAGGCGCGGGCGACCTCGTCCGTCCGCAGCCCGCCGACGAGCCGCAGGGTGAGCGCCGCGCGCGCCTCGGCGGAGAGCACCGGATGGCAGGTGGTGAAGACCAGCCGGAGCACGTCGTCGTCGATGTCGCCGGGGCCGGAGGGCTCCGGGTCGTACGACTCCTCCGGGAGCGTCCGGCCGACCTCGGCGAGCTTGCGGGCGTACGTCTCACGGCGGCGCACCAGGTCGACGGCGCGATGCTTGGCGGCGGCCGTCAGCCAGGCACCCGGCCGGTCGGGGATCCCGGAGCCGGGCCACTGCTCCAGGGCCGCCAGGAACACGTCCTGGGCGATCTCCTCGGCGATGCCGAGGTCCCGGACGATCCTCGCCACGGTGGCGACGATCCGGGCGGACTCCAGCCGAAAGACCGTCTCCAGCGTCCGCTCGACGCTCTGTGCCGTCACGCCTCACATGACAGCACAGAGCACTGACAGCCGCCGTGGCCCCGGCTTGCGCGCCGGGTCTCAGGTGCCCGGCATCTCCTCGACCTCGCGGACCTCCAGACCCACCGTCCAGTGCTCGGGGTGCACCTCCAGGAAGCGCTTCCCCCACTCGACGGCCTCGGCCATGTCCTTGCACTGCAGCATGGCGTAGCCGCCGACGACCTCCTTGGTCTCGGTGAACGGGCCGTCGGTGTACGACAGCTTCCCGTCCGTCCAGCTGATCCGGGTGGCCTCGGCGGTGGGCTTCAGACCGGCCGTGTCCAGCATGACGCCGGCCTTGGTGATCTCCTCGAACAGCGCGCCCATGCGCTCCTCGAAGCCCGGGTCGGCGGACCCCATGTCGATGCTGTTCTCCTCGATGCGGACGAGGGAGAGGTAGCGGGGCATGGTGACTCCTCGGGGTGTGGTGGCGGGGCCGTTCCCCGCCTTCCACTCATACGTCGAACGGGAACCGGCCGCATCGACACCCGCGCCGAAGTTCTCTCGCCGACCGGCACCGCCGACGCGTGCGCGCCTCGTCGACGGGGCCGCGGAATCAGCGGCTGATCGGGCGAGGGGCGAGTCTCAGACGTAGTCCTCCAGGCGGGCCACCGTGAAGCCCTGCTCCTGGATCCGGCGCAGCATCGTGGCCGTCATCTCGGTCATCGAGCGGCCCTTGAGCTCGCCGGGGCCCCGGAAGTGGGCGAGCACGATGTCGCCGGGGCGCAGCTTCCGGTCGCCGCGCTGGTACTGCATGTTCTTGATCTGCATGGACTCGCGCCACAGCACGATCGCGTCGATCCCGCACGTGCCCGCCGCCGTGCGCGTGGCCTCGTTCCAGTGGCCGTAGGGCGGGCGGAAGAGGCGGGGTGTCGTGCCGTACCGGTTCTTCAGCTTCTCCTGCTGGCCACAGATCTCGCGGCGCTGGGCCTCCGGGGAGAGGGTGCGCAGGTCGGGGTGGGTGAGGGTGTGGTTGGCGAGGCCGTGGCCCTGGGCGACGAACGGAGCGAAGTACTTGTAGTTCCCGCTGATCACCGAGTCGGTGAGGAACATGGTGAAGGGGACGCCCAGTTCGTCCATCATCCGCACGAACTCGGGGTCCTTCTCGGCGCCGTCGTCGATCGTGAGGAAGACGATCTTCTCGTCGGTCGGGATCTCGCTGATGACCGGCACCGGGCCGCCGGGGACCCGCTTCACCGGCTTCACGGCCGGCGGGGCGGGCGGGGCGGGGAAGGGCTTGAGGCCCCACCGGGCGTACGCGGCGTGCGCGCCACCGGCGGGGGGTGGCGGTGTGGCGGACCCGGCGTCACGGCCCGCCTCCGCTGGGGCCGACGCGGCCGGCTTCGTCCGCGCCCCGCCTCCCCCGGTCGTCCGGCCCTCGTCGCTCCCCGCGGAACACCCCGCCAGGAGCAGGGCCGCGATCAGCGCCGCCCCCGCCCGCTTCCCGGCCACGCGGCCACCTCGTTCTTCACGCACCGACCATTTGTACTACCGACATACAGAATGATGGTCGTGGGACGCGCGGGGTTCCGCCGAACAGATCACGTCGGTGCCTACGGACCGGCCGTGGCGACGACCGTCCCGAGCACCAGCGCGGCGAGGCCCAGCCCGGCCCAGAAGGTACGGCTCCGAGGGCGCCGCCCCAGGCCGAGCACCCACACGCCGTAACCGAGCAGCCCGACGCCGACGGCGCTCACCACGACCGCGACGACCGTGGTCTCCGTGGCGTCGCCGACCGGCCCTGCCAGGGTCGCCTGCCGCCTGGTCCCCGAGGACAGCTCCACCACCCTGCCGCGCCAGACCGTCGCCCGGACCCGGTCCCCCGGCTCCAGGGCGGAGAACACCGGGACGGCGTGCCGGAAGTACACCCGGCCGGTCACCGGCCCCTGCCCCGGCCCCTCCCCGGCCAGTTCGACCTCGCGCGTCGTGTTCCTGCCGCTCGTCTCCTCGCGCACCGTCCGGACGGTCGCCGCCTCGACGCGCAGACAGTCCTCCGCCGGGACCGGCGGTCCGGCGCACGGCACGGCCGCCAGGAAAGCGCGCTCGTCGGACGCCTGGCCGCCCGCGAACCCGAAGGAGAGGACGAGGGAGAGCACCACCACCGCCATGCCCGCGACGAGCCCCAGCACCCCCTTGGCCCGGCCGAAGGGAACCTCCTCAGCACCACTGTGGTGCCGCTTCCTCCCCCGCACGGCGCTAGCTCCCGTACGACTCGAAGCGCCAGCGGTGGACCGGGCGGGTGATCAGGTCCGCGGCCGGTTCCGGGAGTTCCGGCAGCTCGGCGTCGAAGGTCTCCGCCTCCCACCAGGTGAGGACGAGGACCCGGTCCTGGGGGGCGCGGAAGAGTTCCCGGCGCAGCGGCTCGCGCGGCAGGAGCTGGGCCCGAGCCCACTCCAGGAGCTCGGCGCCCCGGCCCTGGGCGGCGCGGGCCTCCCACATGAGGGTGAGCCTCACGGGTACAGGTTCTCCTTGCTGACCTCGTGGACGTGGTCGTGGTCGTGGTCGTGGGAAGGCGACGCGCCCGGCACGTGCGGGTCCGTCACCGGCAGGGACGAGTCCGCCGACAGCTCCAGGTCGGAGGCGGCCCGGTTGCGGGCGACCATCTCGGCGCCGAGCGCGGCGACCATGGCGCCGTTGTCGGTGCACAGGCCCGGCCGGGGCACCCGGAGCCGGATGCCGGCCCGCTCGCAGCGCTCCTCCGCGAGCGCCCGGAGGCGGGAGTTCGCGGCCACGCCGCCGCCGATCATCAGGTGGTCGACGCCCTCGTCCTTGCAGGCCCGGACGGCCTTGCGGGTCAGGACGTCGACGACGGCCTCCTGGAAGGAGGCGGCCACGTCCCGGACCGGCACCTCCTCGCCGGCCGCCCGCTTGGCCTCGATCCAGCGGGCCACCGCCGTCTTGAGGCCGGAGAAGGAGAAGTCGTACGCGGGGTCCTTGGCGCCCGACAGGCCGCGCGGGAACGCGATGGCGGCCGGGTCGCCCTCCTTGGCGAGCCGGTCGATGACCGGCCCTCCGGGGAAGCCCAGGTCGAGGACGCGGGCGATCTTGTCGAAGGCCTCGCCCGCCGCGTCGTCGATGGTGGCGCCCATCGGCCGCACGTCGGCGGTGATGTCCGAGGACAGCAGGAGCGAGGAGTGCCCGCCGGAGACGAGCAGGGCCATCGTCGGCTCGGGCAGCCTGCCGTGCTCCAGCTGGTCGACGCAGATGTGCGAGGCCAGGTGGTTGACGCCGTACAGCGGCTTGCCGAGGGCGTACGCGTACGCCTTGGCGGCGGAGACGCCGACGAGCAGCGCGCCCGCGAGGCCGGGCCCCGCGGTGACCGCGATGCCGTCGAGGTCCTTCGCCGAGACGCCGGCGGTCTTCAGGGCCCGCTCGATCGTCGGGACCATCGCCTCCAGGTGGGCCCGGGAGGCGATCTCGGGCACGACGCCGCCGAAGCGGGCGTGGGTGTCGACGCTGGAGGCCACGGCGTCGGCGAGGAGGGTGGTGCCGTGGACGATGCCGACGCCGGTCTCGTCGCAGGAGGTCTCGATGCCGAGTACGAGGGGTTCGTCAGCAGCCATCAGATATCGGATCCATTTCCTTGAACAGTCAGTCGCATCACGAGCGCGTCCACGTTGCCCGGCTGGTAGTAGCCGCGCCGGAACCCGATGGGCTCGAAGCCGAAGCGCTCGTAGAGCTTCTGCGCCCGGGTGTTGTCCACGCGCACTTCGAGCAGGACCTCGTCGCACTCGAAGGCGGTGGCGTGCTGGAGCAGGTCGGTGAGGAGCCGGGCGCCGAGGCCGGTGCCCCACTGCTCGCGGGCGACGGCGATGGTCTGCACGTCGCCGAGCCCGCCGGCCGCCGCCAGGCCCGCGTACCCGACGAGCCGCGCGGTGCCGTCCGGAAGGGTCTCCTCGGCGACCACGTACCGCCGGGTGGCCCGGGGCCCGCGCGCGTGCGCCAGCTCGGACCAGAACATCCCCTCGGACCAGGCGTCCTCGGGGAAGAGGTCCGCCTCCAGGGCCAGCACCTCCGGCAGGTCCCACCAGCGCATCTCGCGCAGGACCGCCCCGCCGGTCACCGCGTCCCCGCTCACTGGGGGGTGACCACCTTGTAGTTCTTCGGCACCTGCGCGTCGGGCCGCCGCAGGTACATCGGCAGCGGGTCCAGGAAGCCCTCCCCGCCGGCCCGCAGCCGCTCGGCCGCGAGGGCGGCGAGCGCGGCGGCGGACTGGTGCTCGGGGCCGCGGGCGTCCGGGAAGGCGTCCGGGTAGAGCAGGGCGCCCGCGCCGACCACCGGCAGGCTGGCGAGCCGCTCCGCGATGTCGGCGGGCCGGTCGACGGAGGCGTCGGTGACGCGGGTGCGGGCGTCGTCGTACCGCGCCCAGTAGACCTCCTTGCGGCGGGCGTCCGTCGCCACGGCGAAGGGCCCCTCGATGCCGGAGGCGTACGCGAGGCCGTCCAGGGTGCACAGGCCGTGCACGGGCACCCCGCCGAGGGCGGAGGCGAAGGTGGTGGCGGTGACGAGCCCGACCCGGAGACCGGTGTACGGCCCGGGGCCGACCCCGACCACGATCCCGGTCACCGCGTCGAGCGCGGTCCCGGCCTCCTTCAGGACCCGGTCGACGGCGGGGAGCAGCAGCTCCCCGTGGCGGCGGGCGTCGACCCGGGTCGACTCGGCGACGACGGCCGTGCCGTCGTGGAGGGCGACGGTGACGGCGGGGGTGGCGGTATCCATGGCGAGCAACAGCACGCGAACAGCCTACGGCGCCACGGGAGGGCGATGCGGCGCGCGGGCGTCCGGGGGCCCGGCTGCTACCGTCAGGGCCGTTGGTTCGTCAGGCTCGGCACGTACGTACGAAGAGGTGGAGACGGTGGCAAGGAGCAGCTCGGGATTCGTGGCCGGGCTCACCGCGGCGGCCGTCGCCGCGGTCGCCTTCCTCGCCTACCAGGCGTCGGCCAGCGTGCCGGCGGACCTCGCGGAGCAGCCGCGGACGCCCGGGGCGGTCGTGCCGTCGGCGTCGGCGTCCGCCGGGGTGAAGAAGCCGGTGCGGGACCCGCTGGCGCTGCCCGCGGCCTCCGGGACGGGCGAGCGCGTGGTGTACACCCTCAAGGACCGCCGGGTGTGGCTGGTCGGCGAGAAGAACAAGGTGCTCCGCACCTTCGCGGTGGCGCCGAGCTCGGTGAGCCCGGCGCCGGGGGCGTACGCGGTGACCTCCCGGTCGGGCGCGGTGCGCGGCTCCGACGGGGTGCAGATCGAGCACGTGGTCCGCTTCGCGACGGTGGAGGGCGTGACGGTCGGCTTCAGCGCGGCGGTGGACGGCTCGATGCCGGCGCCGGACCCGTCGAAGCAGACCGGCGGCATCCGGATGAAGCGGGCGGACGGCGACGCGATGTGGACCTTCGCGGCGATCGGCGCGAAGGTGATCGTCGTCCCCTGACGCCCGGCCCGGCCCCTGGCGGGTCAGGCGGCCTGGTCCCTGAGGTCCGCTTCCCCGTCCTCCTCGGCGGGCGCGAGGTCGCGTCCCGGCGGGGTGGAGACGGCGGTGGCCGCGGCGCAGGAGGCCAGCAGCTCGCTCATCGAGACGCGCTCCTCGGCGGGGCGGTCGTCGCGCTCCGGCATCTGCGTCACCATGCATGCCTCCCGTAGGTTAGGTACACCTAACCAGATCGTGCATCCATGTCACCACGGCGCGGAGCTGCGGCGCAACATTTTCCCGACATGCTGTCGGAACCTACGGACGTTCAGAGCAGTTCCAGGTCCTCCCCGGCCCAGCGCCCGCCGACCCCGCGCAGGGAGACGGTGCGCCGGTCGTCGTCGGTGTCGCCGGTGACGCGGTGGATGAGGACGTGCAGCCGATCGTCGGTCAGCTCCTCGACCTTGCCGTCGCCCCACTCCACGACCACCACGGACTCGGGCAGCGAGACGTCGAGGTCGAGATCCTCCATCTCGTCGAGGCCGCCGCCGAGCCGGTAGGCGTCGACGTGCACCAGGGCCGGGCCGCCGGTGAGCGAGGGGTGGACGCGGGCGATGACGAAGGTCGGCGAGGTGACCGCGCCGCGCACCCCGAGGCCCTCGCCGAGGCCGCGGGTCAGCGTGGTCTTCCCGGCGCCCAGTTCGCCGGTGAGCATGACGAGGTCGCCGGGGCGGAGGAGTTTCGCGAGCCGGCGGCCGAGCTCCTGCATCCGCTCGGGGGAGTCGACGGAGAGGGTGGCGCCGGAGACGGGCTGGTGCGCTGCTTCCATACCCGACAACCTATCCGCTCCCGGACCCCTCCCCCTGCGGCACCGGTACGGCTCCGGCCGCCTCCAGGAGACCGGTGAGCGCGCCGGTGACGGCCTCCGGCCGCTCCAGCATCACCAGGTGTCCCGCGTCGGGGACGACGACCAGTTCGGCGCCGGGCAGCTCGGCGGCGAGGGCCTCGGTGTGGGAGGCGGGGGTGACGAGGTCCTGGTCGCCGACGAGGGCCAGGGCGGGCAGGTCGCGGAAGGCGGCGAGGGCGACGCGCTTGTCGTGCGCGCCGAAGGCCGGGTAGAAGTCGGCGACCACGTCGACCGGGGTGGACTCGATCATCCGCTCGGCGAAGCGCACGACGGCCGGGTCCACGTCCTTCGACGCGAACGAGTACTTCTTCACCAGGCCCGCGAAGAGGTCGGCGGTGGCCCTGCGGCCCTTCTCGACCAGCTCGGCCTGGGAGCCGAGCGCCCGCAGCACGCCCGGCAGGACCCGGCGGACCGCGTTGACCCCGGCGAGCGGCAGCCCGTACGAGACCTCCTCCAGGCGCCCCGATGAGGTGCCGACGAAGGCGACCCCGGCGACCCGCTCCCGGATCAGCTCCGGATACCGCTCGGCGAGCGCCATCACCGTCATGCCGCCCATCGAGTGCCCGACGAGGACGAGCGGCCCCTCGGGCGCGGCGGCGTCGAGGACGGCCTTGAGGTCGCGGCCGAGGCGGTCGATGGTGACGGGCGCGCCGGCGGGCCTGGCGGCGTCGTGGGCCGAGCGGCCGTGGCCGCGCTGGTCCCAGAAGACGGCGCGGACCCGGCCGCGCAGGGCGGCCCGCTGGTAGTGCCAGGAGTCCTGGCTGAGGCAGAAGCCGTGGCAGAAGACGACGGTGACCGGCCCGGAGGCGTCGTCGGTCTCTTCGATCTCGTACGCGATCGGGGTGCCGTCGTCGGCGAGCGCCAGGCCCGGGGTGCCGCGGAGGGTGCCGTACGGGCCGGTGGCGTCCAGGGCGAGCCGCGCCTTCTGGCGTACGGAGCGGCCCACGGTCAGCCGCTCGATCGCCACGCCCGCCGCCGCACCGGCGGCGAGCACGCCTATCGCGGCGCCCGCGAACCCCGCGCGCCGCCAGCCGCCCCCGCTCCCGGCCCCGCCCCCGGTCGTCTCCCCCACGGCCGGTCACTCCCCCACGTACACGCGCGGCACGCGCGCGCCGATCCGGGTGACGATCTCGTACGCGATGGTGTCGGCGGCCGCCGCCCAGTCCTCGGCCGTCGGCTCGCCGTGCTCCCCTGAGCCGAACAGGACGGCCTCGGTGCCGGGTTCGGGCCGGTCGCCGCCGAGGTCCACCACGAACTGGTCCATGGCGACCCGCCCCGCGACCGTGCGGATCCTGCCGTCGACGAGGACCGGGCCGCGGCCGGAGGCGTGCCGGGGGACGCCGTCGGCGTAGCCCACCGGGATCAGGCCGAGGGTGGTCTCGCCGCCGGTGACGTAGTGGTGCCCGTAGGAGACGCCGTGGCCGGGCGGGACCTCCTTCACAAGTGCGACGCTCGCCTTCAGCGACATCACCGGCCGCAGGCCGAGCTCGGCGGAGGTGCCCAGCTCGGGCGCGGGCGAGACGCCGTACATCGCGATGCCGGGCCGGACCAGGTCGAAGTGGGTCTCGGGCAGGGTGAGGGTGGCGGGCGAGTTGGCGATGTGCCGGACCTCGGGCTCGATCCCGGCCTTCTCCGCGTGGTCGAGCATCGAGCGGAAGACGTCGAGCTGGGCGGCGATCGAGGGGTGGCCGGGCTCGTCCGCGCAGGCGAAGTGGGACCAGAGCCCGGTGACCTTGACCAGGCCCTCCTTCTCGGCCTGCAGGGCCTCGGAGACCAGGGCCGGCCAGTCGGCGGGCTGGCAGCCGTTGCGGCCGAGGCCGGTGTCGGCCTTGAGCTGGATACGGGCCGTGCCGCCGGTGCGGCGGGCCGCGGCGGTGACCTCGTCGAGCGCCCACCGGCCGCTGACCGCCATGTCGAGCCCGGCCTCGATGCCGGCGTCCCACGGGTCGCCGGGGGTCCACAGCCAGCACAGGACGGGGACGCCGGTGATCCCGGCGGCGCGCAGCGCCAGCGCCTCCTGCGGGGTGGCCGTGCCGAGCCAGTCCGCGCCCGCGTCGAGGGCGGCTCGGGCGCAGCGCTCCGCGCCGTGTCCGTACGCGTCGGCCTTGACCACGGCCATGATCCGGACGTGGGGCGCGACACGGGCGCGCAGCGCGCGGACGTTGGCGCGCAGCGCCCCGAGGTCGATCTCGGCGCGGGCTCGGCGGGGCGGCGGTGCTGTCTCAGTCATCGCGCCCAGTCTCTCAGGTGGTCACAGCCCCGGCCGCTTGCCCCAGATGTAGACCCCGTCACCCTTGCGGAGGACGGACCACAGCTTCTCCGCGTTCTTGTAGGTGAGGTTGACGCAGCCGTGGCTCCCGGTGGGCGTGGCGATGGCCCCGTAGACACCGTGGAAGGCCTGGCCGCCGTCGAAGAACTGGGAGAACGGCATCGGCGTGTCGTAGATGGTCGACCAGTGGTCCTTGTGGCGCCAGTAGACGGCGTGCCAGCCGGTGCGGGTGCGGTAGCCGGCCCGGCCGCTGCGGATGTTGACCACCGCGTACGTGATCTTCTTGCCCTTCTGCACCCACATCAGCTCGCGGTTCAGGTCCACGTAGGCCACGGGGTAGGAGCGGACGGGGCACTCGCCGGCCGCGTTGGGGTTCTTGCGGGCCGCGAGCAGTTCGGCGCGGCCCCAGGTGACGGGGCCCGCGTAGCCGTTGGCGGGCTTGATCTTCTCCTTGACCTGGAAGGCGCGGATGGCCCGGCAGTCGGCGGCCGACTGCCTGCCGTCGGCCTTCAGCTTCAGGAGTCGCTCGACCTGCCGCTGGTAGAACCCGGTCCTGGCGGTGCAGGCGGCCTCGACGGCGCTGCGCGGCAGGTACTCGACGAGTTCGTCGGGCTCGGCCTCCGGTTCGGGGACGGGGATCTCGCCGCCGGGGGCGGTCGGGGGCAGCACCTGGTCGGGCGTGTCCATGGGGTACTCGGGGCGCCCAGCGCCCTCGATCCCGGGGACGAGGACGTCGGACGCGGGCTCCTCCGCGGCCGCGGGGACGGCACCCGCGGCACCCACGGTGGCGGCGATCAGCAACGACGACAGGATTCGGCTTCTCCATCTGCTCACCGGTCCATCCGAACCCGTCCACGGCCGCCCCGGCACGCGTTGCCCCACGCGCGGAGCAACGGAGTTGCGCCGACCGTGGGCGCGCCGCCGTCAGGACTCCCGTACGTCCTGCCAGGCGGCGCGCAGCGAGCCGGCCACCTCGGTCGCGGTGATCGGCCCGGCGCCGGCGGAGGCCCGACGGGCGGCGAGGCCGTGCAGGTAGGCGGCGCAGGAGGCGGCGTCGACGGGGCCGAGGCCGCCGGCGAGGAGCGCGCCCGCCAGGCCGGACAGGACGTCGCCGGAGCCCGCGGTGGCGAGCCAGGGGGTGCCGGTCGGGTTGACCCGGACCGGTCCCGTGCCGCCGGGTCCGCAGACCAGGGTGGTCGAGCCCTTGAGGAGGACGGTGGCGCCGTAGCGGGCGGCGAGTTCGCGGACGGCGGCGAGCCGCCGGGCCTCCACCTCCGCCCGGTCGGTGCCGAGCAGCGCCGCCGCCTCGCCCGCGTGCGGGGTGAGCAGGGTGGGCGCCGACCGCTCGTGTACGGCCTCGGGGGTCAGGTGGCGCAGGCCGTCCGCGTCGACGAGGACGGGCACGTCGGTGGCGAGGATGTGCCTCATCGCCACCTCCGGGTCCGGCCCCTCCCCGACCCCCGGTCCGGCGACCCACGCCTGGACCCGCCCGACACCGGCCCACGGACCGGTGTGGACCAGGGTCTCGGGGTGCGCCCTGACGACCATGTCTCCCACACGGCCCACGTACCGGACGGCCCCGGCGCCGCCCCGCAGCGCCCCCGCCACGGCGAGCACGGCCGCGCCCCGGTACTGGTCGGAGCCGGCGAAGACACCGACGACGCCCCGCCGGTACTTGTCGCTCTCGGCGGCGGGCGCGGGCAGCAGCCGGGCCACGTCCCGGTGCTGGAGCGCCTCCGCGTCGGGCACGGACGGCAGGGTGGCGGCGAGCCCGATGTCGACGAGCCGCAGCGCGCCCGCGTACTCCCGGGCCGGGTCGACGAGCAGCCCCGGCTTGTACGTGCCGAAGGTGACGGTCGCGTCGGCGCGCAGGGCCTCGCCCTCGACCTCGCCGGTGTCGGCGTCGACGCCGCTGGGCAGGTCGACGGCGACCACGACCGCGCCGGAGCCGCGCGCGGCGCGGGCGACGGGGACGGCCTCGGGGCGCAGTCCGCCGCGCCCGCCGATGCCGGTGATGCCGTCGAGGACGAGGTCGGCGGCGGCCAGCGCCTCGTACGGGTCCTCGGTGACGCGCCCGCCGGCCGCCCGGAGCGCGGCGAGTCCGGCCCCGTGGGCGCGGGCGCCGAGCAGCACGGCGGTGACCCCGGCGCCTCGCCGGGCGAGCCGGGCGCCGGCGTGGAGGGCGTCGCCGCCGTTGTCGCCGCTGCCGACGAGGAGGACGACCCGGGACCCGTAGACCCGCCCCCTGCCGAGCAGGGAGCAGCAGGCGGCGGCGAGTCCGGCGGCGGCCTTCTGCATCAGCGCGCCCTCGGGCAGCCGGGCCATCAGCGCGGCCTCGGCGGCCCGGACGGTCTCCACGTGGTGAGCGGTACGCATGGTCAGCAGTCTGCCGCAGGAGGCGGGGCCCCGCCCCGTACGCACACGGGTACGGCTCAGCCCTCGGCGATCACCACCGCCGAGGCCACCCCCGCGTCATGGCTCAGCGAGATGTGCCAGTGCTTCACGCCCAGCTCGGCCGCGCGGGCCGCGACCGTGCCGCGCACCCTCAGCCGGGGCTGGCCGGTGGACTCCGCGTACACCTCCGCGTCCGTCCAGTGCAGGTCGCCGGGCGCGCCGAGCGCCTTGGCCAGGGCCTCCTTGGCGGCGAAGCGCACCGCCAGGGAGGCGGGGCCGCGGCGCTCCCCGCTCGGCAGCAGCAGTTCCTCCCGTACGAAGAGCCGGTCGAGCAGCGCCGGTGTCCGCTCCAGCGACGCGGCGAAGCGGTCGATCTCCGCCACGTCGATTCCCACCCCGATGATCATTTCTTCTTCACTCCACCGTCACGGACTTGGCCAGGTTGCGCGGCTGGTCCACCTCGTTGCCCCGGGCGGTGGCAAGCTCGCAGGCGAAGACCTGGAGCGGCACGGTCGAGACGAGCGGCTGGAGCAGCGTGGGCGTCGCGGGGACGCGGACGAGGTGGTCGGCGAAGGGCACGACGGCCTCGTCGCCCTCCTCCGCGATCACGATCGTGCGGGCTCCCCGGGCCCGGATCTCCTGGATGTTGGAGACGATCTTGTCGTGGAGGACCGAGCGCCCCTTCGGCGAGGGCACCACGACGACGACCGGCAGGTCCTCCTCGACGAGGGCGATCGGCCCGTGCTTGAGCTCACCGGCCGCGAAGCCCTCGGCGTGCATGTACGCGAGCTCCTTGAGCTTCAGCGCGCCCTCCAGGGCCACCGGGTAACCCACATGGCGGCCGAGGAAGAGGATCGTGTCCTTGTGGGCGAGGGAGCGGGCGAGCTCCCTGACCGGCTCCATGGTCTCCAGGACCCGCTCGACCTCCTCGCCGATCCTGGCCAGCTCGCGGACGACGGCGCGGATCTCGTCGCCCCACTTGGTGCCGCGCACCTGGCCCAGGTAGAGGGCGAGCAGGTAGCAGGCGACGAGCTGGGTCAGGAACGCCTTGGTGGAGGCGACGGCCACCTCGGGCCCGGCGTGGGTGTAGAGGACGGCGTCGGACTCGCGGGGGATCGTCGACCCGTTGGTGTTGCAGACGGCGAGGACCTTGGCGCCCTGCTCGCGGGCGTGCCGGAGCGCCATCAGGGTGTCCATCGTCTCCCCGGACTGGGAGATGGCGACGACGAGGGTCCGCTGCCCCAGGATCGGGTCCCGGTAGCGGAACTCGCTGGCCAGCTCGACCTCGCAGGGGATCCGGGTCCAGTGCTCGATGGCGTACTTGGCGATGAGCCCGGCGTGGAAGGCGGTGCCGCAGGCGACGATGACGACCTTGTCGGCCTCGCGGAGCACCGCGTCGGGGATGCGCACCTCGTCGAGGGTGAGCCGCCCGGAGGCGTCGATCCGGCCGAGGAGGGTGTCGGCGACCGCCTTGGGCTGCTCGGCGATCTCCTTGAGCATGAAGTGGTCGTAGCCGCCCTTCTCGGCGGCGGAGGCGTCCCAGTCGACGTGGAAGGCGCGGACGTCGGCGGGCGCGCCGTCGAAGTCGGTGACGGTGACGCCCTCCCGGGTCAGCTCGACGACCTGGTCCTGGCCGAGCTCGATCGCGGACCGGGTGTGGGCGATGAACGCGGACACGTCGGAGGCGAGGAAGTTCTCCCCCTCGCCCACGCCGACGACGAGCGGCGAGTTGCGGCGGGCACCGACGACGGCGTCGGGCTGGTCGGCGTGGACGGCGACGAGGGTGAAGGCCCCGTCGAGCCGTCGGCAGACCAGCCGCATGGCCTCGGCGAGGTCGCCCACGGAGGAGAACTCCTCGGCGAGGAGGTGCGCGACGACCTCGGTGTCGGTCTCGGAGAGCAGCTCGTGGCCGCGCTCGGCGAGCTCCTCGCGCAGGGCGGCGAAGTTCTCGATGATCCCGTTGTGCACGACGGCGACGCGCCCGGCGTTGTCGAGGTGCGGGTGCGCGTTGGCGTCGGTGGGCCCGCCGTGGGTGGCCCACCGGGTGTGCCCGACGGCGACGGAGCCGCCGGGCAGCGGCCGGTCGACGAGTTCCTTCTCCAGGTTGACGAGCTTGCCCGCCTTCTTCGCGGCGGCGAGCCCGCCGTCCGCGAGCACGGCGACCCCGGCCGAGTCGTACCCCCGGTACTCCAGCCGCTTCAGCCCCGCGACGACCACATCAAGCGCCGACTGCCCGCCGACGTATCCCACGATTCCGCACATGGCGGCAGCCTACGGCCGGAGGCCGCCCCCCGGCCGGTACCCCGCCCGGAGTCGGGACGGGCGGCGTCAACCGTGCGGCACGTGACCCACCCCACCACCCATGGCGGGCGGGAAGCCGGGACAATGGCGGGGTGATCACCTCGCCGCCACGAAGCGCCAACGGCAACGGAGCCGGTGCCGGAGGGGCCTCCCGCAGGTCCCCCGAGCCGACGCCGTACGTCGACCTCACCCGCGCGGAGTGGAGCGCCCTGCGCGACAAGACCCCCCTCCCGCTGACCGCCGAGGAGGTCGAACGGCTCCAGGGACTCGGGGACGTCATCGACCTCGACGAGGTCCGGGACATCTATCTGCCGCTCTCCCGGCTGCTCAACCTGTACGTGCAGGCCACCAGTGGTCTGCGCGGCGCCCTCAACACCTTCCTCGGCGAGAGCGGCGAGCAGCGCGGCACGCCGTTCGTCATAGGGGTCGCCGGGTCCGTCGCCGTCGGCAAGTCGACCGTCGCCCGCCTCCTCCAGGCTCTCCTCGCCCGCTGGCCCGAGCACCCGCGCGTCGAGCGGATCACCACGGACGGCTTCCTCTATCCGATGGAGGAGCTGAAGGCGCGCGGCCTGATGTCCCGGAAGGGCTTCCCCGAGTCGTACGACCGGCGGGCCCTGACCCGCTTCGTCGCCGACGTGAAGGCCGGCAAGGAGGAGGTCACCGCCCCGGTCTACTCGCACCTCATCTACGACCGGGTGCCGGGCGAGCAGCTCGTCGTGCGCCGCCCCGACATCCTGATCGTCGAGGGGCTGAACGTGCTCCAGCCGGCGCTGCCCGGCAAGGACGGGCGGACCCGGGTGGGCCTGGCGGACTACTTCGACTTCTCGGTGTACGTGGACGCGCGCGCCGAGGACATCGAGGGCTGGTACCTGAACCGCTTCCGGAAGCTGCGGGAGACCGCCTTCCAGGACCCGTCCTCCTACTTCCGGCGGTGGACGCAGGTCTCCGAGGAGGAGGCCCTGGACTACGCCCGCACGATGTGGCGGACCGTCAACAAGGTGAACCTCCTGGAGAACGTGGCGCCGACGCGCGGCCGGGCGACGCTCGTGGTCCGCAAGGGCGCGGACCACAAGGTGCAGCGGCTGAGCCTCCGCAAGCTCTGATCCCGGGTCCCGTACGTACGGGCTAGCCCAGCGCGGACTTCACCACGTCGGCGAGGCGCTGCGCGACCGAGCGGGCCTGCTCGATGTCGGCGGCCTCGACCATGACGCGGACCAGCGGCTCGGTGCCGGAGGGGCGGAGCAGGACGCGGCCGGTGGTGCCGAGCTCGCGCTCGGCGTCGGCGACGGCGGCGGCCAGCTCGCCGGAGGTGGCGACGCGGGACTTGTCGACGTCCTTCACGTTGATGAGGATCTGCGGCAGCCGCTCCATGACGGAGGCCAGCTCGGCGAGGGACTTGCCGGTGGCGGCGACGCGGGCGGCCAGCATGAGGCCGGTGAGGGTGCCGTCGCCGGTGGTGGCGTGGTCGAGCACGATGACGTGGCCGGACTGCTCGCCGCCGAGAGCATAGCCGTGCTCCTTCATGGACTCCAGGACGTAGCGGTCACCGACCGCCGTCTGGACGAGGGTGAGGCCCTCGCGCTCCATGGCGAGCTTGAAGCCCAGGTTGGACATGACGGTGGCGACGACGGTGTCGCCGCGCAGCGTGCCGGCCTCGCGCATGGCGAGGGCGAGCACGGCGAGGATCTGGTCGCCGTCCACCTCCTCGCCGGTGTGGTCGACGGCGAGGCAGCGGTCGGCGTCGCCGTCGTGGGCGATGCCGAAGTCGGCGCCGTGCTCGACGACGGCGGCCTTGAGGAGCTCCAGGTGGGTGGAGCCGCAGCCGTCGTTGATGTTGAGGCCGTCGGGGGCGGCGCCGATGGTGACGACCTGGGCGCCGGCGCGGGTGAAGGCCTCGGGCGAGACGCGGGCGGCGGCGCCGTGGGCCTCGTCGAGGACGATCCTCAGGCCGTCGAGGCGGTTGGGGAGGACGTCGAGGAGGTGGGAGACGTAGGTCTCGAAGCCCTCGTCGTAGTCGCGGACGCGGCCGACGCCGGCACCGGTCGGGCGGTCCCAGGGGGCGCCGGTGCGGTGCTCCTCGTACACGGCCTCGATCTTGTCCTCAAGCTCGTCGGCGAGCTTGTGGCCGCCACGGGCGAAGAACTTGATGCCGTTGTCGGGCATGGCGTTGTGGCTGGCGGACAGCATCACGCCGAGGTCGGCGCCGAGGACGCCGGTGAGGTGGGCGACGGCCGGGGTCGGCAGGACACCGACACGCAGGACGTCGACACCGGCGCTGGCGAGACCGGCGACGACGGCCGCCTCCAGGAACTCTCCCGACGCGCGCGGGTCCCGCCCGACCACGGCGGTCGGCCGGTGGCCCTCGAAGGTCCCCGCCTCGGCGAGCACGTGCGCGGCCGCGACGGAGAGACCGAGCGCCAGCTCGGCCGTCAGGTCCGCGTTGGCCACACCGCGCACGCCGTCCGTGCCGAAGAGTCGTCCCACAGCTGTCCTCCGAAATACGGGCCCAAAAGGTGATGAGGGGGTGAAGAAAGTGAAGAGGGTTACGAAAAAACGTACGCCCCGACGGCACGCGCAGTGCGCCGGGGCGTACGTACAAGCAGTGCGAGCAGGCGATTAGCGCTTGCTGTACTGCGGAGCCTTGCGGGCCTTCTTGAGACCGGCCTTCTTCCGCTCGACCGCGCGGTCGTCACGGGAGAGGAAGCCGGCCTTCTTCAGCGCCGGGCGGTTGTTCTCGACGTCGGCCTCGTTCAGGGCACGGGCCACGCCGAGGCGCAGGGCGCCGGCCTGGCCGGAGACGCCGCCACCCGAGATGCGGGCGATGACGTCGTAGCGGTTGTCGAGCTCGAGCACCTTGAAGGGCTCGTTGACTTCCTGCTGGTGCACCTTGTTCGGGAAGTAGTCCTCGAGGGTGCGACCGTTGATCTTCCACTTGCCGGTGCCCGGAACGATCCGGACGCGGGCGATGGCGTTCTTGCGACGGCCCAGGCCGGCGGCCGGCTGCGGGTCGCCGAAGCGGGAGGCGAGGGACTCGGAGGTGTAGTCACCCTCGACGACCTCGGTCTCGGTGGTGTACTCCTCGACGCCCTCGAACTCGTCGACAGGGGTCTCAGGGGTGGTCTCGGCCACGATGCTCCTCAGATTCTCTTCGTCTTAGGGGGTGGCCGGACTTACTGCGCGACCTGGGTGATCTCGAACGGAACCGGCTGCTGGGCAGCGTGCGGGTGGTTCTCGCCCGAGTAGACCTTCAGCTTCGAGAGCATCTGACGGCCCAGGGAGTTCTTGGGGAGCATGCCCTTGACGGCCTTCTCGACGGCCTTCTCGGGGTTCTTGTCCAGCAGCTCGTCGTAGCGGACGGAGCGCAGACCACCCGGGTAGCCGGAGTGGCGGTACGCCATCTTCTGGGTCCGCTTGTTGCCGGACAGGTGCACCTTGTCGGCGTTGATGATGACGACGAAGTCGCCCATGTCCATGTGGGGGGCGTAAACCGGCTTGTGCTTGCCCCGGAGGAGGGTCGCGGCGGTGGTGGCGAGACGGCCCAGGACAACGTCCTGGGCGTCGATGACGTACCACTGGCGCGTCACATCGCCGGGCTTGGGGCTGTACGTACGCACGTCGTTAGCCTTCGCTCTTCTTCAGTGAGTGGTCCTGACAGGGCCACCTGGGACGATCACGACAGCCTTGGCCGTATCTCGGGGACGCAACCCGGATACCTGCCGCTGGTCATCGGCCCGGTGGACCGGCGTAAGGGCCCCTCGCGTGAGAACGACCAAGCCAATACGCATAACAAAGCAGAAGCGTACCCGGGGGCCCCGGGGCGGGTCAAAACGCGCCCCGGCAACCCCCCTCCCGCTCCCTACCGCGCCCGCTCCACCCGCCGCTCGGCCCCGCTTCCGACGCCCCCCCTCGCACGGCTCGGCCCCAAGGGGCCCCTCCGGCTTCGGACGGCTGCGCCGGACTCCGCCCGGCGGGTCTCCCTACCGCGCCCGCTCCACCCGCCGCTCGTCCCACACGGGCTCGGAGGTCTCCCGTACGACCCCGTCCGAGCCGAAGACCAGGTAGCGGTCGAAGCTCTTCGCGAACCAGCGGTCGTGGGTGACGGCCAGGACCGTGCCCTCGTAGGACTCCAGGCCGTCCTGGAGGGCCTCGGCGGACTCCAGGTCCAGGTTGTCCGTGGGCTCGTCCAGGAGGAGCGCCGTGGTGCCGGCCAGTTCGAGCAGCAGGATCTGGAAGCGGGCCTGCTGGCCGCCGGAGAGCTTGTCGAAGGGCTGGTCGCCCTGGCGCTCCAGTTCGTACCGGCGCAGCATGGACATCGCCGCGCCCCGGTCCTTGGCGTGCTCCGTCCACAGGATGTCGACGAGCGGGCGGCCGGCCAGCTCGGGGTGGGCGTGGGTCTGGGCGAAGTGGCCGGGGACGACCCGCGCGCCCAGCTTCCACGTACCCGTGTGGGCGACCGACGGGTCGCCCGCCAGCAGCCGCAGGAAGTGGGACTTGCCGGAGCCGTTCGAACCGAGGACGGCGACCCGCTCCCCGTAGAAGATCTCCAGGGAGAAGGGCTTCATCAGGCCGGTGAGCTCCAGGTTCTCCGCCGTCACCGCCCGGACGCCGGTCCGGCCGCCGCGCAGCCGCATCCGGATGTCCTGCTCCCGCGGCGGCTCCGGCGGCGGGCCCGCCTCCTCGAACTTCTTCAGGCGGGTCTGCGCCGCCGCGTACCGGGACGCCATCTCGTGGCTGACCGCGGCCGCCTGCCGCAGGTTGACCACCAGCTTCTTCAGCTGCGCGTGCTTCTCCTCCCAGCGCCGCTTCAGCTCCTCGAAGCGGGCGAACCGCTCCCGTCGGGCCTCGTGGAAGGTGTCGAAGCCGCCGCCGTGCACCCACACGTCGGAGCCGGCCGCGCCGGGCTCCACCGCGATGATCTTCTGCGCGGCCCGGGAGAGCAGCTCCCTGTCGTGTGAGATGAAGAGCACGGTCTTACGGGTCTCCCGCAGCCGCTCCTCCAGCCACCGCTTGCCGGGCACGTCCAGGTAGTTGTCCGGCTCGTCGAGGAGCAGCACCTCGTCGGTGCCGCGCAGCAGCGACTCCAGGACGAGCCGCTTCTGCTCACCGCCGGACAGGGTCCTGACCTGCCGGAACTGCGCCTTCTCGTACGGCACGCCGAGCGCGGCCATGGTGCAGATGTCCCACAGCGTCTCGGCCTCGTACCCCTGCACCTCCGCCCAGTCGGCGAGGGCCTGCGCGTACGCCATCTGCGCGGCCTCGTCGTCGACCGTCATGATCAGGTGCTCGGCCTCGTCGACGGCCTTCGCCGCCTCCCGGATCCGCGGGTGCGCCACGGAGACCAGCAGGTCACGGACGGTCGACTCGTCCCGTACGGAGCCAATGAACTGCGGCATCACGCCGAGCCCGCCGCTGACGGTGACGGAGCCGCCGTGCGGCTGCAGATCTCCCGCGATCATCCGCAGGAGGGTGGTCTTGCCGGCGCCGTTGGCCCCGACGAGCGCGACGACCGCGCCCTCCCCGACCCGGAAGGAGGCGTCCCCGAGGAGGACCCTCCCGTCGGGAAGGTAGTACTCCAGATGCGCGGCCTCGACATGTCCCATGAGGTGCATTGTCACCGCCCGCGTCGGCTTCTCCCAAGCGGTTTAGGATGCGCGGCATGAGCTTTGGGGGACCGCAATGGCCGCAGGAGCCGCAGCAGCAGGGGCAGGGGTACGGACAACAACCTCAGGGATACGGGTACCCGCAGCAGCCGGGTCCGTACGGACAGCAGCCGCAGCACGGGTACGGGTACCCGCCGCCGCAGGACCCCTTCGCGGGCGGCCAGGGCGGCGGCACCCCTGACTGGGGCGCCCTCGCGGACGCCTCCGAGGCCGGCAGCCGCCGCAAGCGCCGGCTGATGATCGCGGGCGGGGCCGTCGCCACGATCGCCGTGGGCGCGGTCGTCGCGACCGCCGTCGTGGCCACCAACAAGAAGAACGACGAGGCGAAGAACGGCGGCCCGACCCCCACGGTCCCGGCCACCGCGACGGTCTCCCCCACCCCCGCGCCGACCTTCTCCTCGGTGGCCCCGCCGCCCCCGCCGGACCCGAAGGACTACATCACCGACCCGAAGAAGGACAAGGCGCCGCTGACCGCCGAGGGGCTCTTCCCCGGCAAGAAGCTCACCATGTTCGGCCGCCCCTACCGGAAGGGCGCGACCTCCTCGACGAAGAACTGCGCCTCGGTCACCCAGGGCGGGCTCGGCACCGTCCTCCAGAAGAACGGCTGCGAGCGCGTCCTGCGCGCCACCTACGTCAAGGACGGCGTGGCGATCACCGTCGGCGTGGCCGTCTTCCCCTCCGAGAAGGCGGCCCTGACGGCGAAGAAGCAGGCCACCGGCGGCATCGCCCCCCTCGCCGGTTCCGGCGTCGGCGACTTCTGCCACGCCACCGTCTGCCTCCGCCGCTCGAACTCGGTCGGCCGCTACGCCTACTTCACCCAGGCCGGCTTCGGCAACGGCACCAAGGTCACCATGAAGGACAAACCCGTCTTCCAGGCCAGCGACGACCTCGGCACCTTCGCCTTCAACCAGATCTACGCCCGCGGCAAGAGCCAGGCGCAGGCCGCGGCCGCCGCCTCGGCCCCGCCGCGGTAGCGGGGGAGGCGGGGCTCAGCAGCAGCCGGCGCCGGGCAGGGTCCGCTTGTTGCGGGCCTCCCGGTTGCGGGCGGCGAGCTGGTCGTCGGCCGGGTAGCCGACCTCTTCGAGGGTGAGGCCGTGGGGGCGTACGACGTGCACCGCGGAGTCGCGGACGCCCGCGGCCAGCACCTTGCCCGGCCACTCCACCGGCCGGTGCCCGTCGCCGACGAAGAGCAGCGCGCCGACGAGCGAGCGGACCATGTTGTGGCAGAAGGCGTCGGCCTTGACCGTGGCCTCCAGGACGCCGTCGGGCCGCCGCTCCCACCGCAGCTCCTGAAGGGTGCGGATGGTCGTCGCGCCCTCGCGCCTCTTGCAGTACGCGGCGAAGTCGTGCTCGCCGATCAGCGCCGCCGCGGCCTCGTTCATGGCGTCCATGTCGAGCGTCCAGTCGTGCCACAGCACATGCCCGCGCAGCAGCGGGTCGACGCCGCCGGGATGGTCGGTGACCCGGTACGCGTACCGCCGCCAGATCGCCGAGAAGCGGGCGTCGAAGCCCTCGGGCGCCTCCGTGAGCCGCCAGATCCGCACATCGTGCGAGAGCCGCCCCGCGAGCCGCCGCAGCAGCTTCTCGCGGTGCTCCTGCCACAGCTCCACCGGCAGGTCGACGTGGGCGACCTGCCCGCGCGCGTGCACCCCCGCGTCGGTCCGGCCCGCGACGGTCAGCTCGTACGTCTCCGAAGACCGCGTCACGGTCCGCAGCGCGTCCTCGATCTCGCCCTGCACGGTCCGCTGCCCGCGGGCCTGCTTGGCCCAGCCGGAGAAGTCCCGGCCGTCGTACGAAAGGTCGAGCCGTACCCGTACGAACCCGGGCTGCACGTCATCACTCACGCAGAAATCCTCTCAGACACTCCGGAACACGGGAGCGGGCCCGCACCCCAGGGGGTACGGGCCCGTCCGCGAGAAACGTCGGAAGAACGCTTACGCGTCCTTCGCCTCGTCCTCGGTCGCCTCGACGGCGGCGGCCTCGTCGGCCTCCTTGACGGCGCGCTTGGTGGCGGCCTCGGCCTCGGCGACGGTCGCCTTCTTGGCGATCTCGCCCTCGACCAGCTCGATCACGGCCATCGGGGCGTTGTCGCCACGACGGTTGCCGATCTTGGTGATGCGGGTGTAACCGCCGGGACGCTCCGAGTAGCGCGGGGCGATCTCGGTGAAGAGGGTGTGGACGATGCCCTTGTCGGTGATCGTCTGCAGCACCAGGCGACGGTTGTGGATGTCGCCCTTCTTCGCCTTGGTGATCAGGCGCTCGGCGACCGGACGCAGGCGGCGGGCCTTGGCCTCGGTCGTCGTGATGCGGCCGTGCTCGAAGAGCGACTTCGCCAGGTTGGCGAGGAGCAGCTTCTCGTGCGCGGCGGAACCGCCGAGGCGGGCACCCTTCGCGGGACGCGGCATGGTGTTTCTCCTTGTGATCTGCACCGGCCGTATGAGGTACCGGTGTCAGTATCCGAGCAGGCGGTTACCTGTCGGAGACCCCGGGCCCTGTAAGGGGCGCGGGGAGGTGTCGATCTGCGGCTAGCGCCGCGTGGGCGCGATCAGCCGAAGCGGACCCGCAGCAAAACTGCGACGTCAGTACTGCTCGGTCTCGACGAACCCGGCATCCGCGTCGTCGTCCGCGCCGAACGCGTCGGCCGCGGCGGTCGGGTCGAATCCGGGCGGCGAGTCCTTCAGCGCCAGGCCCATACCGGCCAGCTTCGCCTTGACCTCGTCGATCGACTTCGCACCGAAGTTGCGGATGTCGAGCAGGTCGGCCTCGGAGCGCGCCACGAGCTCACCCACGGAGTGGATGCCCTCACGCTTGAGGCAGTTGTAGGAGCGGACAGTGAGCTCCAGCTCCTCGATCGGCAGCGCGAGGTCGGCGGCGAGGGCGGCGTCCGTCGGGGACGGGCCCATGTCGATGCCCTCGGCGTCGATGTTCAGCTCGCGGGCGAGACCGAACAGCTCGACCAGGGTCTTGCCGGCGGACGCCATGGCGTCGCGCGGGCGCATGGCCTGCTTGGTCTCGACGTCGACGATGAGCTTGTCGAAGTCGGTGCGCTGCTCGACTCGGGTCGCCTCGACCTTGTAGGTGACCTTGAGAACCGGCGAGTAGATGGAGTCGACCGGGATGCGGCCGATCTCCTGGCCCACCTGCTTGTTCTGGACGGCGGAGACGTAGCCGCGACCGCGCTCGACGGTCAGCTCCATCTCCAGCTTGCCCTTGGCGTTCAGGGTCGCCAGGACGAGGTCGGGGTTGTGCACCTCGACACCGGCCGGGGGCGCGATGTCGGCGGCGGTGACCAGACCCGGGCCCTGCTTGCGCAGGTACATCACGACCGGCTCGTCGTGCTCCGAGGAGACGACCAGCTGCTTGATGTTGAGGATGAGGTCGGTGACGTCCTCCTTGACCCCCGGCACGGTGGTGAACTCGTGCAGGACACCGTCGATGCGGATGCTGGTGACGGCGGCACCCGGGATCGAGGAGAGGAGGGTACGGCGGAGGCTGTTGCCGAGGGTGTAGCCGAAGCCCGGCTCCAGCGGCTCGATCACGAACCGGGAGCGGAACTCGTCGACGACCTCTTCGGTCAGCGAAGGACGCTGAGCGATAAGCATGTGTGTTCCTTCAGTCGTGGACGCCCACTATTTGACGCCCGACGGGTGCGGTACTCCCGTACCGCGTACTGCAAGGGTACGGGCGGCACGCCCCGAAAGGGGGCGCACCGCCCGAAAGCCCAGGTCAAGCAGTCGACGCGTCAGACGCGGCGACGCCTGGGCGGACGGCAGCCGTACTGCGATTCCCGGGGGATAACCCCCGGGCCCCCAGCAGACCAACCGGCCGCCATCGGCAGCCGTACGTCAGACGCGGCGGCGCTTCGGCGGACGGCAGCCGTTGTGCGGCGTGGGGGTGACGTCCTGGATCGAGCCAACCTCGAGGCCGGTGGCCTGGAGGGAGCGGATCGCGGTCTCACGGCCGGAGCCGGGACCCTTGACGAAGACGTCGACCTTGCGCATGCCGTGCTCCTGCGCGCGGCGGGCGGCCGACTCGGCGGCCATCTGCGCGGCGAAGGGGGTGGACTTGCGCGAGCCCTTGAAGCCGACGTGGCCGGCGGAGGCCCAGGAGATCACGTTGCCGGACGGGTCCGTGATCGAGACGATCGTGTTGTTGAACGTGCTCTTGATGTGCGCGTGGCCGTGAGCGACGTTCTTCTTTTCCTTGCGGCGCACCTTCTTGGCAGCGCCCTGACGACCCTTGGGGGGCATCTAAAACTCCTACGGGAGGTGGTCGGTCCTACAGCGAAGACCGTGGACAGTCGTCCGCTGTGGACTACTTCTTGCCCGGCTTCTTCTTGCCGGCGATGGCGCGACGCGGGCCCTTGCGGGTACGAGCGTTCGTGCTGGTGCGCTGACCGCGGACGGGCAGGCCACGACGGTGGCGCAGACCCTGGTAGCAGCCGATCTCGACCTTGCGGCGGATGTCGGCGGCGATCTCACGGCGGAGGTCACCCTCGGTCTGGAGGTTGGCGTCCACGTACTCGCGGATCTTGACGAGGTCTTCCTCGGCAAGGTCGCGGACACGGGTGGACGGGTTCACGCCGGTGGCGGCGAGGATCTCCTCGGACCGGGTGCGCCCGATACCGAAGACGTAGGTGAGTGCGACCACCACACGCTTCTCGCGCGGGATGTCAACACCGGAAACGCGTGCCATTCAATGGCTCCTGGGTGCTCGGGGGTCTGCCGCAGAACCGCTCCCGACCGCCGGCCTCTTCACGCTGTTCCATAGATACAGCCAAAGATTAGGTACGAATCGGGTCCCCGGCCCCCGCCGGAGGTACCGTCAGCCGTGGATCACGACCGGACGGGCTCTGCGTATGTACGTATTGCTATGCGTCGCGCGAAGAACTGCGAGATGCAGGTCGGTCGGCGTGCGTCAGCCCTGGCGCTGCTTGTGGCGCAGGTTGTCGCAGATGACCATGACCCGGCCGTGACGGCGGATCACCTTGCACTTGTCGCAGATCTTCTTGACGCTCGGCTTGACCTTCATGGGATGTGAGGTTCTCCGGGTCAGTGCCACCCACCCACGCACGGAGGCGGGGTGCGGGCAAGATCTACTTGTAGCGGTAGACGATCCGGCCACGCGTCAGGTCGTACGGAGACAGCTCCACGACGACCCGGTCGTCCGGGAGGATGCGGATGTAGTGCATACGCATCTTGCCGGAGATGTGCGCGAGGACCTTGTGACCGTTCTGGAGCTCCACCTTGAACATGGCGTTCGGCAGGGACTCGATCACGGTGCCCTCGATCTCGATGGCACCTTGCTTCTTGGCCACGCTTCGCCCTTCGAATCGGCTACCTTGATCGACTCTCGCTCTCCGGTGCGGACACACGGGTACACGGGAGCCGACGCATCAGTCTACGCCAGGCCCTCCGAAAAGACGAATCGGGAGAGTGTGCCCAGCGCGGGAGATCGTTACGCCACCAGGGGGCGGCTGCTCCGGTGGCTACGCCGGCGGGACAGCCCTGCCTCACGCGCCCCTCGCGGGCTCGGCGCCGGGGCGCCTCACAGGCTTCGGGCCGCCTCGGCGGACTCCGTCCGCCGAGGCGCGGGCCTGCCCCGCCGGTTACGCCAGCGGGTCCGGTGCCGCCGTGACGCCCAGTTCCGCCAGCTTCGCCTTGCCGCCGTCGACGGCGGTGAGGACCAGGGGGCCGGCCTCCGTGAGGGCGACGCTGTGCTCCCAGTGGGAGGACCAGGTGCCGTCGGTGGTGACGACGGTCCAGTCGTCCTCCAGGACCTCCGTGCGCGGCGTACCGAGGGAGACCATCGGCTCGATCGCCAGGCAGAAGCCGGGGACCAGCTTGGGGCCCTTGCCGCGCTTGCGGGAGACGTAGTTCAGGAGGTGCGGGTCCATGTGCATCTCGGTGCCGATGCCGTGGCCGCCGTAGTCCTCGACGATGCCGTACCGGCCGAGGCTGTGGTCGCCGGCCGCCGGGCGCGGCTGGCGCTTGATGTAGGACTCGATCGCCTTCGAGATGTCGACCAGGCGGGCACCCAGCCGCATCGCGGCGATTCCGGCCCACATCGACTCCTCCGTCACCCGGGAGAGCTCGATCAGCTCCGGGGCGTGACCGGTGCCGACGAAGGCGGTGTACGCGGCGTCGCCGTGCCAGCCGTCCACGATCGCGCCCGCGTCGATCGAGATGATGTCGCCGTCCTTGAGGACGGTCTTCTCGTCGGGGATGCCGTGGACGACGACCTCGTTGACCGAGGTGCAGATGGTCGCGGGGAAGCCGCCGTACCCGAGGAAGTTCGACTTCGCCCCGTGGTCGGCGATCACCTTGCGCGCGACCTCGTCGAGGTCGCGGGTGGTGGCGCCGGGGACGGCGGCCTCACGGGTCGCCGCGTGGATGGCGGCGACGACCAGCCCCGCCTCACGCATCTTCGCGATCTGCTCGGGGGTCTTGATCTGCACCATCGTGGCCGGGGCCTTTCCATCGAGTACGGGGGGATCGGAACAAGGAGAACAACGAGAACAACGATACGGCCGCGGCGCCCGTGAGGGGCACCGCGGCCGTACCGCGTGAGTGCGGGGTTACTTCTTCAGCGCGTCCATCGCACGCGCCGTGACCTCGTCCACCTTGCCGAGCGCGGAGATCGTCACGACCAGGTTCTGCGCCCGGTAGTAGTCGATGATCGGCTCGGTCTGCGTGTGGTAGACCTCCAGGCGCCGGCGGACGGTCTCCTCGGAGTCGTCCTCGCGCTGGAAGAGCTCACCGCCGCAGACGTCGCACACGCCCTCTTCCTTCGGGGCGTTGTACGTCACGTGGAAGACGTGCGCGGAGTCGTTGCGGCAGATGCGACGACCCGCGATCCGCTTCACGACCTCGTCCTCGGGGACCTCCAGGTCCAGGACCGCGTCCAGCTGCATGTCGTCGGCCTTCAGGACGACATCCAGGGCCTCGGCCTGGGCCACGTTGCGCGGGAACCCGTCGAGCAGGAAGCCGTTGGCGGCGTCCGCCTGCTCCATACGGTCCTTGGCCATCCCGATGGTCACCTCGTCGGGGACGAGGTCACCGGCGTCCATGTAGGACTTCGCCTTGAGGCCCAGCTCCGTGCCCTGCGAGATGTTGGCACGGAACAGGTCGCCCGTGGAGATGTGCGGGATGTCCAGGTTCTTGGCGAGGAACGCGGCCTGCGTTCCCTTGCCGGCCCCGGGCGGTCCGACGAGGACGATTCGCATCAGCGGAGGAACCCTTCGTAATTGCGCTGCTGGAGCTGGCTCTCGATCTGCTTCACGGTCTCCAGCCCCACACCCACGATGATGAGGATGCTCGTCCCGCCGAACGGGAAGTTGGCATTGGCACCGCCGAAGCCTGCCAACGCCATCGTCGGCACAAGAGCGATCAGACCCAAGTACAGCGAGCCCGGCCAGGTGATCCGGTTGAGCACGTAGCTCAAGTACTCGGCAGTAGGTCGACCAGCCCGGATACCCGGGATGAAGCCACCATACTTCTTCATGTTGTCGGCGACTTCCTCGGGGTTGAACGAGATCGCCACGTAGAAGAAGGCGAAGAACACGATCAGGAGGAAGTAGGTGGCGATGTAATACGGGTGGTCACCCTTGACGAAGTGGGCTTCGATCCAGGTCTTCCAGCCGGCCGTGGAGTTCGAGAACTGCGCGATCAGGGCCGGGATGTAGAGCAGCGACGAGGCGAAGATGACAGGAATCACACCTGCCTGGTTCACCTTCAACGGGATGTAAGTGGACGTACCGCCGTACGACCTGCGGCCGATCATGCGCTTCGCGTACTGCACCGGGATGCGGCGCTGGGCCTGCTCGACGAAGACCACGAGGGCCACCATCACGAAGCCGATGAGGATGACGGTGCCGAACTCGATCCAGCCGTCGGCCAGGTTGCCGCTCTCCTTGATGGCCCAGAGGGCGCCCGGGAAGCCGGCGGCGATCGAGATGAACATGAGGATCGACATGCCGTTGCCGATGCCGCGGTCGGTGATGAGCTCGCCGAGCCACATCACGACGGCGGTGCCCGCGGTCATGGTGATGACCATGGTGGTGATGGTGAAGATCGACGGGTCCGGGACCACCTGGTTGGCCACGCTGCAGCCGCTGAAGAGCGCGCCGCTCTTGGCGGTGGCGACCAGACCGGTGCCCTGCAGGACCGCGAGCGCGATCGTCAGGTAACGGGTGTACTGGGTGATCTTCGCGGTGCCGCTCTGGCCCTCCTTCTTGAGGGCTTCCAGTCGCGGGATCACGACGGTGAGCAGCTGCAGGATGATGCTCGCCGTGATGTACGGCATGATGCCGAGCGCGAAGATGGTGATCTGCAGCAGTGCGCCGCCACTGAACATGTTCACCAGGCCGAACAGGCTGTTGTTGCCCTGGCTCGCCTGGTCCACGCACATCTGGACGGCCTCGTAGCTGACGCCTGGAACGGGGATGTGAGCCCCCAGGCGGTACAGCACGATGATGCCCAGCGTGAAGAGCAGCTTCTTGCGCAGGTCGGGCGTCTTGAACGCCCGGGCGAAGCCGGTGAGCACGGTGCCTCCTGCGACCCCCGCGCTATGCGTCAGAGGTGACGGTCTTGAGATTCGATAAGGACTGATTGGATCGGTCTCGACCCTGCGGTCCATACCGCATGAGTCTGGACGGTGCACGCCACCTTACCGGCGACCATGCCCCCCTAGGAACGACCAACCGGGGATGCCCCTTTTGGGAGGCATCCCCGGTCGGATGTTCAGGCCATCGAGTCGTCTCAGACGAGCTCGGTGACGGTGCCGCCGGCGGCGGCGATCTTCTCCTTGGCGGAGCCGGAGACGGCGTCGACCGTCACCTGCAGCGCCACGGAGATCTCGCCCTGGCCCAGGACCTTGACGAGCTGGTTCTTGCGCACCGCGCCCTTGGCGACCAGGTCGGCCACCGTGACCTCGCCACCCTGCGGGTAGAGCGCGGCCAGCTTGTCCAGGTTCACGACCTGGTACTCGGTGCGGAACGGGTTCTTGAAGCCCTTCAGCTTCGGGAGGCGCATGTGGAGCGGCATCTGGCCACCCTCGAAGCGCTCCGGAACCTGGTAGCGGGCCTTCGTGCCCTTGGTACCACGACCGGCCGTCTTACCCTTCGACGCCTCACCACGACCCACACGGGTCTTGGCGGTCTTGGCGCCCGGGGCGGGACGGAGGTTGTGGATCTTGAGCGGGTTGTTCTCCGCCATGATCAGTCGACCTCCTCAACCGTCACGAGGTGGCGGACGGTGTGCACCATGCCGCGGAACTCGGGGCGGTCCTCCTTGACGACCACGTCGTTCAGGCGCTTGAGCCCGAGCGAACGCAGGGTGTCGCGGTGGTTCTGCTTGCTGCCGATGTACGACTTCGTCTGCGTGATCTTGAGGCGAGCCATTACGCACCCGCCCCAGCACGCGCACGGAGCAGAGCCGCGGGGGCGACGTCCTCGAGCGGCAGACCGCGGCGGGCCGCGATCTCCTCGGGACGCTGCAGGCCCTTCAGGGCCTCCACGGTCGCGTGCACGATGTTGATCGCGTTGTCGGAGCCGAGCGACTTCGACAGGATGTCGTGAACGCCGGCGCACTCCAGGACGGCGCGCACCGGGCCACCGGCGATAACACCGGTACCGGGGGAAGCAGGCTTGAGCAGGACGACGCCCGCGGCCTTCTCACCCTGGATCGGGTGCGGGATGGTGCCCTGGATACGGGGGACCTTGAAGAAGTGCTTCTTGGCCTCCTCCACACCCTTGGCGATGGCGGCCGGCACCTCCTTGGCCTTGCCGTAACCGACACCCACGGTGCCGTCACCGTCGCCCACCACGACCAGCGCGGTGAAGCTGAAGCGACGTCCACCCTTGACAACCTTGGCGACGCGGTTGATCGCGACTACGCGCTCAACGTACGCGGTCTTCTCGGCGGCGGCAGCGCCACCGTCGCGGCCCTTCCGGTCCCGCCGCTCGCCGCCACCGGCACCGCTGCCGCGGCGCTGGGGTCCAGCCATTGGAATACCTCTCTCTGTTACGTCCGTTAGTCCCGGAACCGGGGCTTAGAACTTCAGCCCGGCTTCGCGGGCGGCGTCAGCCAGAGCGGCAATGCGCCCGGCGTACCTGTTGCCACCACGGTCGAACACGACGGCCTCGACACCGGCGGCCTTGGCGCGCTCGGCGACCAGGGCGCCGACCTGCTTGGCCTGCGCGGACTTGTCGCCCTCGCCACCGCGGATCGAAGCGTCCAGGTGGGACGCCGACGCCAGGGTGTGGCCCTTGAGGTCGTCGATGACCTGCGCGGTGATGCCGCGGTTGGAGCGCGTCACGACGAGGCGCGGACGCTCCGCCGTACCCGACACGTTCTTGCGGATGCGCAGGTGACGACGCGCCTTCGCGGCGCGCTTGTAAGCGTCGCCCTTGGCGATCTTGACACCGTATGCCATGGCTTACTTACCAGCCTTTCCGACCTTGCGGCGGATGACTTCGCCCTCGTACTTGACGCCCTTGGCCTTGTACGGGTCGGGCTTCCGCAGCTTGCGGATGTTCGCGGCGACCTCGCCGACCTTCTGCTTGTCGATGCCCTCGACCGAGAACTTGGTCGGCGACTCGACCTTGAAGGAGATGCCCTCGGGCGCCTCCACCACGATCGGGTGGCTGTAGCCGAGCTGGAACTCCAGGTTGGAGCCCTTCGCGGCGACGCGGTAACCGACACCGCTGATCTCGAGCTTCTTCACGTAACCCGTGGTCACGCCGGTGATCATGTTGGCCACCAGCGTGCGGGACAGGCCGTGGAGGGCCTTGTTCTGACGCTCATCGTTCGGACGGGTGACGTTGAGAACGCCCTCCTCGCCCTTGGCGATCTCGATCGGCGCGGCGACGGTGTGGGTCAGGGTGCCCTTGGAACCCTTGACCGTGACCGTGCGGCCCTCGATGGTGACGTCCACGCCGGCGGGAACCGTGATGGGGAGCTTGCCGATACGCGACATTGGCTTTTCCTCCGTTCCCGACTACCAGACGTAGGCGAGGACTTCCCCACCCACGCCCTTCTTCTGAGCCTGCTGGCCGGTCAGGAGACCGTGGGACGTGGAGATGATCGCCACGCCCAGGCCGCCGAGGACCTTCGGCAGGTTGGTGGACTTCGCGTAAACCCGGAGGCCCGGCTTCGAGATCCGCTTGATGCCCGCGATGGAGCGCTCACGGTTCGGACCGAACTTGAGGTCGATGACGAGGTTCTTGCCGACCTCGGCGTCCTCGACCTTCCAGCCCGTGATGAAGCCCTCCTGCTGGAGGATTTCCGCGATGTGCGACTTGATCTTGCTGTGCGGCATCGTCACGGTGTCGTGGTACGCCGAGTTCGCGTTACGCAGACGCGTGAGCATGTCTGCGATCGGATCAGTCATGGTCATGAATTGGCCTTCGGCCTCTCTCGCCGGGGTTTCCTGGTGCACCATCCCTCTCCCCGATCCGAGACGGGGCGGGTGCGGTGCGGTGGACCTACGGCGTAGTAAGTCGTACGGGCGGCGGACGCCCAACCCTTCAAGCCTACGGCATGTCGGGTTGGGCCTCCGCCGGCCCAATGCCTACCGAGAGACTCCGGTCATTCACCAACGCCCAGAGGGCGCCGGGGAATTACCAGGAGCTCTTGGTCACGCCCGGCAGCTCGCCACGGTGAGCCATCTCACGGAGGCACACGCGGCAGAGGCCGAACTTGCGGTACACGGAGTGGGGGCGACCGCAGCGCTGGCAGCGGGTGTACGCGCGCACACCGAACTTGGGCTTACGGGCAGCCTTCGCGATGAGAGCCTTCTTCGCCATCTCGCTTACGCCTCCTTGAACGGGAAGCCGAGGTGACGCAGAAGGGCACGGCCCTCGTCGTCGTTGGTCGCCGTGGTCACCACGGTGATGTCCATACCCCGGACACGGTCGATCTTGTCCTGGTCGATCTCGTGGAACATGACCTGCTCCGTGAGACCGAAGGTGTAGTTGCCACGGCCGTCGAACTGCTTCGGGGAGAGGCCGCGGAAGTCGCGGATGCGCGGCAGCGCGAGCGACAGGGTGCGGTCCAGGAACTCCCACATGCGGTCGCCACGGAGCGTGACGTGGGCACCGATCGGCTGGCCCTCGCGCAGCTTGAACTGCGCGATGGACTTGCGGGCCTTGGTGACGGCCGGCTTCTGACCGGTGATCGTGGTGAGGTCGCGGATGGCGCCCTCGATCAGCTTCGAGTCACGGGCGGCGTCGCCGACACCCATGTTGACCACGATCTTCACGAGGCCGGGGATCTGCATGACGTTCTCGTACTTGAACTCGTCACGCAGCTTGCCCGCGATCTCCTCGCGGTACTTCGTCTTGAGACGCGGAGTGGTGGTAGCCATCAGATGTCCTCACCCGTCCGCTTGGCAACGCGGATCTTGTTGCCCTCGTCGTCGAAGCGGTAACCGACACGCGTGACGACCTTCTTGCCGTCCTTCTCCACGACCAGCTGGACGTTGGAGACGTGGACCGGGGCCTCGGTGGTCACGATGCCGCCGGCCTGGTTCGGGCCGGCCTTGGTGTGCTTCTTGACCCGGTTGACACCCTCGACGAGGACGCGGGACTCGGCGGGGTAGGCCGCGATGACCTTGCCCTGCTTGCCCTTGTCCTTGCCGGTGATGACCTGGACCAGGTCGCCCTTCTTGATCTTCATGCTTACAGCACCTCCGGCGCGAGCGAGATGATCTTCATGAACTTCTTCTCGCGCAGCTCACGGCCGACGGGGCCGAAGATACGGGTGCCGCGAGGGTCGCCGTCGTTCTTCAGAATGACGGCGGCGTTCTCGTCGAAGCGGATGTACGAGCCGTCCTGACGGCGACGCTCCTTGACGGTGCGAACGATGACCGCCTTGACGACGTCACCCTTCTTCACGTTGCCACCGGGGATCGCGTCCTTGACGGTGGCGACGATGACGTCACCGATGCCCGCGTAGCGGCGACCCGAACCACCGAGAACACGGATGCAAAGGATCTCCTTGGCACCAGTGTTGTCGGCGACGCGAAGTCGCGACTCCTGCTGGATCACGTCTATCTCCTGATTGTCTGCCGGTTCCCGGCAGGGGTTGATCGCTCAACCCCTGCCGAGCCTGGCGGAACGAACCCGAGGGGAAAGCCCCTCGGATGAATTACTTGGCCTTCTCGAGGATCTCGACGACGCGCCAGTGCTTCGTCGCCGACAGCTTCCGGGTCTCCATCAGGAGGACGCGGTCGCCGACGCCGGCGGCGTTCTGCTCGTCGTGAGCCTTGAGCTTGTTCGTACGGCGGATGACCTTGCCGTACAGCGCGTGCTTGACGCGGTCCTCGACGGCGACGACGACGGTCTTGTCCATCTTGTCGCTGACGACCAGGCCCTCGCGGACCTTGCGGGCGTTGCGCTCGGTCTTCTCAGTCACGTTGTTCTCGCTCATCAGGCGTTCTCCACCGTCTCAATGCCGAGCTCACGCTCACGCATGAGGGTGTAGATCCGGGCGATGTCCTTACGGACCGCCCGCAGACGGCCGTGGTTCTCGAGCTGGCCCGTCGCCGCCTGGAAGCGGAGGTTGAACAGCTCTTCCTTGGCCTCGCGGAGCTTGGCCACAAGCTCCTCGTTGCCCAGCTCGCGCAGCTCGGACGCCTTGGTACCGGCCGACATCACAGCTCACCTGCCTCGCGCTTAACGATCTTGCACTTCATCGGCAGCTTGTGGGCCGCACGAGTCAGAGCCTCACGCGCGATCTTCTCGTTCGGGTAGGACAGCTCGAACATCACCCGACCGGGCTTGACGTTCGCGATCCACCACTCCGGGGAACCCTTACCGGAACCCATGCGGGTCTCGGCAGGCTTCTTCGTGAGCGGACGGTCCGGGTAGATGTTGATCCAGACCTTGCCGCCACGCTTGATGTGGCGGGTCATCGCGATACGCGCGGCCTCGATCTGGCGGTTGGTCACGTAGGCCGGGGTGAGGGCCTGAATGCCGTACTCGCCGAACGCAACCTGCGTGCCACCCTTGGACATGCCGTTGCGCTTGGGGTGGTGCTGCTTGCGGTGCTTGACCCTACGGGGGATCAGCATGACGGTCAGGCCTCCGTTCCGGTGCTCTCGGCAGCCGGAGCGGCGGCGGCCTCGGCCTTGGGGGCCTCGGCAGCGGGAGCCTGCTGCGGCTTGCGACCGCGACCGCCACGCTCGCCACCGCGGCCACCACGGCCGGCCGGGCGGTCAGCACCGCCACGGGCCGGACGGTTGCCGGCGCGGGCGGCGGCGTTCTCGGCGCGGACCTCGGCGATGTTCTTGACGTCGCCCTTGTAGATCCAGACCTTCACGCCGATGCGGCCGAAGGTCGTCTTGGCCTCGAAGAAGCCGTACTCGACGTTCGCGCGGAGCGTGTGCAGCGGCACACGGCCCTCGCGGTAGAACTCCGAGCGGGACATCTCGGCGCCGCCGAGACGGCCACCACACTGGATCTTGATGCCCTTGGCGCCGGCCTTCATGGCGGACTGCATGCTCTTGCGCATGGCCCGACGGAAGGAGACGCGGGAGGACAGCTGCTCGGCCACGGCCTGGGCCACGAGCTGAGCGTCGACCTCGGGGTTCTTGACCTCGAGGATGTTCAGCTGGACCTGCTTGCCGGTCAGCTTCTCCAGCTGGCCGCGGATCTTGTCGGCCTCGGCGCCACGGCGACCGATGACAATGCCCGGGCGAGCGGTGTGGATGTCCACGCGGACACGGTCACGGGTGCGCTCGATCTCGACCTTGGAGATGCCGGCGCGCTCCATGCCGGACGTCAGCATCCGACGGATGGCGACGTCTTCCTTGACGTAGTCCTTGTACAGCTTGTCGGCGTACCACCGGGACTTGAAGTCCGTGGTGATGCCGAGCCGGAACCCGTGCGGGTTTACCTTCTGGCCCATTACCGGGTTCCTTCCTTGCTGCTGACGACCACGGTGATGTGGCTGGTCCGCTTGCGGATCCGGTAGGCACGGCCCTGGGCGCGCGGACGGAACCGCTTCAGGGTCGGGCCCTCGTCGACGTACGCCTCGCTGATGAACAGCGAAGAGGCGTCCGTGTGGTCGTAGTTGTGCGCGGCGTTGGCAATGGCGCTGTCGAGCACCTTGCCGACCGGCACGGAAGCGGCCTGCGGAGCGAATCGCAGGACCGCCTGGGCCTCCGTGGCGTCCATGCCACGGATGAGGTCCACCACGCGGCGGGCCTTCATGGGCGTGACGCGGATGTACCGCGCCTGGGCCCTGGCTTCCATGGTTGTCCCTTCAGTTACTTACGTGTCTGAATGCGATCCGCTGTTAGCGGCGCTTCGACTTCCGGTCTTCCTTGACGTGACCCCGGAAGGTGCGCGTCGGCGAGAACTCGCCGAGCTTGTGGCCGACCATCGACTCGGTGACGAACACCGGGACGTGGGTCTTGCCGTTGTGCACCGCGATCGTGTGGCCGAGCATGGCCGGGACGATCATCGAGCGACGGGACCAGGTCTTGATGACGTTCTTGGTGCCGGCTTCGTTCTGGGCGTCCACCTTCTTGATGAGGTGGTCGTCGACGAAGGGCCCCTTCTTGAGACTGCGCGGCATCTAAACCCGCTCCTAGCGCTTCTTGTTCGTCTTGCGGCGGCGGACGATGTACTTGTTCGAAGCCTTCTTCGGCGAACGAGTACGACCCTCCTTCTGACCCCACGGGGAGACCGGGTGGCGACCACCGGAGGTCTTGCCCTCACCACCACCGTGCGGGTGGTCAACCGGGTTCATCGCCACACCGCGGACGGTCGGGCGGACGCCCAGCCAGCGCTTGCGGCCGGCCTTGCCCCAGTTGATGTTCGACTGCTCGGCGTTGCCGACCTCGCCGATGGTGGCGCGGCAGCGGGCGTCGACCAGACGGATCTCGCCGGAAGGCATGCGGAGGTGGGCCATGGTGCCCTCCTTCGCGAGCAGCTGCACGGAGGCACCTGCGGAGCGGGCGAACTTGGCGCCACCGCCGGGACGGAGCTCGATCGCGTGGATCGTGGTACCGACCGGGATGTTGCGGAGGGCCAGGTTGTTGCCGGGCTTGATGTCGGCCGTGGGGCCGTTCTCCACCCGGTCGCCCTGCGAGAGACCACGCGGGGCGATGATGTAGCGCTTCTCGCCGTCCGCGTAGTGGAGCAGCGCGATGCGCGCGGTGCGGTTGGGGTCGTACTCGATGTGAGCGACCTTGGCCGGCACGCCGTCCTTGTCGTGACGACGGAAGTCGATCACGCGGTAGGCGCGCTTGTGGCCACCGCCCTGGTGACGGACGGTCACACGACCGGTGTTGTTACGGCCACCCTTGCTGTGCAGCGGGCGGACCAGCGACTTCTCCGGCGTGGACCGCGTGATCTCGACGAAGTCGGCGACGGAGGCGCCACGGCGGCCCGGCGTCGTCGGCTTGTACTTGCGGATACCCATTTCTCAGTCCTCGTCCGATATCGGACGACTCGACCGCCCTTAGGCGGTCGGGCCGCCGAAGATGTCGATTCGGTTGCCCTCAGCAAGGGTCACGATGGCGCGCTTGGTGTTGGCACGCTTGCCGAAACCGGTGCGGGTGCGCTTGCGCTTGCCCTGGCGGTTGATCGTGTTGACCCCGGCGACCTTGACCGAGAAGACCGCCTCGACGGCCTGCTTGATCTGGGTCTTGTTGGCGGTGGGCGCGACGATGAACGTGTACTTGTTCTCGTCGAGCAGCGCGTAGCTCTTCTCGGAGACAACCGGCTTGACGAGGATGTCGCGCGGGTCCGTGAAGGTCTTGCTGGTGATCTCGGCCATCAGGCTTCGTTCCCCTCGTTGTCAGCGGCCTTGGGGCCAGACACGAAGGACTCGAACGCGGCCTGGGTGAAGACCACGTCGTCAGAGCGCATCACGTCGTACGTGTTCAGCTGGCCCGGCTCCAGGATGTGCACCTGGGGCAGGTTGCGGGCGGACAGCCACGCGGCCTCGTCGGCGCGCTCGGCGACCAGGAGCAGGTTCTTGCGCTCCGAGATCTTGCCGAACAGCGTCTTGGCGGCCTTGGTGGAGACCTCACCCTCGACCACACCGGTGACGACGTGGATGCGGGAGTGGTTCGCCCGGTCGGAGAGGGCACCGCGGAGGGCGGCGGCCTTCATCTTCTTCGGGGTCCGCTGCGAGTAGTCACGCGGCACGGGACCGTGCACGACGCCACCACCGGCGAACTGCGGGGCGCGGGTCGAACCCTGACGGGCGCGGCCGGTGCCCTTCTGGCGGTAGGGCTTCTTGCCACCACCACGGACCTCGCCACGCGTCTTGGTCTTGTGCGTGCCCTGACGGGCAGCGGCCAGCTGCGCGACGACGACCTGGTGGATCAGCGGGACGCTGACCTTGGCGTCGAAGATCTCGGCCGGGAGCTCGATGGTCCCCGCCTTGTCGCCCGCGGGCGACAGAATGTCAATGGTGCTCATATCCTCAGGCCCCCTTGGCCGCGGTGCGGACCAGGACGAGGCCGCCGTTCGGACCAGGAACCGCGCCCTTGATGAGCAGCAGGCCCTTCTCCGCGTCAACGGCGTGAACGGTCAGGTTCTGGGTGGTCACGCGCTCGTTGCCCATGCGGCCGGCCATGCGCATGCCCTTGAAGACACGGCCCGGGGTGGCGCAGCCACCGATCGAACCGGGCTTGCGGTGCACGCGGTGGGCACCGTGGGAGGCCTTGCCACCACGGAAGTTGTGGCGCTTCATGGCACCGGCGAAGCCCTTGCCCTTGCTCTTGCCGGTCACGTCGACCTTGATGCCCGCCTCGAAGACCTCGGCGGTGATCTCCTGGCCGAGGGTGTACTCGCTGGCGTCAGCGGTACGGATCTCGACGAGGTGACGGCGCGGGGTGACGTCGGCCTTGGCGAAGTGGCCCTTGAGGGGCTTGTTCACCTTGCGCGGGTCGATCTCGCCGAAGGCGATCTGGACCGACTCGTAGCCGTCGACGTCGTTCGTACGCACCTGGGTCACGACATTCGGGCCGGCCTTGACGACGGTCACCGGGACGACCCGGTTGTTCTCGTCCCAGACCTGCGTCATGCCGAGCTTCTCGCCCAGGATGCCCTTGATGTTCTTAGCCATCTCGCGCGTCACCTCAGAGCTTGATCTCGATGTCGACGCCAGCCGGGAGGTCGAGGCGCATGAGCGAGTCAACCGTCTTCGGCGTGGGGTCGAGGATGTCGATGAGGCGCTTGTGCGTGCGCATCTCGAAGTGCTCGCGCGAGTCCTTGTACTTGTGCGGCGACTTGATGACGCAGTACACGTTCTTCTCAGTGGGCAGCGGCACCGGGCCCGCGACCGACGCACCAGTGCGGGTCACCGTCTCGACGATCTTCTTCGCCGAGGAGTCGATGACCTCGTGGTCGTAGGCCTTGAGCCGGATGCGGATCTTCTGTCCCGCCATGGCTACTTCGTAGTCCTGTCTCTTCGTAACGCTCCGGAACCCGGAAGGTTCGCGTCTTCCTCCGACCCACGCGGTCGGGCGTGTCGCACTCCCTCTACGAAGAACTCCCGAAGGATTTCCCAACCAAGGGGGTGCGGGCCCGAGGACCGCGGAGCGGGGGTGGACACCCGCCGGGTGCCTGGCCGGTACCCCGCTGACGCTTCCCGGAAGATTCCCGTACGTCCGCTCCTGACAAGGAGCGACGAGTACTGTGGGACTCGCTTCCGGTCCCCCCGGCGGGAGGCGCGCAGCATCGGCACTCAACCGAGCAACCCCGCTAGTCTGCCATACGGCCCCTGGGGGCCGCCAATCGGGGGCGAAGACTGTACCCCACGTCACGTAGGGGTACACGCCGGGGGCGCGCGAGGTCCCGGACGCGCCGGCTTCACCCTCCAGGGTGGTCATATCCGGAAGGCATATTCCGAACCGCGTCGGCGGCCCTACGTTGCCGCCCATGGTCACTTCCTCCCACGAAGCGTCCCACCGGATCTTCCAGGACCGCCCGGAGCTCCTCTCCCCCGTCTTCCGGGTGCTCGGACTCCGTCTGCCGCCGAAGGCCGCCGTCGAGGTGCTGACGCCGGACGCGACGGAGCTGCGGCCCCTGGAACGCCGGGTGGACAGCGTGCTGCGGATCAGCCCCTCCGAGGGGCCGGGCTTCCTGCTCGCCATCGAGGCGCAGGGACGCCGGGATCCGGACAAGGCGTCGAGCTGGACGTATTACCTCGCCTACCTGAGCGCCAAGTACGGCATGCCCGCCCTGCTGCTCGTCGTCTGCCAGGACCGGTCCACCGCCCGCTGGGCGGCGGGGCCCTTCCTCACCGGCATCGACGGCTGGACGGCGCTGCGCACGCACCCCCTCGTCCTCGGGCCCGACAACGTGCCCGTCATCACCGACCCCGAGGAGGCCGGGCGGAACCTCGCCATGGCGGCCTTCTCCGCCATGACCCATGGCCGCGACCAGGACGCCTCCGCGATACTGGAGGCACTGGCACAGGCCCTGTCGACGGCCGAGTCCGACTCGGTCGCGTACTACTCGGAACTGCTGGAGATCGGCCTGGGCGACACCCCGGCCAGGAACATCTGGAGGCACCTGATGCGGCACGTGGGCAGCTTCTTCCCCGGGCGGGGCACGCTCGTCGAGGAGACCTTCCTGGAGGGCCAGGCCAAGGGCAAAGCCGAGGCCGTGCTCCGCTTCCTGCGGGCGCGCGGGATCGACGTCCCCGAGGCCGTCGCCGAGCGGGTCACCGCCGTGACCGACCCCGACGAGCTCGACCGCCTCCTCGACCGCGCGGTCACGGCCACCTCCGCCGAGGAGCTGTTCGACGCCGAGTAGCCGGTAGCCGGTACGGGCTCAGCCCAGCCCCCGGGCCCGCTCCGTGAGGTGGCGGCGCTCCGGGGCGCTGGACGTGCGGCGGGCGGCCTCGCGGTACGACTCCGCCGCCGCTGCCCGGTCGCCGGTGAGCTCCAGGAGGTGACCGCGGGTCGCCAGGAGGCGGTGGTGGCGGGCCAGGCGCTTGTCGGCGGCCAGGGTGTCGAGGAGGGCGAGGCCCGCCTCCGGGCCGTGGACCATGGCGACGGCCACCGCGCGGTTGAGGGTGACCATCGGGTTGGGTCCTGTCCGCTCCAGGAGCTCGTACAGGGCGAGGATCTGCGGCCAGTCGGTCGCCTCCGCCGACTCCGCCTCGTCGTGCACCGCCGCGATCGCCGCCTGGATCTGGTACGGGCCGACCCGGCCGCGCGGGAGGGTGCGGCTGATCAGGGCGACGCCCTCCGCGACCAGCCGCGCGTCCCAGCGGGAACGGTCCTGCTCCGCCAGCGGCACCAGTTCGCCGTGCGGGCCCGTGCGGGCGGGGCGGCGGGCGTCGGTGAGGAGCATCAGGGCCAGCAGGCCGGCGGTCTCGGGGTCGTCCGGCACCAGCCGGTGCAGCAGCCGGGCCAGCCGGATCGCCTCCGCCGACAGCTCCGGGGCGGTCAGCTCCTCGCCGCCGCTCGCCGTATAACCCTCGTTGAAGATCAGGTACAGCACGTGCCGGACCTCGGAGAGCCGCGCCGTACGGTCCTCCCCCTCGGGCAGCGCGAGCGTGTCCCCGGCCGCCCGGACGGTCTGCTTGGCGCGGCTGATCCTCTGCGCCGTCGTCGCCTCCGGCACCAGGAACGCGGCGGCGATCTGCGCGGTGGTGAGACCGCCGACCGCGCGCAGGGTGAGCGCGATCCGGCTCGGCGGCGACAGGTCCCGGTGGCAGCAGAGGAAGAGCAGCGCGAGCGAGTCGTCCGCCGCGCCCTCCCCCGCCTCGTCTGCGGCGGGCGCGAGCAGCTCCGCCGCCGGGGTGGCGAGCGCGACCGCGTCCTCGCGCCGCCGGCGCGCGGCCTCGCTGCGCACCTGGTCCACGTACTTGCGCTGGGCCACCGTCAGCAGCCAGCTCCCCGGCCGCTCGGGCACCCCCTGCTCCGGCCACTGCCGGGCCGCCGCGATCAGCGCCTCCTGCACGGCGTCCTCGCACCCGTAGAAGTCCCCGTGCCGCCGCACCAGCGCCCCGAGCACCCGAGGCGCACTGTCCCGCAGCAACTCCTCGACGCCCACCGGGTCTTCACCGTCCGAGCCCGCACCAGCCGGGGCCACCCCGGTCGCCCCGTCCGGCGAACCCGCGCCGGTCAGGTCCCCGTCGGTCGGCCTCACGCCCGCCGGACCCGCACCGGTCGGCCCCACGCCGGCCAAGCCCTCGCTGATCGGGCCCGCGCCGGCCGGTCTTCCGTCGACCGAACCCGCGCCGGCCAGGTCCCCGCCCGCCGACCCCATGCCGGCCGGACCCGCACCGGGTGGGCCCGGCCGGTGCCGGTCCGCCCCGGCCGGGTCCGGCCCCGTCGCTCCCCCGGTCACACGTCCGCCGCGGACTCGTGCAGGATCGGCCACAGTTCGACCGGGTCCACGTCGGCGAAGGGCATGTCGGCGGCGATCTGCTGGGCGCGTTCCAGGGAGTCGCAGTCCAGGAGGTAGAAGCTCGCCAGGTACTCCTTCGTCTCCAGGTAGGGGCCGTCGGTGACAGCGGGGGCGCCGGACTCGCGGCGGATCAGCTGGGCGGCGGCCGCGTCGGCCAGGCCGTAGGCGCCGAGGAGTTCGCCGGTCTCGCGGTACTTGCGGTTGAAGGCCTCCTGGCGGGCGATCGCGTCGGGCCACGCCTCGGCCGGGAAGGAGTCCCACTTGGCCTGGTTGCCGTAGATCATCGCGACGTACTTCATCTCGGGTGTCCTCCCCGTCCCGCGCGCCCCGTCGGCGCGCTGTCACCCTACGGTCGGAGCCGCGAGGGCGCTCTCTACATCCACCAGGAAGATCTTCGAAAAAAATCTTTTCGGCTTTTCGGTGGGCAACCCCCGCCCCCTCCCCACCCGTCTTGCCAGGGACCGATCCCGGGGGAAGGGCCATCCGCCGTGCACAGACCGTCCCGTCGCGCGCTCCTGGCCGCCGCGATCGCCGTGACCACCTCCCTGGCCGCCGGCTGCTCCGTACCGGCGCCGCGCCGGACCGGGCCCGCCGCCGATCCGGCGCCGGGCAGGCCGGTCGGCGGCGGGGAGCCGGGGCGGGCGCTGCTGCTCCAGGTCGTCGCGCATCCGGACGACGACCTGTACTTCATGAACCCGGACTCGCAGCGGCTGCTCGACGCCGGCGTACCGCTGGTCTCCGTCTACGTCACCGCCGGCGAGCACACCGGTGTCAACCGGGTCGACGGGATGCCGAAGACCGCGCCGGACCGGGCCGCGTACTCCTCCGCCCGCCGCCAGGGGCTCCGGCAGAGCTACGCGCAGGCGCTCGGGCTGCCGCTCTTCACGCCGTGGCGGCGCGGCGTGCTGGCGGTCGGCGGCGGACGGGCGGCCGAGCGGGCGGTCCTGGAGCACGGGGGGCGGCGGGTCGAGCTGGTCTTCCTCGACCTGCCGATGCACACCCCGCGCCGCTACACCGCCCTGACCGCGCTGTGGGAGGACCGCGGGGCCCTGGAGCTGCCCGCGCACCGCTCGGCGGGGTCGCCGGTCGCGCGCTCGGGGCCGTACGACCACGACGGTCTGGTGGAGACCCTCACCGGGCTGCTGCGCCGCTACCGGCCCACCGTCGTGCACACCCTCGACCCCGATCCGGACGCCCGGACCGGGCCCGGCGCGGGCCGGCCCCGGGACTCCGAGCAGCCGGGCTACTCGGACCACGAGGACCACACCGCGGCGGCCCGCTTCAGCTGGGCCGCGCTGGTGCGCTGGGTGGCGGAGGAGGTACGGGAAGGGGCGCCGGTCCCGGTCTTCACGGCGACCGCCTTCCGCGGCTACTACAACCGGCACTGGCCGAAGAACCTGCCGCCGCGGGTCCTGGCGGGGAAGGCCGCCCGGCTCGTGCCGTACGGCGGCGACCCGTCCTGGGAGTGCGGGAACCCTTCGGGATGCGGGGACTACGGGGTCGGCGGCGAGCGGCCGTTGACCAACCGCAAGGGGTGGGTCCGGTCCACTCATCACCGCTGGCCGGGGGCGGGCCCGCGGCTCGTCGAGGAGCCGGGCGGGCTGCTCGCCGCCTACGGCGTGCTGGGGCTGCGGGCCGTGCGGTGGCGGGAGACCTCCGCCGGGGTGTGGGGGCCGCCCGAGGACCTCGGCGGCGGGCCGCTGGCGCCCGCGCTGGGCTCCGCGGTGCTGCCGGACGGGCGGGTGCTGCTCCTCGGGATACGGTTCGCGGCCCTGGAGGGGCACGGCGGGCCGAACCGGCGGGAGGTGGTCCTCCTCGAACAGCGCGTTCCCGGCGGGCCGTTCCTGGCCTGGCGGGGGCTCGGCACCCCGGACACGGGTGCGGAGCGCAGCCGGCGGCTCGGCGCCCCGGTGGCGGTGACGGCACCGGACGGGCGGGTGCGGCTCCACGTACGGAACGCGGCGCGGGGGGTCGCCGAGCGGGTCCGGGAGCCGGACGGGTCCTGGGGGGCGTGGCGGGCGCTGCCGGGGGAGGCGGTGGTGCAGGACGGCCTCGCGGTCTCGCTGGACGCGGCGGGGCAGACGCATCTGTACGCGGCGGGGCGGGAGTCCGTACGGCACTGGGTGGACGGACGGGAGGCGCCAGGGGCGCTGCCGCTGTCGGGTTCGACGGTGGCGAGCGCGGGCGGCGGGCTGTACTTCCGGCCGCCGGCCTCGGCGCGGCTGCTCGGGCCCGACGGCGCCGACGCGGGCCTGGACGGCTTCGGGGAGGTGCGGGCGGCGCGCTCCGGCGCGCTGGGCACGGTGCTCCTCGGACTCGATGTCGCGGGGCGGCCGTGCGTACGGGCCGGAGGGCGGCTGCGTACCCGGACGGGGGGTCCCGCCGCGGTGGGGGCGCCCGCGCTCCACGTGGGCGCCCGCGGGGTGACGGTGGTGGGGCTCGGGCCGGACGGGCGGCCCTGGTCCTGGCGGCCCTGACCGGCTCGTACCGGACGCGGCCCTGACCGGCTCGTACCGGACAAGCGAGAAGGCCCCGCACCTCTCGGTGCGGGGCCTTCCCTCACTGCTCAGCGGCTCCTGGGAGCCACCAGGTCAGTTCAAGGTCACTTCGTGATCTTGACGACCTGGCCGGCGCCGACGGTCCGGCCACCCTCACGGATGGCGAACTTGAGGCCCTCCTCCATGGCGACCGGCTGGATCAGCTGGACGGACATGGAGGTGTTGTCGCCCGGCATGACCATCTCGGTGCCCTCGGGGAGGGTCACGACGCCGGTCACGTCCGTGGTACGGAAGTAGAACTGCGGGCGGTAGTTGTTGAAGAACGGGGTGTGACGGCCACCCTCGTCCTTCGACAGGATGTAGGCCTGGGCCTCGAACTCGGTGTGCGGCGTGACCGAACCGGGCTTGATGATGACCTGGCCGCGCTCGACGTCCTCGCGCTTGATGCCACGGAGGAGCAGACCGACGTTCTCACCGGCCTGGCCCTCGTCGAGCAGCTTGCGGAACATCTCGATGCCGGTGACCGTGGTGGTGGTCTTCTCGGTCTTGATGCCGATGATGTCGACGGTCTCGTTGACCTTGAGGACACCACGCTCGATACGACCGGTGACGACGGTGCCACGACCGGTGATCGTGAAGACGTCCTCGATCGGCATCAGGAACGGCTTGTCGACGTCGCGCTCGGGCTGCGGGATGGACTCGTCCACGGCCTTCATGAGGCCGAGGAGCTTCTCGCCCCACTCCTTGTCGCCCTCGAGGGCCTTGAGCGCGGAGACGCGGACGACCGGCAGGTCGTCGCCCGGGAACTCGTACTCGGAGAGGAGCTCACGGACCTCGAGCTCGACGAGCTCCAGGATCTCCTCGTCGTCCACCATGTCGGCCTTGTTCAGGGCGACGACGATGTACGGAACGCCGACCTGGCGGGCCAGGAGCACGTGCTCCTTGGTCTGCGGCATCGGGCCGTCGGTGGCGGCGACCACGAGGATGGCGCCGTCCATCTGCGCGGCACCCGTGATCATGTTCTTGATGTAGTCCGCGTGACCGGGGCAGTCGACGTGGGCGTAGTGACGCGACTCGGTCTGGTACTCGACGTGCGCGATGGAGATGGTGATACCGCGCTGGCGCTCCTCGGGAGCCTTGTCGATCTGGTCGAAGGCCGAGGCCTCGTTCAGGTCCGGGTACGCGTCGTGCAGCACCTTGGTAATGGCGGCCGTGAGGGTCGTCTTACCGTGGTCGATGTGACCGATGGTGCCGATGTTGACGTGCGGCTTAGTCCGCTCGAACTTCGCCTTCGCCACTGGGGTCCTCCTGTGGAGTGGTTCTGAACGCCTTGCTTCATCGGCGCCAGGTGATCTTTGCTGGGGTGCCGCCCGGCAGGGGGTATCCCTCTCGGGACGGCCCCCCACCGGTCGGTGTCAAGCCTAAGGTGTGTGAACGCGGTGCGTTGAACGCGGTTGCGTTACTCGCCCTTGGCCTTCGCGATGATCTCCTCGGCGACGTTCCGCGGAACCTCGGCGTAGGAGTCGAACTGCATGGAGTAGCTGGCGCGGCCGGACGTCTTGCTGCGCAGGTCGCCGACGTAGCCGAACATCTCCGAGAGGGGCACGAGGCCCTTCACGACGCGGGCACCGGCCCGCTCCTCCATGGCCTGGATCTGGCCACGGCGGGAGTTGATGTCGCCGATGACCTCACCCATGTAGTCCTCGGGCGTGGTGACCTCGACGGCCATCATCGGCTCAAGGAGCACAGGGCTGGCCTTGCGCGCGGCCTCCTTGAAGGCCTGCGAACCGGCGATCTTGAAGGCGAGCTCGGAGGAGTCGACCTCGTGGTAGGCACCGTCGTGCAGGATGACGCGGACGCCGGTCATCTCGTAGCCGGCGAGGATGCCGAACTGCATGGCCTCCTGCGCACCCGCGTCCACCGAGGGGATGTACTCCTTGGGGATGCGGCCACCGGTGACCTTGTTCACGAACTCGTACGAGGTCTCGCCGCCCTCGATCGGCTCGATGCCGATCTGGACCTTGGCGAACTGACCCGTACCACCGGTCTGCTTCTTGTGCGTGAAGTCGACGCGCTCGACGGCCTTGCGGATCGTCTCGCGGTACGCCACCTGCGGCTTGCCGACGTTGGCCTCGACCTTGAACTCGCGACGCATGCGGTCGACGAGGATGTCGAGGTGGAGCTCGCCCATGCCACCGATGATGGTCTGGCCGGTCTCCTCGTCCGAGTGGACCTGGAAGGAGGGGTCCTCCTCCGCGAGACGCTGGATGGCGACACCCAGCTTCTCCTGGTCACCCTTGGACTTGGGCTCGATCGCGACCTGGATGACCGGCGCCGGGAAGTCCATGGACTCCAGGATGACCGGGTTCTTCTCGTCGCACAGCGTCTCACCGGTGGTGGTCTGCTTCAGGCCCATGACGGCGACGATGTCGCCGGCGCCCACCGAGTCGATCTCCTCACGCTTGTTGGCGTGCATGCGGTAGATCTTGCCGATGCGCTCCTTCTTGCCCTTGACGGAGTTCAGCACCGCGGTGCCGGCGTCCAGGCGACCGGAGTAGATCCGGACGAAGGTGAGCTTGCCGAGGTGCGGGTCGCTCGCGATCTTGAACGCGAGGGCGGCCAGCGGCTCCTCGTCGGACGGCTTGCGCCGGATGACGACCTCGGCGTCCTTGACGTCCTGGCCCTCGATGGCCTCGACGTCGAGCGGCGACGGCAGGTAGCGGACGACGGCGTCGAGCAGGGGCTGGACGCCCTTGTTCTTGAACGCGGTGCCACAGAACACCGGGGTGACCGTGGTGTCGCCGCCCTTGCCGGAGGCGATGGTGATGCGACGGATCGCGGTGTAGAGCTGCTCCTCGGTGGGCTCCTCGCCCTCGAGGAAGAGCTCCATGAGCTCCTCGTCGTTCTCCGCGACGGCCTCGACGAGCTTGGCGCGCCATTCCTCGGCGAGCTCCTGCTTGTCGGCCGGGATGTCGACGACGTCGTACATCTCGCCCTTGGTGGCCTCGGCGGACCAGACGAGGGCCTTCATGCGGACCAGGTCGATGACGCCCTGGAAGTCGGCCTCGGCACCGATCGGGAGCTGCATGACGATCGGGGTCGCGCCGAGGCGGCTCACGATCATGTCGACACAGCGGAAGAAGTCGGCACCGGTGCGGTCGAGCTTGTTGACGAAGCAGATGCGCGGAACGCCGTAGCGGTCCGCCTGACGCCAGACGGTCTCGGACTGGGGCTCGACACCGGCCACACCGTCGAACACGGTCACGGCACCGTCGAGCACGCGCAGCGAGCGCTCCACCTCGACGGTGAAGTCGACGTGACCCGGCGTGTCGATGATGTTGATCGTGTGGTCAACGTTCTCGAGCGGCCAGTGGCAGGTCGTCGCGGCGGACGTGATCGTGATGCCGCGCTCCTGCTCCTGCTCCATCCAGTCCATCGTGGCAGCGCCGTCGTGGACCTCACCGATCTTGTACGAGACACCGGTGTAGAACAGGATCCGCTCGGTGGTGGTCGTCTTGCCCGCGTCGATGTGGGCCATGATGCCGATGTTGCGCACCTTGGCCAGGTCAAGCGAAGTGGTAGCCATAAGGCTTCAGTCTTCTCTCGGTCTCGATGGGGGTTGCGACTACCAGCGGTAGTGCGCGAAGGCCTTGTTGGACTCGGCCATCTTGTGCGTGTCCTCGCGCTTCTTGACCGAAGCACCCAGGCCGTTGGAGGCGTCCAGGAGCTCGTTCATGAGGCGCTCGGTCATGGTCTTCTCGCGGCGGGCGCGGGAGTAACCGACGAGCCAGCGCAGCGCGAGGGTGGAGGCACGACCGGGCTTGACCTCGATCGGCACCTGGTAGGTGGCGCCACCGACACGGCGGGACTTGACCTCAAGAGCCGGCTTGACGTTCTCGAGGGCGCGCTTCAGCGTGACGACCGGGTCGGCACCGGTCTTCTCGCGCAGGCCCTCCATGGCGCCGTAGACGATGCGCTCGGCGGTGGAGCGCTTGCCGTCGAGCAGGATCTTGTTGATCAGCGACGTGACAAGAGGAGAACCGTAGACCGGGTCGATGATGACCGGGCGCTTCGGGGCGGGGCCCTTACGAGGCATTCTTACTTCTCCTTCTTGGCGCCGTAGCGGCTGCGGGCCTGCTTGCGGTTCTTGACACCCTGGGTGTCGAGGGAACCGCGGATGATCTTGTAACGAACACCAGGCAGGTCCTTCACACGGCCGCCGCGCACGAGCACGATGGAGTGCTCCTGCAGGTTGTGTCCCTCACCCGGGATGTAGGCCGTGACCTCGATGCCGCTGGTCAGACGCACACGCGCGACCTTACGGAGGGCCGAGTTCGGCTTCTTCGGGGTGGTCGTGAACACACGCGTGCAGACGCCACGGCGCTGGGGCGAACCCTCGAGAGCGGGCGTCTTGTTCTTCTCGACCTTGTCCTGCCGGCCCTTCCGGACCAGCTGCTGGATCGTAGGCACTACTTCTCCGGTTTCTGTGTGCCGTAAGTACTACTAACCTGGAACATTCACCGACCCACGCGGTCGGGCGTGTCGGATCCGGCGGACCTCCGCAGAGCGCGGAAAGGGCGCGGATCACGGTGGCCGCTATCTGACTCGCCGTGCGGTTGTGGACACGCACAGGAGCCCAGGCACACCCCAGGCACAAGGCATGAGCGTACCTATCGCACGGACTGCGGTCAAAAGAAAAGCCCGGGCGACCCCGACTTCGAAGATCACCCACCCTTCGGGGCGCCCCGGCGAGCGCGCGGAACCCCCCGCCACCCACGCCGAGCGATCACTCGAAGTGATGAAGCGACTTCACTCCGCGAGAAAACTGCCTATCGTCTGACTCTCAAGGCTTTCCCTGACACGGAAGAGAGCAGATGTCATCGCGGCCACCAGAGTCCGAAAGTATTCCCACACCTCTCTCATGGGCGAAACGAGCCGGCGCCGCACCGCACATCCCGGGCAACCCCCAGGAGATCATCGGGAATCTCCGTGCGCTCCTGGCCGCCGTCGCGGAGGACGGAGCGATCGACCGCCCGTTCACCTGGCCGCATGCCGACAGGTCGCTCCCGATGCGGAACGCGGTGCACGCACTCGGGGCCTGCGGGCTCGTGGCACGGGAGGGGCGCCCCGCCCGCCTGGTACTCACCCCCGAGGCCAGGCGCTTCCTCGTCTCCGAGGACGACCTCTATCTCCTCGCCGTTCTCCACGCGAACGTCAGGTTCGTCGGCGAAGCGCTCGCCGCCCTGGGGAAGGGCCTCACCCACCCCGAACTGAACGCGGTCGCGGCAGAGGAGTACGGCCTGCCGTGGAACACGCTCGACCAGGTCCGCCGACGCGTGTACTGGTTCCGCGCGGCCGAACTCGTCGACTACTGGACCAACGGTCTGATCGTCCCCACGGAACGCGGTCGGCAGTTCCTGGAACTCGTCGAACCGGTCGACCCCGATCAGCTCCCCCATCGACGCCGGGCTCCCTCTCAGGCCATCGAGCTTCCCCCTCCGCCCCACTCCCTGGCCCTTGCCCTGTCCGACGCCGACCAGGCCGCGCTGCGGTCGCGAAAGCGTCAGGTGGGCTATATCGCGGGCGGTACGCGGACGGAGGTGCTGGCCCGGCTCCTCGACGCCGCAGTGCCGGAGATCCGGCGAACCGACTTCCTGACCTTCTGCGCCGAGGAATTCGACGTCCTGGAGTCCTCCGCCGAACAGACGCTGGGAACCCTGCGCTCACTCGGACTCCTGACCCAGGTGGGCAGCGACACGTTCGCGGCGACCGAGCGCACCGTCGACTGCCTGGCGTCCGGGGAACCCCTGGACTTCATCCGTCTCCTGCATCTCCACGTCGCCTTGCTGGGAGAAACCCTCGACGCGCTGGAGGGCGGGACCTCCTCGGCCGCACTCGCCCGCCTCCTCGCGGACCGGTACCCGGAAACCGGCCTCACCCGGGAGGACGTCACCCGCCGCCTCGCGCTGTTCCTGGAGACCGGACTCGCCGAACGCATCGGACTCGCCGTCCGGAGAACGGAGTTGGGGACCGCTCTGGTCCGCACGCTGCCGCTGCTCGCGCGGGCCGATTCCGACGGTCAGGAAGACACCGGTGGAGGCGCCGCGGAAGCCTCCCGCCAGGGGAGCTCCTCCCCTGGCGACGGAGCCGCCTCTCCGGACCACGGCCGGCTGGCCGCCGAGATCCTGGCGGCTTCCGTCGACAGCGCCGACTACCGGCGCTTCGAGCGTGCCATCGCCGCCGCTTTCCAGGCCCTCGGCGTCAAGGCCGAGCACATCGGCGGCCCCGACAGGACGGATGTGGTCATCGAACTCTGGCAGTCACCGACCGACCGTCGCCGCGTGGCGGTGGAGGCCAAGACGGACGGCGCCGGCCTGCTGACCGGTCGGGACGTCGAGTTCTGGAGCCTGGGCAAGCACCGCGAGCGCCACGGGGCACAGAGCACAGTGCTGATCGGTCCGCGGTTCGACGCCCGGCTCACGGAGGAGGCCGAGAAGGAGAAGGTGGCCCTGCTCACCGCGAGCGAGCTCGCGAACGCCCTTCTGCGGCACGGCCGTACCCCTCTCGCTCCCCATGAACTCACCGCACTGGTGACGTACGGAGAAGCGGAATCGCTGGCGCTCACCTGGCAGGCGGCGGAGCGGCGGCAGGAGACCCTGAGCCTGGTGCTTGACACTCTGTGGAAGAGCGGGAACGACCCCGTCGACATCGAATACACCGCCGGAGCGCTGAACGCCGGGGACATCTGGCGGGAGACCAAGGGAACCCTCGAAACCCCTCTGGACCAGGCCGAGATCGAGGCGGCTCTGGCCTTCCTGGAGGCACCCTTCGTCGCCGGGGTGGTACAGCGGGAGAAGGGAAAGCACGTCGTCACGGCGCCTCCCTCCCTGCTCGCCGCCCGCCTGCGCGCCCTGGCCGCCGCCATCGAGAACAGGCCGGCGGGGAAGGCGGACGCCAGGGCAACACCCCCTCCCCCGGTACGGCCGGATGCCGGGTCATCGGCGCGTACGCCCGCACCACGGCAAGCACCCGACGACGTCCCGGCGTCCCTGGTCCGGGCGTGGGCCAAGAGCCGAGGGCGTGCCGTCAACCCGAGGGGCAGACTTCCGGAGCACCTGGTCAGGGAGTACAAGCAGGCCCACGGCCTGGAATGAACGCCTGGACGGCATTCTCGAAGCCGGCTTCGCCCGCGTCGACGGCTCGCTCGCCCTCCTTGTGCAGCGCAGCGACCAGACCGACAAGCAGCTCGCCGACCACGAGGCCCGGCTCGACGCCCTGGAGCGGGCCCGCTGGCCGCTCGCCGGCGTCGCGGCGCTGACCGCGAGCGCCGGCGTGCTCGTCGCGGTCTGGGAGCTGGCCTTCCGCTGAGGGCCGCCCGTTGCCGGACCCCGGCAAGGAGGGCCTCCCCACACGACCGGCCCGGGGCCCTGTCCCCCGGGCCCGTCCGGGCGGACACTGCGCGGGAGCCCGACCAGCCGACGAAGGGGGCCGTCATGGCGACGGACGACCGCAAGCAGCCCATCTCCCCGCACGCCCCGTCCCTCGCTCCCGGCGGCGAGGTCGACGTGGACGTCCGTCTCGCCGTCATCGAGTACGGCGAGGTGGTCGCCGAGTACGCCGCCGCGGCCACCCATCCCGACGCGCCCCGGCCGATCGTGGACGACTACGCCGTCGCGGTCGACGTCCTCGCGCTCGCCCGCCGGGCCCCCGTGGAGGACGTCCCCGCCGTCCTCGCCGTCGGCACCCGGGCGCTCCTGCGCGTGCACCGCGCGCTGCTCGGGTAGCCGGCCGGAACGCCGAAGGGCGGCACCCCTCCCGGGGTGCCGCCCTTCTTTGGCGTACTGCCTACCGCTTACTGGTTGTACGGACCGTAGTCGTAGTCCTCCAGCGGAACGGCCTGGCCGGAGCCGGTGCCGAACGGCGAGTAGTCGAGGTCGTCGTAGCCGACGGACGAGTACATCGCCGCCTTGGCCTCCTCGGTCGGCTCGACCCGGATGTTGCGGTAGCGGGACAGACCCGTACCGGCCGGGATGAGCTTACCGATGATGACGTTCTCCTTGAGGCCGATGAGGCTGTCGGACTTGGCGTTGATCGCCGCGTCCGTCAGGACTCGGGTCGTCTCCTGGAAGGAGGCGGCCGACAGCCAGGACTCCGTCGCCAGCGAGGCCTTGGTGATACCCATCAGCTGCGGACGGCCGGAGGCGGGGTGACCGCCCTCGGTGACCACACGACGGTTCTCGGTCTCGAACTTCGACCGCTCGACCAGCTCGCCCGGCAGCAGCTCCGCGTCGCCGGACTCGATGATCGTCACGCGGCGCAGCATCTGCCGGATGATGATCTCGATGTGCTTGTCGTGGATCGACACGCCCTGCGAGTTGTAGACCTTCTGGACCTCGGCGACCAGGTGGACCTGGACGGCGCGCTGGCCCAGGATGCGCAGCACGTCGTGCGGGTTGGTGGCACCGACGGTGAGCTTCTGGCCGACCTCGACGTGGTCGCCCTCGCCCACGAGCAGACGGGCACGCTTCGAGATCGGGTAGGCCGTCTCGTCGGTGCCGTCGTCCGGGGTGACGACGATCTTCTTGGTCTTCTCGGTCTCCTCGATGCGGACGCGGCCGGCCGCCTCGGAGATCGGGGCGACACCCTTGGGCTGGCGGGCCTCGAAGAGCTCGACGACACGCGGCAGACCCTGGGTGATGTCGTCACCGGCCACACCACCGGTGTGGAAGGTACGCATCGTCAGCTGGGTACCGGGCTCACCGATGGACTGGGCGGCGATGATGCCGACCGCCTCACCGATGTCGACCAGCTTGCCGGTGGCCAGCGAGCGGCCGTAGCACATGGCGCAGGTGCCGACGGCGGACTCACAGGTCAGGACCGAGCGGGTCTTGACCTCCTCGACGCCCGCCTGGACGAGCTGCTCGATGAGGACGTCACCGAGGTCGACGCCGGCCGGGGCCAGCACCTTGCCGTCGATGACGACGTCCTCGGCGAGGCAGCGCGCGTACACGCTGGTCTCGACGTCCTCGGCCTTGCGCAGCACGCCGGCCTCGTCCTTCGCCGCGATCCGCAGCTTCAGACCGCGCTCGGTGCCGCAGTCCTCCTCGCGGATGATGACGTCCTGCGAGACGTCCACCAGACGACGGGTCAGGTAACCCGAGTCGGCGGTACGCAGGGCGGTGTCGGCGAGACCCTTACGGGCACCGTGCGTCGAGATGAAGTACTCGAGGACGGAGAGACCCTCGCGGAAGGACGCCTTGATCGGACGCGGGATGGTCTCGTTCTTGGCGTTCGACACCAGACCACGCATACCGGCGATCTGCCGCATCTGCATCATGTTTCCTCGGGCACCCGAGTCAACCATCATGAAGATGGGGTTCGTCTTGGGGAAGTTCGCGTTCATCGCCTCGGCGACCTCGTTGGTCGCCTTGGTCCAGATCGCGATGAGCTCCTGCGTGCGCTCTTCCTTGGTGATCAGACCGCGCTCGTACTGCTTCTGGACCTTCTCGTCCTGCTCCTCGTAGCCCTTGACGATGGCCTTCTTGGCCTCGGGCACGACGACGTCGGAGATGGCCACGGTGACGCCGGAGCGGGTCGCCCAGTGGAAGCCGGCCGCCTTCAGGTTGTCGAGCGTCGCCGCCACGATGACCTTGGGGTAGCGCTCGGCCAGGTCGTTGACGATCTCGGAGAGCTGCTTCTTGCCCACCGAGTAGTCGACGAACGGGTAGTCCTCGGGCAGCAGCTCGTTGAAGAGCGCACGGCCCAGCGTCGTCTTCAGACGGAACGAGTCACCCTGCTGCCACGCACCTGCCCCGACGTGGTCGTCCCCCTCCTCCTCGACCGGCGGGACCCAGCCGCGCGGCGGGACGGTGCCGATCGGGAAGCGGATGTCGATCTGCGACTGCAGCGACAGCTCGCCGGCGTCGAAGGCCATGATCGCCTCGGCCGTGGAGCCGAACGCGCGGCCCTCGCCCTTGACGTCACGCAGCTCGCCGTCGGTGGTGAGGAAGAACAGACCGAGGACCATGTCCTGGGTCGGCATCGTCACCGGGCGGCCGTCGGCCGGCTTGAGGATGTTGTTCGAGGACAGCATCAGGATGCGGGCCTCGGCCTGCGCCTCCGCGGAGAGCGGCAGGTGCACGGCCATCTGGTCACCGTCGAAGTCCGCGTTGAAGGCGGTGCAGACGAGCGGGTGGATCTGGATGGCCTTACCCTCGACCAGCTGCGGCTCGAAGGCCTGGATGCCGAGGCGGTGCAGCGTGGGCGCACGGTTCAGGAGGACCGGGTGCTCGGCGATGACCTCTTCGAGGACGTCGTACACGACCGTGCGGCCGCGCTCGACCATCCGCTTCGCCGACTTGATGTTCTGCGCGTGGTTCAGGTCGACCAGGCGCTTCATCACGAACGGCTTGAAGAGCTCCAGGGCCATGGCCTTCGGCAGACCGCACTGGTGGAGCTTGAGCTGCGGGCCGACGACGATGACGGAACGCGCCGAGTAGTCGACACGCTTGCCGAGCAGGTTCTGGCGGAAACGACCCTGCTTGCCCTTCAGCATGTCGCTGAGGGACTTCAGCGGACGGTTGCCGGGGCCCGTGACCGGGCGGCCGCGACGGCCGTTGTCGAAGAGGGCGTCGACCGCCTCCTGGAGCATCCGCTTCTCGTTGTTCACGATGATCTCGGGGGCACCGAGGTCGAGCAGACGCTTCAGACGGTTGTTGCGGTTGATGACACGGCGGTACAGGTCGTTGAGGTCGGAGGTCGCGAAGCGGCCGCCGTCGAGCTGCACCATCGGACGGAGGTCCGGCGGGATGACCGGCACGCAGTCGAGAACCATGCCCTTGGGGCTGTTCGCGGTCTGCAGGAACGCGGAGACGACCTTGAGGCGCTTGAGCGCACGGGTCTTCTTCTGGCCCTTGCCGGTGCGGATGATCTCGCGGAGCTTCTCCGCCTCCTCCTCCAGGTCGAAGGACTCCAGGCGCTTCTGCAGCGCCGCGGCACCCATCGAGCCGTCGAAGTACGTGCCGAAGCGGTCACGCAGCTCACGGTAGAGGAGCTCGTCGCCCTCCAGGTCCTGGACCTTGAGGTTCTTGAAGCGGTTCCACACCTCGTCGAGGCGGTCGATCTCGCGCTGGGCGCGGTCGCGGAGCTGCTTCATCTCGCGCTCGGCGCCCTCGCGCACCTTGCGGCGCACGTCGGCCTTGGCGCCCTCGGCCTCCAGCTCGGCCAGGTCGGACTCGAGCTTCTTGGCGCGGTTCTCCAGGTCGGAGTCGCGGCGCTGCTCGATCTGCTGGCGCTCGACGGAGACGTGGGCCTCCAGCGACGGCAGGTCGCGCGTACGGCGCTCCTCGTCCACGAAGGTGATCATGTACGCCGCGAAGTAGATGACCTTCTCCAGGTCCTTCGGGGCGAGGTCGAGCAGGTACCCGAGGCGCGACGGGACGCCCTTGAAGTACCAGATGTGGGTGACGGGGGCGGCCAGCTCGATGTGGCCCATCCGCTCACGGCGCACCTTGGCGCGGGTGACCTCGACGCCACACCGCTCGCAGATGATGCCCTTGAAGCGGACACGCTTGTACTTGCCGCAGTAGCACTCCCAGTCCCGGGTCGGACCGAAGATCTTCTCGCAGAAGAGTCCGTCCTTCTCGGGCTTCAGGGTGCGGTAGTTGATGGTCTCCGGCTTCTTGACCTCGCCGTGGCTCCACTGACGGATGTCGTCAGCGGTGGCCAGACCGATCCGGAGCTCGTCGAAGAAGTTGACGTCGAGCACTATGCGTCAATCCCTCTCAGGGTTGTAAGGCTGTGGGTCTGATACGGGGGTCCTGGGGCCGGCAGGGGAACCGTCACTGGTTCCCCTGCCGGACTCCCGTCAGACCTCTTCGACGCTGCTCGGCTCGCGCCGGGACAGGTCGATGCCGAGCTCCTCCGCTGCGCGGAAGACGTCCTCGTCGGTGTCGCGCATCTCGATGGACATGCCGTCCGAGGACAGCACCTCCACGTTGAGGCACAGGGACTGCATCTCCTTGATGAGCACCTTGAAGGACTCGGGGATGCCGGGCTCAGGGATGTTCTCGCCCTTGACGATGGCCTCGTAGACCTTCACGCGGCCGGTCACGTCGTCGGACTTGATCGTCAGCAGCTCCTGGAGGGCGTACGCGGCGCCGTAAGCCTCCAGCGCCCACACCTCCATCTCACCGAAGCGCTGACCACCGAACTGGGCCTTACCACCCAGCGGCTGCTGGGTGATCATCGAGTACGGGCCGGTCGAGCGGGCGTGCAGCTTGTCGTCGACCAGGTGGTGGAGCTTGAGGATGTACATGTACCCGACGGAGATCGGGTCCGGGAACGGCTCGCCGGAGCGGCCGTCGAACAGGCGCGCCTTACCGGTCGGGAGCACCATGCGCTCGCCGTCGCGGTTCGGGATGGTGTGCTGGAGCAGACCGGCGAGCTCGTCCTCACGGGCACCGTCGAAGACCGGGGTCGCGACGTTGGTGCCGGGGGCGACGGAGTCGGCGCCGATGGCCTGGAGGCGCTGCGCCCACTCGTCCGCGAGGCCGGAGACGTCCCAGCCGCGGCTGGCGAGCCAGCCGAGGTGGATCTCCAGGACCTGTCCCGGGTTCATTCGGGACGGGACACCCAGCGGGTTGAGGATGATGTCGACCGGGGTGCCGTCCTCCAGGAAGGGCATGTCCTCGATCGGGAGGATCTTGGAGATGACACCCTTGTTGCCGTGGCGGCCGGCGAGCTTGTCACCGTCGGTGATCTTGCGCTTCTGGGCGACGTAGACGCGGACCAGCTGGTTCACGCCCGGGGGAAGCTCGTCGCCCTCCTCGCGGTCGAAGACGCGGACGCCGATGACCTTGCCGGTCTCACCGTGCGGCACCTTCAGCGAGGTGTCGCGGACCTCACGGGCCTTCTCGCCGAAGATCGCGCGGAGCAGGCGCTCCTCCGGGGTCAGCTCGGTCTCGCCCTTCGGGGTGACCTTGCCGACCAGGATGTCGCCGGCGACGACCTCGGCACCGATGCGGATGATGCCGCGCTCGTCGAGGTCGGCGAGGACCTCCTCGGAGACGTTCGGGATGTCCCGGGTGATCTCCTCGGGGCCGAGCTTGGTGTCACGGGCGTCGACCTCGTGCTCCTCGATGTGGATCGAGGAGAGGACGTCGTCCTGGACGAGGCGCTGCGACAGGATGATCGCGTCCTCGTAGTTGTGACCCTCCCACGGCATGAACGCCACGAGCAGGTTCTTGCCGAGCGCCATCTCGCCGTTCTCGGTGGCGGGACCGTCGGCGAGGACCTGGCCCTCGATGACGTGGTCGCCCTCGGCGACGACGACCTTCTGGTTGACCGAGGTGCCCTGGTTCGACCGGGAGAACTTGTGCAGGCGGTACGTGTTGTACGTGCCGTCGTCGTTGGCGACCGTGATGTAGTCGGCCGACAGCTCCTGGATGACACCGGCCTTCTCGGCCTTGAGGACGTCGCCGGCGTCGGTGGCACAGCGGTACTCCATGCCGGTGCCGACGAGCGGGGCCTCCGCCTTGATGAGCGGGACGGCCTGGCGCATCATGTTCGCGCCCATGAGGGCACGGTTGGCGTCGTCGTGCTCGAGGAACGGGATCATGGCGGTCGCGACCGACACCATCTGGCGCGGCGAGACGTCCATGTAGTCCACGTCCGACGGCTCGACGTAGTCGACCTCGCCGCCGCGCTTGCGGACCAGGACGCGGTTCTCGGTGAAGCGCAGCTCGTCGTCGAGCGCGGCGTTGGCCTGCGCGATGACGAACCGGTCCTCCTCGTCGGCGGTGACGTAGTCGACCTCGTCGGTGACCCGGCCGTCGACGACCTTGCGGTACGGCGTCTCGATGAAGCCGAAGGCGTTGACCCGGCCGTACGAGGCGAGCGAACCGATCAGACCGATGTTCGGGCCTTCGGGGGTCTCGATCGGGCACATGCGTCCGTAGTGGGACGGGTGCACGTCTCGGACCTCGAAGCCGGCCCGCTCACGGGAGAGACCACCCGGGCCGAGCGCGGACAGACGACGCTTGTGCGTCAGCCCGGACAGCGGGTTGTTCTGGTCCATGAACTGGGACAGCTGGCTGGTGCCGAAGAACTCCTTGATGGAGGCGACGACCGGCCGGATGTTGATCAGGGTCTGCGGCGTGATCGCCTCGACGTCCTGGGTGGTCATGCGCTCGCGGACGACGCGCTCCATGCGGGCCAGACCGGTGCGGACCTGGTTCTGGATGAGCTCGCCGACGTTGCGCAGACGACGGTTGCCGAAGTGGTCGATGTCGTCGGTCTCGACGACGATCGACGCGCCGCTGTCACCGACGGTCTCGGTCTCGCCGGCGTGCAGCTTCACCAGGTACTTGATCGTCGCGATGATGTCCTCGACGGTCAGGATCCCGGCGTCCAGCGGAGCGTCGGCGCCCAGCTTCTTGTTGACCTTGTAGCGGCCGACCTTGGCCAGGTCGTAGCGCTTGGGGTTGAAGTACAGGTTCTCCAGGAGGGTCTGCGCGGCCTCGCGGGTCGGCGGCTCGCCCGGACGGAGCTTGCGGTAGATGTCGAGCAGCGCGTCGTCCTGGCCCTGGGTGTGGTCCTTCTCCAGGGTGGCGCGCATGGACTCGTACTCGCCGAACTCCTGGAGGATCTGCTCGGTGGTCCAGCCGAGGGCCTTCAGGAGGACGGTGACCGACTGCTTGCGCTTGCGGTCGATGCGGACGCCGACGAGGTCGCGCTTGTCGATCTCCATCTCCAGCCAGGCACCCCGGGACGGGATGATCTTGGCGGAGAAGATGTCCTTGTCGGACGTCTTGTCGATGGAGGAGTCGAAGTAGACACCGGGCGAGCGGACGAGCTGCGAGACCACGACACGCTCGGTGCCGTTGATGACGAAGGTGCCCTTGTTGGTCATGAGCGGGAAGTCGCCCATGAAGACCGTCTGGGACTTGATCTCGCCGGTCTCGTTGTTGGTGAACTCGGCGGTGACGAAGAGCGGGGCGCCGTACGTGAAGTCACGGTCCTTGCACTCGTCGATGGAGTTCTTCGGCGGCTCGAAGCGGTGGTCGCGGAAGGTCAGCGACATCGACCCGGAGAAGTCCTCGATCGGGGAGATCTCCTCGAAGATCTCCTCCAGACCGGACTTCGTGGGGACGTCCTGTCCCGACTCAAGGGCAGCCTCGACGCGAGCCTTCCACGCGGCGTTGCCGAGCAGCCAGTCAAAGCTCTCGGTCTGCAGCGCGAGGAGGTTCGGAACCTCGAGGGGCTCCTTGATCTTTGCAAAGGAGATGCGCAGCGGGGCGGTGCTGGCGCCGTTGTTCGTATGGGTCGAGGCGTTGCGCGAGGCGGCCAAGAGGGGGTCCTTCCGAGGGCTCGGACTCACTGCGCGCGTACCGGTCCCTCACGGAGCGACGGGGGCAGAATCTCCTGAGAAGGCTAAAAGGCCAGGTCAGGGGCTTCCGGCCCACGATGCATTTGCGAGAGTATGCCCCTGGTGACGGGCAGGGGGCAGCTAACAGGCAGCGCAAAGGGTCAGTGTAGCCACTTGGCCCACTGATGTCCAGGGCGAGTTGTGCGCGACCCTCGTTGTTCTCAACTCCGCGGTACTCGCGCCGTGCGGCGCACCTCGATACTGCCCGTTCGGTCGTCGATCCATGCCTCGGAAACGGATCGTTGTGACGACGCGTCCTGAGAATTGCGCGCGGCGTGCCGTTCGTCAAGGCCCCCGCCTGCGACCGGCGCACGGCGAAGATCACCATACTCCGCTTCCGCGGACCCGTACGACCCCCGCCACGCGGGTCCCGGGAACGCCGAAAGGCGACCACCCAGATGGATGATCGCCTTTCAGGCTGTGAGCGTTACACGCTCAGCGAAGAGTCGCTGGACGCGACGAGGTCTTACTTGACCTCGACGGAGGCGCCGGCGCCCTCGAGGGCCTCCTTGGCCTTGTCAGCGGCGTCCTTGGCAACCTTCTCGAGGACCGGCTTCGGGGTGCCGTCGACGAGGTCCTTGGCCTCCTTCAGACCCAGGGAGGTCAGCTCACGCACGACCTTGATGACCTGGATCTTCTTGTCACCGGCGCCGGTGAGGATGACGTCGAACTCGTCCTTCTCCTCGGCGGCGGCGGCACCGTCACCCGCGCCACCGGCCGGGGCGGCGACGGCGACGGCAGCGGCGGCGGCCTTGACGTCGAACTTCTCCTCGAACGCGGTCACGAACTCGGAGAGCTCGATGAGGGTCATCTCCTCGAACTGCGCGAGCAGGTCTTCCTGAGAGAGCTTCGCCATGATGGGCGATCCTTCCACTAATTCGGCAGGTGCCGGATGTTCATGTGAGGCGGGCGTACTGACGGCCCGCTGCGACCCGCTGCGCCGAAGCGGCGCGACAGGTCATTGCGCGAGCCGAATTACTCGGCACCGCCCTGCTCGGCCTGCTTGGCACGGAGCGCGTCCACGGTGCGGACGAGCTTCGTCGGCAGCGCCTGGAAGAGCTGAGCAGCCTGAGTCTGCTTACCCTTGAAGGCACCGGCCAGCTTGCTGAGCAGAACCTCGCGGGACTCGAGGTCCGCAAGCTTCTTGATGTCGTCGGCGGAGAGAGCCTTACCGTCAAGGACACCAGCCTTGATGATGAGGTTCGGGTTCTCCTTGGCGAAGTCACGCAGAGCCTTCGCCGACTCCACCGGGTCACCGGTGACGAAGGCGACCGCCGTCGGACCAGCGAAGTGGTCGTCGAGCGCGGTGATCCCAGCCTGGTTGGCCGCAATCTTGGTCAGCGTGTTCTTCACCACGGCGTACTGGGCGTTCTCACCGAGGGAACGACGCAGCGTCTTGAGCTGCGCGACGGTGAGACCCCGGTACTCGGTCAGCACCGCGGCGTTGGAGCTCTGGAACGCGTCCTTGAGCTCGGCCACCGATGCAGCCTTGTTGGGCGTCGGCATAGTGCGTCAGCCTCCTTCCGGGTGATGAGGACCGCTCAGAAGGGGCTGAACAAACGAAAACGCCCCGGGCGCAGGCGCACGGGGCTCAGCTCGACCGAACCGGACGGATCCGGGGCGGGAACTCTTCCACGGTCACCTGCGCGGGTCGCTCGCATCTCTCAGCGAATCCTTCGGCCGCCGAACCCTGAAGGGCACGGCGACGACCAGCGGTCTTTGGCTTCTGTGGAAGAGTACGTGACGTCGGGCGTCAGGGGCAAATCAGCCCTCGGACGCCTCGCCGGCGCCTTCGCCGATCTCCTGGAGCATCTTGAAGAGGTCGACGGTCTCACCGGCCGGCGGGGCCTGGACGGCGGCCTTGGTGCCGTAGTCGGAGTAGTCGGCGCGGACCTGCACGGAGCCCTTCTCCATCTTCATGCCGACGTCCATGCGGGCCGGGTAGCCGTCCTCGTTGACCCAGACCTCGGTGTCGTAGCCCTTGAGGCCGGCCTTCTTCATGCCCTCGACGAACTTGTCGTACTCCTCCTTCGAGAGGAGCTCCGACGCCTTGTTGGCCTTCAGCATCTGCTCGAAGGTGAGGGTGCCCTTGTAGTGCTGGGTCTCCATGCCGTTGACCTTCTCGGCACCGACGTGCTTGAGGTCGGGGGAGTCCAGAAGGAGGGCGAGCTGCTGGGCCGGGTCCTGGTTCATGTTGTCCAGGCCGCCGGTCATCTGCTTCTGCAGGTCCTTGTCGCCGGAGGCCTCGGCCGCCGCCTTCAGGTCCAGCTTCATCCAGCGCTTGCCGTCCATCTCGGCGGCCTGCTTCTCGCCCATGTCCATGTACATGACGTTGTCGAGCATGATCATGCGCATCTGCTCGGGGGCGTCGGGGCCGCCCGCGCCCAGCAGGGAGCCCTTGACCGTGAAGTCCGCCACAGAGGGGCTCCAGCCCATGGTGCCGGTCATCTCCATGGTCCCGGACTCGGCACCGGCGCCGGTGCCCTCCATCTTCATGGTCATCTCGACCTTGGCCGCCTTGGCGGCCGCGGTCTTCTCGTACGCCGCCGTCAGGACCTGCGTGACGTCCCCGGCGTCGGCGGCCTTGGTGCCCGCCGTCTTGCCGCCACAGCCCGCGAGACCCGCCACGAGGCCCGCGGCGGTCAGCGCGACACCCGCGCGCTTCCAGGTGGACTTGCTCATAGGTGTTCCCCACCCCTTGGTCTTCGTCTTCTTGTTCCCCTGCACCGTATCCGACGGCTACGACGGGAAGGACGCCAATAAAGCCGCCCCCGTTCCTCCGGAGAGGAACGGGGGCGGCTTCAGGACGGACTGCTCCTAAGCCTGAAAGGCTCAGACCGCGGCCGGGTCCTCCTCGACGAGGAGGTTACGGGTGCGGTTCGAGTCGACCGGGATGCCGGGGCCCATCGTGGTGCTGATGGCGGCCTTCTTGATGTAGCGGCCCTTGGCGGCGGACGGCTTCAGACGGAGGATCTCCTCCAGGGCCGCCGCGTAGTTCTCCACCAGCTGGGTGTCCTCGAAGGACGTCTTGCCGATGATGAAGTGCAGGTTCGAGTGCTTGTCGACGCGGAACTCGATCTTGCCGCCCTTGATGTCGTTGACAGCCTTGGCGACATCGGGGGTGACGGTGCCGGTCTTCGGGTTCGGCATGAGACCACGCGGACCGAGCACGCGGCCGAGGCGGCCGACCTTGCCCATGAGGTCCGGGGTCGCCACCACGGCGTCGAACTCGTTGAGGCGGTTGCCCTTGGCGATCTCGTCGATCAGCTCGTCGGAGCCGACGATGTCGGCGCCCGCGGCGACCGCGGCCTCGGCACGCTCACCGGTCGCGAAGACCAGGACCCGGGCGGTCTTGCCGGTGCCGTGCGGGAGGTTCACGGTGCCACGGACCATCTGGTCGGCCTTGCGCGGGTCGACACCCAGGCGGAAGGCGACCTCGACGGTGCCGTCGAACTTCGTGGTGGAGGTCTCCTTGGCGAGACGGACGGCCTCGAGCGGGGCGTAGAGCTTCTCCCGGTCGATCTTGGCGTCCGCAGCGCGGAGGGACTTGCTGCGCTTCACTTCTGCTCCTGTTGTGTTTCAGGTACGGAGTCGTGGTGCGGACCAAGCGCTGGCCCTACCACTGAGGTCACGAGACCCACTGGGGTCACGTACGAGGGGTGGTGATCAGCCCTCGACCGTGATGCCCATGGAACGGGCGGTGCCGGCGATGATCTTCGCGGCGGCGTCCAGGTCGTTCGCGTTGAGGTCGGGCATCTTGGTGGTGGCGATCTCGCGGACCTGCGCCTCGGTGATCTTGGCGACCTTGGTCTTGTGCGGCTCGCCGGAGCCCTTCTCCACGCCCGCGGCCTTGAGGATCATCTTGGCGGCCGGCGGGGTCTTGGTGATGAAGGTGAAGGAACGGTCCTCGTAGACCGTGATCTCCACCGGGATCACCCAGCCACGCTGCGACTCGGTGGCCGCGTTGTAGGCCTTGCAGAACTCCATGATGTTGACGCCGTGCTGACCGAGCGCGGGGCCGACCGGCGGGGCCGGGTTGGCCGCACCGGCGTTGATCTGGAGCTTGATGAGCCCCGTGACCTTCTTCTTCTTGGGAGGCATTGCTCTCTCCGGGTCCTAGTGAGAGTTTTTCAGCCGATCCATCCGGTCATCCGGATGGAGGCATACCGCACAACGATAACGGGTATGGCTGTGCGTCCAAAAACCGAGCAGGTCAGAGGGGCTGTAGCAGCCCCTCTGACCTGTTCGGAAACCTGGGTTCGACCCTCGGAACGATCAGTTCTTCTGGATCTGGTCGAAGCTGAGCTCGACCGGGGTCTCGCGGCCGAAGATCTCGACGAGACCCTTGACCTTCTTCGAGTCGGGGTTGATCTCGTTGATCGTGGCCTGGAGGGTGGCGAAGGGGCCGTCGGTGACGGTGACCGAGTCACCGACCTCGAAGTCGAGGACCTGGACCTCCAGCTTGCGGGCCGGAGCCGGCTTGCCCTCGGCCTCGGCGGCCTCGCGGGCGGCCTTCTCCTCGGCCTCCGGGGCGAGCATCTTGACGATCTCGTCCAGGGTCAGCGGGTACGGGTCGTAGGCGTTGCCCACGAAGCCGGTGACGCCGGGGGTGTTGCGGACGACGCCCCAGGACTCGTTCGTCAGGTCCATGCGGACGAGGACGTAGCCGGGGAGCTTGTTCTGCTTGACGTTCTTCCGCTCGCCGCCCTTGATCTGGACGATCTCTTCCTCGGGGACCTCGGCCTGGTAGATGAAGTCCTCGACGTTGAGCGAGACGGCGCGCTGCTCCAGGTTGGCCTTCACGCGCTTCTCGTAGCCCGCGTAGGTGTGGATGACGTACCACTCGCCGGGAAGGGTGCGCAGCTCCTCGCGGAGGGCCGCGACGGGGTCGACCGGGGCGGCCGGCTCGGCCTCCTCCTCGGTCTCCTCGGCCTCGGCCTCGACCGCCTCGTCGGCGGGCTCGGACTCGGCGTCCTCGTCCTCGGCGTCCTCGGCGTGGAGGGCGGCGTCCTCGGCGGACTCGTCCGCCGCGGCGCCCGCAGCCTGGTCCTCGTCCTCGTCGGCCGCCTCGACGATGTCCAGCTCGTCCTCGGCGGACTCGGACTCGAAGGCGTCGTTCAGGTTCGCGTCAGACACGATGGCTGCTTCTTCCTGCGATACAGATGGGGTGGAACAAAAAGTCAGCCGAAGACGTACTTGACTGCTTCCTGGAAGCCGAAGTCAATCACGGTGACCAGGCCGATCATGACAACCACGAAGATGATGACAACGGTGGTGTACGACGTCAGCTGGCTACGCGTCGGCCAGACGACCTTGCGGAGTTCCGCGATGATCTGGCGGTAGAAGACCGCGAGACGGCCCAGGGGGCCCTTCTTCCCGCGCTTGCCGCCCTTGCGGCCCTTCTTCTTGGATTCCGCAGAAGCGTCTTCGGCATCAGGCATGTCGATGGAGCCAACGGCGTCCGTCACGATCTCTCACCTGATTCCGGGTCGTGGCCGTGCCGCGCCCGGGTGGAGCCGCACGGCGGTGCAATGAAGACGTACATGCGCACACAGCCTGGCGGTGTGTGTAGCAGGGCCGGAGGGACTTGAACCCCCAACCGCCGGTTTTGGAGACCGGTGCTCTACCAATTGAGCTACGACCCTTCGTGGCGTCCCCAACGTACCTCATCGTGGATGCGGTCGGTGCGGGCCAACGAGGAGTGAGTGTACGTGGTCTTGGGCCCCCACGTCGAACAGGAACCGCGCCGACCTGCTCACGACCCGCTCCGGCCCCCTCTCGCAGGCCGTCCCGCGCCCTGTCTTCGACCGGGAACGACCACTCCTGTCCGCTCCCTGAAACCTGTGTGCCGGGCCGGGAAGGGGTCTGGGACGATGGCCGTATGAGCGCTGCTACCCCTCCCACCGAGCGTCGGGTCTCCGCCCGGATCGGTGCGATCTCCGAGTCCGCCACCCTCGCCGTCGACGCCAAGGCCAAGGCCCTCAAGGCCGCCGGGCGCCCGGTGATCGGTTTCGGCGCCGGAGAGCCCGACTTCCCGACCCCCGACTACATCGTCGAAGCGGCCGTCGAGGCCTGCAGGAACCCGAAGTACCACCGCTACACGCCGGCCGGCGGCCTGCCCGAGCTGAAGGCCGCGATCGCCGCCAAGACGCTCCGCGACTCCGGCTACGAGGTCGACGCCTCGCAGGTCCTGGTCACCAACGGCGGCAAGCAGGCGATCTACGAGGCGTTCGCCACGATCCTCGACCCGGGCGACGAGGTCATCGTCCCGGCCCCGTACTGGACCACCTACCCGGAGTCGATCCGCCTCGCCGGCGGTGTCCCGGTGGAGGTCGTGGCCGACGAGACCACCGGCTACCGCGTCTCGGTGGAGCAGCTGGAGGCTGCCCGTACGGAGAAGACCAAGGTCGTCCTCTTCGTCTCCCCCTCGAACCCGACCGGCGCCGTCTACAGCGAGGCCGAGACCGAGGCCATCGGCCGCTGGGCCGTCGAGCACGGCCTGTGGGTCCTCACCGACGAGATCTACGAGCACCTGGTCTACGGCGACGCCTCGGCCGCCTCGCTGCCCGCGGTCCTGCCCGAGCTGCGCGACAAGTGCATCGTCGTGAACGGCGTCGCCAAGACGTACGCGATGACCGGCTGGCGCGTCGGGTGGATCATCGGCCCGAAGGACGTCGTGAAGGCCGCGACCAACCTCCAGTCGCACGCCACCTCCAACGTCTCCAACGTGGCCCAGATCGCCGCCCTCGCCGCCGTCTCCGGGAACCTGGACGCGGTCGCGAAGATGGGCGAGGCCTTCGACCGCCGCCGCCGGACCATCGTGCGGATGCTCAACGAGATCGAGGGCGTCTACTGCCCGACCCCGGAGGGCGCGTTCTACGTGTACCCGTCGGTGAAGGCGCTGCTCGGCAAGGAGATCCGGGGCAAGTGCCCGGCGACCTCCGTCGAGCTGGCCGCGCTGATCCTCGACGAGGCCGAGGTCGCGGTCGTCCCGGGCGAGGCCTTCGGCACCCCCGGCTACCTGCGCCTGTCGTACGCGCTCGGCGACGAGGACCTGGTGGAGGGCGTGTCCCGGATCCAGAAGCTGCTGGCGGAAGCCCGCGACTGACCTGGTGACGTCACCAGGTGGGCCCCGGTTCCTCCGGAACCGGGGCCCGTTTTTGCGTTCGGGTGTGTATCGATCGGGGAATCGCCGTGCATACCGCCATTCGGGTAAGGCAGGATCGGCCAATGGAGCACCCCCGCGATCTCACCCTGCTGCCCAAGGCCCACCTGCACCTGCACTTCACCGGTTCGATGCGGCCGTCGACCCTCCTCGAACTGGCCGACAAGTACGGGGTGCACCTGCCGGAGGCCCTGAAGAGCGGTACGCCTCCGCAGCTGCGGGCGACCGACGAGCGCGGCTGGTTCCGCTTCCAGCGCCTGTACGACATCGCCCGCTCCTGCCTGCGCGCCCCGGAGGACATCCAGCGCCTGGTGCGGGAGGCGGCGCAGGAGGACGTGCGGGACGGGTCCGGCTGGCTGGAGATCCAGGTGGACCCGACCTCGTACGCGCCGCACCTGGGCGGTCTGATCCCGGCCCTGGAGATCATCCTGGACGCGGTCGACGCGGCCTCCCGGGAGACCGGCCTGGGGATGCGGGTCCTGGTGGCGGCGAACCGCATGAAGCACCCGCTGGAGGCGCGCACCCTGGCCCGGCTCGCGGTGCGGTACGCGGACCGGGGCGTGGTGGGCTTCGGGCTCTCCAACGACGAGCGCCGGGGCATGGCCCGCGACTTCGACCGGGCCTTCGCGATCGCCCGCGAGGGCGGTCTCCTGGCGGCCCCGCACGGCGGCGAGCTGACCGGCCCCTCGTCGGTCCGGGACTGCCTGGACGACCTGCGGGCGGCCCGCGTCGGGCACGGCGTACGGGCGGCCGAGGACGAGCGGCTGCTGCGGAAGCTCGCGGAGCGGGGCGTGACCTGCGAGGTCTGCCCGGCGTCCAACGTGGCCCTGGGCGTCTACGAGAAGCACGAGGACGTGCCACTGCGGACGCTCTTCGAGGCGGGCGTCCCGATGGCGCTCGGCGCCGACGACCCGCTCCTCTTCGGCTCCCGTCTGGCCGCCCAGTACGAGCTCGCCCGCCGCCACCACGGCTTCACCGACGAGGAGCTGGCGGAGCTGGCCCGCCAGTCGGTCCGGGGCTCGGCGGCCCCGGAGGGCGTACGCAAGGAGCTCCTGGCGGGGATCGACGACTGGCTGGCCGGCTGAGTCCCCGCATCAGGGTGTGGGCGAGGGCCCGGGCGAAGACGTCGAGCGGCTGGGGCGGCTCGCCCTCCGGGGTCGCCTCGTAGGCGAACGCCCGCTGCACACAGGCGCCGAGGAGCAGGGCGGCGGCGGCCTGCGGGTCGGCGTCGGGGGCGACGCGGCCCTGCCGCTGTTCGGCCCGCAGGTAGGCGGCGAGTCCCTCGATCGGCTTGTGCGGGCCCGCGCCGAGCTCCCGCATGGCGGCGTCGTGGCGGGCCTTGAGCCGGGGCTCCGCGTAGAGCGAGGCGGCGATGGGGAAGGTCTGCCCGTAGAAGAGGGCGGCCTGCCGGGCGACCTCGGTGAGGTTCTCCTCGACCGTGCGCCCGCCCGGGTCGACGGCGAGCGCCTCCAGGAGGCCGCCGAGCCCCGGCAGCCGTTCCGTGAGGACGGTGAGGAACAGCTGCTCCTTGCTGGTGAAGTGCTTGTAGAGCGCGGCCTCCGAGCACCCCGCCGCCCTGGCGATCTCCTTGGTGGTGGTGCGGGCGAGTCCCACGGTGCCCATGAGGTCGCGCGCGGCGTCGACGATCCGGACCCGCGTCGGCTTCTGCTCCATGCATCCTCCACTCACGCTTGACGCGTAGGTGAGTATCCACCCACCCTGGGGTGAGTGAGTATTCACCCACCTAGGAGGCCGGACATGAAGCTCACCGTCTTCGGTGCGACCGGCGGCGTCGGCCGGGAGGTCGTCCGCCAGGCGCTGGACGCGGGTCACGAGGTGACGGCGGTCGTACGGGATCCCGCGCGGTTCGCCGTGACCGGCGAGCGCCTGGAGGTCTTCCGCGCCGATCTGACCGACGCCGGGGCCCTGCGCGGCGCGGTGGCGGGCCGGGACGCGGTCCTGTCGGGCCTGGGGGCCCGCAGCCGCGCGGACGCGGGCGTCGCGAGTCGGCTGACCCGCTCGGTGCTCACGGCGATGGAGGCCGAGGAGGTCCGGCGGCTCCTGGTGGTCAGCGCGGCCCCGGTGGGACCGGCCGCGGAGGGCGACGGCCTGCTCGACAAGGCCGTCCTGGCGGTGGTCGGCAGCGTCCTGAAGGACGTCTACGCCGATCTGCGGGTGATGGAGTCCGAACTGGCCGCGAGCGGCACCGACTGGACCTCGGTCCGGCCGCCGAAGCTGACGGACCGGCCGGTCACCGGCCGGTACCGCACGGTCGTCGGCGGCAACCCGCCCAGGGGCCGCACCCTGGCCCGCGCGGACGTGGCCCACGCGATGCTCGCGATGATCGACGACCGGAGGACGGTCCGGCAGGGCGTCGGGGTCGCCTACTGAGGCGGTGGGGCCGTCAGAGGCTGACGCCGACCGTCACCGGCTCGTTGACGAGGGTGATCCCGAAGGCGTCCCGGACACCGGCGACGACCTCGCGGGCGAGGGCCAGGAGGTCCTCGGTGGTGGCCTCGCCGCGGTTGGTGAGGGCGAGGGTGTGCTTGGTGGAGATCCGGGCGGGCCCGGTGCCGTACCCCTTGGTGAAGCCGGCCTTGTCGATGAGCCAGGCGGCGGAGGTCTTGGTGCGGCCCTCGCCCGCCGGGTAGGCGGGCGGCGTCACGTCGGGGCCGAGCCGGTCGGCCACGCGCGTGAGGAAGGTCTCGTACTCCTCCGCCGTGAGGATCGGGTTGGTGAAGAAGGACCCGGCCGACCAGGTGTCGTGGTCCTCGGGGTCGAGGACCATGCCCTTGCCCGCGCGGAGCTTCAGGACGGTCTCACGCGCGCGTGCGAGCGGCACGCGGTCACCGGCCCCGACGCCGAGGGCGCGGGCGGTCTCCGGGTACGCGATCGGCGCGGACATCCCGTCGGCGTCCTCCAGCTCGAAGCGGACCCGCAGCACGACGTACCGGTCGGGCCGGTCCTTGAAGAGGCTGTGCCGGTACGAGAAGGCGCACTCGGCGTTCGTGAGGGTGACCGTCCCCTCGGCCCGGCGGTCGTACGCGACGACCTCGGTGACGGTGGCGGAGACGTCCTGCCCGTACGCGCCGACGTTCTGGATCGGGGTGGCGCCCGCGGAGCCGGGGATGCCGGCCAGGCACTCGATCCCGGCGAGCCCGGCCTCGACGGTCCGGGCGACGGCGTCCGTCCAGACCTCGCCGGCGGCGAGCTCCAGGCGGGTGCCGTCGAGGGAGAAGCCGGTGGTGGCGATGTGCAGGGCGGTGCCCTCGAAGCCCTTGTCGCCGATGACCAGGTTGGAGCCGCCGCCGATGACCAGCAGCGGGGTCCCGGAGTCGTCGGCCTCGCGGACCGCGGCGATCACCTCGTCGTCGGTGGTGGCCGTGACGAGCCGGGTGGCGGGGCCGCCGAGCCGGAAGGTGGTCAGGGGGGCGAGGGGGGCGTCCTTGAGCTGCTGCACGGGCTCAAGAATACGTTTCACGCGTGAAACCTACGTTCCACGCGTGAAACGTAGAAGCCGTCAGGCGAGCCGCACGACCGCCCGGCTCATGCCCAGGACCTTCTGGCCCGCGCTGGTGGCGGTGAGGTCGACCCGTACCCGCTGGTCGTCCAGCTTCGCGGCCACCTTCGCGGAGACCTCGATCACGGCGCCGACGCCGTCGTTCGGGACGACGACGGGCTTGGTGAAGCGGACGCCGTACTCGACGACGGCGGCCGGGTCGCCGGCCCAGTCGGTCACGACGCGGATCGCCTCGGCCATGGTGAACATGCCGTGGGCGATGACGTCCGGGAGCCCGACCTCCTTGGCGAACTTCTCGTTCCAGTGGATCGGGTTGAAGTCCCCGGAGGCGCCCGCGTACCGGACGAGGGTGTCGCGGGTCACGGGGAAGGTCTGCGCGGGCAGCTCGGTGCCGACCTCGACCTCGTCGTAGGCGATCTTCGCGGTCATGGTCAGGCCTCCTCGGGGGCGCGGGAGACGAGCTTGGTCCAGGCGGTGACGACGTGCTCGCCGGTCTCGTCGTGGACCTCGCCGCGGATGTCCACGATGTCGTTGCCGGCCCGCGACTTGATCCCCTCGATGGTGGAGGTGACCGAGAGGCGGTCGCCGGCGCGCACCGGGCGGGTGTAGGCGAACTTCTGGTCGCCGTGGACGACGCGGCTGTAGTCGAGACCGAGCTGGGGGTCCTCGACGACCTGGGCGGCGGCCTTGAAGGTGATGGCGAACACGAAGGTCGGCGGGGCGATCACATCGGGGTGGCCGAGTTCCTTGGCCGCCTCGGGGTCGGTGTACGCGGGGTTCGCGTCACCGATCGCCTCGGCGAATTCGCGGATCTTCTCGCGGCCGACCTCGTAGGGCGCGGTGGGCGGATAGGTCCGGCCCACGAAGGACTGGTCGAGCGCCATGGACTCGATACCTCCTGCTGGATCTGTTGCCGATGTTGCTTACCGGTGCCGGTAAACGCCACGAGGCCGCCCCCTGGTGGGGGCGGCCTCGTGAACGAGCCTGGTTATCGCGTCTCGCGGTGCGCGGTGTGCGAGTTGCAGCGGGGGCAGTGCTTCTTCATCTCAAGACGGTCCGGGTTGTTGCGCCGGTTCTTCTTGGTGATGTAGTTCCGCTCCTTGCACTCCACGCAGGCCAGCGTGATCTTCGGGCGGACGTCGGTGGCAGCCACGTGAGTGCTCCTTGGACGGACGGGTGGATGGATGAACGCATGAAAGAGTAGCCGATCGCAGGACCGACCCCACAATCGGCTACCGTGTGTAGCGGTGACCGGACTTGAACCGGTGACACAGCGATTATGAGCCGCTTGCTCTACCGACTGAGCTACACCGCTTTGATGATGGATCCTCCCGCCCGAAGGCGGGATTCCCCTCACCAGAGCCCCAATACGGAATCGAACCGTAGACCTTCTCCTTACCATGGAGACGCTCTGCCGACTGAGCTATTGGGGCGAGCGAGGAAGACATTACACGGTCTCCCGCCCATCACCCAAATCCGTTTCCCCGACCCTCCCCGACAAGCCCCCTGGCCACGCCCCCTACGCCACTCGTGGACTCATCGGTACGACTATTGCGCTCCTCCTCGAAGGCGGCCGCGCACGCCCCTAGGCTCTCCCCACGCTGCGTGAACTCGATCTTGGTGAGCCGGTCGGCGCGCCAGCCGCGAGCCAGGAGGAGCCCCGATGTCAGCCGAGAGCAAGCAGCCCCGCCGGCCCTCCGAGGACGGCGACGGCGGCGGCGGGAGCGGGGCGGCGACCGAGGAGCCCGGCTCGCTCCTGCTGTCGAACGCGCGGCTGGCCGACGGGCGGACCGTGGACGTGCGGCTCGTCCGGGGGCGGATCGAGGCCGTCGGCACCGCGGGGAGCCTCAGCACGGTCGGCGCCCGGGTGGACCTGGCCGGCTATCTGCTGCTCCCGGCCCCGGCCGAGCCGCACGCCCACGCCGACACCGCGCTCTCCGCGGAGGGCCCGGGCCCGGTCTCGCACGCCCCCGAGGAGGTGCAGCGGCGGGCCACCGAGGCGGCGCTGCTCCAGCTCGGGCACGGGGCCACCGCGGTGCGGGCCCACGTCCGGATCGGCGACGTGCACGGCCTCGGGCCCCTGGAGGCCGTCCTGCAGACCCGGCGCTCGCTGCGCGGTCTGGCGGACCTCACGGCGGTGGCGGTGCCGCGGCTGCTGACCGGGGTGGCGGGCGCGGACGGCCTGGCGATGCTGCGGGACGCGGTGAAGATGGGCGCCGGGGTGGTGGGCGGCTGCCCGGACCTGGACCCGGACCCGACGGGGTACGTGGAGGCGGTCCTGGAGGTCGCGGCCGAGCAGGGGGTGCCGGTGGACCTGCACACGGACGGGGACGGCCCGGCGCGCCTCGCCCGCTTCGCGGCGATGGCCGGCGGGCTGCGACCCGGGGTGGCGATCGGCCCGTGCGCGGGGCTCGCCCGGCTGCCGGAGGACGTGGCGGGCCGGGCGGCGGACCGGCTCGCGGCGGCGGGCGTGACGGTGGTGTGCCTGCCGCAGGGCGGCTGCGCGGGGACGGAGCGGCGGGGCACGGCGCCGGTGCGGCTGCTGCGCTCGGCGGGGGTGCGGATCGCCGCGGGCGGCGGGGCGCTGCGGGACGCGGCGAACCCGGTGGGGCGCGGGGACCCGCTGGAGGCGGCCTTCCTGCTGGCCTCCCTGGAGGGGCTCGAACCGGCGGAGGCGTACGGGGCGGTGAGCGCGCGGGCACGGGAGGCGATGGGCCTTCCGGAGGTACGGGTGGAGGCGGGCTTCCCGGCGGAGCTGGTGGCGGTGCGGGGCGAGCGCCTGGAGGGCGTGCTGTCGCTCGCGTACAGCCGGATCGTGGTGCACCGGGGGCGGGTGGTGGCGCGGACGAGCGCGGTGCGGGAGTACTGCGACTCGGCGGCGACGCTGGACCTGCCGCGCCAGGCCCGGACGGATCCGGGAGGCCCGGCGGCCCGCTGAGCCGTACGGTCGGAGCATGCGCATCGTCATCGCTGGAGGACACGGTCGGATCGCCCTGCGCCTGGAGCGGCTGCTCTCGGCGGGCGGACACGAGGCGGTCGGGCTGATCCGCCGCCCCGAGCAGGCGGAGGACCTGCGGGCGGCGGGTGCGGAGCCCGTCGTGCTCGATCTGGAGTCGGCGTCGGTGGAGGAGGTCGCGGAGGTCCTGCGGGGCGCGGACGCGGCCGTCTTCGCGGCGGGCGCGGGCCCGGGCAGCGGGGCGGCCCGCAAGGAGACGGTGGACCGCGGGGCGGCGGTCCTCTTCGCGGACGCGGCGGAGCGGGCGGGCGTCCGGCGCTTCCTCGTCGTCTCGTCGATGGGCGCGGACGCCGACCGTCCCGGTGACGAGGTCTTCGACGCCTACCTGCGGGCGAAGGGCGCGGCGGACGACGACATCCGCTCCCGTACGGGCCTGGAGTGGACGGTCCTGCGCCCCGGCATGCTCACCGACGACGCCGGCACGGGCCTGGTCCGCCTGGAGGCCCGTACGGGCCGCGGCCCGGTCCCCCGCGACGACGTGGCGGCGGTCCTCGCCGAGCTGGTGGACACCCCGGGCGCGGCCGGCCTGACCCTGGAACTGGTCTCGGGCTCGACCCCGGTGACGGTCGCGGCGAAGGACGTGGCCGGAAACTGACCCCTTCGTGTGAGACACGAGACGGGAGACACGAAGAAGGTCCCCGGTGCGAACACCGAGGACCTTCTCATATCGCGTGGCGGCGCCAGGATTCGAACCTGGGTAGGCTAAGCCGACGGATTTACAGTCCGCTCCCATTGGCCACTCGGGCACACCGCCATGGGATCCGTCACCCGGGTTTCCCGCTTTTCGGCGGTGCTCCCTGGCAACGACGTAAACAATACCTGATCCCCGGGGGTGGTTCGCCACCGGATTGATCAGCGGTCGGTCGGCGGTCGGTCCGCGACTCGGGCGGCGGGTCACCCCCTAGGCTTTGGCCGTACCCCACAGCATCCGAGCAAGGAGCCACGAGTCATGGCCGACTCCAGTTTCGACATCGTCTCCAAGGTCGAGCGGCAGGAGGTCGACAACGCCCTCAACCAGGCCGCGAAGGAGATCTCGCAGCGCTACGACTTCAAGGGCACGAACGCCTCGATCTCCTGGTCGGGCGAGAAGATCCTGATGCAGGCGAACGGCGAGGAGCGCGTCAAGGCGATCCTCGACATCTTCCAGACCAAGCTGGTCAAGCGGGGCATCTCGCTCAAGACGCTGGACGTGGAGGGCGAGCCCCAGCTGTCCGGCAAGGAGTACAAGCTCTTCGCGTCGGTCACCGAGGGCATCTCGCAGGAGAACGCCAAGAAGGTCGCGAAGACCATCCGCGACGAGGGCCCCAAGGGCGTCAAGGCGCAGGTGCAGGGCGACGAGCTGCGGGTCAGCTCGAAGAGCCGAGACGACCTCCAGGCCGTGCAGGCGCTACTCAAGTCGAAGGACTTCGACTTCGCGATCCAGTTCGTGAACTACCGCTAGTCAAGCGCCCTGACCTGCACGAACATCGTCAGGCCGACACGGCAGGGCACAACAGGGGCACAGCGCCGCGAACGGCATCGATCGCGGCCCTCGTTGTGCCTTCCTCAACCGGCCCGGGGTGTTGGCGCGCGCCAACACCCCGGGATGTGGCTATCTCCGTGACCCTGACGACCGGCCCGCCACCAGCCCCGCCGCCAGGAGCACGCACGCGGCAGCCAGCGCCACCAGCGATCCTGACCCGTGCAAGGGCCATGCCCACTCCCCGGCGACGGCTCGGGCGGCCGGCCCCGCTTCGGGGCTCCGGACAGGAGTGCGGGTGCGTTTCCGTGAAGGTCGTGTCCGAAAGCCGCCAGCCCTGGGCCAGCGAGGCTCGCACACTGGAGGCATGGACGACATCACCGTGTACGCGTACGCCGACGGCCCTCTGGGCGGGATGCTGCTGACCGGGCGGCGCTCCGCAGGGGGCCGGGCCGTGCTGCGGTCGCTCTCGCTGCCGGGGCAGAAGGGGGCCGTGGCGGTCGGGGACGGGTGGGTACGCGACCAGGGGGCGTTCGGCGAGGCCGTGCGGCAGCTGGAGGAGTACTTCGACGGGCGGCGGGAGCGGTTCGACCTGGAGTGCGCCGGGGACACCGGGACGGAGTTCCAGCGGCGGGTCTGGGCGGCCCTGGAGGAGATCCCGTACGGGACGACCGTCAGCTACGGCGAGATCGGGCGGCGGGTCGGGGCCGGCGGGGCCGGGGTGCGGGCGGTGGGCACGGCGATCGGGCGGAATCCGCTGCTCGTGGTGCGGCCGTGCCACCGGGTGATCGGCGCGGACGGGAGCCTGCGGGGGTACGCGGCCGGGCTCGACCGGAAGCGGTCGCTGCTGGACCTGGAGGGCGCCCTCGCGTGAGCGACAGGCTGTTCCCGCGTGAGCGGGCGGAGGTCGCACCCGGGGTGGTGGCATGTGCCGGGGTGGCTGATGCCCACCGGCAGCAGGAACTGGTGGCAGCCTGCCGGGAGTTCGGGTGTGGGCAGCTGTGGAGGCATACGGAGGCACGGTGGGTCGACAACTGTTGGCGCGGTTGTGGGGAACGGCTGGCCGCTGTGTCCTTCGATCGGGTGAGCGGGTGCGGTTTCCGGGATCTCGCGCCGTGCGGCACGCATGATCGGTGACAGCTGGTGGGTTCGACGGGGCTGGGGAGGGGGTGGCCGGTGGCGCGGAAACGCGGCGGGAAGCGCGGTCTGCGGACCATCGCGGCCCCGTTCACGGTCGCCGCGCCCGCCGGAGCGCGTATCCGGGACCGGCTGCGTGTCACCCCGGGTGAGGCGGAGGTGCTCCGGCTGGTCGGTGAGCATCTGGGCCGCCTTCAGCGGACGGATCTCGCGGTGCGGCTCGGGATCGGGCGGGTGAAGAGCAAAGAGAATCGGCGGGCGGAGCGGAAGAAGAAGCTCACCGCCGTGTCGTCGTCGCGGTGGGCCGGGGCGATGACCCGCGCGTCGGAGGACCAGTACCAGCTCTCCCTGCGCTGCCTGTACGACGAGAGGACCTCTCTGCGCCGGGCCGTCCGTGCCGTCGAGGCGCGGCTCGCGGTGCCGTGCGGGCAGCGCGAAGGCAGGGTCCGCGGCTATGCGGACCCGGGTGAGCGGTGGGCCAAGCAGCGCCGCCTCGCCGTACTCAAGACCCGCCTGACCAGTGTGGAGGCCCGTATCGAGTCCGGGCGGCCGGGCATCGTGGTGGGCGGCCGACGGCTGGCCAGGGTCCGGCATAGTCTTGCCGGGGCCGGGCTCACCGAGGCGGAGTGGCGGGAATCCTGGGAGGCTGCCCGGCTGTTCCTGACCGCCGACGGCGAGTCCGGCGCACCGTTCGGCAACTACACGATCACCGTCGATCCCGCCTCCGGCGAGGTGTCGCTGGTGCTGCCCGAGCCGCTGCGGCATCTCGCCAACGCACCCCGGGGCCGGTACCGGCTCGCGTGCAAGGTCGGCTTCTCGCACCGGCGCGAGGAGTGGCTGGACCGGGTCACCGTCAACCGGGCCGTGCGCTACGACATCGTGTACGACCCGCAGCGCGGCCGCTGGTACCTCGATGCCTCCTGGGCCACCGAGACCACCGTCCTGCCCACACCGGCCGAACTCCGGGCCTCCGGCGCGCGCATGCTCGGTGTCGACCTCAACGCCGATCACCTGGCCGCCTACGTCCTCGACCCACACGGCAACCCCGTCGGCGAACCCGTCACCGTCCCCCTCGACCTCGTCGGCCCCGCCTCCCAGCGGGACGGCCGCCTGCGCGCCGCGATCACCCGGCTGATCGCCCTCGCCCGTGAGCATCACTGCGCGGGCATCGCGATCGAGAACCTCGGCTTCGACGACGCCCGCGCCACCGGCCGCGAGACCATGGGACGCGGCAAGCGCGGCAAGAAGTTCCGCCGCACCGTGGCCGGCATCCCCACCGCGAAGTTCCGGGACCGCCTTGGCGCGATGGCCTTTCACGCCGGGCTTGTGGTGATCGCGGTCGACCCGGCGTACACCAGCGTCTGGGGCGAGCGGTACTGGAAGGCCCCGCTCCAGCAGCAGAACCAGAAGAACCAGCAGGCCACGGTTACCCGCCATCACGGCGCCTCGGTGGCCATCGCACGACGCGCCCTCGGGCACCGGGCACGGCGTCGGCCAGGTGTGACCGCCCACGACCAGCGGATCGTGACGCGGAGAGCTACCGGCCAGACCGTACCCGTCCCAAGGGCACACGGGACCGCGAGCCCACCCAGGACAGTGAGCACGCCCCTATGGGGCGGCAAGACTCGACCGTGCCGAGGTGACCAGCTCACGCTGTTCCCCGACCTCGAAGACCGTTCGCGAGGTCACCAGGCCATCACCGGCCCGGTTCGCGGCAGTTCGGCCACCACCGGCCGACAACGCTAAGAACGGTTCACGCCGGACACCGCGCTGGTGAACTTCTACGGGGACGGGGCCCGGATGGGCATGCACCAGGACAAGGAGGAGCGGTCCGGGGCACCCGTGGTGTCGCTCAGTCTCGGCGACACCTGTATTTTCCGGCTGGGCAACGGCGAGAACCGGGGAAGGCCGTGGACCGACGTGGCACTGGCCTCCGGGGACCTCTTCGTGTTCGGCGGGGAGTCCCGGTGGGTGTACCACGGCGTGCCGCGGGTGTTTCCGGGGACCGCCGAGCCGTCGCTCGGGCTGACCGGGCGGCTCAACATCACCCTGCGGGAGACAGGTCGATCGTGACCGCATCACTGCGCCGGTCCCTCGGCGTCCTCGACGCCGTCGTCATCGGGCTCGGCGCCATGGTCGGCGCCGGCATCTTCGTCGCGCTCGGGCCCGCCGCCGGCGCGGCCGGGAGCTCGGCGGGGCTGCTCGTCGCGCTCGGGCTCGCCGCCGTCGTGGCGTACTGCAACGCGATGGCCTCGGCCCGGCTGGCCGCCCTCCACCCGGAGTCCGGCGGCACCTACGTGTACGGACGCGAACGGCTCGGTCCCTTCTGGGGGTACCTGGCGGGCTGGGCCTTCGTGGTGGGCAAGACGGCCTCCTGCGCGGCGATGGCGCTGACCGTCGGCGCCTATCTGTGGCCGGACCAGGCGCATGCCGTGGCGGTGGCCGCCGTGGTCGCCCTGACGGCCGTGAACTACGGGGGCGTGCAGAAGTCGGCGCTGCTCGCGCGGGTGATCGTGGCGGGGGTCCTCGCGGTGCTCGCGGCGGTGGCCACGGCCTCCTTCGCGGGCGCCCCGGACGGCCGGTTCGGGCTCGGCGGGGAGATGACGGCGGGCGGGGTCCTCCAGGCCGCCGGGCTGCTCTTCTTCGCGTTCGCGGGGTACGCGCGGATCGCCACGCTCGGCGAGGAGGTGCGCGATCCGGCCCGGACGATCCCCCGGGCCGTGCCGCTCGCGCTCGGCCTCGCGCTCGCCGTCTACGCGCTGGTCGCGGTGGGCGTCCTGCTCGCCCTCGGGCCGCGCGCCCTGGCCGGCTCCCCCGCGCCGCTCGCCGACGCCGTGCGGGCGGCGGACGCCTCCTGGCTGGTGCCGGTGGTGACGGCGGGCGCGGCGGTGGCGGCGCTCGGCTCGCTGCTCTCGCTGATCCTCGGGGTGTCCCGTACGACGCTGGCGATGGCCCGGGACGGGTACCTGCCCGGCGGCCTGGCCGCGATCCACCCGCGGTTCCGGGTGCCGCACCGGGCCGAGCTGGCGGTGGGCGCGGTGGTGGCCGTGGTGGCGGCGACGGCGGACGTGCGGGACGCGATCGGCTTCTCGTCCTTCGGCGTCCTCGTCTACTACGGGATCGCCAACGCCTCGGCGTGGACGCTGGGCCGGCGGGTCCGGTTCCTGGCGGCGCTGGGGCTCGCCGGGTGCGTGGCGCTGGCCTGCGCGCTGCCGCTGGGTTCGGTGCTGGCCGGGGCGGGGGTGCTGGCGGCCGGTGTGGTCGCGTACGCGGTGGGCCGGGGGCGCCCCGGGCATCCCCGGTCCTGAGGCCGTCGGCTCCGGTTCCCGGAAGCCCGGGTTCTCAGAAGCCCGGGCGGCCGTACGCCTGGTCCGTGGGGACGATGTCCTTGCCGAGCGGCAGCAGCGAGACGGGGATGAGCTTGAAGTTCGCGATGCCGAGCGGGATGCCGATGATCGTGACGCAGAGGGCGATGCCGGTGACGACGTGGCCGAGGGCGAGCCACCAGCCGGCGAGGACCAGCCACAGCACGTTGCCGACGCAGGAGGCGGCGCCGGCGCCGGGCTTGTCGACGACGGTGCGGCCGAAGGGCCAGAGGGCGTAGAGGCCGATGCGGAAGGCGGCGAGGCCGAAGGGGATGCCGATGATCGTGATGCAGAGGAGGAGTCCCGCGGCGAGGTAGCCGAGGAACAGCCAGAAGCCGGAGAGGACCAGCCAGATGACGTTGAGGAGGGTCTTCACGGGCGGCGTCCTGCCATCTCTTCGAGCCGGGCGATCCGCTCGGCCATGGGTGGGTGGGTCGAGAACATCCTGGACAGTCCCCGGCCCGGACGGAAGGGGTTCGCGATCATCATGTGGCTCGCGGTCTCGATCCGCGGCTCCGGCGGCAGCGGAAGCCGTTTGGTGCCCGCTTCGAGCTTGCGGAGGGCGCCCGCGAGGGCGAGCGGGTCGCCGGTGAGCTGGGCGCCGGAGGCGTCGGCCTCGTACTCCCGGGAGCGGGAGATGGCGAGCTGGATGATCGAGGCCGCCAGGGGGCCGAGGACCAGGATCAGCAGGTAGCCGAGGATGCCGGGTCCCTCGTCGTCGCTGGAGCGGCCGACGGGGATCAGCCAGGCGAAGTTGACCAGGAACATCACCACGGAGGCGAGCGCTCCGGCGACCGAGGAGATGAGGATGTCCCGGTTGTACACGTGGCTGAGCTCGTGGCCGATGACGCCGCGGAGCTCGCGCTCGTCGAGGAGGGCGAGGATGCCCTCGGTGCAGCAGACGGCCGCGTTGCGCGGGTTGCGGCCGGTCGCGAAGGCGTTGGGTGCCTGGGTCGGCGAGATGTAGAGGCGGGGCATCGGCTGGCGGGCCTGGGTGGAGAGCTCCCGCACCATCCGGTAGAGGGCGGGCGCCTCGAACTCGCTGACGGGCCGGGCGCGCATGGCCCGCAGCGCCAGCTTGTCGCTGTTCCAGTACGCGTACGCGTTGGTGCCGAGCGCCACGAGGACCGCGACGATCAGCCCCGTACGTCCGAAGAGGCTGCCGATGACGATGATGAGGGCCGAGAGCCCTCCGAGGAGTACGGCGGTCCTCAGCCCGTTGTGCCGGCGGTGCACGGTACGCCCTCCAAGTGGTGCGGCAGGGGAACCCTTTGCTTCGTGGTCCACTCCCCCAGTGGACCCTCACGTACTGGTCAACGCCAGGCGGGAGGCTGCGGTTCCCCCGGCCGCACCGGGGGCGAGGTGCGCCGTACGGGTGATCAGCGGGCGGCGGGGATCTTGTGGGCGTCCTTGTGCAGGCCCGCCTTGGCGAGGGCCTCGGCGACCGGCTCGACCTCGCTGGTGCAGTGGGCGCAGCGGGTGGCGATGGCCGGGATCTCGGTGAAGCAGCGGGGGCAGTCGCGCTTCTCGGACTTCGGGTCGGCGGCCTCCTCCTTGGCGAACTTCGCCTGGACCTTCGCCATGGGGACGACGAAGAGGAAGTAGAGGACGAGGGCCGTGATGAGGAAGGCGATGGTGGCGGAGATCGCCAGACCGTAGGGGAACTCCGTCTTGCCGATGCTGAACGTCGCCTCGCTGAAGTCGCCGACGGAGCCGGTGGCGAGGCCGATGAGGGGGGTGATGAACGCCTTGCTGAAGCCGGTGACGACGGCCGTGAACGCCGAGCCGACGGCCAGACCGATGGCCATCGAGACGACGTTCCCGCGAAGTATGAAGTCCTTGAATCCGTTCAGCACGGGGGTGCGCTCCTCAGGGGTTCACGTGTGTGGGGGTCAGAAAAGGCCGGCCGTCGCGAAGCGGAGGGCGAACTGCGGGTAGCCCGACAGGACGACTCCGGCGGCGGCGGTCAGCACGATCGCCAGGGTGACGGGCGCGGGGGCCCGGTGCGGCACGGCCCCCTCGACGGCGTCGGCGGGCGTGCGGAAGAGCACGGCCGTCCAGCGCAGGTAGTACGCGAGGCCGAGGACGACGTTGACGCCCATGACCACGGCCAGCCAGCCGAGGCCCGCGTCGACGGCCGACGAGAACACGGTCACCTTGGCGAAGAGACCGATGATACCCGGGGGCAGACCGGCCAGGTTCAGGAGGAAGAAGGCGAGCGCGAGGGCGGCGGCGGGGTTCGTGGCGTAGAGGCCCGCGTGGTCGGCGATCCGCTTGCCGGGGTGCGTACGGGCGACGAGGACGACGACCGCGAAGGCGCCGAGGTTCACGACGGCGTACATGAGGGCGTACGCGACGGTGGCGCCGATCTGGTCGTCGCCGGAGTACGCGGCGGCCGCGATCGGCACCAGGAGGTAGCCGGCCTGGGCGACCGAGGACCAGGCGAGCAGCCGGACGGCGCTCCCCGCGCGCGTGGGGTCCTGCCGGAGGGCGGCGGCGTTGCCCGCGGTCATGGTGAGGGCGGCGAGGACGGCGAGGGCCGGGCCCCAGATGTCGGCGTACGAGGGGAAGGCGACGACGGTCACCAGGATGAGGCCGGTGAAGCCGACGGCCTTGCCGACCACGGAGAGGTAGGCGGCGACGGGCAGCGGGGCGCCGGTGTAGGTGTCGGGGACCCAGAAGTGGAAGGGGACGGCGGCGATCTTGAAGGCGAAGCCGACGAGGGTGAGGGCGACGCCCGCCTGGGCGAGGGTCTGGAGGCCGGCGGGGACGGTGTCGAGGCGGGCGGCGATCTCGGTGAGGTGGAGGGTGCCGGTGGCCGCGTAGACGAAGCTGGCGCCGAGGAGGGTGACGGCGGTGGCGGTCACCGAGGAGAGGAAGAACTTGAGGGCGGCCTCGCCGGAGCGCCGGTCGCCGCGCTTGAGGCCGACGAGCGCGAAGGCGGGCAGCGAGGCGACCTCCAGGGCGACCACGAGGGTGGCGAGGTCGCGGGAGGCGGGCAGCAGGGCGGCGCCGGCGGCGGAGGACAGCAGCAGGAACCAGTACTCGCCGGCCGGGAGCTTCGCGCGCGTGGCGGGCAGCGAGAGCAGGGCGGTCAGGAGGGCGCCGCCGAGCACCAGGAACTGGACGACCAGGGTGAAGTGGTCGGCGGTGTAGCTGCAGCCGGTGGTCTGGGCGTGGCTGTCGGCCTGGGATCCGGCGGTGAGGCAGAAGGTGGCGCGGTCGCCGGCGCGCAGCGGCAGGAGCAGGGCGAGGGCGGCGGCGAGGCCCGCGATCGAGACCCAGCCGAGGAGCTGCTTGCGTCCGGCGGGGACGAAGAGGTCGGCGACGAGGACGCCGAGCGCGACCAGGGCGGTGAGCGTCGGGGGCGCGATCGTCAGCCAGTCGACGGACTGGACGAGCGTGCTTCCGGCTGACATCACTGGGTGCCTCCCGCGAGGAGCTGCTGGACGGCCGGGTCGGTGAGGCCGAGGAGGACCGCGGGCCAGAGTCCGGCGAGGACGGTGAGGGCGACGAGCGGGGTCCAGGCGGCCAGCTCGTACGGCTTGACGTCGGCGAGCTCCGGTTCGCCGGCCGGGCGCGGGCCGCCCATGCAGACGCGGCGGACCACGATCAGCAGGTAGGCGGCGGTGAGCAGGGTGCCGAGGCCGCCGAGGGCCATGAAGACGAGGTACGCGGGGCGGCTCAGCCCCTCGGCAGGGTCGAAGGCGGCGAACAGGGCGAGCATCTCGCCCCAGAAGCCGGCCAGGCCCGGGAGGCCGAGGGAGGCGACGGCGGCGAAGGCGAGGAGGGCGCCGAGGCGGGGGGCGCGGCCGTAGAGGGCGGCGCCGGTGGCCCCGGCGAGGGTGTCGAGGTCGGCGGTGCCGTACCGGTCCTTCACGGCGCCGACGAGGAAGAACAGCAGGCCGGTGATGAGGCCGTGGGCGATGTTGGCGAAGAGGGCGCCGTTGACGCCGGTGGGCGTCAGGGTGGCGATGCCGAGGAGGACGAAGCCCATGTGGCCGACGGAGGAGTACGCGATCAGCCGCTTGAGGTCGCCCTTGGCGCCGGGCCGCGCAAGGGCGAGGCAGGCGAGCGAGCCGTAGACGATGCCGGCGGCGGCGAAGGCGGCCAGGTAGGGGGCGAGGGTGTGCATGCCGTCGGGGGCGATCGGCAGCGCGATCCGGACGAAGCCGTACGTGCCCATCTTCAGGAGCACGCCGGCGAGGAGGACCGAGCCGACGGTCGGGGCGGCGGTGTGGGCGTCCGGCAGCCAGGAGTGCAGCGGCCACATCGGGGTCTTCACCGCGAGCCCGAGACCGATCGCGAGAACGGCGGTGACCTGCACCGATGTGGTCAGCCCGCGGCCGTTGTCGGTGGCGAGTGCCACCATGTCGAACGTGCCCGCCTTGATCCCGATCAGGAGCAGGCCGAGCAGCATGATCACGGAACCGAGCAGCGTGTAGAAGATGAACTTCCCGGCGGCGACCCGCCGGCCCTCGCCGCCCCAGCGGGCGATGAGGAAGTACATCGGCACGAGGACCATCTCGAAGGCGAGGAAGAAGAGGACCAGGTCGAGGACGGCGAAGGTGGCGAGGGTGCCGGCCTCCAGGACGAGCAGCAGCGCGACGAACGCCTTCGGGGACGGGCCCGCGGGCATCCGGAAGTAGGAGTACAGCGCGCAGAGGAAGGTCAGCAGCGCGGTCAGGAGCAGGAGGGGGAGGGAGATGCCGTCGACACCGAGGTGGATCCGCACGTCCAGTGCCCTGATCCAGCTGATGTCCGTGGTGGCCTGCATCTTCGACGGGTGGTCGTGGTCGAAACCCAGGGTGAGGGCGATCGTGGCCAGCAGGATGACGCCGGTGACGGTGACGCCGTGGCGGAGCACCGCCTGCTCGGGGGAGTTCCCCTTCAGCCCCGGAGGGGCGGGGAGGAGGGCGGCCGCGGAGCCGAGGAGCGGCGCCACGACGATGAACGCGAGGAGGAACTGCATCACGGACGGGCTGATATCGATCACGGCTCACGCTCCGGCGAAGGCGTTGGCGAGGGCGACGGCGGCGATCGCCAGGACGACGGAGCCGGCGAGCAGGGCGCTGAGGTAGGTCTGCAGGTTGCCGGTCTGGGCGCGGCGGACGAGCCAACCGAGGCCCTTGGCGGTGCCGGCCGCACCGCTCACGTAGGTGTCGACGACCTCGCGGTCCAGGAAGCGGACCAGGGAGGCGGCGCCGAGCACGGGGCGGACGAAGGCCTTCCGGTAGAGGGCGTCCAGGTGGAAGCCGTCGGCGGCCGGGCCGTACAGCGGGCCGAGGAGGGCGCGGCCGGGGTCGGCCGGGTCCTCGGCGGGGTGCGGCAGGTGCAGCGCCTCGGCCTCGACCAGGCCCGCCTCGGCGTCCGGGTGGGCGACGTGCGGGGTCGGGACCGGGGGGACGGCCCGTGCGGTGAGGGTGCGCCAGACGGCGTACGTGACGGCGCCGCCGGCGACGGCGAGGCCGGTGCCGAGGACGACGGTGGTCAGGGCGGGGGTGAGGGCCTCGCCGTCGAACCAGTCGTCGAGGTGGGCGGCGCTCAGGCCGAAACCGAGGGAGGGGACCGCCAGGACCCACAGGACGCTCGTCATCGCGAGCGGCTGGCGTCCGTGATCCGGGGCTTCTGCGCCTCGGCCGCGGAAGGCGCGCAGCCAGAGGCGGAGCGCGTACGCGGCGGTGAGGAGGGCGGTCAGCAGGCCCGCGACGAGGATCGTCCAGCCCGCGGCGGCGGGGGCGCCGGAGCGGTCGCCGAGCGCGGTGTGCTCGGCGGCGACCAGGACGGCCTCCTTGGAGAAGAAGCCGGCGAAGGGCGGGATCGCGGCGAGCGCGAGGAGGGCGACGGTCATCGTCCAGTACGCGTCGGGGACCCGCTTCGCCAGGCCGCTCATCCGGGACATGGCGGTGAGCGAGTTGGTGCCGGCGGCGTGGATGACCGCGCCGGCGGCGAGGAAGAGCAGCGCCTTGAAGGCGGCGTGCGAGAGGAGGTGGAAGACGGCGGCGCCCCGGTCGCCGACGGCGAGCGCGCCGGCCATGTAGCCGAGCTGGCCGATCGTCGAGTAGGCGAGGACCCGCTTGATGTCGTCCTGGGCGAGCGCGGCGAGCGCCGAGCCGGTCATGGTGATCGCGGCCATCACGGCGAGCACGGTCATCGCGGCGGCCGAGGCGGCGAAGACCGGCAGGAGACGGGCGACGAAGTAGATGCCGGCGGCGACCATGGTGGCCGCGTGGATGAGCGCGGAGACCGGCGTCGGGCCGGCCATGGCGTCCGGGAGCCAGGTGTGCAGCGGGAACTGCGCGGACTTCCCCGCGACGCCCGCGAGGAGCAGCAGCGCCACCAGGGTGGGGTGGTCGAGGCCGCCGCTGGCGACGGTGGCGAGGATCCCGTCGATGCGGAAGGTGCCGGCGTCGGTGGCGAGCGCGAAGAGCCCGAAGAGGAAGGGGACGTCGCCGAGCTTGGTGACGAGGAAGGCCTTCAGGGAGGCGGAGCGCGCCTCGGGGGTCTCCCAGTAGTGGCCGACGAGGAAGTACGAGCAGATGCCCATGATCTCCCAGCCGACCAGGAGCACCATCAGGTCGCCGGAGTAGACGACGAGGAGCATCGCGGAGGTGAAGAGGGAGACGAGCGCGGCGTACGAGGGGTAGCGGGGGTCCTCGCGGAGGTAGCCGGTCGAGTAGATCTGCACGCAGCTCGCGACCACGCCGACGAGGACGGCGACGAGGGCGGCGAAGCCGTCGATGTGGAGGCCCAGCGAGATCGGGACGGAGCCGGTGGGCGTGAGCTCGGTGGCCGCGTCGATCACCGTGTCCCCGCCCTGGCGGAAGGCGACGACGACGGCGAGGACGGCGGCGGTGAGCGTCGGCAGGACGGCGAGCGGCCGGACGAAGCCGGGGGCGGTGCGGCCGACGGCGAGGCCGGCGGCGGCGCCGAGGAAGGGCAGGAGGGGGACGAGGACGGCGAGGGTCGTGGTGGTCACGCGGTGGCCTCGGCCTTCTCGTCGGTGCTGTCTTCCCGGGACTCGGCCGTGTCTCGGAGGCGGTCGACGTCCGACGTGCCCCGGCTGCGGTGGACCATGAGGACGATCGCGAGGCCGATGCCGATCTCGGCGGCGGCGATCGCGATGGTGAAGAGGGTGAGGGCCTGGCCGGCGTGGAGGGCGTCGCGGAGCCAGACGTCGAAGGCGACCAGGTTGAGGTTGACGGCGTTGAGCATCAGCTCGACCGACATCAGGACCAGGATCGCGTTGCGGCGGGCGAGGACGCCGTACAGGCCGACGCAGAAGAGGAGCGCGGCGAGGACGGCGGGGTAGGCGAGGTGCATCAGTCCCGCTCCCCTTCCGGCTTCTTGCGGGACAGGACGATGGCGCCGACCAGGGCGGCGAGCAGCAGCACCGACAGCGCCTCGAAGGGCAGCACCCAGTGCCGGAAGAGGATCTCTCCGGTGACGCCGGTGGAGCCCTGCGCGGGCCCGTCCAGCTCGATCCAGGTGGTGCGGAAGGCGTCGGCGACCACCCAGACGAGCGCCACGGCGGCGGCGACCGCGACGGCGAGGGCGACCGGCCGGTTGCCCGAGTCGGCGTCCGGGGAGCGGCCGATGGGGGCCTTGGTGAGCATGAGCCCGAAGAGGATCAGGACGACGACCGAGCCGACGTAGATCAGGACCTGGACCCAGGCGATGAACTCGGCGGTCAGGAGGAGGTACTCGACGGCGAGCCCGCCGAGCGCGACCACGAGCCAGAGCGCGGCGTGCACGAGCTGCTTCGTGGTGACGGAGACGATCGCGGCGCCGAGGGTGACGAGGCCGACGAGGAGGAAGGCGACCTCGACGCCGGAGGGCGAGAGGAAGCCGGGGGCGGTCTGGGCGGTCTGGACGGTCTGTGCGGCGGCGAGGATCACGCGTCGCCCTCCTGCTGATCGGCCTCGGCCGCCCGGGCCGCCGCCTGGGCCGCGGCGGCCTTCTCGGCGGCCTTGCGGGCGGCGGCGATCTCCTTGGGCTCCTCGGCGCCCGGGTCGAGCGCGGGCGGCTCGGGGACGGTCCACATCCACTCGCGGAGCTTGTCCCGCTCGTGGGTGAGCTCGTGGATGTCGGTCTCCGCGTACTCGAACTCCGGCGACCAGAAGAGGGCGTCGAAGGGGCACACCTCGACGCAGATCCCGCAGTACATGCAGAGGGAGAAGTCGATGGCGAAGCGGTCGAGGACGTTCCGGCTGCGCTCGCGGCCGCCGGGGGTGGCGGCCGGGACCGTCTCCTTGTGCGAGTCGATGTAGATGCACCAGTCGGGGCACTCGCGGGCGCACAGCATGCAGACCGTGCAGTTCTCCTCGAACAGCGCGATCACCCCCCGGGACCGGGGCGGCAGCTCGGGCTGTACGTCCGGGTACTGGGCGGTGACGGACCTGCGCGTCATGGTGCGGAGGGTGACGGCGAGGCCCTTGGCGAGCCCGGAGCCAGGAATCGGGGCCATTACTGAATCGCCACCTTCACGATGCCGGTGAGCGCGATCTGCGCCAGGGCGAGCGGGACGAGGGTCGTCCAGGCCAGCTTCTGGAGCTGGTCCTCGCGCAGGCGCGGGTAGGAGACCCGCAGCCAGATGACGACGAAGGCCAGGACGGCGGTCTTGAGGAGCGTCCAGAGCCAGCCGAGGCCGTCGCCGCCGAAGGGGCCGTGCCAGCCGCCGAGGAAGAGGACGGTGGTCAGTCCGCAGAGGACGACGATGCCGGCGTACTCGGCGAGCAGGAAGAGCGCGAAGCGGAGACCGGTGTACTCGGTGTACGCGCCGAAGATGATCTCCGAGTCGGCGACCGGCATGTCGAACGGGGGCCGCTGGAGTTCGGCGAGGCCCGCGACGAAGAAGACCAGCGCGCCGACGATCTGCCACGGCACCCACCACCACTCGAAGGCGTCGAGGAGGCCGGTGAGCGAGACGGTGCCGGCCGCCATCGCGACGGAGGCGGCGGCGAGCAGCATCGGCAGCTCGTACGCGAGCAGCTGGGCGGCCGTGCGCAGACCGCCGAGCAGGGAGAACTTGTTGGCGGACGCCCAGCCGGCCATCAGGCTGCCGAGCACGCCGACGCCCATGACGGCGAGCACGAAGAAGATCCCCGCGTCGACGACCGCGCCGACGGCGCCCGGTGCGACCGGGATGGCGACGAGGACGAGCAGGTACGGGAGGAGGGCGACGGCCGGTGCGAGCCGGAAGACCCGCCGGTCGGCGTCCTTCGGGACGACGTCCTCCTTCTGCGCGAACTTCACGCCGTCGGCGACGAGCTGGGCCCAGCCGTGGAAGCCACCGGCGTACATGGGCCCGAGCCGCCCCTGCATGTGGGCCATCACCTTGTGCTCGGTCTGTCCGACGACGAGCGGCAGCACGAGGAAGGCGGCGAAGACGAGGAGCAGCCGGACGGCGACGTCGAGTGCGTCGTTCACGCGGGATCGCCTCCGGCGGGGTCGGGACGGGTGTCGGGGTCGGGACGGGTGTCGGGGTCGGCCTCGGGGGCGGCTTCGGGAGCGGCGTCCGTGTCGTCCGTGGACGGTTCCGGTGTCTCGTCGAAGGCCGGACGGGCGTGGTGCCAGGGGGCGTCCGAGGCGCGGGGGCGGCGCGGGGGCGCGGGGGGCGCGGAGGGCGCCACGCCGTCGGCGGCCTCCGCCGGCGTCGCCTGGCTCGCCGAGCCCTGCGAGGCCGAGCGCATCCGGCGCGGCGGGGCGGCGGGAGCCGCGCCGGACTCCGGAGCCGCCGGGGCCGCCGGGGTCTCCGGGGCCTCCGGGGTCTCCGGGGCCGCCTGGCTCGCCGAGCCCTGCGACGCGGAGCGCGTACGGCGCGGCCGGGCGGCGGGAGCCGCGCCGGACTCCGGAGCGGCCGGAGCCGCCGGGGCCTCCGGGGCCGTCTGGCTCGCCGAGCCTTCCGACGCCGACCGCATACGGCGCGGCCGGGCGGCGGGAGCCGCCGGGGCCGCCGGGGTCTCCGGGGCCACCTGGCTCGCCGAGCCCTGCGACGCGGAGCGCGTACGGCGGGGGGCCGGGGTGTCCTGGGTGGCCGAGCCTTCGGCTGCTGTGCGGGTGCGGCGGGGGCGGTCGGCGGCGGCCGCGCGGGCGGGGCGTTCGGGGGCCGGGGGGAGCTGGCCCTTCAGGGGGCCCCACTCGTTGGGGTCCGGGACGCCGGGCGGCAGCATCTGGCGGCGCTTGGGGCCGCCGTCGTGCGACTCGCCCGGTTCCTTCGCGCCGGGCCAGGCCTTGGCGACGCGGGCGGCGAGGACGAAGTCCTTGCGGAGGGGGTGGCCCTCGAAGTTCTCGGGGAGGAGGAGCGGGGTGAGGTTCGGGTGGTCCTCGAAGACGACGCCGAACATCTCGTGCGTCTCGCGCTCGTGCCAGGCCGCGCCCGCGTACACCCCGATCGCCGTCGGCAGCGACGGGGCCGCGTGGTCGACGGTGGTGCGGAGCAGCAGGCGGCGGGGGGCGCCGTCGCCGACGGCGGCGACGTGGGCGCAGACCCGGAAGCCGGTGCCGGGCTCGTCGACCGCGCTCAGCCAGTCGAAGTAGGCGCAGCCGAGGGTGTCGCGGGCGGTCCGCAGGGCGTCGAGCCAGGCGGCCGGCGGGACGTCGACGGTCAGGAGCTCGTACGAGAGGTCGGCCGTGGCGTCGGGGCCGAAGACGTCCGTGACCGCGTCCGGGAGGGTGCCGTACAGGTCGCGCGCGCTGTCGTTCGTGCCGTCGCTCATGCCTCGGCTCCCGGGGGCGTCACGAGGGGGCTGGTCAGCTGGGCGACGGTGGGGCCGCCGGTCCCGTACCGCTCGGCCACGCTCTCCCGGGCGATCTTCTCCTGGAGCTTGAGGATGCCCTGGAGGAGCGCCTCGGGGCGGGGCGGGCAGCCGGGTACGTACACGTCGACCGGGATGATCTGGTCGACGCCCTTGGTGACGGAGTACGAGTCCCAGTAGGGGCCGCCGCAGTTCGAGCAGGCGCCGAAGGAGATGACGTACTTCGGCTCGGGCATCTGCTCGTACAGGCGCTTCACCGCCGGGGCCATCTTGTCGGTGACCGTGCCGGAGACGATCATCAGGTCGGCCTGGCGGGGGCCCGGCGCGAAGGGGATCACGCCGAGCCGGATGAAGTCGTGCCGGGCCATGGACGCGGCGATGAACTCGATCGCGCAGCATGCGAGACCGAAGTTGAAGACCCAGAGGCTGTAGCGGCGGCCCCAGTTGAGGACGACCTTCATGGGCTCGGGGGCCAGGCGGGCGAGCGTCCCGAGCTTCGGCGCGGGCAGGGGCACGGCGGCCCCCGTGGGGGTTCCGGGTGTTACGTCCATGCCAGGACGCCCTTCTTGTACGCGTAGAGCAGGCCGACGGCCAGGAAGCCGAGGAAGACGAACATCTCGACCAGGGTGGTGGCGCCGTAGCCGGGCGCGGCGAAGACCGTCGCCCACGGGAAGAGGAAGATCGAGTCGACGGCGAAGATGACGTAGAGGAAGGCGTAGACGTAGTAGCGGACCTGGGTGTGGGCCCAGCCCTCGCCGACGGGGTCGACGCCGCACTCGTAGGTGAGGAGTTTCTCCGGGGTCGGCACGACGGGCCGGAGCAGCCGCCCGGCGCCGAAGGCGATCGCCACGAAGAGCACGCCGACGACGGCGAGCAGCCCGACGACGGAGTACGTGTCGAAATAGTCCGCCGCCTGGTTCGCCGCGACTACGGTCGGTTCCCGCACGTCCGCCGCCCCTCAGTCCTCGCTGCCGTCTTCTCGGATTCTCGGACGCGAGTCTAGGCCCTGCTAAAAGCAGCGTAAGCAGGTGCGGGTGGGGTTATCCCCCCTGCCCGACGCCCACCTCCCCCATGGTCCGGAGGGGGCGGGGGACGGCAGGCTGGGGGCATGACCGCCGATCAGCAGAGCTCTCCTCCCCCCGCCGCAGCGGCCGGGGGTTCCCCCGCCGCAGCGCCCGAGCGCACCCCCGCGCGGCGGCGGACCGCGTACGGGAAGGAGACGTGGCAGGAGATCTCCTTCCTCCTCCTCGACCTGCCCGCCGCCCTCGTGGGCTTCGTCTACGCCGTGACCACCGTGCTCGTCGGCGTCGCCCTGTCCGTCACCGTGATCGGCCTGCCGCTGCTCGCGGCCGGGCTCGCGGGGGCGCGCGGGATCGGGCGGTCGGAGCGGGCGCGGGCGCGGTGGCTGCTCGGGGTGGACGTCGCCGAGCCGTCGCGGCTGCCGTCGGCCGGGCGCGGGCTGCCGTGGCTGTGGTCGCGGCTGACGGATCCGGTGGCGTGGCGGACCCAGCTGTACGGGCTGATCCGGCTGCCGTGGGGCGTGGTCGCCTTCGCGGTGACGCTGGTGGCGCTGGTGGCGCTGTGGCCGGTGCTGCCGTTCGTCACACGGGGTCTGGCGGCGGCGGACCGGGGCATGGTGCGGGGGCTGCTCTCGCCGTCGGACGAGCTGGAGCGGCGGATCGCCGAGCTGGAGTCGGACCGGGGCGTGGTCGTGGACACGGCGGCGGCGGACCTGCGGCGCATCGAGCGGGACCTGCACGACGGCGCGCAGGCACGGCTCGTGGCCCTGGCGATGGGGCTCGGTCTGGCGAAGGAGAAGCTGCACGAGGACCCGGAGGCGGCCGCGGCGATGGTCGCGGAGGCGCACGGCGAGGTGAAGCTGGCCCTCCAGGAGCTGCGGGACCTGGCGCGGGGCATCCACCCGGCGGTCCTGACCGACCGGGGACTCGGCGCGGCGCTGTCCTCGCTGGCGGGCCGGTGCACGGTCCCCGCGAAGGTGACGGTGGACCTGGCCGAGCGGCCCGCGGAGGCCATCGAGGGCATCGCGTACTTCACGGTCTCGGAGCTGCTGCAGAACGTCTCCAAGCACGCCGGGGCCCGTACGGCGTCGGTGGAGGTGTGGCGCACGGAGGACCGGCTGCTGCTCCAGGTGCGGGACGACGGCGTGGGCGGCGCCCGCCTCGACGGCGCGGGCACGGGGCTCACCGGCCTCGCGGAGCGGCTGGGCGCGGTGGACGGCCTGCTGGTCGTGGACTCGCCGGCGGGCGGCCCGACGACGGTCACGGCGGAGCTGCCCTGGCGGGGGCGGGCGCCGGCCTGACGACGGTCACGGCGGAGCTGCCCTGACAGGAGCGGGCGCCGACCTGACCACGGCCACGGCGAAGCTGCCCTGACAGGAGCGGGCGCCGACCTGACCACGGCCACGGCGAAGCTGCCCTGACAGGAGCGGGCGCCGACCTGACCGGTTGTCCTCCGGTGGGGATAACCCCCCTCCGAGGACGCCGACCCGCCTCATGGTGCGGCGGGGGCGGCGGGCGAGAGCCTGGAGCCGTACCCACGAAGCCCCCTTGACGAAGAAGGACGTTCCGATGGACTCGCCGCTCGTTCCCTCCGCACTCCGGGCCCCCTTCCAGGGACGGACCTGGCGGGCCTTCCTCTTCACGCTGGTGGGGCTGCCGCTGGGCATCGCCGCCTTCACGCTCGCCGTGGCACTGACCTCCACGGGGCTCGGGCTGCTGATCACCTTCCTCGGGGTGCCGGTCCTCGCGGCGTCGCTGGCCGTGGCCCGGGGGTTCGGCGCGGTGGAGCGGGCCCTGGTGCGGGGGCTGCTCGGGGCGGACGTGGCGGCGCCGGAGCCGGTGCGGGGGCGGACGGGCGGGGCGTTCTCCTGGATGACGGCGATGCTGCGGAGCGGGTCCGCGTGGCGGCACCTGCTGTACTCGGTGGTCCGCTTCCCGTGGGCGGTGTTCTCGTTCTGCGTGTCGCTGGTCGTCTTCACGTGCGGCTGGGGCCTGCTCACGTACCCGGCGTGGCACTGGGTCTTCCCGGCGTACGTGGGCCAGGACGGGATCCAGCTGTACGGGGACGAGACCCACGCCCTGTACCTCGACTCGCCCTTCGAGCTGACCGTCACCTGTCTGCTCGGGCTGCTCCTCGTGCTGCTGTGGCCGCCGGTGGTGCGGGGCCTGACGGCGGTGGACCGCTTCCTGGTGGCGGGGCTGCTGGGGCCGGGGCGGCTCGCGGAGCGGGTGACGGAGCTGGAGTCGGAGCGGGGCACGGCCGTGGACACGGCGGCGGCGGACCTGCGGCGCATCGAGCGGGAGCTGCACGACGGGCCGCAGGCGCGCCTGGCGTCGCTCGCGCTCGACCTGGGGCTCGCGAAGGAGACCCTGGCCCGGGACCCGGAGGCGGCGGCGCTGCTGGTGGACGGGGCGCACGGCGAGGTGAAGCTGGCCCTGAAGGAGCTGCGGGACCTGGCGCGGGGCATCCACCCGGCGGTCCTGACCGACCGGGGGCTCGACGCGGCGCTGTCGTCGGTGGCGGGGCGGTGCCCGGTGCCGGTGGCGGTGACGGTGGACCTGCCGGCGCGGCCGGTGCCGGCGATCGAGGGCCTGGCCTACTTCACGGTCACGGAGCTGCTGGAGAACGTGGCCCGGCACGCCCGGGCGCGGCGGGCCTCCGTGGACGTGTGGCGGTCGGGCGAGCGGCTGATGCTCCAGGTGCGGGACGACGGCGCGGGCGGCGCGGACCCGGCGCACGGCCGGGGACTCGCCGGTCTCGGGGAGCGGCTGCGGTCGGTGGACGGGGTGCTGGCGGTGGACTCGCCGGCGGGCGGCCCGACGACGGTCACGGCGGAGCTGCCCTGGCGGGCCTGAAGTCTCCGGGTGACGCCTCTCGCCCGGCCTTTCCTGCGATGCTGATCAGGTCGTGAGAAGAGCCGAGCGGGGCGAGCAGGGGACTTGGGGGCTGCGGTCGTGGGCGTGGAAGAGGTGGCGGACCGGGTGCGGGTGGTCATCGCCGAGGATTCGGTGCTGTTGCGGGAGGGGCTGACCCGGCTCCTCACGGACCGGGGCCACGAGGTCGTCGCCGGGGTCGGGGACGCCGACGCGCTGGTGAAGACGGTGGCGGAGCTGGCGGACGCCGGCGCCCTTCCGGACGTGGTGGTGGCCGACGTACGGATGCCGCCGACGCACACGGACGAGGGGGTACGGGCGGCGGTACGGCTGCGCGCGGAGTACCCGGGCCTCGGGGTGCTCGTGCTGTCGCAGTACGTGGAGGAGCAGTACGCCACCGAACTGCTGGCCGGTTCCACGCGGGGCGTGGGCTATCTGCTGAAGGACCGGGTCGCGGAGGTGCGCGAGTTCACCGAGGCGGTGGTGCGGGTCGCCGAGGGGGGTACGGCCCTGGACCCGGAGGTCGTCCAGCAGCTCCTCGGGCGGAGCCGGCAGCAGGACGTGCTGGCGCACCTGACGCCGCGCGAGCGGGAGGTCCTGGGCCTGATGGCCGAGGGGCGGACGAATTCGGCCATCGCGAAGCAGCTGGTGGTGAGCGACGGCGCGGTGGAGAAGCACATCGGCAACATCTTCCTGAAGCTGGGCCTGTCGCCGAGCGAGGGCGACCACCGGCGGGTGCTCGCCGTGCTGACGTACCTCAGGTCCTGAGCAGGTCCTGATCCCGGTCCCGAGCCCGGTCCCGAGCCCGGTCCGGCCGCCTGAAGCCTTGATCTTCTGACACCCTGTCAGGTGAGCCCCGTCCCGGCGCGAGGGGCCCCTCAGGGGAAGAACGCGACGGAGCGCAACGTTCCAGATCCATCCGGGTAGGCGCATAACAGGCCAAAGTGAGGCGAAAAGGCGTCTCAGGTAAAGGATCACGATGTGAGAAGTCCCGGGAAGGGCCACCTTACCGTCGTAGGGTGGGCCGAGAGTCCCGCTTGCCGCTAGGGAGGTCCAGTTCAGTGACCAGCCAGGTCAGTAGCGAGGCCGGCGAGGCCCTGCTCGGGGAGCAGCGCAGCGCCCCGGCGGAGGCCCGCCACGGCGCCGAGAAGGAAGTACGCCGTCTGGAGCGGGTGATCATCCGGTTCGCGGGTGACTCGGGTGACGGTATGCAGCTCACGGGCGACCGTTTCACTTCGGAGACGGCGTCGTTCGGGAACGATCTGTCGACGCTGCCGAACTTCCCGGCCGAGATCCGGGCGCCGGCCGGCACCCTGCCGGGGGTGTCGTCGTTCCAGCTGCACTTCGCCGACCACGACATCCTCACGCCCGGGGACGCGCCGAACGTGCTGGTCGCGATGAACCCGGCGGCGCTGAAGGCGAACATCGCCGATGTGCCGCGCGGCGGCGAGATCATCGTGAACACGGACGAGTTCGCGAAGCGGGCGATGGCCAAGGTCGGGTACGAGACCTCGCCACTGGAGGACGGGTCGCTGGACGCGTACCACGTGCATCCCGTGCCGCTGACGACGCTGACGATCGAGGCGCTGAAGGAGTTCGGCCTCTCCCGCAAGGAGGCCGAGCGGAGCAAGAACATGTTCGCGCTCGGACTGCTGTCGTGGATGTACCACCGGCCGACCGAGGGCACCGAGGCGTTCCTGCGGCAGAAGTTCGCGAAGAAGCCGCAGATCGCGGAGGCGAACGTGGCCGCGTTCCGGGCGGGGTGGAACTTCGGCGAGACGACGGAGGACTTCGCCGTCTCCTACGAGGTCGCCCCGGCCACGAAGGCGTTCCCGACCGGCACGTACCGCAACATCTCCGGGAACCTGGCCCTGTCGTACGGCCTGATCACGGCGTCCCGGCAGGCCGGGCTTCCGCTGTATCTGGGCTCGTACCCGATCACCCCGGCCTCCGACATCCTGCACGAGCTCAGCAAGCACAAGAACTTCGGCGTGCGCACCTTCCAGGCGGAGGACGAGATCGCCGGGATCGGCGCCGCGCTCGGGGCGGCGTTCGGCGGATCGCTCGCGGTGACCACCACGTCCGGCCCCGGTGTGGCGCTGAAGTCGGAGACGATCGGGCTTGCGGTCTCCCTGGAGCTGCCGCTGCTTGTCGTCGACATCCAGCGCGGCGGGCCGTCGACGGGCCTGCCGACCAAGACCGAGCAGGCCGACCTGCTCCAGGCGATGTACGGGCGCAACGGGGAGGCGCCGGTGCCGGTGGTGGCCCCGCGGACGCCGGCGGACTGCTTCGACGCGGCCCTGGAGGCCGCCCGGATCGCGCTGACCTACCGCACGCCGGTCTTCCTGCTCTCCGACGGCTACCTCGCCAACGGCTCCGAGCCCTGGCGCATCCCCGAGATCGAGGACCTCCCCGATCTGGCCACGGCGTTCGCGACCGGCCCGAACCACACCACCGCCGACGGCACCGAGGTGTTCTGGCCCTACAAGCGCGACCCCGAGACGCTGGCCCGGCCGTGGGCGGTGCCGGGCACACCGGGCCTTGAGCACCGGATCGGCGGCATCGAGAAGCAGGACGGGACGGGGAACATCTCCTACGACCCGGCCAACCACGACTTCATGGTCCGCACCCGCCAGGCCAAGGTCGACGGCGTCACGGTGCCGGACGTGGAGGTCGACGACCCGGACGGCGCGAAGACCCTGGTGCTCGGCTGGGGCTCGACGTACGGGCCGATCACGGCCGCGGTACGCCGCATCCGCCGCGACGGCGGCCACATCGCCCAGGCCCACCTGCGTCACCTCAACCCCTTCCCCGGCAACCTCGGCGAGGTCCTGAAGCGGTACGAGAAGGTGATCGTGCCGGAGATGAACCTCGGCCAGCTCGCCACCCTCGTCCGCGCGAAGTACCTCGTGGACGCCCGCTCCCACACCCAGGTCAACGGCATGCCGTTCAAGGCCGAGCAGCTCGCCGCCGTGCTCAAGGAGGCCATCGATGAGTGAGTCGCTCCTGAACCTCGTGCCCAGGGCCGAAGCCAAGCAGTCGATGAAGGACTTCAAGTCCGACCAGGAAGTCCGCTGGTGCCCCGGCTGCGGCGACTACGCCGTGCTCGCCGCCGTCCAGGGCTTCATGCCGGAGCTGGGCCTGGCGAAGGAGAACATCGTCTTCGTCTCCGGCATCGGCTGCTCCTCCCGCTTCCCGTACTACATGAACACCTACGGGATGCACTCCATCCACGGCCGCGCCCCGGCCATCGCCACCGGCCTGGCCACCTCACGGCGCGACCTGTCGGTCTGGGTGGTCACCGGCGACGGGGACGCGCTGTCCATCGGCGGCAACCACCTCATCCACGCCCTGCGCCGCAACGTCAACCTCAAGATCCTGCTCTTCAACAACCGGATCTACGGCCTCACCAAGGGCCAGTACTCCCCCACCTCCGAACTCGGCAAGATCACCAAGTCGACGCCGATGGGCTCGCTCGACGCCCCCTTCAACCCCGTCTCCCTCGCCCTGGGCGCCGAGGCGTCGTTCGTGGCGCGGACCGTCGACTCCGACCGCAAGCACCTCACCGAGGTGCTGCGGCAGGCCGCCGACCACCCGGGCACGGCGCTGGTGGAGATCTACCAGAACTGCAACATCTTCAACGACGGCGCCTTCGAGGTCCTCAAGGACAAGGACCAGGCCAAGGAGGCGGTGATCCGCCTGGAGCACGGGCAGCCGATCCGCTTCGGCGACGATTTCGACAAGGGCGTCGTACGGGACCCGGCCACCGGCGACCTGGAGATCGTCACCGTCACGCCGGAGAACGAGGACCGGATCCTGGTCCACGACGCCCACGCCACCACCCCGACGACGGCCTTCGCGCTCTCCCGCCTTGCCGACCCCGACACCCTCCACCACACCCCCATCGGCGTCTTCCGCTCCGTGAACCGCCCGGTCTACGACACGCTGATGGCCGAGCAGCTGGAGAAGGCCGTCGAGCAGCACGGCAAGGGCGACCTCGCCCAGCTCCTCACCGGCAACGACACCTGGACGGTCGTCGGCTGAGACGTACTCGCCATGGGGCCCGGCTGATCCACAGCCGGGCCCTCAGCGTTTCCGGCCGTTCGCCCCGTCGTAGCGGGCGCGGGCCTCCTCGACGGCGGGGACGCGGGCCTCGGTCCACAGGGCCAGCTCCCGGATCCGCCGGGCGGCCTCCTCGCCCATGCCGGTGAGGCTGTAGTCGACGCGGGGCGGGATGACGGGCTTGGCGTCGCGGTGCACGAAGCCGTCGCGCTCCAGGGTCTGGAGCGTCTGGGTGAGCATCTTCTCGCTGACGCCGCCGATCCTGCGCCGCAGCTCGCTGAAGCGGTACGAGCGCTCCAGGAGGGCGATCAGGACGAGCACCCCCCAGCGGCTGGTGACGTGCTCCAGGACGAGCCGGGAGGGGCAACCGGCGCCGTCGACGTCGGCCAGGAGAGGGCCGTCCGCGCGACCAGGGGTACTTACTTCCATGCCAGTACCTTACTTCAAAGTGGGTACTTTCGATTGGTTAGCGCCCGACGTACGGTGAGTGCATCACCCCCACGATCCCCGGAGAAGGAATCCCCATGAGCATCGTCGTCACCGGAGCCACCGGACAGCTCGGCCGTCTCGTCGTCGACGCCCTCCTCGCCGACCCGTCCGTCCCCGCCGGGTCCGTCGCCGCCGTCGTACGGGACAAGGAGAAGGCCGCCGACCTCGCGGACCGCGGCGTCGAGCTGCGGATCGCCGACTACAGCCGGCCCGAGACGCTGGCCGGCGCCTTCGAGGCGGGCGACCGGGTGCTGCTGATCTCCGGCAGCGAGGTCGGGCAGCGGGTGCCGCAGCACGCCGCCGTGATCGACGCGGCCAAGGCGGCGGGCGTGGCCCAGCTCGCGTACACCGGCGTCCTGGGCGGCCCGGAGGCCGACTTCGACCTGGCGGCGGAGCACAAGGAGACCGAGAAGCTGATCCTCGCCTCGGGCCTGCCGTACACCCTCCTCCGCAACGGCTGGTACAGCGAGAACTACACGGCCAACCTCGCCCCCGTCCTCGCCCACGGCGCCGTCGTCGCCAACGCGGGCGAGGGCAGGGTCGCCTCCGCCTCCCGCGCCGACTACGCGGCGGCCGCGGCGGCGGTCCTCGCGGGCCCGGCCGAGGAGCACCTGGGCAAGGCGTACGAGCTGAGCGGCGACGAGGCGTGGTCGTTCGCCGAGTACGCGGCGGAGGTCGCCGCCCGTACCGGCCGGGAGATCACGTACACGAGCGTGCCGGCCGCGGCCCACCTGGAGATCCTGACGGGCGCGGGCGTGCCCGAGCCCTTCGCGGCGATCCTCGTCGACGTGGACGAGGCGATCGGGCGGGGCGCCCTCGCGCTCCGCACCGGCGACCTGGCGCGCCTGATCGGCCGCCCGACCACCCCGATCGGCACCACGATCGCCGAGGCGCTGGCGGCGGAGTGACCCCTTCCAAGGTCATGACCGTATAGCGGTAGACACATGACAGCCTGCCCTGTGCGGCGCTACCTTCATCGGAACGGCGCGGCGCAGGGCGGGAGGCTTTCCATGGGCGGAAGAGGCGGAGCGGGTACCCGTGGGGGTACGGGTACGGATGCGGGCACCGAGAGCCGCGCGGGCCTGCTCTACGGCATCGGCGCGTACGCGATGTGGGGCCTGGTCCCGCTCTACTGGCCGCTCCTGAAGCCGGCCGGCGCGGGCGAGATCCTGGCCCACCGGATGGTGTGGTCCTTCGTCTTCGTCGGCCTCGTGCTCCTGGTGCTGCGCCGCTGGGGGTGGGTACGGGAGCTGGCGGCCGACCCGCGCAAGCTCGGCCTGCTGACGATCGCCGCGACCGTCATCACCGTGAACTGGGGCCTCTACATCTGGTCGGTCAACAACGGCCACGTCGTCGAGTCGTCCCTCGGCTACTTCATCAACCCGCTGGTGACGATCGCGCTCGGCGTCCTCGTCCTGAAGGAACGTCTCCGCCCGGCCCAGTGGGCGGCGGTCGGCATCGGCTTCGCGGCGGTCCTCGTCCTGGCGGTGGGCTACGGCCGCCCGCCGTGGATCTCCCTCGTCCTGGCGTTCTCCTTCGCGGTCTACGGCCTGGTGAAGAAGCAGGTGAACATCGGCGGCCTGGAGTCCCTGGCGGCCGAGACGGCCGTGCAGTTCCTGCCCGCCCTCGGCTACCTGGTCTGGCTCGGCTCCCAGGACACGCTCGCCTTCGGTTCCGAGGGCGCGGGCCACATGGCCCTCCTCGCCTCGACCGGCGTCGTCACGGCCGTCCCGCTGGTCTGCTTCGGCGCGGCGGCGATCCGGGTGCCCCTCTCGACCCTGGGCCTGCTCCAGTACCTGGCCCCCACCTTCCAGTTCCTGCTGGGCGTGGCGTACTTCCACGAGGCGATGCCGCCCGAGCGCTGGGCCGGCTTCTCGCTCGTCTGGCTCGCCCTCACGATCCTCACCTGGGACGCCCTCCGCACCGCCCGCCGCAGCCGCGCGGCCGTGGCGCGGGCGGCGGAGGCGGCGGCGGAGCGGCTGACGGACGGGGCGGGACGGCTGCCCGCCCAGGAACCGGCCGCCACACGCGAACCGCGCGCCTGAGCACCGCCCCGGAAGTCCGGACGCGGCGCCGTCTACGGCCGCCGCACCTCGAAGAGGAAGCACCCGTGCTCGACGGCCCGTACGTGGACCAGGGCGACGGCCGGGTCCTCGAAAGCCTCCGCCAGGGCGCGCTCGAAGCCCTCCGCCGGGACCTCGGGAAGCTCCACCAGCCGGCCGCCGGTGATCCGGCCGTCCGCGTCGTAGCGGCGCACGGCCCTCAGCACCCCCGGCCGGGCGAAGGGGTACGTCCCCGGTGCCGCCGGTTCCGGCCCTCCGCACTCCTCCGCGTGGACGAAGACGGGCCCCACCTCGTCGTACGCCCCCGGCACGGCGCCCGCACCCGCCGCCCACCGCCGCAGCGGGGCGTACGAGACGAGCGCGATCCGCTCCCCGGCCCGGGCACGGCGCAGACAGCAGCGCAGGGGTTCCCCGCCCTCGGGGGCGGCGTAGGGGACACAGGGGCGCCCGGCGTCGTCGGTGACCCGGAGCGCGGCGAGGACGGCGGGCTCGACGGCCCGCACGGCGAAAGGACTCATGCCCCCACCTTCTGCCCGCACCCGCCCCACCCGCTGGCGGAATCCGGACGCCGTACCGGCCGACGCCGGGAACGGTCACGGGGGCGGGGGCGGGGGCGGGGGCGGCCACAGGGACGGGAACGATGGCGGGGACGGAACGGGGACGGAACGGGGACGGTCAGTCGAGGCAGAACTCGTTGCCCTCGATGTCCCGCATGTTGATGCACGACTCGTTCTCCTCGTCGGCGAGCAGCACGCGGTCGCACACCGCCCCGAGCGCGACAAGCCGCTCGCACTCGGCCTTGAGCACGGCAAGGCGCTCCTCCCCCACGAGCCCGGTCCCGGCCCGTACGTCGAGGTGCACCCGGTTCTTGACGACCTTCCCCTCGGGGACCCGCTGGAAAAGCACTCGCGGCCCCTTGCCCGAGGGGTCGGAGCAGGCGAAGTACTGGGGCTTCTCGTCCTCCGGCGCGTCCGGCATGACGTAGCCCAGCACCTCGCACCAGAACGCGGCGAGGCGGACCGGGTCCGCGCAGTCGATGGTGACCTGGAATTCCTTGATCGCAGCCATCGGGTCACCGTAACAGCGAGGCTCCGCCCGGCACCCCGGTCCGCCCGGTCGCTCAGCCCGTGGTGCAGGGCGTGAGGGAGACGAAGGCGTCGTAGTGGTCGCGGTACGTCTCCGTGTACGTGGACGGCGGGCACAGGTGGGCGCGGCGGCGCATCGCGTTCGCTTCCTCGGGGAGGATGTACCGCGCCTTCTGGTAGGCGCGCAGCTTGGTGTCGAAGGCCTTGCGGTACGCCTGGTGGTCGGGGAAGCCGAGCTGCTGGACGGTGCGGACGTCCGTGTGGGAGCCCAGGAAGCCGGCGGTGAAGCGGGCCTCGCCGAGTTCGACGAACGGGAGGCGGGGGACGGTCGTACCGGTGGTGTCCTCGGTGATCGCGTTGCCGCGCGCGTCACGGACGATGGTGCCGTCGGGCGTGGTGCGCAGCCGGGTGCTGACGGGGGGCGCCGAGTTCTTGCGTACCCAGTCGTGTCCCTGGAGGAAGTGCGCGCGCAGGGCGGGGACGAAGGTCGCCGGTGTCGTCCCGGCCGCGGGCGGGGCCTCCGGCGGGTTGGCGTCGAGCTGGTCGGGGATGTGGGGGGAGCCCGCGACGGCGTAGAAGCGGTACTGCGTCGGCGCGACGCCACGGTCGGTGAGGGTGGAGGAGTCGTCGGCCTCCGAGTTCACGACGACGACCTTGCCCGGGTAGCGGCCGGCGGCGAGGTCCGCCTGCGGGTCGAAGGTGTCCGTGGTGAACGGCATCGCGAAGTCGAAGACGCCCGAGGCGCCGCCGGAGCCGATCAGTCGCAGGACCGGGTACGAGCTGTCGGAGAAGCCCGTCACGTACCGCCGGGACACCTTGCCCGCCAGTTTCTCGGCGCAGGCCAGGGCGCGGCCGAACTCCGCGATGATCTCGTCGTCGACCCGCGTCCCCGCCGCCTCCTCGAAGTCCTCCTCGAATCCGCCCTCGATGAAGGTCCCGGGCACCGTCGGGTCCAGGATGCGGTTGGCGAAGGTGCTCCAGCCGATCCCGGCGTGCACGAAGCCGCGGGTGAAGAGCAGTTCGGGCCGCAGGTACCCGTCGAGCGCGCCGAGCCCGACGGCGAAGTGCGACGGCTCCACCAGCACCGTGCCGTTGGTGCGGCCCGGGTCCTGCGGGGCGCTGATCCGGTACGGGACGCGGAACCGCCCCGTGGACGTCCGGCCCTCGAAGACGCCGTCGTACCGGACGTAGGAGACCCCGTCGAACGTGCCGAGGGGCGTGACGGAGGTGGGCTCACCGAGCGGCAAGGCGGCCGGGGACGGCGAGGGCGGGGCCTGCCAGGGGGCGGCTCGGCGGACGGTGCGAGCAGGGCCAGGCCCAGCACGGCCGGGAACAGGGCGCGCAGGGCCGTGCGCGCCCGCCGTCTCCCTGGTCGTGGGCCGGAAAAGCGCCGGAACATCGGTTCTCCTTCGGTGGCCCGCCCGGGGGCGGGCCGTCGGTGTGCGGCACCGGCCCCAGCCGATCACCTTCCGCCGCCCCCGGCCTTCCGACCACGTCCGAAGGCGGGAACCGCTGCGCCGCATGGCCCAACCGGCGCCCGATCCCCCCCCCGGCGCCGGTCACCGGCTCACCGTGCCGCCGGTGAGAGGCCGTCCCGATCGGCCAGGCCGTCCAGTCCGGCCAGTTCGGCCTCGGACAGGCGCAGAGAGCCGGCCGCCACGTTCTGGGTGAGGTGGTCGGGGTCGCCGGTGCCGGGGATGGCCAGGACGTGCGGGCCCCGGTGCAGCGTCCACGCCAGCCGGACCTGGGCGGTGCTCACCCCGCGGGCGCGGGCGACGGCGTGCACCGTGCTGCTGTCGTCGGCCGGTGTCCCGGCCGTACGTCCGCTGCCGGCGATCGAGTAGAAGGGCACGAACGCGACGCCCTGTTCGCCGCAGAGGCGCAGGACCTCCTCCTGCTCGGGCGACGCGCCGATGCCGTACATGTTCTGGACGCAGACCACCGGTGCGATGGCCTGGGCCTCGGCGAGGTGGTGCGGCCGGATGTTGGACAGGCCGAGGTGGCGGACGAGTCCGGCGTCGCGCAGTTCGGCGAGGGCGCCGAAGCGTTCGGCGAGGGAATCGGCGCCGACGATGCGCAGGTTGACCACGTCGAGGTGGTCGCGGCCGAGCTGGCGCAGGTTCTCCTCGACCTGGCCGCGCAGCTGCTCGGGGGTGGCGTGCGGCAGCCAGGCGCCCGAGGGGTCGCGGCCGGGGCCGACCTTGGTGGCGATGACGAGGTCGTCGGGGTAGGGGGCCAGGGCGCGGTTGATCAGTTCGTTGGCGGAGCGCAGGGGCGAGAAGTAGAACGCGGCGGTGTCGACGTGGTTCACGCCGAGCTCGACCGCCCTGCGCAACACCGTGATCGCCTGGTCGCGGTCGCGCGGGACGGCGTCGGGCACGAGCGCCTCGCCGTGCTGGGCGAGGCGCATCGCGCCGAAGCCGATCCGGTTGACCGTGAGGTCGCCCAGCCTCCAGGTGCCCGCCGCCGCGGTGATCGTCTGTGAGGTCATGGCGGGATGATCGGTGCGCGGTAGCCTGGCGGACCACTGTTTCAGGCATACCTGAATCCATTCCCGAATCCATTCCTGATTCCATCGAGGGACGACTGTCGTGGCGGATCTGGCGTTCTCGGCGAACGACCTCGCTCAAGTACGTTTCGCCGTCTCACTGTTGTGGGAGGTCGCGCCCAGCTTCCGGCTGCTGACGTCGAACGCGGCCCACCCGGTCCACCGACCCTGGATCGAGCAGGTACGGCCACGCGTCCTGGCCGCCGGCCTGGACCGGGGGTGGCTCGCCGAGCTGATCGGCCCTTCCGGCTACATCCCCGACTTCCTCAACCCGGCCCCCACCGGCCCGGCTCCCACGCCGGCGGCGGAACGGGACGCGATCCTGGCCTCGCCCGCCGACCGGGTACGCGAGGACCTCAACCACCTCGCCCGCCACCAGGGACACCTCGGCCCGCGCCTGTCGAGCCTCCGCGCCGACCCGCCCTCCTATCTCTCCAAGGTCACACAAGAGCTGGAAACCTACTGGGAGTTGGCGCTCGCCCCTCACTGGGCGCGGATCAGGGCCGTACTGGACGCCGACGTCCTCCACCGGGCCCGCACCGTCGCCGAGCACGGCGCGGCGCGTCTCTTCGACGACCTGCACGCGTCGGCGAGTTGGCACGACAACGCGCTCACCCTGGTTCACCGCAAACGGGACATGCCCCGCCGGTCCGCAGGCGCGGGACTGCTGCTGATCCCCTCCGCGTTCACCGGCCCCGGCCTCCGCACCCGCGTACGCCCGCCGGACCCGCCGCAACTCGCCTACCCCGCACGGGGCATCGGCACCCTGTGGGAGCCGCGCCTCGCCACCGGCGCCCGCGCCCTCACCCCGGTCCTCGGCCGCTCGCGCACCCTCCTGCTGACCGAACTGGACACCCCGGCCTCCACCACCGCCCTGGCCCACCGCACCGGCCTCTCACCGGCCGGAGTCTCCCAGCACCTCACCGCACTCCGCGACGCGGGCCTGGTCAGCGCCCACCGCGCCGGCCGCTCCGTCCTCTACGCCCGCACCGCCGCCGCCGAAACCCTCCTGGCCGCCGCCTCCGCCTGAGGTTTCGGCCGCGCCCGCGACGGCCGGCCCACCGCACTCCTCCACGCGCACGAAGCTCCGGCGGTACGAGATGGGCGGGACCTGCCGCCTCAGGGCTCAGTACTTCTTCAATCGCCCCGGCCGCTCGAAGTAGAAGCCCCTCGGCCCCTGCTGTTCGCCGGTCTCCTCGGGCAGGGACGGAGACGGCGCGGAGCCGCCTTCGACCAGCGCACTGCCGTCGAGGACGCGCTTTCCGTCGAACCGTCGGCCGGTGAAGCCGAACAGGTGTGTCCCCTTGCCCAGTCGCAGCAGCCCCAAAGTGACCTCTGTCGCCGAGATGGGCAGCCCTCCGGACACCAGGGGGACGGACAGGAAGAGGTTCTTCTTCTCCCGCGCCGTGGGACCGGTCCACAGCGCAACGGTCACCCTCGCCTCGTCCAGGTCCGGAATACATCCCCGCACGTAGTACGGCTTCGCCACCGGCGCGGTCGTGTAGTGCCACAGCGCGGCCGCGACGGCACGCTGCAGACGAGGCAGACAGTCCGGCAGGTCGGAGGCTAGTTGACCCATGACGGGCATTTCTGCACTCCCCTGCAGTAGGCGGTGATGACACCGATCTTCCCCTTTGCGCCAGGGGCGGTGTAACGACCGTCGTCGGTCTCTTTGGCATAGCGCACCTTGACCACGAAGTCGACCTGGCGTCCATTGTTGATGGCCGAGCCCCAGTACTCCAGGTTCCGCTGCTGGTCGGACATCTTGTCCGGCTTGCCGTTGAGGGCGGCATTGATGAGCTTGCACGACGTGATGTTGTGCGGTCTGGACAGGTGGTTCCAGCTCAACTCCGAGTTGCCGACACGGGTGGGGATGCGACGGCCGTCCCAGTCCTTCTGAACACACTTCTCATCGGTGTTCCACGATGCGCGAGAGACCGCGGTTGAAGTTCCCCCGGCCTCGCAGACACGCCCCACCGTGGCAGAGCCCTCAGGAAGAACGACTGACGATCCGTGCCAGCACCTTGACCAGCCGTGCCGAACCGACCTCCCCACGCCCGGCGAGGAGGGCCACTCACTGATCCGCCCGGTCCACAGGACCGGCCCTGGCCCCGGGCGGTGTTGTCCTGGGTACGCGGTCGGGCGGCGGGGACGGAGGGCGTACAACCTTCCGGGAGGCGGGGGCGTCCGTAAGGAAGACACGGTCGAGGAGGGGGCACTCGCATGGGTGAGGTACTGGTCGGGGCTGCCTGCCGGATCGCCCGGGGCGTGGTCCTCGTCTTCGCCTTCGTCACCCTGCGGTCCGACTACGAACACCTCCGGCGCAAGGTACGCAAGGCCCGCCAGGCCCGCTGCCAAGGCCCCCGTTGAGCCGGTACGTCAGATCACGGCCAGGCGGTCCACCAGCAACTCCACCCTCCGCTCGGCGTCCTCCCGTGGGAGCCGGCCCGCACGGGTCAGGGTCGCCAGGCCGTGGAGGGCCGCCCAGAAGGTCTCGGTGAACAGGCCCGGGTGGACGCCGTCCCCCGCGACCGCGCCCAGGCTTTCCAGGAGGGCGGCGAAGGCGTCCTTCAGCTGCTCCGGGGTGTCCTCGTGCGCGAACGCCAGGCCTCCGTCGAGCCGGAACATCGCGTCGTAGACCGCCGGGTGGCGTTCGGCGTAGTCGAGGTAGGTACGGGCGAGGGCGGCGACCCGGGCGCGGGGGCCGTCCGCGGCGGAGGTCGCGGCCCGCAGCGCCACGGCCATCTCGGCGGCGCCTTCCAGGGCGACGGCGCCGATGATCTCGCGCTTGCCGCGGAAGTGGCTGTAGAGGACGGGCTGGCTGTACTCGATGCGCTCGGCGAGCCGCCGGGTGGTGACCGCGTCCCAGCCCTGCCCCTCGGCGAGTTCGCGGGCCGCCGCCACGATGAGGCGCTCACGGTCCGCCCGTTCGCGCTGCTTGCGTTCCTGTACCGACACACCTCGACCCTAGCACCGCTAGACAATCGAGCGACAGCAGAACTAGCGTTGCCTCATCGGCTAGCAATGCTAGATCCCAGGAGGGGGCACATGCTCGACGCGCTCAAGGTCTTCACCACCGTGATCACCGGCCTGATGGTGGGAGTGGAGTTCTCCGTCTCCTTCGTCATCAACCCGATCCTCAATCGACTCCCCGAGGACAGCCGCGTACTCGGCCGCGCCCACGGCGGCCGGATGCTCGGCGCCCTGATGCCGGTCTGGTACGTCGCCTCGCTCGCCCTCACCGCCGCCTGGGCCGTCACCGGCCGGCACCACCCCGGCACCGGCCTCGTCGTCACCGCCGCCGCGCTGCTGATCCTGAGCGTGGTCATGTCGCTCCTGCTGCTCGTCCCGATCAACAACCGGGGCAAGACCTGGACCCCCGAGAACCGGCCCGCCGACTGGGAGGAGCAGGCGACCCGCTGGGACCGCTACCACTATGCCCGCGTCGCCGTCATCATCGCCGCCTTCACCCTGCTGGTCACCGCCCTCGCCTGAGCCCGCGCCCCGACACCGCGCCCGGGGCGCGGTGTTGTCCTCCGGGTGTTCACCTGAAGGTTCCGGACGGGCGCTACGGTGCGCGCCGTGGACATATCCGACTGGCTCGGCTGGTTCTTCCTCGGAATGATCGCCTTGCAGGCCCTCGGGCTCGTCCCTCTCGTCCGCCGGCTGCGCGGCCCCGACCCCGCACCGCGCTCCGAGGCGCGCTTCGACCTGCTGGAGACCGCCGGGTCCCTGCTGCTCTTCGGCGGCATGCTGCTGACCCTCACGGTGGCGGAATTCTGGTTGTGGCTCGTCCTCGTCGGCTGGCTCCTCATGACCGCCGTCTACGCCACAAGGGGATTCCACTGGCTCCGCACCCGCCGTCGCCGCCCCACGCCCTGACTCCCAGAAGGATTACGGCTCGTACAGCGGCAGGAAGTGGATGACCGCCTCCTCATAGGGGTGGGCAGCGCGGACAGCCCGCTGGACGGCGTCGGCCTGGTCCATGTCACAGACCGACTCGATCCGGCACTCCTCGCCGCGCTGCACGGCACCCACCTCGCCGTCGTACGGCTGCGCTCCCGGCAGGGCCTGCCAACTGCCGGTCACCTTCCAGACGCTGGAGCACCGCGCGTACGCGCCCACCCGCCCCGCACCGGCCGAGTGGAGCGCCTCGACCACGGCCTCCGCGTGACTCTCGGGGACGGATATCTCGATCTTCAGGCGCGTCATGCCCGGACCCTAGCAACAGGCCCTGCCAACAGGCTCTGGCGGCGGCCGTCCGGCGCCTCGGGCGCGCAGGCCGCGGAGAGCCCGGTCGTCACTCGCCGGACGACCTCGCCACCATCCAGGTGCCGAGCACTCCGGTCACGGCGGGACCGGCCCACAGCGCGACGGCGACGGGGACGGAGAGCGGAAGGTCCCAGAGGGCCAGGGCGGCGATCATCACCCCCAGCCACAGCAGCTGCCATGCCGCGGCGGCGGTCACCAGCCGTCGCGTACTCCACTCGCGCATCACCCGCGTCGGTCGCATGCGCCCCCCGTATCCACCTGCGTCTTCCTCACGCGTCCGGGCGCCCGCGTGACGCCACGACCAGCATGCCGCACCCGGGGGTACCGGGTCGCGCCCGAAAGCCCCCCGGGCGGGCTCCTCTCACCGCGCGCGCAGGCCGGCCAGGAGGCGGTCCAGCGTGTCGACCGCCGAGTCCAGCGCTTCGGGGCTCCGGCTCCGGGCCACCCACAGCGCCGCCTCGTTCATCGCGCCGGACAGCATCCGGGTCAGCGGCTCGACCGGCTGCCCCGCGATGACGCCGGTCTCGACCAGCGTCGACAGGGCCTCCCTCAGATGCCGGGCCGAGGACTCCTCGTCCAGGGCCCGCCACTCCTCCCATCCCATGACGGTCGGCGCGTCGACCAGGACGATGCGCCGCGTGGACGGGTCCGAACCGGCCGCGAGGAAAGCCCGGCAGCCGGCCCGCAGCTGCTCCCAGGGGTCGGACACCTCCTCGGCCGCCGCGGCGACCCGCTCGCCCAGCTCCTCCAGTACCTCCGCGACCACCGCGCGGAACAGCCCGGCCTTGCTCTCGAAGTGGTGGTAGGCGGCCCCTTTGGTGACCCCGACCGCCTGGGCGACATCAGCGAGAACCACCCCCTGATAGCCGTCGGCGGCGAAGCGCCTGCGCCCTTCGTCCAGCAGCGCCCGCCGGGTCGCCGCGCGCTGCTCCGCGCGCTTGCCCGCCGCCTGTCCGTTCGACACCGCCACGCACCGCCCTCCGCTTTTCGCGTACCCAAGGTATGCTAACCGCCACTTCGCATACCCCGGGTATGCGAAATCACGCCGGACACGCCGAGGAGTCATGCGATGGAAACCAAGCTCGACAGCTTCTACCCCGTGATCTGCACCCAGGACGTGGCCGCGGCAAGGGAGTTCTACACCCGCCACTTCGGCTTCGCGGTGACCTTCGAGGCGGACTGGTACGTCAGTCTGCGGCGTCCGGACGCCCCGCACTACGAACTCGCCCTGCTCGACCACAGCCACCCGACCCTCCCCGAGGGCCACCGCGTCCCCACCCGGGGCGGCCTGCTGCTCAACTTCGAGGTGGCGGACGTGGACGCGGAACACCGCCGCCTCGTCCACGCGGCCGGCCTGCCCGAACTGCTCTCCCTGCGCACCGAGGACTTCGGGCAGCGCCACTTCATCGTCGCCGCCCCGGACGGAGTCCTCATCGACGTGATCACGACCACCCCGCCCACCGAGGAGTACGCCCACCAGTACACGGAGGAAACGGCTCCGCTCCACTAGGCCGCCCTCGGGAGGGGATCGGCGAGCGGTGCCGGGGCGCGCCAAGACCGCGAGGCCACCGCCGGGCCGCTCTCCCGGTTCTTCACCCGAGGGTTCCGGGCATAGGGTTTCCGCCGTGACCAGAACCACGCCGCCGCGCCCCGTGCACCTTGAGGGACTGTTCCCGAAGCTGGGGGCGTTTCGCGGTGTGACGACGCGTCTGCACCCGCGGCCGGGGGGTCCGGACGCGTCGGTCAGCTCAGTCGGCGGCCCTCTGCTGTGGCCGGCCGACGAACCGTGGCCGGTCTGCACCGAGCCGCACAGGCGCGGTAGCGGGTACCGCATCGCGGACATCCGTCGCGGGCGCCGGGTGCTCGCCGACGCCTGGGCCCGCGACCGGCCCGGCGACGAGGAACGGGCCCTGCTCAAGGACCTCGGCCGCAGGCACCGCGAACGGACGATCGCCGACACCGATCCGATCCCGCTGCTCGGCTTGGTGCAGCTGTACCGGCGGGACGTGCCCGGCCTCCCGCCGGGCCCGGACGGCTGCGACCTGCTCCAGGTCCTCTGGTGCCCGTTCGAGGCACATGGCCCGAGCCGCCACGGCCTGGCCCCGCACGTACGCTGGCGCCGTTCCGACCGGGTCTCCGTGCCGCTGGAGGCTCCGCCGCAACCCGCTCTGGTCGGCTTCGAAGGCGCGGTCGCCGAACCGTGCGTGCTGCACCCCGAGCAAGTCGTCACCTACCCGTACGCCGACTCGCTGCCGGCCAGGCTGCGGAGAAGGATCGAGGCCTGGGAGGACGCGGAGGAACGCAAGGCGGAGAAACGCGGTCTGGACGCCGGGCCGGTCACCTACCACCACGACCTGTCGATTCCGCAGGGCTGCCGCGTGGGTGGCTTCCCCTCCTGGCGCACGACCGACCCCCACCCGATGAACTGCGAAGCCTGCGCCGCCCCCATGGTCCTGCTGCTGACCGTCGACAGCTACGAGTGGGACGGCGCCGACGGCAGCTGGATGCCCACCGAAGAACGGGGCGTCGCCGAGCGCCTTCGGGACAACCGCCCCACGAAGCTCGCGATCGGCCGCGACGGCCTGCTGAACATCTTCGCCTGCCCCACCGACCCCGGGCACCCGCACCGGTGGAGCCTCCAATGAGCCGGGCGGAGCTTGTCGGACCAGGCGCTGCCACCTCCTGCGAGCATCGGGCAGGACACCGCACAGGTGCCTCCCGAGCCCATGGGCGGTGCCGGTCCCCCGCGCTGCCGCACGTCGGCATCGGAGCGCCCCGGTGACACGGGATGCGGTGCGACACGGGCTACGGCGAGGAGAACCGGGTCACGCGGCGGTGGGCACACGCTCTCCGCTCGTCCCCGCGAACCGTACGCCGCTGCCCGGAGCCGTCACTCGCCGGAGCTGTACGCCACGAAGCCCGCCCACGCGGCCGGGCCGAAGGCGAGGCGGGGGCCCTCGGTGTTCTTGGAGTCACGGACGTGGACGGTGCCGGGGGTGGTCGCGACCTCGACGCAGTCGTTGCCGTTACTGCTGCTGCTGTAGCTGCTCTTGAACCAGTCCAGGTCGGGGGTGCCGATCATGTCTCTCCCAGCAGTTGCTCGATGAAGTCCCGTGACTCCGCCGGAGTGAGGGCCTTAGAGCGGATAATGCCATAGCGAAGGTCCAGGATCCGGAGGCGTTTCGGGTCGGACACCGGGCGGCCGCCGAAGTCGCCGTCCGTGCGCCCCACCGCCTTGCCGTCCCTGAACTTCAGGATCTCGATCAGCCCCGCCGTCCCGGGGTGGTCGGCGTACGCGGTGGGCATCACCTGGATCTCGACGTGGGGCAACTCGCCTACCTCCAACAGGTGCTCCAACTGGCGGCGCAGCACCATTCTTCCCCCGATGGGGCGCCGCAGCGACACCTCTTCCTGAATGAAGCTGAACTCGGGCGCCGGGGACTTCCTCAGTACCGTGCGGCGACCTTCGCGCGCCGTCGCGTACCGCTCCAACTCTGCCGGACTGTACGCCGGTCGCCAGGTCCGAAGCAGGGCCCGCGAGAACTCGTCGGTCTGCAGCAAACCGTGGATGTTGGCGTTGGAGTACAGGCAGAACTCGACCGCCTTCCCCTCCAGATTCGCCAGGTCCCGGATCGGCTTCGGGTACCGCACCTGCGTGGTGTCCTGCTTCAGGTCCGCCACGACCCCGTCCGCGCCCAGGACCTCGTCCGCCTTGTCCAGGAACTCGGGGCGCGGGATGCGGTCACCCCGCTCCAGCTTGCGGATCATGTCCTCGCCGTAGCCGGTCAGTTCGCCGAACTCTGCTGCCCGCAGCCCCTTCCTCTCCCGCCACGACTTGAGCTGGCGGCCGACCGTGGCCAGGACGGCCTTCCCGGGCTCGTCGCCGGGGTCCACCTCCCAGCCCGCGTCCTCGACGACCACACCGTCCGCTTCGTCCACGCTCATGCGCGTCCACCTCCTTGTGGCGGCCCTCTACCCGGCACTCGGCCCGAGACAGTCGAGACAGCGCGAGACAGCCACGAGACAGTAACCGTACGTAAGGGCATGTTCGATGGGCAGCGTAGGCGCGGGCCACCAGGCTGGTTCGCATGAACCAAGAAACCAGCCAACTGGTGGCGAGTGAACGCCACTTCACGATCCAGCTCTCGTCCACCCACCGAGGTGCCCGGCTCGCCCGGCTGCTCGCCGTCGAGCAGCTCCGCTTCTGGGGGCTGGGGGGTGTCGTCGACCCCGCGACACAGGTCGTGGCCGAACTGGTGAACAACGCCGTGACGCACGGGCACGTGGACGGGCGGGACTTCCGGCTGGGAATGACCCTCGGGGACACCACGCTCCTCGTCGAGGCGACGGACACGCGGGGTGACCGGCTACCGCTCATCGCGGCCCGGAGCGGGGAGGAGGAGGGCGGGCGCGGGCTGCTGATCGTGGCGGGGCTGGCGCTGCGGTGGGGGGTGCGGCGCGGGCCCGTCCCGCAGAAGACGGTCTGGGCCGAGCTGGCCCTTTCGTGAGTATCCGGCCTCGGGGAACAACGGTACAGCGGTGATCGGCGAGAACGATCATGGCCGTCCGGCGTAGTGATCCACTTCGCCGCTTCGCGGCCGTCGCGCACCGCTGACGGGGATCTTGGTGATGACGGTCGGCCATGCCCTCGGCATCTCCGTCTCCAAGATCCCCGACCTCGTCACCCGCGATCAGCTCCGCGTCTCCTCGCGGCGTCCCATGGCGGCCGCACCGGGTATGACGAGCAGCTTGCCGGTGGTACGCCGAGCCTCCAGATCGCTGTGGGCCC
>NZ_JASCXN010000010.1 GCF_030010625.1 Streptomyces sp. CC208A | reverse complement strand
GCCTCTCCGCAGCCCGTCAGTAACCCCGAACACCCCGGTTACACCGTTCGATTGACAGACCCGTTCTTCGACGCCGTGATGCGGTCCGTGGCGAAGAAGCGGGCCGCCGACCCCACCGCCGCCGCGGCCGTCACCGTCGTCTACAGCGCGGCCAACGCGCCCAGTTTCCGGACCCAGATCGCCCGTTCCACCCAGATATGGAACAGCTCGGTGGTCAACGTGCGGCTCGTCGAGGGCAGCAACCCGGACTTCCGCTACTACGAGGGGAACGACTCCCGGGGCTCGTACGCGAGCACCGACGGGCACGGCCGCGGCTACATCTTCCTGGACTACCGGCAGAACCAGCTGTACAACTCCACCCGGGTGACGGCCCACGAGACGGGGCACGTGCTCGGCCTCCCGGACCACTACAGCGGTCCGTGCAGTGAGTTGATGTCGGGCGGCGGCCCCGGTACGTCCTGCCAGAACGCCGTACCGAACAGCCAGGAGCGCGCCCGCGTCGACCAGTTGTGGCGTTACGGGCTCGCTTCCGCCTTCAAGGGCTGAAACGGTGCGTGGCGGCGGCGCCCCGGGGCACCGCCGCCACGCGGCCGAGTCGTTACCCGGCCGAGTCGTCACGCGGCCGACAGGAGCCGTCGGCCGAAGTCGGCGCCCTCGGGGAGCTGGCCGCGCAGCCGGGTCAGCGCTTCCTCGAAATCACCGCCGGCGACGACCGCTTCGAAGGCGGTGCCGCCGTAGTGCAGGGTCAGGCTGAGGTCGGCCCGCTCGCCGAGGGTGAGCAGGCAGCTGAGCGTGGCCTGTTGGGTGGTGCCGCCGGTGACGACGGGGAGCGGCAGGTCCCACTCCAGGACGCAGCCGGTGAGGGGCTCCCGGCCCTCGCCGGCGGTGAGCGCGGCGAAGCCCGCGCCCGTGTACTCGATTCCCCTGACGCGGACGGTGACGTGCCCGCCGTCGGCCGTGATGACGATCGCTTCCGCACCACGGCGGTCCCGGTACCAACCGGTCCAGACTTCTGTCGACTCCGATGACATGCGCGGACTGTAGCGGTATGACCGGCTCCGGCGCGCGGCCGGTCACCCAGTGGCCGGACTTCTCCCGTTCTCACCGTTCTTGCCGGTGACCTGCGTGGTAGTGGCTTCCGTGCCGCCTGCCGCCTCCCCCTCGCGGCCGCCGCTCCCGGTGCTCGCGCGACCGGTGCTCGCGTGGTCGGCCGCGGTGACCGGCTGCTCGTACAGCGGGCAGTCCGGGTTCCGGCAGGGCTGGACCTCCCACTCGGGCACCCAGGCCCCGAGGACCTTGTGCCGGGTGGCCGTCACGGCGCGGGGGCGTCCGCAGGCCGGGCAGGGCGGCTCGGCCATCGGGTCCCTCACGGTGCGGGGCGTCTCTTCACCCATGCCTCCAGGGTAGGCCGCCCCGCGGCGGGGCGCCCGCTACCGCTTCCTGGTGTACGTACGGACCAGCACGCCGTTGTCGAAGGCGCGGACGGCCCCCAGCGTGAAGTCCCGGGGCTCGAAGCCGGCGCCGAACATGGGCATGCCGGAGCCGTACACCTGCGGGTAGGTCTTGATGATCAGTTCGTCGACCTCGTCGATGAGTTCACCGGCGATGGTGGAGCCGCCGCAGAGCCAGATGCCGAGCCCGCCCTCCTCGGCCTTGAGCGCGCGGATCCGGCCGACGAGGTCGTCGGCGATCAGCTCGACGTTCGGGTCGGGCGACTCGGTGAGCGAGCGGGTGGCGACGTACTCGCGGAGGTGGGCGTACGGGCTGGTGACGCCGGCGTCCAGGCCGATGCGGTACGAACCGAGGCCCTGGATCACGGTGTCGAAGTGGCGGTTCGGGGTGCCTGGTTCGACGCCGAGCAGGGGCCACCCCTGGGCGGCGATGGTCTCGGGGTACTCGGTCTTGAGGAAGTCCAGGAACTCGCCCATGACATAGGAGTACGTGGAGCCGGCGTCGCCCTCGGGATCGCCGATGAAGCCGTCGATCGTGCAGGCGACGAAGTATAGGTGAGCTTGCGCAAACCGGGTCCTGTTTCTCTCGGGGCGCGGCCGCGAGCGCGACCACGACAGATATAGTGCTTCATCTGTAGTGGTCGCGCAACCCCGAAAAGCGTCCTCCTTCTCGGCGGCTCCTGGTTCTCAGCGGCTCCTGCGGGTCACGAACTCCGCGAGCGCGAGCAGGTCCCCGGCCGCCGAGAGGTCCGGCACCGCCCGGGCCAGGTGCTCGACGGCCCGGCCCATCCGCTCGGCGGCCTGGGCCTGCGCCCAGTCCCGGCCGCCGGCCCGCTCCACGGCGTCGGCCGCGGCCCGCACCGCCCGCTCGTCCAGGGTCGTACGGGAGTACAGCTCGGCCAGCTCGTCACCGGCGGGGGTGCCGGAGGTGAGCGCCGCAACGACGGGCAGCGACTTCTTGCGGGCGACGAGGTCGGCGCCGGCCGGCTTGCCGGTGCGCTCCGGGTCGCCCCAGATGCCGATGAGGTCGTCGATCAGCTGGAAGGCGAGCCCGGCCTCGCGGCCGAAGGAATCGAGGGCCGCGACCTCCTCCTCCCCCGCGCCCGCGTAGAGCGCGCCGAGGGCGCAGGAACAGCCCAGCAGAGCACCGGTCTTGGCGGTGGCCATGGCCAGGCACTCGTCGAGGGAGACCTCGCGGGGGCCGCGTCTCTCGAAGGCGCAGTCCGTCTGCTGGCCGGCGCAGAGCTCGATGACGCAGGCGGCGAGGCGCGCGGTGGCCGCGGCGGAGGCGGGGTGCGGGTCCTCGGCGAGCAGCCGGAGCGCGAGGGCGTTCATGGCGTCGCCGACCATGAGGGCGTCGGGGACGCCGAAGACGGTCCAGGCGGTGGGCCGGTGCCGTCGGGTCGGGTCCTCGTCGACGATGTCGTCGTGGAGGAGGGTGAAGTTGTGAGCCAGCTCGACGGCGGCGGCCGCCTTCACCGCCCTGCCCTCCGGGGCGCCCAGCGCGCGGGCGGCGGCGAGCACCAGGGCCGGCCGGATCGCCTTGCCGGCCTGGGCGGCGGCGGGGGTGCCGTCGGCCTCCTCCCAGCCGAAGTGGTACATGGCCACCCGGCGTATCGGGCCGGGCAGGGTCTCGACGGTGGAGCGGATCTGGGGGTCGACGGCGGTCCTCGTCCGGTCGAGGAGCGCCACGGCGCCCGGCCCCTCGGTGACGGGGTCCGCGCTCGTGAGCGTCACGGTCTTGGTCGTCCTTCTTCGCGTTGGGTCGCGCAGCGGGGTGCGCGGGCGGGTTCGGCCCCGGCCCTCCTGGGTCGGCGGACCGTCGGTGGGGCCGGGTCGTCGGGGCCGGCCGGGCCGGGGGGTGGGGTTCCGGCCCGGCCGGGGTTCAGCGGCGGCGGCCGATCTCGACGTTCTCCAGGACGCCGAGGGCGTCGGGCACGAGGACGGCGGCGGAGTAGTAGGTCGTGACGAGGTAGGAGATGATCGCCTGCTCGTCGATGCCCATGAAGCGGACGGAGAGGCCGGGCTCCACCTCGTCGGGGAGGCCGGTCTGGTGCAGGCCGACGACGCCCTGGTCGGACTCGCCGGTGCGCATGCAGATGATCGAGCTGGTGCCGGCGGCGGTCACCGGGATCTTGTCGCAGGGGTAGATGGGGACCCCGCGCCAGGTCGTGATCCGGGTCCCGGCGACGTCGACGGTGTCGGGGACCAGGCCCCGGCGGTTGAGCTCGCGGCCGATGGCGGCGATGGTCTTCGGGTGGGCGAGGAAGAGCTTGGAGCCGCGGCGGCGGGAGAGCAGCTCGTCGAGGTCGTCGGGGCCGGGGACGCCGTCGTGCGGCTGGATCCGCTGGCCGTAGTCGCAGTTGGCGAGGAGGCCGAACTCCTTGTTGTTGACGAGCTCGTGCTCCTGGCGCTCGCGCAGCGCCTCGACCGTGAGCCGCAGCTGGTGCTCGGTCTGGTTCATCGGGTGGTTGTAGAGGTCCGCCACGCGCGTGTGGACCTTGAGCACGGTCTGGGCGAGGCTCAGTTCGTACTCGCGCGGCGCGGCCTCGTAGTCCACGAAGGTGTGCGGGACGACGGCCTCGCCGACATGGCCGGCGGAGAGGTCGATGGCGGCCTCGCCGTAGCTGTTGACGGGCCGCTCCGGGCGGGCGGCGACGCCGGCGAGGTGGGAGGCGAGCGAGCCGGCGCGGGCGGCCAGGGCCGTCACGTCGGCGCGGGTGAGCTCCAGGAGCGTGCAGGCGGTGGCGGCGCGGGCGGTCCACTCCCAGGTGGCGTCCCCGGCGAGGAGGGCGTCCTCGCCGAAGTAGGAGCCGTCGGCGAGGACGCCGAGCACGGCCTCGTCGCCGTACGGGCCTTCGCCGACCTGCTCGACGCGGCCGTGCGCGAGGAGGTGGACGCGGTCGGCGGGGGTGCCCGCGACGGCGATGACCTCGCCGGCGGCGACGGAGCGCTGGGTGCAGCGGGCCGCGAGCTCGCCGAGCACCTCCTCGTCCTCGTACCCGCGCAGGGCGGGCAGCTCGCCGAGCTCGGCGGGGATCACGGCGACCCGCTCGCCGGTCTGGACGAAGGTGACGCGGCCGTCGCCGACGGTGTGGCTGAGCCGCCGGTTGACCCGGTAGGCACCGCCCTTGACCTCGACCCAGGGCAGCGTCCGCAGCAGCCAGCGGGAGGTGATCTCCTGCATCTGCGGGGCCGACTTGGTGGTCGAGGCGAGGTTCCGCGCGGCGGCGGTGCCGAGACTCTGCTGCGGGGGCCGCCGCTCCGCGAGGACCTCGTCGCCAACCGAACCAACGGACATGGAACTCCCTCTCGTACGTCTGGTTTGCGAGGGAAGCCTTTCAGTACGGACTGTGTCCGCGCCATTACACAATCGGGTGGGACTGTTCGGTGATCTTCGGGGCATGCCATCCGATTTCCGCTCGAACGGCGGAGCGCGCGACCCGGCCGGTTTGTCCGGATCGACTCGCACACGATCCGAACGGATGGCGGCGGAGGGCCGGACTCCGGTACTCCGGAAGCCCGGTCCGTTCCGCTGGAAGGAGCCCGCCATGGCGGTTCCGCTGTCCGCGAGCAGGATCCTCGGCGCCCTGCGCGGCGAGGGCCTGTCGGTCGTCGAGGTCGGCAACTGGTCCACCCACAACAGGAACCACAAGGGCCCCTGGGGCCCTGTGCACGGCGTGATGATCCATCACACCGTCACCCGGGGCACCGCGCACACCGTCCGCATCTGCCGCGACGGTTACGAGGGGCTGCCGGGCCCGCTCTGCCACGGCGTCGTCGCCAAGGACGGCACGGTCCACCTGGTCGGCCACGGGCGCGCCAACCACGCGGGGCTCGGCGACGACGAGGTGCTGCGGGCCGTGATCGCCGAGCGGGGCCTGCCGCCGGACGACGAGGCCACCGTCGACGGCAACCGGCACTTCTACGGCTTCGAGTGCGAGAACCTCGGCGACGGCGAGGACCCCTGGCCCAAGGTCCAGCTGGAGGCGATCGCGAAGGCGTCGGCGGCGATCTGCCGGGCGCACGGCTGGACCCACCGCTCGGTGATCGGGCACCGGGAGTGGCAGCCGGGGAAGGTGGACCCGCGCGGCTTCACCATGGCCTCGATGCGCGAGCGGATCGCCGACCTGCTGCGCTGACGCCTCTGCCGCGCCGGCGCCTCTGCCGCGCCGGCGCCGGTGCACGCGCGCGTGGCGGCCTCCCCGGTCCGCTCCGCCGCACGCGCGCGTGGCGGGGCCCTCGGCCCCTCGCGCCCGTCACCCGCGAGAATGGCCGGGTGGACACGTACGACCTCTCCGCCCTGCGGCCCCGGATCCCCTCGCCCCTGGAGCCGGTGGAGGACGAACGGTTCGGCCGGTACGGGCTGACGCTGCTGCTGAAGCGGGACGACCTCATCCACCCCGACCTGCCCGGCAACAAGTGGCGCAAGCTCGCGCTCAACCTGCGGGCGGCGGGCGGGCGTCCGGTGCTGACCTTCGGCGGGGCGTACTCCAACCACCTGCGGGCCACCGCCGCCGCGGGCCGGCTGCTCGGCTTCCCCACGATCGGGGTCGTACGCGGCGACGAGCTGGCCGGGCGGCCGCTGAACCCCTCGCTTGCGCGGTGCGCGGCGGACGGGATGCGGCTGGAGTTCGTGGACCGGGCCGCGTACCGGGCGAAGCACGATCCAGCGGTGCTCGCGGAGCTCCTCGGCCGGGCCCCGGAGGGCACCTGCGTGGTCCCCGAGGGCGGCAGCAACGCGCTCGCGGTGGAGGGGTGCGCGGCGCTGGGGAGGGAGCTGACCGGGCGCGCGGACGTGGCCGCGGTGGCCTGCGGCACGGGCGGCACCCTGGCGGGCCTGGCGGCCGGTTTCGGCGGCCGGACGCTGGGGGTGCCGGTCCTGAAAGGCGGGTTCCTCGGCAGCGAGGTCCGGGCCCTCCAGGAGGCCGCCTTCGGCGGCCCGCGCGGCGACTGGTGGCTGGACGAGCGCTTCCACTGCGGCGGTTACGGCCGGACGAACCCCGGACTCGACGCGTTCGCACAGGACTTCGAGGCGCGGCATGGACTCGCCATCGAGCGGCTGTATGTCGCCAAAATGCTCCTCGCACTGGTGTCCCTCGCCGAGGAGGGCGCCTTCGCGCCGGGGACCCGGATCGCCGCGGTGATCACCGGGGCGCCCTGAGGTGCTCACCGGGGCGCCCTGAGGGGGCTACGCCGTCTCCTCCCGGTAGGCGGCGGCCTCCTCCAGGTCCAGGCGGCGCAGGAGGGTGCGCATCATCTCGTCGTCGATGCGGCGCTCGTCGCGCAGTCGGACGAAGACCTCGCGCTCGGCGTCGATCATCTCGCGCGCGAGGCGGCGGTAGGTGTCGTCGGCGGTCTCCCCTGTGAGCTCGTTGACCGCGCCGAGCCGTTCCCAGACGCTGTTGCGGCGGCGCTCCAGGACCGCGCGGAGGCGGTCGGCGAGGGGGTCGGGGAGGGTGTTGCGCTCGTCGGCGAGGAGTGCGTCGAGGCGGGCCTGGGCGGCCCGGGACGCCTGGCTCTGGGCCTGCGCCTCGGCCAGGGTCTCCTGGTGGCGGTCGCGTCCGGGGAGCTTCAGGGCGCGGATGAGCGGGGGCAGGGTGAGGCCCTGGACGACGAGGGTGGCGATGACGGTGGTGAAGGTGAGGAAGAGGACCAGGTTGCGGGCGGGGAACTCGACGCCGTCGGTGACGACCGGGATCGAGAAGGCGATGGCGAGGGAGACCACTCCGCGCATCCCGGCCCAGCCGACGACCACCGGCGCCTTCCAGTCGACGCCGGGCTCGCGCTCCCGGATGCCGGCGGAGAGCCGGCGGGGCAGGAAGGTGGCGGGGAAGACCCAGACGAAACGGACCACGACGACGAAGACGAAGACCCCGGTGGCGTACCAGAGGGCCTCCCCGATGCCGTACTGGCCGAGCCCCCGGACGACGTAGGGCAGTTGGAGACCGATGAGGGCGAAGACGGCGGACTCCAGGACGAAGGCGACCATCTTCCACACCGCCTCCTCCTGGAGGCGGGTGGCGAAGTCGACCTTCCACGCCCTGTGCCCGAGGAAGAGGCCGACCACGACGACGGCGAGGACGCCGGAGGCGTGGACCTCCTCGGCCGCCGCGTAGGCGATGAAGGGGATGAGCAGGGAGAGGGTGTTCTGGAGCAGGGGCTCGGTGAGCCGGGTCCGCAGCCAGTGGATGGGCACCATGAGGACCAGGCCGACGCCGACGCCGCCGACCGCGGCGAGGGCGAACTCGCCGAGGCCGCCGGCCCAGCCGATGCCCTCGCCGACGGCGGCGGCCAGGGCGACCTTGTAGGCGGTGATCGCGGTGGCGTCGTTCACCAGGGACTCGCCCTGGAGGATCGTGGTGATCCGGTGGGGCAGGCCGAGGCGGCGGGCGATGGCGGTGGCGGCCACCGCGTCCGGCGGGGCGATCACCGCGCCGAGGACGAGGGCGGCGGTGAGCGGCAGGTCGGGGACGAGGAGGTGGGTGAGCCAGCCGACGGCGACGGTGGCGAAGAGGACGTACCCGACGGAGAGCAGCGCGACGGGCCGGACGTTGGCCCGAAGGTCCAGGTAGGAGGAGTCGACGGCGGCCGTGTAGAGCAGCGGCGGCAGGATCAGCGGCAGCACGACGTGCGGGTCGAGGGTGTAGTCGGGGACGCCGGGGACGTACGAGGCGGCCAGACCGACCGCGACGAGGAGGAGCGGGGCCGGTACGGGGGTGCGGCGGGCGAGGCCCGCCACCGCCGTGCTCGCCGCCACCAGTGCCACCAGCCGCAGTGCGTCCATGCCGTCCCTCCGCCGTCCCGTCTCGTGGCCGCGGTACGCGGCCCACGACCGGGCCGGGCCGTCCGGGCCGTCCGCCCCGTACCCTGGCCATCATGATCGAGTGCCCGCACGTAGCGGAAACGCCGCACCCCGAGCCGGCCCCGCTCCACGAGACCTGCCCCGAATGCCTGGCCGACGGCACCCACCCGGTGCAGCTGCGGCTCTGCCTGACCTGCGGGCACGTGGGCTGCTGCGACTCCTCGCGGGGGCGGCACGCGACCGGGCACTTCGCCGCGACCGGACACCCGGTGATGCGGACCTTCGAGCCGGGCGAGGCCTGGCGGTGGTGTTTCGTGGACGAGGTGCTGGTCTGAGGCGGAGGTCTCAGGCGGTGGTCCCGGCCGGGGCGGTCTCCTCGGGCCGGACCGGTCTCCTGGGGTCGGGGCGGTTCGACGGGCGGGCCGTTGGGTACGTCACCCCTCCGCCGGTCGGCTTTTGCCCTCCACGCACCCCTGGCCACGTTCCGCACCCATGGGCCTACCATGGGTGACGGTCCGGGATCGGGGGCCCGGAGGCTTGCGGCGACACGGCAGGATGGATCGCGATAGCGTCACGGCGGACCGCGCAGCCCCTGCGTGAGCCGCCCGGTCCGGGGGCCTTCCCCGGGCCCCGAATGAGCTTGTGCCACCTTGGAGGTGAGGGTGTCCCAGATCGCAGGCGAGCCCGGGACCCAGGACTTCGTGGAAGTCCGGCTGCCCGCTGCGGGTGCCTATCTGTCCGTGCTGCGTACGGCCACGGCCGGTCTCGCGGCGCGCTTGGACTTCACCCTCGACGAGATCGAGGACTTGCGGATCGCGGTGGACGAGGCGTGCGCGATCCTGCTCCAGCAGGCGGTGCCCGGCTCGGTCCTGAGCTGCGTCTTCCGGCTGGTGGACGACTCCCTCGACGTGACCGTGTCCGCGCCGACCACGGACGGCCGGGCCCCCGAGCGGGACACCTTCGCCTGGACGGTGCTGTCGGCACTGGCCGGGAAGGTGGAGTCCTCGGTCGCGGACGACAACACGGTCTCGATCAGCCTGTACAAACAGCGCGGCGCGGGACCAGGACCGGCGTGAGGAGCGGGGACGCGACGGCCGGCCTCCCCGGTCAGCAGGCACGGTCGCATGAGGTCGCTACGGAGCAGCAGGCGGACCAGATGAGCGAGCACGAGCAGCAGCACGACGAGGCTCCCCCGGCATCGACCCACGCCCCGGACGGGACCGCGGCGAACGGGACCGCGGCGAACGGGACGGTGGACGGCGCGGCCGGTGCCGGCCCGCGCGGCCACGACCCGCAGGACCGCACCGGGGCCCGCGCGCTCTTCGTGGAGCTGCGGTCGCTGCCGGAGGGTTCCCCGGAGAAGGCCGAGCTGCGCAACCGGCTGGTACGGATGCACCTGCCGCTGGTGGAGCACCTGGCGCGGCGCTTCCGCAACCGCGGCGAGCCGCTGGACGACCTGACGCAGGTGGCGACGATCGGCCTGATCAAGTCGGTCGACCGGTTCGACCCGGAGCGGGGCGTGGAGTTCTCCACGTACGCGACGCCGACGGTGGTCGGCGAGATCAAGCGGCACTTCCGCGACAAGGGCTGGGCGGTCCGGGTGCCGCGCCGGCTCCAGGAGCTGCGGCTGTCGCTGACCACGGCGACGGCGGAGCTGTCGCAGCTGCACGGACGGTCACCGACCGTGCACGAGCTGGCCGAGCGGCTCGGGATCTCGGAGGAGGAGGTCCTGGAGGGGCTGGAGTCGGCGAACGCCTACTCGACGCTCTCCCTGGACGTGCCGGACACGGACGACGAGTCGCCGGCGGTCGCGGACACGCTGGGGGCGGAGGACGAGGCCCTGGAGGGGGTCGAGTACCGGGAGTCGCTCAAGCCGCTCCTGGAGGACCTGCCGCCGCGGGAGAAGCGGATCCTGCTGCTGCGCTTCTTCGGGAACATGACCCAGTCACAGATCGCGCAGGAGGTCGGCATCTCGCAGATGCACGTCTCCCGGCTGCTCGCCAGGACCCTGGCGCAGCTGCGGGAGAAGCTCCTCGTGGAGGAGTGAGGCGGGCCCGGATCGCCGGGGTGCCGGGGTCAGCTCTCCTGGCCCGGGCGCCGGATGCCGAGCGCCTCGGTCGTGGCCGGGTTCACCAGGAGGACGAGCCCGGTCACGGCGAGCACGGCGAGCGCGATGCCGTAGGGGATCACTCCCTCGCTCTGGAGCATCTGCCAGGCGACCGGGAGGGCGAGGATCTGGGTGATCACGGCCGGGCCCCGGCTCCAGGAGCGCATCCGCCACAGGCCGCGGGCGGCGGCGAGCGGGATCAGTCCGAGCGCCAGCACGGTCACCCCGAGGGTCACCCCGCCCGTCAGGTCCCCGCCCCCGTCGGTGAGCACCCTCACCAGCATGTAGACACCACCCACGAGAAGCCCGAGGGCCTCGACGAGTGCCACCCCCGCGGCGACGGCCAGGCGGGTGGGACGGGGGGTCTGCTCCGTACTGCTCATGAGGGGCAGCGTAACGGGGACGCCCGGGGAGGCGGGGAGCCAGGGCCGACGGGGGGCGGGGCACGGAAGCGAGACGCAGGACCGACGGGGCCGAGGCGCAGAACCGGAGGCCGGGCCGGGGGACCGGACCAGGGGACCGGGTCAGGGGACCGGGTCAGGGGACCGGGTCAGGGGACCGGACCAGGGGACCGGGCCAGGGGCCGGTGGGGGCGGGCGGGCTGGGATCGGTACCGCCGGGTAGGTACGCTGGCGGGCATGCGCGCACTTCTCGTGGTCAACCCGGCAGCCACCACCACCAGTGCCCGCACCCGTGACGTGCTGATCCACGCGCTGGCGAGCGAGATGAAGCTGGAGGCCGTCAGCACCGAGTACCGGGGGCACGCACGGGACCTCGGGCGGCGGGCCGCCGAGTCCGGGGAGATCGATCTGGTCGTCGCCCTCGGCGGCGACGGCACCGTGAACGAGGTCGTGAACGGGCTGCTGCACGACGGGCCCGATCCGGACCGGCTGCCGGGGCTCGCGGTCGTGCCGGGCGGTTCGACCAATGTCTTCGCCCGCGCGCTCGGGCTGCCGAACGACGCCGTGGAGGCGACCGGCGCCCTCCTTGACGCGCTGCGCGAGCGGAGCGCCCGGACGGTGAGCCTCGGGCTCGCCTCGGGGACGCCGGGCACCCCGGACGAGGAGGTGCCGCCCCGCTGGTTCACCTTCTGCGCCGGGCTCGGCTTCGACGCGAGCGTGATCGGCCGGGTCGAACAGCAGCGCGAGCGCGGCAAGCGGTCCACCCATGCGCTCTATCTGCGCCAGGTGCTGCGCCAGTTCCTGGAGGAGCCGCACCGGAGGCACGGGACGATCACCCTGGAGCGGCCCGGCGCCGAGCCGGTCCAGGATCTCGTCCTCTCCATAATCTGCAACACCTCCCCCTGGACCTACCTGGGCAATCGCCCGGTGTACGCGTCCCCGGAGGCGTCCTTCGAGACCGCGCTCGACGTCCTCGGACTGAGCCGGCTCTCCACCCCGGCGGTGGCCCGGTACGCCACCCAGCTGCTCACTTCCAGCCCCGAACGGGGCCCCCGCGGCAAGCACGCCACGGCTCTGCACGACCTGACCGACTTCACCTTGCATTCGAAGGTTCCCCTCCCGCTCCAGATGGACGGAGACCACCTCGGACTGCGTACGAGCGTGACGTTCACAGGCGTACGCCGTGCACTGCGTGTGATTGTGTGAGCGGAAGGGCCCAAAGTCCTTGCACTCGAACGTTTAGGCGCGCATCCACCCCTTAGAAGTACGGCTGTGACCTAGCCGACACCGAGGAATCAAAAAAAACTTTCCGGAAGGGGTTGTATCCGCTGCCGAGGTTTGCGAGTCTCTTCTTGGCGATCGGGACGGCCCGCAAGACCGGCCTCCACTGAGAGCCAGAACCCCTCCTCACACCAAGGACCACACCGGTTCATCCGGCAGTCGGCCCTTCACTTGTTGAGGGATTCGTGAAAGCGTTCACATTCACAAGCAATTCGCACGTAACACCGAGAGAGGTAGCAGCCATGGACTGGCGTCACAACGCCGTTTGTCGTGAGGAAGACCCCGAGCTGTTCTTCCCCATCGGCAACACCGGTCCTGCGCTGCTGCAGATCGAGGAAGCCAAGGCCGTCTGCCGCCGCTGCCCCGTCATGGAGCAGTGCCTGCAGTGGGCGCTCGAGTCCGGCCAGGACTCCGGCGTCTGGGGTGGCCTCAGCGAGGACGAGCGCCGCGCGATGAAGCGCCGCGCCGCCCGCAACCGGGCGCGCAACGCCAGCGCCTGAGCCACCTGCACAGCCTGAGGTCCGCGGCGCGTACACCGTGTACGCATTCACCGCCCCCCCGAGCCGCAGCGCGCAGCAGTCAAGCACCACAGCAGTACCCCACAGCATTCGAGCCCCGGACCGAGTACGTCGGTCCGGGGCTCGCTGCTGTGTGTCACCGCGCGACGCGCGTCACCTCGCTCGCCGCCTCTCGCGTCACTTCTGCGGGCGGACCGGGATGTCCAGGACCACCTTCGTGCCGCCCTCGGGGCCCGGTCGCATGTCGAAGGTGCCGCCCAACTCCCCTTCCACCAGGGTCCGTACGATCTGGAGGCCGAGGTTGCCGGCCTTCTGCGGGTCGAAGCCCTCGGGCAGGCCGCGGCCGTCGTCCCGGACGGTGATGAGGAGCCGCGCGTCGGCGCGGGGCTCGCCGCGGACCGCGCTGACCTCGACCGTTCCGTGCTCGCCGGGGGCGAAGGCGTGTTCCAGGGCGTTCTGCAGGACCTCGGTGAGGACCATGGAGAGCGGGGTGGCGACCTCGGCGTCCAGGATGCCGAAGCGGCCGTTGCGCCGGCAGGTGACCTTGCCCGGGGAGATCTCGGCGACCATCGCGATCACCCGGTCGGCGATCTCGTCGAACTCGACCCGCTCGTCCAGGTTCTGGGACAGCGTCTCATGGACGATGGCGATCGAACCGACGCGCCGGACCGCCTCGTTGAGGGCCTCTCGGCCGCGGTCGGAGTCCATCCGGCGGGCCTGGAGACGCAACAGGGCCGCCACCGTCTGGAGGTTGTTCTTCACCCGGTGGTGGATCTCCCGGATGGTGGCGTCCTTGGTGATCAACTCGCGCTCGCGGCGGCGCAGTTCGGTGACGTCCCGGAGCAGGACCAGGGAGCCGATCCGGCTGCCCTTGGGCTTGAGCGGGATGGCCCGCAGCTGGATCACCCCGCCGCTGCCCTCCACCTCGAAGTTCCGGGGGGCGTAGCCGGAGGCGAGTTTGACCAGGGCCTCGTCGACCGGGCCGCGGGAGGGGGCCAGGTCGGCGGTGATCTGGCCGAGGTGCTGGCCGACCAGGTCGGCGGCGAGGCCGAGCCGGTGGTACGCGGAGAGGGCGTTGGGCGAGGCGTACTGGACGAAGCCCTCGGCGTCCAGGCGGACCAGGCCGTCGCCCGCGCGCGGCAGGGAGTCCATGTCGGACTGCTCGCCGGGGTAGGGGAAGGAGCCGGCCGCGATCATCTGGGCGAGGTCGGAGGCCGACTGGAGGTAGGTGAGTTCGAGGCGGGAGGGGGTGCGGACGGTCAGCAGGTTGGTGTTCCGGGCGATCACGCCCAGAACCCGGCCGTCACGGCGGACCGGGATGGACTCGACCCGGACCGGGACCTCCTCGCGCCACTCGGGGTCGCCCTCGCGGACGATCCGCCCCTCGTCGAGGGCCGCGTCCAGGAGCGGGCGGCGGCCGCGCGGGACCAGGTGGCCGACCATGTCGTCCTGGTAGGAGGTGGGTCCGGTGTTCGGCCGCATCTGGGCGACGGAGACGTACCGGGTACCGTCGAGGGTGGGGACCCACAGGACGAGGTCGGCGAAGGAGAGGTCGGAGAGCAGCTGCCACTCCGACACCAGCAGGTGGAGCCACTCCAGGTCGGAGTCGCTCAGGGCGGTGTGCTGGCGGACGAGGTCGTTCATGGAGGGCACGGTGCGAGCGTACCCGCGGAATTAACAGCCGGTGAACCTGGATCTCCGGGGCTTCGTGTTGGAGGATGGGCCCGGAAACACCGCGTTCAGATGGATGGACAGACAAGAATGGTCTAGTCCACAATGAACGCATCGAATTTCACAGAGCCTCCGCCCTCCCCGCACAGGAGGACGGACGAGGTACCCGGCGCTCTCTGCCCTGACTGCGCCGAGACCTCCCTTCACGGCCGAGGGACCGCACACCCCCGGCCGGGCATACCCGGGCTGCGGTGCCGGGCGGGTTGAGGGTCCCGCCAGGCGCCGCGGCCCGCGGTCTTTTCCGGGGGTCTTCCCCGGAGATCCCCCTCCCCCTCTCCGGGACCCTTCCCCGGAGACCCCCTCCCCCTTTTCCGGAGCCCTTGCCCGAAGATCCCCCCCCCTCCCCGACAGGGCCCGAGTGGCCGGCGGATGACGCGCGGCCGACCATGAAGAGGCCGGGAGGCGTGGACCGTCCGGGGGGCGGAACGGCATGAGAAGAAGGGGGTCCCTCTGCTAGATTTGGGGCTTGATTGGTCTATACCACATGGCCCTCCCCCAGCCCCTCACCAGATCGGCAGGCACAGCGTGGAAGTTGTCATCGTCAAGGACGCCAAGGCGGGCGGCGAGCTCATCGCGGACGGCATCGCCGGCCTCCTGCGCCGCAAGCCCGACGCGCTGCTCGGCGTGGCCACGGGCTCGACCCCGATCCCGATCTACGACGCCCTGATCGCCCGGGTCCGCGCCGGTTCCGTGGACGCCTCGCGGGCCCGCATCGCCCAGCTGGACGAGTACGTGGGGCTGCCCGCCGGGCACCCGGAGTCGTACCGCTCGACCGTCCTGCGACAGGTCGTGGAGCCGCTCGGGCTTCCCGAGGACCACTTCATGGGCCCGGACGGCTCCGCCGAGGACGTCCAGGCGGCCTGCGAGGCGTACGACAGGGCGCTCGCCGAGGCCGGCGGCGTGGACCTCCAGATCCTCGGCATCGGCACCGACGGGCACATCGGCTTCAACGAGCCGTGCTCCTCGCTCGCCTCCCGCACCCGGATCAAGACGCTCACCGAGCAGACCCGGATCGACAACGCGCGCTTCTTCGACGACGACATCGAGCAGGTCCCGCACCACGTCATCACCCAGGGCATCGGCACCATCCTGGAGGCCCGCCACCTGGTGCTGCTCGCCACCGGCGAGGGCAAGGCCGAGGCCGTCGCGCAGACCGTCGAGGGCCCGGTGGCGGCGCTCGTACCGGCCTCCGCGCTCCAGCTCCACCCGCACGCCACCGTGGTCGTGGACGAGGCCGCCGCCTCCAAGCTGAAGCTCGCGGACTACTTCCGCCACACCTACGCGAACAAGCCCTCCTGGCAGGGCATCTGAGCCCGCCCGGGTCGGTACGGGAAGGGGCCCGGCACCTGGATCAGGTGCCGGGCCCCTTCCCGTGCCTCAGACGCCGGTGCCGACCACGGCCTCGGCGGCGGCGCGGCCGCAGACGCGGGCGGCACCGTGGGTCGCGATGTGCAGGGCGCCCCGCGGCTCGGCCTCGTCGAGGCCCATCTCGACGACCACGGTGTCCGGGCGGACGGACAGCAGGCCGTCCAGGGCCGCGGTCATCCAGGGGTGCCGGTGGAGGTCGCGGACGACCGCGACGATCCGCCGCTCCCCCGCCGCCGCGAGCACGGACCCGACGGTGGCCTCGGCGCCGAAGGAGCCGGAGGCGGTGCCCGGCAGCAGCCGGTCCAGCTCGGCGGCGACGCCCCAGGGGGTCTCGTCGCCGACGGCGAAGTTGGCGACCGGGGTGAAGGAGGCGACGAAGGGGGCGCTCGTCACCGGGGTGTGGGGCTCGGCGCCCCGGGTGATCCGCAGGGCCCGGCGGGCCGCCACGAGTCCGATGTCGGCGCCGGGCGCGGTCCCCTCCTGCACTGCCGCGCCCGGCACCGATCCAGCCCCCCTCGCCCGGTGCGCCTGGGTCCAGGCCGCCAGGGCGCGCACGCGCGCCGCGGCGTCGGCCAGCCGCTCCTCGGGCAGTTCACCGGCCCGTACCGCCGTGACCAGCGCGTCGCGCAGCCGCAGTACGGTGCCCTCGTCGCACAGCCCGCCGCCGACGCAGATGGCGTCGGCGCCCGCGGCGATCGCGAGGACGGATCCGCGCTCGATGCCGTACGTCGCCGCGACGGCCTGCATCTCCACGCCGTCGGTGACGATCAGACCGTCGAAGCCCAGTTCCTGACGGAGCAGACCGGTGAGGATCTGCGGGCTCAGGGTGGCCGGGCGTTCGGTGTCGAGCGCGGAGAGCAGAATATGCGCACTCATGACCGCTTTGGTACCCGCGGCGACGGCCGCGCGGAAAGGCACCAGCTCACGGGCGTGCAGTGTGGCGAGGTCCACATCGATCCGGGGCAGCGCGTCGTGCGAGTCGACGTTGGTGTCGCCGTGTCCGGGGAAGTGCTTGGTGCAGGCCGCGACCCCGACGCCCTGGAGGCCGTCGACGTACGCCACGGTGTGGCGGGCGACCAGGTCCGGGTCGGAGCCGAAGGAGCGGACGCCGATGACCGGGTTCTCCGCGTCGGAGTTCACATCGGCCGAGGGGGCCCAGTTGAGGTCGATGCCGCAGGCCACGAGGCGGCGGCCGAGCTCGCGGGCGACGGCCCGGGTCAGTTCGACGTCGTCGACCCGGCCCAGGGCGTAGTTGCCCGGGAAGGACGAGCCTTCGTTGACCTCCAGGCGGGTGACGTCGCCGCCCTCCTCGTCGATGGCGACGAGGACGTCCTCCCGCTCGGCGCGCAGCTGCGCGGTGAGGCGGGCGAGCTGGTCGGGGCCGGCCACGTTGCGGCCGAAGAGGCCGACGGAGGACAGGCCCTCGCCGATCCGGCGGAGCAGCCAGTCGGGGGCGGTGGTGCCTTCGAAGCCGGGCTGGAGCACCGTGAGCGCGTCACGGGTCAGGGTGTCCGAGCCGTGCAGGAGTGTGGTCATGGGGCGCCTTTATCCCTTCACCGCGCCGGCGGTCATGCCGCCGACGGCCTTGCGCTGGACGATGATGAAGACGATCAGCACGGGGAGAGCAAAGAGGGTCGAGGCGGCCATGGTGGCGCCCCAGTCGTTGCCGAACGCGGTCTGGAAGGAGATCAGCCAGCGCGTCAGGGTCTGCGACTCCGGATCCTTGTTGAGCATCAGGATCATCGCGAACTCGTTCCAGGCGGTGATGAAGCCGAAGATCGAGGTCGACATCAGGCCCGGGGCGAGCAGCGGGAAGATGACCTTGCGGAAGGCCTGGCCGCGGGTGCAGCCGTCGATCTGGGCGGCCTCCTCCAGCTCGGCCGGGACGGCGGCGATGAAGCCGCGCAGGGTCCAGATCGTGAAGGGCAGGACCATCACGAAGTAGATCGCGGTGAGCATCGGGATGCTGTTCAGCAGGTCGTTGTCGCGCGAGATCATGTACATCGCGATGACCATGACCTCCCAGGGGGCCATCTGGGCCATCATCACGACGAGCAGCACGGCCTTGCGGCCCCTGAACCGGAGCCGGGCGAGCGCGAAGCTCGCCGCGAGGGCGATCAGGAGGGCCAGGAGGACGGCGCCGAGGGTGACGGTGAGGCTGTTGCGGACGTAGGTCCAGAACAGGTCGACACCGGTGGCGGTGGTGTAGTTCTCGAAGGTCGGCGTGAAGAGGAAGACCGGGTCCTTCGTCATGATCTCGTGCTGCTGCTTCAGCGAGGACGAGAACATCCAGTAGACGGGGAAGATGAACACGGCGGCGACGAAGAGCGCGGTGACGTTCTTGACGACGGCGCCGGCCGTGAGCTTCTTGCGGGTGCGCAGCTTCTGCGGAGCGGGGGCGGTGGTACTGCTCACAGCTCATCCTCCTGCTTCAGGATCAGGCGGAAGTAGAAGGACATGATCGCGACGAGCATCACGATCGTGAGGACGGAGATGGCCGCGGCGACTCCGTAGTGGAACTGGCCGACGCCCTCGATGTAGGCGAAGACGGGGAGGGTCTCCGAGGCGCGGTCGGGGCCGCCGAGGTTCATCGCGTAGACCTGCGTGAACGCCTTGAAGATCCAGATGACTTCCAGGAACGTGGTGACCATGAAGAAGGGCTTGAGGTTCGGGAAGACCACGGCCCAGAAGGTGCGCCAGCCGCTCGCGCCGTCCATCTTGGCCGCCTCGTACAGCTCGGAGCCGATGGTCGTCAGACCCGCGTACATGTTGAGCGCGACGAAGGGGACGGAGCCCCAGACCAGCAGGACGAGCACGATGACGAGGGTGGAGAAGCCGGACTCGAACCAGTTGTGCTGCTCGTAGCCGGAGAAGCCGAGCGTGCGCATCAGCCAGTTCATGACGCCGAACTGCTCGTCGAAGAGCCACCGGAAGACGGTCACGGAGGCGACGATCGGCATGGCCCAGGCGAAGACGAGGGCCAGCGAGAGCAGGAGGCGCATCTTCTTGCCGAGGCGGTCCAGGAGCAGGCCGATGCCGGCGCCGATCGCCATGATCAGGAGGACGTTGACCGCGGTGAAGACGACGGAGCGGACCACGACGGTCCAGAAGTGCGCGTCGCTCAGCAGGCCGGTGTAGTTGTCGAAGCCCGTCCACACCGTCTGGCGGGTGATGAACTCCTTCCGGTTCAGTTCCTGGAAGGAGAGGACCACATTGCGGATCAGGGGGTAGAGGAGCAGCACCGCCATCGACAGCAGGGCCGGGGCGACGAGCAGGTACGGCATGAGCCCTCGGGGCAGGGAGCGTCTGCCGCGCGAAGGCTGAAGGACTTCCTTCGGGCCGGAAGTGGCCGACGGGGGGGTCTGAGACTTCCCTGCCGCCCTCCCGGGCGCGTCCTGAGGAGCGGCGTTCGCCGTCCCCTGGGAGTCCACGGTCATGGTCTTCTTCCTCGCGGTTCTTGGGGCTCCCGCGCCCACCGGGGCGCGGCCCGGGGGAGCGGGCCGCTGAAAACTGCGGAGCCGGCGGTGCGGTCCGGTGCGACCGGGCCGCACCGCCGGGCTGTGCGCCTTACTGCTGGTTGATGCGCTCGTTGATGACCTTGTCGGCGGCCTCGGCGGCGGCCTTGGCGTCCTCGCCCTTCAGGACCTTGGTCATGTAGTCCTTGATCGGGTTCGGGGCGGTCTCGACGTTCGCCCAGCCGGGGGTCACCGGGGTGATCTTGCCGGAGCCGGAGGCGGCGGCCATGGCCTCGGCGAAGGAACCGGCGGCCGGCTTGAACTGCGCGGCGTCGTTGTTCGGGAGCAGACCGCCCTCGGTGGCCTCGGCGTACTTGGCCATCTGCTCCTTGCCGGCGGCGAGGGCCAGCCACTCCTTGGCGAGGTCCTTGTTCTGGGACCGCTCGGAGATGGCGAGGTTCGAGCCGCCGAAGAAGACGGAGCCCGGCTTGTCGGCGGTCTTGCCCGGGATCGGGAAGTAGCCGAAGTCGGCGGTCTTGCCGGCCTTCTTCATGGCCTCGATCGCGCCGCCGGCCTCCCAGCCGAGACCGATCCAGGACGCGACGCCGCCCTTGGGGATGATGTCGGTGGACTGCTGCGGGGTCGCCTCGTCCTTGTCCTTCGGAGCGGTGGAGTAGGACGCCAGCTCCTTGTAGAAGTTCATGGCGTTGACGGCCTCGGGGGAGGACAGGTTGCCCTTCCACTTGTCGCCGTCCTTGACCGCGAGGTCGCTGCCCTCGTCCCAGATGAAGCCGGCGAGGACGTACCAGCTCTGGCCGGGCAGGTAGATCGCCTGGGACTTCGGGTCGGAGGCCTTGAGCTTCTTCAGGCCCTCGATCCACTCGGTGCGGGTCTTCGGCGGGGTGACACCGGCCTTCTTGAAGGCGGCCTTGTCGTAGACGACGACGCGGTTGGCGGCGTACCACGGGGCGGAGTAGAGCTTGCCGTCCAGCTCGGACGACGCGACCATGCCCTTGTTCCAGCCGGCGTAGCCGAGCTTGTCCTTGTCGCCGGTGAGGTCGGCGAGGCCGCCGGTGACGGCGTAGCCCGCGGTCTGGGTGTTGCCGAGCTCAAGGACGTCCGGCGGGGTGTCCTCGGAGAGGGCGGTGGTGATCTTCTCCTGGATGCCGTTCCAGACCTGCTTCTCGACCTTGACCTTGACGCCCGGGTGCTTGGCCTCGAACTCCTTGTTGACGCCCTCCATCCAGGCGTCGGGGGCGGAGCCGTCCATGACCCAGACGGTGAGCGTCTTGTCGCCGCCCTCCGCCTTGCCGCCCTTGTCGCCCTTGCCGCTGTCGGAACCACACGCAGCGATAGAGACCATCATGCCCGCGACGCCGATCGCCGCGATGAGCTTGCGCTTCACGCCACCCTCCTCAGGGATGCCTGCAACCCCTGCCCACCGCGCGAAGACATACGTCAGGTAGTGCTCGTGGGGCTGGGACCTGGCCTTTAATGGTTTAGACCAGTACCCGGAGCTTGGCCTAGACCTTTAGGGGTGTCAAGGGTGTATAAGAAGGGCAGTCGGGTCCGTTACCGGACCGACACCTGAGGGAGGGCGACGACCCGTGACCGGTCCGTGCCACCATGTGAGCCGCGACAGACGGAGGAGCCGGTGACGGCAGCAGCACAGTCGGGAAGGCAGGCCATGGCCACGGAGGCGGGCAGCACGGAGACAGAGGGCGGGGCGGCGACCCGTACCGCGCGCGTGCCCAAGTACTACCGGCTGAAGAGGCATCTCCTCGACATGACGGAGACCCTTCCCCCCGGCACCCCGGTGCCGCCGGAGCGGACGCTCGCGGCCGAGTTCGACACCTCGCGCACGACCGTGCGCCAGGCGCTCCAGGAACTGGTCGTCGAGGGCCGCCTCGAACGCATCCAGGGCAAGGGCACCTTCGTGGCGAAGCCCAAGGTCTCCCAGTCCCTCCAGCTCACCTCGTACACCGAGGACATGCGCGCCCAGGGTCTCGAACCCACCTCGCAGCTCCTCGACATCGGGTACGTGACCGCCGACGACACCCTCGCGGGACTGCTCGACATCTCCCCCGGCGGCCGGGTGCTCCGCATCGAGCGCCTCCGGCTGGCGAACGGCGAGCCGATGGCGATCGAGACCACCCACCTTTCGGCCAAGCGCTTCCCCGCGCTGCGCCGTTCCCTGGTCAAGTACACCTCGCTCTACACCGCCCTGGCCGAGGTCTACGACGTGCACCTCGCCGAGGCCGAGGAGACCATCGAGACCTCGCTCGCGACCCCACGCGAGGCCGGACTGCTCGGCACCGACGTCGGCCTGCCGATGCTGATGCTCTCCCGCCACTCCCTGGACGCCCAGGGCGAACCGGTCGAATGGGTGCGCTCGGTCTACCGCGGCGACCGGTACAAGTTCGTCGCGAGGCTCCAGCGCCCCAACGGCTGAGCACCGCACCACCCCGCGAAGGGGCCCGCCGGTCCGCCAGCGGGCCCCTTCCGCGTTCCCGCGGCCCCGCGGAAGCCGCGCCACCGCCTTGCACCTTCCGCACGGCAGCAACGTGACACCCCCCACGAATCCTCTGGTCGGAGCCGTACGCGGGCGGTGGACGGCACCTTGCACCAACCCGCCCGGACGGTTGCTGCCACCCCGGGAGCGCTGACAGACCGCAGCCGGTCGAGCAAGCTGGAACACGTCGAAAGGGCCCCACCAAGGGGCGATACGACGTGAATCCCGCGAACCGCTCCCACCGGAGGTCCCCCCGCCATGTCCTCTTCCGCCCGCCGCGCCCTCGGCCTCACCCTCGCCGCCGCCCCGCTCGCCGCCCTCGCCGCTCTGCTCGCCGGCCCGCAGGCCGCCGCCGACACCCCCACCGCCCCGGAGCCCCTCACCGCCCCGGCCGCCGCGCCGGCGCCCACCCCCACCGACTCCGGCGACGGCTTCTCCTGGGGCTGACCGACCACCCACCACCGGATCCGGCCATCTACCTCATCGGCATCACGCTGTCCGCGCCCGCCGCCGCGGACACCGCCCGCCCCACCCCCAGCGGCGTCCTGCGCACCCTGCACCAGGCCCTCCGGCCCGCGGACCCCGTCGAGGCCACCCGCGCGCTCGTCACCGGAACCACCGTCCGCATCGCGCTCTGCGTCGACGGACCGGACGAACTCGACGCCATCGGTGTGGCCCTGGCCATCTGCCACCGACTCCTGGACCGGGCGCCCGAACTGCGCCACCACCGCGTGGCCGACTGCCGCCTCCTGTGACCGAACCTCCGAACGACGAACGGGGAGACCTGCCGTGTTCCTGCATGTCCTCGGCCCGCTGCGGGCCACCGTCGACGCCCGCCCGGTGCCGCTCGGCGGCCGGAGGGCGCGGACCGTCCTGGCCGCCCTCGCCCTGGAGCCCGACTGGGCCGTCTCCGTCGAGAGCCTGGTCGAAGCGGTGTGGGGGCCGCGCCCGCCGGCCAGCGCCCGCACCCAGATCCGCATCTGCGTCTCCGCCCTGCGCCGGGCCTTCGCCGGTGCCGGGGCGCCGGACACGATCGAGACCCTGGCCTACGGCTACCGGCTCCGCATCGCCCCCGAACAGCTCGACTCCGCGGTCTTCGAAGCCCGCGTCGGACGGGCCCGGGTCCTGGCCGGGCACGGCCGCCGTGCCGAGGCCGTGCTTGAGCTGCGCAACGCGCTCGCCCTGTGGACCGGTCCCGCTCTCGCCGGCGAGAGCGGCCCCGCGCTCGAACCGGGCGTGCTGCGCCTGGAGGAGCTGCGGATCCGGGCGACCGAGGAACGGCTCCGCCTGGAGCTGGCACTCGGCCGCCATGCGGACGTGATCGGCGAGCTGATGGCGCTGGCCGCCACGCACCCCTTCCGGGAGCAGCTGCACGGACAGCTGATGCTGGCGCTGCACCGCGCCGGACGGACGGCCGAGGCGCTGGCCGCGTACCGGCGGATCCGGCTGACGCTCGTCGACCAGCTGGGCATCGAGCCCGGGCCACAGCTCAGCGACCTGGAGCGGTCGATCCTGCTGGGCGAACGACCGGAGCCCCTCTCGGCCTGAGGCCGGGCGCGCCCGTGCGCCGCCCCTGCCCCGTCCGTGCGCCGTCCCCACCCCGCCCGGGGCGCGCTCACAGCATGATCCGCAGTTCCTGCATGCGGTGTTCGGAGATCCCGTCCGTGGGCAGGAGGTCGTAGCGGTGGACCGTGGTGCCGCCCTTGGTGAAGGCCCAGTCCACCCGGAAGAACGGCAGGTCCCGGTTGAAGAGGACGTCCTCGCCGAACTCCCCCAACGAGGCGAACTTCCAGCTCAGGGGCAGGAACGAGGGATTCGCCGGGGTGGCGTCCTCGGCCACCTCCGCCAGTCGGCGGAGCGGGCGCATGGAAGCGGTGGCGTTGAAGTCCCCCGCGATCAGCAGCGGCCGGTCGTTGGCCCGTACGTCCCGTTCCAGGCCCTCGAACTCCTCCTGCCGCCAGGCGTGCTTGCGACGCAGATAGCCGTCGTGGTCGAAGCCCGAGAACGGGTTCAGATTGTCGAGGGCGAGCGGCACGGTGATGTGCACGTTGTACGTGCTCAGCACCCGGCCGCCGACCGCGATGTCGGTGCGGAGCACCTTCTCCCGCGCGAACTCCTGCCCGAAGTCGGGCTTCCGGCCGAAGGTGAGGCGCGGACCGGGGCCCACCAGCCGCTGGGCGACGATCGGGAAGCGGGAGAGCGTCAGCAGCTCGCCGCGCCGGGCCACGTGGTAGCCGGGGAAGGCCCGGCGCAGGGCGGCGTCGTCGTCGATCCGCCAGTAGCCGTCCTCTCCGAGACCGGGGGTCCAGCCGACGTGCTCCTGGAGCAGGTAGACGTCGGCGTCACGGGACCTGAGCAGGGCGATCAGCCGGTCGGAGCCGGTCGCCATGGCCCAGTACTGGGTGTTGAGCGAGACCACCCGCAGGGCGCCGGCCGGCGCCGGCCCCGGTTCGCGCCACAGCGCCGGCCAGTTGAGGCCTGACCCGGTGGTCAGGGCGAGCGCCAGAGCGAGGCCGGAGGCGACCGCGGCGAGCGGGCGACGGCGCCCGCAGGCCGCGGCGGCGGCCACGAGCAGCAGCAGCGGGGCGCCGAGGAGGAAGAGCGGCGGGACGACGTCGAGGACGATCGACCAGTGCCAACGCCCGCTGACCAGCCACCGCAGGACGGCGTACGCCAGCCACACCACGGCCGCACCGAGCACGGCCCTGCCATACCAGAGGCGCAGGACCCGGACGGTGCGCCGGGCCCGGCCGGACACCCGCTCCGGCACCGCTGCCGGGGCGCCGGTCCCGGTCGGGTCGCCGGTCCCGGCCGGTACGTCGGTCCCGGCCGGGGGAAGCGTCGTCGTCATGTCAGGGCCTCCCCCGGCTGGTACATGCGGCGGAAGCGGACGCTGGTCGCGTACTGGGCCAGGCCGGTGGCGAGGCCGGCCACGACGGCGGTGTTGACCAGCAGGTGGGCGCCTGTGAAGAAGGCCGTGAAGGCGAGGCCCCGTTCCTTCCTGACGAAGCGGTACTGGCCCAGGTCGGCCAGGACCGAGCCGCCGAGGGCCGCCGCCGAGACCAGCAGCGCGCCCGGGTGGACGGCCGCGAGCGGCAGGGCCGCGACGGCGAGGCCGCCGAGCGCGGAGGCGGCGGCCCGCCCGCCGGTCTCCATGCCCTGCATGGCCCGGCCCCGGTCGAAGTAGAACGGCACCCGCAGCCGGCTCCGTACGAACGCCTTCCGCAGCAGGGGCCGCATCCGGCTCTCGTCCGAGAGCCGGCCCCGTATCCGGGAGGTCAGCAGCATCGGCCACCGCGCGGCGAGCCGTTCGGCGTGGTCGATCTCCTCGGTCTGGCGCAGGGCCGTGTTGAACCAGCCCGCCTCCATGAAGGCCGACCTGCGGACCGCGCCGAGGGCGTAGAAACCGCCGCTGACCTCGCCTTCGGCGCTCTTGCGCCAGTAGTGGTACTGAAGGATGCGGTACTGCCCGACGAGCGGTTCGGGGAAGAGGGGTTCCTTGTCGGGGACCCCGAAGACGGCTCCGTACTCGGGGTGTTCGTCGAAGAGGGCCACCGCCTCGGCGACCGCCTCCGGGTGCATGGTGAGGTCGGCGTCCAGGAAGAAGACGATCTCGCCCTTGGCGCGGCGGACGCCCTCGTTGCGGGAGGCGCCGGGGCCGCCGTTCTCGGTGACGCGGACGAGCTGGACGGGATGCCGGGCGGCGATCTCGGCGCAGCCGTCCGTGCTGGCGTCGTCGACGACGATCACCTCGATGTGCGGATGGGTCTGGGCGAGGACGGAGCGCAGGCAGAGGTCGACGGTGCGGCGGTCGTTGTACATGGGGACGACCACGGACACGAGGGGTGCGGACATGGGTTCCTCGGCGATCGGAGGGTGGGAAGGGAGCGGCTGCTCTGACGGGGGGCCAGGCGGCGGAGGTCAGGCGGTGAGCTGGGGCAGCAGCAGGGCGCCCCACACGGCGGAGTTGGCGAGCATGACCCGGTCGCGCAGCAGCGTCCTGACCGGTTCGCCCCCACCGCCGTCCACCACCACGACCTGGAGGTAGCGGAAGAGGGCCAGGAGCGCGCAGACCACGGTGAGCGGCGCGTACGGGCCGAAGCCGGACTCGGTGCGGAGGTAGAGCAGGTAGCCGACGAGGGCGAGGCCGGAGCAGAGCACCAGGACCAGGTCGAGGAAGTGCGCCGAGTAGCCGACGAGCGCCGGGCGGTGGCCGGTGCCGGAGACGCTGAGTTCGTGGCGCCGCTTGCCGAGGATGAGGACCAGGCAGAAGGCGAGGACCGTGAGGACCAGCCACATCTCGGCGGGCCGCCCTGTGGCCTCGTACCCGCCGAGGAGGCGCAGGACGAAGCCGGTGGCGACGACGAAGACGTCGATCAGCGGGACGTGCTTGAGCTTCCAGCTGTAGGCGCCGTTCACCGCGAGGTAGGCGCCCACGACGAGGGCGCCGCCGGGGCCCAGGACGTACAGGGCGGGGGCGAGGAGGGCGGCGAGGACGGCGGCCGTGGTCCAGGCTGCGGTGACGCTCATCCGGCCGGAGGCGAGCGGGCGGTGCCGTTTCACGGGGTGGCGCTTGTCGCGTTCCACGTCGGCCACGTCGTTGAGGACGTAGACGAGGGAGGAGGCGAGGATGAAGGCGCCGAGCGCGAGCCCGACGCGGGCGGCGCCGCCTCCGTGCCAGCCGCCGCCGAGCAGCGCCAGCGGGACGACCAGCAGGTTCTTGGGCCACTGGCCGGGGCGGAGGAGGGCGAGCGGTGCGGGAAGGCCGCGCCGGCGGCGCGCGGGCGGCCCGGTCTCCGGCGGTTCGGGGACCTCCCGGGTGGTCCGGACGGTGTCGCTGGTGAGCTGAGTCATGGCGCGGCCCCTCAGAAGAAGATCTTCGCGGTGGAGAGCAGCCCCTGCTTCCAGGGGTCCCTGCTGGTGCGGCCGGTCGCGCCCGCCGCCGGGGTGGCGTGCCGGGCGGTGCGCCACCAGGCGTAGGTGTGCAGGACGGCCTCGGCGTTGGAGAGCCGGGGGGTGAAGCCGAGGCGGGCCCTGGCCTTGTCGATGGAGACGTACGAGTCGTCCATCAGCTTGTGCAGCAGCCGCCCGTACACCGGTGAGAGCCTCGCCCTCTGGAGGAGGCTGAGCAGGGCGAGCGCGGGCCTGGCGGGCAGGCCGACGACCCGCTTGCCGTGCCCGGCGGCGTCCAGGACGGCCTGGAAGTCCTCGCGGAGGGTGCCGAATTCGGCGGCGGCGAGGTTGTACGTGTCGTTGGCGACCTCGTCCTCTGCGTGGATGACGGTGACGACGGCGTCGACGAGGTCGTCCACGGCGAACATCTGGATCCTGACGTTCCCCTTGCCGAGGACGGGGAAGTTGCGGCCTTCCTCGGCCCATTCGAAGAGCATCGAGAAGAGGCCCATCCGGCCGGGGCCCACGAAGGTCTTGGGCCGGAGGATCGGCACGCACATGCCCTCGGCCCGGTGCCGTTCGGCGATCTCCTCGGCGGCGGCCTTGGCGCGGCTGTAGGTGTCGACGGGTTCGCGCGGGTACTCCTCGGGCGTGGGCACGACGGTCGGCAGGCCGTAGACGGCGGTCGAGGAGATGTGCACGACCCGGGGGGTGCCGGCCGCCGCGGCGGCGGCGAAGACGTTCCGGGTGCCGCCGACGATGATCGAGCGGATCTGCTCGTCGGGGTAGCTGGGCAGGGCGGCGGCGGCGTGGACGAGGACGTCGGCGCCGTCGAGGGCCTTGTCCATCAGCTCGCGGTCGCGGATGTCGCCGGTGAGGACGACGCCGGGGCCGGGGCGCAGGTCGACGCCGCGCACCTCGTGGCCCTCCGCGAGGAGTCGTTCGGCCAGGCGGGAGCCGAGCATGCCGGCCGCGCCGGTGATCGTGATCACCACTGGGAGCTCACCTTCTGCTTGATGAAACGGGCGACGAGGCCGGTGAGGCCGCGGGAGAGGACGTCGTCGAGGGCGTCGACCGCGCGCTCGGCCTCCTCGGGTTCGGTCACCAGGGAGGGGCCGATGATCAGCGGGTTGTCCCCGTTGAGCGTGTAGTACGTGTAGATGTCGTGGTCCTGGTAGAGCGCGTTGATGACGGCGCAGGTCACGAGCTTGGTCTTGAAGCGGGGGTCGCGGGCCATGCCGCCGGGGGCGAGCTTGGCGACCAGGTCGAGGATGCGGGGCCCGCCCTCGATGAAGACGCCCCACAGGGCGCCGGCGCCGGCGACCCGTCCGATCTCGTCGGGGTACTGCTTGGCGAGGCGTTCGAGACCGGGTTCGAGTACGGCTCCGAGGGCGCGGGCACGGGCCGGATAGTCGTCCTCCACCGCGATGTTGACGGCTTCGAGGGCGGTGGCGCACTCCTCCCCGAAGCCGTAGTAGGTGGTGGAGGTGGAGTTCATCAGGGCGTCGCCGAGGTTGTCGTACGCCTTGCGGAAGACCGGCTCGCGGGCGACGTAGGCGGAGATGGAGGACTTGCCGCCGCCGAAGGACTTCGAGGTGGTGAGGACGTCCGGGATCAGGCCCGGGTAGCGCATGAAGTGGAAGAGGGAGCCGGTCTTGCCCCAGCCGGTGTAGATCTCGTCGAAGATCAGGACGATCTTCTCCCGGTCGCAGATCTCGCGCAGTCCGCGCAGGAACTCCTCGGAGCACCACTGGATGGTGGAGGCGCTGAACGGCTCGACGAGCAGGGCGTACACGTCGCCCCGGTGGGCGGCGACGGCCCGGCGGACCGAGTCGAGGTCGCCGTACCGGAAGGTGTCGACTCCGGGGATGGTGGGGAAGGCGAACTGGGCCTGACCGGTGAGTCCGCCGGAGCCGAGCAGCTTGCCGTGGAAGGCGCGGTCGGCACGCAGCACGGTGTTCCGCTTCCCGCCGTGGTACTTGTACGCGAGCTTGACCGCGCCCTCGACGGCCTCGGCGCCGGAGTTCGGAAGGAAGGCCATGTTCAGGTCGCCGGGGAGGATCTCGGCGAGGTTGTGGCCGAGGGCGGCGAGGTAGGGGGAGAAGTAGGTCTTGTGGACCTCCATCCGCTTGTCGCGGGCGAAGCGCTCGCGGGCGGCGAGGATGCGGGGGTGGTTGTGACCGTGGTTGAGGACGCCGACACCGCCGGTGAGGTCGAGGATCCGGCGCCCGTCGGTGAGGGTGAGATGGGCGCCCTCGGCGCTCCTGACCAGCTCGCGGCCGAAGCCGAAGGAGGTCATCAGGGAGACCTGGCTCTTGTTCACGTAACGGCGGTAGAGGGAGTGGACCTGGTCCACGTCGAGCCGCTCGGCGTCGTCAAGGGTGTACACGGACTTCTTCTCCGATCGGTGCGGTGAGGGCGTACGGGTGCGGGGTGGGAACGGGGGTCGAGGCCCGGGACGGGGTACGGGTCGGGGGCGCGACGGTCCGGGGCGTCCGGTCCCGGAGGCGGGACCAGGCCAGGACCACGGCCGAGCTGCCGAGTTCGGCGAGCACGCAGACCAGTCGGCTGGCGATCGCGGCGGCGGCGGCGAGCCCGCCCGGCAGGACGGTGGCGAGGGCGGCGGTGAGGGTCAGCTCCCGTACCCCCCAGCCGTCGGGGACGATCACGGCGAGGCTGCTGACCACGGTCGCCAGGGCGAAGCCGCCGACGGCCGCGCCGAGTCCGGCCCAGGGGGGCGCGCCGATCGCGAGGAGCAGGAACCACAGGTGGAGGCCGGAGGCGGTCCAGGAGGCGAGGGCGAGGAGGACGGCCCGGCGGACGGCGGTGTCCGGCGGTGGGTCGACGGGCCGGCGGGCGAGCCGGGTCAGGGCGGTGACGGGCCGGGTGAGGAGGGCCGGCCGGACGAGCCCGGCGAGGAAGAGGAGGGCGGGCGGGCAGAGCCAGTACCACTGCCCGGGCAGGGCGGCGGGAGCGGCGGCGAGCCCGACGGCGGCGCCGGTGAGCAGGGTGAGGGCGAGGCTGAGCACGTACGCGGAGGTCATCCGCGCGGCGGGCACCCCGGCCTCGCGTCCGTGGGCGATGTGGGTGAGGACGCCCCAGACGCGGCCGGGCACGTACTTGCTGAGCTGTCCGAGGAAGTAGATCTTGGCGGCGCGCAGGCCCCGGATCGGGTGGTCGCCGGGGATGAGGACCCGCCAGGCGTGCACGGCGAGGACGAGTCCGGCGATGTTGGCGAGGACGGAGGCGGCGAGCAGCGGGGCCGCGTCGGCGCGGGCGAAGGCCCGGGCGGCCTCGGCGCCCTGGTCCCGGACGAGAAGGTACACGCCGACGAGGGCGGCGAGGACCACGACGGGGGTGAGGAGGCGGCGCAGTGCGGTCATCGGACGCCCGCCTCCTCCCGCGGACGCCCGGCGGCGGGCCTGGACCGGAGGGAGCGGAGGGCCCCGACGGCGGCGCCGGCGAGCAGGGCGGCGTGGCAGGTGAGGTGGACTCCGGTGAAGAAGGCGGCGAAGGCGGGGCCCTTGCGTCGGGCGGCGAAACGGATGAGCCCGGCGTTGGCGAGGCAGAAGGCGAGCAGGCCGGCGGCGGGCACGAGCCAGGGGAACGGTCCGCCGAGCAGGAGTGCCGGAGGGACGGAACCGAGCAGGAGGGCCGCCGTGAGGACGGAGGCGGGGGTGTTGGCGGTGAGGTTGGTACGGCCTCCGGCGCGGGCGGAGCGCAGGGCGGGGACGAGGAGGAGGGCGCGGCGGTAGGTCTCGGCGAGGAGCGGACCGAGACGGTGCTCCTCGTCGTGCCGGGCGGCCACCTTCTCGGTGAGGACGATCCGGTAGTGGGGGGCGAGCCGGTCGCTGAACTCCAGGTCCTCGGAGTCCCGCAGCGTCTCGTCGAAGCCGCCGAGCCGTTCGAAGACCTCGCGGGGCACGGCCGCCTGGGCGAAGAAGGCGGTCTCGACGACTCCGGCACCGCGGGCCCGCCACCAGTGGGCGTGGAGGGTCTTGTACCACTCGACGGGTCCGTCGTCGTAGAGCGGTTCGGGGGCGATGACGCCGTGCACGCATCCGCAGCCGGGGTCGGCGCGCAGGAGTTCCAGGGCGTTGGCGACCGAGTCGGGGGTGAGGGCCTCGTCGGAGTCGAGGAAGAAGAGGACCTCGCCGGTGGCTGCGGCGATGCCGGCGTTGCGGGCGGCGGAGACGCCCCGGTTGACGCCGTCGCCGAGGAGGGTGCAGGGGTGGCGGCGGGCGATCTCGGCGGTGGCGTCGGTGGAGCCGTCGTCGACCACGATGACCTCGTGGGGCGGGTGGGTCTGGGCGTAGACGGATCTGAGGCAGGCGTCGAGGGTGCGTGCGGAGTTGTGGGCCGGGATGACGACCGACACGGTTTGCGTCATGGGAAGAGCACACCGGGTCGCTGTATGGGTCGCGTATCGTTCCCGTATCGCCTCCTCTCGCAGTTCGAGACGGTCAACTCGACCGTCCTGCAAGCCAGTTGACGGCTGCTAGCGTTCCCGGTCGTGAATCCCCAGACGACCTTTCCGCGCCTGCTCGCCGTCGCCGTGGCGGGGTGGGCCCTGCTGGTGCTGCCGGGTCTCCTCCTCAGCGGGAAGTGGTGGCCGTGGCTGCTGCCGGACCTCGCTCCCCCGCCTCTCTTCCTCGCCGTGCCGCCGGCACTCCTCACCCTCTGCCCCGCGGTACGGGACCCGGTGCGGCGGCGGTGGCTGGCGGGCGCGCTGGTGGTGCTGCTGCTCGCCGGGGCGGGCCGGGCCGGGGTGCACTGGGGGGCGCTGCTGCCGGGCGGGGGCCCGGGGCCGGCGCCGGCGGGCGCGGTGCGGGTCTTCTCCTGGAACACGCTGTACTGGGACACCACCGACGACCCGGAGGAGTTCCACCGCTTCCTGCGGTCGAAGGACGCCGACGTGTACCTGCTCCAGGAGTACCTGGCGTGGGTGGACGGCACCCACACGGAGATCGACCGGCTGGCCCGGCTGCGCGCGGCCTTCCCCGGCCATCGGGTGGTGGTGCGCGGGGAGCTGGTGACGCTCTCGCGCTTCCCGGTGGTGGCCGTTCCCCCGGTGGGCCGGGGGCAGGCGGCGGACGACCGGTCGGTCCCGTGGCGGGAGCGGTTCGAGCGGAACAAGGTGCTGCGCACCGACGTGGACGTGCGGGGCCGGGTGGTCTCGTTCTACAACGTGCACATCCCGGTGCAGCTGGACATCGAGCGCGACTGGCTGAGCCGGGACTTCTACCGGGTGGTCCGGGACACCGACGCCGTGCGCAAGGAGCATTACGCGGCGCTGCTCGCGGACGCCCGGGCGAACCCGTACCCCCTGCTGATCTCGGGGGACTTCAACACGACCCCGGCGATGGGCGATCTCGACGGGCTGCGAGGCGCCTTCGAGGACGCGGCGTCGGCCTCGTCGTCGGTGCTGCCGGTGAGCTGGGACAGCGAGGGGCCGCTGCCCTTGTGGCGGCTGGACTGGACGTTCACGGGAGGGCCGCTGCGGGTGCACCGCTACGCGCTGACCGATCCGGCCGGGCTGTCCGACCACCGGGGCCAGGAGCTGCTGGTCTCTCCGGCTCCGGTGGCGGACTGAGCGGGACGGTCAGGCGCCGGCCTCGTCGAGGCGGCGGCGCTGCTCCGGGTCGAGGGTCAGCGTGAGCGCGTCCATGACCTCCTCGATCTGCTCGACGCGGCTGGCGCCGACGATCGGCAGGACGGTCGTCTCGCCGCCGAGCAGCCAGGCGAGCACGACCTGGTTGACGGTGGCGCCGAGTTCGCGGGCGGTCTCGGCGAGGGCGGCGAGCCGGGGCGGGGTGCCGGGGTGGTCGTACGCCTCGGGGATGCCGACCTCGGGCCGGGTGTAGCCGCCGGAGAGCAGGGCGCTGTAGGCCCAGATCGGGAGCTGCTCGGAACGGGCGTAGTCGAGGTGCTCACGGGTGACGTGGACGTGCGCCGGGGAGGGCAGGGCCTTGTCGAAGCGGGGCACCAGGTAGGAGTGACGGTTCTGGAGGTGGGTGTAGCGGGGGCGGTCGCCGGCCAGGCTGCGGGCGCGCTCGACCCGCCAGGCGGCGTGGTTGCTGGCGCCGAGCTCGCCGGCCTTCCCCTCCTCGACGAGGTCGGCGAGGGCGCCGACGGTCTCCTCCAGAGGGACGGTCCGGTCCTCGACGTGGGTCCAGTAGAGGTCGACGCGGTCGGTGCCGAGGCGGGTGAGGCTGTCGTCGAGGGCGGTCTTGACGGCCTTCTCGGAGAGGCCCTCCCACACGTCGGTGCCGGGGCGGGGGCGGGCGCCGCACTTCGTGGAGAGGACGAGGCCGTCGCGGTTGCCGCGGGCGGCGAGCCAGCGTCCGACGGTGGCCTCGCTCTCGTCGCCGGTGGCCCCGTCGAGCCAGTACGCGTAGTTGTTGGCGGTGTCGACGACGGTGCCGCCGAGTTCGGTGAAGCGGTCGAGGATCGCGAACGAGGTGGCCTCGTCGACGGTCGTGCCGAAGGGGAGGGCGCCGAGGACGACGGTGCGCCGCGGGATCGTCATGGGGCGTGGTCCTTTTCGCTGGAACGGTGGAAGACGGAAGGAGAAGAGAAGTCGAACGGGTGCTGGACTAGACCAACTCTCTCCATCTTGGATCACGAACTCCCGCCCCGCAGCGCTTCGTCGGCGCCGGCACCGCCGACCTGACGAACTCCCGGCACCCCCCCATTGGACTAGACCTGAAGACGGGCGGCAGCCTACGATCACCGCACGCACGCGACGCACACAGGCCATACCTGGGGGGATGACGCGTTGTTGGAGGCGCTGGGAATTCAGCGGTCCGCGGAGACCGTCTACCGGCTCATGCTGGAACGGCCCGAGGACGGGGTGGCGGAGCTGGCCGCCCGGCTCGACTGGACGGAGGACCGGGTCCGCGAGGCCATCGGGCGGCTCGCCGAGGCCCGCCTCGTCGCCATGGAGGACGGCGGCGACGACCCCACGCCCTTCAACCCCGAGGTCAGCTTCTCCTTCCTGCTCGCCCGCGCCGAGGCCGAGTTGAACCGGCGCCGCCGAGAGGTCGAACGGGCCGAGCGGGCGGTGGCCGACATCCTCGCCACACTCCCCGGGGGCCCCGGAGGAGGCGGCCCCACCCACGACGTGGTGGAGCGCGTGGTGGGCCTGGAAGCCGTACGCGACCGGCTCGAAGCCCTCGCCTCGGGAGCCCGCGAGGAGTGCCTCTCCCTCCTCGTGGGAGGCGCCCAGCTCCCCGACACCATGGACGCCAGCCGACCCCTCGACCAGCTCGCCCTGGAGCGCGGGGTCCGCATCCGCTCCGTCTACCAGGAGAGCCTCCGCAACGACCAGCCGACCGTCGACTACGTACGCTGGTACTGCGAACTCGGCGGCGAGGCAAGGACGGTGCCCGTCGTCCCGCTGCTCATGGTGATCGTCGACAGGGAGGCCGCGCTCGTCCCGGTCGACCCGGAGGACGGCCGGGCCGGCGCCCTCGAAGTACGCAGCCCCGGCCTCGTCCACGCCCTCGTCGTCCTCTTCGAGCGCCTGTGGGCGGTGGGCACCCCCTTCGGCGAGACACCCCGCCGCGACGCGCACGACCTCTCCCCGCAGGAACGGGAACTGGTCATGCTGCTTGGCATCGGCTGCACCGACGACATCGCCGCCCGGCGGCTCGGCGTCTCGCTGCGGACCGTGCGCCGGATGAGCTCGGAGCTGATGTCCCGGCTGGGCGCCCGCAGCCGCTTCGAGGCCGGCGCACGGGCGGTGAAGGAAGGCTGGCTCTGAACCGAACCGACGGCTCCCGCCATCCGTGAGGAGGTCGGGGGTTCCGCGAAGACGAAGGGTCCCCTACATTTCGTCGGCGTCAACCGGTGTGCAACGAGGGGACTCCCATTCACCATGTCACAGACCACCACAGGAAAAGCACCAGTCGTCACACCGGTCAGAATCGTCATCGCGCTCTGCCTGATCGCCCCGTTCGTCGCGATGCTGTGGGTGGGTTCGTACGCGAAGACCGAACCGCTTCTCGCCGGAATCCCGTTCTTCTACTGGTACCAGATGCTGTGGGTGCTGATCGCCACCGCGCTCACCGCCGTCGCGTACAAGCTCTGGCAGCGCGACCAGCGCGCCCGCCGCGCCGCCCAGGGGGGTGAGGGGCGATGAAGGACGTCAACGTCGTCGCGCTCTCCGTCTTCGTCTTCTTCTTCCTGGCCGTCACGGTCATGGGCTTTCTCGCCGCGAAATGGCGAAAGGCGGAGAACGAGAACAGTCTCGACGAATGGGGCCTGGGCGGCCGTTCGTTCGGCACCTGGGTGACCTGGTTCCTGCTCGGCGGCGACCTCTACACCGCGTACACCTTCGTCGCCGTCCCCGCCGCCATCTACGCGGCGGGCGCGGCCGGCTTCTTCGCCGTCCCGTACACCATCCTCGTCTACCCGCTGATCTTCACCTTCCTGCCCCGCCTCTGGTCGGTCTCGCACAAGCACGGGTACGTGACCACCTCCGACTTCGTCCGCGGCCGCTTCGGCTCCAAGGGCCTCTCCCTCGCGGTCGCCGTCACCGGCATCCTCGCCACGATGCCGTACATCGCGCTCCAGCTCGTCGGCATCCAGGCCGTCCTGGACGTGATGGGCGTCGGCGGCGGCGAGGACACCCACTGGTTCGTCAAGGACCTGCCGCTGCTCATCGCCTTCGGCGTGCTCGCCGCGTACACCTACTCCTCGGGTCTGCGCGCGCCCGCCCTCATCGCCTTCGTCAAGGACACCCTGATCTACCTGGTGATCGCCGTGGCGATCATCTACATCCCGATCAAACTGGGCGGCTTCGGCGAGATCTTCGGCGCGGCGAACGAGAAGTTCACCGCCAACAAGGTGGGCGGGCTCATCCCGTCGGAGGCCGGGCAGTGGACGTACGCGACGCTGGCGTTCGGCTCGGCGCTCGCGCTCTTCATGTACCCGCACTCCATCACGGCGACCCTGTCGTCCAGGAGCCGCGAGGTCATCCGCCGCAACACCACGATCCTGCCGCTCTACTCGCTGATGCTGGGCCTGCTCGCGCTGCTCGGCTTCATGGCGATCGCCGCCGGGGTCCAGGTCGAGAACGGGCAGCTCGCCATCCCGCAGCTGTTCGAGAACATGTTCCCCGCCTGGTTCGCGGGCGTGGCCTTCGCCGCCATCGGCATCGGCGCGCTCGTCCCGGCCGCGATCATGTCGATCGCCGCCGCCAACCTCTTCACCCGGAACATCTACAAGGACTTCCTCAAGCCCGGGGCCACTCCCGAGCAGGAGACCAAGGTCTCCAAGCTGGTCTCCCTCCTGGTGAAGGTCGGCGCCCTCGTCTTCGTCCTCACCATGGACAAGACGGTCGCCATCAACTTCCAGCTGCTGGGCGGCATCTGGATCCTCCAGACCTTCCCGGCCCTGGTCGGCGGCCTGTTCACCCGCTGGTTCCACCGCTGGGCGCTGCTCGCCGGCTGGGCCGTCGGCATGGTGTACGGCACGATCGCCGCGTACAACGTGTCGACGCCGAAGCAGAAGCACTTCGGCGGCTCCTCCGCCGAGATCCCCGGCATCGGCGAGATCGGCTACATCGGCCTCACCGCCTTCGTGCTCAACGTCCTCGTGACGGTGGTCCTCACCTTCGTCCTCAAGGCCGCCAAGGCCCCCGAGGGCGTCGACGAGACCTCGCCCTCGGACTACACGGCCGACGCCGGCGACGCCGGGGTCCGCACCGAGCTGCCGAAGGTCGGCGCCGGCAGCCACTGAGCCCCGCCGTACCATCCCACGGGCCGCCCGCCTCCCAGGCCGGGCGGCCTTGCCGCGTACCCACCACGGAAAGGCCCCCATGCGCCCCCGGACCGCGCCCCTCCTGCTGCTCCTGCTCGCCGTCACCGGCTGCGGCACCGTGACGGCGGGCGGCACACCCCCGCCGCCGCCCGACCGGAGCGCCCTGGAGGCCCGCGCCCGGCACGCCCAGATCCGTGTCGAGCACGTCTACGTCACCGAGGCCGAGGGGTACGCGCCGGCGCTCCAGTCCGCCGGGGTCGTCGGCGACGACGGCTTCCAGATCGTGTACGTACGCGAGGACGGCGGCGGCAACCTCACGCTCACCGCCGAACGGCGGCCCTTCCGCGCCGAGGAGTGCGTCGCGGGCCCCGCCAAGGGCGACTCCTGCGTGGCCGAGGGCGACGGCTGGTACCGGCGCACCGGCGAGCAGCACGCCTACCTGCGGAACGAGAACGGGCTCCGCGTCGAGGTCGCCGCCCCGCTCACCGTCCCCCGCGACCTCCTGCGGCAGGCGGCGGCGAAGGCCCACCGCGCCGACGACACCGAACTCGACGCCGTCCTGCCGAAGTCCACCGGCGGCGGCCCGCCCGTCGAGCGCGGCGACCTGCCGCCCGTCGGCGACGGGGCGCCGGACAACGCGGTGGGCGCGAGCGGCTGAGCGGGGCAGACTGCCGGACATGGACTTCACGATCAGGCCCGTACGGCCGGAAGAGTACGAGGAGCTGGGCGAGGTCACCGCACGGGCCTACCTCGACGACGGGCACCTCGACCTCGGCGAGGACGACGACTACCTGCACGTCCTGCGGGACGTGGCGCACAGGGCCGCCGAGGCCGAGGTGCTCGTGGCGGTGGACGACGAGGACGGGACGGTGCTCGGCGGGGTCGCCTTCACGGCCGGCGGGCGGGAGTACGCCGACATCGCCGTCGAGGGCGAGGCCGAGTTCCGGATGCTGGCGGTCGCCCACGCGGCGCGCGGCCGGGGCGTCGGCGAGGCGCTGGTACGGGCCTGCGTCGACCGGGCCCGGGCCCTGGGCAGTACGCGGCTCGTGCTCTCCACCCAGCCCGGCATGGTCCGGGCCCACCGGATCTACGAGCGCCTCGGCTTCGTCCGCACCCCGGAGCGGGACTGGTCGCCGGTCCCCGGCCTGCTCCTGCTCACGTACGCCCTGGAACTCTGAACGCGGAAGCCGGGAACGACCGGAGAAGCAGCCGGAGAAGCGACCGAGGAAGCGAGCGGGGACACAACATGTGGGGGGTGCCGAGATCGGCGCCCCCCACATGTATGCTCGTCCTCGCTGTCACCGCAGGGGAATCCGGTGCGAATCCGGAACTGTCCCGCAACGGTGTGCTTCATACGCTTTCGTACGAGGCGAGTCCGAGCACCTGCCGACAGCGCGCCCGGTCCGTCCGTTCCGGGTGCCGACGACGTCCGGGCCTCGCGGAATGGGCCGGTGGACACGGGCACTTCCGCGCGTACGGGTGCCCGCCCACCCCTCCCCGCCATGGCCCCGAACCGAGCGAGGGAGAGCCCCCACGTGACCATCGCGCCTGCGGGTCCGTCAGCCGCCGAGGCCACCGCGAGCGAGAGCGACGGCCCCGGGACAGTACTGCTGCGGACCCTGACCGACCTCACCGCCGACCTCACCGACACCGACCCCGGCCGGGTCGCCGCCGCCGCGCTGCGCGGCCGGCACGCCGGGTCGGACGAGGCGGAGCTGCGCGAACTGGCCACCGAGGCCGCCGCGGGCCTCATCGCGGAGGACCCCGCCTACTCCCGGCTCGCCGCCCGGCTGCTGACGCTCACGATCGCCGAGGAAGCGGCCTCGCAGGGCGCGGTCTCCTTCTCCGCCTCGGTCGCCACCGGCCACCGCGAGGGCCTGATCGCCGACCGCACCGCCGCCCTCGTGGCGCTGCACGCGGACCGGATGGACGCGCTGATCGACCCGGCCGCCGACGACCGCTTCGGCTACTTCGGCCTGCGGACCCTCTACTCGCGCTACCTGCTGCGCCACCCGATCACCCGCAAGGTCATCGAGACCCCGCAGCACTTCATGCTCCGGGTCGCCGCCGGCCTCGCCGAGGACGACAGCGCCCGCGCCCTGGACGAGGTGGCGGCGCTGTACGGCCTGATGAGCCGTCTGGACTACCTGCCCTCCTCCCCCACGCTCTTCAACTCGGGCACCCGCCACCCGCAGATGTCCTCCTGCTACCTGCTCGACTCCCCGCTGGACGAGCTGGACTCGATCTACGACCGCTACCACCAGGTCGCGCGCCTGTCGAAGCACGCCGGCGGCATCGGCCTGTCCTACACGCGGATCCGCTCGCGCGGCTCCCTCATCCGCGGCACCAACGGCCACTCCAACGGCATCGTGCCCTTCCTGAAGACCCTGGACGCCTCGGTCGCCGCCGTGAACCAGGGCGGCCGCCGCAAGGGCGCCGCCGCCGTCTACCTGGAGACCTGGCACGCCGACATCGAGGAGTTCCTGGAGCTCCGCGACAACACCGGCGAGGACGCCCGCCGCACCCACAACCTGAACCTCGCCCACTGGATCCCGGACGAGTTCATGCGCCGGGTGAACGCGGACGCCGAGTGGTCGCTCTTCTCCCCCGCCGACGTGCCCGAGCTCGTCGACCTGTGGGGCGAGGAGTTCGACGCCGCCTACCGCGCCGCCGAGGCCAAGGGCCTGGCCCGCAGGACGATGCCGGCCCGCGACCTGTACGGCCGGATGATGCGGACCCTGGCCCAGACCGGCAACGGCTGGATGACCTTCAAGGACGCCTCGAACCGTACGGCCAACCAGACCGCCGAGCCCGGCACGGTCGTCCACTCCTCGAACCTGTGCACCGAGATCATCGAGGTCACGAACGACGGCGAGACGGCCGTCTGCAACCTCGGCTCGGTCAACCTCGGCGCGTTCGTCGACACCGGGACCGGCGACATCGACTGGGACCGCCTCGACGCCACCGTCCGCACCGCCGTGACCTTCCTCGACCGGGTCGTGGACATCAACTTCTACCCGACCGAGCAGGCCGGCCGCTCCAACGCCAAGTGGCGCCCGGTGGGCCTGGGCGCGATGGGCCTCCAGGACGTCTTCTTCAAGCTGCGGCTGCCCTTCGACTCCGCCGAGGCCCGCGCCCTGTCCACCCGGATCGCCGAGCGGATCATGCTCGCCGCGTACGAGGCGTCCGCCGACCTCGCCGAGCGCAACGGCCCCCTCCCGGCCTGGGAGAAGACCCGCACCGCGCAGGGCGTCCTCCACCCCGACCACTACGACGTGGAGCTCACCTGGCCGGAGCGCTGGGCCGCGCTGCGCGAGCGCGTCGCCGCCGTCGGCATGCGCAACAGCCTCCTCCTCGCCATCGCCCCGACCGCGACGATCGCGTCGATCGCGGGCGTGTACGAGTGCATCGAGCCGCAGGTCTCCAACCTCTTCAAGCGCGAGACGCTGAGCGGCGAGTTCCTCCAGGTCAACGGCTACCTGGTGGAGGACCTCAAGAAGCTCGGCGTGTGGGACGCGCAGACCCGCGAGGCGCTGCGCGAGTCCAACGGCTCGGTACAGGGCTTCACCTGGGTGCCGGCCGAGGTCCGCGCGCTGTACCGCACGGCGTGGGAGATCCCGCAGCGCGGCCTCATCGACATGGCGGCGGCCCGCACGCCGTTCCTCGACCAGTCGCAGTCCCTGAACCTGTTCATGGAGACGCCGACCATCGGCAAGCTGTCGTCGATGTACGCGTACGCCTGGAAGCAGGGCCTGAAGACCACGTACTACCTGCGCTCGCGCCCGGCGACGAGGATCGCCCGCGCCGCCCAGGCCACCACCATCCCCGTCCAGCAGGCGACGCCCGACGCCGACGCCGTCGCCTGCTCCCTGGAAAACCCCGAGTCCTGCGAGGCCTGCCAGTGACCAGCCCGACCACCCGCAAGAACAACCTGCTCGACCCGGGCTTCGAACTGACCCTGCGGCCGATGCGCTACCCGGACTTCTACGAGCGCTACCGGGACGCCATCAAGAACACCTGGACGGTCGAGGAGGTCGACCTCCACTCGGACGTGGCGGACCTCGCCAAGCTCACCCCCGGTGAGCAGCATATGATCGGCCGCCTGGTCGCCTTCTTCGCGACCGGCGACTCGATCGTGGCGAACAACCTGGTCCTCACGCTCTACAAGCACATCAACTCCCCGGAGGCGCGGCTCTACCTGAGCCGCCAGCTCTTCGAGGAGGCGGTGCACGTCCAGTTCTACCTGACCCTCCTGGACACCTACCTCCCCGACCCGGAGGACCGCGCGGCGGCCTTCGCGGCCGTCGAGAACATCCCGTCCATCCGCGAGAAGGCGCAGTTCTGCTTCCGCTGGATGGACTCGGTGGAGAAGATCGACCGCCTGGAGACCCAGGCCGACCGCCGCCGCTTCCTCCTCAACCTGATCTGCTTCGCCGCCTGCATCGAGGGCCTGTTCTTCTACGGCGCCTTCGCCTACGTGTACTGGTTCCGCTCCCGCGGCCTGCTGCACGGCCTGGCGACCGGCACCAACTGGGTCTTCCGCGACGAGACCATGCACATGAACTTCGCCTTCGAGGTCGTGGACACGGTCCGCAAGGAGGAGCCGGAGCTCTTCGACGACGAACTCCAGCGGCAAGTCACGGACATGCTGAAGGAGGCCGTCGAGGCGGAGCTCCAGTTCGGCCGCGACCTGTGCGGCGACGGCCTGCCCGGCATGAACACCGAGTCGATGCGCGAGTACCTCCAGTGCGTCGCCGACCAGCGCCTCCAGCGCCTCGGCTTCGCCCCGGTGTACGGCTCCGAGAACCCCTTCGCCTTCATGGAGCTCCAGGGCGTCCAGGAGCTCACCAACTTCTTCGAGCGCCGCCCGTCCGCCTACCAGGTGGCGGTCGAGGGCTCGGTGGACCTGGACGAGGACTTCTGATTGCGGACGCGGCTCACGGCGTGCGCCGCCGCACTGCTCACCGTCGCCGCGGGCCTGGGAATCAGGGCCGCGGCGCCGGGCGTGGCCGCCAAGTAGGCGGGGGACGCCCTCTACACGATCCTGGTCCTGACCCTGGTCGTCCTGGTCGCGCCCCGCGTGCGGCCGGTCGTGGCGGCCGGGGTCGCCCTCGGGTTCAGCTGCGCCGTGGAGCTGTTCCAGCTGACCGGCGTACCGGCGGAACTGGCCGCGCGCAGCACCCTCGCGCGCCTCGTGCTCGGCACGACGTTCAACGCGCCGGACCTCTTCTGGTACGCGACCGGCGCGGCGGCCGGCTGGGCCGCCCACCGCGCCGTGGGTGCGCGCGGGGGCGAGGATCAGTCGTTGGGGACGACCCTGTAGCGCGGGGTGCCCTCCGTCATCTGGCGGAGCGGATCCCGGCCGTGAGCGAACCTCGGCGTGGCCGGGGCGGGCCAGCAGCGAGAAAGGCCGGACCTGGCGCGGGGGAAGCAGCTACCCGGGCGACCGTGCTCCGTCAAAGGATGTACCGGCAACTCCTCCGCGACTACGAGATGGTGGCGGGAGCGGCAGGCGAGACTGGACAGGTACCTGAAATCGATACCAGCCACCGAGCCGGGAGATATCGTGCCAGCTCTTCGTCTCCGCGCGTCCGCTCCCGCACCCGCATCCGGACGGAACCGGGCCTTGGCCCGGGCGCTGGGCGGTGGCCTGGTCATGGCTGTGGCACTCGGCGCAGGCACCGCGCTCGGTCCCGCGTCGGCAGACGCCCTCGGTGTCGGTGGCTTGCTCGCACGACTGATCCCGGCGGCATTGGTCACCGCGCTCGCCGTACCGCTGGTTCTTCGCTTCGCGAGCCCCGGCTCTCTCGGGTTCGGGAGTGCGACCCGGAGCGGGCGCGCCTTCCTCACCGGCGTGGGAGTGACGGCCACCGCGGCCGCGCTCGTCCTGGACGCGGGCACGGCCGGCGGCATGCTGCACTGGGGCCGTTTCGACCTCGCGTCCTTCGCCGGATTCCTCTCCTACGCCGAGGCAGAGACCCTTCCCTGTGCCACCGTCACGGCATGGAACGCCCTGACCGGCGACGGCCGTGGAATCCGGCGCGGGCGTCGTCCTCCCAAGGGCCGGACGGGCGGATGGTCACCGCCAGGTAGCAGAAGGAGGCGGCGGCAAGGGTGAGCAGGACCAGGGGGACCGCGAGGACGGTCCGGAGGCAGACGCGGTCGTCGTACGGGGAAGGGCCCCGCACCGTCGCCGGTGCGGGGCCCTTTCGCGTACGTACGGGAGCGTCAGTCGTTCGGGACGGTCTCGTAGCGCGGGGTGCCCTCCTCCATCTGGCGGAGGGCGTCCTTGCGGTCGCGCTTGGAGAGCTTGTCGATGTACAGGAAGCCGTACAGATGGTCCGTCTCGTGCTGGAGGCAGCGGGCGAAGTAGCCGGTGCCGCGGACCTTGATGGGGTTGCCGTGCAGGTCCTGGCCGTGGACCTCGGCGTAGTCCGGGCGGGCCAGGGAGGCGTAGGCGGTGGGGACCGAGAGGCAGCCCTCGTTGGAGTCGTCGAGGTGGCGCCGCTCGGCCGGCAGGTCGACGAGGACCGGGTTGATCACGTGGCCGGTGTGGCGGACGCCCTCGTCGTCGGGGCAGTCGTAGACGAAGACCTTCAGGCCGACGCCGATCTGGTTGGCGGCGAGGCCGACGCCCTCGGCGGTCTTCTGGCTGGCGAACATGTCGTCGACCAGGGCCGCGAGTTCGGGGCCGAACTCGGTGACGTCCTTGCACTCGTGGTGCAGCACCGGGTTGCCGACCACCGTGATCGGGCGGGAGGTGCCGCGCTCGCGGTGGGCGAGCTCGCGCGCCTCGCAGTCCTCCGTGTCCACGATGTAGCCGTCGTCGTCCAGGGCGTAGCCCGTGAAGATCTGCTCGCCCGTCTCCTGCTGCGCCATGTGCCGCCGCGCCTTCCTGCAAAACCCGATTCCGTCGGGGGACAGCCTACGGGGCCGGGACCGGGGGCCTCAGCAGACCTCTTCGAGATCACGCCACTCGCGGCTGTCCGGGCTGTCGGCCACCCAGCCGTCGAGGAGGCCGCGGACCAGGTCCGCCGGGGCGGCGATGCCGCACTCGCGCTCGGGCACCCACAGCTCGCCGGGCGAGCGGTGGCCGAGCGGGCCCGGGTGGCCGGGCTCGCTGTGGTCGTGCGGGTCGACGTGGTCGCCCTCGCCCTCGGCGCTGGGCATGGTCGACTCGGAGCAGGCCCGGCAGAGGAGCCGTACCGAGGACGACCAGTCCTCGGCGGCGAAGCCCGCCTCGGCGGCCAGCTGCTCCAGGGCGTCCCGGTCGGCCTCGGTGGCGGCCTCCAGGAGGACCACCCAGGTGGGGACCGGGGAGGGGGCCCACAGCTCGATCTCGTCGAAGACCGGGTAGGAGGGGCCCGCCGTGGTGGTGCGCTCGCCGTTGGGCACGCCGTCGTGGAGGACGACCTCGCCCCAGCGCCGTCCGGAGGAGGGCAGCGGGATGGAGAGGACCTCGATGCGGGCCGGGTCGAGCCTGCGGCCCCACACCACCTCGGCCTCGCCCTCCGGCGAGAGCCGCACGGCGGCGCTGCCGAGCTCCATCCCGGCGGGCTCACCGGTGCCCGCGGAGGCCCCGGGGACCTTGAGCCCGTACGCCTGCCAGGCACGGCGGGCCAGCGGCCAGTCCTGGAGGGCGGTGGCGGCGATGCCCACGTTCCACCAGTCGGGGGCGCCGGTCTCCTTGTCGAGCAGGGCCACGGCCCGCAGTCCGGCGGCCCGCGCCTGCTCCCAGTCGTGCCGGAACTTGTGCAGCAGCGCCAGGTTGAACCAGGACTCGGAGAGCCAGGGCTCCAGATCCGCCGCCCGGGTGAGCAGCGCGCCCGCGTCCTCGTACCGGCCGTCGCCGATCAGCGTGAACGCGCGGTCGGTGGCCTGCCGCCACGAGGCGGAGGGCCGATGCCGTACCTTCCCGAAGATCCTCACGATTCCCGCCTGCCGGTCGCTTCACCCTCTTGTTCGCATCCAACCATGCCGGGTCGGACGCGCGCTCATTACCCATGGGTTACCCCGTGGGGACGGAGGTCACCCCCGGGGTCCCGCCGCGGGCGAGGACCCTGGCCAGGCAGGCGACGACCTCCGGGTGGTAGTCGCGGGCGGTGCCGAGCCTGAGCTGTTCCAGGGCCTCCAGGGCGGCGGCCGCGCCCTCCCCCGCGAGGTCGTCGTAGGCGTTCACGGCGCGGACGATCCGGGCCGGGAGCGGCTGGTCGCGGTACGGGTCGGCCTGCCGCTCGACGATGTGGGCGACGGCCGCCGGGACGCCGGTCATCCGCACCACCTCGCCGCCGAGGAGCGCGATCCTGCGCTGTTCCTCGGCGGGCAGGAGGGCGGTGGCGCCGCCGGCGACCGGGTCGACGAGGGAGAGCTGGCCGATGTCGTGCATGAGCGCCGCGTACTCCAGGACGGTCAGCCGGTCGCCGCCGAGGCCCAGCTCGCGGCCGACGGCGGTGGAGAGGGCGGCGACCCGGCGGGCGTGGCCGGGCGGGGTGCAGCCGGCGATCTCGGTCGCCCGGGCGAGGGAGGCGATGGTCTGCCGGTTGACGGTGCGGACGGCCGCGTACCGCCGGAAGGAGACCTGGGTGAGCAGCAGCGGCACGGCGAGGACGGGCAGTGCCCACAGGCCGGCGGCGGCGACACCGAGGGCCATGACGACGCCGGTGGCGCAGACGGCGGAGCCGATGCCGAGGAGGGCTCGCAGTTCGTCGCGGAGGAGGGGGCCGTACGGGTACGCGGTGCGGGCGCGGAGCAGCAGGGCGGCGAGGACCGCGTCGCACAGGCCGGTCAGTCCGAGGACGAGGAGCAGGAAGAGGACGTAGGGGGCGCCGAGGCCGAGGTGGCCGGTGAGAGCGTCCGACTTGTAGAGCGGCTGGAAGCAGAGGGCGGCGAAGCCGACGGTGAGGACCCGACGGGCGAGCTGGTCGCGGTCGGGGCCGTGGCCGCGGGCGGTGTGGGGGACGATCCCGGCGAGCCCGCCGGCGACGGTGACGGCGACGGTCTGGAGGACGCCGTGGGTGGTGGCGGCTCCGGCGTCGTGGCCGAGGAGGGCGTAGGCGAGGGCTCCTGCGGCGGCGAGCGGGGCGGGTTCGCGTTCTCCCGGGCGGGCGCCCCGGCGGGCCAGTTCGCCCAGCGCGATGAGGGCGCCGAAGGCGAGGGCGTTGCCGGGTTCGGCGACGCCGTGCCAGAGGGTGCCGACGAGGCCGGCCAGGGCGAGGAGGAGGGCGGCGGTGTGGACGGCGCCGACGGTGACCGCCCCCGGTCTCATGCGGGCTCCTTGGGCTGGGCGGCGGAGGTACGGGGCGCGGGGACCTGCGCGCCGGGCCCGGCGGGTTCGTCGGCGGTGACGGCCGGCTTCCGGCAGAACCTGCCGAGGGCGCGGGTGAGCGCGTCGACCATCCGGGGGTCGAAGTGGCTGCCCGCGCACCGCTCCAGTTCGGCGAGGGCGGTCGCGACGGGCCGGGCACGGCTGTAGGAGCGGGTGGAGGTCATGGCGTCGAAGGCGTCGGCGACGGCGACGATCCGGGCGCACTCGGGGATCTCCTCGCCGCGCAGCCCGTACGGGTAGCCGCTGCCGTCGATCCGCTCGTGGTGGTGGAGGACGGCCTCGCGGGCCTCGCCGAGGAAGCCGATGCCGCGGATCATCTCGTGGCCGTACTCGGGGTGGAGTTCGATGATCCGGCGCTCCTCGGGGGTGAGCGGGCCGTCCTTGCGCAGGACGCGGGTGGGGACGCCGAGCTTGCCGACGTCGTGGAGGATGCCGGCGAAGCGGACGGTGTCGAGGCGGTCGCCGTCCATGCCGAGCTCACGGGCGATCAGGACGGAGGCGTGGCCGACGCGTTCGCTGTGGCCGCGGGTGTAGCTGTCCTTGATGTCGACGGCCTGGACGAGGGCCCGGATGGTGGACTGGTGGGCGGCGCGCTCACGGTGGTACTGGGCGAAGACCCAGCAGGAGAGGTACATGGGCAGCAGGACGAGGAGGGCGGCGGCGGGGCCGTACGGGCTGCGCCAGAGGACGGCCATCATGAGTCCGGCGAGGCCGTGGACGAGGTGCGGGGCGAGGGCGCGGCCGAGGTGCCCGCGCCGGGCGGCGCGGAGCGGGAGCCCGTCGGCGAGGGCGCGGACGCCGGTGTCGAGGGCGGTGAGGACGAGGCAGAGGACGAGGGCGGCGCCGAGGGCGGCCGCCAGGGCGCGGGGGACGTCGGGGGCGCCGGGTCCGGTGGCGAGGGCGGCGGGGGCGTGCAGGGCCGCGGCGGTGTGGGCGGCGGCCCAGGTGGCGAGGGCGGTGGCGGCGGTGCGCCAGGTGCGGCGCCAGCCGGCGGGGGCTTCGTCGACGCGGGCGAGGAGGCAGCCGGGGAGGGCGGTGAGCGCGGCGGCGGCCGGGGGCAGCAGCAGGGCGGCGGCGAGGAGGACCGGGAAGAAGGAGCCCGCGCCCACGGGGACGGAACCGCCGGAGCCACCGGAGCCGCTGGGGAAACGGCCGAGGAGGCGGCAGCGGGCGGGCAGCTCGCCGAGCGCGTACAGGGCGGCGAGGAGTCCGGCCGTCGCCCAGGGGGTGGGCGACGGGGGGAGAAGTGCGGGCAGGGCGCACGCTCCGGCGCCGAGGGCGGCGCAGAGGATGTACGCGCGGGCCGTTCGCGGGAGGGGCTGCACGACCGTCACGCGGTCACGCTAGCGAGGACGGCGGCCGCGGGAGGCGGGCCGCCGTCCGTTCCTACCATCGGGTGATACAAGCTGACCGGTGCGCGAGGAGGGGTCCGCACACCCGCGCGGTCACTCCGGGGTGGCCGGGGCCTGGGGGGCCGGGCTCTCCGGGGTGACGGCGGCCTCCTTGGGCGGGGTGTTCTCCGGGTGGAAGGCGGCCTTCTCCGGGAGGACGGTCTCCGGGGTGAAGGCGACCTCCGGGGCGGCCGCGTCCTGTCCGGGGACCAGCTGCCCGGCGCGGATCAGGTCGATCCGGCCCATGACCTTGGCGCGCAGGTCGGTGGGGACCTCGTCGCTTCCGCAACAGCGCTTGACGAGCTTCTTCACCGCCTGCTCCAGGCCGTACTTCTCCAGGCACGGGGAGCACTCCTCGAAGTGCACCTCGAACTTGGTGCAGTCGCTGTCGGGCATCTCACGGTCGAGGAACTCGTAGAGATGGTCCAGGACTTCCGCGCAATCCGTCTCGTGCGGCTCTCCGCAGCTCATGAGTCCGCGCCTTTCCGATCCTGGGACGACTCCCCGGCGCCGGCCGGGACGAGGCCGCGCTCGCGGGCGTAGTCCTCGAGCATGCCGCGGAGCTGGCGGCGGCCCCGGTGCAGCCGGGACATCACCGTACCGATGGGTGTCCCCATGATGTCGGCGATCTCCTTGTAGGCAAAGCCCTCGACATCGGCGAGGTAGACCGCGATGCGGAACTCCTCGGGGATCGCCTGGAGCGCTTCCTTCACGTCCGAGTCGGGGAGGTGGTCGAGGGCCTGCGACTCGGCGGAGCGCAGACCGGTCGACATGTGCGACTCGGCGCGGGCGAGCTGCCAGTCCTCGATCTCCTCGGCGGCGCTGCGCTGGGGCTCACGCTGCTTCTTGCGGTACGAGTTGATGAAGGTGTTGGTGAGGATGCGGTACAGCCACGCCTTGAGGTTGGTGCCCTCGCGGAACTGGTGGAAGGAGCCGTACGCCTTCGCGTAGGTCTCCTGCACGAGGTCCTCGGCGTCCGCGGGGTTGCGCGTCATCCGCAGCGCGGCCGAGTACAGCTGGTCGAGGTAGCCGAGGGCGTCCCGTTCGAAGCGCGCGTTGCGCTCCCCGGTCGTCTCCTCGGGGCCGTCGTCGGTCCCTGTGTCGGTCCCAGTGACCGGACCCACCTCCTCCAGCGCGGTGACGGGGCCGGTGCCGGACCCGCTCGTCTCGGAGGATAGACGAGGAACGGCTCCGCCCGCCGCCCGAATAGGGGCGGCCTTGGGGGCGGGCAGAACGGTCCAGTCGAGCTCCGCGGACCTGGCCCGCTCCGGGCAGATGGTCGAACCCATGCGACGGACTCCCTCTCTCGCTTCTCACACCGACGCCCAGCACAACAGCGCTGCCCGCCGCCGCATTCCCGGGGCGGCGGCGGGGCCCGGGCGGGGTTCAGCCGAGGCCGTCGAGCCAGTCGCCGACCGCGCCGGTGACACGGGCGAGGGCCTCGTCCTGGCCGAGGGGCGCCCGCTTGGGGACGGCGAGGCCGTGGTCGCCGTACGGGATCCCGACGAGCCCGTACGGGCCCTCCGGGAACTCGTCGGGTCTGCCGAAGGGGTCGTTGCCGCCCTGGACGACGAGGGTCGGCAGGCCGGTGGAGAGGAGTTCCCCGGCGCGGGAGCGCTCGGGCCTCCCCGGGGGGTGGAGGGGGAAGGCGAGGGCGAGGACGGCGGCGGCGCCGAGTTCGGCGGCGGTGCGGCAGGCGACCCGGGCGCCGGCGCTGCGGCCGCCCGCGACCACCGGGAGGCCGGGCGCGGCGAGGGCGGGCCAGAGGCCGCGCCAGGCGGTGTCGAGGGTCTTCGGGGCGGGAGCGACCTTCTTGCCGGCGACCCGCCAGGGCTGCTCGACCAGGGCGACGGTCACCCCGCGGGCGGGCAGGGCGGCGGCGAGGGCGGCCAGGTCGCGGGCCTCGATGCCGCCGCCGGCGCCGTGGCCGAGGGCGAGGACGCGGCGGGGCCGGACGGCGGTGTGCCAGGTGATACGGGCCTCACCCGCGTCGGTGGGGACGGTCTCGGTCTTCGTCACGTCCCCATCCTGCCGTCCCCCGCCGCGCCCGCCCCGGACACCGGCCTCAGAACAGCGTGCCGACCTCCGGACCCTCCAGCTCGGTGAGCAGCTCGGGCCCGTTGTTGCGGACGTTGCTGACCGCGGTGGAGACCGGGTAGGCCCGCATCAGGCCCTCCGGCGGCGGGGCGAGCAGGGCGCGCAGTTCGTCGAGGCCGGTGGTGGCCGGGTCGAGCCAGGCGTCCCAGCGGTCCTCGGTGAGCATCAGCGGCATCCGGGGGTGGATCTCGGCGAGCGAGCCGGGGCCCTCGGCGGGTGCCACGCCGAGCGGTCCGGTCTCCGCCTCGGTGGTGATCACCGAGCAGGTGGCCCACCAGGCGTTCGGGTGCTCGGGCGGCAGGGTGGGGTCGCGCCAGAACTCGTAGAGGCCCGCCATGGCGAAGACCGAGCCGTCCGCCGGGGTCACGAAGTACGGCTGCTTGCGGGGCCGCTTCTTCTTCCCCTCGACCTCCAGGTCGCGCTCGGCGGCGCCGGTCACCCACTCGTAATAGCCGTCGGCGGGCACGATGCAGCGGCGGGACCGGAAGGCGCGTTTGAAGGACGGCTTCTCGTGCAGGGTCTCGGCCCGGGCGTTGATCATCCGGGCGGCGCCCTCCGGCGACTTCGACCAGGACGGGACCAGTCCCCAGCGCAGGGTCCGCAGCTGGCGAACCGGCCGGGGCGTCTCCGCGTCTTTCAGAGGGCGTTCGAGGACCGCGTGGACCTGTTTGGTGGGGGCCACGTTCCAGTCCTGGTCCAGGGTCTCCTCCGGCTCCCTCCCCCAAGTTCTCGACTTCGCTCGAACAGGGGGGACCCCCATCTCCACGTCGAAGATCTCCACGAGCTCCTCGGGGGACCGGCTCGCCGCAAAACGTCCGCACATACGTGCCACACTGCCACGATTCCCGATCCCGAGAGGAGCGGACCGGAGGATGGACCTCTTCAGCCCACAGGCGGCGCCCGCCGAATGGCTGGTGATCGCCACCGGGGTGGCCGCCCTCGCGGTCACCGTGCCCCGCCGGATCTGGCTGTTCGCCAGGAACGCGATCACCATCGCCCACGAGGGCGGTCACGCCCTGGTCGCGCTCGCCGCCGGCCGCCGTCTGCAGGCGATCCGGCTGCACTCGGACACCAGCGGCCTCACCGTCACCCGGGGCCGCCCGACCGGTCTCGGCGTCGTCCTCACCCTGGCCGCCGGCTACACGGCGGCCCCGCTGCTCGGGCTCGGCGGGGCGGCGCTGCTCGGCGCGGGCCTGGTGGCCGTGCTGCTGTGGGTGGCGACCGCGCTGCTCCTCGCCATGCTGGTGATGGTGCGCAACGCGTACGGGATCCTCAGCGTGGTCCTCACCGGCGCGCTGTTCGTCCTGGTGTCCTGGCTGGCCGCGCCGGAGGTCCAGGCCGTCTTCGCCTACGCGGTGGTGTGGTTCCTGCTGCTCGGCGGGGTGCGTCCGCCCTTCGAGCTCCAGGCGAAGCGGCGGCACGGCGGGGCGCCCGATTCGGACGCCGACCAGCTGACCCGGCTCACCCATGTGCCCGCCGGGGTGTGGCTGGCGTTCTTCCACACGGTGTCCCTCTGCTGCCTGATCGGCGGCGCCACCTGGCTTCTCGGTCTCTGACACCCCCGTACAGTGAGGGCATGACCGCAGCCTCCCCCGCGCACCCCGATCCGTCGCAGCCCGCCGCCCCCGTCGGCCCGGACCTCTGGCCCGCCCCGTACGCGCGCGGCCCCGTCGACGCGACCGTGACCGTGCCCGGCTCGAAGTCGGTCACCAACCGTGCCCTGGTGCTCGCCGCGCTCGCCGCCGAGCCGGGCTGGGTGCGCCGCCCGCTCCGCTCCCGCGACACCCTCCTGATGGCCGAGGGCCTGCGCACCCTCGGGGTGAGGATCGAGGAGGGCGTCGGCCCCGACGGCACCGGTGAGGCGTGGCGGATCATCCCCGCCCCGCTGCGCGGCCCCGCCGCGGTGGACGTCGGCAACGCGGGCACGGTCATGCGCTTCCTGCCGCCGGTCGCCGCCCTCGCCGACGGCCCGGTCCGCTTCGACGGCGACCCCCGCTCCCACGAGCGCCCGCTGCACGGCGTGATCGACGCGCTGCGCGCGCTCGGCGCCCGGATCGACGACGAGGGCCGCGGCGCCCTGCCGATGACCGTGCACGGCGCCGGCGGCCTGGACGGCGGGACGGTCGAGATCGACGCCTCCTCGTCCTCGCAGTTCGTCAGCGCCCTGCTGCTCTCCGGAGCCCGTTTCAACCAGGGCGTGGAGGTCCGGCACGTGGGCGGCCGGCTGCCGTCGATGCCGCACATCCGGATGACCGTGGACATGCTGCGGGCGGTGGGCGCGAAGGTCGACGAGCCGGAGCACGGCGGGGAGCCGGACGTGTGGCGGGTCACCCCGTCGGCGCTGCGCGGCCGGGACCTGGTGATCGAGCCGGACCTGTCGAACGCGCAGCCGTTCCTGGCGGCGGCCCTGGTCACCGGCGGCCGGGTGACGGTGCCGGACTGGCCGGCCCGTACCACCCAGCCGGGCGACGAGCTGCGCCGGATCTTCACCGAGATGGGCGGTTCCTGCGAGCTGACGAGTGCGGGGCTCACCTTCACCGGCACCGGCCGGATCCACGGCATCGACGTGGACCTGGGCGAGGTCGGCGAGCTGACCCCCGGCATCGCGGCGGTCGCGGCCCTCGCCGACTCCCCGTCGACCCTGCGCGGGGTGGCGCACCTGCGGCTCCACGAGACCGACCGGCTGGCCGCGCTCACCCGGGAGATCAACGGGCTCGGCGGCGACGTCACCGAGACCGAGGACGGCCTGCGCATCCGTCCCCGTCCGCTGCGCGGCGGCGTCTTCCACACGTACCACGACCACCGGATGGCGACCGCGGGCGCGATCATCGGGCTCGCCGTGGAGGGCGTGGAGATCGAGGACGTGGCGACCACGGCGAAGACCTTGCCGGACTTCCCGGGGATGTGGACCGAGATGCTCGGACTCGGAGCCTGAACCATGCGGCGTTACGGCAGGCACACCGACGAGGACGACATCCGCCAGCGGCCCAACCGCAAGGGCACCCGGCCGCGGACCTCCATCCGCCCGAAGCACGAGGACGCCGTCGAGGGCATGGTCCTCACCGTGGACCGGGGCCGGCTGACCTGTCTGGTCGAGGACCGGATCGTGGTCGCGATGAAGGCCCGCGAGCTGGGCCGCAAGGCGGCCGTGGTCGGCGACCGGGTCTCCCTGGTGGGCGACCTCTCCGGCGAGAAGGACACCCTGGCCCGGATCGTACGGATCGGGGAGCGGAGCTCGGTGCTGCGCCGTACGGCCGACGACGACGACCCGTACGAGCGGGTGGTGGTCGCCAACGCCGACCAGCTCGCGATCGTCACCGCGCTCGCCGACCCCGAGCCGCGCCCCCGGCTGATCGACCGCTGCCTGGTGGCCGCGTACGACGGCGGCCTGGAGCCCTTCCTGGTGATGACCAAGTCGGACCTGGCCCCCCCGGAGAAGCTGCTCGAACTCTACGGCGACCTGGACATCCCGCATGTGGTGGTGAACCGGGAGGAGCTGTACGACGGCGGGGCCGCGGACCGGGTGCGGGAGCATCTGGACGGCCGGGTGACGGCCTTCGTCGGCCACTCCGGCGTCGGCAAGACGACGCTGGTGAACGCGCTGGTGCCGGAAGACAAGCGGCGGAGCACCGGACTTGTGAACGCGGTGACGGGGCGTGGCCGGCACACCACCACCTCGGCGCTGGCGCTGCCGCTGGACGAGGTGGACGGCTGGGTCATCGACACGCCGGGCGTGCGTTCCTTCGGTCTGCACCACGTCGACCCGTCGCGGGTCATCCACGCCTTCCCCGACCTGGAGCCGGGCACGGAGAACTGTCCGCGCGCGTGCAGCCACGACGAGCCGGACTGCGCCCTGGACGCCTGGGTGGCGGAGGGGCACGCCGATCCGGCGCGCCTGTTCTCGCTGCGGCGGCTGCTCGCCACCCGGGAGCGCCGCGAGGGCGACTGATCCGCCCGGGCGGCGGTGAGGTGTTTACGCCTCTCCCCAGGCCGGTAAGGACATAACCGCACAAGTGCGATGAATCCGAGCGGGTGGGAGGCAGGGACGATGGCGTGGCTGCTGGTGGTGGTCGCGGGGCTCCTGGAGACGGGTTTCGCGGTCTGCCTGAAGCTCTCGCACGGGTTCACCCGGCTGTGGCCGACGATCGCCTTCGCCTGTTTCGCCCTCGGCAGCTTCGGTCTGCTGACGCTTGCCCTGAAGAAGCTCGACGTGGGTCCGGCGTACGCGGTGTGGACGGGGATCGGGGCAGCCGGCACCGCCATCTACGGCATGGTGTTCCTCGGCGACCTGGTCTCCGTGCTCAAGATCGTCTCGATCACCTTCGTCATCGTGGGCGTCATCGGTCTTCAGCTGTCCGGGTCCGCCCACTGAGCCGCTCGTGGCGGAGGCCGACCGCGCCGACGGCCACGGAGGCGGCGAAGAGGACGCCCGCGGCCACGTAGCCCACGAGGGTCTCGGTGAACACCAGAGCGAGCAGGACCGGGATCAGCGTCATGGTCCCGGCCCTGGACGAGGCGAAGGCGTCCGCGCGCAGGACGAGGCGCAGGAACCGTGAGGGCGTGGCGTCGGTCATGGGTTCTCCCTGTGCGGTACGAGAGGGGGGCCGGCCGACCACGGTCGGTCGGCCCCCCGGGGGTGACGCTAGCGGGTCACCGCTCGCGTCGGGCGGTCATCGGTCAGTGATCACCGGATCCAGCGGGTGCCGAATCCCCAGCTGACGTGGACCTTGCGGCGGTGCTTGCCCCAGCTCTTCTCGCGCCGGAAGTTGTCGAGCCAGCGCTTGGGGCTCTGCGGCGCGCCGCGCAGCCGCCAGCGGGCGTACACACCGCGTCCGAGGACACCGGCCGCGCCCAGCGCCATCCGCTTGTAGTAGCCGGAGCGGCTGCGCCGTGCGTTGCCGATGCGGTACTTGGCCGCACCACCGGCCGCGCCGAACGCGGCGCCGATGATCAGACCGCCGGCTCCGGCGCAGATGCCCGCCGTGGCGGCGACGCACGCCGCGCCGACCACGCCGATGCCGATGCCCGCGGCCCAGCCGTAGATCTTGCGGTGACGGCGGATGTGCTTGCCGATGCGGCTCTTCTTGAACTTGTTCCAGCCCTTCTTGCACCAACCGCAGCCCCACTTGCCGTCCAGGTCATAGGCGTTGACCGGGTCGGCGTTGACGTAGTCGTAGGCGTTGGCGCTGCCGCCGTAGACCGGGTCGAGGGAGAGGAAGCGGCCGGTGGCCGGGTTGTAGACGCGGACGCCCATCAGGGTGAGACCGGTGAGGGTCTCGCTGGAGCGCTGCTTGCCGCCGAGCCAGCCGTACCGGGTGACGGGCTGGCCGGTCCGCGCGTTGCCGTACTCGTCGCTGTCGAGCACCTGCGGGGCTTCGGCCGGGTCCAGCGGGAGCTGGAGGGCGACGTCGCCGTGGATGTTGGTCAGCTGGAGGACGACGTTGCCGGTGGAGCCGGTGGTGGCGGTGAGGTCGCCGGAGGCCGAGTCGACGTTGCGGGTGATGATGCCCTTGGCGGTGTCCTCGGTGATCCAGCGGGGATTGTCACCCTCGCCGTCGTAGTGGTTGGTCTTGGACTCGGTCTGCGTCCAGACCCCGTCCGCCAGGGACTCGACCGTCCAGCCGCGGAAGCGGTGGTCGGCGTCGAGGCTCCAGGTCTGGCGCAGGTTCCCGGCGGTCTGCTGGCGGACCAGGTCGTTGGCGTAGTAGGCCAGCGAGGTGCCCGGCAGGGCGGTGGTGCGGCCGAGGGCGTCGTAGACGTATCCGCTGTCGACGAGCCGGTCGGCGCTGTCGTAGGTGTGGGTGGTGGTGGTTCCGCCGGTGGTCGGGCAGGCCGCGCCCGCGGCGCCCTCGGCGGTGGTCAGGCCGGTGCGGTTGGTGCGCTTGTCGAAGGCGTACGAGCGCCGGGTGCAGGCGTCGCCCACGGTGTCGAGGGCCGTGGTGAGCCGGCCGGCCTTGTCGTAGGAGAAGGACTGGGTGGACCAGCCGGAGTGGTTGACCACCTGGCCGTGCACCGACTCGTCGACGCTGTCGGTGACGACGACGAGGCCGTCGCTGTCCCGGGTGTAGACCCGGGAGGTGGCGGCGCCGGTGGTGTCCTCGGTGACGGTGAGGGTGTAGCCGCCGGGCAGCTTCTCGCTCGTCACGCTGCCGTCGGCGTCGTACCGGGCCTCGAAGGCACCGGCGACGGAGTCGGTCGTCCGGGTGGGCAGGCCGCGGGGTTCCACGGCGTGGTCGTAGGTGTAGGTGACGGTCGAGGGCACGGAGTCCGTGACCTTGACGGGGCGGTCGAGCAGGTCGTACTCGGTCTTCGTCTCGCCGCCGTCGGCGTCCACGTACGAGATCAGGCGGCCGAGCTTGTCGTACGCCTTGTAGATCGTGCCGCCGGTCGTCGAGGACGTCTTGACCTCACGGCCCGTCTCACCGTTGTACTCCGTGGTGACCTCGGGCACGGCGGTGCCGACGCCACCGGAGGTGACGGTGCGCGACGGCCGTCCGGCGCCGTCGTAGGTGGTGGTGACGGTACGGGTGACTCCGTTGGCGGCCGTGGTCACCTTGGCCTCGGAGCCCCACCAGCTGTACTCGGTGGTGACGGTGGGCAGCTGGGACGGGTTGGTGCCGCCGCCGGTGATCGCACCGCCCGGTCCGGTGGAGCAGACCTTGTCGGCCCACTCCGGGCGGCCCTGGCAGGTACCGGTGCCGGTGGCGGACCAGTAGGTGGTCACGCGGGTGCCGGCGTCGGTGCCGGTGGCACCGGGCAGCATCTCCTTGGTGACGCGGCCCTGGGCGTCGTACTCCATGGACGTGGTCAGGGCGAGCCCGGACGGGTCCCGGATCACCTTGACCGGCAGGCCCTTGACCCAGTCGTACACGGTCTGCGTGACCTGGGCGCCGACGTGGACGGACGGGTACTGCGGGACCTGGCCGCCGATGGTGACCTTGGTGACCTTGTCCTCGACCTTGGCCGTGCCGTCCGTGGGGCGGCCGGCGTCGTACTCGTTGACGGTCCAGGAGCGGACGGAGGCGGTGTCACCGGCCTTCAGCACCGCGGTGCCGCCGGAGACGAGGTCCTCCGTCAGGGTGGCGCGGTGCAGGGGTCCGAGCTCCTGGAGCTCGCGGGTGCCCGACTCGTTGTAGACCGAGCGGGTGGCGAGGAGGTCGGCCCGCTCCGCGGAGGCGAGCTGGGCGATGCCGAGCTCGGCCTGCACGGCCCGGTCGTTCGCCGAGAGTCCGAGGGCGACGGCCCGGTTGCCCGGGGAGAGCTCGCGGACGGTGTTGCCGTGCTCGTCGAACTCGGTGGTGCTGATGTGCCCACCCGGGACGGCGGTGTTCACCTGACGCCCGGAGACGTCGGTGTACGTGACGGTGGCCCGGCGGTAGGCGGTGCCGGCAAGACCGGATCCGGCGTGCGCGGCCGGCACGGAGTCGGCCGGGAAGACGGCGGTGGCATCGGTCGGGACGTCGGTCTGGCCCCAGGCCGCCACGTCCTGCACGCCCATCTGGTACGGCGCGGAGGCGCCGGTCAGCGGGACGTCGTAGACGATGCTCGTCGCGGCCTCGCCGCTGGTCTGATCGGCCGAGCCCTGGACGAGGGCCGGACGGCGGACCTTGAGGAGCATCCCCTCACCGGAGGTGGGGTTGGCGCCGGCCTTGCCGTAGTCGAAGTTCCAGGGCAGCTCGCCCTGGGCCTGGATCCAGAAGATCCGTCCGGCGCTGTCGTACGAGTACTGGATCTGGGTCGCCTGCCCCTGGTTGGGGTTCCACTGCTGGCGCAGCCGGCCGGCCGCGTCGTAGCGGTAGACGGCGACGCCCTTGGAGGTCGCGGTGGCGGCACCGGGCTCGGTGGACCAGGCGCGGATCTCCTTGACCTGGCCGGCGAAGTCGCCGAAGTCGGCGCCGGTGCTGTAGCCGGTGGCCGTGGTGGTCGTGGCGTAGACGTACTCGAGCGCCCGGCAGCCCTTGGTGGACGGCGTGGCGGCGCAGGTGGTGGCCGAGACGGCGGAGGTCGGGGCGACGACCAGCTTCGGGCGGGCCAGCTTCTTGCCGTCGACGGTGACGGTCTCGGAGACCACCGTGGTGGTGGAGTTGGCCAGACCGTCCATGCCGGTGGTCGCGACCTGCCACGCGGTGGCGGCGGCGTCCGGCTTGCTGAAGACGGTGACGGCGCCCTCGGTGTCCTTCAGGGTGAGGGATCCGCTGAGCGCCCCGGTGAGGGACAGGTCCTCGGCGCCGGGCTCCGGCTTCCAGCCGCCGCCGGTGGTGGCGGTGAAGCCGAGCTCCTCGCCCTCCGCGTCGACGACGGCGACGGAGGTGGCGGAGGTCTGCTTCAGGTACGCCCAGTCGGAGTCGCTCTCCTCTGCGGCCGTGCCCGCGGTCCACTCCTTGCCGAAGATCGCGGCCTGGCCCTCCTGCGAGGCGCCGGTGCTCGGCCGCCGCGAGGAGGCGGTGCGGGTGACCGTCAGGTCGAAGAGCGAGGTGTCGGTCTCCGAGAGGACGAAGTCACCGGTCAGCAGGTTGACCTCGCCGGGGCCGACGTTCTCGGTGGGCGCGGTGCCCGCGTTGCGGTCGACGGCGACGGTGTTGGCGGGCGAGCCCGCCGACGTGGTGCCGTCGGTGAAGAGCGCCCGGACGTCGACCGGGCCGTCCTCGGCGAGGGTGGCGGTGATGTCCCAGTTCAGCGCGGCCGGCTTGCCGGCCGGGGCGGCCAGCGGCCAGGCGGTGACGGCGGAGCCGTCCGCGGCCTTGGTGACGTGGGCGAGCGGCACGTTCTTCCACGTGTCGGTCTCGCCGCGCCGGTACTGGTAGGTCACCCCGGTGTAGGTGTCCTTGCCCTGCGCGGTGAGCGCGGTGCGGCGCGCGGGGCGGTCGCCCTCGGCCGGTGCGATCAGGGCGGCGCCCGAACCGGCGTAGAAGACGTGGGTGGCGACGGCGGAGACGTTGCCGGCCGCGTCCCGGGTGCGCGCGGTGAGGGTGTGCCTGCCGGAGGTGACCTTGACGTTCGCGGTGACCGGGGAGCCGGTGGTGGCGAGCGTGGTCCAGGCGCCGCCGTCCAGTGCGTACTGGACGTCCTTCACGTCGCTGGTGGGCGGGGTGAGGGTGAACGCGCCGGAGATGTCGCCGCTGGCGTCCGGGGTGCCGGACCAGGTCTCGGCCGGGAAGTCGGTCGAGGTGATCTTCGTGGCCGCCGGGGCGGTGGTGTCGACGGTGAAGTTCTGCCAGGCGGACCAGGAGCCGTTCCACGCCGAGCCGTCGTAGACGGCGGCGCGCCACTTGTAGGCGCCGGGGGCGAGGGCGGTCGTCGGGGTCCACGGGGCGTTGGTGCCCGAGGCGACGAAGGCCGACTTGCCGGTCAGGAGGGCGGCGGTGCCGTTCGACGTCCAGATCTCGTAGGTGAGCTGGACGGTGTTGCCGTCCGCGTCGGTGGCCTTGCCGGTGATGGTCGGGGTGGTGTCGTTGGTCGACGCCCCGGACAGCGGTGAGACCGGGACGGCGGCGCCCGGCTTGGTGTTGTACGTGACCGACAGGTACGGGGTGCTGGAGGCGGCGTTGCCCGAGTTGAAGCGCTTCCAGCCGTACGGGTCGGACTCGTCGGTGGCCCGGATGCCGAGGGAGTTGGTGGACTTGCCGTTGTTGGCCCAGCCCTGCACGAGGGTCTTGACGTCGGCGCTGACCCAGCCGTCGGCGCAGGAGGACGAGTAGCCCTTGGTGGAGGTGCTGGTCGTCCACTTGTTGAACCAGGTGGGCTGGGCGGTCCAGCGGGTGGAGGTGGAGGCGTTGCCGGTGTCCCAGACCTCCCAGCTCTTGGCCGTGCACGACCAGGAGTGGAAGTTCCACAGGTTGAGCTTGGCCGACTCGATGACCTTCCCGGTGATCTTGGCCATCGGGAAGTGCAGGAAGGAACGGGCCACCTGGCCGGAGCCGTTGTTGCCGAGCTTGAGCTCGGTGGCCGCCGACTGGTCGGTGCCGTACCCCTGCTGGACGAACGTGTCGAAGCTGGCGCCGATGCTGACCGCGGGGTCGATGGTGACCGGGAACCGCGTCTTCGGGTCGGCGAGGAAGGCCGCGTCGGGGGTGAGCGTGATGTCGACGCTGTTCCCGTTCTGGGTGAGCGCGAGGCCGACCGGGGCGGTGTGGGTGTGCTCGCCGCTGTTCGGGTCGACCTGCGCGTCCCACATGACGGGGGCCGGGATGGTGCCGACGACGCGACCGGTCTTGTCGTCGAGGAAGGAGACCGAGTCGTCGGCGTTCTTGCGTGCCGTGACGCCCTTGGCGTCCAGGGTCAGGGTGACCGACCCGTTGGCGGCGACGGCCCGCTTGTCCTTGAGCTCCAGGAACTGCTCGTAGCCCGTACGGGTCGACTCGACGATCAGGTCGGTGAACGGCAGGGCGTCGGCGTACCGGGCCTCGGTCCCCTTGAGGGTCGGCTCGGCGAGGGCGCCGCGCCAGTGGACGGATATGCGCTTGCCGTGGCCGTCGTCGAGGCTGACCAGGGGCACGGCGGGGGTCTTCTTCTCCCCCGCGCGGCCGCCGGACGCCTCGATCTTCGAGACGGTGGCGGCGGGCGTGCGGCCGGCGAGCTTCAGGCCCAGCGGGTGCGCCTGGGCGCCGACGCTGCCGTCGGGGAGCTTGACGAGGTCGACATCGATGTCGCGCCAGGTGCCGAGGGCGTCCCGGTACCGCTGCGGGCCGGAGGCGGCCTCCAGGGTCACGGTGCCGTTCGGGTTGGCCCAGGTGCTCGTGGTCTCGGTGCGCTCCGAGAGCGCCTCGACCCGCTTGCCGGAGAGCTTCGCGGCGACCTGGGCGGACGGGAGGTCGGCCGCCTCGGTCGCGGCGGGAGCCTTGACGGGCTCCCGCACGGGCTGCTCGACCGCCATCGTGGACAGGGAGACGGCGACGGCCTCGCCGCTGGTGCCCACGATGAGCGCGGTCTCGGCGACGAGGGCCGCCGCGAGCACTCCGGCGACCGCGGTCAGCCGTCTGGCTCTGGCTCTGCCGCGGGAGGGGTTCGGCAGGCCCAACGAGCCTTCTTCGGGGGGACTTTCGTTGTACGCGGGATGGTCCCACGAATGGTGCGACACCGCTTCTCCTCGCTGGCTGATGCATGCCAAGGAACGCGGAGCGATCTTCCACCGGGCGTGTCGGCGTGCACAGGAGCAACTGAGGTGTTCAGAGCGAAACTTGAGGTTTCCCGGTGGTAACCGCGGTGACGCACAGGGTTATTGACTGAGAATCCTGGACAGCTCGGCACGGACCGTCCAGCCGGGCCGCATACCGCCCGAAGGGGCCACGACGTACGAGAGGGCGAGCCGCAGGGCCAGTTCGCAGTCGGCCGCCCGCTCCTCCCCGGCGCAGAGCGCGGCCGCCGCGAGCAGCTCCCCCGGCGCCGGCGGCCCGGCGTCGGCCCGCCGCTGGGCCGGTACGGGGGCGGGGCGGGCGCCCGGCCGGGCCGGGCGGGGCCGGGGCAGGCCCTCGGTCCAGGCGCCGGTGAGCAGCGAGCGCAGGACCGGCCGGTCGCCGGCCCTGTCCACGGTCCACTCGGCGAGGGCCACGAGGTCGTGCGGGGCCGGGCCGGCGGCGGCGAGCAGCCCGCGTACCCCGTCGAGGTAGGCGTCGGCCTCGTGGCGGGCGAGGGCCCGGGCCAGCCCCTCCTTGCTGCCGAACTCGTTGTAGAGGGTCTGCCGGGAGACCCGGGCGGCGGCAGCGAGGTCGGCCATCCGGACGACGGACCAGGGCTGCCGCTCCAGCGCGGCGAGAGCGGCGTCGAGGAGGGCCTCGCGGGCGGTCGGCATACGCGCCTCCGGACCGGACGATGGCCCCCCAGCGTCGGCAGGGGCGCGGGTGCTGTCAAGGGTGAGGGCGCACGGCCACCGGGGAGCGGGAGGGCGTTCGCCGGGCGGGTGAGGTGGTGGGCCGGGAAGCGGGAGGCCGTACGCCGGGGCGGGTGAGACGGTCCGCCGGGCGGGGTGCGGGCGGCGCTAGAGTGCCGGGCATGGCCGATTACCACGATGACCTGCGCCTTGCCCATGCCCTCGCGGATGCCGCCGACGCGACCACCATGGCCCGCTTCCAGGCCCTGGACCTCAAGGTCGAGACGAAGCCGGACATGACCCCGGTGAGCGAGGCGGACCGGGCCGCCGAGGAGCTGATCCGCGCCGGGCTCCAGAAGGAGCGGCCCGAGGACGCGATCCTGGGCGAGGAGTACGGCGTCGAGGGCACCGGCCCGCGCCGCTGGGTGATCGACCCGATCGACGGCACCAAGAACTACGTGCGCGGGGTGCCGGTGTGGGCGACCCTGATCGCGCTGATGGAGGAGGGCGAGACCGGCTTCCAGCCGGTGGTCGGCGTGGTGTCGGCGCCGGCGCTCGGCCGCCGCTGGTGGGCGGCGAAGGGCCTGGGCGCCTTCACCGGCGCCGGCCTGGCGTCGGGGACCCGGATCGGCGTCTCCCGGGTGGCCTCGCTGGCCGACGCCTCGTTCGCGTACTCCTCGCTCAGCGGCTGGGAGGAGCGCGGAAGGCTCGACGCCTTCCTGGACCTCACGCGCGCGTGCTGGCGGACCCGGGCGTACGGCGACTTCTGGCCGTACATGATGGTCGCCGAGGGCTCGGTGGACCTGTGCGCCGAGCCGGAGCTGTCGCTGTGGGACATGGCGGCGGTGGCGATCGTCGTACAGGAGGCCGGCGGCTCGTACACCGGCCTCGACGGCCTCCCCGGCCCGCACAGCGGGAACGCGGCGGCCTCCAACGGCCTGCTGCACGAGGAACTGCTGAGCCGCCTGGGGTACGAGGGGCCCACGGGCGCCTGAGGAAGGGAGGCGCTGGCGCCCGAGGAGAACGGGCGGGCGCCTGGGGAAAGCCGCGGGCGGCCGAGGAAAGCACGGCCACCCGAGGAAAGCCACGGACACCCGGGAAAAGCGCGGGCTGCCCGAGCGGAGCCACGGCCCCCGAGAAAAGCGCGGGCCGCGAGGGAAGCGCGGACACCGAGGAAAGCCATGGCGCCCGAGTGCGCCCCCGGCCGCCTCTCCGAGCGCCTCGCGCGCCCTCTTGCCGACCCCCTCCCTCGGTGCGACTCTGGGAGCCCCCCGCTTGTGCGCTTGTGAACCGCTTCTCGGAGCGGTTCACCGAGGAGGTGGCCGACATCCATGCTCGTCCGTGACGCCATGAGCACGCTGATCCTCACCGTGGGACCCACCCACACCCTCCGACAGGCCGCCCGGCTGATGTCCGTCCGCCGGGTCGGCGCGGCCGTCGTCCTCGACGGCGACACCGGCATCGGGATCCTCACCGAGCGTGACGTCCTGAACTCCCTCGGCCGCGGCGAGGACCCGGACCGCGAGACGGCCGGCGCCCACACCACCCACGAGGTCGTCTTCGCCGCGCCCGGCTGGACCCTGGAGGAGGCGGCGGAGGCGATGACCCGCGGCGGCTTCCGCCATCTGGTCGTCCTCGACGGCTCGGGCCCGGTCGGCATGGTCTCGGTCCGCGACATCATCCGCTGCTGGCTCCCGGCCCATCTCCCGGCCCACAGCGCGGCCGACTGAGCCGGTCCGGGGCCTGTCCCACGGCCCCGTCCACGGGCTGGAAGCCCGCTCCGCCCCGTTTCCCCCCGCTGTTACGCTGACCTCCATGAGCGACCTGTTGGAACGACTGCGCGGACGCGGCTGGCGGATGACCGCCCAGCGCCGTGTCGTCGCCGAGGTCCTCGACGGCGACCACGTGCATCTCACCGCCGACGAGGTGCACGCCCGCGCCGTCGAGCGCCTGCCCGAGATCTCCCGTGCGACCGTCTACAACACGCTGGGCGAGATGGTGACGCTCGGTGAGGTGATCGAGGTCGCCACCGACGGCCGCGCCAAGCGGTACGACCCCAACGCCCACCGGCCGCACCAGCACCTGGTCTGCGCCGGCTGCGGCGCGATCCGCGACGTCCACCCGGCGGGCGACCCGCTGGGCGACCTGCCGGCCGCGGAGCGCTTCGGCTTCACGATCTCGAACGTCGAGGTCACGTACCGGGGCCTCTGCCCGGACTGCGCGGCGAAGGCGTAACGACTCGACGGAAAGGGCGTCCCGCGGGGCGCCCTTTTCTCGTGCGCCCGTTACGGCGCCTGCTTCCGGGAACGCCGAAGGCCCGGATCGTACGGAGACGATCCGGGCCTTCGGGCTACTGAGTAGCGGGGACAGGATTTGAACCTGCGACCTCTGGGTTATGAGCCCAGCGAGCTACCGAGCTGCTCCACCCCGCGTCGGTGAACACCACCTTACGGGACCCCTGTGACAGGAGCAAATCGCTTCTACGCCGTGAGCTCCTGGTGCAGCGCCTCGCTGAGCCGCGCGGCCCGCTCGGCGACCTCGGCGGGGCCGAGCTCCACGGCGCGGGCGCACCAGCCGCGGCCCTCGGACAGCTCTCCCCGGCGGGCGGCGAGCAGCGCGAGCCGGAGCGCGGCACGGCCGTGCCCGGCCCGGGCGGCCCGGGTCCACCAGAGGGCGGCCTCCCGCTCGCTGCCCTCGCGGGCCAGGAGCAGCCCCAGGTTGAAGGCGCCGTTGCGGCTGCCCGCCTCGGCGGCCTCCCGGTACCAGCGGGCGGCCTCGGTGAGGTCGCCGCGGCCCGCGGCGAGCATCCCGACCCGGACCTGGGCGCGCCGGTGGCCCTGCTCGGCGGCGCGCTCGTACCACTCCTCGCACTCGGTCTTCTGGTCCACGGGGGCGCCGAGGACCACCGGGCCGGGGTCGGGGCGGCGGGCGTCGAGGACGGTGGCGAGCCGGAAGGCGGCCTCGGCGCTGCCGCCGCCGGCCGCGCAGCGCAGGTGCCGCTCGGCGGTCTGCTCGTCGCCGTCGCGCAGGGCGGCGATGCCGACCTGGAGGGCGGCCTCGGTGTGCCCGGCGGCGGCGGCCCGCTCGTACCAGACGAGGGCGGTGCGGTCGTCGTCGCGGCCCGCGTGGATGATGCCCAGGTTGAAGGCGGCGTCCACGGATCCGGCCTCGGCGGCCTTGGAGAACCACGGCTCGGCGCCGTTCGCGTCGCCGGCCTGGAGGAGCAGCACGGCGAGCGCGTTGGCGGCCTCGCGGTGGCCGGCGTAGGCGGCGCGGCGGTACCACTGCTCGGCCTGCGGGAGCCGGTCCTGGGCGGCGCAGAGCAGGCCGAGGTTGTAGGCGCCGTTGACGTCGCCGGCGTCCATGGCGGTGCGGTACCAGCGTTCGGCGGTCTGCTGCTCGCCGCGGGCGGCGTGCAGCGCGCCGAGGGCGTTGGCGGCGTTGCCGTCGCCGTCCTGGGCGGCGCGCAGCCACCAGACGGCGGCGCTCTCCTCGTCGCCGGCGTCGCGCAGCAGGAAGCCGAGGGCGCAGGCGGCCTTGGCCTCGCCCTCCTTGGCGGAGCTGAGGTACCAGCGTCCGGCCTCCTTCAGCTCGCCGCGCTGTTCCAGGATCGCCCCCAGGTGCAGCGCGGCCTTGCGGTGCCCCCGGGCGGCGGCCTGCCGGAACCACTGCTCCGCCTCGCCGAGCAGCCCCGTGCCGGGGGTCTCCCCGGTGCGGGGCTCGGCGGCCTCGGGCCGCGGGCCGTCGTCCGTACGGAGGGGGTCGGCGGCGCGCAGGCGGCCTGCCGTGTCGTACGCGTGGCCGGCGCGGCCCGCGGACGCGGAGGGGCCGTAGGCGTGCGGGCCGCGGAGGACCTCGGTGGCGCGCCGCTCCAGGGAGAGGGCGAGGCGGTAGGCGGCCTCGCGGTGGCCCTGTTCGGCGGCGGCGCGCAGCCAGCGCTCGGCGCCGATGTCGCCGCGGTGCTCCAGGAGGTCGGCGAGGGCGTAGGCGCCGAGGGCGTGGCCCTGCTCGGCGGCCTGGCGCAGCCAGTACTCGGCGGCGGGCTCGTCGCCGCGCTCGCGGTGGTGGCGGCCGAGGGCGTGCGCGGCCGGCGCGGAGCCGGCGACGGCGGCGACCCGCCACCAGCCGGCGGCCTCGTCGGGGTAGCCGCGCTGGTGGAGCAGGACGCCCAGGTTGTTGGCGGCGGCCCGGTCGCCCTCGGCGGTGGCGCCGCGCAGGAAGGGCTCGGCGGCGTCGAGGTCGCCGCGGCGCAGCAGCAGGGCGCCGAGGGCGCTCATCGCGTCGGTGTCGCCGCGCTCGGCGGCCCTGCGGTGCCGGGCCTCGGTCTCGGCCTCGGTCTCCGCCTCTGTCTCCGGTCCGGCGTCCGGGACGCTGCCGGCTCCGGCGGTGGTGTCGGTTCCGGCGGTGGTGTGGGCGACCGCATCGACGGCCCTCACTGCCTCGATGATCTCGTCCGCGGCATTTCTGGCGTGCCGCTGCACAAACCGCCCTGTCTCCAACAGAGTTGCCCTGTCCCCCATAAATACCATCGTCGCACCACCCGCAACCCGCGCACACCCGGTATACCGCAGCCCGTGAGGTCACCTCAGCGTTTTGTCGACATGCCCACAGAGAGACAAGTCAAACACGCTCCGCCTCAACTCGCCCCTTCCGTACCGCTCTTCGGTGCCCCCCGTCACCACGACACGCGACGAGGGCCCGGATCCTTATGGATCCGGGCCCTCGGTTCAGTAGCGGGGACAGGATTTGAACCTGCGACCTCTGGGTTATGAGCCCAGCGAGCTACCGAGCTGCTCCACCCCGCGTCGGTGACGTCACACTATCACGACGCGGGGTGAAGCCCGCAGGTCAGCTGCCCGACTCCGGTTTCTCGGCACCGCCGGAACCGCCCGACTCCGGTTTCTCGGCACCGCCCTCACCGGACGGCTGGATCTTCGCGCCCGCGTCGGCGGCCCGCTTCAGCGCGGCCTGGAGGTCCTCCTGGGCCTTGCCGTAGGCCGCCCAGTCGCCCTTCGCGAGCGCCGCCTCACCGGCGTCGTACGCCTTCTGGGCGTCGGCGATGGCCTGCTTCAGCGCCGCGTCCGCCGAGGCCGGCGGCTGCTCGGTGGTCGGCGGCTGCTCGGTGTCCGGCGGGGTCGTCGGCGGGGTCGTGCCCTCCACCCCGAAGACCGCGTTGAGCGCGTCCGTGAGGTTGTTCTGGAAGACCGTGATGTCCTTGGTGGTGTCGCCGCCCGGCTGGTCGGCGTCCACGTAGGAGACCGCGACCTTCTTCAGGAGCGGGTAGAGCGCGTTCCGTCCCTGGGCGTAGACCGGCTCCACGTACAGGAACCCGCCGTCGAGCGGCACGGTGAGCAGGTTGCCGTACTGGATGTCCGAGTCGGCGCCCTTCATGTCGCGGACGAAGGTGGCGACGTCGGGCAGACCGTTGAGCTTGCTCTGCACCTGCGCCGGTCCCGGCACGTCCTCGGTGACCCTGAGCAGTCTCAGCCGGCCGTACTCCTTGCTGGTGGCGTCGGCGTCGACCGCCATGAAGCCGCCCAGGTTGGGCCGGCCGTTGGGGGTGAACGTCGTGGTCAGCGAGAAGCGCTGCTCCGTGTCCCCGGGCATCTTCATGCTCAGGTAGTACGGCGGCACGGCCACGTTGTCCTTGTTGGTCGGGTCGTCCGGCACCTGCCAGGCGTCCGAGCCGCTGTAGAACTGGGCCGGGTCGGTGACGTGGTAGCGGGTCAGCAGCTCGCGCTGGACCTTGAACATGTCCTGCGGGTAGCGCAGGTGCGCGAGCAGGTCGCCCTTGAGCTCGGCCTTGGGCTTCACCGTGCCGGGGAAGGCCTTCATCCAGGTCTTGAGGACCGGGTCCTCGGTGTCCCACTGGTAGAGGTTGACCGTGCCGTCGTAGGCGTCGACGGTGGCCTTCACCGAGTTGCGGATGTAGTTGACCTGGTTCTGCTGGGCGACGACCGCGCGCTGCTGGTTGCCGACGGTCAGCGAGTCGGCCGTGGTGTCGCCGAGCGTGGTCCGCGAGGCGTACGGGTAGCCGTTGGTGGTCGTGTAGGCGTCGACGATCCACTGGATGCGCCCGTCGACGACGGCCGGATAGGCGTCGCCGTCGATGGTCAGCCAGGGGGCGACGGCCTCGACGCGCTCCTTGGGCGTGCGGTTGTACAGGATCCGGGAGCCGTCGCCGATGGCCCCGGAGTAGAGGATCTGCGGCTCGCTGAAGGCCACCGCGTACGCGGCGCGGTTGAAGGCGCTGGAGAGGCTGACGCCGCTGTCGCCCTCGTAGCTGGTGGTCTTCTCGCCGTTCTCCTCGTAGTCCAGCTCCTTCTGGGGGCCGCCCACGATCGAGTACTGGTCGGTCTTCTCGCCGTAGTAGATCCGCTGCTGGTACTTCCCGAGCTCACCGGTGGTCGGCAGGCCCGACTCGGTGAAGACCGGGGAGCCGTTGGCGTCGGTCTGGGTGCCGCGGGCCATGATGGCGCCGTAGCCGTGGGTGTAGGTGAAGTGGTCGTTGATCCAGTTCCGCTTCGGGATGCCGCGGATGTTCAGCTCGCGCAGACCGATGACGACGTCCTGGCCCTTGTAGTGGTCCACGTCGAGCGTCGTCGGGAACTGGTAGTACTTCCGCTTCTGCTCCAGCTGCTGGAAGGTCGGCGAGACGATGTTCGGGTCGAGGAGGCGGTAGGCCGCCGCCGAGTCCGCGTCCGTGCGGAGCTTGTCCTTGGCCTTGACCGTCGACTTGCCCGAGTAGTTCTCCAGCTTGGTCTCGTCGATCGCGTACGCCTTGCGGGTCGCGTCGATGTTCTTCTGGATGTAGGGGGCTTCCTTGGCCTGCTCGTTCGGCTGGACCTGGAACTTCTGCACGATCGCCGGGTACAGGCCGCCGATCAGCACGGCGGAGAGCACCATCAGGCCGAAGCCGATGACGGGCAGCTGCCAGGTGCGGCGCCACAGGGTGGCGAAGAAGAGCACGGCGCAGATGACGGCGATGCAGAAGAGGATCGTCTTCGCCGGCAGGAAGGCGTTGGCGTCGACGTACCTCAGGCCCGTCCAGTTGCCGGTGGCCTTGAAGTCGCTGGACTTCACCGCCAGGCCGTACCGGTCGAGCCAGTACGCCACGGCCTTCAGGGACACGAAGACGCCGAGCAGCACCGAGAGGTGGCCGGTGGCGGCGGCGGTGGCGCGGGCGCCGGGGCTGGTGACGCGCAGTCCGCCGTACAGGTAGTGCGTGATCGCCGCGGCGATCAGGGAGAGGATCACGGCGGCGAAGCCGAAGGCCAGCAGGAAGCGGTACCAGGGCAGGTCGAAGGCGTAGAACGCGACGTCCTTGCCGAACTGGGCGTCCTTCTCCCCGAAGTCCACCCCGTTGACCCACATGAGCCAGGTGCGCCACTGGCCGGAGGCGGAGGCACCGGCGATCAGGCCCACCAGGGCGGTGACCGCGAGCAGCACCCACTTCTTGAAGGGGGCGACGCCCATCCGGTACCGGTCGAGGCTCTGCTGCTCCAGCGACATGGCGCTGAGCGGGGGCCGCAGCCGGTACGCCAGCCAGATGTTGAGGCCGACGGCGAGCGCCATGAGGAGGCCGAAGACGGCGAACAGGCCGATCTTGGTCCACAGGGTGGTGGTGAACACGGACGAGTAGCGGACCGAGCGGTACCAGAGCCAGTCCGTCCAGAACCCGGCGAACATGACGAACGCCATGGCCAGGACGGCCAGCACGCCCAGTGTCATGAGCAGGGTGCGGGCCCGCCGGGACGGCCGGCCGACTCTGATCCTTGGCCCGGACGGGCCTCCGCCACGGTCCGGCATCTGGAAAGCCAACGTGAGCCCCTCGGTGTTGATGCGTCTGGGTGTTGATGCGTATCGGTGCTGACGCGCCCGGTGCTGACGCGTCGAAAAGCGGGCCCCGCGATCGTAGGGCCCACTGATGCAACTTACCGACGCTTTACCTAGTTCCCGTCTCCGGGGGAAGAGGAGGCAGGATATTGGCCATGTCCAACCTTTCCCCCTCGGGCCCGCCGATGGCCTCCAGTCCCCTCACCCGTGCGGTGCTCGAGATCGACGAGTACGCCTCGGGTCTCGGCTGGGACCGGCCCGCCCGTCTCTTCGCCCTGGTCGACACCGCGCGGCTGCGGGCCCAGGCGCCCTCGCTGAAGCTCGGCGAGGACGCCACCGCCTACACCCCGATCGAGCAGGAGGAGATCCCGGCGAACAAGCCGCTGGACGAGTTCCTCGGCACGATCGCCTGGCCGGACGCGGTGGCCGGCTGCGCCCTGACCGTGGAGCGGCTGATGCTGCCGCCGTCGGCGGAGGCCCAGGTCCCCAAGGACCTGAGCGGCGCGGCGCTGAACAAGTGGGTCGCCCGCCACCCGGACCGCCAGGAGGTCCGGATGACGGTGGCCGTGCTGCGGAGCGGGGCCCGGGAGGCCGCGATCCGGCTGCGCGAGAAGGACTCGCCGACCGAGGTGCTGACCGGCCCGGACCTGGTGCCGGGGCTCGCCGACGCGCTCGCGGCGACCTTCGAGAGCTGAGCCGTACGGGTACGGGGCCCCCGGGCGGGGTCCCGTACCGGCGCCGCGTACCGGGGGCGTACCGGGGGCGCACCGGGGGTGTCAGCTCTTCGAGCAGCTCGGCAGGTTCGCGGTGTCGCCCTTGCGGAGCTTCTCCAGCGACGCCGTCGCGTCGTCGATGGTGTCGACCTTGATGAGGGTGAGCCCGTCGGGTGTGTCGGCGGCCGCGGCGGCGCAGTTCTCGGCGGGGGTGAGGAAGTGGGTGGCGCCCGCGTTCCGCGCGCCGACCAGCTTCATCTGGATGCCGCCGATCGGGCCGACCTTGCCCTCGTCGTCGATGGTGCCGGTGCCGGCGATGAACTTGCCGCCGGTCAGGCTCTCCGGGGTCAGCTTGTCGACGATGCCGAGCGCGAACATCAGACCGGCGCTGGGGCCGCCGACGTCGGCCAGCTCGATGTCGATGGTGAACGGGAAGACGTGGTCGGTGCCGGCCTGGATGCCGACGATCGCCCGGTCGCCTTCCTCGGACTTCACGGTGGTGACGACCACCTTCCGGGTGACGGTGGCCTCCTTGTGCGCCTTCTCGGCGGCCGCCGCCTCCTTGGCCGGGACGATGGTGAACTCCACCTTCTCGCCGGGCTCGCGCTTGGTCACCTGGGCGGCGACGTCGGCCGGCTTGACGACCTTCACGCCGTCGACGGCCCTGATCACGTCCCCCGCGTGGAGGGTGCCCTCCGCCGGGGAGCCCTTCACGACGGAGGCGACGACCACGCGCGTGGTGAAGGGGATGCCGAGCTGGTCGAGGGCGGCCACCTTGGCGCTCTCCTGCGACTGGCTGAACTCCTCGGCGTTCTCCTGGCTCGACTCCTCCTCCGTCTTCCCGTCGGGGTAGAGGGTGTCGTGCGGCACCACCACGTTGTCGTGGGTCAGCCAGCCGTAGACCGCCTCGACGATGTTCATCTTGTAGTCCGCGCTGGTGACCCTGACCGTGGTCATGTTGAGGTGGCCGTCGGTCGGGTAGGACTTGCGGCCGGAGATCCGGAGGACCGGCTCGCCGCGGGCCTCGCCGAGCGTGTTGACCGTGGGGCCGGGGCTCATCTCCGAGTACGGCACCGGGATCAGGACGCCGGCGATGAGCAGGCAGATCAGGACCAGGGTGGAGGCGAGCATCGTCGCGGTGCGGCGTGGCATGGAACGACAGTACGGGAATCGTCTGTGCGTGTACCCCTGGGGCGGTCCGTACGGGACGTCGCCGGGGTCGTCAGGACTCGGCGGAGGCCGCCTCGGCCACCGGGCGGAGCGGGGCGGGATCGGGGGCGGCGGGGTGGGCGCGTTCCATGGCGTCCCTGAAACGGGCGTAGCCGGCGAGTTCGGCCACGTCGCCTATGGTCTTGCTCCTCTGGACCCAGCTTCCCCATATCGCCGCTCCGACAACTGCGAAAAGCGGAATCAACAACCAGACCAGCACCGCCATCCCGGCCTCCCTTCCCCGTGAGTCGATCAACAGATTATTCATCTGTGCCAACAACGCTCGGGCCTGGGGACCGGTTACGCAAATCGGGCGTTCGACTACAGGGCGTCGGCGCGCCGCCTTGCATCCTCGTACAGGGCTTCAGCAGGGTACAGGGCTTCAGCAGGCGCCGCCCCTCCCCCAGACTTCGTCCGGGGGGACCCCCAGTCTCGGGGCGAGAGCTCAGCAGGCGCCCACCCACTCCTCTGTGCCGTCCGAGAAGGTCTGGTGCTTCCAGATGGGGACCTCGTGCTTGAGGTCGTCGATCAGCTTGCGGCAGGCTTCGAAGGCCTCGCCGCGGTGGGGGCAGGAGACGGCGACGACGACCGCCAGGTCGCCCACCGTGAGGTCGCCCACGCGGTGGACGGCGGCCAGGGCACGGACGGGGTAGTTCGCCACGACCTTCTCGGCGACCCGGCGCAGCTCCGCCTCGGCGCTCGGGTGGCAGGAGTAGCCCAGCCTGTCGACGTCGGCCCCGCCGTCGTGGTTGCGCACGGTGCCGACGAACAGGGTCGTCCCACCCGCGGCGTCGTCGCCGACGGCCCGGAAGACCTCGTCGACCGAGAGCGGGGTGTCGCGGATCGCGAGCAGCTTGATCGGGTCGGCCGCGGCCTGCTCACCGGGGTGATCGTGCGTCGTGGTCATGCGGTCCATGGTGCCGCACGCCGCCGACATCCCGGAATAGCGTTTTCGACCGGTGGACCGGGACCCTCCGTAGGAGGGTCCTACAGGCCGCGCCGCTTCCTCATCTGCCGCACCAGGGCCGCGGTGCCCAGGAGGGCCACCGTGGCGCCCGCCGCGCCGGCCGCCGTGGCGTCCTTGCGGCCGAGGCGGCGGCCCGCGACCGTGTGCCGGCCCTGGACCTCCTCCAGGAGCGCCGCGAGGACCTCCTCGTTGGTCCACCGGGGCCGCCAGCCCGCGTCGTGGAGCCGGCCGACGCTCACCACCCACGGGTGCATGGTGTAGGCGAGGTCCCCGGCCGGGGACGGGGTGAGGCCGATCCGGTGCAGCCGGGCGGCGGCGCCGAAGGCGACGGCGGAGGGCAGCTCCATGCGGCGGATGCCCGACAGCTCCTCGACCTCCTCCTGCTCCAGCCAGCCCTCGCAGCCGACCGCGAACTCGCCGTCGACCTTCTCAAGGGCCGCGTACTCCAGGGCGCTGACCAGGTCCTCCACGTGGCAGAACTGCCAGGTGGGGCGGGAGCCCGCGACGACGAGCAGCCGGGGCGACTCGAAGTAGCGGGTCAGCGCCGTGTCCGTACCGCCGACGAGGACGGCCGGGCGGACCACGGTCACGTTGAGGCCGGGGTGGGCGCGGGAGCCGCGGCGGCCGAGCCGCTCGATCTCCAGGAGGTCGCCGACGCCGGTGGCCTCGGCGGTGGCCCGCAGCTCTGCGTCCTCCGAGAGCGGGATGTCGTTGTCGGGGAGGGCGCCGTAGACCATGGCCGAGGTGCACAGGACGACCCTGTGGACGCCGGCCGCGGCGGCGGCCGTGAGGACCGTCTGCGTGCCGCGCACGTTGTAGGCCGTTCGGGCGGCGGGGTCGGTCTCCAGGTCGAGGTCGACGGCGAGGTGCACGACGACGTCGGCGCCGCGCAGCTTCTCCGCGATGGCCGGATCCCGTACGTCGAGGACGTGCCAGGTGGCCTCCGGGACCTCGCCGAGCCGCTCGTCGATGGCGATGACCCGGCGGATCTCGTCCGAATCGGCGAGACGCCTGGTCAGGAGGGCGCCGACACCGGTGGCGGCGCCGGTGACCGCGACGACGGGACCGCGCACGGCGGACCGGGTTGAGTGGTTTCGCGCTCCGCGAACCTGCGGATCTGGGGAACTCACCGACCGACTCCAGTGGTTGTCTTCAGTACGTACGCGGATGACGCGTACGGACCAGGTGGCGTCCATCCTGCCGCAGGGCACGGCCCTGCGGAGACTTGAGCCCATATCCGACGCGGATGTCTACGCTGGTGTTGTGCAGCGGGCAGTCGCCGCCGGCGGGAAGCCGGTGGCCCTAGGAGCCGAGGAAACCTGTGAGTGACACCCCATTCGGATTCGGCCTTCCGCCGGAGGAGCCGGAGGACGGCGACGAAGGCAAGAAGAAGGACCCCGCCGGAGGTGGCCAGGGGTCCGGCGGCCAGGGCGGCGGCAACCCCTTCGGGGCGAACCCGTTCGGCTTCGGCATCCCCGGCATGGGCGGCGGCCAGGGCGGCGCGGACAATCCGTTCGCCGCGATGTTCGGGTCGATGAACCCGACGGACCTGGGCGCGGCCTTCCAGCAGCTCGGGCAGATGCTCAGCTACGAGGGCGGTCCCGTGAACTGGGACATGGCCAAGCAGATCGCCCGCCAGGTGGTGGCCCAGGGCACCGCGAACGGCGTCAAGGACGCCAGTGTCGGCCCGGCCGAGAAGTCGGCGGTCGAGGAGGCGGTCCGCCTCGCCGACCTGTGGCTGGACCAGGCCACCTCGCTGCCCTCCGGGGCGAACACGGCGGTGGCGTGGAGCCGCGCGGAGTGGGTCGAGGCGACCCTGCCCGCGTGGAAGGAGCTGGTGGACCCGGTCGCCGAGCGGGTCGGCACGGCCATGGGCGATGTGCTGCCGCAGGAGATGCAGGCCATGGCGGGCCCGCTGATCGGCATGATGCGGTCGATGGGCGGCGCCATGTTCGGCCAGCAGATCGGGCAGGCCATCGGCGCGCTCGCGGGCGAGGTCGTCGGCTCGACCGACGTCGGCCTGCCGCTCGGCCCGGCCGGCCGGGCCGCGCTGCTGCCGCTGAACGTGGAGTCCTTCGGCAAGGACCTGAGCGTGCCCTCCGACGAGGTGCGGCTCTACCTGGCCCTGCGCGAGGCCGCCCACCAGCGTCTCTTCGCTCACGTGCCGTGGCTGCGGGCGCACCTCTTCGGCGCGGTCGAGTCCTACGCGCGCGGGATCAAGGTCGACACCTCGAAGCTGGAGGAGGCCGTCTCCCAGCTCGACCCGACCCACCCGGAGCAGCTTCAGGAAGCCCTCCAGTCCGGCATGTTCCAGCCGCAGGACACGCCCGAGCAGAAGGCGGCCCTGGCCCGTCTGGAGACGGCGCTCGCGCTGGTCGAGGGCTGGGTGGACGCGGTGGTCCACGAGGCCGCCAAGACCCGGCTGACCTCGGCGGACGCGCTGCGCGAGACGCTGCGGCGGCGGCGGGCCACCGGCGGCCCCGCCGAGCAGACCTTCGCCACCCTGATCGGTCTGGAGCTCCGTCCGCGCCGACTGCGGGACGCCTCACGCCTGTGGGCGTCGCTCACCGACGCGCGGGGCGTGGACGGCCGCGACGGCCTGTGGGAGCACCCCGACATGCTGCCGACGGCGACCGACCTCGACGACCCGGACGGCTTCGTCCACCGCGAGCAGCTGGACTTCTCCGAGCTGGACAAGATGCTCGGCGAGGCGGCCGAGGGCCGTTCCGGGGACGAGGGCAAGGACGACACCGAGAAGTGAGCCTGCACGACGACGCGGTCCTCGTCCTCAAGGGGTACGAGGACCAGCCGGAGCTGCGTGACGCCTATCTGGAGCACCTCGCGGCGCACGGCGCGGACGGCATGTACAAGCCGTGCGGGGCGGGGCACCTCACCAGCAGCGCACTGGTGATCGACCCCTCGCGCGGGCGGGTGCTGCTCACCCTCCACAAGAAGCTCGGCATGTGGCTCCAGATGGGCGGCCACTGCGAGGAGGGCGATCCGACGGTCGAGGCGGCGGCGCTGCGCGAGGCCACGGAGGAGTCGGGCATGGCGGGTCTGACGCTGCTGCCCGGCGGTCCGGTGCGGCTCGACCGGCATCCGATCCCGGCGCCCTGCCACTGGCACCTGGACGTGCAGTACGCGGCGCTCGCCCCGGCGGACGGGGTGGAGCGGATCAGCGAGGAGTCGCTGGACCTGCGCTGGTTCGCGTACGAGGAGGTGGCCGCCGTCGCGGACACCTCGGTGGTGCGCCTGCTCGAGGGCACGCTGGCCCGCCTCTGACCTCTGACGCGGACGGCGAAGGGCCCCGGGATCTCCCGGGGCCCTTCGTGCCGTTCGGTCCGCTCAGTTCCAGACGTTGTTCTGGTTCTGGCCGTGGGCGCCGTGCTGGCCGACGCCGAACTGGGCGGCGATGCCCTGGCCGATCACCGCGTTCTGCGGGGGCATGATCTCGCTGGGCTGGACGAGGGCGAAGCCCTGGCCGAGGAAGCTCAGCTCCCAGCCCTCGCCGGTGTTGCCGCGGCGGCTGCGGACACTGGAGTTCGTCGTCTGGGCCTGCATCTGCACCCGCAGCGAGGTGGACCAGGCGACGATCGCGTCCGCGTCGGCGCTGACGTACTTGTCGGGCGTGACCTGGAGCATCAACGGCTGGCCCGAGGTCATGAGGGCGACCTTGCCGCGGCCGGTGATGTTGAGCTGGTACTTGCCGGTGCCGGAGACCCCGTACTGGCTGTCGACGGCGATGGCCTCGGTGTGGAGGCTGCTGTCGAGCGCGAGCACGTACGCGCTGTCGACGGTGAGGCCCTCCTGCTCGACCTCGACGACGTGGATGTACTGCGCGAGGTTGGCGAAGTAGACGGTGCCCTGCCCGGAGCAGCGCATCAGGTCGAGGCCCTCGCCGGTGCGGGCGCGGGTCTGCCGCTGGGTGCCGGACTGGTACTCGCCGTCGAAGTCGACGAGGCCCTGGTAGGCGACCATGGCGCCCTTGCGGGCGAGGACGTCGTCGTGGCCGGTGAGGCTGACCCGCAGCAGCTGCGGGTTCTGAACGACGTACCGTTCCTGGCTCTGCTGTTCGGCGTGGTTGAAAAGCGGGCTCTGCATGGTGTGTTCTCGCTCCCCCTCAGCCCCGGACCCGCAGGCGGTCGGTGCTGTCCTCGCTCGGCTGTACGACGACGATGCCCTGGCCCGAGAAGGCCATCTGGTATGCCTCGCCGCTGCCCCGCCCGATGAGGGAGGACGCCTTGAAGCTGCGCTTGCCCTTGACCTTGAGGTTCGGCGACCAGGCGACGAGCGCGTCGGGGTCGACGTACGTCTCGTCCTCGCCGCGGCCGCAGTCGACGACGATCGGGGTGCCGCGCGAGGTGAGCGCGACCCAGCCGGTGCCGCTGATCTGCACGTTGAACAGGCCTTGGCCTGCGAACTTGGCGAGGCCCTTGACCCGTTCGACGCCCCACTGGAGGTGGGCGTCGAAGGCGAGGAGGTTGGTGCCGTTGACGGAGATCGCGTCGTTCTGGAGGTTGATCACGACGACGTCGGCGCCGTAGTCGGCGAGGTAGAGCAGGCCGTCGCCGGTGCACTTCATGAGCGGCGCGCTCTCGCCGGTGAGCCAGTCCCTGGCGACCTGACGGACGGCGGGCGGGTTGGGCTCGTAGCTGACGAAGCCCTCGTAGGCGACCATCGAGCCGGCCCGGGCGTAGAGGTCCTGGCCGGTGGTCATGGCGACCTTGAGCATGGCGCTGCCGTGGTTCTCCATGCGCGCCGCGATGGGGGTCGGGGCGTAGCCCGCGAGCTGCTGGTTCATGGTGTCGGGCTCCCTCAGACCTCGTACGGCTGGACGACGATGAAGTTGCCGGGGGCGCCCCGGAACTGGAGGTTCACGGTCTCCCCGCTGTGGCCCGGGTAGGCGTTGCGCCGGAGGCGCACCTGGCTGGAGAGGATGACCTGCGAGCCTGCCGACCAGGCGACGACCGCGTTGCAGTCGGCGAAGGTCGTGGGGGTGACGGGCAGGACGACGGGGACGCCGTTGGTCTTGACGACCACGGTGCCGGTGCCCTGGAACTGCATGGTGAACAGGGCGCCGCCGGGGATGCCGTGGCCCTCGATGCGGCGGACCTCGTACTGGAGGGACTCGTCGAAGGCGAGCACGTTCTCCGCGGAGACGCACAGGGCGTCGCCCTGGAGCTCGATCGGGTGCAGATGGGCGGCGTTCTCGGCGAGGAAGACCTGGCCGCGGCCGGTGCAGCGCATCAGCTGCATCTCCTGGCCGGTGGCGTTTCCGACGATCCGGCCGGCGAAACCGGCGCCCTTGTAGGAGAAGTCGACCTTGCCCTGGTACATGACCATGGAGCCCTGGCGGGCGAGGACGGGGGTGCCGCCCATGCCGAGGTCGACCCGCATGAGCTGCTGGTTCTGCGGGGCCCAGCGGGTGCCGGTGGCGGTCTCCTTGTAGGGCGCGAGCGCGGCGGCGAGTCCGGCGCCGGCCGCGGGCGCGCCCTGCGGGACGCCGCCCTGCGGCATGCCCGGGGGCATCCCGGGGGGCATGCCAGGCTGCTGCCCGTAGGGGGCCGGCTGGCCGTAACCCGGCTGCTGGCCGTATCCGGGCTGCTGGCCGTACGGGGCCTGCGGCGGCTGCCCGTAGGGGGCGCCGTGCGGCGGGGTCTGGCCCGGGACCTGCCCGTAGGGGGCCTGCGGGGGTTGCCCGTACGGGCCGGGGGCTCCCGGGGCGGGGGCCGGGGGCGGCACCGGGGCGGGGGCGAGCGGCGCGACCATGGTGGGCTGGGTGTGCACCGGCTGCGGCGCGGGCGGCGGGGTCGGCGCCTGCGGGCCGTAGCCGGGGGCCGGATTCGGGGTCGGAGCCGGAGCGGGAGTGGGGGCCGGGGCCGGGGTCTGCGGGGCACCGAAAACGGGGGCCGGGGCCGGGGCGGCGGGCGCGCCGAAGGCCGGGGGCGCGGCGGCCTCGACGGGGACGCCGAAGGCGGGGGGCGCGGCCTGCTGGGGGGCGGCGGGCTGCGGGGCGGCGGGCTGCTCCTCCTCCAGGACCTCGCCGCCGAAGTTCCGGAGCAGCGCCTCCAGGCCGCCGTCGAAGCCCTGGCCGACGGCGGCGAACCGCCACACGTCCTTCAGGTAGAAGTCGCCGAGCATGACCGCGCGCTCGGTGGAGAACTCGGCGCCGGTGAAGGCGTAGCGGGCGACCTCCTCGCCGCCCGCGACGATCCGGATCCAGCCGGGGCCGATCTGCGACATCTGGCCGTCGCCGTCGATGGTGGCGGTGAAGGAGAGCTTCTGGATCTGCGGGGGGATCCGGTCAAGGGTGACGCGGAAGGACTCGGTGTCCCCCGCCTGCGCCCCGAGCAGCTGGATGGACTCCTCCGGCGACTTCGGCTGGTTGAAGAAGACGAAGTACCGGTCGTCGGACAGGCGCTCGTCGGCGTCGAGCCCGAAGCAGCTGATGTCGAAGGTCAGCCCGGGAGCCGCGATCTGCACGCCCACGTACAGATCGGTGCCCGCGGTCAGATCACTGATCCTGGCCTTGTGGCCGCGTTGGAATTCCCTGGCCATGCGTAACGACCGTCCCCCATCCCGATGGCGAGTGCTCGCGCCAGGCTAACCGCTGGGAACGACATCGAGACAGGGCGGGACGGTTCCGGTACGGAATCGGGAACATCGGGCGTCAGGGCGCGGGCTCCCCGTCCACCGGGTGCGGGAGCCGGGCGGCGGCGTCCACTCCTTCGAGGTAGCCGCGGGCCCGCTCGGTGCGCGGGTACGCCTCCAGGAGCCGCCAGAACCCGGGGCCGTGACCGGGGACGAGGAGGTGGGCGAGCTCGTGCAGGAGGACGTAGTCGACCACGTACTCGGGCATCGGCTGGAGCCGGTGGGAGAGCCGGATGCTGCCCTCGGCGGGGGTGCAGGAGCCCCAGCGGCTGTTCTGGTTGGTGACCCAGCGGACCGAGACGGGCCGGGCCCGGCCGTCGAGGTACTGCTCCGAGAGCCGCAGGGCGCGCTCGGCCAGCTCGCCGTCGCCGAGGCTCTTGCGCCGCTCCCTGTTCTTCTCCTTCGCGGCGAGCTTCTCCAGCATCACCCCGACCCAGCGGCGCTCCTCGGCCTGGGACATCCGGGCCGGGATGAGGACGACCGTGCGGTCCCCCTCGCGGTACGCGGAGACGGAACGGGTACGGCGGGCGCTCCTGCGGATCTCGACCTCCCCGGTGCCCGGGGCGCGGTCGGTGGGGCGGAGGCTGGGGTCGGCTGGCACGCCCCCGACGGTACCGGCCGCGTATCGCCCGGCGCCCCGCACGTCCATCGGCACTTTCGACGCCTTCGTGTGATCAGTACGACTTACTCGACTGCCTGTGGACAACTCTCGGCGCGCTTCCGCGGGGCCGGGCAGCCTGGTCCCGCGGGCGTCACGGGAGACGTCGTGCGGGACGGGTCGAGGAAGCGGGAGCGGGGATGCATCCGATGGTGAAGCCGGCGCTGCGTCGGGCGTGGCGGAGTCTGACGTGTGCGCAGTACGGGGTGGCGCCGGCGCACGCGGTGGTGCTGGATCAGGTGGACGCGGCGACGGGCCGGCTGCTCGGGCTGATGGACGGGACGCGCGGGACGGCGCTGCTGCGGGCGGAGGCGGCGGAGCTGGGGCTGCCGGAGGGACGGTTCGACGCGCTGCTCGGGCGGCTCGCGGCGGCAGGGCTGTTGGTGGAGGCGGGGGCCGGGCGGCCGGGGCGGGCCGGGCCTGCGGCGGGGGCGGCGGACACGGCGCTGGATCCGCTGCGGGCGGATCTGGCCTCGCTGTCGGTGGTGTGCCCGGAGCCGGACCGGGCGCTGCGGACGCTGGCGGCCCGCCGGGAGCAGCGGGTGCGGGTGCGGGGTGCCGGGCGGGTGGGCGCGATGGTGGCGGCGCTGCTCGCGGCGGCGGGCGTGGGCGGGGTGGAGGTGGTGGACGGGGGCCGGGTCGAGCCGTGGGAGACGGCGCCGGGCGGGCTGCCGGCCGAGGCGGTCGGCGAGCGGCGGGTGGCGGCGGCCCGGCGGCTCGTGGGGCGCTGGGCGCGCGGTCCGGTGGCCGCGCGGCGGGCGGGCCGCCGGGCCGGACCGGGTGACGGGGACGGCGGTGGACCGGTGTCGCTCGTGGTGGTGACGCCCCGGGACGGCCTCGGGGTGCTGGTGCCGGATCCGGTGGCGGCGGAGCCGTGGATGGCGGCGGGGGTGCCCCATCTGTACGCGGGGGTGCTTGAGGCGACCGGGCTCGTGGGGCCGCTGGTGCTGCCGGGCGGGACGGCGTGCGCCCGCTGTCTCCAGGAGGAGGCGACGGACCGGGACCCGGTGTGGCCGCGGCTCCTCGCGCAGTGGCGCTCGGGCGCGCCGCATCCGCTGCCGGCCTGTGACGTGGCGCTGGCGACGGCGGTGGCCGGGCTTGCCGCCGGACACGCGCTGGCCTTCCTGGACGGGGAGCTTCCGGCCTGTACGGGGACCCGCTGGGAGGTGGCGCTGCCGTGGTGGGAGTGGCGGTCGGAGCGGCTGGTGCCGCACCCGGCCTGTCCCTGCGGAGCCGCACAGGGCAGGGTGGGGGTGGGCGCCTCGGCAGCCGGGGAGGCGCGGTCCACAATGGCGGGGCGCGGCTCTGCGCGGCACGGCAGTCTGGGAATTGGAGGGGCGCATGTCTGATCTTCCCCGGAAGGCGGTCACCCGGACCGCCAAGTTGGCCGCGTTGCCGCTGAGTTTCGCGGGCCGCGCGACCTGGGGCCTGGGCAAGCGGATCGGGGGCAGGTCGGCCGAGTTCGTCGCCCGGGAGCTCCAGGAGCGCACGGCGGAGCAGCTGTTCAAGGTGCTCGGCGAACTCAAGGGCGGGGCCATGAAGTTCGGCCAGGCGCTGTCGGTCTTCGAGTCGGCGCTGCCGGAGGAGCTCGCCGGTCCCTACCGGGCGGCGCTGACGAAGCTTCAGGACGCGGCGCCGCCGATGCCGGTGCGGACGGTGCACGCGGTCCTGGAGGAGCGGCTCGGGGCCGGATGGCGGGAGCGGTTCCTGGAGTTCGAGGACAAGCCGGCGGCGGCCGCGTCGATCGGGCAGGTGCACCGGGCGGTGTGGCACGACGGGCGCGAGGTCGCGGTGAAGGTGCAGTACCCGGGCGCCGGGGAGGCCCTGCTGTCGGATCTGGCGCAACTGAGCCGGTTCGCCCGGCTGCTTGGGCCGCTGGTGCCGGGGATCGAGGTGAAGCCGCTGATCGCGGAGTTGCGGGAGCGGGTGGCGGAGGAACTGGACTACGCGCTGGAGGCGCGGGCCCAGCGGGAGCACGCCGAGGTCTTCGCGGACGATCCGGACGTGGTGGTGCCGGCGGTGGTGCACCAGGCGGAGCAGGTCCTGGTGACCGAGTGGATGGAGGGGATCCCGCTCGCGGAGGTGATCGCGGAGGGCGGTCAGGAGCAGCGGGACCGGGCAGGGCAGCTCCTCGCCCGGTTCCTGTTCTCCGGTCCGGCCCGGACGGGGCTGCTGCACGCCGACCCGCACCCGGGGAACTTCCGGCTGCTGCCCGCCGACGCCGATGACGGATCGGACGATCCGGCGGGGTGGCGGCTCGGGGTCCTGGACTTCGGCACGGTGGACCGGCTGCCGGGCGGGCTGCCGGAGACGATCGGGACCTGTCTGCGGATGGCGCTGGCCGGGGAGGCCGAGCCGGTGTACGCGCTGCTGCGGGCGGAGGGCTTCGTGAAGGAGTCGGTGGAGCTCGACCCGGACGAGGTCCTGGAGTACCTGCGGCCGATCATCGAGCCGGCCGGGGCGGAGTCCTTCCTCTTCACCCGGAACTGGATGCGGACGCAGGCGGCCCGGATCGCCGACCCCCGCTCCCCCGCGCACCAGCTGGGGCGGCAGTTGAACCTGCCGCCCTCGTACCTGCTGATCCACCGGGTGACGCTGTCCACGATCGGGGTGCTGTGCCAGCTGAACGCGACGGTCCGGCTGCGGGAGGAGCTGAGCGCCTGGCTGCCCGGCTTCGACCCGGCGGCGCCGGACGGGGCCTGAGGGCCGGTCACCACCAGGAGGAGTCGAGGCGGCCCTCGATGGCCCGGATGTGGGTGCGGGCGCACTCCTCGCAGAAGTACTGGCGGCGGCCGTTCTCGACGGAGCAGGTCCAGGTGATCGGGAGGGTGTCGGCGGTCCTGCCGCAGCGTGCGCAGGCGACGGGCTCCTCCCCGGTGCGGGGCTCGTTCATCCTCGTGACGATAGCCCGGCGGGGGCTCCGCGGCGGCGCAACGCACCGCGGGGGCCGGTCCGTTCGGACCGGCCCCCGCGGGGACGCCTGGTGGGGCGATCAGTGCATGACGGCCATGGCCAGCGCGCGGCGGGCGCGCAGCGAGACGCGCTCGGCGCGGCGCTGCATGCGCCGGGCGGCGATCAGGCGCGCGGCCTGACGTTCCGCATCGGCCTCACGCTGTCGCTCGTGCATATGAGCACGGGCCAGGGCTTCTGGGATGAGTTGCATGTCACGGGTCCTGTTCTGACGCAGCGCGGGGGCGCCGGCGGTGGTGAAGACGGGGGTAGCGGAGCCGGTGGGCTCGGTGGCGGGCGTGGTCATCGGGGCCTGCTTCTGGGGATCGTGCGTGAGGGGGTGGTCGATCGTTCCGGTGCGCCTGGGGGCCTTGTGGGGTGCCTCCCAGGAGAGGGCGGTCATGCCGCGACCGGGTTCTTGCGCGGGCGGCCACGGGGCCGCTTGCGGGCGACGACGACACCCTGGACGAAGAGCTCGCCGCCCCAGACACCCCAGGGCTCACGGCGCTCCTTGGCACCGGCGAGGCAGGCCGCGACCAGCGGGCAGGTCTTGCAGAGGGACTTGGCGTACTCCACGTCGGCCGGGGACTCGGCGAAGAAGACCTCCGGGTCGTAGGCGCGGCAGGGGACGGGGACGCCGAGGTTCTCGATGGCGTCGTCGAGCGCGGTGAGCGATGTCAGGGGGGTCAAGGTGTGGTCCTCCGTGAGGCCGGACGGGGGGATCGTTTCGGAAGGCGGTACGGACGGGGCGTGCGCTTCGAGTTGCACGGGTGTCTTTCCTCGTCTGGTCGTTCCGGCCGGTGGGCCGGGTCTTCGGCTGGTACCGGGTTGTGTTGTCCCGAGGCTCCTTCGCTCCGTCGTCCCCGTTCGGGGACAAACAGAAGGGCCGCGGATCCCGGGTGGGGTTCCGCGGCCCTGAAGGCGCCGGCCTGATCGGATCAGGCTGGATCACTCCAGGGTTCGAGCCCACGGAAGGCCCACATCGTGTGGTGCTGCGTCGTCTGCTGCTTGCCGGCACCGGCCGCCGCGAAGCCATAGGCCGTGAATCCGGCCTTGCCCTCTTCAGCCACCCGTGCCTTGGTCGGTCGCTCATCGCGCTCGATGACGGACATGCCGCGGCCGGCGAGACCCAGGACGGGGAGACCGGTGACGGGCAGACCGCTGCCAAGGAGCGCGGAAGCGGAGAGGCCGAGCGAGCAGGCGGAGGCGACCGGGCGATCGGTCATTTTGGCCATGGCAATGGCCGGGCTGACGGTGGTGGTGCTGATGTTGATGTTGCTGATCACTGGAATCGCCTCCTCTCGGCGTCTCGGAGGGCTCGGGTGCGAGCCGGACCCTCAGGTTTTCATTTGGACAAGTACAGCACGAGGACAGGGCTTCAAAGAAGCCGCTGTGTCGTGGTTAAGAACCTATGGGGCTTGACGGGGCGGGCGCAAACTATTTTTCCCACGAGTTTCGATCAGGTGCCCTCCGTGTCCGTCACGCCTTCTTCGCGCCTGTCTTCACCTGCGCAGATGGCGAGGACGTCGGCTCCGAAGCGGTCGAGCTTGCGGGCGACGACCCCGGCGATCATGGCCAGCTCGCCCCGGGTGGCGGGGACCCGCTCGGCGATGGCCATGAGGGTCTTCTCGGTGAAGACGCAGTAGGCGGGCTGGCCGAGCGCCCGGGCCCGCTCCTCGCGCCACGCGTGCAGCCGCTCGTACAGGCCCTCGTCCATGTCGGAGGGGCAGTCCTCGCAGCGGAGCAGTTTCATGGCGCCGGCCTCGGTGAGGGTGGCGCCGCAGACCCGGCAGCGGACGGGGCCGCGGGGCCTGCGGCGGCCGGCGCCGGCGAGGGGGCCGGTGCCGCCGCGCTCGATGCCGCCGGCCGAGGCGCCGTGGCCGCCGGCGCGGCTGCCGGAGCCGGGGCGCGGGCCCTTGAGGAAACGGCTGGGGACCCGGCTCGGGCGGCCGCCCGGGGAGCGGGAGAGCGCCCAGGAGAGCGTGAGGTGGACGCGGGCGCGGGTGACGCCCACGTAGAGCAGGCGGCGCTCCTCCTCGATCTGCTCGTCGGTCTTGGCGTAGGTGATCGGCAGCATGCCGTCGGTGAGGCCGACCAGGAAGACGGCGTCCCACTCCAGGCCCTTGGCGGCGTGCAGCGAGGCGAGGGTGACGCCCTGGACGGTGGGGGCGTGCTGGGCGGCGGTCCGCTCGTCGAGCTCGGCGATCAGGTCGGAGAGGGTGGCGCCGGGGTGGGCGGCGGCGAAGTCGTCGGCGAGCCGGGCGAGCGCGGCCAGCGACTCCCAGCGGTCCCGGACGGCGCCGGAACCGGCCGGCGGCTCACTGGTCCAGCCTTGGCCGGAAAGCAGCGCTCGTACCTGGGAGGGCAGGTCCTCGACGTCGTCGAGGAGCGGATTGTTCGCGGTGAAGCGGGCCGAGCCGCGCAGGGCCGCGATCGCCGCCTTCACCTCCTGGCGCTCGAAGAAGCGCTCGGCGCCGCGCAGCTGGTAGGGGATGCCGGCGTCGGCGAGGGCCTGTTCGTAGACCTCCGACTGGGCGTTGATCCGGTAGAGGACGGCGATCTCGCCGGCCGGGACGCCGGCGGCGATCAGGTCGCGGACCCGGCGGGCGGTGCCCTCGGCCTCCGCGGGCTCGTCCGCGTACTCGGTGTAGACGGGCTCGGGGCCGCGCTCGCGCTGCGAGACCAGCTCCAGGCGGTGGTCGGCGGCCCGGCCGCGGGCCTGGTTCAGGAGCCCGTTGGCGAGGTGGACGACCTGGGGAGTGGAGCGGTAGTCGCGGACCAGCTTGACCACGGTCGCGTGCGGGTGGCGGACGCGGAAGTCGAGCAGGTGGTCGGGGGTGGCGCCGGTGAAGGAGTAGATGGTCTGGCTGGCGTCGCCGACCACGCAGAGGCTGTCCCGCTCCCCCAGCCAGAGCTCCAGGAGGCGCTGCTGGAGCGGGGAGACGTCCTGGTACTCGTCGACGACGAAGTGCTGGTACTGGCGGCGGATCTGCTCGGCGATGTCGTGCCGGTCCTGGAGGATGCCGACGGTGAGCAGCAGCACGTCCTCGAAGTCGATGACCGAGCGCTCGCCCTTGAGCCGCTCGTACATCGCGTAGAGCTGGCCGGTCTCGGCCGGGTCCCGGGGGGCCTCGCGCCCTGAGCGGACGACGGCCGCGGGGTAGTCGGCGGGCACGGTCTGGGTGACCTTGGCCCACTCGATCTCCGCCGTGACGTCCCGCAGCTCGTTCCGGTCGAGCCGGAGCCGGCAGCGGGCCGCGGCGTCGGCCACCAGCGGGGCCTTGCGCTCCAGGAGCCGGGGCAGCGGGCCACCGATCGCTTTCGGCCAGAAGAACTGGAGCTGCCGGAGGGCCGCCGAGTGGAAGGTACGGGCCTGTACCCCGCCCGCGCCGAGCTGGCGCAGCCGCCCGCGCATCTCGCCCGCGGCACGGTTGGTGAAGGTGACGGCGAGCACGCTCGCGGGCGGCAGCACACCGGCCCGCACCCCGTAGGCGATCCGGTGGGTGATCGCCCGGGTCTTGCCCGTGCCGGCGCCCGCGAGGACGCAGACGGGACCGTGCAGGGCCAGGGCGACCTCGCGCTGCTCCGGGTCGAGCCCGTCGAGCACCGCGTCGGCGGTCTCCGGGACCCGCGGGAAGAGAGGGGAATGGGTTGCTGCTGTCACTCCGCCATGCTGCCAGGTCGGGCGGGACCGGTGCGGCGCGTTGTCCACAGGCCGGGGGTCGCGGTCGTACGAACACACCGGTCGCGGTCGTACGGTCGCACTGGTCACGGCCCGCACGGCCGTACAGGTCACGGCCTCGCCCGGTTGCACCGGTCACGGCCCGTACGGCCGCACCCCCCGTGGTCGTACGGTCACACCCGGCGAGTCCGGGGCGGCGCAGGTCACGTGGGGCGGGGGAATGGGCGGGGCGGTGGCGTACGTTCTTCCTTCGGCACCGACCCCGACCCAAGAGGAGCGCCTGGTCATGCAGGGCACTGTGACGATGTACAGCACCGAGTGGTGCGGCTACTGCCGCCGTCTGAAGGGCCAGCTGGACCGCGAGGGCATCGCGTACACGGAGATCAACATCGAGCAGGACCCCGCGTCGGCCGCCTTCGTCGAGCAGGCCAACGGCGGCAACCAGACCGTTCCGACCGTCCGCGTGGTGCCGGTCTCCGGCGCCGACGAGGTCGTCATGACGAACCCGAGCCTGGCGCAGGTCAAGCAGGCGCTCGGCGTCTGAGCCCGTCCCGCCCCTGTACGAAGGGCCCCGGCCGCACCGGCCGGGGCCCTTCGTCGGTGCGGGACCGTCAGACGACGTCGCCGGGCTTCGGCAGCGGCTTGCCGTACCAGAGCTCGATCAGGCGGGAGGCGATCGAGATGCCGTAGGGCGGCAGCACCTCGCCCGAGGCGAAGCCGGCCTCCAGGTCCCCGCGGGAGAACCAGCGGGCCTCGTGGATCTCCTCGCCGTCCACCTCGATCTCGGGAGAGGTGGCCCGCGCGAAGAAGCCGAGCATCAGGCTGGACGGGAAGGGCCACGGCTGGCTGGCCAGGTACTCGACCTCGCCGACGGTGACGCCCGCCTCCTCGAAGACCTCGCGGACCACCGCCTGCTCGATCGACTCGCCCGGCTCCACGAAGCCGGCCAGCGTCGAGAAGCGGCCCTCCGGCCAGTGCACCTGGCGGCCGAGCAGCGCCCGGTCCTGATCGTCGGTGACCAGCATGATCACCGCCGGGTCGGTGCGCGGGTAGTGCTCGGCGCCGCAGACCGGGCAGCGGCGGATGTGCCCGGCGGCCGCGATCACCGTGCGCTCGCCGCAGCGGGAGCAGAAGCGGTGGAGGCGCTGCCAGTTCTCCAGGGCGACCGCGTGGGTCATCAGACCCGCGTCGCGCGGCGACAGGAGCAGACCGGCCTCGCGCAGGCCCGCCGGACGGGCCGACTGGTCCATGCGGCCGGGCAGCGAGTCCTTCTGGAGCGCGAAGTAGGAGACGCCTTCGGCGTCGGTGCCGAGGAAGTACCGGTGGGTCTCGGTCATCGGCGCCTCGAACGCCGGGGTCATGACGAGCTCGGTGGTGCCGTCGGGCCGGTCGTCGATCAGCACCTGGCCGCCGGAGACCACGAAGACGCGGGTGGTCGGGTGGCTCCAGGCCGCCGCGAGCCAGGCCTCGTCGAGGCGGTGGTGGGCGGCGCGGTCGATCCCGCTCGGAGCGGTGAGCGAGATCGGGCGGTCCGCGAACGCGTTGTTCATGGTGCTGCTCACAGGTGCTTCCAACTCCCCCGGATCGGTGTCAGTGGTCACGGCGTACGGCCCCGGCGTCAGCGCCCGGCCGCCCGCAGGGCGGCCGGCAGGTCGCCCCACAGGTACGCGGTCGTCTCCACGCCCTTCATGAGGAGGTCCAGTTCGACCTTCTCGTTCGGGGCGTGCCAGCCGTCGGACGGGACCGAGATGCCCAGGAAGAGCACCGGCGCGTCCAGGACGTCCTGGAGGTCGGCGGCCGGTCCCGAGCCGCCCTCGCGCGTGTAGCGGACGGTGGTCCCGTCGAAGGCCCGGCTCATCGCCCCGGCCACCGCGGTGAGGGCCGGGTGGCCGAGCGGGGTGAGGCAGGGGCGGGTCGGGGCGCCGAAGACGATCTCGTACCGGATCCCGGCGGGCACGAGGCCGGCCAGCCACTCCCGTACCACCGTCTCGATCCGGTCCGGGTCCTGGCCCGCGACCAGCCGGAACGACAGCTTGAGGTGGGCGGAGGCGGGCACGATCGTCTTGCCGCCGGGGCCCTGGTAGCCGCCGCCGATGCCGTTGACCTCGGCGGTCGGGCGGGCCCAGACCCGCTCCAGGGTGGAGTGGCCGGCCTCGCCGAGGGTGCCGTGGGACTTGGCGGTGCGCAGCCACGCCGCCTCGTCGAAGGGGAGCTCGGCGAGGAGCCGCCGCTCCTCGTCGGTGAGATCGGTCACGCCGTCGTAGAAGCCGGGGATCGCGACCCGCTCGTCGGCGTCGTGGAGGGCGGCGACGATCCGGCCCGCGACGGTGGCCGGGTTGGGGACGGCGCCGCCGAAGGCACCGGAGTGGATGTCCTGGTCGGGGCCGTACAGGTCGATCTCGCAGTCGGCGACCCCGCGCAGGCCGGTGCAGACGGTCGGGGTGGTCTCGGACCACATGCCGGTGTCGGAGACGATCACCACGTCGGTGGCGAGCCGTCCCGCGCGCTCCTCGACGAGCGCGCGGAAGTGCGTCGATCCCGACTCCTCCTCGCCCTCCACGAGCAGTTTCAGGTGGACGGCGGGGGCGGTGCGGCCGGTCGCGGCGAGGTGGGCGCGGACCCCGAGGGTGTGGAAGAACACCTGGCCCTTGTCGTCGGCCGCCCCGCGCGCGTACATCCGCCCGTCGACGATCGTCGGCTCGAAGGGGTCGGTGTGCCAGCCGTCCTCGCGGGCCGCGGGCTGCACGTCGTGGTGGCCGTAGACCAAGACCGTCGGCGCGTCCGGGTCGTCGGACGGCCACTCGGCGAAGACCGCGGGGGCGCCGTCCGTCTCCCAGACCTCCGCCGTGGGGAAGCCGGTCTCCTTCAGGGCGGTGGCGAGCCACTCGGCGCTGCGCCGCACGTCCCCGGCCCGCTCCGGCTGCGCGGAGACGGACGGGATGCGCAGCCAGTCGGCGAGGTCGTCGAGGAAGGCGGCGCGGTGCTGTTCGATGTACGCGCGTACGGGCTGGACGGCGCTGTCCGGGGTCTCGCTCATGCTCACGAGCCTATCCGGCACCGGAGGGTGCCCCGCCCAGCAGGATCGCCTCAAGCTCCGCCCGGCCGGGCAGCCGGGCCGGCCGGGCCACCTCGCCGGTCCGCACGTACACGAACGCGGCGGCCACCTCCTCCGGCTCCAGGCCGTGCTGCTCGGCCCAGGCGAGCCGGTACAGCGCCAGCTGGAGGGGGTCGGCGGTCCGCTGGTGGCTGGTCTTCCAGTCGACGATCTCGTACGCGCCCGATTCCGGGTCCCGGTAGACGGCGTCGATCCTGCCCCGGACGACCCGGCCCGCGAGGGCGAGGTGGACGGGGACCTCCACTCGGTACGGGGTGCGGTGGGCGTACGGCGTGCGCGCGAAGGCCTCCTTGAGGGCGTCCAGGTCCCGCTCGTCGGCGATCTCCGGCTCGCCGGCGAAGTCCTCGCCGCCGGGCAGCTCGTCCGGGCCGAGGAACGGCAGCGGCAGCTCCTCGAAGCGGGACTCCACCCACGCGTGGAAGCGGGTGCCGCGGCGGGCCGCGGGCTGCGGCGGCTTCGGCATGGGGCGTGCCAGCTCCCGCGCGAAGCCGTCGGGGTCCTCGGCGAGGCGGAGGACCTGGGAGGCGGAGAGGTACGCGGGGAGGACGACGTCCCGCGTGGTGGCGCGGGAGCGGCGGAGCTCGGCGGTGAGGGCGGTGAGGTCGCGGTCCCAGGAGGCGATGGTCCGGAGCTCTTCCGGAGTGAGTTCGTGGTCGCGGGGGTGCGGGACGGTTCCGGGGGCCTGTTCCGGGTCGTCCGGGAGCCAGAGGTCCTCGGGGTGCGGGTCCGACGGCTCCTCCGGTGCGTAGGCCCGGAGCCGGGCCCGGACGGCGTCCGCCGCTTCCCTGCGGCGCTTCAGCGCCTCCTCGTCCAGGGGCAGCGGCCAGGGGAGGTCGGCGGTGGCTTCGGCGAGGAGGGGGTTCTCCGCGTCCTTCTCCGGTTCTTCGGCCCAGGCCTCGATGTCGCCGTGGCCCTTCGCGCAGTGCTCGTACAGGGCCGTCATGAAGGCGGAGGGGCCCCGGGGCTTCTTCTGGGAGGGGCCCCACCAGTGGGCGGAGGCGAGGAGGAGGGTGCGGGGGCGGGTGAAGGTGACGTAGCCGAGGCGGAGTTCCTCGGTGTGCTGGTGGTCCTTCATGGCGGCCTTGAAGGCCGTCAGGGACTTGGCGTCCCAGGCGGCGAGGCCGGGGAGGGTGGCCGCGTCGCCGCGCAGGGCGTGCGGGAGGACCTGGGGCTGTGAGGTCCAGGCCTCACGCGCGCGGGCGGACGGGAACTGGCCGGCGACGAGGCCGGGGACGGCGACGACGTCCCACTCCAGGCCCTTGGACTTGTGCGCGGTGAGGACCTTCACGGTGTTCTCGCCGCCCGGGAGGGCGTTGTCGAGGCCCTTCTCGAACTGGACGGCGGTGCGCAGGAAGCCGAGGAAGGCGAGGAGGCTCGCCTCGCCGTCGAGGGAGGCGAAGCCGGCGGCGACGTCCAGGAAGTTGCCGAGGGTCTCGCGGCGGCGGGCGGCCAGGGCGTGCGGGGAGGCGGAGAGTTCGACCTCCAGGCCGGTGACGGCGAGGACCCGGTGGAGGACGTCCATGAGGGGGTCGGCGAGGGAGGTGCGCAGCGAGCGGAGTTCGGCGGCGAGGCGGGCGAAGCGGACCCGGGCCTCGGCGGAGAAGGGCAGGCCGTCGTCGGGGTGGCCGGCGGAGTCGAGGAAGGTGTCGAGGGCGTCGGCGAGGGAGATCACCTCGGCGGGGTCGACGCCTTCGACGGCCGCGGCGAGCCGCTGTCCGGGGTCGGCGTCGGTGTCGGTGCCGCCGCGGTGGACGAGGAGGCGGGCGCGGCGGCCGAGGAGGGCGAGGTCGCGGGGGCCGATGCGCCAGCGGGGGCCGGTGAGGAGGCGGACCAGGGGGGCGTTGGCCCCGGGGTCCTGGAGGACCTCGCAGACGGCGACGAGGTCGGCGACCTCGGGGAGGTGGAGCAGGCCGGAGAGGCCGACGACCTCGACGGGGACGTCCCGGGCGACGAGGGCCGCGTGGAGGGCGGGGAAGTCGGTGGCGGTGCGGCACAGGACGGCCATGGAGCCGGGTTCGCGGCCGGTGCGGACGAGGTGGGCGAGGGAGTCGGCGAGCCAGTCGATCTCCTCCGCGTGGGTGGGGAGGAGGGCGATCCGGACGGTGCCGTCGGCCTCGGCGCCCGGCGCGGGGCGCAGCGCCTCCACGCCCGCGTGCATCGCGCGCAGGGGGGCGGCGAGGCCGTTGGCGAGGTCGAGGAGGCGGCCGCCGCTGCGGCGGTTCTCGGAGAGGGAGAAGCGGCTCGCGGGGGTGCCGTCGGCGTACGGGAAGTGGTCCGGGAAGTCGTCCAGGTTGGCGACGGAGGCGCCGCGCCAGCCGTAGATGGCCTGGCAGGGGTCGCCGACGGCGGTGACGGGGTGGCCGGTGCCCTGGCCGAAGAGGCCGGAGAGGAGGAGCCGCTGGGCGACGGAGGTGTCCTGGTACTCGTCGAGGAGGACGACCCGGAACTCGTCGCGGAGGATCGTGCCGACCTCGGGGCGGGTGGTGGCGAGCCGCGCGGAGAGGGCGATCTGGTCGCCGAAGTCGAGGAGGTCGCGGGAGCGCTTGGCGGCCCGGTAGCGGGTGACGAGTCCGGTCAGTTCGCGGCGGGCGGCGGCCGTCGTGGGGAGCTTGCGCAGGTCGGCGTTGGTGAGCTTGGCCGCGGCGAGCTCGGTGAGGAGGCCGTCGTCGTACGCGAGGAGCTCGGCGGGCTCGACGAGGTGTTCGGCCAGCTCGGCGTCGAGGGCGAGCAGCTGTTCGACGAGGGTCGGGAAGGAGCCGGTGAGCGCCGGGTACGGGCCGGGGGCCTCGCGCAGCACGCGCGCGGCGAGCTGGAAGCGGGTGGCGTCGGCGAGGAGCCGGGAGGTCGGTTCGAGGCCGATGCGCAGGCCGTGGTCGGTGAGAAGCCGGCCGGCGAAGGCGTGGTACGTGGAGATGCGGGGCTCGCCGGGCGGGTTGTCAGGGTCGATGACGTCGGGGTCGGTGACGCCGGCGCGGACGAGGGCGGTGCGGACGCGTTCGGCGAGTTCGCCGGCGGCCTTGTTGGTGAAGGTGAGACCGAGGACCTGCTCGGGGGCGACCTGCCCGGTGCCGACCAGCCACACGACCCGGGCCGCCATCACCGTGGTCTTGCCGGAGCCGGCTCCGGCCACGATGACCTGGGGGGCGGGCGGGGCGGTGATGCAGGCCGTCTGTTCCGGGGTGAAGGGGATGCCGAGAAGCTCCTTGAGCTGCTCGGGGTCGGTGAGGTGCGCGGTCACCGGAAGAGGCTAGCGGGGCGGTCGGACATTCCCGGCGGGCCCCCTCTTCCGCCCGCTCCCACCTGCGCTTTCTCTCTGACGGCCGGTGAGGTGATGAGGTTTCAGGCCGGGGTGCCGGGGTCGAGCCGGGAGAGGTCGAGGGTCTCGTCGGCGGGCGGGGCGGTGACCTTCACCGGGCGGTTGTAGTCGGAAAGGGTCACTTCGCCGGGTTCGTCGCCGCCGGTCCTGACGACCTGCCGGATGTAGGGCTTGCCCTCCTGGGCGACGGAGACGGTGGTGGTCACCTCGGATTCCTTCTCCGCCTCGGATTCCTTCTCCGCCTCGGATTCCTTCTCCGCCTCGGGGTCCGTCTCCTGGGCGGGTTCCTTCTCGACGAGGGTCGCCACGGGGGTGCCGTCGACCTCGCGGTCGGGGCCGCGCCTGAGGTTCTCGCGGTCGCCCTGGTCCTGGCCGAGGTCGCCGAGGAGGGAGTTGAGGTCGCAGATCTCTCCGAGGTCGGCGCTGCCGGTCTGACCGGGGGCGATCTTGAGCCAGCGGCCCTCGACGAGCTCGATCACGGGCCCTATCTGGTTCTCGGGCACGCCCTGGGAGGCCATGGAGAGCCGCCAGAACGCCTCGTCGCCCTTCAGATAAGTGGTCTCGTCGAGCCGGCGGAGCTCGGCGGTGCCGTCGTCGATCCCGACGCGGCCCGTGCAGGAGCCCTGGTCGTCGACGGAGAAGTCGATGTCGAGCCGCTGGCCCTCGGCGACCATCCGGCCTGTCATGCGCAGGGAGTCGGCGGAGCGGGTGGCGTCGACGGCCCGGTCGGCGATCTGTGCGGGGGTGAGCCCGTCGAAGGGGTCCGGGGACGGCGCCAGGAGGCCGCCGCCGGGGCCGTCCGCCGCCGCCCAGGCCGCCGCCGGGGCGGGGCCCGCGACGGCGACGGCGGCGCAGACGACGGCGGCGGCGCGGAGCTTCCGGCGGCCGGCCCGGGACCTCGTGGACTGGGACCTCATACGAGCCTCCTCGCCCCCCGGACCCTTTCACCAGGGTCGCCCCACGCACGCGTGGCCGCTACTCAGCGGCCGGGGGTCAGCCCTGGAGGGCGTCCTTCATGATCTGCTCCATGTCCGCGACCTGGTCGGACGGCGGAGCGGTGACGGTGACCGGCTTGTCGTACTCGTTCAGGGTGACCGTGCCGGGCTCGTCGCCGCCGGTGGTCACGACGCGGAGGATGTACGGCTTGGCGGAGTCCTTGGCCACGTACAGCGTGGTGGACTCGCCCTTCTTGTCGTCCTTGCCGGTGAGGACGACGGCCTGGGCGCCGTCCACGTCGGCGTCGTCGCCGCGGGTGAGACCGGTGGTCTGGGTCTCCTTCTCCATGTCGGCGAAGAGCGACTTCAGGTTGCAGAGGTTGTCGGAGTCGTCGGACCCGGCGGCGTCCGCGGGGGTCTTCATCCAGCGGCCCTGGAGCAGCTCGCCGAAGTCGGGGCCCTCCTCGCCCTCCGCGTCGGCGTCCTCGCCGCCCGTCGAGGAGGACCAGAAGGCGTCGTCGCCCTTCAGGTAGACGGCGCCGTCGACCCCGACCATCTCGGCCTTGCCCTCGCCGGCCGTGGACATGGAGCCCTTGCAGGAGCCCTTGTCGTCCACGGTGACGTCGATGGTGGTCTCCTTGCCGTCCTCCTCGCCCGTGCCCTGCAGGTGGACGGAGGTCGCGGCCTTGGTCGTCTCGACGGCCTTCTTCGCGATGTCGTCGGCCGAGAGGCCCGCGAAGGGGTCGGCGGGCTTGTCGTCGCCCGTGCCGCAGCCGGTGGCGCCGGCGACGACGGTCAGGCAGATCGCCGCGGCGGCCCAGAGCTTCCGGTTGGCCCTCATGCACGTACTCCTCAGCGTGTTCGAACGCGAACGTTCACAGGTTCTCTTCACGGCGCTCTTATGCGATGCCGCGCGAATTACTGACACGCCGAGGCGGCGAAAGGATGCGCGACCGGGAACGTGACTCCCGTCACGTATCGCTCAGTCGACGACCTGGCGGCCCTCGGGGCGGGCACTGCACGCGGCGCGGAAGGAGCACGTCTCGCAGTGCCGGCCGGTCGTCGGGGCGAAGCGCTCGTCGAGGACCCGGCCTGCGGCGGTGGCGAGCAGCTCGCCGATCCACTCGCCCTCCGGCGGCCGCTGGGCCTGCACCTTGGGCAGGGCCTCGCCGCCCTCCTTCTGGGGCGCGGCCTGGCGCAGCTGTACGAGTTCGGCGCCGCCGGGCTCGGGGCGGCGGCCGTCGAAGACCTCGTCCAGGGCGCCTTCGCGGACGGCGAGCTGGTAGACGGCGAGCTGCGGGTGGCGGTCGACCTCGTCCCGCGTGGGGGCGGACTTGCCGGTCTTGAAGTCGACGACGTAGGCGCGGCCCTGTTCGTCGGTCTCCACGCGGTCCATGGAGCCGCGGACGCGGACCTGGTACTCCCCCGCGTCCAGGGTGACGTCGAAGCCGTGCTCGGAGGCGGCGGGGGTGCGGCCGCCGCGGTCCATGACGTGCCAGCGCAGGAACCGTTCCAGGGCCACGCGCGCGTGCCCCTTCTCCTGCTCGGACTTCCAGGGGGCGTCGAAGGCGAGGGCGTCCCAGACCGTGTCGAGCCGGGCCATGAGGACGTCCAGGTCGGCGGGGGTGCGGCCGGAGGCGACCTCGTCGGCGAGGACGTGGACGACGTTGCCGAAGCCCTGGGCGGCGGAGGCGGGTTCGGCGGCCCTGACCTCTCGGCCCAGGAACCACTGGAGGGAACAGGTGGAGGCCAGGTTCTCCAGGGCGCTCGGGGAGAGCGCCACGGGCCGGTCGCGGTCGCGCAGCGGCACGGTGGAGCGGGTCGGCTCGTGCAGGCCCCACCAGCGGTCCGGGTGGGCGGCCGGCACCAGCGGCTGCCCGTCCTCGTCGGTGAGGGCCGCCAGTTCGGCGAGGCGGCGGGCGGCGGCGTCCCTGAGGCCCGGCGAGGCGTCCGGGTCGACGGTGGTGGCGCGCAGCTCGGCGACGAGCGCGGAGACGGCGAGCGGACGGCGGGGGCGGCCCGGCACCTCCTTCGGTTCGGTGCCGAGCTCGGTGAGGAAGCGGGAGGGCTGGTCGCCGTCCTCGGCGGGGGCCTTCACGGCGGTGACGACGAGCCGGTCGCGGGCACGAGTGGCGGCCACGTAGAAGAGGCGGCGCTCCTCGGCGAGGAGGGCGCCGGGGGTGAGCGGTTCGGCGAGGCCGTCGCGGCCGATGCGGTCGGCTTCGAGGAGGGAGCCGCGGCGGCGCAGGTCAGGCCACAGGCCCTCCTGGACGCCCGCCACGACGACGAGGCTCCACTCCAGGCCCTTGGAGCGGTGAGCCGTCATCAGCCGGACCGCGTCGGGGCGGGTGTGCCGGCGGGTGAGGGTGTCGGCGGCGATGTCCTGGGCGTCGAGCTCCTCCAGGAAGTTGAGCACGCCACGGCCGCCGAGCCGTTCCTCGGCGCGGGCGGCGGTCTCGAAGAGGGCGCAGACGGCGTCGAGGTCCCGGTCGGCGTTGCGCCCGGCGGGCCCGCCGCGCAGCGCGGCGCGCTCCAGGCGGCCGGGCCACGGCGTGCCGCTCCACAGCGTCCACAGGGCCTCCTCCGCGGTGCCGCCGGCGGCGAGCAGCGCGCGGGCCTCCTGGAGGAGCTTCCCGAGGCGCTGGGCGCCGCGGGCGTAGGAGGGGTCGTGCGCGGCGAGCCGCTCGGGCTCGGCGAGGGCGCGGGCGAGGAGGACGTCGGAGGGGGGCGGCGTCCTGTCCCCCGCGGCACGCACCTCGTCCCGGAGGGCGCGGCCGAGCCGGCGGAGGTCGGCGGGGTCGACGCCGGCGAGGGGCGAGGCGAGGAGTTCGAGCGCGGTCGGTACGTCCAGCCAGGCGGGCGTCTCGTCCGGCGCGGAAGTCTCCGGTGCGGGCGTCCCGCCCGGCGCGGGGGCCCCCTGCACGGGCGCGTCGTCCGGCGCGGGGGCCTCCGGCACAGGCGTCCCGTCCGGTGCGGGGGCCTCCGGCACAGGCGTCCCGTCCGGTGCGGGGCCGGAGGTCGGGGTCGGGCCCGGGGCCAGGGGCGGGGTCGCCGTCGCGGCCACGCGGAGCGCCAGCAGCAGTGGCGCCACCGCCGGTTCGTGGCGCAGAGGGGTGTCCGCCGCGTCCGTCTCCACCGGGACGCCGGCCGAGGTGAGGGCTCGGCGGAGGGCGGGGAGGGGGGTGGCGGCGCGGGTGAGGACGGCCATGGAGGCCCAGGGGAGGCCGTCCTCCAGGTGGGCGCGGCGCAGCAGGTCCGCGATGTTCTCGGCCTCGGCGGAGGCGGTGGGGTAGGTGTACGCCTCGGCCCGGCCTCCGTCCCGTACCGGTGCGAGCTCGCGGTGGGCGCGGACCGCTTCGGCGGGCAGCCGGGTCAGCGGCATCCGCTGGGTGAGCTGCCGGGTGGCGGCGAGCAGGCCCGCGCCGGCACGGCGGGAGGTGCGGAGGACGCGGACGGGGGCCCCGCCGAAGGCGGCGGGGAAGCCGAGGATGCCGTTCACGTCGGCGCCGCGGAAGGCGTAGATCGACTGGTCGGGGTCGCCGAAGGCGACGACCGTGGTCCGGCCGCCGCCGGTGAGCGCGGTGAGCAGCCGGACCTGGGCCGGGTCGGTGTCCTGGTACTCGTCGACGTAGACCGCGTCGTACGTGGGGAGGGTGATCCGTTCGGCGAGGAGGACGGCCCGGTGCACCAGCTCGGTGTAGTCGAGGACGCCCTGGAGGTCGAGGACGTCGAGGTACTCGGCGAGGAAGCCGGCGGCGGCCTTCCAGTCGGGGCGGCCGACGCGTTCGGCGAAGCGGCGGAGCTCGTCGGGGCCGAGGCCGAGCTCGCGGGAGCGGGCGAGCACGGCGCGCACCTCGTCGGCGAAGCCGCGGGTGGTGAGGCAGGCGCGCAGCTCGTCGGGCCAGCGGACGCCGCCGACCCCGGTCCGTTCCAGGTCGATCTGGCCGGCGAGGAGCTCGCGGACGGCGAGGTCCTGCTCGGGGCCGGAGAGCAGCCGGAGGGGTTCGGCGAAGAGTCCGGCGTCCTGGTGGGCCCGGACGAGGGCGTAGCAGTACGAGTGGAAGGTGGTGGCCTGGGGCGGGCGGCGGCCGCCGAGCCGGCCGGCCATCCGGTCGCGGAGTTCGACGGCGGCCTTGCGGCTGAAGGTGAGGACGAGGATCCGCTCGGGGTCGGCGCCGCGTTCCACGCGGGCGGCGACCGCCTCCACCAGCGTCGTCGTCTTGCCGGTGCCGGGCCCGGCGAGGACGAGGAGCGGTCCCCGGTCGTGCTCAACCACCGCCCGCTGCGCTGCGTCCAGCTGAGGGGGATCCACCGGGACCGGGGCCGTGCGCACCAGCCGGTACGCGCCGGGGGTCCGCTGCCGTCCCGCGCCCGGGTACGGCTGTCCCTGGTGCGGCGGCGTCGGCCGGGTGGTGGAGGAGGAGCTCACGTGGTTGGCCGGTCCTGGTCGGTGGTGATGTGGTGCCGGTGCCGCGGGTGGTGCCGGTGACGGCGGGGGTACGGAGAGGGGTACGGGTCCCGGCACGCGCGCGTACCGGTGTCCGCGCCCGTGCCCGGGTCCGTACCGCCGTCCCTGCCTCCGCCGTCACGGGCGCCGGGTGCGGCACGCCCGCCGACGTTACGCGAAACCGGGCGGCCGCGGGCCCCGCTCGCCGGGACCGGACGGCCGGGCGCCCGGCCGGACCGGCGACGGCACCGGCCGGTGTGAGATCCCGCACGCCGCGCGGCTCATCCCGCTCCGCCGCCCCCGCCGCTGCCACTTCCACTTCCACTTCCACCGAAGCCGCCCCCGGCACCCCCGTCCCACCGGGCCCTGCGCATGTCGATCCTCGGCAGGTGTCCCTCGGCGGCCGGGCCGCGTTCGCGCAGCGGGGTGCCCTCGTCGCGGTAGTGGCCGAGGGCGCGCAGTTCGTGGCCGGGCAGCAGGGTGCCGTCGGCGCGGACGACCCGCCACCACGGGGCGGAGCCGCCGTAGAGGGCCATGACCCGGCCGACCTGGCGGGGGCCGCCCTCGCCGAGCCACTCGGCGACGTCGCCGTAGGTCATCACCCGGCCCGACGGGATGCGGTCGGCGACGTCGAGCACCGCCTCCGCGTACGGGGGCAGCTCGCCCGCCGGTCCGGAGCCTTCCGCTCCGCTCGCTCCGGTCTGTCCCACAGGTCCCTCCAGGCTCGTCCGGCCCATCCTGCCTCACCCCACCGACATGGCCCTGCTGCCTCCGCCGGGTGGCTCTTCGTGCCACCATCGTCCGGGCGGTGACTGGTGATACGAGATCGACAGCGGCAGACGCAAGCAGTGGTACACGCAGAGACGGACATGGTGATGGGTCAGGACACGCAGCCTCCCGGGGGGGCCGGACCCGACGTGCCCGAAGGGGTCTCCGGCGACGAGCCGCTGCTCGCCGCCCGTGTCCACCGGCCCTCCGACCTCATGCGTCTGCTGGCCGGGGTGCTCGTCATCGCCGTCGTCCTCGCCATCGCCGCCTTCGCCCACGGCACCACGTCCGGTCTGGAGGAGGACATCAACAAGGGGGCCGTCGGCGCCCCCGACGTCTTCGTCAAGATCGCCGGTCTGGTCTCGTCGATCGCGATCCTGGTCCTGCCGGTCGCCTTCGCCATCGAACGGCTGGTGAAACGGGACGGACTGCGGATCGCCGACGGCGTGCTCGCGGCGGTCCTCGCCCACGGGGTCACCCTCGCGGTCGACCTGTGGGTGGCGAAGGCCGCGCCGGACACGATCCAGGACGCGCTGACCCAGCCGGCGAGCGGCGGCGGGCTGACCGACCCGGTGCACAACTACCTGGCGCCGGTGATCGCGTACATGACGGCCGTCGGCATGGCCCGAAGACCGCGCTGGCGGTTCTCGCTCTGGGCGGTGCTGCTCCTCGACGCCTTCACCATGCTGGTGGCCGGCTACACCACGGCCTTCTCGATCATCCTCACCGTCCTGATCGGCTGGACGGTGGCGTACGGCACGCTGTACGCGGTCGGCTCCCCGAACGTGCGGCCGACGGGGCAGACCCTCCTCGCCGGCCTTCGCCGGGTCGGCTTCCGGCCGGTGACGGCGCTGCGCGCGGAGGAGGTGCCGGAGACGGCGGAGAGCGGGGACCGGGGCCGCCGGTACCTGGTGACCCTGGAGTCGGGGCCGCCGCTCGACGTCACCGTCGTCGACCGGGAGCAGCAGGCGCACGGCTTCTTCTACCGGCTGTGGCGGCGGATCACCCTGCGGACGGTGACCACCCGCCGGTCGATCGTCTCCCTCCGGCAGGCGCTGGAGCAGGAGGCGCTCCTCGCGTACGCGGCGATCGCGGCCGGGGCGAACGCGCCGAAGCTGATCGCCACCTCGGAGCTGGGCCCCGACGCGGTGATGCTCGTGTACGAGCACATCGGCGGGCGGAGCCTGGACTCGCTGGACGACTCCGAGATCACCGACGAGCTGGTGCGGAGCGCGTGGCGGCAGGTGAAGGCGCTGCAGTCGCGCCGGATCGCGCACCGCAGGCTGTCGGGGGACGCCATCCTGGTGGATCGTTCCGGCAGGGTGTTCCTGACGGATCTGCGCGGCGGCGAGATCGCGGCCGGTGATCTGGTGCTGCGGATGGACATCGCCCAGTTCCTGACGACCCTGGGTCTGCGGGTCGGGGCGGAGCGGGCGGTGGCGGCGGCCGTGGAGGTGCTCGGCCCCGACGCGGTGGCCGACTGTCTGCCGCTGCTCCAGCCGATCGCGCTGAGCCGCTCGACCCGCGCCACCCTGCGGAAGCTGGCCCGGGCGCGCTCGCAGCGGGAGCGGGAGGTGGCCCTGGCCGCCTCGGAGGCGGCGAAGAAGGAGCGGGAGCGGGCGAAGGAGGCCGCGCACGCGGGTCTCCCGGCGCCCGGCGCCGACCCCAGGGCCGAGAAGGCCGAGAAGAAGGCGGACAAGAAGGCGGAGAAGCGGGCGCTCGACGAGGCTCTGGACGAGGCCCGCGAGGAGGACCTGCTCGCGCAGATCCGCCGTCAGGTGCTGCTGATCCGGCCGCAGGCTCCGGTGGAGCCCGTACGGCTCGAACGGATCAAGCCGCGCACGCTGATCTCGATCATCGCGGGCGCGGTCGCCGCGTACTTCCTGCTGTCGCAGATCGCCCGGACGCCGCTGTCCACGATCAGCGAGGCGGACTGGCGGTGGGTGGCCGCGGCGGTGCTGTTCTCCGCGCTCAGCTATGTGGCGGCGGCGATGAGCCTGCTCGGTTTCGTGCCGGAGCGGGTGGGGTTCGGGCGGACGGTGGCCGCGCAGGTCGCCGGCTCGTTCGTGAAGATCGTCGCCCCTGCGGCGGTCGGCGGGGTCGCCCTGAACACCCGGTTCCTCCAGCGCTCGGGCGTGCGCCCGGGGCTCGCGGTGGCGAGCGTCGGCGCCTCGCAGCTCTTCGGGCTCGGGGCGCACATCCTGCTGCTGCTCTTGTTCGGCTATCTGACGGGCACCGAGAAGTCGCAGTCGTTCACCCCGTCGAGGACGGTCATCGCGGGTCTGCTGACGGTCGCGGTGCTCGTCCTGGTGGTGACGGCGATCCCGTTCATGCGGAAGTTCGTCTCGACCCGGCTGCGGTCGCTCTTCGCGGGCGTGGTGCCGCGCATGCTGGACGTGCTCCAGCGGCCGGTGAAGCTGGCCACCGGCATCGGCGGGATGCTGCTGCTCACCGGCGCGTTCGTCCTCTGCCTGGACGCGTCGATCCGCGCCTTCGGGCACGGGAGCGCGTCGATCAGCTACGCGAGCGTGGCGGTGGTCTTCCTCGCGGGCAACGCGCTCGGCTCCGCGGCCCCGACGCCCGGCGGCATCGGCGCGGTCGAGGGCGCGCTCACCCTCGGTCTGGTCACGGTCGGCCTGCCCATCGAGGTCGCCACCCCGGCGGTCCTCCTCTACCGTCTGCTGACCCTGTGGCTGCCGGTCCTGCCCGGCTGGCTCTGCTTCAACTGGCTGACGAAGCGGGAGGCGCTGTAGACCTCCAGCAGCCATACACCCCTGCCGGAAAACCGAGCAGCAGCAGCGAGCAGCCGGCCTCGACCGCGCCCACCGGCGCCCGGAGGCCCCGGCCGGGGCTGATGGCCGGCGCGCCGCTCGCGTTCAGGCCGCGCGTCCTCCTCTTCGGCCTCGCGTTCTTCGCGCTGGTCCCGTACCCACGCCCGGTGCACGTGCTCGCTGTGCCGGTGCGGGACCTCTTCCGCCCCTTCGTCGTGTACCGGCGGCCCGACACCCGCTTGGGGGTGTGCCACGGGCGCGGCCGGGCGGGGCGGCGGAGCATGGGGGCATGCCGATCTCCGCCGTCCAGCGCGCCGCCGCCCTCCTCACCGCCTCCGCCGTCCTGTGCCTGACCGGCTGCACGGACGACCCGGGCGGCGACGGGACCGCCGCCGCCACCCGGCCCACCGGCACCGCCGGTCTGACGGCGCTGACGGAGCAGCAGCCGGAGTGGGACACCTGCCCGGCGCCGTCCCCGGCGGAGGGCGGCGGCGAGCCGCCGTCGCCGCTGCCCGGCGGCACCGAGTGGGAGTGCTCCTTCCTCCAGACCCCGCTCGACTGGGCCAAGCCGGAGGGCGAGACGATCGAGCTGGCCCTGATCCGGGCGCGGGCCAGGGACAACGCCCGCCGCATCGGCTCCCTGGTCTTCAACTTCGGCGGCCCCGGTGTCTCCGGCGTCTCCACCCTGCCCGGCTTCGCCTCCGACTACGAGACCCTGCGCTCCCGCTACGACCTGGTCTCCTTCGACCCGCGCGGCATCGGCCGCAGCGAGCCCGTGGAGTGCGCGACGGACAAGGAGCTGGACGCGTACTACGCGCTGGACTTCACCCCCGACGACCGGGCGGAGGAGCGGACGCTGTCCGACGCGCAGAAGACGTACGCGGCGGGCTGCGAGAAGGACGCCGGCAAGCTCCTCCCGTACGTCGGCACGGAGAACGCGGCCCGGGACATGGACCTCCTGCGCCAGGTCCTCGGCGACGACAGGCTGCACTACTTCGGGATCTCGTACGGCACCCAGCTCGGCGGCGTCTACGCCCACCTCTTCCCCGAGCGGGTGGGCCGGGCCGTCTTCGACGCCGTCGTGGACCCGGACGCGGGCGTCGAGGAGGGCGCGCTCGGACAGGCGAAGGGCTTCCAGCTGGCCCTGGACAACTTCGCGCAGGACTGTGTGGACCGGGGCGACGAGTGCGCGCTGCCGGGCGCGACGGTCGCCGAGATCGAGCAGGGCGTCACCGACCTGCTCGCCGCGCTCGACGAGGAGCCGATCCCCGGCATCGGCAGCCGGAAGCTGACCCAGACCCAGGCCACCAACGGCATCGCGCAGGCGCTGTACTCGAAGGACTTCTGGCCCTATCTGGAGCAGGGGCTCGAGGCCGCGGACGGCGGTGACGGGGCCCTTCTCCTCGCTCTCTCCGACTCCATGAACGGGCGCAATGAGAACGGCAGTTACAGCAACATCCAGGCCGCCAACGCCGCCATCAACTGCGTGGACTTCGAGGAGCGCTACACCCTCGGCCAGGCCAGGGAGCGGCTGCCCCGGTTCCGCGAGGCGTCCCCCGTCTTCGGCGACTACATGGGCTGGGCCCTGTCGAGCTGCTCGCAGTGGCCGGTGCCCGGCGTCTGGCAGCACCTGGACGTCTCCGCGCCCGGCTCGGCACCGATCCTGGTGATCGGCAACACCGGCGACCCGGCGACCCCGTACGAGGGCGCCCACGCGATGGTGAAGGCGCTCGGCAAGGGCGTCGGCGTGGAGCTGACGTACGAGGGCGAGGGCCACGGCGCCTACAACGGCGGCAACGCCTGCGTGCAGAAGGCCGTCGACGGCTACCTCCTGAAAGGTGTGGTCCCCGCCTCGGGGACCGTCTGCAAGTAATCGCCTCCGGCCCTCATAGGATGGCTGGCCTGTCTCGTCCCCGGGGGGTTCCCATGTCCATACGCCGGTGTCTGACGGCCCTCGCCGTCGGCGGACTGCTGGTCACCGGTTGTACGAGCACGGGCGCGCCGGCTCCCACGCCTTCCGGGTCCGCCGCGTCCTCCTCCGACGCCAAGCCGCCCCCGTCCCCGTCCCCGGCCCTCCCCGCCTCCCTCACCGGCCAGCGGCCCGACTGGAAGCCGTGCGACGGGGCCGGTGCCGAGTGGCGCTGCGCCACCGTGCGGGTGCCGCTGGACCACGCGAAGCCGGCGGGCGCCACGCTGCCGGTCGCCCTGATCCGCAAGGAGGCGACCGACCGGAAGGGCCGGATCGGTTCGCTGCTCTTCAACTTCGGCGGGCCCGGCGCCTCCGGGGTGGACACGCTGCCGCAGCTGGCGGAGGAGTACCGGACCCTGGGCGACCGCTACGACCTGGTCTCCTTCGATCCGCGCGGGGTGGGCCGCAGCTCCGGCGTGGTCTGCCGCACCGACGCCGAGCAGGCCGCCGCCGAGGCCCGCGTCGACCTCACCCCGGACACGCCCGCCGAGGAGGCCGCCTTCCTGAAGGACGCGGCGGACTTCGGCGCCGGCTGCGCCCGCCGCTCCGGCACCGTGCTCCCGTACACGACCACCTCGGCGACCGCCCGCGACCTGGACCTGATCCGGCAGGTCCTCGGCGACGAGAAGCTGCACTACTTCGGGATCTCGTACGGGACCCAGCTCGGCGGCGCCTACGCCCACCTCTTCCCCGACAGGGTCGGCCGGCTGGTCCTTGACGCGGTCGTCGACCCGACCGCCGACACCGCGGGCCACGCCCGGCACCAGACGGTCGGCTTCCAGCGGGCCCTGGACAACTACCTGCGGAGCACCGGCCAGGACCCGGCGGCCGGCAGCGCGAGGATCACCCGGCTGCTCGCGGAGCTCGACCGCGAGCCCCTGGAGACCGGCGGGCGGAAGCTCACCGAGGGCCTCGCGCTCACCGGCATCGCGGTGACCCTCTACGCGGAGTCCGGCTGGCCGCTGCTCACCGAGGCGCTTGCCGCGGCCGAGTCCGGTGACGGCGGCCCGCTCCTGCGACTCGCGGACGCCTACAACGACCGGGACGAGCAGGGACGTTACGCCACCCAGTCGCACTCCCAGCGGGCGATCTCCTGCGCCGACTCCAGCGAGCGCCCGACCGCCGAGCAGGCGAAGGCGCTGCTGCCGGAGTTCCGGAGGCTCTCCCCCGTCTTCGGCGCCTTCCTCGCCTGGGACACGGCCGGCTGGTGCGCCGACTGGCCGGTGGAGGGCGAGGCGAGGACCCCGGCGGCGTCCGCGCCGGGCGCGGCCCCGGTCCTCGTCGTGGGCACGACGGGCGACCCGGCGACCCCGTACGAGGGCGCGGAGCGGATGGCGGAGGAGCTCGGCGAGGGCGTCGGGATCCTGGTCACCAACAAGGGCGAGGGGCACGGCGCGTACGGCACCTCGGCGTGCGTGACGCGGACGGTCGACGCGTACCTGCTCGACGGGAAGGTGCCCTCGTACGGCACGACCTGCGGGTGACGGAGACGCGCGAAGGCCCCGGACCGCACGGGTCCGGGGCCTTCGTCGCAGCTTCTAGTACACCGGCTTCTCGGGCTCGATCTGGTGGACCCAGCCGATCACGCCGCCGCCGACGTGCACCGCGTCCGCGAAGCCCGCGGACTTGAGCACGGCGAGGACTTCCGCACTGCGGACACCCGTCTTGCAGTGCAGGACGATCTTCTTGTCCTGCGGGAGGTCCTGGAGGGCGTTGCCCATCAGGAACTCGTTCTTCGGGATCAGGCGGGCGCCGGGGATGGAGACGATCTCGTACTCGTTCGGCTCGCGGACGTCGATGATGTCGATGTTCTCGCCGTCGTCGATCCACTCCTTGAGCTGCTTCGGAGTGATCGTGGAGCCGAGCGCCGCCTCCTGGGCCTCCTCGGACACGACGCCGCAGAAGGCCTCGTAGTCGATGAGCTCGGTGACGGTCGGGTTCTCGCCGCAGACCGCGCAGTTCGGGTCCTTGCGGACCTTGACCTGGCGGTACTGCATCTCCAGGGCGTCGTAGATCATCAGGCGGCCGACCAGCGGCTCGCCGACGCCGGCGAGGACCTTGATGGCCTCGGTGACCTGGATGGAGCCGATGGACGCGCAGAGCACGCCCAGGACGCCGCCCTCGGCGCAGGAGGGGACCATGCCCGGCGGCGGGGGCTCCGGGTAGAGGCAGCGGTAGCAGGGGCCGTACTCGGACCAGAAGACCGACGCCTGGCCGTCGAAGCGGTAGATCGAGCCCCACACGTACGGCTTGTTCAGCAGCACGCAGGCGTCGTTCACCAGGTAGCGGGTGGCGAAGTTGTCGGTGCCGTCGACGATCAGGTCGTACTGGCCGAAGATGTCCATCACGTTGTCGGCTTCCAGCCGCTCCTCGTGAAGGATCACGTTCACGTACGGGTTGATGCCGAGCACGCTGTCGCGCGCCGACTCGGCCTTGGAGCGGCCGATGTCGGACTGGCTGTGGATGATCTGGCGCTGCAGGTTCGACTCGTCGACCTCGTCGAACTCCACGATGCCGAGCGTGCCGACACCGGCCGCGGCCAGGTACATGAGGGCCGGCGAGCCGAGGCCGCCGGCGCCCACGCAGAGCACCTTGGCGTTCTTCAGCCGCTTCTGCCCGTCCATCCCCACGTCGGGGATGATCAGGTGGCGGGAGTACCTGCGGACCTCGTCTACGGTGAGCTCGGCAGCCGGCTCGACCAGGGGTGGCAGCGACACGGGGACTCCGTTGGTCGGTATGTCAGTACGGTTGTTCTTCCCGTAACACTGCCACGCCCCTTCTCATTCCGAGACACCCGGTCCGATACGCGAGACGATTTCGTCCCAGTAGCCGGGCAGCGAGTGGAATGGCGCGTTCTGTCCCCGGGCCTCGGGGCCGCCGGTGCGGTCGGTGAAGAAGATCGTCCCCGCGCCCTGCCAGCGGGCGATCCGCAGCGCCTCGTCGAGGTGGGTGCGCGGCACCCCGTGGACGAGGTGCGCGAACTTCCCCTCCGGGTAGTCCGCCGTCCACTCGGCCACTTGGGACCAGCGGTAGTCCACCCAGGCGCCGGAGAAGGTGACCAGCTGGTCCGCCGCCTCCGCGTAGCCGGGGTGGGGGTGGGTGCCGTGGCCGAGGACGAGGTGGGCGTCGCCGCCGAGGAGGGCCGAGAGGGTGGTCGTGACCCTTCTCACTCCGGACAGGTCTGTCCGGTCCGTGGGACAGCGGTCCAGATAGAAGCCGCCCACCCGGTACCAGTCGACGAACCGCTGGGCCTGCGAGACCAGCTCGCCGAAGGGCCGGGAGCCGTGCGCCAGGTCCAGGTGCCCGAGCACCCGCCCGCCCGTCGCCCGACCACCGCCCCTCGACGACGCGCTGTGCGCGGCCCCCTCAAACGCGTGCCGCAGCCGTCCCGCGGCCTCCAGGCAGTGCGGGTCGGGGCGGCTGCCCGGGCCGTCGGAGACGTTGAGCACCGCCCAGTGCACGGGCGCCCCGGGACGGGCCAGTTCGGCCCACTCGACGGGGGCGAGCAGCGGGTGGGCGTAGCCGGGGGCGCCCACGCCGAGCGTGCGGACCGTACCGGCCGCCGTGCCGGTGCGCGTCAGATGCGGCACGCCGCCTCCATCCAGATGTCGGCGAGCGACTCCTCCAGGTTGATCCGGGGGCGCCAGCCGAGCCGGTCGCGGGCGGTGCGGACGTCGGCCTGCTGCCAGGGTCCGCAGCCGTCGGGGTACGGGGACGGGGTGGCGGCCAGCTGTTCGGCGATGGTCGCCTCGGTGCGCGGGGCGCCAATGACGGGCCGCTGCGGGATGCCGTGCGGGCCGTCGACCTCGTGCAGGTTGCCCGTGTAGCCGGCGACCCGGGCGAGGACGGCGGCGGCGTCCCGGAGCCGGACGGCCCGCCCCGTACCGATGTTGACGACGCCCTGGGCGGCGGAGAGGGAGGCGGCGTGCACGGCCCTGGCCACGTCCCGGACGTCCACGAAGTCCCGCTGCACGCCGAGGCCGCTGAGCTTGAGCTCGCCGTCTCCGGCCTGCATGGCCCGGCGCATCGCCTCGGCGAGCCGGCCGAGCGGGGAGCCGGCGGGGGTGCCGGGGCCGACGGGCGAGAAGACCCGGAGCACGACGGCGTCGAGCCCGGAGCCGAGGACGAGTTCGGTGGCGGCGAGCTTGGAGACTCCGTACGGGCCTCCCGGGCGCGGCACCGCGTCCTCGGCGGTGGAGGAGCCGGGCTGGCTGGGCCCGTACTCGGAGGCGCAGCCGACCTGGACGAGCCTGGCCCCGCAGCCGCTGCGGCGCAGGGCCTCGCAGACGGTGGCGACGGCCACGGTGTTGTGCCGGGTCAGGTCGCGGGCCCCGCCGCGGGTGGCGCCCGCGCAGTTGACGACCACCCCGGGGTGGACGGCGTCGAGGAAGCGGGTGAGCGCGCCGGGGCTGCCGGTGGCGAGGTCGAAGCGGACGTCGGCGTCGTCGCCGCGGCCGAGGGCGGTGAGGTGGACCGCCGGGTCGGCGAGCAGCCGGTCGGCGACGAAGCGGCCGATGAAGCCGTTGGCTCCGAGCAGTAGCACCCTCATCGTGCGGCCCCTTCGTGCCGACCGGCCGGTGCTGGGGAGAGAGGGGTCATGGTCTGGGTTCTCCTTGAGGGTGATGAGAGAGAGGGGGGCGGCGCGCCCGCGGCGTCGGCTCCGCGGGTGCTCCGGGTCAGGGGGTGGTGTGGGCCGAGGCCCGGGTGAGGGCACCGGTCGCGTGGGCGAGCAGGCCGAGCGCGGCGGCGCCGCAGACCAGCGCGGGGAGGGCGCCGGGTCCCCAGGCGTCGACGGCGGTCCGTACGGGGACGGCGAGCGCGTCGAAGCCGGGGAGCGGGAGCCGGGCGGCCAGCACGCTCGCGAGGCCGAGGACTTCGGCGGCGCAGGCGGCGGCGAGGGCGGCGGCCGCGGTCCCGGGGTGTCCGTGGACGGTGAGCAGCCGGGCGAGGAGGAGCAGGGCGCCGAGGGCGAGGGCACCGGCGGTGAGGCCGGTGAGCGCGAGCAGCGCGGTGAGGGCGGCGAGGTGGAGGAGGACGGCGGCGAGGAGCCACGCCCGGGTGCCGGCGGCGAAGTCGGCGAGGCCGCGCCCTGTGGCGATGCGGCGGCGGGCCCGCCCCGCGAAGAGGTGGGCGCACCAGGCGGCGGGCGCGACGGCGAGCGCGAGCCCGAGGAGCGGGCCGGGGTCGAGGTCCCAGCCGCCGTCGGGCCCGCCGGCGAGCACCTGCGCCAACAGGCCGTCGCCGGCGACGGCGTACGCGAGGAGCCACAGGGTCCACAGCCGGGCGGCGGGCGCGGTGGCGGGCGCGTGGAGGGGCCCGCGCCGGACGGCGAGGACGAGCGCGGCGGCGAGCCCGAGCGCCCCGGCGGTCCCGGCGGCGAGCCGGGCGGCCCCGTCGAGGTGGAGGAGGGCGGGTACGAGAAGGGCGGCGGCGGCCCCGGGCGCGAGCGCGGCGAGTGCCCACGGCGCCCGGGGTCCCGGGGGCTCCTCGGCGGGCGCGGGCTCCGGGTGGGCGCGGGGCACGCGCGCGTACAGCTCCTCGGCGAGCGAGAAGACGTCCCGGTGCCGGTAGCGGGCGGCGGTCCGGTCGGTGAAGCCGCGCGCTTCGAGCCCGGCGGCGATCTCCAGCGGGTCGACGGCGCGGGCGCACAGCTCCCGGTGCCGGTGCATCAGCACCTTGACGGGGTCGCCGCCGCGCCGCGCCTTCGAGGGGACGGGGGTGGTGGCGGGCGTCTTGGTGACGGGCGCGGGCGGCTCGCCCCAGGCGGCACCGGGCGCGGGGGCGACGGGACCGTCGGGGGCGGGCGTCTCGGGCGCGGGTCCGTCCTCCGGCTTCCCGGCCTCGTCCTCCGTCTTCTCCCGTACGGGCTCCGCCTCTTCCGGTACGGGCTCCGCCTCGGGCGCGGTCGGCTCGGGGGCCGTCGGCTCGGGTGCGGGCTCGTCGGCCGGTGTCGGGCGGGGCGGGCCGAAGGCGGAGAGGAGGTCGTCCAGGGCGGTCTCCCCGGGGCCCGCGGGCCCCGGGGCTATCGGGGAGGAGGGCGCGGGTTCCGCGTCCACGGCGGGGGTGCCGAGGAGGGCCTCGGAGCGGGCGTCCCAGGCTCCGGGGCTCGTCGGGGCGGCGGGGCCGCGCATGGGTGTGCCTCCTTCAGGCATCGGGGGCTCCTGTGCCCGCGGGGACGGCCTTCGGCGCCCAGCCGCCGGGGAGGTGCGCCTCGGCGGGGTGGGCGAAGGGCACGTCGGACCCGGCGCGGTGGCGTACCGGCGCGTGGGAGAGGAGTTCCAGGTAGATGGAGCGGAACGCGGCGAGGTTCTGGTCGACGGTGAAGAGTTCGAGCGCGCGGGCGCGGGCGGCCGCGCCGAGCCGGTGGCGGCGCTCGGGGTCGCGCAGCAGCGCGAGGCAGGCGTCGGCGAGCGCCCGGGGGTTGCGCGGGGGCACGACGAGTCCGGTGCCGCCGATGATCTCGACGACCGCGCCGACGTCGGTGGAGACGGTGGCGCGGGCGCAGAGCATGGCCTCGACGAGGCTGGCGGGGAAGCCCTCGACGGTGCTGGAGAGGACGACGACGGCGGCGGAGGCGTAGACGCCCTCCAGGGTGGGGGCCTCGGGCCCGCCGAGTTCCTCGAAGGAGACGGGGTTCTCGCCGACGGCGTGGGCGCCCGCGGCCTCGTCGGGGAAGAGCTGGGCGGCGAGCGCGGCGCACTGCGTGAGGTAGGCGCAGGAGGCGGTGTCCGGCTCCGCCCCGCCGTCGGCGGCGGGGACGGAGACGATCCGCAGCCGGGTGCCGGGCTGCCGGGCGCGGAGGTCGGCGAAGGCGTGGAGGAGGGAGACGAGGTCCTTGGCGGGTTCGACGCGGCCGATCCAGACGAGGGTGCCGGGCTCGCCGCTCTCCTCGTCCTCGCCGACCTCGGCGAAGCGTTCGGCGGGCATGCCGGGGTGGACGGTGCGGACGCGGTCCCGGTCGGCGCCGAGCTTCTCCTGCCAGCGGCGGGTGTGGGCGTTGCCGGGGGTGAGGAGGTCGGCCCGGCGGTACGTCTCGCCCGCGAGGCGGCCGTGGAGGGCGGCGAGCAGGGTGCGCAGGGCGGCGGAGCGGCCGGCGGGGGCGGCGGAGAGGTAGTGGGCGCGCAGCCCGACGCCGTACTCGGTGACGAGGAGCGGGGTGCCGAAGAAGCGTTTGGCCAGGAGCCCGGGGAGGGCGACGGGCCCGCCGGCGGTGGCGTGGCAGAGGTCGGCGGCGCCGAGGGCGGTCTCGTCGTACCAGTCGAGGGAGAGGGGGCGCAGGGCCCGCTCCAGGTGGTCGGCGAAGACGAGGTGGTCGCGGAGTCCGGCCGCGGCGACGGCGCGGCGGGCGCCGGGCGCACGGCAGGCGTCCTCCAGGAGGCGGACGGCCTCGTCGGAGCGGAGGGCGCCGGGCAGTCCGCCGCTGTCGCGGGCGAGGTCGGCGAGGGCGCCGAGGCCGGTGCCGAAGGCGTCCGCGGCGTCGTCCTCGGCGGTGAGGCCGGTGGCGAGGGCGTGGAAGCCCTCGGCGAAGCGGCGGCGGTCGCGGCGGCCGTAGGCGCGGCGGCCCGCGCGCTCGGGCGGCCCGGCGGGGAGGGCGCCTTCGCCGGTGGCGGGGGCGGGCCGGGCGTTGGGGGGCAGCGGGACGCCGATGAGGGGGGCGCCGACGGCGTAGAGGTCGAAGTCGTGGGAGGCGAGGCCGTGGACGAGCCGCTGCCACCAGGCTCCGGCGTCACCGCTGTCACCGGTGGCGCACGGGACGCCACCCTCCGTGAGCAGTCCGATCCGCACGAGCACACACCCCCGGTCTCTCCCTTGACGGCGCCCGCCGTTCTGGTCCGCGGCGCGCGGCTGTTCTCCCTCTGCGGGAATCCCACAGCGGGAAGAACGTAAGCGCAGGGACCGGTGGTGCGACGGACGGTTGTCCGTCGCACCACCGGAAGGGGTGAATGCACGTAACTTTCCCAAGCCCCTCGCGTTCGGTCGGGGTACGCGGCGGCGGGGCCGCGGGGAAGGGAATTCCGCGGAGGCGGGGAATGCGCGGGGAAAGCGGGCGCGTCCGGAAAGGAAATCCGGAAAAGGGAAAGCCGTCGGCCCGCACCCGGCTCAAGCGGCGCCGGGGCGGAAAACGCCGGCGCCGGTCCGTCACGTCAGGGGAGGGTCAACTCCCGGGATGCACCCAGGGGTTGGGGCGGCATCGGATGCCGTCGACCTCCAGGGTCTTCGTCTGCTGCTGCATCACCGGCGCCAGGGCGCCCGGCGTACGGCACGAGACGTGGTTGTGGCCGAGCCGGTGGCCGATCTCGTGGTTGATGAGCATCTGCCGGTAGGCGAGCATCGCCTTCGGTCCGAAGGTCTCCGCGCCCTGCGCCCATCGGAAAGCGTTGATCATCACGCGTTCGGTGGAGGCCGAGTCGCAGGAGACGTTGTCGACGGTGGTGTCGAGGCCGGACTTGGCGCACCACTTGCCGGTGGTGCCGGGGCTCGCGAGGGTGATGACGAAGTCGGGCTGCCCGCTGGAGATCCGCTCGAAGGTCATGGCCCCCTGACCGGCCCAGCCGCGCTTGTCGTTGAGGGTCTCCTGGACGGCCCGCGCGAAGAGCCCGGCGTCCAGGCCGATGCCCTTCTCGACGTCCACCCTGTAGCGGTACTTCTGCCCCCTGCCGGGCGCCTTGTCGAGCCCGGGCACGGCCTCGAACTCGCCGGAGCCGGTCAGCTTCGGGTCGATCGGGAACTGACGGGTCATCAACTGCTCGTACGTGGGCGCCGGGGCGCTCTTCGCGGGCGTCGGGCTCGCCGGGGCGGGCCGCTCGCCGGTGCGGGAGGCGGAGTCCTCGGAGGGGCGCTCGGTGGGCTTCTGCGCGGCCCGGACGGCCGGGGCGTCGGCCTCGCGGTCGGTGACCTGCCCCGCGACGACGATCGCGAGACAGGTGGTGACGGCGGCGGCCGCGATCCCGGTGAGCGCCCGTCCCTTGCCCGCTTTCCCCGCGGCCTCGCCCTCGGGCGCGGGCGCGTCGACCGGTTCGGCGGCCGGGGCCCCGACGTGCCGGCGCGGCCCGGGGACGGGCGAGGCGGTGCCGGTGGCGGGCCCGTACCGCTCGGGCCCCGGACGTACGCCCTCCTCGTGCGCGGGATGCCCGCCACGGACCGGGATGCCGTGGGCGGGGGTGTGCGGAACCCCGTGCGCGGGCGTGTCGTACGCGCCCCCGCCGCCGGAGGCGGGGGCGCCGTGCGCGGGCGTCCCGTAGACCGGGGTGCCGTGCGCAGGGGTCCCGTACACCGGGGTGCCGTGCGCGGGGGTCCCGTGGACCGGCGTCCCGTGCGCGGGTGTCCCGTAGCCGTGGAAGGTGCCGTGTCCCCGGGTCGTGCCGTACTCGTCCGGGCCGCCGGAGGGCCGGCGGCGTCGGCCCGTGCCCGCGCCGGTGTCCACGACCGGCGTGCGCCCGGTGTCCTCCGCCCGCGTGCGCTCCGTGTCCACCACCGGTGTGCGCCCGGTGTCGGTCACCGAGGGCGCGGGCCCTTTTCGGCTATGGCGTCCCACCCCGGGCTCAGCTCCCGTCGTGCCGCGCGTCGTGGTCCGCGATCAGCTCCCGCGCGGCCGCGGCGACCGTCTCGGGGTACTCCATCATCGCGACGTGACCGGCGTCGGGCAGGCCCAGCAGCCGCGAGCCGCGGAAGGCGGCGGCGGCCCGGCGGGCCATCCGGTACGAGACGAGCCGGTCGCGGCCGCCGTAGACGAGGAGGGTCGGCGCCAGCACCCGCTCGGCCTGGCGCCAGAGCCCGTGCTGGCCGCCGAGCGTGTAGGCGTCGACGATGCCGCGCGAGGAGCGGGCCATGGCGTCCCAGAAGTAGGGGAGTTCGAGCCGGCGCTCCATCTCCTCGACGGCGTGCCGGAAGCCCTCCTCGGTGACCCGGGCGGGGTCCCCGTAACAGAGCGAGAGGACGCCCTGGACGCGCTGCTCGGCCGTCCAGTCCCGGGAGAGGCGGGCGAAGAGCCCGGCGACGCCGGGCACGGCGAGCAGCGCCGTCGGCCAGGCGGTGCGCTGGGCGCGCAGCTCGGGCAGGGCCGGCGAGACCAGGGTCAGGGTGCGGACCAGGTCGGGCCGGACGGCGGCGACCCGGGTGGCGACGGCGCCGCCCATCGAGTTGCCGAAGAGGTGGACGGGGCCGCGGCCCGCGGAGTCGAGCAGCCGGATGACCGCCCGGGCGTGTCCGGTGACCGAGTAGTTGCCGTCGTCGGGCGGCGGGGAGTCGCCGAAGCCGGGCAGGTCGACGGCCTCGCCGTCGACGAGGTCGGCGAGGAGCGGCATCAGGGCGGACCAGTTCTGCGAGGAACCGCCGAGGCCGTGCACGTACAGCGCGGGCGGCAGGCCGGGGCGGCCGCCGGGCCGGGAGCGCACGGTGAGGGAGAGTCCGGGGAGCGCGACGGAGCGGAGCTCCTCGCCGTCGGCGACCCGGACGGCGCGCGGTCGCGGCGTCGCCGGAGCGGCGTCGGCGGTCCGGGTTTCCGGCAGCTCGGTCGAGGACATGGCCGCAATATTACGAGACGATCACGCGGCCTCGGGTGTGGGTGCGGTCACAAGCCGCGTGGCGTCCGGCCGGAGCACCGGTGGACGCGGCTCGGGTGCGGTGCCGCGCCGGGACTCCTAGGCTCGTAGGAAGAGGCATCGGCGCGGGCGGCCGCTCGCGCGCGGGGAGGACGGGAAGGAAGCGCATGACTGTCGATCCGTCCGAGCCGGACACGTTCCCCGAGGAAGAGGAAGCCGTGCTCGACGAGGAAGTCCCGGAGGCCGACGCCGCCGAACAGCACACCGAGCTGCGTCCCGACGAGGACGAGCCGCTGGACGCCATCTCCCACGACACCGCGGACGAGGGGGATGCCTCCGAACAGGCGCGTGTCATCGCCCTCGACGAAGACGACTACCGCTGATTCGTTCGGTTTAATCTTGAAGTGCCTGTCGACCGCGGCGTCCGGTCCGTGAAATTCTGCGTCCGCACCGCGCACACCCGGGTTACCCAAAAGTACGATGGCCGCGCGGCGCGACAGCGCATATGGATCGATTCTTGGGAGGCCGCGTGAGCGCCATCGAGCAGACAGAGGCAGCACGCCCTCGCGGTACGCGGCTGCCGCGCCGCGCCCGGCGGAACCAACTGCTCGGTGCGGCCCAGGAGGTCTTCGTCGCCCAGGGCTACCACTCCGCGGCCATGGACGACATCGCCGAGCGGGCCGGCGTCAGCAAGCCGGTCCTGTACCAGCACTTCCCCGGGAAGCTGGAGCTCTACCTGGCCCTGCTCGACCAGCACTGCGAGGCCCTGCTCCAGTCGGTCCGCACGGCCCTCGCCTCCACCACGGACAACAAGCTGCGCGTGGCGGCCACCATGGACGCCTACTTCGCCTACGTCGAGGACGAGGGCGGCGCCTTCCGGCTCGTCTTCGAGTCCGACCTCACCAACGAGCCGGCCGTGCGCGAGCGCGTCGACCGGGTGAGCCTCCAGTGCGCCGAGGCGATCTCCGAGGTCATCGCCGAGGACACCGGCCTGTCCAAGGACGAGTCGATGCTGCTCGCGGTGGGCCTCGGCGGCGTGTCGCAGGTCGTCGCCCGCTACTGGCTCTCCAGCGAGTCCCCGATCCCCCGCGACACGGCGGTCTCCCTGCTCACCTCGCTCGCCTGGCGCGGCATCGCCGGCTTCCCGCTGCACCCGGCCGACGGCCAGCTGAGCGCCGAGGGCCACTGACCCCCTCCCCACGCGCGCGTGGCCGGTCTCGTTCCCCGGGCCTGTTGCCCGCGCCTGTTCCCCGTGACTGTTCGCTCCTGGCGTGTGCCGACAGGACCGTGCGCGTCCCCTCACCGGGCTAATGTGTGCAGCGTACGGCGCGGGTTCATCGCGCAACGCTGACCGTTCGGAGGGACATAGCCGTGGAGGTCAAGATCGGCGTGCAGCACGCGCCCCGGGAGATCGTTCTGGAGAGCGGGCAGTCCGCCGAGGACGTGGAGCGCGCCGTCGCGGACGCGCTGTCCGGCAAGGCGCCGTTGCTCAGCCTGGAGGACGAGAAGGGCCGCCGGGTCCTCGTTCCGTCGGACAAGATCGCGTACGTGGAGCTCGGCGAGTCCGCGGTGCGCCGGGTGGGCTTCGGCGCGCTCTGAGCCCCGGATCCTGTGCAGGAGGCCCGGAGGGACACCCGTCCCTCCGGGCCTCCTCGCGTACGGCCGTCCGGGTGTCGTCCCGCACGCCCCCGCACCCGCCCCCCGGCCGCGCCCGCGGGGTGTACGGGGCGCTCCGCCGGGACGGAGGGAGGGTTGCGTTCCGGTGGCCCGGGGTAGGAGGGGACTTGACCGCACCACCCGCCCCGCACCCCTCGCGAGGTGATCCACCGTGTTCCTGGAAGCCCTCGGCTCCGCCCTGCTCGGACTCGCCCTGGCCTGGGCCGCCGTGCACCGCCTGCCCGACCGCCTCCCCGCCCGCGGGACCGTCCTCGTCACCGGTGCGCTCGGTGCCGTCTTCGGCGCGCTCGTCACCCACGGGGCGCTCGGCCCCGGTCACTTCCTCGCCACCCTCGTCGGCGCCGTCGCGGTGGCGGCGGTGCTGCTCTCGCTCCTCGTCCGCCCGGCCGCCCGCGGACTGCGCCGCTCATCGCCCGCGGCGTACTGACCGACCGCCCCACGCACGACGGCCGCGTGGCCGGGACCAGGGGTCCGGGCACGCGGCCGACTCGTACGCGTAGGGCCCGCTCAGGCGGCGAGGCCCAGCGCCGCCATCCGCTTGGTGTGCGCCTCGGTGATCCGGGAGAACATCCGGCCCACCTCCGCGAGGTCGAAGCCGTCCGCGACCCCGCCGACGAGCATCGTGGAGAGCGCGTCCCGCTCCGCCACCACCCGCTGCGCCTGCGACAGCGCCTCGCCCATCAGGCGGCGGGCCCACAGCGCGAGCCGGCCGCCGACCCGCGGGTCGGCCTCGATCGCGGCGCGGACCTTCTCCACGGCGAAGTTGCCGTGCCCGGTGTCGTCGAGCACCGCCAGCACCAGGGCACGGGTGTCGGAGTCGAGCCGGGTCGCGACCTCGCGGTAGAAGTCGCTGGCGATCGAGTCGCCCACGTACGCCTTGACCAGGCCCTCCAGCCAGTCCGACGGAGCGGTCTGGCGGTGGAAGTCGTCGAGCGCCTTCGCGAAGGGCTCCATCGCCACGGTCGGCTCGGCGTCCACGGCGGCCAGCCGGTCCCGCAGCCGCTCGAAGTGGTGGAACTCGGCGGAGGCCATCTTCGCCAGCTCCGCCTTGTCCTCCAGGGACGGCGCGAGCTTGGCGTCCTCGGCGAGCCGCTCGAAGGCCGCGAGCTCGCCGTAGGCCAGCGCGCCGAGCAGGTCGATCACGGCGGCGCGGTACTGCGGCTCCGCGGAAGCGGTGGCCCAGTCCTGGGCGGCGATGCCGGTGGGCGTGTCGGCGTCCTCGGGGTCACCGGCGGGTGTGGCGTTGTCAGGCGTCTCCATGCAGCGCACAATAACGCGCTCCCGAGGCCCCCGAAGGTTCCCCTCGGGCGGTGTGACCGTGCCCTCATCCCCATTTCGCCCAACACACATGCGCGAATCCGGGGTACAGTGGTAATGCGCCTGCCGAGTATGCGGACATGCTTTCGCATGTACGGACGTATCCGGTGGGCCGACGCATGAATGAGGATGCCCGGTCGGTGGCCCGATCGGCTCCGGCCCGACAGCCCTTCCGGCGGCCTGCCGAAGGGTCCCTCAAGCGGTACGACGCTCGAGCGGCGGCAGTGGTCCCGTGCCACCCGGCGGTGATCTTCCCCAGGATCCCGCGGGAAGAGCCCGGCACGATGAGACCCCCTTCGTTCGCCTCGCGCCGCGTCTCACAGAAGAGGCAGCACCCTGACTACGTTCCGAGAGCTCGGAATCCTTCCCGAGACCGCCGAGGCGCTCGAAGCCGTCGGCATCGTGAATCCCTTCCCCATCCAGGAGATGACCCTTCCGGTCGCCCTCACCGGCACCGACGTCATCGGCCAGGCCAAGACCGGCACGGGCAAGACCCTCGGCTTCGGTCTGCCGATCCTGGAGCGCGTCACCGTCCCCGCCGACGTCGAGGCCGGCCGCGCCAAGCCCGAGCAGCTGACGGAGGCCCCGCAGGCCCTCGTCGTCGTCCCGACCCGCGAGCTGTGCCAGCAGGTCACCAACGACCTCCTGACCGCCGGCAAGGTGCGCAACGTGCGCGTCCTCGCCATCTACGGCGGCCGGGCGTACGAGCCGCAGGTCGAGGCGCTCCAGAAGGGCGTCGACGTGGTCGTCGGCACCCCCGGCCGCCTGCTCGACCTGGCGGGACAGCGCAAGCTCGACCTGTCGCACGTCAGGACCCTCGTCCTCGACGAGGCCGACGAGATGCTCGACCTGGGCTTCCTGCCCGACGTCGAGAAGATCATCAACATGCTTCCGGCCAAGCGCCAGACCATGCTGTTCTCGGCCACCATGCCGGGCGCGGTCATCGGCCTGGCCCGCCGCTACATGTCGCAGCCCACCCACATCCGCGCGACCTCGCCGGACGGTGAGGGCGTGACCCACGCCAACATCACGCAGCGCGTCTACCGCGCGCACAACATGGACAAGCCGGAGATGGTCGCGCGCATCCTCCAGGCCCGCGGCCGCGGCCTCGCGATGATCTTCTGCCGTACGAAGCGGACGGCGGCCGACATCGCCGAGCAGCTCCAGCGGCGCGGCTTCGCCTCCGGCGCGGTCCACGGCGACCTCGGCCAGGGCGCTCGCGAGCAGGCGCTGCGCGCCTTCCGCAACGGCAAGGTGGACGTCCTCGTCTGCACCGACGTCGCCGCGCGCGGCATCGACGTCGAGGGCGTCACCCACGTCATCAACTACCAGATCCCCGAGGACGAGAAGACCTACCTGCACCGCACCGGCCGCACCGGCCGCGCGGGCAACACGGGTACGGCGATCACGCTGGTCGACTGGGACGACATCCCGCGCTGGCAGCTGATCAACAAGGCCCTCGAACTGGACTTCGCCGACCCGGTGGAGACCTACTCCAGCTCGCCGCACCTCTACGCCGACCTGGACATCCCCGAGGGCACCAAGGGCATCCTGCCGCGCTCCGAGCGGACCCGCGCGGGTCTCGCGGCGGAGGAGCTGGAGGACCTGGGCGAGCCGGGCGGCCGTCGTGGCCGTGGCGGCCGCGCCGAGCCCCCGGCCGCCGAGGAGCGCCCCGCCCGTACGCGCACCCCGCGCCAGCGCCGCCGTACCCGCGGCGGTTCCACGGTCGCCGACGCCCCGCAGGACGTCGCCGCTCCGGAGACCGCCGAGACCGCCGAGGCCCCCGCGCCGGCCGAGGCCGTCGAGGGCCCGCGCCGTCCGCGCCGCCGCCGCACCCGCGGCCAGTCCGGCGGCATCCCGGTCGCCGGCGCCGCCCCGGCTCCCGCGCAGGAGGCGCAGGAAGCGGTGGAGACCCCCGCGCCCGTCGAGGCCCCGGTCGAGGAGACGGCCCCGCGCCGCCGCCGTGGCCATGGCGGTCGTACGGAGCCGGTGGCGGCCGTCGTCGAGACGGTCGAGGCGCCGGCCGTCAAGGCCCCGGCCGCCGAGGCCCCCGCGCCCGTCGAGGCCCCCGCGCCCGTCGAGGCTCCGGTCGTCAAGGCCGCCGCGCCCGTCGAGGCCCCGGTCGTCAAGGCCGCCGCGCCCGTCCAGGCCCCCGCCGAGGAGACGGCTCCGCGCCGCCGCCGCGGTCGTGGTGGTCGTGCGGAGGGCGTCGCCGAGGCGCCCGTCGCCCCGGCCGCCGCTCCCGCCCCGGTGCGCGCACCGCGCAAGCGGCGGGTCCGGCCGCAGGCCGAGGAGACGGTGACCTTCCAGACGGTGGAGACGGCCGCCGCCGAGCTGGCCGCCGCCCGCAAGCGGTCCGTCCCCGCCCAGGCTGCGGAGGAGCGCCCGGCGTCCCGCCCGGCCGAGACCGTCGAGACGGTCAAGGCCGCTCCGGCGCAGGCTCCGGCCGCCGTTCCGGCGCAGGCCGTGGCCGCCCCGGCGCCGCGTGCCCGGCGCCGGGCGACCCGCCCGGCCAGCAGCCCGGGTGCGGTCGTCGAGGCCGCTCCGGTCGTCGTCGAGGCCCCCGTGGCCCCGGCCGTCGAGGAGCCGGCCGCCCGTCCGCGCCGCCGTGTGGTCCGCAAGGCGTCGAGCCCGGTGACCACCACCGCCGCCGCCGAGGCCGTCGTGGTGATCCCGACCCCGGCCGCCGAGGCCCCGGTCGTCGAGACGCCGGTCGAGGAGGCCCCGAAGGCCCCGCGCAAGCGGGCCGCCGCCAAGAAGACGGCCACCGCCGAGACGACGGAGGCCCCCAAGGCTCCTCGTAAGCGGGCCGCCGCCAAGAAGACGGCGGCTCCCGAGACGACGGAAGCGCCCGCCGAGGAGGCCCCCAAGGCTCCCCGTAAGCGCGCCGCCGCCAAGAAGACGGCCACCGCCGAGACGACGACGGAAGCCCCGAAGACCCCGCGCAAGCGGACCACCGCCAAGACGGCAGCCGCCGCCGAGACGACGGAGGCCCCCGCCGAGGAGGCCCCCAAGGCTCCGCGCAAGCGGGCCGCCGCCAAGAAGACGGCCGCCGCCGTGGCGCCGGACGCGTCGGAGCCGCAGAAGGCGACGACGACCCGTCGGCGCACGGTGAAGAAGGCCGTCGCCGAGGCCCCGGCCGAGGAGGCGGCGCCCAAGGCCCCGCGCAAGCGCGTCGCCAAGAAGGCCGCCCCCGCGCAGCCGGAGGCGTGACACCGGGCCCGGACGACCGGGCATGACGGCGGCCCGGCCCCTTCCCTGGGGCCGGGCCGCCGTCGTCACCCCCGGCGACCGGAGCCCGCCCTCCGGTTACAGTCCTTGCATGAGCAAGCCCCGCTCCCTGACGCTGCCCGACCGCGCCCGGGCCCACCGCCTGGAGACCGTGCGCGGCGGATTCGCGGTGCTCGACACCGCGCCGGTCGGCGAGCGGCGCGGGACCGTCCTGATGCTGCCCGGGTACACCGGCAGCAAGGAGGACTTCCTGGAGCTGCTCGGCCCGCTGAGCGGGGCCGGGTACCGGGTCGTCGCCGTCGACGGGCGCGGGCAGAACGAGTCGTTCGGCCCCCGGGGCCGGGCCGCCTACCGCCGCCGGGCGCTCGCGCTCGACGTGGTGGCGCAGGCGGTGGCGCTGCGCGATGGTCCTGTGCACCTGCTCGGGCACTCCTTCGGCGGGCTCGTGGCCCGCTCGGCCGCGGTGCTCGCCCCCCGCGCCTTCCGCTCGCTGACCCTGCTCTCCTCGGGGCCCGGCAGGGTCGCCCGCCCGCAGCGGGTCCGGATCCGGGCGCTGCGGGCCGGGCACGCGCTCCTCGCGAAGGAGCGGGTGTGGCGGACCACGCGGTGGCTGGACAGCCGCGGCGAGGCACCGGACGCGGTGGCCGACACCGCCGAGCTGACGGGTTTCCTGCGGCGCCGCTGGATGCTGACGAAGGTCGCCCAGCTGTCCGGCGCGGGGCGGCTGCTGCTGCGCGACCCGGACGGCCCGGCGGAGCTGGCCGGCCTGACGCTGCCCGTGCACCTGGCGTACGGCTCCGACGAGATGGTCTGGCCGCCGGCCGAGCTGGCGGCGGTCGCCGCCCGGACCGGCGCGCACCACACGGTGATCGAGGGCGCGGGCCACTCCCCCAACGTCTCGCACCCGCGCGAACTGGCCGCGCGGCTCGCCGCCTTCTGGCAGCGGGTGGACACGGCCGCCCGCGAGGAGCAGCCGGGCGGGGAACCGAGGACCGGCAACCCGGCCGAAGCACGGACGTAACCGGCGTCGGCGAGGATGGCGTGAGCGGAGGGGTCGTGACCTTCCCCTACCCTCTAGTAGTTAGCCAAGCGAAAATTTTCTTTAGCGTAGGGAATTTTCTGGCCGGCCCCGCCGTTGAACAGGTACGTACACACGTTCTCCTCTTGGAGGATCACCTCGGACGAAGGGAGAAGCCCATGCGCTTCGAAATCCTGCGACTCGACGACATCGACGGCACGCCCGTCGACTCGACCGTCGTGGACGCCGCCTCCGTCAACCGGATCGTGCAGCAGGCCGCCGCGATCGGCCAGCGCATCTGGATCCGCCCCGCAGAGCCCTCCGCCCTGTAGCACCGGCCGGTCCACACCGACGCACCGCGCCCCCGCGCGGACTCCGCACGAGATCGGAGTCGGCACGGGGGCGCAGCGGTACGCGGGGTCAGCTCCCCTGGATGACCTGGGTGACGCCGTTGATGATCTGCTGCACGGCGATCGCGGAGAGCATCATGCCCGCGAGCCGGGTCACGAGCACGACACCGCCGTCCTTGATGACCCGGATGATCAGCAGCGAGTAGCGCATGGTCAGCCAGAGCACGACGTGCATGGCGGCGATGGCGGTCCAGACGGAGATCTGCGCGGAGACGCTGTCGGCGTGCTGGACGGCGAGGATGACCGAGACGATGGCGCCGGGCCCGGCGAGCAGCGGCATGCCGAGCGGTACGAGGGCGACGTTGACGTCCTTGGTCTGCTTCGGCTCGTCGGTCTTGCCGGTGAGCAGGTCGAGCGCGATGAGCAGCAGCAGGAGGCCGCCCGCGATCATCAGGGCGGGGACGGAGACGTGCAGGTAGGCCAGGATCTGCTGGCCGAGGATGCCGAAGACGGTGATGACGCCGAAGGCGACGGCGACGGCCTGCCAGGCCATCCGGCGCTGGACCTTGGCGGCACGGCCGGAGGTCAGCGCGAGGAAGATCGGCGTGATGCCGGGCGGGTCCATGATCACGAACAGGGTGAGGAAGAGCGAGCCGAAGACGGCGACGTCGAACACGGTGGGGTGCCTTGCGGGGTGAGGGTCGAACGAGGGGTGGGGCCCGAACCGGAACATGACATTCCGGAACAGGGACAGGGGTGCCCCGCCCCGCACGACGGGCGCACGGAACCGGGGACGGTACGTGGGGAAGAGAACGGCGGAGGCGGCGGGAAAGACCCCGGGCGGAAGCCCTCGACCGCGTCCGGCCCGGATCAGCCTCGGCCGGTGAGCGCTCCGCCGGCGCCGGGAACGGGGAAGGCGCCGGTGGCACGGCGGGTGATCTCGCCGTAGATCTCGGGGTCGGTGGTGTACTCGCCGAGCCGGCAGGTCTTGCGGCTGCCGTGGTAGTCACTGGAGCCGGTGACCAGCAGGCCCAGCTCCTTCGCGAGCCCGCGCAGCCGCGCGCGGGTGGGCTCGTCGTGGTCCATGTGGTCGACCTCGATGCCGTCGAGCCCGGCCTCGGCGAGGGCGGCGATCGCGGACTCGGGCACGACCTGGCCGCGCTTGACGGCGGCCGGGTGGGCGAAGACGGTGACGCCGCCGGCCGCCTTCACGAGGCGGATCGCGTCTGCCGGGTCCAACTCGTGCTTGTCGACGTGGGCGCGGCCGCCGTCGGCGATCCACTCGGCGGTGAAGGCACCGGAGACGTCGGGGACGACCCCGAGCTCGACCAGCGCCTCGGCGATGTGCGGACGGCCCACGGAGCCGTCGCCCGCGATCCGGGCGACCTGCTCCCAGGTGACGGGCACGCCGAGCAGCTGGAGCTTGGCGACCATGGCCCGCGCGCGCGGCACCCGGTCGTCGCGGACCAGCTCGCGCTCGGCGAGCAGGGCCGGCTCCTCGGGGTCGAAGAGGTAGGCGAGCATGTGCAGGCCGATGCCGTCGAGGCGGCAGGAGAGCTCGGCGCCGGGGACGACGGTCAGCCCCTCGGGCGCGGCGGCGATCGCCTCGGCGTGGCCGCGGGTGGTGTCGTGGTCGGTGAGCGCCACGACGTCGAGCCCGGCCGCGGCGGCCTTGCGCACCAGTTCGGCGGGGGTGTCGGTGCCGTCGGAGGCCGTGGAGTGGGTGTGCAGATCGATGCGCACGACGCGGTTCTCCAGGGGCTCGGCACGGACGAGGGACACTCAAGGATAACGGGCGATTCACGCGCGCCTGTACGGATCCGGAGGAGCAGGCGCCCCTTACGCACCCGGGTCAGCCGAGCAGGCGCGGGGTGAGCGCCCCGCAGGGCAGCAGCTCGACCTCGGCGCCCGCGTCGCGCAGGTCGGTGAGGACGAGTTCGTCGTACATCAGCAGGCCGGACTGTTCGGGCCAGACGATGGCCCAGAGCCAGAGGCCCCGGGCCTCCCCGGCGAAGACGGCCCGGTCGTGGGGGGCGTCGGTGACGTGCCAGAGGGGGGTGGGGCGGCCGGCGGCGAGGACCTTGGCCTGCGGCGGCTTGTCGATGGCCATGCCGGAGCCGGGGTCGGGGCCGTCGATGCCGGCGTACCGGGCGCCGAGGCCGACGCCGAGCTCCTCGGCGACGAGCAGCAGCTCGCCCATGCCGCCGAGGGGGCCGGGCCCCGAACAGGCGACGGCGGTGGCGCGCCCGCCGCTGCGGTCGTCACCGGCGTAGGCGACGCCGGTGAAGAGCCAGCCGACGGGGAGCGGCCACGGCATCCAGACGGGCACGTGCGAGCGGTGCACGACGACGCCGAGGGCTTCGACACTGGGCGGGATCACGGGCTGGAGCGGGTACACGGTCCCGTGCACATCGCACTGCCAGGAGTCGGCGAAGAGTCCGGGCGCCCTGACCCGCCCACCGCACTTCGGACAACTGGGTTCGCCCCTCATAGGGCTCAACGGTCCTACCGCTTCCGGCTCCCGTCAAGAACGACCGCGCTCGATCACCCGTACGGCCGGAAGCCTTCACCCCGTACGCCCCCGGCCCCTCAGGCGCCTCAGTCCAGGGCGACGGAGCCGCGCAGGGGGTCGCGCAGGTCGGTGCCCTTCGCGAGCCAGCGCTCCTCCAGGGCCTGCGCGCCGTGGACCCGCTTCCAGGCGGCCTCGTTCGGGGTCATCGGCAGCAGCGGCAGGAAACGGACCGGGTCCATCGCCCCGCCCGTCTCCCGACCACCGCCCCTCAAGGAGTCGCTCCGCGACACGGCCTCGTTCAAATCCAGGTCCTCCACCAGGCCGCCCGGCTCGGCGACCAGGACCGAGCTGAAGGGGGCGCCGGGCCACAGCGGCTCGCCGACGTCGAGCGAGGCACCGGGGGCCACGACCACGCCCTCCACCTGCGGGGTGGCCGCGAGGACCGCGAGCGGGCGGAGCACCTTGTCGGTGTCGGCGCGCCCGAGGCGTACGGTCAGGACCAGTTCGGCGCGCGGACCCTTCACCGGGTCGGCGAGGGCGGCGGTGGGGTCGGCCATCGGGGCGGCCGACATGCCGAGCGTGGCGTAGCGCACGAGGCCGGCGCCGGCGTCGACGAAGCGCAGCACCTCGATCCGGTCGGTGCCGAGGAAGGTCACCGCGGCCCGTGCGTCGGGTTCGCCCAGGGCCGTACGCAGCCGGGCCTCGACGAGTGCAAGAACTTCTCCCATGCGGCGAGCATAGATCGCGTATGGAACGGGCAAAGTAAGGGATTGACCCTCGATCGGCTGATAGTGTTGGCCAGTGGTCGGGTTTCCCGACTGCTCGTCACACGTCATCCCTCACGGGGGACCGGCCGGAGGAGGTGGGACTGCGATGGATCGAAGTCGATCGGGCAGTACCAGCCGCTCTTCCGCCGCACCGCACCCGAGCCCGGTGCGTTCCTCCCTCCGGTGACCCGGGGTCCCCTGCGCAGAGACGTACGGGACCTCTCCTCTCCGGCATCGCGTACGACGGAAGAGCACTCCTCTCTTTGCCTGTCTGTGTTGCGAACGCCGTCGCCGCGATCCCGCCGGTGCCGCCCGCTTTGTGGACGAAGCTCCCTCCCCCGTCCCCATTCCGGGTTGCGCCACGCTCGCCGACGGCCTGTCCGTGAAGGAGCACGCCATGTCGATGATCCGTGACCTGCGCGCCGCCGTTCGGCCGAGCCTGCGTCAGAGCCTGCGCAAGACCCCGACCACGTACACGAACTACGACCCGACGCGCGACCACTCCGCCTCCAGCGCCGTCGTCGACTGCGCGGTCTACCGCGACGGGCACCGGATCGACGACCGCGCCTGTCTGACGCCGCGCGGCGCCATGGCGCAGGTGCGGAAGTCCGGCGGCTTCGCCTGGATCGGACTCCACGAGCCGACCGAGGCCGAATTCGCCGGTATCGCCGCCGAGTTCGGGCTGCACCCGCTCGCCGTCGAGGACGCCGTCCACGCCCACCAGCGGCCCAAGCTGGAGCGGTACGACGACACCCTCTTCACCGTCTTCAAGACGATCCACTACGTGGAGCACGCCGAACTCACCGCCACCAGCGAGGTGGTGGAGACCGGCGAGGTGATGTGCTTCACCGGCCCCGACTTCGTCATCACCGTCCGGCACGGCGGCCAGGGCTCCCTGCGCAACCTCCGCCACCGCCTCCAGGGCGAGCCCGAACTCCTCGCCAAGGGCCCCTCCGCCGTCCTGCACGCCCTCGCCGACCACGTCGTCGACGGCTACATCGCGGTCGCCGACGCCGTCGAACTCGACATCGACCAGCTGGAGATCGACGTCTTCTCGCCGTCCGCGAAGGGCTCCAAGCGGGGTACGGACACGGGCCGGATCTACCAGCTCAAGCGCGAGGTCCTGGAGTTCAAGCGGGCCGTCACACCGCTGCAGCGTCCGATGCAGCTGCTCAGCGAGCGGCCGATGCGCCTGGTCGATCCGGACATCCAGAAGTACTTCCGGGACGTCGCCGACCACCTCGCCCGCGTCCAGGAGCAGGTCGTCGGCTTCGACGAGCTGCTGAACTCGATCCTCCAGGCCAACCTGGCGCAGGCGACCGTCGCGCAGAACGAGGACATGCGCAAGATCACCTCGTGGGCGGCGATCGTCGCCGTCCCGACGGCGGTCTGCGGCATCTACGGCATGAACTTCACGTACATGCCCGAACTGGAGTGGAAGTTCGGCTACCCGATGGTCCTCGGCGGCATCGCCGTCGTCTGCTTCACCATCCACCGCACCCTGAAGCGCAACGGCTGGCTGTAGATAGGCTGCGGCCATGACCGACACGCTGCTCACCGACGCCCTCGTCGAGGAGGCCACCAAGAAGTCCGGCCTCGTCTGGGTCCGGGGCACCGGGCCCGCCCGGGCGCTCTGGCACGTCTGGCACGACGGCGCCGCCCATGTCGTCGGCGACGGCCCCGGCGAGCAGCCGCTGCCCGGCCTCGTCGACGGCGCCGCCGCCGAGGTCACCGTCCGCAGCAAGGACAAGGGCGGCCGGATCGTCTCCTGGACCGCCGTCGTCCGTCAGCTGACCCCCGGCACCGAGGAGTGGGACGCGGCCGTCGCCGAACTGAAGGGCAAGCGGCTCAACGCCCCCGACGGCGAGGCCGTGCCCGACCGCTGGGCCCGCGAGTGCCGCGTCCTGCGCCTCGACCCCCGCACCGCGACCACCGCCCTGCCTGACGGCTCGCTCGCCGCCGCCCCGCTCCCGTCCCCCGCGACCACCCGCCGCCCCGCCCCGGCCGCCCTGCCGAAGCTGCTCTTCCGCCGGAAGAAGAAGCGCTAGTCAGGTCCGGGGCAGCCGGCTGCCGTAGTCGAGGGTCTCCTCGCGGGCCGGTTCGGTCAGGGGGAAGTCCTTGTCCCATTCGGAGAGGACCACCAGGCCGGCGCCGCCGCCGCGGGTGAACCGGAGGGGGTACGGGGAGCCCTCCAGGGCCACGTCGAGGGTGCCGCCCTCGCCGTCGGCGCCGCCCTTCACCTTGACCGTGCGGACGCCGCCGATCTGGTCCCGGTCGCCCTTGACGACCTCGCCGTGCAGGCCGATCAGGCCGTGCAGCAGGGGGCGCATCTCGGTGAAGCCGCGGAGCTGCTTGTACGAGGGGTCGTCCTGCGGCACCTTCACGTACTTGTCGTCCAGCTTGTCGGCGGCCTCGGTGTCGGACTCGGTGGGCTTCTTGCCGTCGCCCTTGTCGTGGGTCCAGAAGCCCGCGTCGGCCTTGAGGAAGAGGGCGTCGCCGACCCGCAGCAGCTCGAAGGTGCTGTTCTTCGTGGTGACCGAGCCGGTCGCGCCGTTCTTCTTGAGCCGCATGTTCAGCTTGAAGGTGCCGTTCTTGCTGACCAGGGTGCCGGCCAGCCGGACCGCCTTCGCCCCGTCCGCCGCCGAGCGGGCCTCCCGCTCGATCTCCGGCGCGGACAGCTTCCCGACCCCGTTGGTCCCCTCGTCCGGGTCGGCCCCGCAGGCCGTCAGCCCCACCGCGAGGCCCGCGCACAGCGCCAGGGGCACGGCCGCCCTGCGGAAGCGGGCGGTACGGGCACGCGCCGCCGGCGCGGACGGCGCGGACGGGATACGCGATGACGGGGTGCGGACGGTCACCTGCGCTGCCTCTCGTTGTGCGGTGGGGGGAAAGCGCGGCCCCGGCCGTGCGCACGGCGGGAGGGCCGGCCGGGTGCCGGTGGGGGGCGGCAGACCGCAGCGTACCCGGGCGGGGCCGGCGTCCCCGCAGGCAGCCGGACGGCGGCGCTGCCGGAGCGGGGTGGAACACCACGGGCTAGCCTGAACCATGCGAAGCCCGGCACGGGCCCCGCACGGCACCGCGAAACCCGCCGGGCGTCACGCGGGTCCCGCGGAACCCGGCAGGGCGGCGTACCGACCGCGAGGCCCGCAGGGGCGGCGCGGGACCCGAATCGTGCGGCACCGAGGAGGCGCGAGGCATGGCGGCAGGCGCCCCCCGGATCTTCGTCTCCCACCTCGCCGGCGTGGCCGTCTTCGACCCCGTCGGCGACCAGGTGGGGCGGGTCAGCGACCTGGTGGCGATGCTGCGGGTCGGCCGCCGCCCGCCCCGGCTGCTCGGCATGGTGGTGGAGGTGCTCAGCCGGCGCCGGGTCTTCGTCCCGATGACCCGGATCACCGGCGTCGAGTCCGGCCAGGTCATCACCACCGGCGTGGTCAACATGCGCCGCTTCGAGCAGCGGCCGACCGAGCGGCTCGTCCTCGGCGAGCTCCTCGACCGGCGGGTGACCCTCGTCGAGACCGGCGAGGAGGTCACCGTCCTCGACATCGCCATCCAGCAGCTCCCCGCCCGCCGCGACTGGGAGATCGACAAGGTCTTCGTCCGGCGCGGCAAGGGCGGCGCCCTGCGGCGCAAGGGGGAGACGCTGACCGTCGAGTGGTCGGCCGTCACCGGTTTCTCCCTGGAGGAGCACGGGCAGGGCGCCGAGAGCCTGGTCGCCACCTTCGAGAAGCTCCGCCCCGCCGACCTCGCCAACGTGCTCCACCACCTCTCCCCCAAGCGGCGCGCCGAGGTCGCCGCCGCCCTCGACGACGACCGGCTCGCCGACGTCCTGGAGGAGCTGCCCGAGGACGACCAGGTGGAGATCCTCGGCAAGCTGAAGGAGGAGCGGGCCGCCGACGTCCTGGAGGCGATGGACCCGGACGACGCCGCCGATCTCCTCAACGAGCTGCCGGAGGAGGAGAAGGAACGGCTGCTCACGCTGATGCGGCCGGACGACGCCGCCGACGTGCGCCGGCTGATGTCGTACGAGGAGCGGACGGCGGGCGGCCTGATGACCACCGAACCGATCGTGCTGCGCCCGGACGCCACCGTCGCCGACGCGCTCGCCCGGGTCCGGCAGCAGGACCTGTCGCCGGCGCTCGCCGCACAGGTGTACGTGTGCCGGCCGCCGGACGAGACGCCGACCGGCAAGTACCTGGGCACGGTCCACTTCCAGCGGCTGCTGCGCGACCCGCCGTTCACCCTGGTCAGCTCGCTCGTCGACAGCGATCTTCCGCCGCTCGGCCCGGACACCCCGCTGCCCGCCGTGACCAGCTACTTCGCCGCGTACAACCTGGTGGCGGCGCCGGTCGTGGACGAGAGCGGTTCGCTGCTCGGCGCGGTCACCGTCGACGACGTGCTCGACCACCTGCTGCCGGACGACTGGCGGGAGACGGAGTTCCACGAGGAGGGGGTGCGCGGTGGCTGAGCGCGCACAGGAACGGGACCGGGAGCGGGAACGGGAGAGGGACCGGGAGCGGACACTCCGCATCCGCCTCGACCAGCCGCGGATCCGGCGCGCCCGGCTGCTGCCCGAGTACGACCCCGAGGCCTTCGGACGGATGTCGGAGCGGATCGCCCGCTTCCTCGGCACGGGCCGGTTCATCGTCTGGATGACGGTGTTCATCGTGACGTGGCTGGCGTGGAACATCCTCGCGCCGGACGCGCTGCGCTGGGACCCGTACCCGTTCATCTTCCTGACCCTGATGCTCTCCCTCCAGGCCTCGTACGCGGCCCCGCTGATCCTGCTCGCGCAGAACCGGCAGGACGACCGGGACCGGGTCAACCTGGAGCAGGACCGCAAGCAGAACGAGCGCTCGATCGCCGACACCGAGTACCTGACCCGGGAGATCGCGGCGCTGCGGATGGGCCTGGGCGAGGTCGCCACCCGCGACTGGATCCGCTCGGAACTCCAGGACCTGGTGAAGGAACTGGAGGAGCTCGGGCGGGAACGCGATCTATTCCCGCCGGACGGCGAACGGCGGAGTGACGTACCCGACCGTTGACAGCCCTTTCATAGCCCGGTGGTCGTCCCCGTACCATCGGACCTATGGCTACGGAAGACGCGGTGCTCGAAGCACTGGCGACGGTGAACGACCCCGAGATCAATCGTCCGATCACGGAACTCGGCATGGTCAAGTCGGTGGAGATCGGACCTGACGGCGCGGTCGCGGTGACGGTGTACCTGACGGTCTCCGGCTGCCCGATGCGCGACACCATCACGCAACGCGTCACCGAGGCCGTCTCCCGCGTCGAGGGCGTCACCGGTGTCGACGTCACTCTGGACGTGATGAGCGACGAGCAGCGCAAGGAGCTGGCGGCGGCGCTGCGCGGCACGACCGCCGAGCGCGAGGTGCCGTTCGCGAAGCCGGGCTCGCTGACCCGGGTGTACGCGGTCGCCTCCGGCAAGGGCGGCGTCGGCAAGTCCTCCGTGACCGTGAACCTGGCCGCGGCGATGGCCGCCGACGGTCTGAAGGTCGGTGTCGTCGACGCCGACATCTACGGCCACAGCGTGCCCCGCATGCTGGGCGCGGACGGGAGTCCGACCCAGGTCGAGAACATGATCATGCCGCCGTCGGCGAACGGCGTGAAGGTCATCTCGATCGGCATGTTCACCCCGGGCAACGCGCCGGTGGTGTGGCGCGGCCCGATGCTGCACCGCGCGCTCCAGCAGTTCCTCGCGGACGTGTACTGGGGCGACCTGGACGTCCTCCTCCTCGACCTGCCGCCGGGCACCGGCGACATCGCGATCTCCGTCGCCCAGCTCGTGCCGAACGCGGAGATCCTGGTCGTGACGACCCCGCAGCAGGCGGCGGCCGAGGTCGCCGAGCGGGCCGGTTCGATCGCGGTGCAGACCCACCAGAAGATCGTCGGCGTGGTGGAGAACATGTCGGGCCTGCCCTGCCCGCACTGCGACGAGATGGTGGACGTCTTCGGCACGGGCGGCGGCCAGCTGGTCGCGGACGGCCTGACGAAGACCACCGGCACGACGGTCCCGGTCCTCGGCCAGATCCCGATCGACGTCCGCCTCCGCGAGGGCGGCGACGAGGGCAGGCCAATCGTCCTCTCCGACCCCGACTCCCCCGCCGGCGCGGCCCTCCGCGCCATCGCCGGCAAGCTCGGCGGGCGTCAGCGCGGCCTCTCGGGTCTGAGCCTGGGCATCACGCCGAAGAACAAGTTCTAGCCGTACGTTCTCGTCGTACGAGGAAGGGCGCCCCACTGCGGGGCGCCCTTCGTCGTGCCCGGGACCGTCAGGCGTACCCGGGACCGTCAGGCGTACAGCCCGAGGTCCTTGATCTGCGCGAAGCCGAGCCCGTACGCGCTCATCCCCCGCCCGTACGCCCCGATGTGCACGTCCCCCGCGGACCCGGCCAGCACCCAGCCGAACTCGGACTCGCGGTAGTGGAACGGGACCGGGACGCCGTCGACCGGCAGGGACAGCGCGGTCCAGGCGGGGCCTTCGAGGTCGTCGGCGAGTTCGAAGGCCGTCTCGGTCTGCTGGTCGAGCCAGTGGTCCCGCAGGCCGTGGTCGAGCGTGGCGGGCCAGGTGTGGGCGAGGAGCCCGGAGCCGGCCAGCCAGGCCGCGGAGGAGACGGTGGTGGCATCGAGGACGCCGGTGCCGTCACCGGTGCGCCGCACGGGGTTCGCGGCGACCGTCACCACGACGGCGAACCGCTCCTTCTCCGCGCCGGCGGCCTCGGACTTTATCGACGGCTCGTCACCGTGACCCACCGAGCCGTACTGGACGGTGCCGTCCGCCGCCGTGCCGATCTGCATCAGCCGACGGGGCCCGGTGAACGCCTCGTCGAGCCCGTACCAGGCGAAGGGTGCGCGCAGAAAGCCGTCGGCTTCCACCCGACTCGTCGTCTTCATCTCGGCCGCCTCCTCGTTCTGTCAACTAAAGGAGGATAGCGACCGGACGGTGACCGCCCGTGTCAGGTCGCGTCGGAGTCGTACGGCGGCCGCTCGGGCGCGGCGGGCTTGTCCTGCTTCTTCAGCAGGTCGGGGGCCGACCCGTTGACCGCGGTGGGGGCCGCCGCGGGGGCGGTCGCGGGCGCGGCGGCGGGGGCGGTGTCGCGGCCGTTCACCGCGTCGGCGACCTCGTTCATCTCCTTGCGGAGGTCGAAGGTGGAGCGGAGCTCCTTGAGGTCGCTGAGGTCCTCGTTGTTGTCCAGCTGCTTGCGGATGAAGGTCTTCGGGTTGAGGTCCTCGAACTCGAAGTCCTTGAACTCGGGGCCGAGCTCGCTGCGGATGTCCTGCTTGGCGCTGTCGGAGAACTCGCGGATCTTCCGGATGAAGCCCGAGACGTCCTGGACGACCTTCGGCAGCTTGTCCGGGCCGAAAATGAGCACGGCGAGCACGATGAGCGTCACCAGCTCGAGTGCGCCTATGTCGCTGAACACCTAGAAGCTCCTTCACGCCGGACCAGGGCGGCCCGGTCCACGGTACCCGCCCGGACTGCCGGACGGGTACATCGCGATGTCCGCCACATGTCGCTCGTGTGCAGCCCGGGGTTCGTCAGGTTCCCTGGGCGGAGCCGAGCGTGACGGTCCTGGTCAGTTCCCTGCCGCCGCGGGTCAGGGTGAGGGTGAGCTCGTCGCCGGGGCGGTGGGCGCGGATCTTCACGATCAGCTCCTCGCCGTTGTGGACCCGCTGGCCGTCGACCTTGGTGATGACGTCGCCGGGGCGCAGGCCCGCCTTGGCGGCGGGGCCGCCGGGGGTGACGGAGGGGGCGCCGTCCTTGCCCTTGTCGCCGACGCGGGCGCCGTCGCCGTTGAACTGCATGTCGAGGCTGACGCCGATGACGGGGTGGGTGGCCTTGCCGGTGTTGATGAGCTCCTCGGCGACCCGCTTGCCCTGGTTGATCGGGATGGCGAAGCCGAGGCCGATGGAGCCGGCCTGGCCGCCGCCCTCCCGGTCGCCGGAGCCGCCGGCGGCGCGGATGGCGCTGTTGATGCCGATGACGCGGCCCTTGCCGTCGAGGAGGGGGCCGCCGGAGTTGCCGGGGTTGATGGGGGCGTCGGTCTGGAGGGCGTCGACGTAGGAGATGTCGCTGCCGTCGCCCTTCTCGCCGCCGGCGGTGATCGGGCGCTCCTTGGCGCTGATGATGCCGGAGGTGACGGTGTTGGAGAGGTCGAAGGGGGCGCCGATGGCGACGGCGGGGTCGCCGACGCGGACGTCGTCGGAGTTGCCGAGCGGGAGCGGCTTGAGGCCGGTGACGCCGGTGACCCGGACGACGGCGAGGTCGTAGCCGGTGTCCTTGCCGATGAGCTTGGCGGAGGCGGTCTCGCCGCTGGAGAAGGTGACGGTGATGTCGCCGGAGGACTCGGCGGCGTCCACGACGTGGTTGTTGGTGAGGATGTGGCCGCGGTTGTCCAGGACGAAGCCGGTGCCGGTGCCGGAGGAGCCGCCGCCGCGGACGTGGAGGGTGACGACGCCGGGCAGGGCGCGGGCGGCGATCCCGGCGACGCTGTCGGGCGCGCGGTCGACGGTCCCGGCCTCGGCCTGCGGCAGCTCGACGGTGCCGATGCCGCCGTTGCGCTCGACGTAGGCGCCGATGCCGCCGCCGATCACACCGGTGAGCAGGGCGAAGGCGAGGGCCCCGGCGAGCGCGAGACCGCGCCGGGACTTCTTCCGGGCGGGCGGCGGTACGGCTCCGGCGGCGGCGCCCCAGGGGTCGTACTGGCCCCAGGCCGGCGCCCCCTGCGGGGGCACGGGTCCCTGCGGGGGCGGTACGGCTCCGTGCGCCGCCTGCGGGGGCACGGCCGTCTGCGGCGGCGGTACGGGCGCGGCGGGCCGCTGCACCGGCGGCGCGGGCGCCCAGGGCCCCGGCTCGCCGTAGGGCGGCGTCCGGTACTCGTCGGGCTCGTGGAGCGGCTGCGGGGCGGCCTGTGCCGGCTCGGGCACGGCGGCCTGCACCGGTTCGGGCACGCCGGCCGCGACGGCCGGGGCGGGATCCGTCGCGGCGGGCGCCTCGGCGGTGGCGGGGGCGGCCTGCTCGGGCACGGCAGGTGCCTCGGGGGTGGCGGGGGCGGCCTGCTCGGGCACGGCAGGTGCCTCGGGGGCGGGCTGTTCCTTCGTCATGTCGACCTTGGGGGCGGCGGGCGCCTCCGGGGTCGGTTCCGCCGCCGCGGGCGCGGCCGGGCCCGGGGCCTGGAGGGGAAAGTCGTCCTCCTCCGCCGGGGGCGGCGTGGGTATCCGCGCCGCCTCCGGGGGCGTCGAGGGCCGGCTCCACCAGTTCGGCTTCCCGTCGTTCATGCTCTCCCCGCTACCACTGACCCGTGGGCGCTCCTGCTGTCGGGCGCCCTGACCGAGGATTCAACCAGGTCGGGGCTCAGCGGTGGGAGCCCGGCGGGATGCCGGACGGGCTGGGGGCCGGGCTCGGCGCCGGGCCGAAGGCCGTCCGGAGGGAGGCGGGGACCGTCGGGCGTATGAACGGCGAGAGGGCGAAGAACGGCTGCGCCTGCGTGGCCCTGAGCCGTACCGCCGTGAGCGGCCCCGAGCGGTCCAGGTCCATCGGGACGGCGCCCGAGGGGACGGTTCCGCCGGGGACGAGGGGCGCGCCGTCGGCCGACTGGGCGCCGCCGGCGAAGCGCCCGGAGCGGTCCGGGCGGCCGGCCGCCGAGCCGGTGGCGGAGCCGGGGCCCGTGGAGGCGCCCGCGCGCAGCGGGGTGACGGCGCTGCCGGTGCCCTGTCCGCCGCGGGCGGCGGTGGTGAGGGAGCTGTCGGCGGGCAGGGTGCCGCCGAGGGCGATGGCCGCGAAGGAGACCGCGCCGGCGGCGGCGACGGCGAAGCGCCGGCCGCGGCCGGAGGGGGCGACGGCGTGGACCCGGAAGCCGGTGCCGGTGTCGGGCGCGGCGGGGGGCGCGGTGGCGAAGCCGTCGCTCTTCACGCCGCCCGCTTCGAGGAGCTGCTCCAGCGGGGAGCGCCCCGGCCCGCCGGGGCCGCCGGGAAGTCCCTGGAGGCGGGCGAGGAAGCCCTCGGAGGGCTGCGGGGCGCCGCTGGAGGCGAAGGCGCTCTTCAGGGCGCGCTGGGCGTCGGCCTCGGCCTTGCAGCGGGCGCAGGTGGCGAGGTGGGCCAGGACCCGCTCGCGGGTGTCGTGGCCGAGCTCGCCGTCGACGAGCGCGGCGAGCCGGTCCCCGAGGTGGTGCTCCGCGGGGGACGGGGGGCGGGTGCCGCTCACGCTGTCCCGGCCTCCCATCCGACGGTGACCAGGGCCCGCTCGGCGCGGGCCTCGGGCGAGCGGTGGTTGAGCGCCTTGCGCAGGTGCGAGCGGCCCCGGTGGATGCGGCTGCGGACGGTGCCGAGCTTCACGCCGAGGGTCGCGGCGATCTCCTCGTACGAGAGCCCCTCGATGTCGCAGAGGACGACGGCGGCGCGGAACTCGGGCGCCAGGGTGTCGAGGGCCTGCTGGACGTCGGCGTCGAAGTGGGTGTCGTTGAACACCTGCTGGGGGGAGGGCTCCCGGCTGGGGAGCCGCTCGGCGGCGTCGTCGGCGAGCGCGTCGAAGCGGATGCGCTGCTTGCGGCGGACCATGTCGAGGAAGAGGTTGGTGGTGATGCGGTGCAGCCAGCCCTCGAAGGTGCCGGGGGTGTACGTCGACAGCGAGCGGAAGACGCGGACGAAGACCTCCTGGGTGAGGTCCTCGGCGTCGTGCTGATTGCCGGTCAGACGGTAGGCCAGGCGGTAGACGCGACCGCTGTGCGTGCTGACGATCTCCTCCCAGGTGGGCGGAGTCCACGCCTGCGATTCCGCATCCGATGCGAAGGTCGCGGTGGTGGGTGCGGTGGTGGTGTGGATGCTGTCAGCGGTGTCGGTCACGGATTTCGGCTCACCCGCCGACCTGAGAAGACGCCGCAGCGCCCCTCTCCGATCCACAGGCGCAGCCGCACCTCCCCTATCGGCTCTGGTGGTGTCCAGTGGAGCCCCTACCATAGCCACCTCGCCCGTTAGCTCCGGATAAGAATCTTTACCCGCATTTGAACCGGCGTCGTCCGCCGGTCCTCTGCGTGTCCTCACCCCTGGTGAACGCCCGGTCCCATCTGCGGGTTCCCGCTGACAGCGGATACAGTCACCGTTGCGCCAACTAAGGGGACAGGAGAGGGCCATTACCGCCAACCGGCAGACGGACTGGGCGCTCGCCGACGCCTTTGTCGCCGAGGACGACGCCCTGCGCTGGGCGCGTGAGCGCGCCCGGGAGGCAGGGCTGGCCTCGGTGTCGCCGGGCACCGGTGCGGCGCTGCGTCTGCTGGCCGCGTCGGCGGACGCCAAGGCGGTGGCCGAGATCGGTACCGGGACGGGCGTGTCGGGCATCTACCTGCTGCTCGGGATGCGACAGGACGGCACCCTGACCACGGTGGACGTGCAGCCGGAGCACCAGCAGTTCGCGAGGACGGCGTTCCGGGCGGCCGGTTTCGCGGGCAACCGGGCGCGGTTCATCCCGGGCCGGGCCCTCGACGTGCTGCCGAGGCTCGCGGACGGCGGGTACGACCTCGTCTTCTGCGACGGCGACCGCGCGGAGTACCCGGACTATCTCGCTGAATCGTTGCGCCTGCTCCGACCTGGGGGTCTGGTCTGCTTCGAGGGCGTCTTCGCGGAGGGCCGCACGGTGGACTCGGGCGCCCAGCCGGCCGAGGTACAGCGGGTCCGCGAGCTGCTGCGCACGGTCCGGGAGAGCTCCCAGCTGCTGCCGACCCTGCTGCCGGTGGGCGACGGCCTGCTGTGCGCGGTGCGGCGCGGCTAGACCGTCGGACCGTGTCCGTGTGCGCGGTACGGCCAGGCCCTCGGACCGTGGCCGGTTTCCGGCCCCGGATACGCCGCTGCCCCGGGCGGCGGGGCCGTACCGGGGCAGCGGGGCAGGAAAACGGGGAGGGTCAGCCGACGACCTTCTTCAGGGCGTCACCGAGCGCCTCGGCCTCGTCCGGGGTCAGCTCGACCACGAGCCGACCGCCGCCTTCGAGCGGAACGCGCATGACGATGCCCCGCCCCTCCTTGGTCACCTCGAGCGGGCCGTCACCCGTCCGCGGCTTCATGGCCGCCATGCTCGTTCCCCTTCCTGAAACCAGCTCATCGTCAGCCGGGCAGCTCCGTACCACGGAGCACGCGTCACCGGCTTCGAACACATTGCTTCCAGGTCATTATCCCGCATCGCAGGACCCGATGACCAACCTCGATCCGCATCGCTTGGGCAACGCGCTCTCGCAAAACCCCACATTTCGGCGTCCGGCCTGCGATACTCCGCCGCCGCGGGTCGCTCCGCGGACCCCGATTCTTTGACGCAGCTCACATGGGCGGTACGGGTGATCTCCGTCATGCTGGGCGGGATCAGCCCATGCGCGAGGCGCACGGGACGGCACGAGACACGAGACAAAGGGGTCCCGATGGCGGATACGGTCCTGTACGAGGTGAGCGACGGGCTCGCCACCATCACGCTCAACCGGCCCGAGGCCATGAACGCGCTGAACGTCGCCGCGAAGGTCGCGCTGCAGGACGCGGCCGAGGCGGCCGGCGCCGATCCCGCCGTCCGGGCGGTGCTGCTGACGGCGGCGGGCGACCGGGCGTTCTGCGTCGGCCAGGACCTGAAGGAGCACGTCGGCCTGCTGCTCCAGGCCCAGGAGTCGGGCGCGAACTCGGTCATGGACACGGTCCGGGACCACTACAACCCGATCGTCCGCGCCCTCACCGGCATGAAGAAGCCCGTGGTCGCCGCGGTGAACGGCGTCGCCGCCGGGGCCGGCTTCGGCTTCGCGCTCGCCGCCGACTTCCGGATCGCCGCCGACACCGCCACCTTCAACACCTCCTTCGCGGGCGTGGCGCTCACCGCCGACTCCGGCATGTCCTGGACGCTCCCCCGCCTGATCGGGCAGAGCCGCGCCTCCGACCTGCTGCTCTTCCCGCGCACGGTCACCGCCCAGGAGGCGTACGACCTGGGCGTCGTGAACCGTCTCGTGCCGGCCGCCGAGCTGGCCGCCGAGGCGGAGAAGCTCGCCCGCACCCTCGCCGAGGGCCCCACGCTCGCCTACGCGGCCCTGAAGGAGTCCGTCGCCTACGGCGCGAGCCACTCCCTCTCCGAGGCCCTCGACAAGGAGGACGAGCTCCAGACCCTCGCCGGCGCCTCGGAGGACCACACCATCGCGGTCCGCGCCTTCCTCTCCAAGGAGAAGCCGAAGTACCTGGGCCGCTAGCCCGCGCCGACCCGGGGGCGGACTAGCGTCCGCCCCGGGCCGCGCAGTCCGCCAGGTGGTCGTCGACCAGGCCGCACGCCTGCATGAGGGCGTAGGCCGTCGTCGGGCCGACGAAGCGGACGCCGCGCTTCTTCAGGGCCTTCGACAGGGCCGTGGACTCGTCGGTGACGGCCGGGACGTCCGCGAGGGTGCGGGGGGCCGGGCGGGCCGCGGGATCGGGGGCGTACGACCAGATCAGGGCGTCCAGTTCGCCCGGGGACCAGTCGGCTAGCAGGCGCGCGTTGGCGAGGGTCGCGTCGATCTTGGCGCGGTTGCGGATGATGCCCTCGTCGGCGAGGAGCCGCTCGCGGTCGGCGTCGCCGAAGCCGGCGACCTTCTCGATGCGGAAGTCCGCGAAGGCGCGGCGGAAGCCCTCCCGGCGGCGCAGGATCGTGATCCAGGACAGGCCCGACTGGAAGGCCTCCAGGCAGAGCCGCTCGAAGAGGGCGTCGTCGCCGTGGACCGGGCGGCCCCACTCCTCGTCGTGGTAGGCCACGTAGTCCTCGGTGGACAGGCCCCAGGGGCAGCGCGGCAGCCCGTCGGGGCCGGGGATCGCCCCGCCGCTCATCGCTCCCCGCCCTCGTCCGGCTCGCCGGCCGCTCTGCCCGCGAGGGCCGACTCGAGGTCGGCGATCCGGGCGTCGCGCTCGGCGAGCTCCGCGGCGAGCCGGTCCAGGACGTCGTCGACGTCCTCCATGCGGTAGCCGCGGGCGGCCACCGGCAGCCGCAGCGCCTCGACGTCCGCCCGGTCGACCGGGCGGCTCAGCGGCAGCGGGTCCACCAGCTGCTCGGGGGCCGCGTCGGGCAGCACCTCGCTGTCGCCGCCGCCGACCACGGCGAGGGTCACGGCCGCGACGACCACGACCATCGTGATGAGCAGGAACCAGAACACCAGCGCGCCTCTCCCCGGAGTGGAAAACGTCCCGTGCCGATCGTGCCATGCGCCACCGACGGTTAGGGTCGCAGACGGCTTCACAGGAACGCCGCCGACGGGTCACGAGGGAGAACAAAAGGGATGCTGCGCTTGGGACGGCGTGAATTCGGGCCGCACGAGCCGGTGATCATGGCGATCGTGAACCGGACCCCGGACTCCTTCTACGACCGGGGCGCCACCTTCCGCGACGAGCCGGCGCTCGCCCGGGTCGAGCAGGCGGTGGCCGAGGGCGCCGCGATCATCGACATCGGCGGCGTCAAGGCCGGCCCCGGCGAGGAGGTCACGGCCGAGGAGGAGGCCCGCCGCACGGTCGGCTTCGTCGCCGAGGTCCGCCGCCGCCACCCCGACGTGGTGATCAGCGTCGACACCTGGCGGGCGGACGTCGGCGAGGCGGTCTGCGAGGCCGGCGCGGACCTCCTGAACGACGCCTGGGGCGGGGTCGACCCGCGGCTCGCGGAGGTCGCCGCGAAGTACGGCGCCGGGCTCGTCTGCACCCACGCGGGCGGTGCCGAGCCGCGCACCCGGCCGCACCGGGTCGAGTACGAGGACGTCATGGCCGACATCCTGCGGGTGACCGTGGGCCTGGCCGAACGGGCGGTCGCGCTGGGGGTGCGGCGGGACGGCATCATGATCGACCCGGGCCACGACTTCGGGAAGAACACCCGGCACAGCCTGGAGGCGACCCGCCGCCTCGGCGAGATGGCCGCGACCGGCTGGCCGGTACTCGTGTCGCTCTCCAACAAGGACTTCGTCGGCGAGACGCTGGACCGGCCGGTGAAGGAGCGGGTCCTCGGGACGCTGGCGACGACCGCCGTCTCCGCGTGGCTGGGGGCGCGGGTGTACCGCGTCCACGAGGTCGCGGAGACGAGGCAGGTCCTGGACATGGTGGCGTCCATCGCGGGCCACCGCGAGCCCGCGGTGGCCCGGCGGGGCCTGGCCTGACACTCCGGCCCCGCCGCCGCGACCGCCGCCGGACGGGGCCTAGCGGCCGACCTCCTTGCTGACCAGCGACACCGCCTCCTCCACGTCGTCCGTGACGTGGAAGAGGAGCAGGTCGTGCTCGGACGCCTTGCCGCCGGCGACGACCGAGTCCTTCAGCCAGTCGACGAGACCCTTCCAGTACGCGCTGCCGAAGAGCACGATCGGGAAGCGGGTCACCTTGCGGGTCTGCACCAGGGTCAGCGCCTCGAAGAGCTCGTCGAGGGTGCCGAGGCCGCCGGGCAGGACGACGAAGCCCTGCGCGTACTTCACGAACATCGTCTTGCGGACGAAGAAGTACCGGAAGTTCACGCCGATGTCGACGTGCTGGTTGATCCCCTGCTCGAAGGGGAGCTCGATGCCGAGGCCGACCGAGATGCCCTTCGCCTCCCGGGCGCCCTTGTTGGCCGCCTCCATGGCGCCCGGGCCGCCGCCCGTGATGACCGCGAAGCCGGCCTCGACGAGCGCCCGGCCGAGCCGTACCCCCGCCTCGTACTCGGGCGAGTCCGGCTTCGTCCGGGCCGAGCCGAAGACGCTGATCGCGCTCGGCAGTTCGGCGAGGGCGCCGAAGCCCTCGACGAACTCGGACTGGATCCGCATGACCCGCCAGGGGTCGGTGTGCACCCAGGCCGAGTCGCCCTCGGTGTCGAGCAGCCGCTGGTCCGTGGTGCCCGGCTGGACCTGGTCCCTCCGCCTCAGCACCGGACCGAGCCGCTGCTCCTCCGGCTTCGCGATTCCCTCGGGAATGCCCATGGCCTGCTCCCTCCGCCGATCCACGATCTTTCTTGCTGTCGGGCCAGCGTAGGACTCCTGAGGTGACGAAAGGCGAAATTACGGGAGACGGGCGGTCAGCCAGTCGCGGAGCCGCGCCTCGCAGTGGTGGATCCGGTCGACGTGCACGTGCTCGTCCCGCTTGTGCGCGTAGAACGGGTCGCCCGGGCCGTAGTTGACGGCGGGCACGCCGAGCGCGCTGAAGCGGGAGACGTCGGTCCAGCCGAACTTCGGCATGGCGGTGCCGCCGACGGCCTTCATGAACGCCTGGGCGGCCGGGTGGGAGAGGCCGGGCAGGGCACCCGGGCTCTCGTCGTCGACGGTGAACTCGGCGACGCCGCAGTCGGCGAAGACCTCGCGGACGTGCGCGAGCGCCTCGGCCGGGGAGCGGTCGGGCGCGTAGCGGTAGTTGACCGTGACCGTGCAGACGTCGGGGATGACGTTGGTGGCGACGCCGCCCTGGATCGCGACCGCGTTGAGCCCCTCGTGGTACTCCAGGCCGTCGATGACCGGCTTGCGCGGCTCGTAGGCGGCGAGGCGGGCGAGGATCGGCGCGGCGGCGTGGACGGCGTTGGAGCCCATCCAGGAGCGGGCGGAGTGGGCGCGCTCGCCGGTGGTGTGCAGGATGACGCGGAGGGTGCCCTGGCAGCCGCCCTCGACCTGGCCGTCGGAGGGCTCCAGGAGGACGGCGAAGTCGCCCTCCAGCCACTCGGGGTGGGCTTCGGCGATCTTCCCGAGGCCGTTGAGGTGGGCGGCGACCTCCTCGTTGTCGTAGAAGACGAAGGTGAGGTCCCGGTTGGGCTCGGGAACGGTGGCGGCGATCCGGAGCTGGACGGCGACGCCGGACTTCATGTCGGAGGTGCCGCAGCCCCACAGGACGCCGTCCCCGTCGAGCCGGGACGGCACGTTGTCGGCGATCGGCACGGTGTCGATGTGGCCGGCGAGGACGACCCGCTCGGCACGGCCGAGGGCGGTCCGGGCGACGACGTTGTTGCCGTGGCGGTCGACGGTGAGGTGGGGCAGGGCGCGCAGTGCCTGCTCGATGGCGTCGGCGAGCGGCTTCTCGGTCCCGCTGACGGAGGGGAAGTCGACGAGCGCGGCGGTGAGCGCGGCCCCGTCCAGGGAGAGGTCGAGCGGGGTCGCCGGCGGGATGTTGTCAGCCATATGCCGACCCTAACCCGGCCTCCAGTACGGTGGGGGCCGTGTCCGACTCCCCCCGCCCCGCCCGCCGCGGCCGTCTCGCCCGTTCGGCCGCCGCTCTCGCCGTCCTGTGCGGCCTCGCGTCGTACATCGCCGTCCACCAGGTGACCGGGAGCAAGGGCGCGCCCCGCTGCGCGGTGGGCAGCGGGGCCGACCGGTACGAGTTCACCCCCGAGCAGGCGTCGAACGCGGCGACGATCGCGGCGGTGGGGACCTCGCGGGGGCTGCCGGAGCGGGCGGTGACGATCGCGCTCGCGACCGCGCTCCAGGAGTCGGCGCTCCGCAACATCGACTACGGCGACCGGGACTCGCTCGGCCTCTTCCAGCAGCGTCCGTCGATGGGCTGGGGCACGCCGGAGCAGATCATGGATCCCGTGTACTCGGCGGGGAAGTTCTACGAAGGCCTGGAGAAGGTCCCGGGCTACTCGCGGCTGCCGCTGACGGTGGCGGCGCAGAAGGTCCAGAAGAGCGGCTTCCCGCAGGCGTACGCGAAGCACGAGCCGGACGCGACGCTGCTGTCCGCGGCGCTGACCGGCCGGACGCCGGCCGCGCTGTCGTGCACGGCGGACGTCAGGGAGGGCCGCCCCGGCGACCCCGCCCTCGTCCGTAAGGAGCTGGTACGGGCCTTCGGCGAGACCGCGGCGCCCACCTCCGTCTCCGGCGGCGCCAGCGCGGGGCGCTCCGCCGCGGAGCCCGCCGTCCTCGTCGTGCCCGTCCGGGGCCCTGAGCGGCGCGGCTGGGAGCTGGCGCAGTGGGCGGTGGCACGCTCGGAGGCGCTGCGGGTCGCGGAGGTCTCGTACGGGGGCAGGGTCTGGCGCGCGGACGACTCGGGCGGCGGCTGGGAGTCGCTCTCCTCTTCGGCCGCCGGCTCCCCGGCCGCCTCCTCGGTCCGCCTCCGTCTGGCCCGCTGACACCACACCGCCGGGCCCGCACCGGGCCGTGGGGGCATCCGTTCCCCAGGGAGTGGACTGGTGTGCGGGGAGTCGCCCGGGTCGGGGGGATCGAGGCGGGGCCGGGGCGCCCGGACCGTGGGGTGCGTGAGGGCTGCGGGGGGCTTGGGGCACCTGAGGAGTGACGGTTCGGCGCGGCAGAGCCGCACGCGGCGTTCGTCCGCTTTCCTCCCCACCTGACAATACGACCCATTACCCAGCCTTTACCTTCGACGCCCGCAACCTCCCCCGCCCCCGCCTCGGTTGTGCAGCCCGCAGACGCAAACGTCCTGACCGTCTCTTCCGTCGAAGGAGCACCATGTCCCTCTCCATGACCCGCCGGATCGCCCGTGCCGCCCTGATCGTCGCGGCCGGCGCAGCCCCCGTGGTCGGTGCGGCCGGCTCCGCGAGCGCCCTTGAGCCCGGCCTGGCCCCGGCCGGCGCGCTCGGTGGTCTGACCGCTCTCGACGCCGCCGACGCGGGCTCGGCCGTCGACGGTGCCTCGCGGACCGCGACCGGGGTCGCCGGGGCCACCGGCAGCGAGGCCGTCGGCACGGCCGTCCCGGCCGCCGGTTCGGCCGTGGGCGCGGCGGGCAAGACCGCCACCCCGGCGGCCCAGAAGATCGCGGGCGAGACCGCGGGCAGCACGGGCCAGGCCCTCGGTCAGACCGCCGGCGCCGCCGCCCAGAGCACCGGCAGCACCCCGGCGGGCGGCGCGCTGGGCGGCGTCCCGGCCGGCCAGATGCTCGGCGGCCTGCCCATCGGCTGAACCGTCGGCTGAACCGCCGGTACGCGTCCGTCGGTACGCGGAAGGGCCCGGGCGCGTGCGCGTCCCGGGCCCTTCGCCGTACCGTCCGGCCGTCGGCCGCCGTCGGCCGCCGTCAGCCGTCGTCGTCGGCCGTCGTCGTCAGCCGAGGCGCTTGACCGCCGCCTCGACCCGCTCGTCCGTCGCCGTGAAGGCCACCCGGACGAAGCGGGCGCCCGCCTCGCCGTAGAAGTCGCCCGGGGCCACCAGGACGCCCTTCTCCGCCAGGTACGCCACCGTGTCCCAGCAGGGCTCGTCACGGGTCGCCCACAGGTAGAGGCTCGCCTCGGAGTGCTCGATGCGGAAGCCGTGGGACTCCAGGGCGGCCTTCAGGGCGGCGCGCCGGGCCGCGTACCGCTCGCGCTGCTCCGCGACGTGCGCGTCGTCGCCGAGGGCGGCGACCGTGGCGGCCTGGACGGGCGCGGCGGTCATCATGCCGCCGTGCTTGCGGATCTGGAGCAGCTCGCCGAGGACGGCCGCGTCACCGGCGATGAACGCGGCCCGGTAGCCGGCCAGGTTGGAGCGCTTGGAGAGCGAGTGGACGGCCACGATCCCCTCGTACGAGCCGCCGCAGACGTCCGGGTGCAGCACCGACACCGGGTCGGCCTCCCAGCCCAGCTCCAGGTAGCACTCGTCGGAGAAGACGAGGATCCCGTGCTCGCGCGCCCAGGCCACGATCCGGACCAGTTCCTCCTTGGCGAGGACCTTGCCGGTCGGGTTGGAGGGGGAGTTGAGCCAGAGGAGCTTCAGGCCGGCCGGGTCGAGCTCCGTAGGGTCGTCGTAGACGACGGGCTCCGCGCCGCAGAGCCGCGCGCCGACCTCGTACGTCGGGTAGGCGAGCCGCGGGTACGCCGCCCGGTCGCCGGCGCCGAGGCCGAGCTGGGTCGGCAGCCAGGCGACGAGCTCCTTGGAGCCGACCACCGGCAGCACGTTCTCGTGGGTGAGGCCGACCGCGCCGAGGCGCCGCTCGCACCAGCCGGTGAGCGCGTCGCGCAGCGCGGGCGTGCCCCAGACCGTGGGATAGCCCGGCGAGTCCGCCGCGGCCACCAGAGCCTCCCGGATCAGCGCGGGGACGGGGTCGACCGGGGTGCCGACCGACAGGTCCACGATCCCGTCCGGGTGCGCCAGGGCCGTCTTCTTGTACGGCTCCAGCTTGTCCCAGGGGAAGGCGGGCAGGCGCGAAGAGACTGCGCTCACGGGTTGGCTCACTTCCTCGTACGTACGCGATACGCGTCGGTCCCGTACGGCGGCGGAGCCGTACGGGACCGGGAGCGGTTTACAACGAAAGATCAGCCGTTCTGCGGCGGCAGGGCGGCGATGAAGGGGTGGTCGCGCTCGATCTCGCCGAGCTTGGAGGCGCCACCGGGCGAACCGAGCTCGTCGAAGAACTCGACGTTCGCCTTGTAGTAGTCCTTCCACTCCTCCGGGGTGTCGTCCTCGTAGAAGATCGCCTCGACCGGGCAGACCGGCTCACAGGCTCCACAGTCGACGCACTCGTCCGGGTGGATGTAGAGAGATCGCTTGCCCTCGTAGATGCAGTCGACGGGGCACTCCTCGATGCAAGCCTTGTCCTTGACGTCGACACAAGGCTGCGCGATGACGTAGGTCACGCTGTCGTTCCTCCTCGGTAGGGCTGGTCTGCGCGGGAGCGCGGTGTCGTCGATGCCCGCACCTAGTATCTCCGTTCTTGAGGGCGATCCGAACAGGAGGGGCGCAGAAGCTGTGGAAATCACCGGCGGAGGACGGCTTGAGGTCCGTGTCACCAGCGCTGACGTGGGAAAACGTGTCTCCGTTCGGTATGTGACGGACTCCGTGTCGGCGGGTGAACGGTTCAGCGACGCGGTCGGGGTTCTCACTTCCTGGGACGGTGGTGTGATCACGATCACACGGAAGAGCGGCGAGGCCGTCCGCATCCCGGAACTCCGCCTGGTCGCGGGCAAGATCGCGCCTCCCGCACCCGCCCGCCGCCGGGGCCCCGCCGCCACCTTCCCGGAGCTCTCGCGGGTCGCCGCACGCGCGTGGCAGCCGGTCGAGACCGAGCGGCTCGGCGAGTGGACCCTGCGGGCCGCGATTCAGGAGGGGCCGGGCGAAGCCCGTCCGGGAGGGGCGGTGGCCGGGCGACGGGTGGGCTTCACCCGGCGGGCCAACTCGGTGCTCCCGGAGGGCGATCCCGGGCTGCCCGTCGCCGAGGCGCTGGAGGTCGTACGGGAGTGGTACGCGGCCCGGGAGCTGCCCGCGTACGTGCAGGCCGCCACCGGCGCCGAGGGCACCCAGGAGCTGCTCTGCGCCGAGCTCGAACGGCTCGGCTGGCGCCGCGAGGTCACCGCCGAACTGCGGACCGCCGCCCTCGCGCCCCTCGCCGACCTGGACGCGGACGCCGGAGCCGTACGCATCGGCCGGACGCTCGACGAGCCGTGGCTGCGCCGCTACCAGCGGTTCACGGGGGCGAGCCCGGTGGTGCGGCAGGTGCTCTCCTCGGGGCCGAGTGTGTGGTTCGCCTCCGTGGCGGGCACGGGAGAGGTGCCGGCGGCCATCGGCCGCTGTGTCGTCGACGGCCGCTGGGCGGGGTTCATGGCGATAGAGGTCGACCCCGGCCACCGTCGCCGGGGGCTGGCCACCGCCGTCATGACCGCCCTCGCCCGGCAGGCCCTCGACGAGGGCGCGTCGGCGGCCTGGCTCCAGGTCGAGGCCGACAACGACGGCGCGCGGGCGCTCTACGAGGGGATGGACTTCGCGGTGCACCACCACTACCACCACTACCGGCACCACGGGCGGGCGGAGGCGTGAGCGCGGCGTGAGCGCGGAAGATCCCCCCGGGCGACCCGAGCGACCCGGCCGCCCCGACCGGCGGCGGGAGTTCGCGGAGGAGGCCCGGGCCGAGCGGCCCGACCTCGCCCGGCTCTGTCTGCTGATCTGCGCCGTGGCCGACCCCACCCTCACCGAGCACGACCTGGTCGAGGCCGACATGGAGCTCGACCGGCTCGCCGGGCTCGTCCCCTACGGCACCCGCCTCACCGGCGCGTGGAAGGACGCACTGGCGGCGCTCCTCGGTGGGCGCGAGGGCTTCGAGGGCGTGCCCGCCGACTACCAGCGCCTTGAGTCCTCCCTGCTCCACGAGGTGCTGCGCCGGCGCCGGGGGCTGCCGATCCTGCTGTCCGTGGTGTGGATGGAGGTGGCCCGGCGGGCCGGTGCCCCCGTCTACGGGCTCGGGCTGCCCGGCCACTTCGTCGTCGGCTTCGGCGACCCGGCCGCTCTCGACCTGGCCGACCCCTTCGCGGGCGGCCGCCCGATGACCGCCGAGGACGCGGAGCTCCTGGTGGCGAGCGCGACCGGCGAGGCCCTGGACCGCTCGATGCTGCGGCCCGCCGAGCCCGGCGCGATCGTGCTGCGGATCCTCAACAACATCCGCGCCTGGGCGACCCCCCGGCCCGAGCGCTCCGACGTGGCCCTGTGGGCGGTGGAGCTCGCCCTGCTGCTCCCCTCCCACCCGGCCCGCCTCCGCTACGAGCGGGCGGAACTCCTCGTCCAGCGCGGCGACTTCCTCGCCGGGGCGGCGGAGATGGAGGCGTACGCCCAGATCATGGACGCGGTGGACCCGGACTCCGCCACCGCGATCCGGCACAAGGCGCGGGCGGCACGGGCGCGGCTCAACTAGGCCGGGGCTCGCGGATCATCGCCATCAGGCGGGCGTGGGTGGTGGCGTCGGCGGCCGCCACGAGACCGCGCGTGGGCCCCTCCCCCAGGGGGGTGCCGTCGAGGCCGGTGACGACGCAGCCGGCGGCCCGGCACAGGGCGATGCCGGCGGCGAAGTGGACGCTGTCGGACAGGTCGCCGCCGTCGGTGACGTACGCGGCCCGCCTGCCCGCCGCCACCCAGGCGAGCGCGAGCGAGGTGGAGACCACGCGGGGGCGGAAACCGGCCGTGAAGTCGGGGTGGGCGAGGAGGTCGACGGCGCGGAAGCCGGGGGCACCGGGGAACGGCGGGTCGAGGTTCACGTCGACGAGGCCGGTGGCGGCGGTGGGCGCCAGGAGCGCCCCGTCGGGTCCCCACGCGCGCGTGCCGTCGGTACGGAACACCTCGCCGTCCTCGCCGCCGAAGGGGTCGGCCACGGCGGCCGCGCCGCCGCGCAGGGCCACGTTGACGGCGACGAGCTTGTTCCCGACGGCGTAGTTGAGGGTGCCGCAGAGGGGATCCACGAGCCACTGGCGGGGGTTGGTCGCCTCCCCCCGCTGCCCGCCCTCCTCGCCGAGGACGGCGTCGTCGGGGCGGGCGGTCCTCAGGACGTCGAGGGCGGCGCGCTCGGACGCCAGGTCGGCGGCGGTCGCGAAGTCGCCCCCGCCCTTGTCGACCCGGTCGAGGTCCTGGCCGTGGAGGCGGCGCACGACCTCGGCGCCGGCGCGGGCGGCGGCAGCGGCGACCTCGGCGTCGGAGAGCTCCTGAGTGATCACGGGGGCGAGCGTACGCGGCGACCCCCGGCCTCCGGGGAGGGCGGGGGTCGCTCGGGCGGACGCGGACGGGCCGCGGATCAGCCGTTGCCGGTCAGGTCGATCGTCGCGGTGCGCTCGGCCTTGGTCTTGCCGCGGAGGGCGTCGCGCATGACGAAGGCGACGTCGTCGGCGGAGACCTCGTGCTTCGAGCCGTCGCCCTTGGTGATCATGACGCCGTCGAAGACGCCGTCGAGGAGGCGGGTGATCGCCTTCTTGTCGTAGACCTCCACCAGGTGGCCGTCGACGGCCTTCATGGAGAGGATCTGCGGCAGCGAGCGGGCCGGGCCGAAGTCGATGGCCTTGCCGCCGGCCTGGATCGTGATCAGGCCGGACATCGCGGGCTGGGCGAACTCCTTCATCGCCCGGTCCAGTTCGGCCTTGCTGACGGTGGGCTGCCGGACGCTGACGGGGAGTTCGACGACCTTGTTGACGCCCGTCTCGACCTGGGCGCGGAAGGCGTCCTTGACGGAGATCATCGAGCGCTGGATGTCGAGGCCCTTTCCGGGCTTGCCCTCGACGGCGGTGACCTTGTTCGGGGCGAACAGGATCGTCGCCTCGGTCGCCGAGGAGGAGGTGCCGGCGAGGTCCCGCAGGGCGACGGCGAGCTTCTCGTCGTCCACCGGGAAGACCGGCTTGGCGACGCGCTCGCCGCCGAAGAGGGAGCCGATCACCGAGACCGGGTTGTAGTCGCTGCCCGCGGCGCCCCTGACGGTCTCCTGGCTGTCCAGGGAGAGTCCGGCCTTGTCGGGCGCGAGCTGGATCTTCTTGCCGTCGACGCTGAGCTGGAGCGGGGTCGCGGCGCGCTTGCCGAGGGTCTTCTCCAGCTTGTTGACGGCCTCCTCCTTCGTGCCGCCGCCGATGTCGACGCCGAGGACGGTGGTGCCCTTGGGGACGTCGGAGTGGTTGAGGAGGAGTCCGGCGCCGTAGGCGACGCCGGCGATGCCGACGACCGCGACGGCGGCGAGGACCAGTTTGGAGCGGCCCTTCTTGGCCGGTGCGGGCCTGGGGGCCGGCTTGGGAGCCGGTGCGGGCCTCGGCGCGGGGGTCTGCATGCCGGGCGGCGGGTTCCGGTGCCCGTCGACGCGCGGCGCCGGGTCGGGGCGGCCGTCCGCCGGGGGCACGACCGGGATGCCGCTCGTGAGGGTGTCGCCGGAGACCTGACCGCCGGGGCCGCCGGCACCCGGAACGCCCGCGCCCGGGCCGGGCACGGGGGCGGGGGCGGGGGCGGGCTGCTGGGGCGTCAGGATCGCGGTGTCGTCGGACATGCGCGGCGCACCGGCCGCTCCGTACGGTCCGGGGCCGCCCGGCATGGGAGCGCCCGGGGCGGGGGCGCCCTGTGCGGGGCCGGCCGGGCGCTGGGGCGCGGCGGGCCGTGCGGGCGCGCCGCCGCCGAGGTCGGCGAGGCCACTGGCCGGGCCCGTGGTGGGTCCCGTGGGCTGGCCGTCGTAGCGGGGGGTGCCGGCCGGGGGCGTGCCGTCGTACGGCGGCGTGGGGCCGGGCTGAGGGCCGTCGTACATCGGCGTGCCGGCCGCCGGGGTGCCGTCGTAGCCGGGGAGGGTGCCGGTGTCGTACAGCGGGTTGCTGACGGGGCGGCTGGAGGGCGTGCTGCCGACCGTGGGCACGCCGGCGGTCGCGGAGCCCGCGAAGCCGGTGCCGGGGGTCTGCGGGCCGCCGGGGGCCTTGGGTGCGGGGGCCTTGGGGCCGGGGGCGGGAGCCTTGGGACCGGGACCGGGGCCGGGCGCGGGAGCAGGGGCCGCCGGGGCGGCGGGGGTGCCGCCCGCGGGGGTCGCGCCGGTGCTCTTGCGCGGCGCGAACCAGTCGCTGGTCTCCTTGGCCTTGGGGGCCTCGGCGGCGGCCTGCGGCTCGGGCGCGGCCGGGGCGGGGGCCGCCGGTTCCGGCTCGGGCTCGGGGGCCGGGGCGGACTGCTCCGGCTCGGCCGGGGCGGCGTCGTCGGACGCCCCCGCGACCGGCTTGCGGACCACGACCGGCGGGATCGGCCGCGAACCCGGAATGTTGATGCGGATCCGGGTGGTCAGGGTGGTCTCGGTCTTCGGCTCCTCCGGCGGCGCGGGCGCGGCGGAGGCGGCCTCCGGCGCGTCCTGCGCCGGGTGGAGCGACGGATACTGGCGGGATCCGTACGGCTGGGTGCCCGACGGGTAGGCGGCCCCGCCGCGTCCCTGGGCGCCGGAGGACGAAGTGTCGGTCTCTCGACCAGTTTCACGACTCAAAGCAGGATCTCCCGGTTGGCTCCGCCGCCCGCTCTTGCTGATGCTCGTACTGTCCCGGGCGGTTCGGCGGCGCGCACCACCATACTGTCCGGCGCCGCCGGTTATCCGCCCGGTGGGAAGTCCGGCCGCTCGAAGGGACCCTACGGAAGGTTCTGCGGCGGCCTGCCGACAGTGGCGCAGATCACAGCAGCGGCCATGCCCCCGAAGAGGAAGAGCAGCTCGCCGAGGCCGCCGCCGAAGATCCCGTCCCCCTCGGGTCGGCCGAAGCTCAGCAGGACGACGGCGAGCAGCCAGCCGCCGCCGGCCGCGGCGAGGCCGATCTGGGTGCCGGTGGCGCGCATGCCGCCGTAGAAGAGGGCGGCGGTGGCGAGGAGGGCGAGGAGCAGGCCGAGGGGGAACCAGGCGGCCTGGACGAGGGCTCCGGCGGTGCCGACGAGGAAGCCGAGGACGAGAAGGCCGGCGTAGGCGGCGTACCGGGGGGCGGCGGAGGTGGTCATCGGCCGGTCGCCTCCCCGTCGGCGGTCGCCTCTCCACCGTCGGCCGTCTTCCCACCGTCGGCCGTCTTCCCGGCGCCGGTCGTCCCCCCGCCGTCGGGGAGGCCCGCGAAGAGGTCGGTCTCGCGCCGGCCTTCGGGGGCGCCGGAGGTGCCGCGGACGAGTTCGTAGTACTCGGTGGTGAAGAGGGGCTGGCCGAGGTCGTTGGAGAGGGCGAACCAGGGGCCGTCGACGGCGACCTGGGTGGCGTGGGCGGCCATGGCGGCGCTCTTGCGGGCCGCGTACGAGTCCGCCGCCGCGAGGTCGCCGCCGTCGATCTCGGCGGTGACGCGCTCCTCGTCGACGACGCCGGGGACGTCGTCGATCACGGCGTCCTTCGGGAAGGCGGAGCCCTCGGCGGCCAGGCGGGCGAAGCCGGCCTCGGCGACGGGGCGGGGGACCCGGTTCCAGTAGATCTTGGCGATGGTGTGGGCGGGGCCGAGCTCGGGGCGGTGGCCGGGGTCCGCGGCGAGGTCGGCGGCGCGCATGGCGACGCGGTGGGCCTGGATGTGGTCGGGGTGGCCGTAGCCGCCGTCGGGGTCGTAGGTGACGAGGACCTGGGGGCGGGTCTCGCGGATGACCTCGACGAGGTGGTCGGCGGCGGTGTCCACGTCCGTGTTCCAGAAGGCGTTCTCGCGCTCGTTCTGGGGGACGCCCATCATGCCGGAGTCACGGAAGCGGCCCGCACCGCCGAGGAAGCGGTGGTCGGTGACGCCGAGGGCGGCCATGGCGGCGGCGAGTTCGCCGGCGCGGTGGGGGCCGAGGCGGTCCTCGCGGTCGGGGGCCAGGTGGGCGAGGCCGGGCGGGATGACCTCGCCCTCCTCGCCGAGGGTGCAGGTGACCAGGGTGACAAGGGCGCCTTCGGCCGCGTACCGGGCCATGGTGGCGCCGTTGTTGATCGACTCGTCGTCGGGGTGCGCGTGCACGAGGAGCAGACGACGGGCGGGGAGATCGGTCATGGCCCCACCCTACGAGGCGGGGCCGCCGGTGACCGCCCGGGTCAGAACTTGAGCCCGGCGATCATGCTCGCCACGTTGGTGGTGAGGGTGGTGATGGAGTCGGCGAGGGAGGAGCTGGCCAGGTAGAAGCCCAGGAGCGCGCAGACCACGGCGTGTCCGGCTTTGAGTCCGGATTTCCGGATCAGCAGGAAGACGACGATCGCCAGCAGCACCACCACGGAGATCTGGAGCGAGAGTGCCACGGCGGTTCACCTCCACCTTCGGTCGGATTTTCGAGCATGGGTCGGGCAGTTGTTCGTGCGGGCGGTGCGTGCGGTCGGTGCGGGCGCGGTCGAGCCCTCGGGCAGGTGCCCGGCGGTCGCCCACGTGTGCATCCCCACGTGCATACCCACGGAGGGGCACCCACCAAGCGCTACGGATCATAACTATCCGTGCCCTCGCATCGATCGGCGTACGGGCGCACAGAGGGGGCGTACAGCGCTACTTTCAGCCGTATGACCATGTCTCAGCAGCACTCGTCCGCCCCACCCGTGGGGCTTTCCTTCCCGCGCCTGCACGCCCGGACCCAGCGGTTCGGCCTGGGGGTGCCGCGCGGTTTCTCGGTCTCCCCGGACGGGGAGCGGATCGTCTTCGTGCGCTCCGGTTCGGGCACGGACCGGACGCACGCGCTGTGGGTGCTCGACCTGCCGGCGGACGGCGGGGAGCCGGTGGAGCGGGTCGTCGCGGAGCCGTCGGCGCTGCTCGCGGGGGCCGAGGAGGAGCTGTCCCCGGAGGAGCGGGCCCGGCGCGAGCGCAGCCGGGAGGGGTCGGCGGGGATCGTCGGGTACGCGGTGGACGCGGCGGTGGAGCTCGCGGCGTTCGCCCTGTCCGGGCGGCTGTTCACGGCGGAGCTGCGGGCCGGGACCGCGCGGGAGCTGCCGGTGCCGGGGCCGGTGATCGACCCGCGTCCCTCGCCGGACGGGCGGCGGGTGGCGTACGTGTCGGAGGGCGCGCTCCGGGTGGTCGGAGCGGACGGTTCCGGTGATGTGGAACTGGCGGTTCCGGAGGACGGGCACAGCACCTACGGATTGGCCGAATTCATCGCATCGGAGGAGATGGGCCGGGACCGCGGTTTCTGGTGGTCCCCCGGCTCGGACCGGCTCCTGGTGGCCCGCGTGGACGACCGGGCGGTGCGCCGCTGGTTCATCGCGGACCCGGCGCATCCGGAGCGCGAGCCGCAGCGGGTGGCGTACCCGGCGGCGGGGACGCCCGACGCGGAGGTGCGGCTGTTCCTGTACGACCTCGACGGCTCCCGTACCGAAGTGGTGTGGGACCGGGAGGAATTCCCTTACCTCGCGCGCGTGCACTGGTCGTCGGCTGGTGCGCCGCTGCTGCTCGTGCAGGCCAGGGGCCAGCGGAGCCAGCGGGTGCTCGCGGTGGACACGGCCTCGGGCGCGACGGAGACGGTGCGGGCCGAGGAGGACCCCGCCTGGCTGGAGCTGCTGCCGGGGGTGCCCGCGTGGTCGCCGGAGGGGCGCCTCGTACACATCGGCGACAGGACCGGGGCGCGGGCGCTTTCGGTCGGTGACGAGACGCTGACGGACGCCCGGCTGCACGTGCGGGCGGTGCTCGACGTGGGCGAGGACGACGTCCTGGTGTCGGCGTCGGCGGGCGAGGCGGCCGAGGCCCCGGAGACCGGCGAGGCGCACGTCTACCGGGTGTCGGCGGGCGGCGTGGAGCGGGTCTCGGAGGGCGCGGGCTGGCACGGGGCGGTCCGTTCGGGGGCGGTGACCGTGCTCGTCTCCTCGCGGCCGGACGCGCCGGGCGCGGTGGCGCGGGTGCTGCGCGACGGGAAGCGGGTGGCGGTGGTGGGCTCGTACGCGGTCGAACCGCCGCTGCGGGCCCGGCCGGTGTTCACGGAGGCGGGCGGGCGGCGGATCCCCTGCGCGGTGCTGCTGCCGTCCTGGTACGAGGAGGGGCACGGGCCGCTGCCGGTGCTGATGGATCCGTACGGCGGCCCGCACGGGCCCCGGGTGGTCGCCGCGCACAACGCGCACCTGACCTCGCAGTGGTTCGCCGAGCAGGGCTTCGCGGTGGTGGTGGCGGACGGCCGGGGGACGCCGTGGCGCTCGCCCGCCTGGGAGAAGGCGGTGCTGCGGGACTTCACGGTGACGCTGGAGGACCAGGTGGAGGCGGTGCGGGCGCTCTCGGAGCGGTTCCCGCTCGACCTGGGCCGGGTGGCGGTGCGGGGCTGGTCGTTCGGCGGCTATCTGGCGGGGCTCGCGGTGCTGCGGCGGCCGGACGTCTTCCACGCGGCGGTGGTGGGGGCGCCGGTGACGGACTGGCGGCTGTACGACACCCACTACACCGAGCGGTACCTCGGCACCCCGGAGGCGGAGCCCGAGGTGTACGCGGCGCAGTCGCTGCTCACCGACGACGGTCTGTCGGCGCCGGAGGAGCCGGCCCGGCCGATGATGGTCGTGCACGGGCTCGCGGACGACAACGTGGTGGTGGCGCACGCGCTGCGGCTGTCGTCGGCGCTGCTCGCGGCGGGCCGGCCGCACGAGGTGCTGCCGCTGTCGGGGGTGACCCACATGACCCCGCAGGAACAGGTGGCGGAGAACCTGCTGCTGCTCCAGGTCGACTTCCTGAAGCGGTCGCTCGGCGGCTTCCCCGGTCACCAGCCGGGCGGCCGCGGGTAGGGCGGCGGCGGGGTCGCCGCCGGGGCCTTGGGGGCGGGCGCGGCGTCGGGGGCGCCGCGCCCGGCGAGGAGGGCGAGGACGGCGGCCCCGGCGAGCACGCCGTAGAGCGCGGCGGCGAGGCCGGGACGGTCCAGCTGCGGGGCGGTGACGTACCAAACGTCGTGGTGGAGGTGGAGACGGGCCGTCCGGACGGTCTCGGCGAGGCCCGTGGCACACAGGAGGCCGCCGGCGAGGAGGCCGAGGGGGCGGGTGTGCCGGGCGGTGGCGAAGGCGGAGACGGCGGCGGCCAGGCAGAGGCCGGCGAGGACGGCGGCGAGCCAGCCGGGCGGCACGCCGAGCGCGGCGCCGGGCACGGACCGGCCGCCGGTGAAGCGGTCGACGGCGGTCCCGGGGGCGGCCCGGCCGGCCAGCTCCGCCTCCCGGGCGAGCAGGACGAGGGCGGCGACGGCCAGCAGGACCCCTGCGGTGACGGCGGGTCCGGTGCGCGGCCGGGTCGGGGTCCGCTCGTCCGGCTCGGTGGGGGGGCGGCGGCCCGCGAGGGCGGTGACGAGGAGGCCGGCGGCGAGGGCGAGTTCGGTCAGGGCGGTGACGAGGGGTCCTGTGCCGTGGGTCCAGAGGCCGGGGAGGCGTACGGCGAGGGTGACGGCGCCGGTGGCGGCGAGCGCGGCGGCGGCGTGCCGGGAGCGGAGGGCCGCGAGGGCGGTGACGGCGGCGGCGAGGCAGAGGAGCGGGTCGAGCAGGGTGGTGGACGCCCGGACGCGGGTGAGCCTGAACCGGTCGCCCGCCCAGTACCGGAGCAGGTCCCCGGGCGAGCCGAGGGCGGCGAGGTCGCACAGGATCCAGACGAAGGGGACGAGCGCGAGTACGGCGGCGAGCGCGGCGCCGGTGAGACGTGCCGGTCGTGTCACAGTCACGGGCCCGATCCTCACGGTCGGGGGCGACCGGGACAAGCGGTTCCGCGGAACGGGTGGGCCGGGGTGGAGGGGGTAACGGCCGGCGGGGGCCCGAGGGGCCCTCGCCGGCCGACGGCACCCGCGGCCGCATCGGATCCAATATTCGTATATCGGATCCAATTCCCGGGAGTTGCCGGGGCGTTAAGCGGCCGGGGCCGTCAGAGTGACTTCGTGCCCCCCGAGTCCTCGGGCCCCTCCGGACCCTCGCCCCCCTCCTCCCGCCTCTCCCGCTCCGCCTCGCGGGCCGCCGCCTCCGGGGCCGGGCCCTCCGGCAGCGGGTCCGGGTGGGGAAGGGTCTCCTCCGGCGGGACGACCCGCTTCTCCTCGGCGAAGTGGCAGGCGGAGTCGTGCTTGGCCGGGCTGTCGGTGAGACGGAAGACGGCCGGGACGGCGAGCAGCGGGACCTCCAGCGCGCACCGCTCCTGCGCCTTCCAGCAGCGGGTGCGGAAGCGGCAGCCGGAGGGGATGTTGGCCGGGGAGGGCACGTCGCCGGCGAGGAGGATCCGCTCGCGGTGGGCGCGGGCCTCGGGGTCCGGCACGGGCACGGCGGAGAGCAGCGCCTGGGTGTAGGGGTGGGTGGGGTGGTCGTAGATCTGGGTGTCGGTGCCGATCTCCACGATCCGGCCGAGGTACATGACGCCGACGCGGTCGGAGATGTGGCGCACGATGGACAGGTCGTGGGCGATGAAGACGTACGAGAGGGAGAACTCGGCCTGGAGGCGGTCGAGCAGGTTGACGACCTGGGCCTGGACGGAGACGTCGAGGGCGGAGACCGGCTCGTCGGCGACGATGATCTCGGGCTGGAGGGCGAGGCCGCGGGCGATGCCGATGCGCTGGCGCTGGCCGCCGGAGAACTGGTGCGGGTAGCGGTTGATGTACTCGGGGTTGAGGCCGACGACGTCGAGGAGGTCCTGGACCTTGCGGCGCCGGTCGCCCTTGGGCGCGACCTCGGGGTGGATCTCGTACGGCTCGCCGATGATGTCGCCGACCGTCATCCGGGGGTTGAGCGAGGTGTACGGGTCCTGGAAGACCATCTGGATGTTGCGGCGGACCGCCTTGAGGGCGCGCGGGGAGAGCTTGGCGATGTCCTCGCCCTTGTACAGGATGGAGCCGGAGGTCGGCCGCTCCAGGTTGACCAGCATCTTCGCGACGGTCGACTTGCCGCAGCCGGACTCGCCGACGATGCCGAGGGTCTCGCCGGCGGCGAGGTCGAAGTCGACGCCGTCGACCGCCCGGACCGCGCCGACCTGCTTCTTGAAGAGGATGCCCTGGGTGAGCGGGTAGTGCTTGTGCAGGTCCCGGACCCGGAGAATCGCCTCAGCCATGGAGGCACTCCTTCCAGAAGTGGCAGGCGCTCGTGCGCGGGACGGGTGACTCGGTGACCTCGTACAGCGGGGGCACGTCGGTGCGGCAGACGTCCTGGGCCATCGGGCAGCGCGGGTGGAAGGCGCAGCCGGGCGGGATGGCGAGCAGGTTGGGCGGGAGCCCCTTGATCGCGTACAGCTCCTGGCCCTTCTGGTCCAGGCGCGGGATCGAGTCGAGGAGGCCGCGGGTGTAGGGGTGGGCGGGCGCCTTGTAGATCTCGTGGACGGGGGACTGCTCGACGATCCGTCCCGCGTACATCACGGCGATCTTGTCGGCGACGTCGGCGACGACGCCGAGGTCGTGGGTGATGAGGATCAGACCCATGTTGTACTCGCGCTGGAGCTCGGCGAGGAGGTCCATGACCTGGGCCTGGACGGTGACGTCGAGGGCGGTGGTCGGCTCGTCGGCGATGATCAGCTCGGGTTCGAGGGCGAGCGCCATGGCGATCATGATGCGCTGGCGCATGCCGCCGGAGAACTGGTGGGGGTACTGGCCGACGCGTTCCCTGGCGGCGGGGATGCGGACCCGGTCCATCAGCTCGACGGCCTTGGCGCGGGCGTCCTTCTTGCTCATCCCCTGGTGGACGACGAACATCTCGCCGAGCTGTTCGCCGACGCTGAGCACGGGGTTGAGGGAGGACAGCGCGTCCTGGAAGATCATCGCCATCTTGGCGCCGCGGATCTGCCGCCGCTCGTCCTCCTTCAGCTTGAGGAGGTCCTGTCCCTTGAAGAGGATCTCGCCCTTCGGGATCCTGCCGGGGGGCATGTCGAGGATGCCCATGACGGCCTGGGCGGTGACGGACTTGCCGGAGCCGGACTCGCCGAGGACGGCGAGGGTCTCCCCCGCCTCCACGGAGTAGTTGACGCCGTTGACGGCCTTGGCCACACCGTCGCGGGTGTGGAACTCCACGTGCAGGTCGCGCACTTCGAGCAGCATGGGTCCCTACCTCAGCTTGGGGTCGAGGGCGTCGCGGACGGCGTCGCCGAGCATGATGAAGGCGAGCACGGTGATCGCGAGCGCGCCGGCCGGCCAGAGCAGCATGTGCGGGGCGTTGCGGATGTACTGCGACGCGGAGGAGATGTCGATGCCCCAGGAGACGGTGGGGGGCTTCAGGCCGACGCCGAGGAAGGAGAGCGTCGCCTCCAGGGAGATGTAGGTGCCGAGCGCGATGGTGGCGACGACGATGACGGGCGCGACGGCGTTGGGCGTGATGTGCCGGAGCAGCATCCGGGAGTTGGAGGCGCCGAGCGCGCGGGCGGCCTGCACGTAGTCGTTCTGTTTGGCGGTGATGACCGAGCCGCGGGCGATGCGGGAGATCTGTGGCCAGCCGAGCAGCACGATGAAGCCGATCACGGGCCAGATGGTGTTGTTGCTGATGACGGAGAGCAGGACGAGGCCGCCGAGGATGACGGGGATGGCGAAGAAGATGTCCGTGGTCCGGGAGAGGATCGCGTCCCAGCCGCCGCCGTAGAAGCCGGCGAGGCCGCCGAGGAGGGAGCCGAGGAGCGTGACGCCGAGGGTGGCGAGGACGCCGACCTGGATGGAGGCCCTGGCTCCGTAGACCGTACGGGTGTAGACGTCGCAGCCCTGTCCGTTGAAGCCGAAGGGGTGGCCGGGCTGGGAGCCCTCCTGCGCCTTGGAGAGGTCGCAGTCGAGGGGGTCGCCGGAGGCGATCAGGGACGGCCAGATGGCGATGATCACCAGGAAGAGGATGATCAGGCCGGAGATGATGAAGACCGGGTTGCGGCGCAGGTCGTGCCAGGCGTCGGACCACAGGGAGCGGGGTTTCTTCTCGGCTCCGGTGCCCTTGGGGCCACCCGGGGTCTTCTCCAGGGTCTCGGCCTCGTCCATGGCGAGGTCGGTCGGTCCCCCGGCGCCGGTCGCGGCGATGGCGCGGCCCTCCTCGACGGGTTCTGACGGCTCAGGCATAGCGAATCCTCGGGTCGAGAACGGCGTACAGGAGGTCCACCAGGAGGTTGGCCAGCAGGAAGACCAGGACGAGGATCGTCACGAAGCCGACCACGGTCTGGGTGTTCTGCCGGACGATGCCCTGGTAGAGCTGGTAGCCGACACCGTGGATGTTGAAGATCCGTTCGGTGACGATGGCTCCGCCCATGAGGGCGCCGATGTCGGCGCCGATGAAGGTCACCACCGGGATGAGGCTGTTGCGCAGCAGGTGGCGGCTGATGACCCGGCGGCGCGGGAGTCCCTTGGCGATGGCGGTGCGGACGTAGTCGGCGCGCTTGTTCTCGGCGATCGAGGTGCGGGTGAGCCGGGTGACGTACGCGAGGGAGACGGAGGCGAGGACCAGGCCGGGGACGATCAGTTCGTCGAAGGGCGCCTCGGGCGAGACGGCCGGGTTGATCCAGCCCCACTTCACGCCGAGGAGCAGCTGGACGAGGAGGCCGGTGACGAAGGTCGGGACGGAGAGGACGACCAGGGTCAGCAGCAGGACGGAGGTGTCGACGGGCCGGCCGCGCTTGAGGCCGGTGAGCACGCCGAGGCTGATGCCGATGACGATCTCGAAGAGGATGGCGACGATGGTGAGCCGGATGGTGACCGGGAAGGCGCTGGCCATCAGCTCGGTGACGGGCTGCCCGTTGAAGGCGGTGCCGAAGTCGCCGGTGAAGACGTTGCCCATGTAGGTCAGGTATTGCTGCCAGACCGGTTTGTCGAGGCCGAACTCCTTCCTCAGCTGGGCGGCGGTCGCCGGGTCGCAGGCTCGGTCGCCGCAGAGTCCGGCGATGGGGTCGCCCATCACGTTCACCATCAGGAAGATCAACAGCGTGGCGCCGAAGAAGACCGGGATCATCTGCAGCAGCCGCCGGATCACGTATCGACCCATGAGGGGGCTCCGGGGGTTGGGGAAGGCGTACGGCCCGGCGCGGGCGGGGGTCCGCGGGCCGGGCCGTACGGCGCCGATGTGCTACGGCCTGCTCAGCGGTCAGTTGACCGTGATCTCGTTGTAGACCGGGACGCTGAAGGGGTTGAGGGAGACGTTCCCGACCCGGGTGGAGTAGCCGGCGCTGCCGTTCTGGTACCAGAGCGGGATGGCGGCCATGTCGTCGCGGAGGACTTCCTCGGCCTGCTGGAAGATGCCGACGGCCTTGCCGATGTCCGTCTCGGCGTTGGCGTCGTTGACGAGCTTGTCGAACTCCGGGCTGCTGTACTTGCCGTCGTTGGAGGAGGCGTTGGTGTAGTACAGCGGCTGGAGGAAGTTCTGGATGAGCGGGTAGTCCATCTGCCAGCCGGCCCGGAAGGGTCCGGTCATCTTCTGGGTGGTGACCTGGTTGCGGTAGTCGGCGAAGGTGCCGATGGGGTTGCCGACGCAGGCCGTGTTGTTGCCGAGGGCGCGGTTGATGGAGTTGCAGACGGCGTCCACCCACTCCTTGTGGGAGCCGGTGTCGGCGTTGTACGAGATCCTCATCGTGCCGCCGGGGATGCCGCCGCCCTCCGCGACGAGCTTCTTCGCCTCGTCGGCGTCGTACGTGCAGAAGTCGCCGCAGACGTTCTTGTAGCCGCCCTCCTCGCCGAGGACCGGGGAGGTCCAGTCGACGGCGGGGGTACGGGTCTTCTGGAAGATCGTCTCGGTGATCTGGTTCCGGTCGATGGCCATCGACAGGCCCTGGCGGAGCTTCTCCTGGCCGGGCTTGTTCCACGCGGGGTCGTAGAACGGGAAGGAGAGGGTCTGGATGATGCCGGCCGGGGTGTTGATGTACCGGTCGCCCAGGTCGTTGGAGACGTTCTTGAGCTGGGAGGCCGGGACGTCGTCGACGAGGTCGAGGTTGCCGGCGATCAGGTCGGTGTAGGCGGTGTTGTTGTCCGTGTAGACCTTGAGGGTGATGCCGCCGTTCTTGGCCTTGTCCTCGCCGGGGTAGTCGTCCCAGCGCTTGAGCTGCATCTGGGAGCCCTTGGCGTACGACTCGATGGTGTACGGGCCGTTGCCGACGGGCTTCGCCAGCCAGCCGGAGCGGTCGTCGAAGAAGGACTTCGGGAGCGGGGCGAAGGCCGCGTAGCCGAGGGTGTCGGGCCAGGTCGAGAACTTCTGGGTGAGCTTGACCGTGAAGGTCTGCGGGCCGGTGACCTTGAGGCCCGACATGGTCTCGGCGGTGGGCTCGCCCTCCTCGGGGTGGACCTGGTCGTAGCCCTCGATCTGGCCGAAGAAGAAGGCGTTCTTCTGGTTGTTCTTCAGGGCGGCGCCGTAGTTCCAGGCGTCGACGAAGGACTGGGCGGTGACCTGCTCGCCGTTGGAGAAGGTCCAGCCGTCCTTGACGGTGATGGTGAAGTTGATCGAGTCGGTGGTCTCGATCTTCTCGGCGAGCATGTCCTCGGCCGCGCCGGTCTTCGGGTTGTACCGCTTGAGGCCGCGGAAGATCATGTCCAGGACCTTGCCGCCCTGGACCTCGTTGGTGTTCGCCGGTTCCAGCGGGTTCTGCGGGTCGCCCCAGGAGGAGCTCACGATGCCGTCGGCCCCTCCGCCGCCACCGCTGTCGTCACCGTCGCCGCAGGCGGTCGCCGTGAGGGCGACGGCGGTGGCCAGTGCGGCCCACTTGGCGAGCGTGGCTCCGCGCATGGAGTGCCTCCCGTTGGTTCTTCCGAGACTTAGGCCCCCATATCACCGCAAGCCGGACGGGGCCGCATCTCGGCGACCGCTGTCCGGGGGGCGGCCGTCTGGCGGACCGTCACGGCCGCGCGGGCCGCGGCACCGGCGGAAGCCTCGTACACCTCCGTACGTCTCGTACGCCTCCGGCCGCCCCGTACGCGGAAAGGCCCCCCGCACCCGGCGGGGGTGCGAGGGGCCTTGGTCCTGCGGGGCCGTCAGGTCATCTGGCGTGGACGACGTCCCGCTCCTCGGCGAAGTGGCACGCCGACTCGTGGGCCGCGAGGGTGTCCTGGCCACGGAAGTGCTCCGGGATCGCGAGGAGCGGCATCTCGGTGGCGCACTTGTCCTGCGCCTTCCAGCAACGGGTGCGGAAGCGGCAGCCCGACGGCGGGTTCGCCGGCGAGGGCACGTCGCCCGTGAGGATGATCCGGTCGCGGTGGGCGCGGGCCTGGGGGTCCGGCACCGGCACGGCGGAGAGCAGTGCCTGGGTGTACGGGTGCGTGGGGTGCTCGTAGATCTCCTCGTCCGTACCGATCTCGGCGAGCTTGCCGAGGTACATGACGCCCACGCGGTCCGAGATGTGCCGGACGATCGACAGGTCGTGCGCGATGAAGATGTAGGACAGGTTGAACTCGTCCTGGAGCTTCTCCATCAGGTTGATGACCTGCGCCTGGACGGAGACGTCCAGGGCCGAGACCGGCTCGTCGCAGATGATGATCTCCGGGTTGAGCGCGAGGCCGCGGGCGATGCCGATGCGCTGGCGCTGACCGCCGGAGAACTGGTGCGGGTACCGGTTGATGTACTCCGGGTTCAGACCGACGACGTCGAGGAGCTCCTGCACCTTGCGGCGCCGGTCGCCCTTCGGGGCCACCTCGGGGTGGATCTCGAAGGTCTCGCCGATGATGTCGCCGACCGTCATGCGCGGGTTCAGCGAGGTGTACGGGTCCTGGAACACCATCTGGATGTTGCGGCGGACGGCCTTCAGGGCGCGGCCGGACAGCTTGGTGATGTCCTGGCCCTTGTAGAAGACCTCACCCGCGGTGGCCCGCTCCAGGTTCATCAGGAGCTTGGCGACCGTGGACTTGCCGCAGCCGGACTCGCCCACGATGCCGAGGGTCTCGCCCTGGTAGAGGTCGAAGGAGACCCCGTCCACGGCCTTGACCGCGCCGACCTGCTTCTTGAAGAGGATGCCCTGCGTCAGCGGGAAGTGCTTCTGCAGGTTGCGCACCTGGAGGATCGGCTCGCCGCGCTGGACGGGGACGTCGAGAGCGGTGGCCACGGCCTCGTCGTTCTTGCTGAGCTCAGCCATGGATCGTCTCCTTCCAGAAGTGGCAGGCGCTCTTGCGGCCCGGCAGATCCGCGCCGTCCTGCTCGGTCACCGGCACCAGGGCCGGGATCTCCGTACGGCAGAGGTCGGTGGCCTTCGGGCAGCGCGGGTTGAAGGCGCAGCCCGTGGGCACCTTGAGCAGGTTGGGCGGCAGGCCCTTGATCGCGTACAGCTCCTGGCCCTTCTGGTCCAGGCGCGGGATCGAGTCGAGCAGACCCCGGGTGTACGGGTGGGCCGGGCGCGCGTACAGCTCGTGCACGGGCGCCTGCTCGACGATCCGGCCCGCGTACATCACGGCGATCTTGTCCGCGACGTCGGCGACGACGCCGAGGTCGTGGGTGATCAGGATCAGGCCCATGTTGTACTCGCGCTGGAGCTCGGCGAGGAGGTCCATGACCTGGGCCTGGACCGTCACGTCGAGGGCCGTGGTCGGCTCGTCGGCGATGATCAGGTCCGGCTCCAGGGCGAGCGCCATGGCGATCATGATGCGCTGGCGCATACCACCGGAGAACTGGTGGGGGTAGTCGCTGACCCGCGCCTTGGCGGCGGGGATCTTGACCTTGTCCATCAGCTCGATGGCCTTGAGCTTCGCGTCCTTCTTGGACAGGCCCTGGTGGACGCGGAACATCTCGCCGAGCTGGTAGCCGACGGAGAGGACCGGGTTCAGCGAGGAGAGCGCGTCCTGGAAGATCATCGCGATCTTGCGGCCGCGGATCTTCCGGCGCTCCTCGTCGGACATCTTCAGCATGTCCTCGCCGCGGAACAGGATCTCGCCCTGCGGGATCTTGCCGGGAGGCATGTCGAGGATGCCCATGATGGCCTGGGCGGTGACGGACTTGCCGGAGCCGGACTCGCCGAGGACGGCGAGGGTCTCGCCCGAGTCCACGGAGTAGTTGACGCCGTTGACGGCCTTGGCCACACCGTCACGGGTGTGGAACTCGACGTGCAGGTCCTTGACTTCGAGCAGCGGCCCGTTGTGGTCGCCGCTCTCGCGCGGCGCCGGGACGGTCGCGGTCTTGTCGAGCTTGTCGGTGGTGCTCACTTTTACGCCCTCCTCAGCGCAGCTTGGGGTCGAGGGCGTTGCGAACGGCTTCGCCGAGCATGATGAACGCCAGAACGGTGATGCTCAGCATGATCGACGGGTACAGCAGGATGTGCTGCGACGTGCGGATCGCCTGAACACCGGCGGAGATGTCGAGGCCCCACGAGACGGTCGGGGCGGCGAAGCCGAGACCCAGGTAGGACAGCGTCGCCTCGGCCGAGATGTAGCCGCCGAGCGCGATGGTGGCGACGACGATCACGGGGGCCATGGCGTTGGGCAGGATGTGCCGGAAGAGGATCCGGCCGGTGCCGGCGCCGAGGGCCTTGGCGGCGTGGACGTAGTCGGCCTGCTTGACCGTGATCACGGCACCGCGCATGACGCGGGCCATCTGCGTCCAGCCGAGGAAGGCGAGGGCGAAGACGACGACCAGGATGGTGCGGTCGGTGAACGCCTGGAGGACGACCATGGCGCCGAGCAGGAACGGGATGCCGAAGAAGATGTCGGTGACCCGGGAGAGGACCGCGTCGATCCAGCCGCCGAAGTAGCCGGCGAGCATGCCCATGGTGCCGCCGACGAGGGTGACGATGAGGGTCACGCAGATGCCGACGATCACCGAGGCGCGGGTGCCGTAGATGAGGCGGGCGTAGACGGAGCGGCCCTGGATGTCGTATCCCAGCCAGCCCTCGGAAGCTATCTTGCTCAGCTCGGGCTTGCCCACGTAGTGGTTGACGAGGTCACCGGCGGTCGGAGAGGCGCTGGTGAACAGGGTCGGGAAGGCGGCGATCAGCAGCAGGAAGAAGATCAGCACCGACGACACGAGGAAGTACGGGTTGCGGCGCAGGTCCCGCCAGGCGTCGCCCCAGAGGCTGCGCGCCTTCTCCTCCTTGGCCTGCGGAGCGGATCCGTCCACCGAGGGGGCGGTGACGGCGTCCTCGGCCGCGGTCGCGGCGGCGGTCTTGGTCACGTCAGGCATACCGGATCCTCGGGTCCAGGACCGCGTACAGCAGGTCGATGAGCAGGCTGGTGAAGAGGTAGACGATCACCAGGACGGTGACGAGGCCGACGAGCGTGCTGCCCTCGCGCCGGGTGATCGACTCGTAGATCAGACCACCGACACCCTTGACGTTGAAGATGCCTTCGGTGACGACGGCACCGCCCATGAGGGCGCCGATGTCGGTACCGAGGAAGGTGACGACCGGGATCATCGAGTTGCGCATGAGGTGGACGCCGATGACACGGCGCTTCGGCAGGCCCTTGGCGACGGCCGTGCGCATGTAGTCGGCGCGCAGGTTCTCGGCCATCGACGTACGGGTGAGCCGCGCCACATAGGCGAGAGAGAGGCCACCGAGGACGATGGCGGGGGCGATCATCTCGGAGAGCAGCTGCTCGTTGCTGACGTTCGGCTGGATCCAGCCGAGCTGGAAGGCGAACACCATCTTGATGATGAAGCCGAGCACGAAGACCGGGATCGAGATGATCAGCAGGGTGAAGATCAGGACGGCGTTGTCGGCCAGACGACCCGCCCGGAGACCGGCGACGATGCCGAGGGTGATACCGAAGACGAGCTCGAACGCGAAGGCCAGCGCCGCGAGTTGGAGCGTGACGGGGAACGCGTCACCCAGCACCTCGGTGACCGGGCGCCCATTGCGGATCTGGGTCCCGAAGTCGAAGTGCAGAATGATGTCGGTCATGTAGTTCCAGTACTGCTGCCAGATCGGCAGGTCCAGTCCCAGTTCATGCCTCTTCGCCGCCAGGGTGGCCGGGTCCGCGCCCTTGTCACCGAACAGCCCGAGAACGGGATCGCCGGGCAGGCTGTAGACCATGAAGAAGATGAGAAAGGTCGTCCCGAGGAAAACCGGGATCATCTGGAGCAGTCGTCGTGCGACATAGCGCCCCATCATGCCTCCGTTGAGATGTGACGGCCGCAGCCGACGGGCCCTCCCCGGCACGGCTGCCCGGTTTCGGACAGCGCGATGCCCCGGAAGGGCCCCCCAGCCACTGCGTAAGACCGCGCCGGGGCTGACGATCCATCAGCCCCGTCACGGCGTGCGGACTACGCTCGGGTGATTACTTCTTGACCTCGACGCCGGTCAGGATCGGGTCGCCGTCCTGGCCGTACGCCACGCCCGAGACCTTCTCCGAGTGGCCCGCGTTGACCTTGTAGTACCAGAGCGGGATCGACGGCATGTACTTGACCAGGTCCTTCTCGGCCTCCTGGAACAGCTTCACCGACTCCTCGAGCGTCTTGGCGCTCTCGGCGGCGGTGAGCTTGGCGTCCAGCTCCTTGTTGGAGAAGCCACCCTGGTTGCCCGCGGCGCCCGTCTTGAACAGGTCGCTCAGGAAGTTGCCGTTGATCGGGTAGTCCAGCGACCAGGCCGAGCGGTACATGGACTTGACCTGCTTGCTCTTGCGAGCGGCGAGGTCGGCCTGGAAGTCCGGCTTGCTGTCACCGGTGCACTCGACGCCGGTGGACTGGGCGATGCTGTTGCAGACGGCCTCGACCCACTCCTTGTGGCCGCCGTCCGCGTTGAACTGGATGGAGATCTTGTTGCCGGGGACACCGCCACCGGCCTTGATGAGCTCCTTGGCCTTGGCCGGGTCGAACTTGGTGACGTCGCCCGCCGCGTTCTCCTGGTAGCCCAGGACGCCCTTGGCGACCCAGCCGGTCGCGGGCTCACGCGTGCCCTGCAGCACCGTCTTGGTGATGGTGGCGCGGTCGATCGCCATGGAGAGGCCCTGGATGACGCGGACGTCGACCGGCTTCGGCTTCGACCACTGGTCGGCGTAGAACGCGACCGAGATGGACTGGATGGCGGAGTGGTCGGCGTCCACGGCGCGGTCGCCGAGGTCCTGGTGGTAGACCGGGAGGTCCTTCGGGCCGATCTGGCGCAGAACGTCGACGTTGCCGGACTTCAGGTCCTCGTACGCGGCCTCGAGGGTGGTGTAGTTCTTGAAGATCACACCACCGTTCTTCGCCTTGTTCGGGCCCTTGTAGTCGTCGTAACGGACGATCTCGATCTGCTTCTTGTGGTCCCAGCTCTTGAACTTGTAGGGACCGTTGCCGATCGGCTTCTCACCCGCGGCCTTGGGGTCCTTGTAGAAGGACTCCGGCAGCGGCGCGAAGGGGGTGTAGGCGAGCTTGTGGCCGAAGGCCGGCACCGACCCCTTCAGCTCGATGGTGAAGGTGGTGTCGTCGACGATCTTCAGACCCTCGAGCTTGTCGGCGGTGGGCTTGGCGCCCTCCTTCTCCGGCAGCAGGGCCTCGGAGCCCTTGATGTCGGAGAACCACGAGGCGAGACCCATGGCGTTGTCGACGTTGGCGTTCCAGTTCCACGCGTCCACGTAGGACTTCGAGGTCACCGGGGTGCCGTCGTGGAAGGTCCAGCCCGGCTTGAGCTTGACGGTCCACAGCTTCGAGTCGGTGGTGGTGAGCGACTCGGCGTTGATCATCTCGAGCGAGCCGTCGGCCTTGTAGTCGACCAGGTTCGAGAACAGGCCCTTCATGACGGCGTGTCCGTTGGACTCCATCGTGTCGCCGGTGTGCAGCGGCTTCTCCGGCTCACCGAGCTCGACGGAGAAGATGCCGTTCGGGTCGATGGCGCCACCGGCGCCCTTGTTCTCGCTCTTGCCTCCGCCACAGGCGGTCGCAGCCAGGGCGACGATGATCGCGCCCGTTACCCACTTGGCGCTCTTGGCACCGCGCATGGGTTTCCTCCTCATGAGTCCACTTGTCACTACAAGAGGGGCACTTCGAGACCTGCCGACACCCCTGACGGCGTTGATCCCCCGGTACCCCGAGTGTGCTCGTGAGTCGGCACTCCCCACAGTGCGTGACCCATTGACCCGAGCTCAATGGAGCCAACTATTAAGTACGCCCGGGCCGTAAACCACACCTGAGCGGTCTCGTTTTGACAACATCACCAAGGCCCCAGAGACCGAAATCCGGACAAACTGATCACAGACAGACACCCCCGAAACGGACCGTTAACACACGTACCGGAGAGCGATGACCGTTATCCGGACACCGGGGCGAGGCAATCGGTTTGACGAAAAAGGTCTGGCCACTCGCACATGATGCGAGTGGCCAGACCCTTCGTGTGAGATACGGCTCAGCCGTTCCCGGTGTCAGGCGTTCCCGGTGCCGGCCGTTCCCCGTGCCGGCCGTCGGCTCAGCCGTTCTTGGCGCGCGAGGCGGCGCGGGCGCGCTCGCGCTGGTCCAGGTTGACCTTGCGGATGCGGACGGCCTCCGGGGTCACCTCGACGCACTCGTCGTCACGGCAGAACTCCAGGGACTGCTCCAGGGAGAGCTTGCGCGGCGGGACGATCGCCTCGAACGAATCGGCCGAGGAGGAGCGCATGTTGGTGAGCTTCTTCTCCTTGGTGATGTTCACGTCCATGTCGTCGGAGCGCGAGTTCTCGCCGACGATCATGCCCTCGTACACCTCGGTGCCCGGGTCCACGAAGAGGACGCCGCGCTCCTGGAGGTTGGTCATCGCGAAGGCGGTGACCGCGCCGGCCCGGTCGGCCACCAGGGAGCCGTTGTTGCGGGTCTGGAGCGGGCCGAACCAGGGCTCGTGGCCCTCGTGGATCGAGTGCGCGATGCCGGTGCCGCGGGTCTGGGTCAGGAACTCCGTACGGAAGCCGATGAGGCCGCGGGACGGGACGACGAACTCCATGCGGACCCAGCCGGAGCCGTGGTTCGACATGTTGTCCATGCGGCCCTTGCGGACGCCCATGAGCTGGGTGACGGCGCCCATGTGCTCCTCGGGCACGTCGATCGTCATGCGCTCGACCGGCTCGTGGACCTTGCCGTCCACCTCCTTGGTGACGACCTGCGGCTTGCCGATGGTGAGCTCGAAGCCCTCGCGGCGCATCTGCTCGACCAGGATGGCCAGCGCCAGCTCGCCGCGGCCCTGCACCTCCCAGGCGTCGGGGCGCTCGGTGTCGAGGACGCGGAGCGAGACGTTGCCGATGAGCTCGCGGTCCAGACGGTCCTTCACCTGACGGGCCGTCACCTTGCGGTCCTTGACCGCGGCCTTGGCGTCCGCGCCCTTGCCGGTGCCGCCGCGGCCGACCAGCGGGGAGGTGTTGGTGCCGATCACCATGGAGATCGCGGGCTCGTCGACCGTGATGAGCGGGAGGGCGACCGGGTTCTCGGTGTCGGCGAGGGTCTCGCCGATCATGATGTCCGGGATGCCGGCGACGGCGCAGATGTCACCGGGGCCCGCCACCTCGGCCGGCTTGCGGGTGAGCGCCTCGGTCATCATCAGCTCGGTGATGCGGACGTTCTGGATCGAGCCGTCGCGCTTGATCCACGCGACCGTCTGGCCCTTGCGCAGCTCGCCCTGCTCGACGCGGAGCAGCGCGATGCGGCCGAGGAAGTTGTCGGCGTCGAGGTTGGTGACGTGGGCCTGGAGCGGCGCGTCCTCCTCGTACGTCGGGGCCGGGACGTGCTCCAGGATCGTGGAGAAGAACGGCTCCAGGTTGGTGGAGTCCGCCGGGACCGTGCCGTCCTCCGGCTTGGTCAGCGAGGCGATGCCGTCGCGGCCGCAGGCGTAGACGATCGGGAACTCGATCTGGTCCTCGTCGGCGTCCAGGTCGAGGAAGAGGTCGTAGGTCTCGTTGACGACCTCGTCGATGCGGGAGTCCGGGCGGTCCGTCTTGTTGATGCAGAGGATGACGGGCTTGCGCTGCTGGAGGGCCTTGCGCAGCACGAAGCGGGTCTGCGGGAGCGGACCCTCGGAGGCGTCCACCAGGAGGACGACGGCGTCGACCATCGACAGACCGCGCTCGACCTCGCCACCGAAGTCGGCGTGGCCGGGGGTGTCGATGATGTTGATCGTGATCGGGGCCCCGCCGTCCTTGGGGTGGTACTTCACCGCCGTGTTCTTGGCGAGGATCGTGATGCCCTTCTCACGCTCCAGGTCGTTCGAGTCCATCATGCGGTCGTCGAGCTGCTGGTGGGCGGCGAAGGCACCGGCCTGCTTGAGCATGGCGTCGACGATGGTCGTCTTGCCGTGGTCGACGTGGGCGACGATGGCGACGTTACGGATGTCGTGGCGCGTGGGCATGGGTGGCTTGCGCTTCTCTCGGATCGTGGGAATCGGCGTCAGTTCCTCTTACGCCCGCCGGGCGGACGCGCCACGGCTACGTCCTATGGTACGGGGCTGACACGTAAGGGGCTTCCCCGGAGGGATCCGAGAGGGTCTACTGGGACGTTTGAGGGCGGGTCTCAGGGTGTGGGGAAAGTCATGCGGTCCGGGTCAAGGGGCCGACGCGATCCTGCCCGCCGGGGTCACCGGCGGGCAAGGAACTTGAGCTGCTTCTGAGGTTGCGACGTGGGTTCTCAGTCCTTCGACGGGCTATTCTTGGTCGTTTCGCTCTTCTTGTCGCTGTTCTCGCCGTTCCCGCTGTTCCCGTTGTTCCCGTTGTTCCCGGTCTTCTCGCTCTTCTTGAAGCCCATGTCCTGGTACTGGGGGGCGGCGAAGCCCCAGGCCCCGGCGTTCACCACGTCCTGCCGGGCGGCCACCAGCTGGGGGCGCTGGTAGAGCGGGATGGAGCCGGCGGCGGCCCAGATGCGGGCGTCGGCCTGCCTGATCAGCTCACCGGCCTCCTCCTCGTCGAGGGTGCCGGCCGCCTGGTCGAAGAGCTGGTCGATACGGTCCGTCCCGACGCGCGAGTAGTTCTGCTCGACCAGCAGGGAGCCGTCCGAGGCGGCCTCGGGCTTGGCGAAGATCGGCCGGGCGTCGGTCGCGGGGAAGGCGGAGGCGGGCCAGGAGTAGAGGGCCAGGTCGTACTCGCCGGAGGCGATGTGGTCCTTGAAGAAGCTCTCGTCGGAGACCTTGGTGATCTCGGTGCGGATGCCGACGGCGTCGAGCATCCGGACGATCCGGTCGCCGACCGCGCGCAGCGTCTCCGAGCCGGGGCCCGAGGGCAGGACGAAGCGGAGGCTGAGGGCCTTGCCGTCCTTGCCGAGGGCCTGGGAGGCGGCGGCGGGGGCGGCCGGGGCGGCGCTGCCCATCGGGGCGTAGGCCCCGGCGACGCCCTTGTCGGGCTTGGCGTTGGCGGGCAGGACGTCTCCGGGCAGGACGGCGGCGCGGGCGCCGGTGTCGAGGGCCTCGGCGCGGGCAAGGAGGGCGGCGCTCTCACGGGCGGCGGCGGGGGCCGGGGCGAGGACGGGGGCGTTCTCCGGGCCGCCGGGGCCGATCCGGGGGGCGGCGCGGAGCTCGCCGGGCTTGTCGTCGCCGACGATGTACATGCCGTCGTCGGAGGCGGTGTCGCTCTTCTTCTTGGAGTCGCTCTCCTCCTTGTCGGCTTCCTCCTCCTTCTTCTTCCCGGCCTCGGCCTTCTCGGCCTTCTCGGCCTTCTCCGCCTCGGCGCCTGCCTCGGTACCGGCCGGCTTCTTCTGGGCCCCGCCGGGGACCCAGCCCGCGTCGGCGAGGAGCGCGCGGGCCTCCTGGGTGTCCTGGCCGCCGAGGGCGTCGCTGCTGTCGGCGTACACGGCCTGCCCGGCGAGGGCGAGGTGGCTGCCGGGCGGCTCGGCGGGGAGGCCGAGCGGCTTCAGCACGGACTCGGCCAGCTCCTTGCGGTCGATGGCGCGGGCGACCGCGCGGCGGACCCGCTCGTCGGCGAGCGGCCCGGACTCGCCGTTGAGGGAGAGCTGGGTGTAGGCGGGCTCCAGGGACTTGCGGACGACGTAGCGGGCGAGGGTGTCCTGGGCCGCGGCGTAGCGGGCCACGGCGGCCTTGTTCTCGGCGCGGGCGGCCCTGACCTCCTCGGCCAGCTCCTCGTCCTCGCCGTGGGCGAGCGCCCAGGACTTGAGGGCCTTGCCGGGGGTGATCGAGGCGCCGGGTCCGTGCAGCGCGGCGGCCTGGGCGCCGCTGCGGCCGGCACCGGCGTCCTTGAGGGCGAGGGCGATCCGCTCGGCGGTGGAGCGGTCGATCTCGGCCAGGTCGAGCCGGCCCGCGGCGAGGGCGGCCTCGCGGTCGGCGCGGGGGACGGCGCGCAGGACGAGGCTGTCGAGCTTGGCGGGCTGCCCCCACCAGCGGGGGTTGCGGACGAGGGTGAGGTCGCCGGACTTCCGGTCCACCTTGCTCAGCAGGAACGGTCCTGCGGTGGACTTGAGCGTGGTGCGCGCCCCGTCGTTGAAGGAGTTCGGGGACCCCATCACCTCCTTCGGGTAGAGGGGGGTGAAGAGGGACCGCCAGTCGGCGTAGGGCTTGGCGAAGGTGACCCGTACCTCCAGGTCGTTCTTGCCCTTCTCGATCTTCTCGATCCGCTCGTAGCCGGCGTTGCGGGCCGTCCAGTAGGCGGTGTCGCGGCCGCTGAGGGCGCGCCACTGGGCGACGAAGTCGGCGGCGGCGATCTCGCGGCCGTCGCTCCACACGGCCTGCTGGTGGAGCTTGTAGAGGACGACCTGCCGGGGCTCGGTCTCGACGACCTCGGCGGACTCCAGGTAGTCGGGGTTGAGCCGGGGTCTGCCGCGCTCGTCCAGGGTGTGCAGGGCGGGCAGGACGGCGCCCGCGACCCGGCTGGTGGCGGCGTCGGCGTCGGCCTGGAAGGCGTTGAAGGTGGCGGGGAGCGCGTCCACCGCCCAGCGGAGGGTGCCGCCGTCGTCGACCAGGGCGCGTGCGGTGGGCGCGTTGTCCTGGGCGGCGACCGGGGCGGACTCGTCCCCGTCGGAGCTGCATCCGGCGAGGACGGTGACGGTGAGGACCGCGCTGGTGAGGGTGGCGACGGAGCGGAGGGTCCGGGAGCGGGGACTCCTGGCCGGACCGGCCCATGTCCTCCCCTGGGGGGCGCCGACCTGGGACATGCTTTTACCCCTTCGTCCGTTTTTATGCCATTTGGAGATGATCAGATCGCTTGGTCATCCCACTGAAGGGCACCCGGCGGACCCCGCCGCGACGACACGACGGCGGACCCCGCGAACCCCACTCGTGCGGCCCAACGCCCCTCCCGTGACGGCAGCCCCTCGCGTACCTCCCCACGCCCCGGGCGACGTGTGTGTGGGTGGGAAGCGGGAAGACGCCGATGTGCGCCGCCCGCCCCCGTCGCTCCTCGCGCGGGTGAGGGCCGGGGAGCGCGGAAAGTGGTCGTGCGGCACGGAAAGGGGCCATGAAACCGTTCACCGTCGACGTGCGGCGGTACGGAACCGTCGCGGTGGTGACGCTGTGCCCCGACGACCGGCCGGCGGACCCCGCCCGCCCCGCCTCCCTGATCCTGCTGCGCGCCGCCCTGGCCCTGCTCCCCGACGAGACGCGGACCGTCGTCGTGGACCTGGACGCCGGGCCCTACCCGGTCTCCGGCACGGTCCTGGCCGCGATCGACGTGTGGGGCGAGCTGTGCGACGTCACGGTCATCAGCTTCGGCCCGGCCGGCCTCCCGCCGTACCACCGCACGGCCCACGCCGTGACGGGGCGGCTGCCGGAGGACCGGGCCGGCGCCCTGCGGGCCGTCCGCACCGCGCTGGGCGTCCGGGCCCTGCTCGGGACGGCGGAGGGCATCAGGCGGGCCCGCGCCGGCGAGCCCCCCTGCGCCTGACGCATACGGCTCCGTCCGCCCGGGCAGCCGCCTCCATGTCCCCTTGCCCGCGCGCCCGCCCAGGGGCCAGGAGAAGGGGCGAGGGAACAGCGCGGTCGAGGAGGTGACCGTACGTGAGCACGTTCCCGCCCTACGAGGAACCCCCCGGCTTCCGCGCGGACAGGCTCCACCGTGTCGCGGAGCACCTGGCGGCCTCCGCCTCCGGCACCGAACCCGCCGAGCTGCCCGCCGCCCTCTGCCGGGCCTGCGTCGACCTGCTGGACGTGACCGGCGCCTCGGCGTCCCTCGCCGGGGAGGCGGAGGCGCAGGTCCTGTGGTGGTCCAGCGACCCGGTGGCCGAGCGGCTGGCCGAGATCCAGTACAGCCTGGGCGAGGGGCCCTGCCGGAACGCCCTGACCCTGGCCGCCCCCGTCCTGGCCGCCGACCTCGCCGACGGTCCGGACGCGCGCCGCTGGCCCGTCTTCGCCCGGCAGGCCGTCGCCCTGGGCGTGCGAGCCGTCTTCTCCCTCCCTCTCGGCTCCTCCCGCCTGGCCATCGGCACCCTGGACCTCCACCGTGACGAGCCGGGGCCCCTCGCCGAACGCGACCGCTCCTTCACCTTCCTCGCCGCCGACGCGATCACGACGGCCCTGCTCTCCCTGCACGCCGAGAGCGAAGGCGCGGCGTGGCTCGGGACGGCGGAGAACGACCACGGGGAGGTCCACCAGGCCACCGGCATGCTCATGGTCCGGCTCGGCGTCGACTCCGAGCACGCGCTGGCCGCGCTCAGGGCGCACGCCTTCGCCGAGGGCCGGACGCTCACCGAGACGGCCCGGGACGTCATCGCCGGGAAAGCGGGCGGCTACGGGGGCGGAGGTTTCGGCGGCGGGCCCGGCAGCTTCGGCGGCGGGGGCACGCGCGGCCGGCGGGGGAACCGCCCCCCTGCCCCGTGATGGTTCCGTCGCACCCCGTACGAGGTCGGTTCGGGCAGCCGGACGCGCGGGGCGACGGGGCTGAGACCGCCGCCCGGCTCGCCGCTCTCAGGGCGGCGTGACCAGCTGGCTGCTCAGAACATGCTGAGGAGCTGGTCCACGGTGGGTTCCGCCGTGGACCCGCCGTCGGGGAGGGCCAGTTCGAACCAGACCGTTTTGCCGCGCGGGGTGCGGCGCGAGCCCCAGGAGGCGGAGAGCAGGCCGACGAGCTGGAGGCCGCGGCCGCCCTCGTCGGTGTCCTTGGCGCGGCGGCGGCGCGGCTGGACCAGACCGGCGTCCCAGACCTCGCAGACGAGGGTGCGGTCGCGCAGCAGCCGGAGCCGTATCTCGCCCTCGCCGTACCGCAGGGCGTTGGTGACGAGCTCGCTGACGAGGAGTTCGACGGTGTCGACGAGCGGGTCGAGCCCCCAGGCGGTGAGCCTGTCGCGGGCGAGTTCGCGGGCCCGGCCGACGGAGCGGGGCTCGCGGGGCAGCAGCCAGTCCCCCACGGCCTCGGCGGGCAGTCCTCTGATACGGGCCATCAGGAGGGCGATGTCGTCCTCGCCGTGTCCGGTGTCGAGGCTGCTGAGGACCCCGTCGCAGACGTCCTCCAGGGGGCGGGCCTGGTCGGCGAGGGCCCTCCGGAAGGCGCTGAGGCCCTCGTCGAGGGGGTGGTCGCGGGATTCGACGAGTCCGTCGGTGTAGAGGGCGAGGAGGGAGCCCTCGGGGACTTCGACCTCGACCTCCTCGAAGGGTTCGCCGCCGACGCCCAGCGGCATCCCGGGGGGCACGTCGAGGAGGAGTGCCTCCTCGCCGGGTTCGACGAGGACGGGCGGGAGGTGGCCCGCGTTGGCGAAGGTGCAGCGCCGGGTCACCGGGTCGTAGACGGCGTAGACGCAGGTGGCGAGGTAGACCTCGGAGAGTTCGGGGCCTCTGTTCTTGTGGGCGCGGGACTGCTGGGCGCCGATGGGGGCGCCGAGGCCGCGGGCGATCTCGTCGAGGTGGGAGAGGACCTCGGCGGGTTCGAGGTCGAGCTGGGCGAGGGTGCGGACGGCGGTGCGCAGTTCGCCCATGGCGACGGCGGCGCGCAGGCCGCGGCCCATGACGTCGCCGATGACGAGGGCGGTGCGGTGTCCGGGGAGTTCGATGACGTCGAACCAGTCGCCGCCGACCTCGGTGGCGTCGGTGCCGGGGAGGTAGCGGCAGGCGATGTCGAGTCCGGCGGCCTCGGGGTCGCCGGGCGGGAGCAGGCTGCGCTGGAGGATGAGGGCCCGCTCGTGCTCGCGCCGGTAGAGGCGGGCGTTGTCGATGCAGACGGCGGCGCGGGCGGCGAGTTCCACGGCGAGGGCCCGGTCGCGGTCGCCGAAGGGTTCGCTGCCCTTGGTGCGGGAGAACTGCACGAGGCCGACGACGGTGTCGTGGGCGGCCATCGGGACGACGAGGGTGGAGTGGACGAGGTCGCCGTCGCCGCCGGGCACGGTGTGGACGCGGCCGGTGCGCAGGGCTCCGGCGCAGGGCGAGTTGAAGGGGTAGCGGTGGACGGCGCCGACCTCGATGGGGGCGGGTCCGCCGCCGGCCGGTCCGTGGCCCTCGTCGGTTCTGAGGGGGGTGTCGGAGACGGCGCTGGAGAAGGCGACCCGGCGCAGTTCGGCGCTGCCCGCGCCGTAGCCGATGTCGTGGGAGCTGCCCCAGCGGCCGGGCGGGGCCTCGTCGCCGGTGAGGAGCCCCTGGTAGAGGTCGACGGAGGCGAGGTCGCAGAAGCCGGGGACGGCGACGTCGAGGAGTTCGCGGGCGGTGGCCTCCAGGTCGAGGGAGTTCCCTATGCGGGCTCCGGCCTCGTTGAGGAGGGCGAGGTTGCGGCGGGCGCTGGCGGCCTCGCGGGCGGCGTTCTGCCGGCGGGTGACGTCGACGCCGAGGCCGGCGACGCCGATGGGGCGGCCGGAGCCGCTGTGCACCCGGTAGAGGTTGATGGACCAGTGGCGGCGGATCCGGGCGCCGGGGGCGGCGCCGGTGATCCGGAGGTCGGTGACGGCCTCCCCGGTCTCCAGGACGCGGCGGAGCGCCTCGGTCATCCGGTCGGCCTCGGGCTTGGCGAGGTAGTCGTGGACGCTGCGGCCGCGGTGGTCGTCGGCGTCGCCGCCGAAGACCGCGGCGAAGCGCTGGTTGGCCCGCTTGACGGTGAGGTCGGTGCCGAAGAGGAGGAAGCCGAAGGGCGATTGGCCGAAAATCGCCTGGGAGGCGGCGAGGTCGGTCTCGATCCGCCGCAGCGCCCGGACGTCGACCACGATGCAGAGCGCGGCCCGCTCGCCCGTCTCGGTCTCGCTCGGCATGACGTACATCTCGGCGACGCCGTGCGTCCGGTCCTGGGCGGGAGAGCCGGGAGGGGCGGGGAGGCGGAAGGGGACGAGGCCGGTCCACTCGCGTCCGTCGAGGATCTCCTTGACCCGCTGGTGGCCGCGATCGCGCAGCTCGGCGGGCATGAACGCCTCGACGGGGTCCTTGCCGCGGGCCTCCTGGGCGGACACCCCGAAGAGGTCGGCGGCCCGGTTGCTCCACTGCTCGACGCGCCCGTCGGGCCCGAGGGAGAAGGAGGCGACCCGGATGTAGTCGTAGATCGAACCGGGCTGGCTGCTCTGCCACACGACGCCGCTCGTCGTCTCGGATATCTCGCTCACGCGACCGTCCCCTCCAGCTCACCGCACCGGACCGGCCATGCCCGCAGTATTCAGCACGACGGGCCCCGGCGGCACGACGTCCACGATCACAGGGTGGTCTCGGTCGGCTCCTGACCCGCTCCGGTGATCGTCGTCCCTCCCTCTTTACTCACCAGGGAGAGCCAGCTCGAACCATACGGTTTTCCCGGTGCCGCCCTGCCGGGTCCCCCAGCGGCGGGCGGAGCAGGCCACGAGAGCGAGCCCGCGGCCCCCTTCGTCGTCGGGTCCCGCGGGCCGCTCGGTGGGAGGATCCGGAAGCGGATCGGAGACCTCCACCAGGAGCGCGGAGTGGCGGGGCGGGTCGGTGGCGGTGCCCTCGGCGCGCAGGATCCGCACGCCGATGGGCCCGGAGGCGTACCGCAGGGAGTTGGTGACCAGCTCGCTGACCAGCAGCACGGCCACGTCTCCGACGGCCGCGTCGACCTTCCAGTCGCGGAGCGTCTCACGGACGGCGTGGCGTGCGGTGCGCACCGCGTCGGCCTCCGCCGGGAAGTTCCATTCGGCGCGAGCGCCGTCGGTGTCGATCACACGCGATCACTTCCCCAACCGTGGCTCAGCAGGAAGAGGGTCACCCTCTCCCGAGGGGCCAATGGGGACATACCCGAAAAGAAGGGCGAAATACCCCTTCGGGTGCGACCGCGGGCGCACGGTGGCACGGACGGCGTAGGGCACCGGCCGTGCGCCCGCCCTAGGGGCGCGCGCCGGGGAGTCTGAGCGCCGCCTCCGCGACGGCGGGGCGGTCCTGGTCGAGCCAGTCCACGGCGTCCAGTTCGTGGCGGGCGAGCCAGCGCAGTTCGTCGTGGTCCTCCAGCGGGCGGGGTTCGCCGGAGAGCAGGCGGGCGGTCCACACCCGCAGGACGTAGCCGGGCTTGAGGGGCCATTCGCCCGGGATCCGCTCGCCGGGCTCGGCCTCGACGCCGAGCTCCTCGCGCAGTTCGCGGACGAGGGCGTCCTCGGGGCGCTCGCCGGGTTCGACCTTGCCGCCGGGGAGTTCCCAGCGTCCCGCGAGGTCGGCGGGGGCGCTGCGGCGGGCGGCGAGCAGCCGGCCGCCGTCGAGGAGGGCGGCCGCGACGACGACCACGGCACCGGTCCCGCGGTCGGGTCCGGTGCCGTGGTGGAGAGTGCTGTCGGTCATGCCCGCGAGGGTATCCGGGCCGTCAGGCGGTGGGGGTGATGCGCTCGACCCAGTAGAGCTGCTTGTGGCCGCGCTCGTCGAGCGTGTCCGCGATCCTCTGGGCTTCGTCCTGGGTCGCGTACCGCCCCACCCGGTAGCGGTTGCCGTTGTCGTCCTGCCGTATCACGAGCCACGGATGGACGGGGCCGCTGTCGGTCATCAGGCTTCTCCCTCCGCCGCGCCAGGCGTCACCATGGATCTCCGGGAAACCGCGATCCGCATATGCCCGAGCTTACGCCTGACCTTCACGCAGCGGATACGCATTTTCACCAAGAGATACGGATCGGCCGGTTACCGACGGAAAGAGGCCGAACCCCGCATGCCGGACCGTCCGCACCCCCTCCTGACGCCCGGTCGGCTCCGGGCGGAGGTCGGCGGATCAGCGGACCGGGAGGTGGTACGAGAGGCGGTAGCGGTCGGCGGGGACGACGATGTCGGCGGTCTCGACGGCCAGACCCGAGGCGTAGAAGGTGCGCTCGACGACCACGACCACGTGCCCGGGGACGCCGCCGAGGACGAGCAGCTCCTCCGCGAGGCCGGGGCGGGCGCCGACCTCCTCCACCACGTTGTCCACGACGACGTCGATCGCCGCCATCCGCTCGACCACGCCGCAGCCGCCGAGCGGCCCCTCCTCGGGAAGCATCACGGGGGTGCGGCCGGTGACGGCGAGCGGCTCCCAGGAGGTGGCGATCATCATGGCCTCGCCGCCGTCCCGGTAGACGTACCGCGTACGCATCACGCGGGCGCCCGGCAGGATGCCGAGCCGGGCGGCGACCTCCCCGCTCGCCTCCTCCTGCTCGCTGCCGGCGTCCCAGGTGCCGCGCGCACCCTCGGCGGCCTGCTCCTGCCGGAAGGGGGAGGCCCCGGCGCCGGGCCGGTACCCGGAGCGGACGACCCGGCGGGGCACCGGCCGCTCCCGCACGTACGTCCCCGAACCGGAGCGGCCCTCGACGAGCCCCTCGGCCATGAGCACCTTGCGGGCCTCCAGCGCGACGGTGTCCGACACCCCGTACTCCTCGCGGATGCGTGCCTGCGAGGGAAGGCGGGTATGCGGCGGGAGCGAGCCGTTCGCGATCTTCTCCCGCAGATCGCTCGCCACGCGCAGATAGGCGGGCTGCTCACCGAACGTCACTGGACACTCCCCTCAGGTTGACGGACAGCTACAGCCTGACAACCGACCGTGGCGAGCCGCAAGCATGGGCCAGAGTTTCACTCGAAGTGATGAATGCCTCCTGGCCGCCCGCCCGCGGATCCGCTCAGGCGGAACCGCGCTCGCCGTCGGCCTCCGGAGGCGTGTGCGTGAGCCCCAAAGCCTTGCGGACGTCCTTGCCGCCGTCCTCCGGCAGCAGCTCCCAGGCGCGGTCGTACGCGTCCCAGAAGGCCTCCTCGTCGGCGGCCTTCGCCAGCTTCCCCCACTGCTTCGACGCCGCGTCCAGACGCGCCAGGTACGCCTTCATCGGCGCCTGCGCGGGCTTCTCCCAGACGCGCCCGCGCAGCGAGACGCGCGCCGAGTCGATCGCGGCGCGCACGTCGGCGGCCCAGACCTGGTTGGCCTCGATGTCGTCGTCGGGACCGTCCTCCGGCTCCCCGTAGACGGCGTCCTCGATGGGGTTCACGTGCGTGAGGAAGGCCAGCTGGTCGGCGGTGAGCGTGGTCCGGTCGCCGCGCAGCGAACCCCTGGTCTTCTTCCCGGCGTCGACGAAGCAGGCGATGCGGTGCTCGCCGTCGCGCCACGACCGCCGGTCCGGGAAGTAGTGCCCGCTCCCGGCGTCGGCACCCAGCTTCCAGGTGTCCAGCGCGTAGGCGGCGCCCATGGTCTCGCAGCGTTCTTCCCCGAGCTGCTCGAGCGTCTTCTCGCCGGGCCACTTGTCGTGGCCGGTGACCTCGAACCGGCCGGTGATCTCGCCGTCGTGGGGCACGGCGCAGTCGACGACCCGGACGCCGAGGGTGTACTCGCCCTGCCCGGTGTCGTCGAGGAAGCACTCGCCGGTGCGCAGCTCCATCGGCAGGCGGGTGGCGGCGGCCTCGCGCACGCCCTCCCTGAACCCCCGTATCCCTTCCTGCACCTGGCCGGTGATCAGCCCCAGGACGACGAGCAGGGTGCTGAGGGTGGAGAGCACGGTGCCGGCGATCGCCATCCCCTTGCCGCCCTGCTGCCGCTTCTTGATCTGCCGCAGCGCGAAGATCCCGAGGACGAGCCCGAGCGGCGGCAGGCAGCAGACGATGCCGCTGACGAGGGAGCCGACGGCGAGACCGTTGGTGGTCTTCCGCGGCTGCCCGTACGGCCCGTAGGGGCCGTACGGGCCGGGCGCGCCCGTGTAGGGCATCCCCGGCGAGGTGTACGGCCCCGGGGCCGCGTACGGACCGGGGCTCGGGTACGCGGCGGGTGCCCCCGGCTCGGACGGCTGGGGCGGCTGGGTCGGCTCCACGGGTGCGTGCTCCTGTTGGGGCGGGACGAACGGACGATCGGGCGCGCATCGTACGCGGTGGGGCGCGGCCGGCGTCGACGCGGGGCCTGCGGCGAACGGGGGCACGGCTGAGGGGCGGCCGTCCGCCGACGGCCGCCCCTCAGGGGTTCAGTGACTCACGGGGTCAGAACTGGAGCGCCCAGGAGTCGATCTTCCCGGTGTCCCAGCTCGCGTTGTCCGTCACGCGGAGCTTCCACGTGCCGTTGGCGACCTCCGAGGAGGCGTCCACGGTGTAGGTGGTGTTGATGTTGTCCGAGCTGCCGCCGGTACCGAAGCCCTTCAGCGTGTACGCCGTGCCGTCGGGGGCGATCAGCTGGACCTGGAGGTCACCGATGTAGGTGTGGAGGATGTTCACCTGGACCTGGAGGTTCGAGGGGGCGTTGCCGGAGACGCCGCTGACGGTGACCGGGGACTCGACGGTCGCGTGGTCGTTGATCGCGTAGTCGGCGGTGTTCTCGAACTTCGGGCCGGTGGGCGGCGGGGTGGTGGAGCCGCCGCCGACGTACAGCAGCCGGTTCGGGGAGCCGCTGCCGGGGCTGGTGACGACGTTCGGGGTGGCGGCGTTCACGAGGGCCGTGGAGACCTGCGCCGGGGTCGCCGAGGGGTTGTCCGCCAGGTAGAGGGCGGCGGCGCCGGCGACGTGCGGGGTCGCCATCGACGTACCGGAGATGGTGTTGGTGGCGGTGTCGCTGCTGTTCCAGGCCGACTTGATGGAGGAGCCGGGGGCGAAGAGGTCCAGGACGCTGCCGTAGTTGGAGAAGCTGGAGCGGGCGTCGGTGGAGGTGGTGGAGCCGACGGTGATGGCCTCGCCCACCCGCGCCGGCGAGTAGTTGGAGGCGTTGGAGTTGTCGTTGCCGGCCGCGACCGCGTAGGTGACGCCGGAGGCGATGGAGTTGCGGACCGCCTGGTCGAGGGCGGAGTCGATGCCGCCGCCGAGGCTCATGTTGGCGACGGCCGGCTTGACGGCGTTCCGCGTCACCCAGTCGATGCCCGCGACGACCTGCGCGGTGGTGCCGGAGCCCTGGTTGTTGAGGACGCGGACGCCGACGATCTTCGCCTTCTTGGCGACGCCGTAGGAGGAGCCCGCGACCGTACCGGCGACGTGGGTGCCGTGGCCGTGGCCGTCCTGGGCGGTGTTGTCGTTGTCGATGGCGTCGTAGCCGTTGAAGGCGCGGCCGCCGAAGTCGCTGTGGCTGATGCGTACGCCGGTGTCGATGATGTACGCGGTGACGCCCTGGCCCGCGCTGTCGGGGTAGGTGTAACTCTGGTTCAGCGGAAGGGCCTTCTGGTCGATCCGGTCGAGGCCCCAGGACGGCGGGGAGGGCTGGGTGCCGTCGACGTGGAAGACGCGGTTCTGCACGACGGACTTCACGGCGGGGTCGGCGGCGAGCTTCTTCGCCTGCGCCTCGGAGAGCTCGACCGCGTAGCCGTTGAGCGCCGAGGTGTACGTCCGCTCGATCTTCGCGCCGAACTTGGAGGCGACCGCCCGGCCCCGGGCGGTCTCCGCCTGCGTGGACTCGTGGAGGGTGACGATGTAGCTGCCCGGGACGGTGCCTTCGGCTCCGGCGTTCTCGATGACGCCCTCCGCGGCCGCCGGGGCGGCGGTGGCGGGAAGGGCGGCGAACGAGCCGAGGGCGAGCGCCGCGACGGCCGTGGCCGCGACGGTGGAGATACGGCGACGCGATGCGCGCATCACTGCCATGTGAGGTGTCCTCCTCGTGGGGGGGTGCTCCAGTGGGGATGGAGCCCGAGTGACCTTCACTCTCGACAGGGACATGACAATAGTGCGTACGGTTCGACGCGGAACCCCGCGACTCCCGACCACCCTGCCGTCGACCGAAAGATTGGCCGATCCATAGGAATCGCACAAGAGCCCCTGCGAGCCATCAACTCCCTTCAGGTGAACTCGATCTGACTGATCGGTAGCTTTGATCGCGCCCCGCGGCACCCCTCACCTGCGGAGGCGCGTCCCGGGCGCCGGACCGGTCCTCTCGGCGGCGCCCGCGAATTCGGTCCGTGAATTCACATGAGCGTCACACGGGGACGGGGCTGTCGTGGGCGGGGTGGCGGCGCGGCCGTATCGGGGGTCGCGGGCGAGGCTCGGCCAAGTGCTGGAGGGTCGGCACCTGCGTGGACGGATGCCCGGTCCGGTCGGCGAGCGCGACCGCCTCCGCCATGAGGGCGCGGGCCCGGGCGCACTCCCCCGTGGCGTCGAGGACGACGGCGCGGTTCACGACGGCGATGGCCTCGCTGGTCAGGTCGCCGGCCAGGGCGGCGAGGCCGGGCGCCTTCTCCAGGTGGACGAGCGCCTCCGCGTGCCGCCCCTCCTCGTGGAGGATCCGGCCGAGCAGCGCCCGCGTCCGGGACTGCGCGTCGGGGTCGCCGACCGCCTCGGCCGAGGCGAGGCCCGCCTCCAGGAACGGGGTCCAGCCGTCCTGGGGCCGCATGGGCATCAGGGGCCACGGAGCGAGGGCGAGCCGCCAGGCCCGGTCGCGCAGACCGAGGGCGGCGGCGACGGCCCCTTCCAGGGCGGGGCGTTCGGCCGCGTACCGGTCGAGCGCGGCCGTACGGCCGTCGCACTCGGGGACCGCGGCGGGCCGGCGGACGTCGGCGGACGTCGGCGGACGTCGGCGGGCAGCGCGTAGCAGGGCTGCGAGCCCGGCTCGGCGGCGGCTCCGAGCAGCCGGAACTCCACCCGTACCTCCGCTTCCCCACCTCCCCCCGGCAGCCGAGAATACGCGCCCCCTGCCACCTGCACCGATCCCGCCGTCGGCCCGGTATTCGGCCAAAACCGTCGATCCCGCCCCGGCCCGGACACGGTCGGCTGACCGACCGACTCGCAGAAGAGGCAACGGGCAACCCTGTCGAACTCCGATTCTTGAAGCGTGCCTCGTGCCAAACTCCCTTTCGGGCGCGAAACGCGACGACTTCGTCACGATGAGTGTTCGCCAGGCTCTTCATGCCGGCCTGTGAGCGTCGGACGAAAGCCCCGTGGGGGTGCCCGACTCTCACGGTCGCTGTTCAAGGGGGAGGTTGACGATGAGTGCAACTCAGCGGCTCGGACCGGAACTTCGCCGATTACGACAGGAAGCAGGGCTCACCCTGACCGAGTTCTCCGTGGCCCTCAACTACGACAAGGGACACCTCAGCAAGGTCGAGCGCGGAGAGCGTTCCGCCTCCCCCGAGCTGGCCCGTCGGTGCGACGCCTTCCTCGGCGCCGACGGCGCGCTGCAGCGGCTCGCCGTCCGCCCGGGGACCGGCCCAGACACCACCGAACCCCCCGCCGCCCCGAGCCCCTGGCTCGTCGGGCGCCGGGCGGTCCTCTCTGCGGGGACGGGGGCGCTGATCGACCTCGGTCTGAAGTTCGGTGGTCAGGCGCCCTCGGTCGCCGACCCCCTCCTTCCCTCCATGCGCGCGCAGTTCGACCAGTTACGAGAGCTCGGTCAGTCCACCGCGCCGAAGGTCCTGCTTCCCCTGCTGGAGACGCAGACCCGCATGGTCGCCGGGTTGGCCGCCGACGCCTCGTCCGCCTCTCGGGCCTCCGCACTTCTGCTCGCGTCGCGGTTCGCGGAGTTCACCGGCTGGATGGCCCAGGAGGCCGGAGACAGCGGCGCGGCGCTCGGCTGGACCGCTGAGGCCGCCGAACTGGCGCGCGCCGGCGGCGACGCGCATCTCAGTTCCTACGCACTTGTGCGACGCGCTCTGGTCACGCTCTACGACGGGGACGCCGCAGGCACCGTCGCCCTGGCACGGCGGGCCCAGAGCGACGCGCTTCCGCCACGCATCCGGGGGCTCGCGGCCCAGCGAGAGGCGCAGGGACACGCTCTCGTCGGCGACGAACGCGACTGCCTCCGCAGTCTCGACAGGGCACGGGAGCTGCTCGGCAGCGACGACGCCCGCAGCGGTGCCGAGCCCGTGATCGGCACCGCCCATGTGGACGATCCGGCGGCGATGACGACCGGCTGGTGTCTGTACGACCTCGGCCGCCCCAAGGCCGCCGCCGAAGTCCTCGACCGGGAGTGCCGCCGCCTTCCGCCGCATGCGCTGCGAACCCGCGCCCGGTACGGCTTTCGCAGGTCCTTGGCCCACGCCGCCTCCGGAGAGGTCGAGCACGCGTGCGCGATCGCGGGGGAGCTCCTGGGGGTGATGCCGGCTGTGCCCTCGGCGACGGTGAACAGCGACATCCGGCGTCTCTCGCGGGAACTCTCCCGGTTCCGGAACAGCCGGGCCGTACGCGACCTGCAACCGGCGCTGGCGCGGGTGCTCGCTCCTACGCACGACTGACACCGCCTTCCCTCCCGGCACAGGCCCAAGCCCGGCCGGCTCGCCGGACCGCCCGCTTCTTCCAGCCCTACGGCGCCCTGGCGGCCCTCTCTGTCTCCGCCCGATGTGTCGCACCGCGCCCCGGCTTCCTCGGGCTGCCCGCGACCGGTGGCGCGCCGGGCGGTGCGCCTCCATCCGTACGTCCTCCGGGGATGCGCCATGCCGTCACACGGTCGGGACCTCTCACGGCACAGGCGGACCGCAGCTCCGCGCTCGTACCCGTTCGCCCCGTCCTCCTCTCACGAAGGGAACCTTCATGCCCGACGTCTTTGTCAACTACCGCACAGGCGACGAGGAATCCGCGGCGACCATGATCGCCCGTGAGCTCGCCCGGCGCTTCGGCGGCGAGCGGATCTTCTTCGCCAGCAGCTCGATCGAGCTCGGACGCCGCTTCCCGGCGGAACTGGTCAGGGCGGTGGAGGAGTGCGAGGCGCTCCTCGCCGTGATCGGCCCCCGCTGGGCGGAGGTGCTGGGGGCCGACGGCCGCCCCGCGCTCGAAGCCGAACAGGACTGGACCCGTCGTGAGATCCAGACCGCACTCGAGCGCGGGATCCTGGTGATCCCCGTGCTCGTCGGAAAGGCCACGCGGATCGACCGCGCCGTCCTCCCGGAGGACCTGCGAGAGCTGGCGGACTGCCAGTACAGGCGGTTCGACCACCGCAACGCCGAATCGGACCTGACGGCGCTCGGTGACGCCCTGGCCCGGCTGCTTCCCGAGCTGAGCGAGACGGACAGCGACGCCGGTGCGGCGCGGGAGCGGGCCGAGGCGAAGTCCCGCGAGAAGTCCGCCCAGAAGGCCGAGCACACCAGGATGCGGACGCGCGATGTCGAGCAGCGGGTGCGCGGTGGCATCGGAAATTTCAACGGCGACCTGTCCGGCACCTTCGTCAACGAGCCGCAGGGTCCCGTGAACACCGGCCTGGGCCACCAGTACAACGCCCCCCACTTCCAGGGCGACAACACCGGCGTCCAGTTCACCGCGGGCGACAACAGCGGCACGGTCCACCAGCGCTTCGAGCGCGAGCACCGGCGCTCGGACGACGGACGATGACCGATCAGGATCACGTCACCGTCAGCGATGCGCGCGGCCCGGTGAACAGCGGTGCGGGAGCCCAGTACGTCTTCTACGGCGTCGGCGCGGACTGGATGATCCGCAACGGGGTCGAATCCCTCCGCATCGCCCGCGAGGACCGGGTGCGGCTGGCCGACCGCTTCGTTCCGCCGGTGAAATACCGCGTCGCCGCCGACCGTCTGGAGAAGCCCGGATCGGTGGTGCTGCTGAAGGCTCCGCCCGGCAGCGGCCGCCGCGCCGCGGCGGTCATGCTGCTGCACGGGCTCGGTGAGAGCGGGGACGGCGACGAGGCGGGAGTCCGGTTCGAGGAGCTTCCCGTCACGGACAAGGACGAAGGCCCTCTTGCCCCTGGTGAGAGGGACCGCTTCCTCCTCGATCTCTCCGGGATCGCCGAAGAGGAGGCGTACGCCGCGGCCCAGCGCCGCCTGGCCGTGCGCCGGTCGCAGGTCCAGGAGGCGGGGGCCCACATGGTCGTCGTCCTGCCGTGGGGCATGGAACACGTCCAGGCGCCGGACCTCGAACCGCACACGGTGACGCTGGAGCGCCCCCGGGGCCTCGCCGTCGTCACCCGGCACCTCCGCATGGACCGGATGCCCTTCCGCTCCTCGGACCTGAGGGGTCCCGGCCTCCAGCGCCTGTGCGACCGCTCCCCCATGCGGGAGCTGGCACGGCTCGCGGGGCTGGTGAGGACCGCACGCGACAGCGGCCGGTTCGGCGTCGACTTCGCGGGATGGCTCGACCAGGCGATACACGCGGTGACCGACCGTGCCTACGAGGTGGGCCGGCAGGTGACCACGGTCCGCACCGCGCCCGAACGGGCCCTGCTGCTCGCGACGGCGGTGTTCGAAGAAGCCCACGCCGACCCCGTCCACGAGGCATGGCACGGCTTGATGAGGGCAGTGGGGCACACGGAAGAGGCGACGACCGAACTCGCGCGGGCGGACTTCGGGGAGCGATTGGCAGCCCTCGGGATCGAGCGGGCCCCGGACGGTCGGCTCCGCTTCGGACGGCTGGCCTACGCCGATGCGGTACGGGCGTACTTCTGGGCGAACTTCCCCGGCATACGCGACGATCTCAAGGAGTGGATCGGCCATGCCGCCGGACTGCGCGGCCTGACCACGGGCGACCGGATGAACGTCATTGCCCGCTTCGGCGAGCGATCCCTGGCCATCGGGCGACCCGATGACCTCTTCGACCTCGTGGTCCGCTGGGCGGACGACGCAACCGGGAAGTCCTGCGACCGGCGAGCCGTGGCGGCTCTCGAACTCGGCCTCCGCCACGAGGAGTTCGGAGGATGGTTCCGCAGGCGCATGTACGAGTGCGCGAGATCCAGTCCTCTGTCGGACGGTCTCGTCCGCGTCCTGACCGCCGCCTCCCTCCAGAGCCTCGGCGCCACGCACCCGCATCAGGCGGTGGTACGGCTCCACCACCTCGCCGTACGGAAGGGGGAAGCGGCGGGCGAGGCCCGGGAGGAACTCCTCGGCCTCGTCGGCCGCGACCACCGACTCCACCGGCTGCTGATCGACCGGCTACTGAACCGGACCCACCGGGATCCGTACGGCATGGCACCTCAACTCCAGCTGCTCACCGAGATGTTGATGAGCCGCCGAACACCGGACCCACCCCCGTGGCAGAACCTGTTCCGAGGCTGGGAGATGGTCTTCTCGCAACCGCCGACGGAGCTCTGGAACCCGCTGGTGAGCAGCTGGCTGGACGCCGTGGCGGACGACGGTACGCGGGAGACGGCGCTGGACGCGATGGTCAGGGCGACGCACGGCCGCACGGCTGCTCTTCGCCGCCTCTACGCCATCGCCTGCGGCTGGGCGGGGTCCACGCGCCACCCGTCCCGGGCGGCCGTCGCCGCCCGCTTCTGGCAGCACATCGACCACGCGCAGTACGCCCGCGCGGAGAGTGCGGATCGTACGGGCGCCGGACCACGGACCACGGAAGAGGCACGATGAAACACCGTTTTCCCAGCCTGCTGTTCGTCGTTCTCTGCGGCCTCACACCGGCCGTGCTGGGCAACCTCCTGCACTGGTCGTCCTGGCTGTGGGGCTTCATGTCCATGGTCACGGCCTCGGGCTCCCTGCTGCTGGTGATGGCGCTCCTCAGCAATGGCCGTTCCTCGGTTGATCCGTACGAGCCCGGGGAGCCCGAGCCGACCGCCGCGCCGGCGGAGCAGCCGTACCAGGAGACGCGGGTGATCGACGCAGCGCTGTCGAGCGCGACGGACGGTTACGACTTCCTTTTCTCCGCCACCGTGTGGTGGAGGCCGACCCCCGGCCACACCGACCGGGCCGACGGCGCCTCCTCGGCCCTCGCCGTGTCCTCGGTCGTCAGCCGGGCCCTGGAGGTCGTCCGCCACGAGGATCCCGGCCGGGCGAGCTTCGCGCGGTATCTCCTGGAAGGGGAGCTGGGCGTCCCGCTGACGGACCGGAGCGGACGGGTGGAGGCCATGGCGGCCGATGTGACGCTGAGCCTCGCCCCCGCCGACCGCGATCGTCTGCGGAAGCTGAACGACCTTCGCAAGGACGAGGAGATCTGGGAGTACGAGCGTCAGCACGAGCGCAACAAGCGGCGCTACCTCGGTGACGACGTGCTCAAGAGCGCGGGCAGCGCGGTGGTGTGGTGGCTGGCCCGTCACGAGAACGAGATCGAGAAGGCGGTCGACATGATCGGCCCGCTCGCCCGGATCGCGGCGGCGGCCAAGGACGAGGAGGTGCCCGAACTCTTCCGCCACCTGCTCGTCCCGCCCGTGGCCGCGCGGAGCGAGGCGACCGTCGGGGGCCCGCTGTGGGGCGGGGACGGCCAGGGAGGCGGGGCCTTCGCCCCCGAGGAGGAAGTAGGGGTCTCGGACCGGCTGCTTCTGTTGCTGGCTGCGGCGGGCCTGAAGCCGGACATGGACGGCTACACGGTGCTCGCGCACCGGGTGATGCGAAGCCTGGAAGCGGAGGGGCTGGACGAGGCCGCCGAGGAGATCAGGAGGACCTTCTTCCCGTCCTCCGACGAGAGCGAGGGCGGAGGGCCGGAGGGCGGGCCTTCGGACGAGGGGAACGCCACGGGGCCCTGGTCACCGGGCTTCCCCGCCCCTGAGGGCCCGCCGTTCACCGGCACAGGCACGGGTGCGTTCACGCCGGAGGCTGCGGAGAACGGTACGGGTGAACAGAACCAAGGCCGGTGGGGGACGGCCGAGGACGGCATGGCGTCTCCGTACTTCTGGGACACCTCGCACAGCCCGCACCGCCCGTCCGCGCCTCGCGCAGGGGACGAGGACCACGAGGGCGCGGGCTGACCCGGCAGACGGCCGGAAGAGTCGACCGGACGATGCTTGCGCGGCGGTCACGCGCCTGCGCCACCAGCCCCTGGTCCGGTCCGACCGTTCCCGCTGTCCCGCCCTCCAAGGGCCCGAGGAGGCGTGGACAGAAGCACCGCAAGAAGGGTCGGCCCGCCGCGCCCGACACGGCCTGCGGGTGAGCCCCGGGCAACGGGAATGGAAGCGGAACTCCGTTGCAAGCCTCTGGCCCGTGGAAACAGAGAAGCATCCCAGCACCGTCCCGGCGCGGTAGCGCGCTGCGGGAGCCGGAAAGTCCACACGCTCCCCCGAACGTCTCCCCCCTCAGGATCACCTCGGCCGGCCGACAGGCGATCTTCTCCAGCCACATGGCGGGGGTGCACCCGACGATCGCCGGATGGCCGGAGAGCTGTCCGGCGCTCAAGTCTGGTGGCGTGACACACCGTGCGCACGAGCGGGCCCCTGATGCCGACCGCCGGTCCCCCGGGCCGAGCCCCGGGGCCTCGTGCGGGACGGTGCCGTACGCCTGCCTCCGATGAGGGGCACGGCAGAGCACGTTGGGAAGGGATCTTGTGAACACCGCATCCGCCCCGGAGGCGACGGGTGCCGAGTCTCCGCGCGTCCGTGAGACGCTCAAGGCGCTGTACGGGTACGTCCGCCCGCACCGGTGGGCCGTCGTCGTCGGGCTGCTGCTGGCGCTGGCGGGGGCCGCCGGAGGGCTGCTGCAGCCGCTGGCCACGAAGGCGCTGGTCGACCGGCTCTCGTCCGGTGGCACGCTCACCACCGTTCTGCTGATGCTGACCGGGCTGGTGCTGCTGAGCACGGTGGCCGAGGCGTTCGGCGCCTATGTGCTGGAGCGGACGGCGGAGTCGGTGGTGCTGGCCGCTCGCCGCAGCCTGATCGGCCGGCTGCTGCGGCTGCGGCTCTCGGCGGTGGACCGGATGCAGCCGGGCGATCTGATGTCCCGGGTGACCTCCGACACCACGCTGCTGCGGGCCGTCAGCACCCAGGCGGTGGTCAACGCCGCGACCGGGACGCTGACGCTGATCGCGGCGGTCGTGGTGATGGCCTTCCTGGACGCCGTCCTGCTCGGCGTCACGCTCGGTGTGGTCGTGGTCGTCGGCGCGGGCGCCGCCCTGGTGATGCCGAGGATCGGGCAGGCCGCCGAGCGCGCGCAGGCCGCGGTCGGGGAGATGTCCACCGGCCTGGAGCGGGTCTTCGGCGCGTTCCGCACGGTGAAGGCGGCCGGCGCCGAGGAGCGGGAGGCCGCCCGCGTCGAGGCGTCGGCCCGGCGGGCATGGCGCCACGGCGTGCGCGGCGCGAAGTGGGAGGCCCTGCTGGGAACGGCGGACAACCTCGCCGTCGAGCTGGCGTTCCTCGCGGTGCTCACGGTCGGCGGGGCGCGGGTCGCGTCCGGGGACATCCCCGTCTCCACGCTCATCGCCTTCCTGCTGTACCTGTTCTACCTGATGGAGCCGGTGTACAAGCTGGTCGAGGCCGCCTCCGCGTACCAGGAGGGCGCGGCCGCGATCTCCCGGATCGAGGAGGTGGACCGCCTGGCGGCGGAGCCGCCGGCCACGTACAAGCCGGTGCGGACCGAGGTGCGTCCGGCTTCGGTCCGCTTCGAGGGCGTGTCCTTCCGCTACGGCCCCGGTCTGCCGTACATCCACCAGCAGGTGGACTTCGAGGTGCCCGGCGCCGGGATGACGGCCTTCGTCGGGCCTTCGGGCGCGGGCAAGTCGACGGTCTTCTCGCTCATCGAGCGGTTCCACGAGACGAGTGCCGGCCGGATCCTGGTCGACGGCAAGGACGTACGCCGGTGGCCGCTGTCCGAGCTGCGGTCCGTCATCGGGTACGTCGAGCAGGACGCGCCGGTCCTGGCCGGTACCCTGCGGGAGAACCTGGTCTTCGGGGCACCCGGCGCGACGGACGACGACATCCGCGCCGTCCTCGCCCGCACCAGACTCGACGCCCTCGTCGAGCGCCTCCCGCACGGCCTGGACACCCTGGTCGGGCACCGCGGCTCGAAGCTGTCCGGCGGCGAGCGCCAGCGCGTCGCGATCGCCCGCGCGCTGCTGCGTAAACCCCGGCTGCTGCTCCTGGACGAGGCGACCTCGCAGCTCGACGCCGTCAACGAGCTGGCGCTGCGGGACGTCATCGCCGAGACGGCGCGCGAGACCACCGTCCTGGTGGTGGCGCACCGCCTGTCGACGGTCACGGACGCGGACCGCATCGTCGTCATGGACGCCGGCACGGTCCGCGCGATCGGCACCCATGAGGAGCTGGTGGTCGAGGACGAGCTGTACGCGCAGCTCGCGGCCACCCAGCTCCTGACGGTTCCTGTGGGGCGCCTCGAAGGGTGAGACGGGTGCCCCCACGCCGGCTGCCCCCCGCCGTGCGGCGGGGGGCAGCCGGCGGACACCGGCGCGCCCCACGCGCATGGGGCTGAGGACGGCGCCCGCGTCACCAGGCGGTTCGCTCACCCGACTCGGCCTGCCGCCTCGCCCCGGAGTCCCGGAGTCCCGGAGTCCCGGTGCCCGTATCCGTAACGGCCGGCAGCCCGTTCCGTTCCCCGACCGCTGGACGCCCTCGGGCTTCGCCGACGCGGCCGCCGCGAACCCCGTCGTCCAGCCGGCCAGGACCACAGCCGAAGCCCGCAAGGGCGATCCCCTTGCGGGCCGGGCGGGTTGAGGTGGGTCATTCAGGCCGGGGGCAGGAAAGCCGAGTCGTCCCGGCCGGACCTCACCGGATGTACTTGGCGGGCCTGGTGGCGGTGTTGAGCAGCGACTCCAGCGGTCCGCGGCGGAAGAAGCGGGACCAGGCCGCGGCGAACACGATCGCCCCGAGGATGAACGTGAGCACGGGGATCCAGGACGTCTGGGTGCTCTCGCCGGCCGATACGCCGAGCACGGACTGGGCGAGGAAGTGGCCGACGTAGGCCGTCAGGGACATGGTGCCCACGGCGATGACGGGTTTCGCCAGGCGGCGCAGGCGCGGCAGGCGGTCCATGAGCACCGTCGCGCCCACGATCACGAGGATGGCGACGCCGACGCTGCCGATGATGTCGAACGTGGTGCCGCTGTGCGGCCCGGCGGACAGCAGTTCCGAGGCCGCCCGCTGGGAGGCCTCGAAGGATCCGCCGAACGACGACGCCTTCTCGAACCCGGCGGACGACGACTTCCCGTCCTCCGCCATGCTGCGCAGCGCGTTCGGGCCCGCAAGGAGCAGCGACAGGCCGTACGCGCCCGCCGTCAGGGCGGCACCGAGCGCGGCCAGGCGCCGCTGGACGGAGACGGCCGACAGGTCGAGGCGGGCCAGCGCCATCCCGGCGACCACGAACGACATCCAGGTGATCGTCGGGTAGAAGCCGGTGAGCAGCAGATCGAGCACGCCCACTTCGCTGAGCTTCTTGAGCGGGTCGTAGGCGTCGATGGTCTGCCGGACGGACTCGCTCAGCAGCGAGTTCAGGAAGAACGCCAGCTGCGGCGTGACGAGCGCGAGCCCCGCCGCGACGATCGCCAGCGTCTTGGCGGACAGCCGCAGCAGGGGCAGGGCGAGGAGGAAGTACACGCCGTAGAAGCCGAGGATGATCACGCCCCCGTACTCCATCGCCAGCACGGTGCCGAGCGCCAGCAGGACCACGGCGCGGATCACGATCCGGGCCTTCGCCTGCCGGCCCGCCAGGCCGGTCTTCGGCGCACGGCGGCCGGCGATCAGCATCAGCGAGAACCCGGCAAGGGTGGCGAACAGGACCGACGAGTGGCCGTCGGCCAGGTACCGGACCCAGGTGCCGACGCCGTCCGTGGCCGACAGCGCCGGGCCGATGTGCACGATGTACATGCCGAACACCGCCAGCGCGCGGGCCAGATCCACCCCGACCAGGCGTGCCGTCGAGGGACCGCCCGAGACCTTCCCGGCGGACCCGGGCGAGGCCGTGGACCGTAGGGCCGATGTCTCCTGCGGCGACTGTATCTGTGTCATACGGACAACCTCCCGGTGCCGCCAGGGGGCGGACCATCCGACAGGCTTCGGTGACACCCCCGCCGACCGGCCGGAACGGCCCCGCCGACCGGCGGACCCCCGTACCGCCCCCATCGGACGAGCACCCCGGCCACCGTCCTCCGAGCCTCGCCCGCCGGTCCGCCGACGGACCGGATCGCACCCCCCGAACGGCTGGAGCCCACCCGCCGGGTGTCCACAGTCCGCGGTGGTCGCGCCACCGCGTACCGTGCCGGACGTATGGTCGGCGGCAGGCGATCACCGTACGAGAAGAACGAGAAGAACGTGGCCGCCTCGATGCGGGGTGCGGGTCGCCGAGCAGCTGGACAGAGCAGACGAGAGTGTGAGGCGGGACGCCGGTGATCCGGGTAGTGGTGGTGGACGACGAGGCCCTGGTGCGGTCCGGTTTCCGGATGATCCTGAACGCCTCCGACGGCATCGAGGTCGTGGCGACCGCCGAAGGCGCCCAGGCGGCCGACGTCATCCGGCGCGAGGCGCCGGACGTCGTGCTCCTCGACATCCGCATGCCGGACGTGGACGGCCTGACCGTGCTGCGGCAGATCCGGGAACTGCCCGAGCCACCGCAGGTGGCCATGCTGACCACCTTCGACACCGACGAGTACGTCCTCACCGCGCTGCGCTCGGGAGCCGCCGGCTTCCTGCTCAAGGACACCGAACCCGAGCAGCTCGCCCAGCTGGTCCGCACCCTGGCCGCGGGCGGGGTGGTGATGTCCCCGAAGGCGTCACGCGCGCTGCTGCGCGGTCACCCGGGGGCGGGAGCGCCCCAGGACGCGGACGTGGCACGCGTGGGCCTGCTCAGCGACCGGGAACGCGACGTCCTCGTCCTGGTCGCCGAAGGACTCTCCAACGCCGACATCGGCACCCGCGTCCACCTGAGCGCGGGCACCGTCAAGGACCACGTCAGCTCGATCCTGACCAAACTGCGGGTCAGCAGCCGCGTCCAGGCCGCGCTCCTCGCCGAGCGGGCCGGGCTGCTCACCCACCACGACGACGACACGGCACGGGACGACGGACGATGAGCAGGGGCCGGGCGCTGTGGCGGCGGGTACCGCCCTGGGCCGTCGACGCGGGTCTCGTGGTACTGGCCGCGCTCGACGCGTGGATCAACCTCTTCGGCGAGGGCACATCCCTGATGTGGGCCTGCGCCGCCCTCGGCAGCGCGGCGCTGTTCCTGCGCAGGCGCTTCCCGCTGACCGTCTTCCTGCTGACCCTGCCCATGAGCCTGTTCATGGACGTGGCGGTCGCCCCGATCGCCGCCCTGTACACACTGGCGGCGTCCACCCGCAACCGCCCGCTGCTGGCCGGCTGCGCCCTGCTGAACGCGGCGGCGGGCACCCTCGCCTGGCCGCTGTCCGACGGGTTCACCGGCGACGACCGGACCTGGACGCTGGTCCAGTTCGTCTACACACTGGCCACGGCCACCGCCCCCATCCTCTTCGGCCAACTAGTCCAGGCCAGGCACGACGTGGCCCGCCGGCTCGTCGAGGTCAAGGAGGCCCGGGAACACGAACGCGCCCTGCACGCCCAGACCGTCCTCGCCCGCGAACGCGCCCAGCTGGCCCGCGAGATGCACGACGTCGTCTCCCACCAGGTCAGCCTCATCGCCGTCCAGGCCGGCGCCCTCCAGGTCGCGGCCAAGGACCCCGACGCCCGCGAGGCCGCCCGCACCATCCGCACCCTGAGCGCGAACACCCTCGACGAACTCCGCCACATGGTCACCCTGCTCCGCGCCTCCGGCGGCAAGGAGACCGAACTCGCCCCTCAACCCACCCTCGCCGATCTCCAACAGCTGATCGCCAACAGCGGCATCGAGGCGACCTTGGCCGGCGACCTTCCCCCCGACATCAGCACCACCGCCCAGCGCACCGTCTACCGCACGGTCCAGGAAGCCCTCACCAACGTACGCAAACACGCCCCCGGAGCCCGCGCCGACGTACGCCTCTGGCACGACGCCCACCACTTCGGCGTCACCGTCACCAACACCGCCCCCACCCGCCCGTCCGTCGCCCTCCCCAGCGCCCGACACGGCCTCATCGGTCTGAAAGAACGCGCCGAACTCCTCCACGGCACCCTCACCGCCCACCCCACCCCCCAAGGCGGCTACACGATCGAACTCCAAGCCCCCGCCCGACCCGCCTGACCCACCCACCCGATCCCCCGCCACGAAGGCCGACCACCCTCCCGGCACGGAAAAACCAAGGGCCCGGCCCCGAAGAGTCGGACCCTTTCTGACCTGCGATTCTGCGAGGTCAACGATCCGGCGGTGCTCCGCCCGTCACACGTTGAAGCGGAATGTCTGCGGTCTGATGCTGACCTGCAACGGAGCCCCCTCCAGGGCTCTGACCTGTCTTTCCCGGTTGGCATGCGTTGGCTCCCGACGGCCGTTTACGGGTGTCCTGCGGACTGGCTGCGGAGGCCGGGGCTCCGAGAGCGAGAAAGCGCCGCTGGACCGGCCTCCAGTGCGTTCGCCGACAGCTGGTCACTTCCGTAGCCCGAGATGCTGGGCCGCGTCGTACCCATGCCATGCGCCCAGACGCTGCCGGTGTCGGGGGCTTCAGTCGAGTTCGCAGCCGATGCCGTCACCGTCGCGGTCGAGGCGGTGAGGGTCTGAGGGGCCTACCCAAACGGGACCAGGAAGGTCTGAGCAGTCGACGCCGGGAACGCCCGCAGGAGGACCCGGGGGATATGAGCGGATGGTGTCCTCCGGCACTGTCGGTGCTGCGCTCTCCGGCGTCGGGCTCACCAGCCGTACGTCGGCGTCGACAATCACCCCGTTCCTGACCTCGTACGTGCCCTCGAAGGAACGCACGGTCCCATCCGCCTGCAGGGCGTCGAGCGTGACCGTGACCGCGCCGTCCTGGACATCGACGATGCGGACGGTGTCCTGAACGGTGTCGGCAAAGCCTGCCTGGAAGGACTCGTAGGAGCCGCCAAGGTTCTTGCCCCCGAGGTCCCACGCTCGTCGGTAGTCGCGCGCATTGATGGCAGCGAAATACGCCTCGACAGTGGAGGCCGCGTCAGCAGTGGGAGCTGCAGTCGGCTTCGGCGGGGTGGAAGGCGGCGTGGGAGTGGGCGTCGGCTCCGCTGTGACGGTCTGGGCCCTCGTGACCGTCGGACCCGTTTCCACCTTCCTCTCACCGGAGGAGCCACAGCCACCCGCCCCTGCGAGCGCCAGCGCCAGGAGAGAGGAGCAACCGGCAGACAGGATGCGGCGCATCGGATCACCTCGCGGAGCGGATCGCACTCACCTCAGTGTGCGCCGCCTGATTCGGCGGCGCCTGCGATCCCTGGTGACTCTTCCGACCCTGAAGGGGATGGCTTCTTGCTGAGCCGGGTGGACTTCGCCACGGACCAGCCCAGCCCGTGGAACCTCGATCGCATCTCCCCGCCGGCCCACTGCGACCGGTCTGTCCGTGAGGCCGTCCACCTCGCGAAGACTTACCACCGCCGGTAGGATTGGCGTCATGAGTGGTAGCAGGAAGTACTCGATCAGCCTGCCCGAGGATCTCGCCGAGGCCGTACGCGCCCATGTCGGGCCTGGCGGTTTCTCCGCCTACGTCGCCGAGGCTCTCGAACAGAGAGTCGCCATGGACAAGCTCCGGGAGATCGTCGCCGACTTCGAGACCGACAACGAAGCCCTCACCCGCGAAGAGGTCGAGGCCGCCCGGGCGCTGCTGCGCCACGACCACCGACAGGCCGGCGGGGCCGCCGCCTGATGCCCGGCACGCTCCTGCTCGACAGCGAAGGACTCTCGAAGCTCTACCGTAAGGACCGCACCGTCGTGGCTCTGGTCCAGGCGGCATCGGAAGAGGGTATCCGCGTCGCCACCAGCGCCATGACCACCCTCGAGGCCGACTACAAGCGCATCCACCCCGCCCGCATCAAGTGGGTCCTCTCCCGCGTCGACGTTCACGACGTCACCAAGGAGATCACCGACCAGGCCGCCGCGCTTCTGCGCGCCCATCACCTCCACGGCCACAAGTACGCCATTGATGCCGCCTTCGCTGCCATCGCCCGCAACGCACCCCGGCCGGTCACCGTCCTCACGTCCGACCCCGAGGACCTGACACTCCTGTGCGGCCCTTCCGTGGAAGTCGTCAAGGTCTGAGGCAACCTGACGCCGACCAGACCTGCCGCTGCCGCCCCACGCCACGGGGCAAGGACTCCACGCGGACAGACGCCTGTGCCCGACCTGCCAACAGGCGGGTCGGGCACAATTCTTGACGATACGTCACACATTGAAGCGGAATGTCACACACAGGGCTCTCACCTGCGGAAACGTCTCTCTGGAAGATCGTATCCAGCACCGATCCAGCACGGTAGGCGTTCATCCAGCACATCCAGCACGTCAGGCCGCAGCGTCGTACCCCGAGGGGTCCTCCGGTGCCTCCGGGCGCATGGCCTTCTGCATGATGTCACGGCAGCGGTCCCATGCCTCGGGGACGAGGTGACCGTAGATGTCCACGGTGGTCTTGATCGACTTGTGGCCGAGCCAGCGTGAGACCTCGCGGATCGGAACGCCGTTCGCCAACGCGGTCGAGGCGAAGAAGTGCCGGAGACTGCCGGGCGTGTACTTGGCCTTGCCGTCCGCATCGACCAGGCCGGCCGACACGCATGCCTTCCTGAAGTGGTAGCCGTAGGTGGAGGCGGTGGGCATCGCGCCCTTGCCGCGCCAGCGCGGGGCGAAGAAGACCTCCAACCGGCGTCGCTTGCCCCGCCGGCCGGGGAAGGTGACAGGAACCGGCTCCCATCGCGACAGGTGGGCGTCGATCTCCTGCTCGACGAACGGGGCGGCCGGGACGTCCCGGTACTCACCCTCCGTCCGGTGCTTGAGCGGCACGAAGACCGTGCGGCAGTCGCTGCGGTGAGCCTTGGCACTGACCTGCCAGCGGATCCTGACGAAGCCGGACCGGCGGCACTCGGCGGAGAAGGCCAGGACCTCGCTGGTGCGCTGGCCGGTACCCGATTGCAGGTAGACCGCGAGACGGTACTGCGGGGCGATGTGCGCCGCGATCAGATCGACTTCGCCCAGCATGGGAATCTCGTCCTCGTCCACCGCGCACGGAGCCGCCCGGGATATCCGGACGCCGCAGGCGGGATTCTCCGGGATGCGCTTGTCAGCGACGGCTGCCTCCAGCATGGATGCCACCATCACCATCCTGTCATT
>NZ_JASCXN010000009.1 GCF_030010625.1 Streptomyces sp. CC208A | reverse complement strand
TCTTCTGAGTCGGATTTCCCGCCTTCCGGTTCACCCTCCCGGCACGCAGTGGTGCCCGGGGCTTCCCCTCTGACGGAGCCGTAAACGTACTGGAGCGGGGCGCCCCGATGCAAATCGAGGCGCCCCGCTCCCGGTTCGTGCTGGTTCGTCAGACCTCGACGACGACCGGGAGGATCATCGGGCGGCGGCGGTAGGTGTCGGAGACCCACTTGCCGACCGTGCGGCGGATCAGCTGCTGGAGCTGGTGGGGCTCGACGACGCCGTCCTGGGCGGACTTGTTCAGCGCCTGCTCGATCTTCGGGATCACCGCGTCGAAGACGGGGTCCTCGATGCCGGAGCCGCGCGCGTGGACGTGCGGGCCTCCGGTGATCTTGCCGGTGGAGGAGTCGACCACCACGAAGACCGAGATGATGCCCTCCTCGCCGAGGATCCGACGGTCCTTCAGGGAGGACTCGGTGACGTCGCCGACCGAGAGGCCGTCGACGTACACGTACCCCGCCTGGACCTTGCCGGTGATGCGGGCGCGGCCGTCGACCAGGTCGACGACGACGCCGTCCTCGGCGATGACGATGTGGTCCTTGGGGATGCCCGTCATCGCGCCGAGCTCGGCGTTGGCGCGCAGGTGGCGCCATTCGCCGTGGACCGGCATGAGGTTCCTCGGCTTGCAGATGTTGTAGAAGTACAGCAGCTCGCCGGCCGAGGCGTGGCCCGAGACGTGGACCTTGGCGTTGCCCTTGTGGACGACGTTGGCGCCCCAGCGGGTGAGGCCGTTGATCACGCGGTAGACCGCGTTCTCGTTGCCCGGAATGAGGGACGAGGCCAGGATGACCGTGTCGCCGGGGACGATCCGGATCTGGTGGTCGCGGTTGGCCATGCGGGACAGGGCCGCCATCGGCTCGCCCTGGGAACCCGTACAGACCAGCACGACCTCGTCGTCCGGCAGGTCGTCCAGGGTCTTCACGTCGACGACCAGGCCGGCCGGGACGCGGAGATAGCCCAGGTCGCGGGCGATGCCCATGTTGCGGACCATCGAGCGGCCGACGAAGGCGACCCGGCGGCCGTACTCGTGGGCGGCGTCGAGGATCTGCTGGATGCGGTGGACGTGACTGGCGAAGCTCGCCACGATGATCCGCTTCTGGGCGTTCGCGAAGACGTTCCGCAGGACGTTGGAGATGTCGCGCTCGTGCGGCGTGAAGCCGGGGACCTCGGCGTTCGTCGAGTCGGTGAGCAGGAGGTCGATGCCCTCCTCGCTCAGCCGGGCGAAGGCGTGCAGGTCGGTGAGGCGGTTGTCCAGCGGCAGCTGGTCCATCTTGAAGTCGCCGGTGTGGACGACCATGCCCGCGGGGGTGCGGATGGCGACCGCCAGGGCGTCCGGGATGGAGTGGTTGACCGCGATGAACTCGCAGTCGAAGGCGCCGAGGCGCTCTCGGTGGCCCTCGGCGACCTCCAGCGTGTACGGCCGGATGCGGTGCTCCTGGAGCTTGGCCTCGATCAGGGCGAGGGTCAGCTTGGAGCCGATGAGGGGGATGTCCTGCCGCAGGCGCAGCAGGTACGGCACGCCACCGATGTGGTCCTCGTGGCCGTGGGTCAGGACGATGCCGACGACATCGTCGATGCGGTCCTGGATGGTGGTGAAGTCGGGCAGGATCAGGTCGACGCCCGGCTGCTCCTCCTCGGGGAAGAGGACGCCGCAGTCGACGATCAGCAGCTTGCCGTCGTACTCGAAGACGGTCATGTTGCGGCCGATCTCGCCCAGGCCGCCGAGCGGGGTGACGCGCAGGCCGCCCTGGGGGAGCTTCGGCGGTGCGCCGAGTTCGGGATGCGGATGGCTCAAAAGTCTCTCCTCACCACACGCGCCACGTACCGGTCGGCACGTGGCGCGCATGACAATCGTGCACTTGCTGTCGTCGGTGTTCAGTTGTCGCTGTCTTGAGTTGTGCCTGTGTTCAGTTGTGAAGTCGGTGTCAGAGGTCTACCCCGCCGGCGGCCAGGTCGATCTTGAGCTGTTCGGTCTCCTGCTCGGAGAGCTCGACGAGCGGGAGGCGCAGCGGACCGGCCGGGAGACCCTGGAGGGCGAGCGCGGCCTTGGTGGTCATGACGCCCTGGGTGCGGAACATGCCGGTGTAGACCGGGAGCAGCTTCTGGTGGATCTCGGTGGCCTTCGTGACCTCGCCGGCGAGGTGGGCGTCGAGGAGGGCGCGGAGGTCGGGGGTGACGACGTGGCCCACGACGGAGACGAAGCCGACGGCGCCGACCGAGAGGAGCGGCAGGTTGAGCATGTCGTCGCCGGAGTACCAGGCGAGGCCGGAGCGGGCGATGGCCCAGCTCGCGCGGCCGAGGTCGCCCTTGGCGTCCTTGTTGGCGACGATCCGGGGGTGCTCGGCGAGGCGGACGATCGTCTCGGTGTCGATCGGGACTCCGGAGCGGCCGGGGATGTCGTAGAGCATCACCGGGAGGCCGGTGGAGTCGGCGATCGCGGAGAAGTGCCGGTACAGACCCTCCTGCGGGGGCTTGTTGTAGTACGGCGTGACGGCGAGGAGGCCGTGGGCGCCGTCGCGCTCGGCGGTGCGGGCCAGCTCGATGGAGTGGTGGGTGTCGTTGGTGCCGATGCCGGCGACGACGTGGGCGCGGTCTCCGACGGCCTCCAGGACGGCGCGTACGAGCTCCGATTTCTCCGCGTCGCTGGTGGTGGGGGACTCGCCGGTGGTGCCGTTGACGACCAGGCCGTCGTTGCCTGCGTCCACCAGGTGGGCGGCGAGTCGCTGGGCGCCGTCGAGGTCGAGTGCGCCGTCCGCCGTGAAGGGCGTGACCATGGCGGTGAGGACCCTCCCGAAGGGGGTCTGCGGAGTGGAGATCGGAGCCATGGGTAACACGCTACTCGCTGCTCAGCGCCGGGTGCCCCCTCGGGGGACGTCAGAAGAGGAGCCCGGCACTGCCTGCTCGGGGGTTCAAGCAGTGCCGGGTCCGTTTGATCAGCCTAGATGAACTTCACGAAACGTCGCAATACGGACACTTCGTGAGAGTGGGCGAACATCTGTGCCCTACGGTGCGACCCGTCCGTTCTTGTTGAAGGCCGCGTGGGTCAGCGGCATCAGCCGGGCCCAGTGCTCCTCCATCTTCTCGCCGACCATCTCGATCTCCCGCTGCGGGAAGGACGGGACCGCGGCCAGCTCGTGCTGGGTGCGCAGGCCGAGGAAGTGCATCAGCGAGCGGGCGTTGCAGGTGGCGTACATCGAGGAGTAGAGGCCGACCGGGAGGACCGAGCGGGCCACCTCGCGGGCGACGCCGGCCGCGAGCATCTCCTGGTACGTCTCGTACGCCTGGCGGTACGAGTCCTCCATGGCCCGGCTGGTGAGCTCGTGCTGCTCCGGGGTGCCCTCGACGAAGACGTACTTGCCCGGGCGGCCCTCCTGGACCAGCTTGCGGGAGGTGTCGGGGACGTAGAAGACCGGCTGGAGCTCCCGGTAGCGGCCGGACTCCTCGTTGTACGACCAGCCCACCCGGTGCCGCATGAACTCGCGGAAGACGAAGATCGGGGCGCTGATGAAGAAGGTCATCGAGTTGTGCTCGAAGGGGCTGCCGTGACGGTCCCGCATCAGATAGTTGATCAGGCCCTTCGAGCGCTCCGGGTCCTTCTGGAGCTCGTCGAGGGACTGCTCCCCCGCCGTGGAGACCCGGGCCGCCCACAGGACGTCGGAGTCGGCGGCGGCGCTCTTCACCAGTTCGACGGTGACATCGCTCCGGAGGTCGATCTTCACGGGCTCGGTGGGGGTGTCGGTCACCAGCAGTACCTTCCAGTCGCCAATCGCAGTCGCCCACTCTAACGACGTCCGTCCCGGGGAGTACGCACCCGCCCCGGCCTCCGTCCGAGGGAGGAGATTCGGCTTCTTCGGTGAAAAAACGGCACCACATCCTCGATTCGCTCGTCTGTACCCATGAGAGACCCATGAGGCATATGACGACCACCGAGGAGAGTGCCATCCATGTCCAGGCGGGCAGAGGCCGTACCGTTCGCGTTCGTGGCGGAGGCCGACGGGTTCCGCAGTAACGTCACTCCGCCGCCCCGGGAGCGGCTCAGGCCGGGGCAGGTCGTGGGACGTACGCTGCTCGGGCTGACCGTCGTCGCCGGCCTCGTGGGCTCCCTGGTCCTGGGGATGCCGTCCCTCGACAGTACGGACGCGCCCGCGCACCGGCAGCAGTCCGAGGCCTCCGACCAGCGCTGAGGTAGCCTCACCGGGCACCGCCCCTTCGAGCGTGCCTGTGAGTGAGGAACCGCCGTGCCCCTGCCCTTCCTGACGGCCGACCGCGCCTTCGACACCGCCGATGCCGTCGCGCTCCCGTTCGACGACCACGACCAGTGGCGCCGTCCGTACCGGCCGGGGTCCTACCGGGTCGGCGCGGCGGCGCTCGCGCTGCTGCTCGCCTCGTTCGTGCTGCTCGCCGCGGTGATCATCATCGCCGCCGGTGCCGTCGACGGGGCGCTCGTCACCTTCGGCGTCGCCGTGCTGATCATCCTGGCCGCGCTGCGGCTGCTGCGCATGGGCACCTGGGTGAGCCGGGCGGGGCTGCGGCGCGTCGGCTTCTTCTCCACCGCCACCACCCCCTGGCCGAAGGTGGCCTCGGTCCGCACCGCCCAGCAGCCGGTGCGCTGGCTGAACCTCCCGCGCACCGTCCAGGGACAGGCGCTGCTGCTCGACCGGGTGGCCGGCGAGCAGCTGGTGCTGTTCACCGACCACAGCGCCGACTTCCTCTCCCGGACCGAGGCCTTCGACCGGGCCGCCGACACCGTCGAGGCGTGGCACGCCGAGTACGGCGTCAGGCGCTGACCGCCCGGCCCTCGTGGAGGGCGATGGCCCGCTGCATCGCCTTGCGGGCCCGGGGGGTGTCGCGGGCGTCGTGGTAGGCGACCGCGAGCCGGAACCAGCAGCGCCAGTCCTCCGGGGACTCCTCCGTCTCGGCCTTGCGCCGGGCGAAGACCTCGTCCGCGGAGTCGCGGTCGATCCGGCCGCCCTGGGTGCGCTTCAGGTCGTCGACGGGGAGCCCGCCCTCGGCCTCCAGCTCCGCGGCCAGCCGGTGGGCCCGGCGCGCGAAGCGGGTGTTCTTCCACAGGAACCAGGCGCCGACGCACGGCAGCAGGAACGCCACCGCGCCCATGCCCATGGCCGCCGGCTCACCGGTCAGGAGGAGCAGGACGCCCTCCATCGCCACCACCCCGAAGACCAGGACCAGGACGGTGGAGAGGAAGACGTACGTGATCTTGCCGCCCATGGCCGTCAGCCCAGGTCCAGGAAGTGCTCAAGACCGAACGTGAGGCCCGGGGTGCTCACCACGCGGCGGGCACCGAGCAGCACGCCCGGCATGAAGCTGGAGTGGTGCAGCGAGTCGTGGCGGACGGTGAGGGTCTCCCCCTCACCGCCGAGCAGCACCTCCTGGTGGGCCAGCAGGCCCCGGAGCCGTACCGCGTGGACCGGCACGCCGTCCACGTCCGCGCCGCGGGCGCCGTCGAGGGCGGTCGCGGTGGCGTCCGGCTGGGCGCCGAGGCCGGCCTCCGCGCGGGCCTCGGCGATCAGCTGGGCGGTGCGGGTGGCGGTGCCGGAGGGGGCGTCCACCTTGTTCGGGTGGTGCAGCTCGACGACCTCGACCGACTCGAAGTACGGGGCCGCGAGCTGCGCGAACCTCATGGTGAGGACGGCGCCGATGGAGAAGTTCGGGGCGATGAGGACGCCGGTCTCCGGGGAGGCGGCGAGCCAGCCGTTCAGCCGCGCGAGGCGGTCCTCGGTCCAGCCGGTGGTGCCGACGACGGCGTGGATGCCGTGGCCGACGCAGTACTCGAGGTTGGCCATGACCGAGTCCGGGGTGGTCAGCTCGACGACGACCTGGGCACCCGCCTCGGTGAGGGTCTCCAGCTCGTCGCCGCGGCCCAGGGCCGCGACCAGCTCCATGTCCTCGGCGGCCTCGACGGCCTTGACGGCCTCGGAGCCGATGCGGCCCCGGGCACCGAGGACCGCCACGCGCAGCTTGCTCATCGCACTACTTCCTTAGGGGTGGAGGTCAGGAGACGGCCTGGTGGAGGCGGTCCGCCTGCTTGTCCTTGAGGGGGCCTATCACCGAGAGCGAGGGCCGCAGGGTCAGGACGTCACGGGCGACCTCCCGGACCTCGTCCGGGGTGACGGCCGCGATCCTGGCCAGCATGTCGTCCACCGACATCTGGTCGCCCCAGCACAGCTCGCTCTTGCCGATGCGGTTCATCAGGGCGCCGGTGTCCTCCAGGCCGAGGACGGTGGAGCCGGAGAGCTGGCCGATGGCGCGGGCGATCTCGTCGTCGGTGAGGCCGTCGGCGGCCACCTTGTCGAGCTCGTCCCGGCAGATCCCCAGCACGTCGTGGACCTGGTTCGGGCGGCAGCCCGCGTACACGCCGAAGAGGCCGCAGTCGGCGAAGCCCGAGGTGTACGAGTACACGCTGTAGGCCAGGCCGCGCTTCTCCCGGACCTCCTGGAAGAGGCGGGAGGACATGCCGCCGCCGAGGGCGGTGTTCAGCACGCCGAGCGCCCAGCGGCGGTCGTCGGTGCGGGCCAGGCCGGGCATGCCGAGGACCACGTGCGCCTGCTCCGTCTTCCGGTTCAGGTGCTCGACGCGGCCCGCCGTACGGATGGTCCTGGCGCCCTCGCGGGGGGCGACCGGGACGGCGTCGGTACGGGTGAGGGCGCCGGCCTTCTCGAAGGCGCGGCGGACCTGTCGTACCACCGTGGCGTGGTCCACGTTGCCCGCGGCGGCGACGACCAGGTGGGTGGGGTCGTAGTGCTTCTTGTAGAAGCGGGCGATCTGGCCGCGGGTGAGCGCGTTGATCGTGTCGACGGTGCCGAGGACCGGGCGGCCCAGCGGGGTGTCGCCGAACATGGTCTGCGCGAACAGGTCGTGCACCACGTCGCCGGGGTCGTCCTCGGTCATCGCGATCTCCTCGAGGATGACGCCGCGCTCGGCGTCCACGTCCTCGTCGAGGATGAGCGAGCCCGTGAGCATGTCGCAGACGACGTCGATCGCCAGCGGCAGGTCGGTGTCGAGGACCCGGGCGTAGTAGCAGGTGTACTCCTTCGCCGTGAAGGCGTTCATCTCGCCGCCGACCGCGTCGATCGCGGCGGAGATGTCGAGGGCGGACCGCTTGGCGGTGCCCTTGAAGAGGAGGTGCTCCAGGTAGTGGGTGGCGCCGTTGAGCGCCGGGGTCTCGTCCCGGGAGCCTACGTGGGCCCAGATGCCGAAGGTCGCGGAGCGCACCGAGGGGAGGGTCTCGGTGACGACGCGCAGGCCGCCGGGGAGGACGGTGCGGCGGACGGTGCCGATGCCGTCCTTGCCGGGCAGAAGCGTTTGGGTACGGGCGACGGCCCGCCCCCGGGAGGGGCGGGCCGTCGTCGCGGAACTGCGGGACGTCACTGGTCGGTGTCGTCCTTGTCCGTCTCCTCGCCCTCGATCACGGGGATCAGGGAGAGCTTGCCGCGCTGGTCGATCTCGGCGATCTCGACCTGGACCTTGGAGCCGACCGGGAGCACGTCCTCGACGTTCTCCACGCGCTTGCCGCCGGCGAGCTTGCGGATCTGCGAGATGTGCAGCAGGCCGTCCTTGCCCGGGAGCAGGGAGACGAAGGCACCGAAGGTGGTGGTCTTGACGACCGTGCCCAGGTAGCGCTCGCCGACCTCCGGCATGGTCGGGTTGGCGATGCCGTTGATCGTGGCGCGGGCGGCCTCGGCGGCCGGGCCGTCGGCGGCACCGATGTAGATGGTGCCGTCGTCCTCGATCGTGATCTCGGCGCCGGTGTCCTCCTGGATCTGGTTGATCATCTTGCCCTTGGGGCCGATGACCTCGCCGATCTTGTCCACGGGGATCTTGACGGTGATGATCCGCGGGGCGTTCGGGGACATCTCGTCCGGGGTGTCGATCGCTTCCATCATCACGTCGAGGATGTGGAGGCGGGCGTCGCGGGCCTGCTTGAGGGCCGCGGCCAGGACGGAGGCCGGGATGCCGTCCAGCTTGGTGTCGAGCTGGAGGGCGGTGACGAACTCCTTCGTACCGGCGACCTTGAAGTCCATGTCGCCGAAGGCGTCCTCCGCACCGAGGATGTCGGTGAGGGTGACGTAGTGGGTCTCGCCGTCGATCTCCTGGGAGATCAGGCCCATGGCGATGCCGGCGACGGGGGCCTTGAGCGGCACACCGGCGTTCAGCAGCGACATGGTGGAGGCGCAGACCGAGCCCATGGACGTCGAGCCGTTGGAGCCGAGGGCCTCGGACACCTGGCGGATCGCGTACGGGAACTCCTCGCGGGTCGGCAGGACCGGGACGAGGGCGCGCTCGGCGAGGGCGCCGTGGCCGATCTCGCGGCGCTTCGGGGAGCCGACGCGGCCGGTCTCGCCGGTGGAGTACGGCGGGAAGTTGTAGTTGTGCATGTAGCGCTTGCGGGTCACCGGGGAGAGGGTGTCCAGCTGCTGCTCCATGCGGAGCATGTTGAGGGTGGTGACGCCCAGGATCTGGGTCTCGCCACGCTCGAACAGGGCGGAGCCGTGCACGCGCGGGATGGCCTCGACCTCGGCGGCGAGCGTACGGATGTCCGTGACGCCGCGGCCGTCGATGCGGATCTTGTCCTTGATGACGCGCTCGCGGACCAGGGCCTTGGTCAGGGAGCGGTAGGCGGCGGAGATCTCCTTCTCGCGGCCCTCGAAGGCCGGGAGGAGCTTCTCGGCGGCGAGCTCCTTGACGCGGTCCAGCTCGGCCTCGCGCTCCTGCTTGCCGGCGATGGTGAGCGCCTGGGCGAGCTCGCCGCGGACGGCGTCGGCGAGGGCCGCGTACACGTCGTCCTGGTAGTCCAGGAAGATCGGGAACTCGGTCTCCGGCTTGGCGGCCTTGGCGGCCAGGTCGGCCTGGGCCTTGCAGAGGACCTTGATGAACGGCTTCGCGGCCTCGAGGCCCGCGGCGACGATCTCCTCGGTCGGCGCCTCGGCGCCGCCCTTGACGAGCTGGATGGTCTGCTCGGTGGCCTCGGCCTCGACCATCATGATCGCGACGTCGCCGTCCTCCAGGGTGCGGCCCGCGACGACCATGTCGAAGACGGCGTCCTCGAGCTCGGTGTGCGTCGGGAAGGCGACCCACTGGCCGCGGATCAGCGCGACGCGGACGCCGCCGATCGGGCCGGAGAAGGGCAGGCCGGCCAGCTGGGTGGACGCGGACGCGGCGTTGATCGCGACGACGTCGTACAGGTGGTCGGGGTTGAGGGCCATGATCGTGGCGACGACCTGGATCTCGTTGCGCAGGCCCTTCTTGAAGGACGGGCGCAGCGGGCGGTCGATCAGGCGGCAGGTGAGGATGGCGTCCTCGGAGGGGCGGCCCTCGCGGCGGAAGAAGGAGCCGGGGATCTTGCCGGCGGAGTACATCCGCTCCTCGACGTCCACCGTGAGGGGGAAGAAGTCGAGCTGGTCCTTGGGGCGCTTGGAGGCGGTGGTCGCCGAGAGCACCATGGTGTCGTCGTCGAGGTAGGCGACGGCGGAGCCGGCGGCCTGGCGGGCGAGGCGGCCCGTCTCGAAGCGGATGGTGCGGGTGCCGAAGGTGCCGTTGTCGATGACGGCCTCGGCGTAGTGGGTCTCGTTCTCCACTATGGGTTTCTCCTACGTTCGTCTTTGGTCCGGGCGCCCGTGTGGCGCGGGACGGTGCGGGAGAAGCACTGATGTGGCGGGCCGGTCTTCGATCGAAGCACCCGGGATGAGGTCCGGGGGCCACTACCGAGGACCGGCGGCGTGCCGGCTGCTTCTCGCGCGGATCGTGGCGTTCTGCGACCAGAGTAATTGCCGGTCGGTACTTCGCGCACGTACAGCAAAGGGAGCGGCCCCCTGAAAGTGGGAACCGCTCCCTTCACGGCATCTTACTTAGCGCCGCCGGCCGCACCGCGGCGGATGCCGAGGCGGTCGACCAGCGTACGGAAGCGCTGGATGTCCTTCTTGGCCAGGTACTGCAGCAGGCGGCGGCGCTGGCCGACCAGGATCAGCAGACCACGGCGGGAGTGGTGGTCGTGCTTGTGGGTCTTGAGGTGCTCGGTCAGGTCCGAGATGCGGCGGGACAGCATGGCGACCTGGACCTCGGGGGAGCCGGTGTCGCCCTCCTTGGTGCCGAACTCGGCCATGATCTGCTTCTTGACGGCGGCGTCGAGAGCCACGCGGATCTCCTCTAGGTTCGTGCGCCCACGAGTGCCCCTGGTCTTGGTCTCAGGGGAAGCTTCCGTGACTCGGGAGCGAAGGTCCGATGAGCGCTGCTCCCCGAACTTTGAAGGGAACCTTGAAGGGAACCTCGAAGGTTTCCGGGAGCGCGTACACAAACGGCCGTCACACAGCGTACCAGCTCGGCTCAGGAGGTCAGCGCCCGGATGGAGTGGTAGACGTCGAAGACCGCGAGGCAGAGCGGCAGCAGCGTGAGCAGGACGAAGGTCTCGGCGATCTCCAGGAAGCGGCCCCAGAAGGGGGTGACGCCCTTGCGCGGGACGATGAGGCCGATGGCCGTGAGGAGGGCGGCGACGCCCGCGATGGCGGCGGAGAGCCAGACCGTACGGATGTCGAGCGCCGTGCCGTCGCCCTTCAGGGCCTCCAGGAGGAGGTCCGTGGGCGGGTTCAGGCAGAGGCCGAGGCCCAGCAGGACGAGGGAGCCGAGGCCGGCCGCGAGGGCGCAGCCGACCTGCGCGGTGTAGCGGAACAGGTGGGCGCGCATCAGCATGGCGACGCCGGTGGCGAGGGCGAGGAGCTGCCCCCACACGGTGTCGGAGAAGCCGAGGACGGCGGCGGAGCCGACGGCGACGAGGGCGCAGCCGCCGACGAGGCCGACGAGGAGTTCGTGGCCGCGGCGGGCCTGGGCGGCGATCCGGGCGGCGTCGACCGGGCCCTGGGGCTCGGTGTCGGAGCCGTATCCGCCGAGGCTGGTGCGGGGCGGTTCGAAGCCGATGGGGAGACGGGCGAAGCGGGTGGAGAGCCCCGGCAGGAAGGCGAGCGCGCCGACGGCGAAGGGGGCGCAGACCGCGGCGGTCTCGGCCGGGGTGAGGTTCGTCAGGATGGCGGCGAAGCCGACGAGCATGCCGACGGCCGAGGCGAGGACGAAGGCGACGAAGGGTCCGTCGCCGCTGGGAGCGACGGCGGTGAGGATCACGGCGCCGACGAGGACGGCGGCGCAGGCCAGCAGGAACTGGAGCTTGCCGATGCCCTGGCCGTCGGCGAGGGAGAGCAGTCCTGAGCCGGCGACGGCTGCGTTGGCCAGGGCGCCGATGCCCAGGGCCACGGCCGAGCCGCGGTCGTCGTACACGCGGGCGCGTACCGCCGCCAGGGCGAGGAGCAGGACAGCGGTGACGCCGGCCAGGATGCCGGGCAGGCCGTGCATGTCGTGCCGGGGCTCGGCCGTCCACAGGACGAAGGCGAGCAGGACGAGGAGGACCGATCCGCCGAAGAGTCCCGCGCCGCGCATCAGGGCGTCGGACCACAGGGTGCGGTCGCGGGAGACGGCGGAGGCCACCGCGTCGGAGACGTCGTCGAAGACGGCCGGGGGCAGCGAGTCGGCGAAGGGGCGCAGCGACAGCAGCTCGCCGTCGAGGATGCGCTGGGCGGCCAGGGAGCGGCTGCCGTCGAGGACGGTGCCGTCGCGGCGGACCAGGTGGTAGCCGACGGGGGCGCCGGGGGCCGGGGTCTGGCCGGAGAGGCGGAGCACCTCCGGGTAGAGGTCGGCGAGCGCGACGTCCTCGGGCAGTGCGACGTCGACGCGGCCGTCGGGCGCGACGACGGTGATCCGGCAGAAGCCGGTGCCGCCGTGGAACACGGCGGTGGGAGCCGACTGGCCGGCTCCGCCGGCCGTGGCTGGGGCCGTCATACTCACCTGCTGCTTCCCCTCGTGGTGATGCCTGTCCGGCGGCCGTGGGCCTCCGTGGGCCGTCCGCGGCCCGGGCGCGGGGCGTCCCGCGCCTCGGATGCCGCGCTCCGAATGACCCGTTTTTTGCGATAGTTCATGGCCACGCAAATATTTCGGGCCACCCTACCGCCCACCCGTGACCCGGCACCAAAGTAGGATCCCTCCCCGCGGATGGATCCCGTCGCCACGGGGGCGTCTAGAGGAACTTTCCGTCCGGCAACGGAAATTGGTGAGCTGTGAGCCAGATCGTCGTCAAGCGCCCACCCCGGGCGCTGCCGTCAGAAGTGCCCGACGAGCAGGTGCAGTTGCAACCTCCTCCGGAGCTGCCCCGCGGGCAGCAGGAGGGTGCGCTGATGCAGCTCCTGCCGATGCTCGGCATGGGCGGTTCGGTGGTCTTCTTCTTCATGACGCCGAACCCGATCATGCGGATCATGGGCATGGTGATGATCGCGTCGACGGTGGCAATGGCCATCGCGATGCTGGTCCGCTACCGGCGGGGCACCCAGGGGCAGCTCGCGGACCTGCGGCGCGACTACCTCAAGTACCTGACGCAGACGCGCCGGGCCGTGCTGAGGACGGCGCGGCTCCAGCGGGACGCGCAGTTCTATCTGCACCCGTCGCCGGAGCAGCTGTGGGCGCTGGTCGCCGAGGGCAGCCGGATCTGGGAGCGGCGGATCGGGGACGGCGACTTCGCGCAGGTACGCGTCGGTCTGGGCAGCCAGCAGCTGGCGACCCCGCTGATCGCACCCGAGACGGCGCCGGTGGACGAGCTGGAGCCGCTGACCGCCGGTGCGATGCGGCGGTTCCTCAGCGCGCACGGCACCCTGGACGGGCTGCCGATGGCGGTGTCGCTGCGCGCCTTCTACCACCTGACGGTGAGCGGGGAGCCGGACGCGGCGCGTTCCACGACGCGCGCCATGGTGGGTTCGCTGGCGGCGCTGCACTCCCCCGAGGACCTGGTGATCGTCGTCGCCACCGGGGACGGCGCCGCTCCCGCGTGGGAGTGGACGAAGTGGCTGCCGCACGTGCAGGCGCCGGGGCCCGGTGACGGCGCGGGCAGCCGGCGGCTGATCACGACGGACGCGCGGGAGCTGGAGGACCTGGTCGCGGGCCGCCTCGAGGGGCGGCCGCGGTTCCAGGGCCCGAACCATCCGCTGCTCGACCACCCGCACCTGGTCGTGGTGCTCGACGGCCAGTCGATCCCGCAGACCTCGCCGCTGGCCTCCCCCGAGGGCATCCAGGGCGTCACGATCATCGAGGTCGTGGAGGGCCGGGGCGCCGGTGTCCGCGGCGACCTGGCCGTGGTCGTGGAGTCCGGTGCGCTGCGCCTCGAATCGGGCGACGGGCACGTGTACGAGGGGAGCCCGGACGAGCTGAGCCCGGACGCGGCGGAGGCGCTGGCCCGGCAGCTCGCGCCGCTGCGGGTGGCGGGCGGTTCGGACGACGACGAGCCGCTCCTCGCCAACCTGGACTTCACCGATCTGCTGAACCTGGGCGACGCGGCCTCGATCGACGTGAGCCGCACCTGGCGGCCCCGGTCCCGGTCGGAGCGGCTGCGGGTGCCGATCGGTGTCGGCGAGGACGGTGTCCCGGTGATGCTGGACCTCAAGGAGGCGGCGCAGGAGGGCATGGGCCCGCACGGCCTGTGCGTGGGCGCGACGGGTTCCGGCAAGTCGGAGCTGCTGCGCACGCTGGTCCTCGGTCTGGCGGTGACGCACTCCTCGGAGACGCTGAACTTCGTCCTCGCGGACTTCAAGGGCGGTGCCACCTTCGCGGGCATGTCGCAGATGCCGCACGTGGCGGCGGTGATCACCAACCTGGCGGACGACCTCACCCTGGTGGACCGCATGGGCGACTCCATCCGCGGTGAGCTGAACCGGCGTCAGGAGATGCTGCGCGACGCGGGCAACTACGCGAACATCCACGACTACGAGAAGGCGCGCGCGGCCGGCGCCCCGCTCCAGCCCATCCCGTCGCTCGTCCTCGTCATCGACGAGTTCAGCGAGCTGCTGACGGCGATGCCGGACTTCATCGAGATGTTCGTGCAGATCGGCCGCATCGGCCGGTCGCTCGGCGTGCACCTGCTGCTGGCCTCGCAGCGCCTGGAGGAGGGCCGGCTGCGCGGCCTGGAGACGTACCTCTCCTACCGGATCGGTCTGCGGACCTTCTCGGCGGCCGAGTCGCGGGCGGCCATCGGCGTGCCCGACGCCTACTCGCTGCCGAACGTGCCGGGCTCGGGCTACCTCAAGTACGGCACCGACGAGATGGTGCGGTTCAAGGCGGCGTACGTCTCCGGCACGTACCGCGCCAACCAGCACGCCGCGGTGGCGGGCGGGCCGCTGCCGGTGGACCGGCGGCCGGTGCCGTTCACCGCGGCCCCGGTGCCGGTGCGGTATCTGGAGCCGGAGGCGAAGCCGAAGGTCCCCGAGGCCCGGGCCGCGGAGGACGACGCGCTGGCGGACTCGGTGCTCGACGTGATCGTGCGCCGGCTTGAGGGGCGCGGTGTCGAGGCGCACCAGGTGTGGCTGCCGCCGCTGGACAACCCGCCGGCGCTGGACGCGCTGCTGCCGGGGCTCGCGGGTGTGGAGGGCCGGGGGCTGACGCAGCCCGGGTACGAGGCGGCCGGCCGGCTCGTCGTACCGCTGGGCGTGGTGGACAAGCCGTACGAGCAGCGCCGCGACACGCTCTACCGGGACTTCTCGGGCGCGGCGGGCCACATGCAGATCATCGGTGGTCCGCAGTCCGGCAAGTCGACGCTGCTGCGGACCCTGATCTCGGCGTTCGCGCTGACGCACACGCCGCACGAGGTGCAGTTCTACGGCCTCGACTTCGGTGGTGGCGGCATGGCGTCGGTGGCGGGGCTGCCGCACGTCGGCGGGGTGGCGTCCCGGCTCGACCCCGAGCGGGTGCGGCGTACGGTGGCCGAGGTGTACGGCATCCTGTCGCGGCGCGAGGAGTACTTCCGCAGCGCGGGCGTCGACTCCATCGGCACCTACCGCAGGCTGCGGGCGCGGGGCGACATCTCGGCGGCGGACCAGCCGTGGGGCGACGTCTTCCTGGTGATCGACGGCTGGGGCAACTTCCGTACCGAGTACGAGGGTCTCGAACCGGCCGTCGTGGACATCGCGGCGCGCGGTCTCGGCTACGGCATCCACCTGATCGTCACGGCCTCGCGTTCCATGGAGGTCCGCGCCAACCTCAAGGACCATCTGATGAACCGCCTCGAACTGCGGCTCGGCGACACGATGGACTCCGAGCTGGACCGCAAGATCGCCGCCAACGTGCCGACGGGCGTGCCCGGCCGTGGTCTGACGCCGGAGAAGCTGCACTTCATGGCGGCCGTCCCGCGCATCGACGGGATCAGCTCCGACAGCGACCTCGCCGAGGCGACGGCCGCGATGTCGCAGGAGGTCACCCGGCACTGGACGGCGCCGGGCGCCCCTGAGGTGCGGCTGCTGCCGCGCGAGCTGGACGCGCACGCGCTGCCCGCGGGCCACGCGGAGCCGCAGCGCGGTGTCGCGTTCGCCGTCGACGAGAACAACCTGGAGCCGGTCTTCGTCGACTTCGAGCGCGATCCGTTCTTCCTCGTCTTCGGCGAGAGCGAGTCGGGCAAGTCGAACCTGCTGCGGCTGCTGATCAAGCAGATCTCGGAGCGGTACGACGGGGCCTCGGCGAAGTTCTTCGTGATCGACAACCGGCGTGCGCTGCTCGACGTGACGCCGCCGACGCACCTGGCCGAGTACGTGCCCATGTCGAACAACATGGAGCACCACGTGGACGCCCTCGCCGACCTGATGCGCCGCCGCTCGCCGTCGGCGGACGTCACGGCCCAGCAGCTGCGGGACCGCAGCTGGTGGTCGGGGCCGAACCTGTTCGTGGTCGTCGACGACTACGACCTGGTCTCCACGTCGAGCGGCAACCCGCTGGCGAAGCTGACGGAGCTGCTGCCGTTCGCGAGGGACGTGGGCGTCCGCTTCATCATCGCCCGCAGCGCGGCGGGCGCGAGCCGGGCGGCGTACGAGTCCTTCATGCAGCGCATGATGGAGCTCGGCGCGCAGGGCGTGCTCCTCTCCGGCGACCCGCAGGAGGGCGACGTCCTCGGCGGCGTCCGCATGCGCCCGATGCCGGCGGGCCGCGGCGTCTACGTCTCGCGGCAGCGGGGGAACCCGCTGGTGCAGACGGGGTTGATGCCGGAGCTGTAGCAGGGGCGGTGGGGGCGCGGCGGCTGCTTACGTGGCGGGCGCCTGGCCCCGGGTCCGATGGTCAAGGCCCGTATTCCGAGCAGCAGCAGGACCACTGGGAGAAGCGGCTGAAGACGCTGCTGGACGGGCGGGTACTGGGGGCGAACATCCGCGCTCGTGAAGGCCGGTCCCCCAGCCGCCGACCCGGCTCCGCGGCCGACCGCGCCCGCCGCGCCGGTGGAGCGCCGCACCCCGCCGGACGGCCGCCACCGCGCGATCGAGGCGCACCGCCGGGCCGCGCGACCGTCCCGGGTGGACCCGGCCGTCGCGGAAGCGGTGGAGCGGCAGACCCCCGCGGTGCGGGAGCTGTCCCGCCGCGCCTTCCCCGGGCCCGACGCCGTCCCGGACGATGCGCCGGGCCCGCGCGGAGCACTCGGGGACGGTGTCACCTCGGCCGGGACCTCGTTGAGCAGGACCACGTGAGTTGCGTCCCCGCAACGGATGACGTCGTGCATGACGGAGCGACTGAACCCGGGTGTTCAAGGCAGTCGAGGGTTGCTTTCCGGCCGGGACCGATCTGCTGTGCGATGGTGACGAGGTGGGGTTCTGCGGTCCTGCCTGCCGATCAAGGATTGGTGTCCTGCGTGTCGCAACCGCCGATGCCGCCCATTCCGCCGACTCCCTATGGCTCCTACGGCTCCCATGGCTCTTATGGCCCCGTTTCCCAGCCGACCGTGCCGTCGGGTCCGCCTCCCGGGCGCAGGCGGAATCGGGCCGGGGCGCCGGCCGGCGCGGCGGTGGTGGCGCTGGCGGTGGTGGCGGGTGGAGCCGTGTGGGCGATGTCGGGTGCGGAGCGGCAGGACGACTCCGGCAAGGGCCCTGCTCCTTCTTCGACATCCTCCTCTGCTTCGGCGACGTCGGTCTCGCCGTCGCCGACGAGAGCGGCCACCGAGGGGAAAGTCGCCTGGAAGGTCGCCGCCCCGGCAGCCGAGCGGGACGGGCGGAGGGTGTCGGCGCCCGGCGCGTGGCTGTCCGGTACCACTTACGCGACGGGGGTCTCGGACGCGGTGACCGGCTACGACGCCGCGACCGGCAGCGAACGGTGGTCGGTTCCTCTCAGCGGTGACATCTGCCAGGCATCGCCCACTCAGTCGAGCAAGGGCCTGGTGGCTGTCGTCTACCGCACCGGCAAGGAACTCAAGAGCCCGTGCACCCGGTTCGCCGTCATCGACATCACCGACGGCAGCGTCCTGTGGAAGACCGCGCTGAGGACCACGCTCAAACCGCAAGGGCTGGGCATGACGGTGGCGGTCACCGACCAGGTGGCCGCGATCGGCTGGCCCGCCGTGGGTGAGGAGGCCGCGGCGGCCGGCGGCTCGTTCGGCTTCCGGCTGACCACGGGCAGGACCGTGTGGACCGCCCCGGCCGGGGGTTGCACCAGCGATGAACACGCGGGAGGGAAGATCCTCGTCACGCGCAGCCTGTGCGGCGGGGACTGGAAGGGCGGCACCCACCGGGTCGGCCACCGTGACCCCGCGACCGGGAAGGCGACCTGGCGGTACACGGCCCAAGCCACCGACGTATGGATCGTGTCCGCCGATCCGCTGGTCGTGGGCGTCAGTTCCGGCCCGTACGAGCAGGATGCTCCCGACCGGCTGGTCTCCTTCTCGCCCCAGGGCAGGGTCCAGGCTTCCTGGAAGGTCCGGAAGGACGTCTACGCCACCGGCTGCCGCACCTGGAAACGCCGCTGCGGTGGAATCGCCGCCGCGCCCGGCACCGTTTATCTGGCAACCCACGACGCCGGCAACGCCGACTCCATCCACGCCTTCGACACGGCCGCCGGAAAACGAAGGTGGTCCTTCACCCCGGACACCGAACGCGCGCGGGTCCTCATCCCCGTGCAGACCGACAACAGCGGCCTGACCGTCTACATGCGGCCCACCGGCATGCGCGGCAGCGAAGTGCTCCACCTCACCGCGGCGGACAGCAAGGCCACCCAGCTGATGAAGATGCCCGACAGCCCGGGATTCACCGACACGCCCGACCGCAATCTGGTCGACCTGGACGTGACCGACCCGCTGTACTACGCGGACCGGACTCTGTTCCTCCACTGCCGTGGCGATTTCAACTATCCCATCGCCGCTTCCATGACCATGGTCCTCACGACCCGCTGACCGGCTGCGCTGCGACAGCCCGGATGGATCGACGTGGTAGGGAGGTCGTCGCGGAACGAGTCAGGCCCGCACAGAGGACTTCCTGCAGCCAGGGCATCAGGTCCGGCAGCGGGTGAGCACCCGGCTCGTCCCGCGCCGTCTCCTCCACGATCTCGCGCACGGCGGCCGCGGCCGGGGAGAGGGGCAGTCGGCTCCGGACGGAATCGGATCCGACTCACGTGGTGTCGACGAAGAGATTGCCGAGGACACCGGCAAGACGGATGAGGCCCAGGCCGTCGCTGTCCTGGAGTACGGCGTAGAGGGGTGGCCCCAGCCGTGCCGAGGGGCATGCTCACGGACCCAGGCGAGAACCCGTCCGCGTCGGTCTCCCCGACGACTTCGAACTCGTGGGCCGTCAGGACCGGCGGGTCCCAGAAGCAGACGCGGTGGTGGGCGTGGTCCTGGCTCCCTCTGGAATCCGACGAGGAACGAGCTTCGCGACGTGGTGAACGACAGCTGACGTAACGGTGGCGGGCTCTCGAGCGACCGTGACCTCGCCGTCCGGGCGCCGCCTTCCGCGCGGACGGCCGAGGAGCGCGGACGGCCGAGGAGCGCGGAAAGCTCACGCCGTCGTCCGGCATCAGCACTTTCACCTTCTGGGGTTACGTGCGGACGGATGAACGGATCTCGTTCCCGGCAGACGGAATTCACGCCCTCGCCCTGCGGGATGAGCCGGACAGAGCCTGGATCCAGGTGCCGTGCACCCCTCCACAACATGCCGGAGACCGCCACAAGGGGCACTTGCTCATCGCAGAGGCCCGGACCGTCGGGGAGACCCGCGCCCAGGGTGCCGAACTGCGCCTGATACTGGTTGACTTCACCTGCAGCCGGTCCGGCACGCGTACAAGGGCGGGGAGTGTCAGGAACCTCGGGAGTTCCCGGACGAGCCGCCTCGGATCGGATCCGACCAGCCCGAAACCACGGGGAGATGTGACGTCCATGGCATGGGACGAGTGGGAGCAGCTGAAGTCCTCGGCGGCCGAGCGGAGTTCGGCGCGGATGCAGTTGAACGGGCTGCCGCCCGAGGACAGGCCGAACGCCGGCAGCGCGGCGGGCGGTTTCCTCAAGGTCGACCAGCAGGATCTGGCCGCGATCGGGGACGAGGCGTTCAAGCTGTACAACCGGCTGTGGAAGGAGGCCCGTGTCACTTCCACGGACTCGGCGGCGTCCGACCTCAGCGGTCAGGGCTTCGCGCTCGGCGGGGCGCTGTCGCACGTGTCGCTGCGGTGGGACAAGCAGCTGGGATCGGTGATGGACGCCTGTGCGCTGATCTCCAACCACATGGACTTCACGCAGAACGCGCACGCCGGTGACGAGATCTTCATCGAGCGGCACGTGAGCAGCATCCAGACCCTCGACGCCGGTTTCGACGACGACTGGGCAAAGGCCGGGAAGCCGAACGAGATCTACAAGCCGGACCCGAAGGACAAGAAGGACTGAGGACGGGGAACAGGGAACAGGGAACATCTGATGGACTTCGAAGCCCTTCATTCGGCGAACTTCAAGCTGCTCGACGACACGGTCGGCGACTGGACGAGCATGCTGACCAAACTGCAGGTCCTGAAGAAGGACGCGCACGACGGACTGCACAAGAAGGCCCTCACGGCCGACTGGGCCGGTGACAACGCGGTCATCTCACGCGAGTTCGTGGGCAAGACCGCCGGCGAGTTCGGTGACGCGGTCACCCAGGCGACGTCGATCCGGGACATCATGCGGGACACCCGGGACGAACTGAAGGCGCAGCAGCGCCTCCTCAAGGACGCGATCGAACGCGGCCGGGGCAAGAACCTCACCGTCACCGTGAACGGCGGGGGGTTCACAGTCAGCGAGAACCCCGACAAGAAAGCGCCGAACGGCCAGAGCGACGTCGACGCGCTGCGCGACGAACTCCAGGGCATCCTGAACACGGCCACCGAGATCGACAACAGTGCCGCCACGGCGCTGAAGGCCCTCGTCGACCTGACGGACCACGGCTTCTCCGACGCGGTGTACAAGGACCGCGACTCGGCGGTGGCCGCCGTCAAGGAGGCCGAGAAGCTGGCGGCCATCGCGGGCAAGAAGACCGAGGACCTGACGACGGCCGACTTCGACGCGCTCAACGCGGGCCTGAAGAAGTACGCCGGCGACCCGATCTTCGCCGAGCACTTCGCCACCACGCTCGGCCCCAAGAAGACCCTCGACTTCTGGGCGGGCCTCAGCCAGCCCTACGAGCACCCCGAGCTGAACCACGATCGGCACAAGCAGTTCGGCGAGCTCCAGAAGAACCTGAGCCTGACCCTGGCCGCCGCCACACAGGCGGACACGCCCGAGATGTCACGCTGGAAGTACGAGATGGTCAACCTGGGCGACCAGCCGGTCGGCAAGAACAGCGTGACCCAGGGCTTCCAGGTGATGAGCAACCTGATGCGCTGGGGCAACTACGACGACCAGTTCCTCAAGGACTACGGCACGAAACTGATCGATGCCGAGAAGAAGTACACGCACAATGGGCAGCACGTCCCCATGATGTGGCAGCACATGGGCATAGACCCGAATCTGAACCACACGGGCACCGACTCCGGCAGCGACCCCATGACCGGCTTCCTGGCGGCACTGTCGAACAGCCCCGACGCGGCCACGGACTTCTTCAACTCGGACTTCGTCACGAAGGACGAGGACCACGACTTCAAGGAGGAGGACGGGAAGAAGGAGAAGCGCGCCCTCACCAACTTCGACTACCTCTTCGAAGAGCGCGACTGGCCCCAGGAGATGGACGACAAGGGCAAGAACAGCACCGAGGGCCGCAACAACCTGGCGATGGCCCTGGAGGCGGCCACCACCGGCCACCCGGCCGGCCAGATGCCCACGGAGGAGACCCCGCCGCACAGCAAGGAGCAGGCGGAGCTCATGCAGAGGATCGTCGCGTCGGTCTCCGACGATCCTGAGCGGCTGACCAAGCACAGCTACATGTCGGACAGCATCGGGCAGATCACCTCTGAGTACCTGCCGGACATCAACCGGGCGATGTCCGACGACAGCCGTGGCAACACCGACAAGTTGTTCCCGATCGCGGGTACGCCGGCGGATCTGGATCACTCGGACGTCACGCGCCTCCTGGTCACGCTGGGGCAGGACCCCAAGGCCAACGCGGCGGTCGAGGTCGGCCAGGCGGCGTACTTGGGCGGCCTGATGGACTATCACCTGAACCCCAACACGCCGGAGGACCAGCGGTATCCGCAGTCGCCGCAGGACACCATCGAGGAGATCTCACGGCGGTCGGCCGAGATTGGTGGCAGTTTGGCGGTCGGACGCCAGGAGGCGATCATCGGTCCGGCGGCCAAGGAGGCCAAGGACTTCGCGGACTCCGTGGCACAGCAGAAGAACGCCTGGTCCGGGGCGATCGGCACGGGCATCGGCGTAGGCGTCAGTTTCGTCGCCACCCCAGTCGGCGGAGCGGTGGCCAGCGGTGTCGCCGGTACGGTCAGCTCCATGGTGCTTGAGCACATCTTCCAGCAGTCCGAGACAGACGTGCTGAAAGACGCGGGCAAGGACTCGGCAGACCTCTGGCAGGACAGTAAGAAGAAGAACGTCGACATGGCGCAGATCGCGGCGCAGGAGGCGGCGAAGACCCACGGCCTTCCGTACGCGAACCAGGTGGCCGACTGGGTCAAGTACGGCAACGCCAACGGCTTCAACGACGCCTCGAGCAGTGCTCGCCACATGGCAGACGACCTGGAGACCGAGATCCAGCCCGGCTGATCCCTTCTCCCTGCCCGTGGGGCCGCCCCGCCTCCGGCGCGGCCCTGTCCTGTCCTGTCCCCAGACCAGAAAGCACGCGATGAAGTACGCAAAGGCCACGGCTACTCTCGCGCTCGTCCTCCTCGTCTCCGGGTGCTCCCAGGCGAAGGAAGAGAAGCGAGCGTTTGACATCCCGGACTCCCTGTGCGGCACACCCGTATCCGCAGAGCTGCTGTCGCCGGTGCTTCCGGCCAGTGGCGAAAAAATCGCGGAGGAACGGAAGCCAGGACACGGCTACCTGGACTGCACGGTCTCGGTGGACGGCACCAGCGTCCTCACCGCCGGCTGGTCCTGGTGGAAGAAGGGCACGAGGACGGTGAACGTGGCCGGGTCCCAATGGGGCGTCAAGCTCGACGAGCACGTGAGCGAGGACGGGACGTACACGTACGCGGACAAGGGCGGGGTCAGCCGCGTCACCTGCCCCGACCCGAGCGTCCCCATCCGCAAGACCGAGGGTGAGCTGTTCGCCCAGATCTTCATCTCGAACAACGGCAGGCCCGACGAGGCGGTGATGGAGAAGCTGATCCGGGCCTACGCGAAGGGCGTGTCGGAGTCACCCGAGTGCGTACAGAAGTAGCACCGCAGTAGTGGCAGACCTGCCGTTCAGCGGCCTGGGCGACCGTACCGCCGTGGTCAGCATGGAGTGCGCCGGCACCGACGCCGCCTACCTCTTCACACTGGTTCTCCCTCAGTATGAAGGCCGACGGCGATATCGCCGCACGCCGCAAGAACCTCCGGACCTTCACCGTAGACCTTGTGCCTCATGTGAAGAAGGCGCTGGACTGTGCGGTCTGACATCGACACGTACCTGTGCCTGGGCGTTCATTCGCCGGGGCGGCAGCTCCGATTCCAAGGGGGACATCATGACGTGGGGCGACCGCGAGCCCATATTCGTGCAGAAGGGCCGGTGGGTCTACAACACGCGAAGCCCCATCGCACGGGCGTTGATGGTCGCGACCGCCGTCGGACTGATCGGCTTCTACGTCTACGAGGCCGACAACAGCCAGTGGAGCGAGGCGGAACTGCGCGACGCCGTTCACGAAGCCGCTCGTGATCTGGAGGCCCAGCCGCAGAAAGTGGGCCTGGTGCGCCCGTACGGCAGCCTGGTGAGGGATGCCGTCCTGGCGACGGGACACGGCCCCCGGTACCCCCTCCTCGACGTCAAGCGCACCGGTGACGGCACCGACGTGGTGACCAGTCCGACGGAGGACAGCTTCGAGATCAGCACGGCCGACACCTCCGAGACCTACTGCATGCGTCTCTCCCCTCCCGAACCGCCGTCCACCGGAGGAGAGTGGATCACCGTCCGTCTGACTGTGCAGGTGTCGCAGGGATCCTGCTGAAGCCTCTGGACGCGCGACAGGGTGGGCGCCTCCCGTGCACGCCCACCCTGTTCTCCGTTGCGCGGCTTCGGTTTAGAAGAAGCCTGCGGCGCGCTTGTCGCCCGCCTGGTAGGCCGGGGCGGCCTGGCGGACGGCCCTGGAGATGCCCTGCAGGGCGGTGTGGATCGCGCGGGTCTCCTGGTCCCACTTGGTGTGGGCGGCGTCGGCGGCGGCCTTCGCCTCACCCTCCCAGGTGTTGGAGACCAGACGGATCCTCTTCTGGATGTCCTCCAGAGCCGCGTCCAGGCGCTTCGCCTGCGCCTCGATGGTGTTCGCCGCCTCATCGAGCGAGGCGTACGTGACGAGCATGATGCCGTCGTTGTTGGCGGCCATGGTCCCTCCGGTGGTCGGTGGTGTCGTTCAGGTGGGGTGGTGCGGTGGCTCCGACGCGGACGTCAGAGGCCGGCGATGCCCGAACGGGCCGCCTTCTCGGCACCGGCGTCGCCGGAGAAGCCCGCGGTGACGTCGATGCCGCGCAGGGCCGCCTCGACCTCGTCGTCGGTGTTGCTGGAGGTCGTCCGGGTGACCTGGATGGCCTCCTGGAAGTGGAGCATCAGCTTGGCGATCCGCACCATGCCCCGGTTGATCTCGTTCTGCTTGACGTCGAAGGCGCCGGCGCCGATGCCCTTCCAGCGGCCTTCGAGGCTGTCGATGACGCCGTGGAGGGCCTGCAGCTGCGCCTTGACGTCGTCGAACTTGCGGGTGAGCTCGTCCTGGAATTCCTTGAGACTCTGATCGCCAACCTTCAAGACTGACATGTGTCGCTCTCCCTTTCTCGGGTTCTTTGTTGAGGCCGCGTACGCGGGTTCACGCGTACGCGGTTCGGTATGGGTGGCGCGAGCGGGCGCGTCAGGCGGTACGCCGTCGCCGCGCGATGAGGAAGCCCACGACGGCGAGGACGGCCACGGCTGCGGCGCCGATGATGACGACTGTTCGGCTGCCGCCGGTCTCCGTGCTCTCGCTGGACCCTGCCACAACGGTGTCGGGTGTCGGCTTGTTCTCCGGAGCTTGTGGCGAAGCTGATGCAGAGGGGGTGGCCGAGGTATCCGAGGATGCCGTGGTCGAGGGGGCCGTCGACGGGGTAGCGCCGGCGGCACCGCCGGTGGGCTTGTTGGTCAAGGGGCTGATGTTCGGGTCGCCGGGCTTGCCGATGCCTCGGTTGATGTGGGCACCCGGGCGGACGACGCCGTACCCGACGTAGTTGCTGACCGTACCCGGCTTCCAGCCGTCTCCGCGGCCCGCCGACTCGAACATGACGCGGAGGACCTGGTTCGCGGTCCAATCGGGGTGCGCGGACCAGATGAGGGCGGCGGAGGCGGAGGCGATGGCGGTGGCGGCACTGGTGCCTTCGCGCAGGCAGTACTTCGTGAGGCTCTTGTCGCAATATGCGGGAAGCTGACTGCCCGGTGCGGCGATGTCGATGGTTTCGCCGTGCTGTGAGTAGTCGGCCACCTTGCCGTTCCGGTCGGTCGCCGCGACGGCGATGGCTTCGGGATAGCTTGCCGGGTACTGCTCCTTGTTGCCCTTGGTCGCATTATTGCCCGCGGCGGCAAAGACCAACTTGCCTTTGTCATGAGCGTACTTGACCGCTTCACGCTCGCTTGAGCCATAGTAATCGGAACCGAAGGAGACGTTGATGATCTGCGCCTCACTGTCGGCCGCCGCCTTGATCGCCTCCTCCATATCGAAGGCGTTGACGGCCTGTTCGTTCTGCCGCTCAGTGTTGCTCACGCGGTACGGAATCACCTTGGCGTCCGGCGCCAGTCCCTGGACGCTGCCGTTCGCCCCCGATCCGACGATGATCTCGGCGATGGACGTTCCGTGGCCGTCGTAGTCGTCGGTCTCGTCGCCCTTGGACTCCGACGCGTCCCAGCCCTTCAGCACCTTGCCCTTGAGCGCAGGGGTGTCCGGATCGACACCGGTGTCGATGACGGCGACCTTGATGCCTTTCCCGGTCGCCTTCTGCCAGATCTTGTCGACGTGCATGGCATCCAGGTACCACTGCTGCGACCGCGCATCGGCAGCGACTGCCGTCGGGGCGACCCCGACGAGAGCCGTCGTCAGCACCGCCACCGCCGTGGTGCCGAACAACGCCCGCCGGGGCCTGCCGCCCTCGATCATTCCTGCCGTCATCCTGACTTCCGAGCCTTCCACAGGGTTAGTCGATCACCGGCGGCACGGCACCGCGCCGGCGGTTCGTCCAGGTCTCTTCGTCTTCCTTCAGGTAGTCGGGGCGCGAAGAGCCGTCGCGGTCCTGTTCGTCGCGATTCGGACGCTGGCTCCCACGGCCGCCCATGCCACGCGGGCTTCCGACCACGCCGTTGGAGCTGGGGGTGCCGCGGCCGGTGGGACGCGCGGTCCCCTTGCCGTTGTTGGCGCCGACCACGCCGGCCTGGCTGGGGCGTCCCGCCGCCGTGCGGCCCGCAGCCGTCCCTTCACCGCCGACGACGGTGCCCTTCGGGATCCGAGACCCGGTGCCTCCGGCTGTGGTGCGCTGCGGGGTGCCGCCGACGATGGGGTTGGACCGCCCCGTACGCCCGGCACCGGCCTGCCCCGGGCCTCCGGCGCGCCCCATCTGCGGCGTAGAGCGTCCGGCCTGTGTGGACTGGCCGGTGGCCAACGGCCCGCCCGCTCGGCCCATGGGGCCGCTGGAGCGGCCCGTCGCCGGGGAGCCGGTCGGTCCGCTCGCTCGCCCCATGGGCCCACCCGAGCGGCCCGTCGCAGGCGAGCTCGTGGGCCCACCCGTACGGCCCACGGCCGGGGCACCCTTCGGCCCGCCGGAGCGGCCCACGGCGGGCGAGCTCGTCGGTCCGCCCGTACGGCCCACGACGGTCCGGCCGGTGGCGGTACGCGGCCCACCGGGCGTCCCGGTGACCTTGGGGCCTCCGGTACGCGGCGGGGTGCCGAGCGTGACCGGCGGAGGCACGGCGGGGCCGGCCGGAGTCGGGGTGGCCGTGGGTGCGGTCGGCGTGGGCGCGGTGGTCGTGAGGGTGGGCGCCGGAGGTGTGGCCACGGTGTCGATCTGGACCTTCGTACCCGTGCCCGACGGCTGCTCCCGGATCGGCTGAGATCCGTCAAGTTCGTGCCCGGTGCGGGACACCGTCTGGGTGGTGCGGTCCTCGCCGATGCTGATGCGCCCAGGTGTCTCGCGCGACAGACCGTCGCGGGAGGCGGAAGACGAAGGGGAGGAACTGGAGCCCGTCTCCGGCCCTCCGAGGAGATTACCGCTCGGCTTCGGCACCGGCGCCTTGTACGACTCCGGCGGCTTCGGCAGCTCCTGCCCCGCCAGGGTGCTCTGCGAGACCGCGTAGAACGAGGCCAGGCGGTTCATCTGGTTGATGGCCTCCTGGCGGTCCTTCTCGACCTGGACGGCCTTCTGGTACTCCTCTTTCTTCTCGGTCTTCTCCAGCTCCGTGAATTCCGTGGGCTTCTTCTGGACGACCCGGGTGTCACGCGGCGGCGCCGCGTTGCGGACCGAGGTCAGGCCGGTGCTGGCGACCTTCATCTGGGCGCCGACCGCGTTGGCGACCTTGCCGATGTCCCACGCATAGGTGACGACCTCGGAGCCGTACCGCTGGAACTCGGTGGCGGCCTCGCCCTTCCAGTTGACGCCGCTGATGAAGGCGTTCAGATCCTTCGCGGCCTCGTTGAGGGAGACCGTCGCTTCTTCCAGGGCCTCGCCGGCGTGCTCCAGGTCGGCGGGGTTGGCGCTGGCGAGGAGGTCGAGCATGGCGTTGAGCCGGTGGTTCTCGAAGGACGTCGAGCCGAAGACGCTTCCCTTGGGGCCGAGGCCGAAGGGAAGGATCTCGTCCAGGTTCTCCAGGAAGTTCGTCGCCCCGTAGACGGCCTGGATGTCGGCCTTGTCCTGTGCCTGTTCCTGCTCCTGGGGCGTCAGCGCCGGCTTCGGGTTCTTCTCGTCACTCATCGGTCGTTACCCCATGTCCTTCGTGACGTTCTTGGCATCCCCCCGCGGCTTCGCGGGCTGGGCCGGGTCGTTGCTCCGCGCCTCTTCCTCACGCCGGATCGCTTCGGCACGCTCCTCGCCAAGTCGCGCCTGGATGCTGTGGAACCGCTGCCGCTGGTCCTCTTCCACGTTCTGGTAACCGACGTCGGCCGCGTGGACGCCGATCTGGAGGAGTTCGATCTGGCCGCTGAGGGATTTCGACAAGGCCACCAGCGACTGGTGGATCCGCGCGTACTCCGCGAAGAAGCCGTCCGCCTCGGCGAAGGCGATGCCGGTGCCGAACGAGCCGCGTGTCACACGGTTCTGGCTCAGCTTCGAGGCGCCGCCCGCGCTGCCCTCCAGGTTCTTGATGACCCCGTCGACCCGGTCGCGGAACTTCTTCAGCGCGCCTACCTCGGTCTCAAGATTGCTCATTGCGACCGCCCCCGTTACCCGTCACGTGAAACACGAGCCAATCCTCCCCGTTTGCTCCTGCTGCCCCGCATTGCGATCGTGGCGACTCGCCATCCACCGATCGCACGCATACCACTGTAGTGATCGCGACTGACAGCCCCAAGTCTCTTGTTCGTCACGAGCGTTCGTCACGAGACTTCTTCGGGTCGACGCTATCAGCCGTGTGCGTCTGCAATGATCACCGGGCTGCCACGGCCCCTCTCCGCCTTCGGTGGTCCCGCACCGCCACCGCCGCCCCCGCGATCGCCGCCACCAGCACTCCCCCGCTGACGACCACATAGGTAGCCAGGCGCGCGGCGCGCTGTTCCGGGGTCTCGCCCAGGTGGACGGCGGCCGGGGTCGGGGCCTCGGCTCGGGTCACTCCTTCGTGGGCCACGGGTGCCTCGATGGGCTTGTCGTCCTCCGTCAGGGCCCTGACCGGGTCGACCACGCCCCAGCCGACGAGGCGGTCGTGACCGGCGACCGAGCGTTCGGCGGTCTGCTGGATCTGGGCGACGATCTGCTTCTGCGTCCAGCGGGGGTGCTTGGCCTTGATCAGGGCGGCGAGGCCGGCGACGTACGGGGCGGAGAAGCTGGTGCCGTTGTCGGCGCAGTGGCCGCCGCCGGGGACGGTGGAGACCATGTCGACGCCGGGGGCGGCCACGCCGACGAAGTCGCCGGACTGGGAGAAGGCCGCGCGTTCGTTGTTGCGGTCGGAGGCGGCTACGGCGAGGACGCCCTTGTACGAGGCGGGGTAGGTGCTTTTGACGTTGCCGCCCAGGCCGTCGTTGCCCGCCGAGGCGACGACGACGATGTCCTTCTCCAGCGCGGCGTTGACGGCCTGTTCCAGGAGCGGGGTCGGCTTCACCGCGTTGGCCGTGTCCTGGGAAATGTTGATCACATTGGCTTCTTTGGCGATGGCGTGGCGGATCGCCGCCGCGAGCGTCTCCGCGGTGCCGTTGCCGTCGGCGTCGTTCTGCTGGATGGGGATGATGGTGGCGTCCGGCGCCAGGCCGACGAAGCCGGTGCCCTTGGCGGGGCGGGCGGCGATGATGCCGGCCACCTTGGTGCCGTGGCCGACGGTGTCGGTGGTGCCGTTCTCCTTGCCGCGCTTGAGCTTGTAGCCGTTGGCGTCCTTGGCGTCCTTCGGGATCAGGTTGATGCCGCTCTTGGCGTCCACGGCCTTGGCCAGCTGGCGGTTCCTCGTGTCGACGCCGGTGTCGATGACGGCGACGCGGACGCCCTTGCCGGTGGACTGGGCCCAGAGTTCGTCGAGCAGCACGCGCTGGAGCGACCAGGGGCGGCCCTCGTACATCTTGCTGGGGTAGGTGCACTGGCCGTCGTCGGCCGTCGCCGTGGGGAGCGGCAGGCCGAGGGCGCAGAGCGCCGTCGTGGCCGTGAGCAGCAGGGGGCGCCCGGCGAGGCGCGGGGCCGTGCTCATGAGCCCTGCGGCTGGCGTGCGGCGCCCGTGGAGAGGCGGGGGCCTGTGGGCAGGAAGGTCGACCACTCGGCGGGGATGGGGAGGGGTTCGACGTTCTTGTAGCCGAGGCGGTTCTGGGCCTGCTGGGCCTCGGCCTGGCGGGCCTGCTTCTCCTCGTCCGAGCCGGAGGAGCCGATGCCGGAGTCGTCGGTGGCGGTGTCGCCGTTGGACTGCATCGCGTAGCGCAGGCCGGTGTCGGTGACGAGGAAGAGGAAGCCGCTGGAGGTGGTGGAGCCCTTGAACTGGCGGAAGAGCTGGCCCGATCCGGGGGTGACGTACGCGCTGCTGGAGCCGGTCGGCAGGGTGGCGGGGAAGTCCTTGCCCGCCCAGGTGCTCAGGGTGGTGGCGCCGTTGTCGGCGTCGACCTCGCGGAGCACGTTGCAGACGGTGTTGCGGCGGCCTTCGGCGGTGCTCGCCTCGTTGACGGGGACCGGCACGGCCTTCGGCCACTTCTTGTCCCGGCCGAAGGCGCTGCCGGGCTGGAAGGCGCCGCCGCTGACCGAGGTGGCCTGGCCGGCCTGGCCGAGGGAGACCAGCTCACGGCTGTTGAGCAGCAGTTTGGCGGTGAAGTCCGAGACGGGGGCGACCCGGTCCTGGAGGACGACGTACATCTGCTTCCGGGTGCCGTCCGTGGCGGACAGCACCATGCCGACCTTGCCGACCTCGGGCGGCAGGCCGCCGACCCCGGCGGGGGCGCCGGGCCGGCCGGGGACGGTGGGGAAGGAGATGGTGTCGCCCTTGTGGAGGGTCTTCAGCCATGCCTCGGAGACGCGCTGGGCGACGCGGCCCTGGCCGACGAGCTGACGCAGCAGCAGTTCGTCCTTCTCTACGGGGTACGCGGTCCCCCGGGCGTCGACCACGTAGCGGGTGCGGTCGGGGCCCTCGACGTACAGGAGCTCGCCGCCGGTCAGGCGCTCGGGGCCGTCGGTCTTCGCCTCCTCGCGCGCGGCGAGGACGAAGGCGGCCTTCTGGATGGCGCGGCCGCCCTCGCCGGGCCGCTCGCACACGGCCCAGCGCTTGGCGGCGCCGGCCTCCTTCTCGCCGGGGAGGCGGTCGGGGGCGTAGGGGATGCCGAGGGTGGCGCCGTGCGGGATCTTGCCGCTGTCGAGCACGGACTCGGCGACGGTGATGATCTTGTCCTTGTCGGGGTCGAGGAGCAGCTTCGCCGACGACATGTTGAGGACCGGGTGGAGCTGGGTCTTGTCGCCGGTCTTGAGCACCACGTACCGGGTGGTCGACTTGTCGGCGATGATCACGTTCTGGCCGGGCTTGTCCCAGTCCCTGGGGGCGACGGGCTTGAACATGCCCCACGCCCCGAAGACCGCGAGGACCACGACGCCGACGACGGCACCCGGCACCACCGCGCGCAGCGGGCGGGGCGCGCCTTCCTCGGAGCCGGTCGAGTTCGGCTGCACGAACTGCGCGACCAGCCTTCGCTTCGCGAAGGTGTAGGCGTTCAGCTCATCCCGTCGTGATGCCATCTGAAGTGTCGTCCCTCTCCCCGCCGGCCGACCAGGTTGCCACACTCGACGGGCCCGTCCGCCGTCGCGTCGCCCCCTACTATGCCTGGCGGCACCCGTGTCTCACCGCTCAGGTAGGGTGATCGCCCTGTCAACGCCCAAGGTAATTCGGCTATTACGGACACGAGGGGGCAACGCGGCGATGGGTACGGCGACGCGTGCGCGCGACGGGCGGCGGGCCGGCGGCCGGGCGCCGCAATCTTCCCGACGGCAACGCAGCAACGAGCGCGGTGAGATGCGCGGCGGGGCCCCCGTCGCAGGGGCCGTCCCGCGGCCCGTCCCGGCGACGACGACGCTCCGGCCGCTGTCACGCACCGGCCGGATCGGTCCGGTGCAGCTCCGTCAGCTGGTGCTCGTCGAGGCGGCGCTCGCCCTGGTGGCCGTCGGCTTCGTGCTCGGCGGTCTCTGGCTCGTCCCCACGTGCGTGGCCGCCGGTGTCCTCGTCCTCCTCGCGGTGATACGCCGCCGCGGCCAGGCCGTGCAGGACTGGATGGGGACCGCGCTCGCGCTGCGGGCGCGCCGGCGGGACACCGCCCCCGCGGCGCCCGACGGGGATCCCTCGCTCGCCCCGGTGACGGAGAGCGTGCGGGGCTTCGACGCCTGGCCGTACGTCGACCGCAACCACCGTACGGTCGGCATGCTGGGCGACGGCTCCTTCCTCACCGCCGTGCTGCGGGTCGAGGCGAGCGGTTCGGCGCTGCGGCCGGTCTTCGGCGCCCGCGCCTTCCCGCTGTCCCTCCTCGGCGACGCCCTGGAGGTCGACGACATCGTGGTCGAGTCGGTGCAGCTGGTGCAGCAGGTGCGCCCGGCCCCGGCGCCGCACCTCCCCCAGCAGGCCGTGGCCCGGCTCTCGTACACTCCCCTCCAGGAGCGGACCGGGGCGCCCGCGCTGCGGCTGACCTGGGTGGCGGTGAAGCTGGACCCCGAGCGGTGCAGGGAGGCGGTCGCGGCGCGCGGCGGCGGTCTGGAGGGCGCGCAGCGGTGCCTGGTGCGGATCGCGGACCATCTGGCGAGCCGTATCACAGGGGCCGGTTTCCAGGCGGTCGTCCTCGATCAGGAAGAAGTCAACTCGGCCATCGCGACGGCGGCTTGTACGAGCCCGCACGCGGCCGCCCGGGCCGGCCGGGCCGGTGCGGCGCCGCAGCGGCGGACGGCGGAGACCTCGCGGGTCTGGCGGTGCGACGACCGCTGGCACACCACGTACGCGATCGGGCGCTGGCCCGAGCTGGGGCGGGGCGCGGCGCCGCTGCCCCGGCTGGTCTCGCTGCTGACCTCGGTGCCCGCGTACGCGACGACGTTCAGCCTCACCGTCCGGCGCGGGACGCGCCAGGGCGCGATGGAGGTCGGTGGCCACGTCCGGGTGACCGGCGGCTCCGACAACGAACTGGTCCGGGTGCGGCGGACTCTGGAGCAGGCGGCGCGCGCGGGGAAGGTCGGCCTGCTGCGCCTCGACCGCGAGCAACTGCCGGGCGTACTGGCGACGATGCCCCTCGGGGGTGCCCGATGAGGGGCCGTGGTGGAGCGAGGGGTGAAGCGGTGGGTGGAGCGGTGAAGGGGCTGCGCGGGCTGATCGGGCCCCGACACGCGGGGCACACCCTCCCGGCGGCCGAACTCGGCGCGCTCTCCCTGCCGGTGGGCGACGACGGCGTGGTGATCGGCGAGGACTCCGAGGGGCGCGCGCAGCTGGTGGGCTTCCACCGCTCGACGCCGTACGACGTCCTCCTGATCGGCGGCCTGTGGACGGCGCAGGTGCTCGCGCTGCGCGCCGCCGCGACCGGCTCCCGGGTCGTGGTGGAGACCGGCCGCCCCCACGCGTGGGTCGGGCTCGCGCAGGCGGCGGGGGCGGGCCTGGAGTGCATCACGCTCCACGACGTGGGCCGGGTCCCGCCGTTGGGCGCGACCGTCGGCAGCCCGGCGGTCGTGGTCCGGGACTGCGGCATGCGGCCGCCGCGCGGGCGGGTCGTCTCCTCGCCGTGGCAGTCCGTGCTCACCCTCCTGCCGTACCTCAGCCCGGTCGCCCCGCGCCTGATGCGCGCGGCCACGCTCGTCGGCGTCCAGCGGGTCTCCCCGCAGGAGGCGCAGCAGACCGGCCGTATCCTGGGCCTGACGCAGAACGAGGTCGACGCGCTGCCGACGCTCGCGGACGGCGTGACCCTGTGGTGCGCGGGCGGCGAGCGCCACTGGGTGATCACGAACGCCACGGACGCGGAGTCGGGCCTGCTCGGCACGGCCCGCCGCATGGACTGAACCGCGCGGTGCGGAGTGCGTACGGGGATCGGGCGAAGGGGCCGGGATCGGCCGAAGGGGCCCCCTGCGTGGCCCCGACTCCCTACTATTTCTCCTGGTGACACGGGTGGGACCCAACTGCCCGGCACCACGGGACACATGGGCCGCATGGTCCACATGGTCCGCCGACAGGCCGTGAGCGAAAGGAATCCCCATGGGGAGCGCGCAGGAGAAGGACGAGTTGTACGCCCTCGACATCTCGGGCGTCGAGTGGATCGGCGCCCCCGGTACGAGCCCGGACGAGGAGCGCGTCGAGATCGCCCATCTGCCGGGCGGTGCCGTCGCCATGCGTTCCTCGCTGGACCACGACACCGTGCTGCGGTACACGGAGGCGGAGTGGCGGGCGTTCGTGCTCGGCGCGCGGGACGGCGAGTTCGACCTGCGCTGAGTCCGGCGGCCGCCGGACGGCGGCGAGGAGCGTGACGAACCGGCGGTCGTGGTCCCGGGCGAGGGACCGCGGCCGCCGGTTCGTCACTTCACCCGTTCGAGGAGGGGGCCGGGTCTTCGCGGGGTACGCGTCGCTGTACGGATTCGGCCTTTTCTTCCGGAGCAGACGGTTTTGAACCGTGCGCTTCCTCACGCTCCGCCGCACCGGCGTCACCCTGGCCGGGCTCGCGGCGGGAGGGACGGCCTTCGGGGGAGGACGGGCCTGCCGCAGCCGGGTTGCGGGCGTTTAGGGTGGGTGGGGGCGCGGCGGAGGATCCCTCGGAACGTTCGCCGGGTCCGAGGGGAGAGCCGGCCGATCGGCAGTGAGACGGTGGCCCCGACGCACGACGGCACAAGGGTGCTCGACCACACCAGGAGGCAAAGTGAACGGCGATCGCGACGACATCCGCGGGGGCTGGGACGTGCCCGCCGACGAGTCCGACGCGGATCCCGCCGAGATGACGGGTGAGTTCACCATCGACTACACCCCGCCCGCCTGGTACACGCAGAGCGCGCCGGGCGGTTCGGGAGGCGCCGGGACCACTCCCCCGCCGCCGACGGGCGCGCCGGTCCCGGTCCCCGGCATGCCGCCGGGCGGCCTCCAGCCCGGCTGGACGCACAACCCGCCACCGGTGCCGGGGCAGGCCGCCGCGCCCATGCCCGCGGCCGGTCAGGTCCCCGGGCAGGTGCCCGGCCAGATCCCGGGGCAGGGGCCCGGCCAGCTCCCTGGGCAGGTTCCGCCCCCTGGGGCGTACGGGGCGTACGGGCCCGAGGCCGGTGCTCCCGGCACGCCCGCCGCGCCGCCCACGTACCCGGGTCCCGCGCCCGTACCGACTCCCGCCCCGGCTCCCGCCGCGCCCTTCGGCGGCGGGGACCTGGAGAGCGGCGCCACCATGCGCTTCAACCCGGCGGCGCTCCGGCCGGACGCCGCCGCGCAGCCGGCCCCCGCACCGACCGGTCCCCTGCCGGGGTCCCCCGAGGCCGCGGGCCTGGCCCGCGCCGACGTCCCTCCGGCTCCCGCCGCGGACGAGGCCGCCGGTGACGGGCCGGACGACACGGCGGCTCCGGAGGCTGCGGCCGAGGCCGCCCCGGCGGACGCCGAGACCGACGTCGACGCCGACATCGAGACCGAGAGCGGCGCGGACACCGACATGGCGCCGTCGAACGAGCGGGACGAGAGCGAGGACCAGGGCGAGCCTCAGGCCGAGGACAACGGCGAGGACGATCCCGCCGAGGCCGAGCCGGAGGCGCCGGCTGAGGCGCCGGCGAAGGAGGAGCAGGACGGCGCGGCCGGAGAGCCCGCCGACACCGCCCCGGCCCCGCTGCCCACCGACGCCGCCCCCACCGACGCCGCTCCCGCCCCACTGCCCGCCGCCATGCCGCTGCCCGCCGAGGGCGCCCCGGCCGACGCGTCCGCCGCTCCCGGCGCCCCCGGGGCCTTCCCGGGCGCGCCCGCCGCGGGTGGCGCCCTGCCGCCGCTCCCGCCGAACTTCCCGCCCGCCTCCCCCGAGGCCGCCCAGGCCCCGCAGACCCCTCAGGCGCCGCAGACCCCGCAGGCCGCGCCGCAGTGGCCCGGGCAGCCGGTGGCCGGCGCGCCCGGAGCCGTACCGCCGCAGGGTGGATACGGCTACCCGCAGGGTCCCGGCGCGCCCGCCGGCTACGGCTACCCGCACCCGGGTCAGCCCCACCCGGCCCGGCCGCAGCCCCCCGCCCCCGGCGGATACGGCCTCCCGCCGCAGGCCCAGCCCCAGCCCCAGCCCCAGCCCCAGCCCCAGCCCCAGGGCGGATACGGCTACCCCCAGGCACCCCAGGCCCCTCACACCCCCAACCCCCCCGCCGCTCCGGCCGGCGTCGACCCCCGGACCGGGGCGGCCTGGCCGCAGTCGGTCACGCACGACCAGCGCGAGCGGTCCGTGCCGGGCGCCCCGCTGGGCTACACGGCGGCCGTCGAGCTCTCCTCCGACCGGCTGCTCCGCAACAACAAGCAGAAGCCCAAGTCGAGCCGGAACCCCGGCGCCGCCTCCCGCTTCAAGCTCGGCGGCAAGAAGGAGGAGCAGGAGCGGCAGCGGAAGCTGGAGCTGATCCGCACGCCGGTCCTCTCCTGCTACCGGATCGCGGTCATCTCCCTCAAGGGCGGCGTCGGCAAGACCACGACGACCACCGCGCTCGGCGCGACCCTCGCCACCGAACGCCAGGACAAGATCCTGGCGATCGACGCCAACCCGGACGCCGGCACGCTCGGCCGCCGGGTTCGGCGCGAGACCGGCGCGACCATCCGCGACCTGGTGCAGGCGATCCCGTACCTCAACTCGTACATGGACATCCGCCGGTTCACCTCGCAGGCGCCCTCCGGTCTGGAGATCATCGCCAACGACGTGGACCCGGCCGTCTCGACGACCTTCAACGACGAGGACTACCGGCGGGCGATCGACGTCCTCGGCAAGCAGTACCCGGTGATCCTCACCGACTCCGGCACGGGTCTGCTGTACAGCGCCATGCGCGGGGTGCTCGACCTGGCCGACCAGCTGATCATCATCTCCACGCCGTCCGTGGACGGCGCCTCCAGCGCCTCGACGACGCTGGACTGGCTGTCGGCGCACGGGTACGCGGATCTGGTGCAGCGCTCGATCACGGTCATCTCGGGGGTCCGCGAGACCGGCAAGATGATCAAGGTCGAGGACATCGTGCAGCACTTCAGGACGCGCTGCCGCGGGGTGATCGTGGTGCCCTTCGACGAACACCTGGCGGCCGGTGCCGAGGTGGACCTCGACATGATGCGGCCCAAGACCCGGGAGGCGTACTTCGACCTCTCGGCGATGGTGGCCGAGGACTTCGCGCGGGCGCAGCAGGCGCAGGGCCTGTGGACCGGCGACGGCCAGGGCGGCATGCCGCCGCACATGGCCCCGCCGATGCCGGGCCAGTACGCCCCCGGCCAGCCCGCGCCCGGACAGCCCGTGCCAGGACAGCCGATGCCGGGACAGCCGTACGGCGCTCCGCCCGCGCCGGGCCAGCCGTACCCCGGCCAGCCGCCGGTGCCCGGCCAGTACGCCCCCGGTCAGCCGGCGCCCGGTCAGCCGTACCCGCCGCAGGCCCAGCCCCAGCCGTACCCCGGTCAGCCCGGACAGCCCGGTCAGCCGTACGGGCAGCAGCCCTACCCCCCGGCCGCGCCTTCCGACCAGCCGGGTCAGCCCGCGCAGCCGTACGGGGCTCCGCCCGCGCCGGGCCAGCCGTTCGGGCAGCCGCTGCCTCCGCAGACCCCGCCGCAGGCTCCCCCGCAGGCGCCGCCAGCCCCTCAGCAGTAGGGCGTCACAGGAGTAGACCAATGGGGCTCCGTACCGGTTCACCGGTACGGAGCCTTTTGGCATTCCCGCAGCACACACGGGGTTTGAGGGATCGTTGACGACGGCAGATCACCGCTGGTACATCTTCGCTCCACCCGACGTCAGCCCGTCCGCCCGAGATCCACGACTCCACGACAGCTCGACCGACGCGAGGTCACGTCCCATGGTCATGGTCACGAAGGTCCCGCCCCGCCCCCGCTTCCACACACGCGCCCGTCTCCTGCTCGCCACCGCCCTCACCGCCGCCTCGCTCGCGGCCCTCCCCGCCGCCCCGGCCGCCGCCGAGGACGAGAAGTCCGGCGGTACGACGCTCACGGTGGCCGTCTCGCAGAGCATCGACTCGCTGAGCCCGTTCCTGGCCCAGCGGCTCACCTCCACCAGCATCCACCGGCTGGCGTACGAGTACCTCACCAACTACGACCCGAAGGACGCGCGGACGGTCCCGGCCTTCGCGACCGAGTGGTCCTCCTCGCCGGACAAGCTGACGTGGACGTACAAGATCCGCGAGGACTCCACCTGGTCGGACGGGAAGCCGGCCACCGCCGAGGACGCGGCCTGGACCTTCACCAAGATGATGACCGACCCGGACGCGGCCACCGCCAACGGCAGCTTCACGGCCAACTTCGCCGAGGTCACCGCGCCCGACCCGCGCACTCTCGTCATCCGGCTGAAGAAGCCGCAGGCGACGATGACGGCCCTCGACGTGCCGATCGTGCCGAAGCACGTGTGGGAGAAGGTCGGCGACCTCTCGAAGTTCAACAACGACCAGCAGTTCCCGATCGTCGGCAACGGCCCGTTCGTCATCACCGACTTCAAGGTCGACCAGTACATCAGGCTGAAGCCGAACAAGACCTTCTGGCGGGGCGCCCCCAAGTTCGACGAGCTGGTCTTCAAGTACTACAAGGACGGCGACGCGGCCGTCGCCGCCCTCCAGAAGGGCGAGGTGTCCTTCGTACCCAATCTGACGCCCGCTCAGGCGACGGCGCTGAAGACGCAGAAGGACATCAAGGTCAACGACGCCCCCGGGCGCCGCTTCTACGCGCTCGCCACCAACCCGGGCGCCCGCTCCCGGGACGGGAAGACCTTCGGCAACGGGCATCCGGCCCTCCTCGACCCGGACGTGCGCAAGGCGCTCTTCCTCGCCGTCGACCGCGCCACCCTCGTCGACAAGGTCTTCCAGGGGCACGCCGTCGAGGGCGAGGGGTACATCCCGCCCCGCTTCGGCTCGTACTTCTGGAAGCCGGGGCCCGACCAGAAGCGGGCGTACGACCCGATCAACGCGGAGAAGCTGCTCTTCGCCGCCGGCTACAAGAAGAACGGCGAGGGCAAGCGGCTCGGGAAGGACGGCAAGCCGCTCTCCTTCCGCATCCTCTGCCACGCCACCGACCCCAACGACAAGGCGGTCGGCAAGTACCTCCAGGAGTGGTGGGGGAAGCTCGGCATCGGCCTGACCGTCGAGTGCCTGGACAGCGTCTCCGACCCGTGGGCCAAGGGCGACTACGACCTCGCCTTCGACGGCTGGTCGGTCAACCCCGACCCCGACTACGTGCTCTCCATCCACACCTGCGGCACCCTCCCGGCCACCCCGAAGGACACCGGCGCCACCGACAACTTCATCTGCGACGAGGAGTTCGACGCGCTCTACGCGCGGCAGGCGGTGGAGTACGACACCGCCAAGCGGGCGGATCTGGTCAAGCGGATGCAGTCCCGGTTGTACGAGACGGGGTACATGAACGTCATGGCCTATCCGAACGCCCTGGAGGCGTACCGCACCGACCACATCGCGTCGATCACCACCATGCCCGAGGCCGCCGGCAACCTGTGGGGGCAGGACGGCTACTGGAGCTGGTGGTCGGCCGTGCCCGCCGGGTCAGCGGCCGGTTCCGGGGGCGGCTCCGGCCCCTCGGCCGGGGTGGTGATCGGGGTCGGCGCCGCCGTGGTCGTCGTCGCCGGCGGGCTCGTCCTCTTCCGGATGCGGCGGCGTGCCACCGCCGACGACCGCGAGTAGCGATGACGACGGCAAGCACCCCCGCCGGCGTGGCGCGGGCCGAGGAGGCCCGCGCCACGGACGGCGCGCCCCGCACCGGCGTCGGCTCCGGCTACCTCCGCCACGCGGCGGGGAAACTGGGCGGCGCGCTCGTCTCCCTCTTCGCCGTCCTGGTCACCAGCTTCTTCCTCTTCCGGATCATCCCCGGCGACCCGGTGAAGGCGATGACCCACGGCGTGCCCACCTCGGCCGAGCAACTGGCCACCCTGCGGCGCCAGTTCGGCCTCGACCTGCCGCTGTGGCAGCAGTTCGCCGACTACTGCGCCAAGGCACTCACCGGTGACCTCGGCACCTCCTTCCAGTTCCGCGCCCCGGTCGGCGAGCTGATCGCGGCCAAGCTGCCGGCGACGCTGCTGCTCACCGGGGTCGCCGTGGTGCTCTACTCGGCCCTCGGGCTGTGGCTGGGCACCCGCTCGGCATGGCGGCACGGCGGGCTCGGCGACCGGGTGAACACAGGGATCGCGCTGACCCTGTGGTCTGTGCCGTCGTTCTGGCTCGGGCTGCTGCTGATCATCGTCTTCTCGGTGGGCATGGGCCCGATCCCCGGGCTCTTCCCGACCGGCGGCATGGAGTCGGGGACGGGCGAGACCGGCTTCGCGTACGTCCTCGACGTCGCCCACCACCTCGTCCTGCCGGTCCTGACGCTGGTCGCGGTCGGCTACGCGCAGACCCTGCTCGTGATGCGGTCCTCGCTCCTCGACGAGATGGGCGGCGACTACCTGACGACCGCGCGGGCGAAGGGGCTCAGGGACGACGAGGTGCGGCGCCGGCACGCGGTGCCCAACGCGCTGCTGCCGACCGTGACCATGGTCTTCATCAACCTGGGCCATGTGGCGGCCGGTTCGATCCTGGTGGAGACGGTCTTCTCCTGGCCGGGGCTCGGCGGCCTCTTCTACCAGGCGCTCAGCGTGCCCGATCTCCCGCTCGTCCAGGGCCTGTTCGTCGTCTTCGCCGGAGCGATGATCCTCATGAACCTCCTCGCCGACCTGCTCTATCCGCTGCTCGACCCCCGGGTGGGCCGATGACCTCTCTCGCATGGGAGCGCCGCAGGGGCTCGGCGGCGCGCTTCTGGAAGGCGTACCGGACCCACCGGGCGGGTCTCTACGGCCTCGCCGGACTGGCCCTGATCGCGCTGCTCGCGCTCCTCGCCCCGCTGCTCGTCGGCGCCGACGTGCAGTCGGTGACGAACGCGCCCGGTACGGCCCTGGAGGCGCCGAGCGCGGAATTCCCGCTCGGCACCGATCAGTTCGGGCGCCCGCTGCTCGGTCTGCTGGTCTGGGGCGCCCGGATCTCGCTGCTCGTGGGGCTGCTCGCGGCGGGCCTCTCCGTCGCCATCGGCACCCTCGTCGGCATCCTCGCCGGACATTACGGCGGCTGGCTCTCCACGGTCGTCATGCGGGTCACCGACTGGTTCCTGGTGATGCCGGCGCTTGTCCTGGCGATCGTGCTCGCGACGGTGATGTCCCGGTCGGTGTGGACGGTGGTGCTCGCCATCGGCGTCACCTCCTGGCCGACGACCGCCCGCCTCGTGCGGGCGCAGACGATCGCCGTCGAGTCCCGCCCGTACATCGAGCGGGCCACCGCGCTCGGCGGCGGCCACGGGCACGTCATGGCCCGGCACGTGCTGCCGAACGTGATGCCGCTGGTGCTCGCGCAGACCACGCTCGGCATCTCCACCGCGATCCTCACCGAGGCCACCCTCGCCTTCCTGGGGCTCGGCGACCCGGCCGTGGTGTCCTGGGGCGGGATGCTCCAGGACGCCCGCGAGGCGGGCGCGGTCTCCTCCGGGCACTGGTGGTACCTGGCCCCGCCGGGGATCGCGATCGCGCTGGTCGCGCTCGCCTTCACGCTCTGCGGGCGGGCCGTCGAATCCGTGCTCAACCCGAGGCTGGGGGTGGGGCGTTGAGCCTCCTGGAGATCAGGGACCTGCGGGTCGTGTACGGCTCCGGGGCCGGGGCGGTGCCCGCCGTGCGCGGGGTCGGCCTCACCCTGGAGGCCGGGCAGAAGCTGGGGGTGGCGGGCGAGTCCGGCTGCGGCAAGTCGACGCTGGCGCTCGCCCTGCTGCGGCTGCTGCCGCCGACCGCCCGCCTGGAAGGGGAGATCCTCCTCGACGGGGAGGACGTCCTCGCCATGAAGTGGGGGCGGCTGCGGGCGGTCCGCTGGGCGGGCGCCTCGATCGTCTTCCAGGGCGCGATGCACTCGCTGAACGCGGTGCGCCGGATCGGCGACCAGGTCGCCGAACCGCTCCTCGTCCACCGGCGGGCCACCCCGGCGGAGGCCAGGAAGCGGGCCGCCGCCCTCCTCGAACAGGTCGGCCTCCCGGCCTCCCGGGCCGCCGGCTACCCGCACGAGCTGTCCGGCGGGCAGCGGCAGCGCGTGATGATCGCGATGGCGCTCGCCTGCGAGCCGCGCCTGATCGTCGCCGACGAGCCGACCACCGCGCTCGACGTGATGATCCAGGCGCAGATCCTGCGGCTGATCGAGCGGCTGGTCGCCGAGGAGTCCATCGGCCTGATGATGATCAGCCACGACCTGGCGGTCCTCGCCGACACCTGCGACCGGCTCGCCGTCATGTACGCGGGCCGGATCGTCGAGGAGGGCCCGGCCGCCGAGGTCTACAAGTGGGCTGCTCACCCCTACGGACGAGCACTGTCCTCGGCGTTCCCCCGGATCGGGGACCCGGCCTCGCGGCGGGCGCCGCGCGGCCTGCCGGGCGACCCGCCGGACCCGGCGGCGCTGCCGGACGGCTGCGCCTTCCACCCGCGCTGTCCGGTGGCGGTGGCGGCGTGCGCCGAGGACGACCAGGAACTGCGGGCGGCGGGCGCGGGGCGCCGGGCCGCCTGCCTCCACGTGGGGACGGAACGCGGATGACCCTGCTCACTGCCGAAGGCGTGCACGTGACCTTCCCGGGACGGCGGGGCGCGCCGCCCGCCCGGGCGGTCGACGGGGTGGACCTGGAGATCGGGGCGGGCGAGATCGTGGCCCTGGTCGGCGAGTCCGGCTGCGGTAAGACGACCCTGGCGCGGACCCTCCTCGGCCTGGTCAGGCCGGCGGCCGGCACGGTCTCCTTCGCCGGGGAGCCGCTCGCGTACACCTCCCGGGCGCTGAGGGCCTACCGGCGGCGCGCCCAGCTCGTCCTCCAGGACCCGAGCGGCTCCCTCAACCCCCGGCACACCGTGTACGAGGCGGTCGCCGAGGGGCTGCGGATCCACGGCATCCACCGCGACGGGGACGCCGAGCGGGCGGCGGTCGCCGGGGCGCTCTCCCGGGCCGGCCTGCGGCCGCCCGAGCGGTTCTTCCTGCGCTATCCGCACGAGCTGTCCGGCGGGCAGCGGCAGCGGGTGGTGATCGCGGGGGCGCTCGTCCTGGAGCCCGAACTCATCGTCGCGGACGAGCCGGTGGCCTCCCTGGACGCGTCGGTACGCGGCGAGATCCTGGCGCTGCTGCTCCGGCTGCGCGACGAACTCGGGCTCTCCGCCCTGGTGGTGACGCACGATCTGGGCCTGGCCTGGAACATCGCGGACCGGGTGGCGGTGATGTACCTGGGCCGGGTGGTGGAGACGGGCCCGGTCGAGTCGGTGCTGACCGCGCCCCGGCATCCGTACACCCGGGCGCTGCTGTCGGTGCTCCCGGAGTCGGAGACGCCCCCGGTGGTGCTGAGCGGCGAGCCGCCGGACCCGGCCCGCATCCCGGCCGGCTGCCGCTTCCACGCCCGCTGCCACGTCCTGGCCTCCGGCGAGGCGGCCCCGGTCGCCGACCACTGCCGTACGCGGCCCCTGCCGGTGCTCCGGGCGGGCGGCGGGGAGCGCGGGGTGGCCTGCCACTGGGCGAACGCGGGGGCCTCCCCCTGAACCACCGCCCGGCGACCCTGGGGAGTGGCGGGTCGCCGGGCGGTGGTTCAGGGGGTGCGGATCAGGCGTCCGGCTGCTCCGCCTCCGGCGCCTCCGCGGCGGGCTGCTTCGGCTTGGACGGCGCGAGCGCGGACTGGTCGGGGGCCGACTGCTCCGGGGCGGGCGGCTTCTGCGCGGCCTCCGGCAGGATCTCGCAGGCGCTGATCGAGGTCCGCGTCGAGACCGACTTCACCGTGCAGGTGTCCTTGCCGACGCCCGCGTCGACCGAGCCCCAGTGCGGGCCGACGGTGAGGACCGCGCCGTCGGGGCCGCTGATCGTGTCGTCGCCGGGGCCCGCCTGGATGAGGCCGCCGGACTCGGGGCCGAGGGCGGCGGCCTCGATGGTGTCGTTCTCGCTGCCGCCGAGCACCCGGCCGGAGAAGTCGATGGTGCCGACCTTGATGATGTCGGCGCCGTCGTTGCCGGTGACGATCCCGCCGCCCCGGTTGTACGTGCCGGGCGCGCCGGTCACCGAGCCGGTGGTGATCTTGTCGTCGCCGTCGTCGCCGTGCACGACGGCCCCGTGCGCGGCGCCGTCGCCGGAGACCACGCCCACCTTGATGACGTCGTTGCCGCGGTTGCCGCGGACCATGCTGGAGGCGTTCTGCGGCACCAGGTGCTTGGTGCGGATGACGTCGTGGCCGTCGCCGCCCAGCACGGCCGAGTCGATGACGAGCCCGCGCACCTCGATCATGTCGTTGCCGTCGCCGCCCCAGACGGTGACGTTCTCCAGGTCGCTGTCGCAGAAGATGTGGTCGTCGCCGGAGGTGCCACTGACGAGGGCGCCCGGCGGGGCGGCGACGTCGTTGACCCAGCACTGGTGCATCGGCACCCGGGCGGCGGCCTGGGCGGGCGTCCCGGTGAACGAGGCGGCGGCCGTTCCGGCGAGCAGCGCGGCGAGCGCGGCGGGGCCGCGGAGGCGGCGTCGGGAGGGCGGTGTGACGGACATGCGACTCTCCTTGGCGGGTGTGGGGGGTGCCCGCCCGGGGCGAAGACGAAGCCGGGCGGGGGAGGCGGAGGGGGCGGGCCGTCAGGCCCGGCTGCCGGCGTGCCGGAAGCGCGGCGAGTAGCCGACGATCCGGCGGGCGCTCAGCTGCGGTTCGGCGGGACGGGCGGCGGTGGTCCAGCGGCCCAGGCACATCTCGGCGGTGATGCCGGGGCCGAAGCCGGCGAGGATGCCGCGGGCGCCCTCCGGCCGCCCGCCCTCGTCGAAGAGCCGCCGGACCGCGTCGAGGACGACGGCGCTGGCGATGTTCCCGTACTCCGTGAGGGTGGCCCGGCTGAACCGGAAGGCCTCCGGCGGTACTTCGAGGAAGAGGCTGAGGTCGTCGAGGATCCGCGGCCCGCCCGCGTGGATGATGTAGAAGTCGAGGTTCCCGGCGTCCCAGCCGTGCGCCCCCGCGATCTCGCGGAGCGCGGGGGCCAGCGGCTCCATCGTGGTGGGCACCCGCTTGTCGAGCAGGAAGTGGAAGCCGGTGGAGCGGACGCTGTAGGCGATCCAGTCCTCGGTGTCGGGCACCAGGTGGGAGTCGTTGCGCTCCAGGGAGATGCCGCTGCCGCCCCGGCCGCGGACCACGGCGGCGGCGACCGCGTCGCCGAAGAGGCCGTTGGAGAGCAGCGAGCCGACGCCGAGGTCGGTCGGCTGGTAGCAGAGCGAGCAGAACTCGCAGGCCACGATGAGGACGTTGGCGTCCGGGTAGGCGGTGCAGAAGTCCTGCGCCCGGTTGATCGCGGCCCCGCCTGCGGCGCAGCCGAGCTGGGCGATGGGCAGTTGCCGGGTGTGGCGGGGGAAGCCCATCGTGTTGATCATCCAGGCGGTGAGCGAGGGCATCATGAAGCCCGTGCACGACACGTAGACGATCATGTCGATGTCGGAGGGGCGCAGGCCCGCGTTGCCCAGGGCCTCCTCGACGACGGCGGGCACCCGGGCCTTGGCCTCGGCCTCGTACAGCTCGTTGCGTTCCTGGAAGCCCGGATGCGCCAGGGTCTTCTCGATGGGCTGCACGATGTGCCGTTTGGCGACACCGGTGTTGCCGATCAGCCTTAGCGCCAGGGGGAGTTGGGGGTGGTCGGCGTGGCGGGCACGGGCGAGGTCGAGGGTCTCCTCCATCGTGATCACGTGCTCCGGCACGGCCACCGCGGGTTTGCACAAGGTCACCACGGCACTCGCTCCTTCTTCTTCTCGGCCGGCCGCTTCTTCTCGGCCGGCCTTCTTCTCGGGCGGCCTTCCTCGGTCGGCGAACTGCGGCCCACACTCACCCCGTGGTCCCGAGCCCGCAACCGCGAGCGCGCCCAGACCGTCACGGAGGGTGAGCGCGGGGCGGTGTGGGGCTCGGCCGTACGAGGGGCTGTGCGGCGCTCGGCGTGTCGCGTCCGCCCGCCGCCGGGAAGAGCCACCGCATGACCTCCGAACCGCTGACGTCCGGGCCCCCCGCGTCCGGCTCCGCGTCCGGCCCCGAGCCGTCCGCGTCCGCCGCGCCCCCGGTCCGCACCTGGGCCGTCGACGACCTGCCCGCCCTCGACTTCGACCCGCTCCTGTCCGAGCTGCTCGCCAAGGAGCCGGTCTCCCGGGTCCGGCTGCCGTACGCCGCCGAGAACGAGGCGTGGCTGGTCACCCGTTACGCCGACGTACGGGCCGTCACCTCCGATCCCCGGTTCAGCCGAACGGCCCTCCTCGACCGGCAGGTCACCACGATGACCGGCCACATGGTGGCCTCCAAGGCGGCCCTGAACTACGCCGACCCGCCGTACCACACCCGGCTGCGCAAGGCGGTGACCAAGACCTTCACCGGCCGTGGCACCCAGCGGCTGCGGCCCCTCGCGCAGGCGGCCTGCGACCGGTTCCTCGACGCCATGGAGGAGGCCGGGAAGCCCGCCGACCTGATGCGGCACCTGCACGGTCCGCTGCCGATGTCGGTCGTCTGCGACCTGCTCGGCATCCCCGACGAGGACCGGGCCGAACTGGCCTCCTGGCCGGACCTGATCCTCTCCTCGGGCCCCGGCCCGGAGAACAGCCGCGCCGCGAAGGCCCAGATCCACGGCTATGTCACCCGGCTGCTCGACCAGCGCCGCCAAGAGCCCCGGGAGGACCTGGCCGGGGAGCTCGCCGAGTCGCTCGCGGAGGGCCGGATCAGCGCCGACGAGGCGGTCTCGCTCGCCATGGCGATCCTGATCAGCGGCGCCCACGCGGTCCGCAACAACAGCGCCAACATGGTGTACGTGCTGCTCACACGCCCCGACCTGATGGCCCGGCTGCGGGCGGAAGCCGAGCTGCTGCCGCAGGCCGTGGACGAGCTGCTGCGCTGGATCCCGCACCGCAACGGCGTCGGGCTCCCCCGGATCGCGACCGAGGACGTCGAGATCGGCGGGGTGACGATCCGGGCGGGCGAGGCGGTGTACGCCTCCTACCTGGCGGCCAACCGGGACCCGGAGGTCTTCCCCGACCCGCACGCCCTCGACTTCGACCGCACCGGCACCGGGCACGTCTCCTTCGGCCACGGCCCGCACCACTGCATGGGCGCGATGCTGACCCGGATGGAGTCCGAGGTGATGCTCTCCACGCTCCTCGCCCGCTACCCGGAGCTGCGGCTCGCGGGCCGGCCCGAGGACGTGCCCTTCCAGTCCAAGGGCCTGATCCGCGGCCCGAGGGAGCTGTACGTCACCTGGTGACGGTCACGGGGAGGGTCACTCCGCCGCGGCGTCGTACTCCGCCGTCAGGGCACGGCACTTGACGACGTCGTCGGCCATCGCCACCAGCAGGTCGTCGAGGGTGTCGAACTTGAGCATGCCGCGCACGTAGGCGAGGAAGTCGACGGTGACGTGGAGCCCGTACAGGTCGAGGCCCTCGCGGTCGATCGCGTACGCCTCCACCGTCCGCTCCGTGCCGTCGAACTGCGGGTTGGTGCCGACGGAGATCGCCGCCGGCATCCGCTCGCCGTTCGCCGTCAGCCAGCCGGCGTAGACGCCGTCGGCGGGGATCGCGGTGTGCGGCAGGGTCTCCACGTTGGCCGTGGGGAAGCCCAGTTCGCGGCCGCGCTGCGCGCCGCGCACGACGATGCCCTCCACCCGGTGCGGGCGTCCGAGGATCTCGGCGGCGCCGGTCACGTCGCCCTCGGCGACCAGCCGGCGGGTGAGCGTGGAGGAGAACGGCTGCCCGCCGCCGGCCGTGCCGCTCACGTACAGGTCGACCACCTCGACCTCGTAGTCGTAGGTGGCGCCCAGCTCGGCGAGGAAGGCCACGGTGCCCGCGGCGCGGTGCCCGAAGCGGAAGTTGGGGCCCTCGATGACGGCCTTGGCGTGCAGCTTGTCGACGAGCACCTTGACGATGAAGTCGGCCGGCGACAGCTGCGAGAACTCGGCGGTGAACGGCAGCACCAGGACCGCGTCCACGCCGAGACCGGCCATCAGTTCGGCGCGCCGGTGGTGCGGGGCGAGCAGCGGCGGGTGGCTGCCGGGGCGCACCACCTCGGAGGGGTGCGGGTCGAAGGTCACCACGACGGCGGGGACCCCCAGTTCGCGGGCGCGCTCGACGGCCCGCCCGATGATCAGCTGGTGTCCGCGGTGCACCCCGTCGTAGGAGCCGATGGTGACGACGCTGCGCCCCCAGTCCTGGGGAATGTCCTCCAAGCCACGCCAGCGCTGCACTGTGACCGCTCCTCGTCCGCCCGTTCGCCCTGTACACCCATTACGCAGGTCTAAGACTGCCATGCCCGTGCCCGTCGGTCCGCATCGGCATGGGCGGTGCCGGGTGTGCGCGGCGCGGGCACGGTCCGGGCGAGCAGCGCGGCGAAGGCCGGGTGGTCGGCGGCGAGCGCGGCGAGCAGCCGGTCGCGGTGGGCCGCGCCGCCCGGCTCGCGGGCGTGGAGGACGGCGGTACGGGCCAGCAGGGCGCGGGTCCGGCAGACCGGCCGGCGGACGGCCCCCTCGGCGGCGGCGGTCAGCAGCGCGTCCGCCATCGCGTGGCCCTCCGGCCCGGCCTCGTGGGTCTCGTGATCGAGGAGTACGTCGAGGAGTTCGGCCCGCAGATGGCGGGAGGCGCCGGTGCCGGGGGCGGCGAGGACGGGGGCGAGGGCGCACCGGACGGCGGCGGGCCGCCCCCGGATCAACCCGACGACCAGCGGGAAGAGCACGGCTCGGGCGGTCGGCCCCTCCTCGAACCGCAGGTCGGCGTAGGCGGCGGCGTGCCCGGCCCCCTCGGGGTGGCGGGTCACGTACTCCTGGACGAGGGCGGCGATCCGGCGGGTGAGGGCGGGCGTGTCGACGACGGCGAGGGCCCGCAGGACGCCGCCCGGGTCCCTGCCCTCCTCAAGCCGCTCCCGGAGGGCGCCGAGGACGGCGTCGGGATGGTCGGGCAGCGCCTCGACGAGCGCGTCGGCCGGCACCCGGGGGTCGGTGAGGGCTCGGGACAGGTACAGGGCCCGCACGTGCGGGTCGCGGACGAGGATCCCGAGGGCGGCCCCGTGCAGCCGGTGGTCGCCGGGGCGGGCGAGCAGCGCGGTCGCCGCGTACCGCAGCAGCCCGCGGTCCCGGCCGTCCGGGCGGCGGGCGGCGAGGAGGCTGCCGTACAGGGCGGCGGCCAGCCGCCGTGCGGGCCGCCCGTCGTCGTGCGCCCACCGGTCCACGGCCCGGCAGAGCGCCGCCGGCTCGTCGTCGACGAGCGCCCCGAGCAGCCCTTCGGCGAGCGGGTGCGCGGTGGCGGCCAGGGCCTCGCACAGGTCGTCGACGGCGGGTTGCCGGTGGGCGTGGAGCAGCTCCTGGGCGGTGGTGGCGACGGTGGCGTACGGCCGCGAGGGCAGCGCCCGTCCGTCCGTGAACCACCGGCAGAGCAGCGGCTGGGTCTCCCGGGGCCGGGCGACGAGCAGTTCCGTGACGATGTCGAGGAACCGCGCCGGACCCGGACCCGGACCCGGACCCGGATCCGGGCCGGGGCGGGGCGGGTCGGCGGTGACCAGGCGGCGCAGGAGGTCGAGGCGCTCGTCCTCGCCGAGGGCCAGTCTCCGCCACCACTCCGGACCGAAGGCGTCGAAGACCCCCGCCCGCGCGGCGCCCTCCCCCATCCGGTCGGCGAGCCGCCGCAGCACGGACAGGTACGGACGCGGGTCGCCGACCCCGGCGAGCGTCCGCGCCAGCAGCCCGCTCGCCCACCACACGGCGTCCTCGGGGTCCTCGTCCCCGACCCCCGCCAGGGCGTCGACGAGCCTGCTCAGCCGGGGCGCCAGGGCCGAGGGCCCGCCCTCCCGGTGTGCCAGCAGCAGGGCTTGGAGGACGGGCCCGACGCGATGCCGGGGCACGGGCAGCTGCGCGGGTGCCGGGACCTCGGCGGCGGGCTCCGGATCCGGATCCGGCGGGCGGGCGGCGTCCCGGGCCGAGAGCCGTTCCGGGTCGTCCCCGGCCCGGCGGTGGACGAGGGTGTCGAGGGCCGTGTCCAGGTCGAGGTGGGCGGCCTGGAGCCAGTCGGCGACCTCCTCGTGGGCGAAGCGGTAGCCGTCACCGGCCGGAACGAGCAGGCCCTCGGTGAGGACGGCCGGGGCCCAGCCCTCCCGCCAGGGGAACAGCTCCTCGAAGGAGGCGCGGTCGAGGAGCCCGTGGCCGGGGCCCAGGCAGCGCCGGGCGGCCTCGTGGACCTGGCCGGTGACGCGGGCGGCGAGCCGCCGGACGGCGGACCCGGCGGGCAGGGGGCGGGTGTCCGCGGCGATCCGGACGGCGATCCGCAGGCACATCAGGTCCAGGTGGGCGGTGAAGATCTCGGCGCGGTCGGGGCGTCCCGGCACCTCGCCGGGGAGCGCGGCCCGCACCTCGGCGAGCAGCCGCAGGGCGAGCGGGTGCCGGGCGTCCGCCTCGGCGAGGTCGTCGTCGCCGAGCCCGTACCCGCGGCGTACGGCTCCGGCCTCGGCGTCGGTGAGGTCGCCGAGCGGCAGGACGGCGGGGGCGGCGCTCCACAGGGCGGCGGCCTGCTCCCCGTACTCGGGGCGGCAGGCGAGCACGAGGCGGGCGCCGTGGGCGCGCAGCCAGCGTTCGGTGGCGCGGGTCCAGTCGGGGAGCCGGTGGGCGAGGAGCGGGGGCATCTCCTCGGGGCCGTCGAGGACGACGAGGAGCGGCCGCCCGGCCGCCCGTGCGAGACCGGCGGCGTGCTCGGGGGTGACGGTGTCGCCGGGGGCCCCGGAGGCGGCGGCGATCCGCGCGGCCTGCCGCAGGGCCCGTCCGAGGGCCTCGGCGACCGAGCCGTCGCCGTCCCGCAGGTCGGCGCCCCGCAGTCGGACGGTCGGCGCGGGCGCGGCTCCCCCGGCCCGCTCCTCGCAGACCGCGCCGAGCAGGGTGGTGCGTCCGCTGCCGGGCTCGCCGACCACGGCGAGCACGGGAACGGCGTCGGGGTCGGGGGCGGCGTCGTCCGGGGCGGCGAAGCGGATCAGGGCGCGGGTGGCGGCCGGGCGGGCGACGGGGGCGGGCCAGGGGGACGGGTCGCGGACGGGGAGGGCCGTGGGGGCGGTGAGTTCGAGGAGGGCGGCGAGGTTGAGGTCGGGGCCGTACGCGGGGACCGTGGCGGCGTTGCGGCGCAGGAGGGCGCCGAGGGGGCCGTCGGGGCGGACCGGGACGGCGTGTCCCGCTGCGCGCGGGTCGCCCTGGAGGGCGGTGCCGAGGACGCCGAGGACGGTGCCGGTGACGCTGTCGAGGACGGGCCCGCCGGCGGCCGGGCCGCCGAGCCGCAGCGCCTCGGCGCCCTCGGTGCCGATGGCGAGTTCGAGGGCGTCGGCGAGGGCGTGGTGGCCGCCGGCGGCGGTGTACGTGACGGCGGCGGGCCCGAGGACGCGGGCCTCGCGCCAGCCGTGCGCGGCGATCCTGACGTAGGTGCCGGGTTCGACGGCCGGGCGGGTCGCGAGCGGCAGGGGGTGCACGCCGAGGCCCTCGGTGCGGATCGTCGCGAGACCGTGGGCGGGGAAGGGCGTGACGGCGTCGGGCCCGGCGAGCCAGGTCCGCTCGCCGGGGGCGCGCAGCACGACGTGCGTGAGCCCGTCGACGGCCTCGTGGCTGGTGACGAGGGTGCCCTCGTGGTCGGCGAGGAATCCGGTGCCGCGCGGCCGGCCCGCCAGATCGCAGATCCGTACCAGCCCCACCGGCTCCGCCAGGTCCCCGCGTCCCATGGTGGGGAGGGTAGGGCGGCGGCGCTCCCCCGACGGCGCCCTCGGACGAACACGCCCCCTTCCGCTCCCCCGGTTCACTCCGAGCGCTTCCCCGATGGGGTGAAAAACGCCGGAAGGCGGGTGCGCAGGGCGCGCACCCGCCTTCCGATGTGCAGGGGAGCTCGGCTCAGCCGAAGACCGCCAGGCTCTTCGCCTTGCCCCGCTGGTCCTCCACCAGGGCGAGCAGCTTCCCGTCCGGCCCGAAGACCGCGACCGGCCCCGCGGGGTACTCCGGCATCTCCAGGCGCACCCCGTTGAGCAGCAGCCGCGCCCGCCGCGCGTCGACGTCCCAGCGCGGGAACGCCGCAGCCGCGGCCTCGGCGACCGGCATCACGGTCAGCTCCTCCTGGAGCTGGTCGAGGGTCCGGGCGCTGTCCAGCTTGTACGGGCCGACCCGGGTGCGCCGCAGCGCGGTGAGGTGGCCGCCGACGCCGAGTCCGGCGCCGAGGTCCCGGGCCAGCGCCCGGATGTACGTACCGGAGGAGCAGACCACGGAGACGACCAGGTCGATGACGGGCGTGCCTCCCCCAAGGCCTTCGGCCAGGGGGGACCCCCAGGCGGTCTCCTCGCGCACGTCGTACACCCGGAAGGAGGAGACGGTGACCGGCCGGGCCGGGATCTCGAACTCCTCGCCGCCGCGCACGCGCGCGTAGGACCGCTTTCCGTCGATCTTGATCGCGGAGACCTTCGACGGGACCTGCATGATGTCCCCGGTCAGTTCCGCGACCCCCGCGTCGATCTGCTCGCGGGTGACCTTCGACGCGTCGACCGACGCCGTGATCTCGCCCTCGGCGTCGTCGGTGATCGTGGTCTGGCCCAGGCGGATGGTGCCCAGGTACTCCTTCTCCGTCAGCGCGAGGTGACCGAGGAGCTTGGTGGCCCGCTCCACGCCGAGGACGAGGACGCCCGTGGCCATGGGGTCGAGCGTGCCGGCGTGGCCGACGCGGCGGGTCTTCGCGATCCCCCGCATCTTGGCCACGACGTCGTGCGAGGTGAAGCCCGACGGCTTGTCGACGACGACAAGCCCGTCGGGCGTCCGGTTCGTGTCACTCATTCGGCGGTGTCGTCCTCGCCCTGCTTCTTGTAGGGGTCGGCCTCGCCCGCGAAGGTGGCGCCGGAGGACGCCTGCCGCACCTGCGCGTCGGAGGCGCGCGCCTTGTCGAGGAGGTCCTCGATCGTCCGGGCGTTCTCCGGGAGGGCGTCGGCCACGAAGGACAGGGTCGGGGTGAACTTGGTCCCGGCCGCCCGGCCGACGGCCGAACGGAGGACGCCCTTGGCGCTCTCCAGGCCGGCCGCGGCGCTCGCCCGGTCCTCGTCGTCGCCGTAGACCGTGTAGAAGACCGTGGCCTCCCGCAGGTCGCCGGTGACGCGGGTGTCCGTGATGGTCACGTGCGTGCCCAGGCGCGGGTCCTTGATGCCGCGCTGCAGCTTCTCGGCGACCACCTCCCGGATGAGGTCCGCCAGCTTCTTCGCCCGCGCGTTGTCGGCCACTGGTCCGTCTCCTTCTTTGCCTTGCTCATTCAGTCTTCATCAGTGTGGAGCCTCCGGCGCACCGAGAGCAGCTCCACCTCGGGCCGCGCGGCCACCAGCCGCTCGCAGCGATCGAGGACGCCGTTCAGGTGTCCCAGGTCCCCCGACACCATCGCGACGCCGATCTCGGCCCGCCGGTGGAGGTTCTGGCCGCTCACCTCCGCCACGCTCACCGAGAACTTCCGCTGGAGCTCGGCGACGATCGGCTTCACGAGGGAGCGTTTCTCCTTGAGCGAGTGGACGTCGCCGAGGAGCAGGTCGAAGGACAGGGTCCCCACATACATGTGTGTCCGGATGTCCCGCCGGTTCGGGGTCAGTGGCCCCGCCAACCGCTGGACGGGGACACCGAAACCGTACACGGAACGGCCGGGGCCGATCGACGGAAATAATCCCCGCCGACCGGCCCCGGCACTTCACCGTGCGTTACGAGCGCGGCTTCTCGCGCATCTCGTACGTCGCGATGACGTCGTCGACCTTGATGTCGTTGAAGTTTCCGAGGTTGATACCACCCTCGAAGCCCTCGCGGATCTCGGTGACGTCGTCCTTGAAGCGACGCAGACCCTCGATGTTGAGGTTCTCCGCGACGACCTTGCCGTCGCGGATGAGGCGCGCCTTGGTGTTGCGCTTGACCTCGCCGGAGCGGATGAGGACACCCGCGATGTTGCCGAGCTTGGAGGAGCGGAAGACCTCGCGGATCTCCGCCGTGCCGAGCTCGACCTCTTCGTACTCCGGCTTGAGCATGCCCTTGAGGGCCGCCTCGATCTCCTCGATCGCCTGGTAGATGACCGAGTAGTACCGGACGTCCACGCCCTCGCGCTCGGCCATCTGCTGCGCACGCCCGGCGGCGCGCACGTTGAAGCCGATCACGATGGCGTCGGAGCCCATCGCCAGGTCGATGTCCGACTCGGTGACGGCACCCACGCCGCGGTGCAGGACGCGGATGTCGACCTCCTCGCCGACGTCCAGCTGGAGCAGGGAGGACTCAAGGGCCTCGACGGAACCAGAGGCGTCACCCTTGATGATCAGGTTCAGCTGCTGGATCTCGCCGGCCTTGAGCACCTTGTCCAGGTCCTCGAGGGAGACGCGGCGGACGCGCTTGGCGAAGGCCGCGTTCCGCTCGCGGGCGGCACGCTTCTCGGCGATCTGGCGGGCGGTGCGGTCCTCGTCGACGACGAGGAAGTTGTCACCGGCACCCGGGACGTTGGTGAGACCCAGGACGAGGACGGGGGTCGACGGGGTCGCCTCCTCCACGTTGTTGCCCTTGTCGTCGAGCATGGCCCGGACGCGGCCGTACGCGTCGCCGGCGACGATGGTGTCGCCGATGCGCAGCGTTCCGCGCTGGACCAGGACCGTCGAGACGGCACCGCGACCGCGGTCGAGGTGCGACTCGATGGCGATGCCCTGCGCGTCCTGGTCCGGGTTGGCCCGGAGGTCCAGGGCGGCGTCGGCGGTCAGGACGACGGCCTCAAGGAGCTTGTCGATGTTCAGGCCCTGCTTGGCGGAGATGTCGACGAACATCGTGTCGCCGCCGTACTCCTCCGCGACCAGGCCGAACTCGGTCAGCTGACCGCGGACCTTGACCGGGTCCGCGCCCTCGACGTCGATCTTGTTGACCGCGACCACGATCGGGACCTCGGCCGCCTTGGCGTGGTTGAGCGCCTCGATCGTCTGGGGCATCACACCGTCGTTGGCCGCCACCACGAGGATCGCGATGTCGGTCGACTTCGCACCACGGGCACGCATGGCGGTGAACGCCTCGTGACCCGGGGTGTCGATGAAGGTGATCTTGCGCTCTTCGTCGTTGACCTCGGTCGCGACCTGGTAGGCACCGATGTGCTGGGTGATGCCACCGGCCTCGCCCGCGACCACGTTGGTCTTGCGGATGGCGTCGAGGAGACGGGTCTTTCCGTGGTCGACGTGACCCATGACGGTCACGACCGGCGGACGGGCGACCAGGGCCTCTTCGCCGCCCTCGTTCTCACCGAACTCGAGGTCGAAGGACTCGAGCAGCTCACGGTCCTCCTCCTCGGGGGAGACGATCTGAACCGTGTAGTTCATCTCGTCGCCGAGGAGCTGCAGCGTCTCGTCGGAGACGGACTGCGTGGCCGTGACCATCTCGCCGAGGTTCATCATGACCGCGACGAGCGACGCCGGGTTGGCGCCGATCTTCTCCGCGAAGTCGGTGAGGGACGCACCGCGCGACAGGCGAATGGTGTCGCCGTTGCCGCGAGGCAGCATCACGCCGCCCACGGACGGGGCCTGCATGGCCTCGTACTCCTGGCGCCTCTGCCGCTTCGACTTGCGACCGCGACGCGCGGGACCGCCGGGACGGCCGAAGGCGCCCTGCGTGCCACCACGGCCACCCGGACCGCCGGGACGACCGCCGAAGCCGCCGGGACGACCGCCGAAGCCGCCGCCGCCACCGGGACCACCCGGACGACCGCCGCCGCCACCACCGGGACCGCCGGGACGGCCGGCGAAGCCGCCGCCACCGCCGCCGGGACCGGCCGGACGACCGGCGAAGCCGGGACGACCGCCACCGCCGCCGCCGGGACGACCGCCGGGGCCACCCGGGCCACGGCCGCCGGGGCCCGGACGCGGGCCGGCAGCGGGACGCTGCGGCATCATGCCCGGGTTCGGACGGTTACCGCCGGGCGCGCCGCCGGGGCGGGGAGCCTGCGGACGGGGCATGCCACCGGGGGTCGGCCGCGGGGCGCCGCCCTGGGGACGGGGAGCACCACCGGGACCGCCCTGCGGGCGCGGGGCGCCCGGAGCGCCACCGGGGCCACCGGGACGCGGGGCACCGCCACCGGGACGGGGCGCCTGCGGGCGCGCCATGCCGGTGGAGCCGCCGGAGGTGAAGGGGTTGTTGCCCGGACGCGGGCCGGCCGGACGCGGAGCGCCCGGACGCGGGGCCTGCTGGCCGGGGCGGGGCGCCTGCTGACCCGGGCGCGGCGCGGCCTGGCCCGGACGGGCACCGGTCGGACGCGGGCCGGGGGCGGCACCACCGGGGCGCGGACCGGCGGCCGGGGCCGACGGAGGCGCGGTGAACTCCGGGTTGGTCGGAGCCGCAGGCGGCCGTGCGGCGCCAGCCGCTCCAGTGGAGCCGGTGCCTGCACCGGAGGGCGCCGGCTTGGGCGCGGGAGCCGCGGGCTTCGGACCCGGGGTCGGACGCGGGCCGGGGGCCGGCGTCGCGGGCTTCTCGGCCGCCGCGGGCTTGGGCGCCGGGGTGGGCGCGCCAGGCTTCGGGGCAGCGGGACGGGCGGCAGCGGGCGCCGAAGGCGCCGGTGCGGCCGGCTTGGGGGCGGGCGCCGCCTTGCGGGGCGCGCCGGGCTTGGCAGCGGTCTTGCCGGCGGAACCGCCGGAACCCTGCAAAGCGTCAGTCAACTTGCGCACGACCGGCGCCTCGATCGTCGAGGACGCCGAACGGACGAATTCACCGAGTTCCTGGAGCTTGGCCATGACGACCTTGCTCTCCACACCGAACTCCTTGGCGAGTTCGTATACCCGGACCTTAGCCACTTCGCTCCTTTGAGGTCCGGTTACCGCCGGACCGTCGCTACTTCATGGGCGTACTCATCGCGTACTCATCGAGTGCTCATCGCAATCTCGACCTACTTCCGACTCGCGAGGTACCTGACCGCACGGTGTTTCCGTGCCGTACTTCCTGTTCACTGCGGTGCCGCCTGGGCGGCCTGCTCGACGTGTTCCCGGAGTGCCGCCGTGTCGAGCGGCCCCGGGACCCTGAAGGCCCTCGGGAACGCCCGGCGGCGGACCGCCAGGTCGAGACAGTGCAAGGCGGGGTGCACGTACGCACCCCGGCCGGGCAGCGTACCGCGATGATCGGGAACGCACTCGTCCTTGTTCACCACGATCCGCAGCAGATCGCTCTGGGCCGCTCGCTCCCGGCATCCCACACAGGTTCGCTCAGGGCACGCGCGGGCATGCGTCCGGCCAGACACAGTTAAGTCTACCTCCCCGTACCGACCTCACCCGTTTGGGGCAAAAATCGAACAGCTGTTGGCCAAAAACGATCTCCGGCTTGCGGCGGGGCCGCTCAGGCCTCCTCGGCCGGGGCCTCGGTGTCCGAGCGGATGTCGATCCGCCAGCCGGTGAGCCGCGCGGCGAGGCGGGCGTTCTGCCCCTCCTTGCCGATGGCCAGGGAGAGCTGGTAGTCGGGGACCGTCACCCGGGCGGACCGGGCGGCGGCGTCGACGACCTCGACCTTGGACACGCGGGCCGGGGAGAGCGCGTTCGCCACCATCTCGGCCGGGTCGTCCGACCAGTCGACGATGTCGATCTTCTCGCCGAGCAGCTCCGCCATCACGTTCCGGACCCGGCTGCCCATGGGGCCGATGCAGGCGCCCTTGGCGTTCAGGCCCGAACGGGTGGAACGGACCGCGATCTTGGTGCGGTGACCGGCCTCGCGGGCGATCGCCGCGATCTCCACCGAACCGTCGGCGATCTCCGGCACCTCCAGGGCGAAGAGCTTCTTCACCAGATTGGGGTGGGTGCGCGAAAGGGTGACGGACGGACCGCGGACGCCCTTGGCCACACGGACCACGTACGTGCGCAGCCGCAGACCGTGCGTGTACTCCTCGCCCGGCACCTGCTCCTGCACCGGCAGGATGGCCTCCAGCTTGTCGTCCAGCTTGACCAGGACGTTCTTCGGGTCCTTGCCCTGCTGCACCACACCGGCGACGACATCGCCCTCGCGGCGGGCGTACTCGCCGAAGGTGACGTCGTTCTCGGCGTCGCGCAGACGCTGCTGGATGACCTGGCGGGCGGTGCTCGCCGCGATGCGGCCGAAGTCCGACGGGGTGTCGTCGAACTCCTTGGGCTCCTGCCCCTCCTCCAGGTCGGCCGGGTCCTCCTCGGCCCACACCGTCACGTGCCCGGTGTGCCGGTCCAGCTCCACGCGCGCGTGGCGGCGGGCGGACGGCGTGCGGTGGTACGCGATGAGGAGGGCCGACTCGATCGCCTCGACCAGCATCTCGAAGGAGATTTCCTTCTCCTGTGCCAAGCCCTTCAGGAGCTTCACGTCGATGTCCACGGCTACGCCTCCTCTTCCTTCTTGTCCTTGCGGTTGAACTCGATCTCGACACGCGCCTTGGCGATCTCGGCGAACTCCACCCGGCGGGCGGTGGCCTTGCGGCCCTTCACGCCCGGAACCTCCGTGTCGAGGCCGTCCTCGTCCACGGCCAGGATGCGGGTGATCAGCTCGCCGCCCTCGACGAGCTGGAGCTTCACCAGCCGGCCGGTGGCCCGTACGTAGTGGCGGCGCTCGGTCAGCGGACGGTCGGCGCCCGGGGAGCTGACCTCCAGGACGTACTCGCCGTCGCCCATGGCGTCGGTCTCGTCCAGCTTCGCGGAGATCGCGCGGCTCAGCTCGGCGCAGGCGTCCAGTTCGACGCCCTCGTCCGAGTCGACGACGATCCTCAGCAGCCCGCGGCGGCCGGCCCGGGACACCTCGATCTCCTCCAGATCCAGGTTCTCCGCGCGGACGAGCGGCTCAATGAGTCCGCGCAGCCTGTCGCTCTGGGTGGTGCTCATCCGGGTGACTCCTCGGCCGCGTGTGCTGTTGTGGGTGCGTCGCTTCTCATCGCGTGTCGGATCAAGGGTATCCGGTCCCGGAGGGTGTTGCCGTCCACCTCGGGAGCCCCCACGGGTACGCTCGCCTGCGGTGATCTTCGACGGGCGGCCGGGAGGGGTCCGGAATGCTGAGGGAGAGAGCGTGACGACGACGGGCAGACGCGCCCTGCTCCTGGCGGGGGCCTCGGCCGCCGCGGCGGCCCTGACCGGGTGCACCTCCGGCGAGCCGGAACCGCGCCGCCCGAGCGCCGCGGAGGAGGCGGCGGCCCGTGAGGCCGAACGGGTGGCCCGCGCCGAGGCGGCCCTCCGCCGCCGCGCGGTGGCCGCCTCGCGGACCCTGCTGGAACGTTACGACGCCGCCCTCGCCGCCCATCCCGCGCTCCACGCCCGCGTGGCCCCCCTCCGCGCCTCCGCCGCGGCCCATGTGAAGGCCCTCGGCGAGGGGGACCGCCCGTCACCCTCCCCCAGTACGGCGACACCGGCCACGGCCACCACGGCCCCCGCGCCGGCGGTCCCGGCCGACCCGAAGGCCGCCCTGCGGGCGCTGGCCGCCGCCGCGCGGACCGCGTCCGACGCGCACACCGCCGAGCTGCTCGCGGCCCCGCCCGAGTACGCCCGGCTGCTCGCCTCCGTGGCCGCCGCCGGCGCCGGCCACGCCTACCTCCTCACCGAAGGGGCCCGCGCATGAGCGCCCTCCAGGCCGCGCAGGCCGCTCTCGCCGCCGAGCACGCCGCGGTGTACGGCTACGGGGTCGTCGGCGGCCGGGTCGCCGAGGAGCGCCGGGCCGAGGCGACCGCCGCGTACGAGGCGCACCGGGCCCGCCGGGACGCGCTGCGCCGCACCGTCCGGGACCTCGGCGGCACGCCGGCCGCCGCAGCCGCCGCGTACGAGCTGCCCTTCCGGGTCGCCGACCCGGCCGGCGCGGTGCGGCTCGCGGCGTTCCTGGAGGACCGGGTGGCGGGGGTCTACTCCGATCTGGTGCGGGCCGCCGACGGCCCGCTGCGCCGCGAGGCCGCGGCCGCGCTCGGGGAGGCGGCGGTCCGCGCGGTGCGGTGGCGCGGCGGCGACGTAACCTTTCCTGGGCTCGCCGAGCGGGCGTCCTGAGCCCCGCACCGAACGAAGGAACAGCTCACGCATGGGTTTCGAACCGCCTCGGCGACTGGCGACAGCGCTCCGCGAGAGGCACGGGGACGCCGCCGCGGACGACTGGCTCGGGCGGCTGCCCGGCCTCGCCGAGCGGGTGCCCGGGGAGGCCGGTCTGACCGTCGAGCGGGTCGTGGCCCCCGGCGGGCGCGACAGCCTGGTGCTGCTCGTCCACGACGAAGCCGGCGAGCCCGCCGCGCTGAAACTCGCGCCGCCGTTCACCCGGCCGGACCTGGAGCGGGAGGCGCTCGCGCACTGGAACGGCTGGGGCGCGGTCCGGCTCCTCGGCCAGGCCCCGGAAGGCTCCCTCGTCCTCGAACGGCTGCACCCGGAGGTGTCCCTCCGCTCGCTGCCCGAGGCCAAGGCGCTGCTCGAAGCGGCCGGGACCGTACGGAAGCTGTGGGTGGAGCCGCCCGCCGGGCACGGCTTCGAGACGGTGGCGGCCCGGACCGCCCGGCAGGCGGAGGCGATGGAGCCCCACCGCGCCGACGCCGTCGCCGGGGACCTGACCGCGGCGGCCCTCGCGGCCCGCGAGGAGCTGCTCGCCGCCCCGGCCGAGGAGCTGCTGCTGCACGGCGACTTCCGGCAGGGCAAGGTGCTCGCCGGCGACCGGGCGCCCTGGCTGGCCGTGGGCCCCGACCCGCTGGTCGGCGAGCGGGCCTACGACCTCGCGCGGCTGGTACGGGAACGGGTCGAGGACCTGGTCGCCTCCTCCGCGGGCGCCCCCGCGGCCCGGCGCCGCGTCCACAAGCTCGCCGACTCGCTCGACGTGGACCGGGAGCGGCTGCGCGGCTGGACGCTCTTCCGGACCGTCGAGTCCGGCGCCCGGGCGCTGGCGGCGGGCCGGCGGCAGGAGGCCGAATGGCTGCTGGAGTTCGCCGCCTGGCTGTGAGTGCGGGCCCCACTGGAAGGGGAATACCCTTTTTGTAACCCTTTCTCAGGGGGTCGTGATGATCGAGGACATCCTCCTGGCAGCCGCGGGAGCGGCCGCGGCGCTCGCCGTCTACCTGAGCGCGGCGGCGCGGGTGGTCAAGCAGTACGAGCGGGGCGTCGTCTTCCGCTTCGGCCGGCTGCGGGGGGAGGTGCGGTCGCCCGGCTTCACCATGATCGTCCCCGTGGTCGACCGGCTCCACAAGGTGAACATGCAGATCGTCACGATGCCGGTGCCCGCGCAGGAGGGCATCACCCGGGACAACGTGACGGTACGGGTCGACGCGGTCGTCTACTTCAAGGTGGTGGACGCGGCGGAGGCGCTGGTACGGGTCGAGGACTACAAGTTCGCGGTCTCGCAGATGGCGCAGACCTCGCTGCGGTCGATCATCGGCAAGAGCGACCTCGACGACCTGCTGTCCAACCGCGAGAAGCTCAACCAGGGCCTGGAGCTGATGCTGGACTCCCCCGCGATCGGCTGGGGCGTGCAGATCGACCGCGTCGAGATCAAGGACGTCTCCCTCCCGGAGACCATGAAACGCTCGATGGCCCGCCAGGCGGAGGCGGACCGGGAGCGGCGGGCGCGCCTGATCAACGCGGACGCGGAGCTCCAGGCGTCGAAGAAGCTCGCGGAGGCGGCGCACCAGATGGCGGAGGCGCCGTCGGCGCTCCAACTCCGGCTGCTCCAGACGGTGATGGCGGTGGCGGCGGAGAAGAACTCCACCCTGGTCCTCCCGATCCCGGTGGAGCTCCTCCGCTTCCTGGAACGCGCGACCCCGGAGCCGGGGGCGTCCCCGCAGCCCCCGCAGCCCGTAGCGGCCCCAGAGCCGCCGCCCCCGCCCATGCCCCCCATCGAGGACTTCACGGGCCCCTCGGTGGACCCGGCGCCGCGCGACCAGGCGGCCTGACCGGCGGGTCAGCGCAGCGACAGGATCGAGCCCCAGCCGCCCACGCCGATCGTCACGGGCGTGCCGAAGCCGGTGCCCGTCGCGTTGCCCGGGAGGAACCGCAGGTCGCCGGTGCCGGTCCCACCGGGCGCGACGGTGAGCAGGAGGTCGGCGCGGCCGTCGCCGTCGGCGTCCCCGACGGTGCCGGACAACGGGTACGCGGCCGTGCCGGCGGTGCCGATGGCGGTGGGCGCGGGGAGCGCCGCGGCTCCGGCGGACAGGAACTGCCGGAACTGTCCGTCGGCGGCGCGGGCCCACAGGTCGGCGCGGCCGTCGCCGTTCACGTCACCGGGTGCGAGGATCTCCGGCTGCGCGGCGGGCGCCCATTCCGTACCGCCCAGGACGACGGCGTTCCTCGGCAGGGCCGGGTTGACACCGACACTGCCCCGGTGCAGGTAGAGGCCGTTGACGCTGCGGCCCACCAGGTCGGGCTGCCCGTCGCCGTCGACGTCGCCCACGGCGAGGACGCCGGCGTTCTTCCAGCCGGTGGGCCGTGCGCCCATCGGGATGCGCTCGCCGAGGCGGCCGTCACCGGTGTTGGGGTAGACCCAGAGGTTGTCGCCGATGCGGGCGACGACGTCCTCGCGGCCGTCGCCGGTCCAGTCGCCGCGGTGGCTGACTTCGGCGGCGCTCCAGCCGCCGTTGCCGATGACCCGGTAGGAGGCGAAGCGGCCGTTGCCGAGTCCCGGGTACAGACGCAGCGTGCCGTCCTCGTGGGCCGCCAGCAGGTCGCGTACGCCGTCACCGGTGAGGTCCCCGTCGACCGGCGCGGGGCGGTTCCGGAACGACGCCGCCGAGCGGACGAGGAGGTGGTCCTTCACCTTGGTGAGGCCGGTCTCCACGGTCTCGCTCCGCAGGTCGCGGAAGTCCTGCCGGGTGAAGAAGGTGTAGTCGAACTTCGATACGTATTCCGTCTTGTCGCCGTTGACGAGTGTGGGCGCGCCGGACCGGCACGTGGTGTCGCCGCATCCGGCCCCGATGAGGGACAGGGTGCCCGGCCGTCCCGCGTACACCGGGTCCATGTTCGAGTAGTCGGGGCGGGCGTTGAAGTCTCCGGCGAGGATCACCGGCAGACCGTTCGCCCAGTCGTCGATTCGCTCCAACAGCGCCGGGGTGTCGTTCTGTGTCTCCTCGTCCTGCTTCAGATGGGTGCCGCAGGCGAGGACGACGCGCCCTTCCACGGGCGCCTTGGCGCAGACCACCGAACGCGGCTCGGTGACGTCGGCGGTGACCACGGCCGACATCCCGGCGACCTGGCTCTGCGGGCCCTTGACCAGCAGCGCCTGGCCGAAGGTCTGGTCCGCGCCCCACTGGGAACAGCCCGGGGCGGTCCGGTTGCTTCCCCACACTCCCGCGTAGCCGGGCAGCAGCTTCCGCAGCTCGTCGTACTGGCCCTTGCACATCTCCTGGAGCATCACCACGTCGCTGTCCCAGTCGGTGATGTGCCCCACGACGCCGTTGGCCCAGGCGCCGAGGCTCAGCTCGCTCCGGCAGACCGCGGCATCCGCGCCGCAGACGTTGTACGTGATCGTCCGCACCGGCGGGGTGCCCGCCGGTGCCTCGGCGGAGACGGCCTCCGTGGTCGGTGCCCCCGCGACCAGTCCGGCCGCCAGGGCCCCCGCGGCGGCCCAGCCCACCAGTCTTCTTCCTCTACGCACGTGCCCCACCCTCACTCGAAGATCAAACAGACGAGTGAGCGTAGGGCACGTGGACGGAGGAAGCGGTGGGAGAGGCCGGGTATCAGGCGGTGAGGGCCGCCAGGGCTTCCTCGACCGTCATCTCCTCGCGCTCGCCCGTGCGGCGGTCCTTCAGTTCGACGACGCCTTCGGCGGCTCGGCGGCCGGCGACGAGGATCTTCGGGACGCCGATGAGCTCCGCGTCGGTGAACTTGACGCCGGGGGAGACGCCGGCGCGGTCGTCGACGAGGACGCGGAGGCCCGCGGCGGCGAGCTTGTCGGAGACCTCCAGGGCCAGCTCGGTCTGGAGGGCCTTGCCGGCGGCGACGACGTGGACGTCGGCGGGGGCGACCTCGGCCGGCCAGCACAGGCCCTTGTCGTCGGCGGTCTGCTCGGCGAGGGCGGCGACGGCGCGGGAGACGCCGATGCCGTACGAGCCCATGGTCACGCGGACCGGCTTGCCGTTCTGGCCGAGGACGTCGAGCTTCAGGGCGTCCGCGTACTTGCGGCCGAGCTGGAAGATGTGGCCGATCTCGATCGCGCGGTCCAGCTTGAGGCCGGTGCCGCAGGCGGGGCAGGGGTCGCCGTCCTGGACGACGACCACGTCGACGTACTCGCTCACCTCGAAGTCGCGGCCCGCGACGACGTTCTTCGCGTGCATGCCCTCCTTGTTGGCGCCGGTGATCCAGGCGGTGCCGGGGGCCACGCGCGGGTCGGCGAGGTAGGTGACCTTCTCCAGGCCCTGCGGGCCGACGTAGCCGCGGACGAGGTCGGGACGCTGCGCGAAGTCCTCCTCCGTCACCAGCTCGACCGTGGCCGTCGGGCCGAAGTGCGCCTCGACCTTGTCCATGTCGACCTCGCGGTCGCCGGGGACGCCGATGGCGACGATCTCGCCGTCGACCTTCACGAGGAGGTTCTTCAGGGTGGCGGAGGCCGGCACGCCGAGGGAGGCGGCGAGGGTCTCGATCGTCGGGGTGTCGGGGGTGGGGATCTCCTCGGCGGCCGGGACGGCCGAGCCGTCGACCGGCTTCACCGTCTGGTACACCGCTTCGGTGTTCGCCGCGAAGTCGCAGTTCGGGCAGTCGGCGAAGGTGTCCTCGCCGGCCTCGGCCGGGGCGAGGAACTCCTCGGACTTGGAGCCGCCCATGGCGCCGGCGGTGGCGGCGCAGATGCGGTAGTCGAGGCCGAGGCGCTCGAAGATCCGCTGGTAGGCCTGGCGGTGCAGGGCGTAGGAGTGGGCGAGGCCCTCGTCCTCGGTGTCGAAGGAGTACGAGTCCTTCATGAGGAACTCGCGGCCGCGCAGGATGCCGGCGCGGGGGCGGGCCTCGTCCCGGAACTTGGTCTGGATCTGGTAGAGGATGACCGGCAGGTCCTTGTAGGACGAGCACTGGTCCTTCACCAGGAGGGTGAAGATCTCCTCGTGGGTGGGGCCGAGGAGGTAGTCGCCGCCCTTGCGGTCCTGGAGGCGGAAGAGCTCGGCGCCGTACTCGTCCCAGCGGCCGGTGGCCTCGTAGGGCTCGCGGGGCAGCAGGGCGGGGAGGGAGACCTCCTGGGCGCCGACGGCGTCCATCTCCTCGCGGACGATCCGCTCGACGTTGGAGAGGACCTTCTTGCCCAGCGGCAGCCAGCTCCAGATGCCGGCGGCGGTGCGGCGGACGTAGCCGGCGCGGACGAGGAGCTTGTGGCTGAGGACCTCGGCGTCGGCCGGGTCGTCGCGCAGCGTCTTCGCCATCAACTGGGACATGCGCTGGACCGGTGCGTTGGCCATGGTTCTCGTACTCCTGCCGGGACTGACGTTGATGGCCCCGAGGTTATCCGGGCCTCCCCGCCCGCGAGAAATCAGTTCCGGCGCGGGAGCGGCAGCGGGGCGCCCATGACGGCGTACGGGCGGGCCGCGCTCGGGAAGTGGACCTGGCGGGCGAGGTCGGTGTACCCGAGGGAGCGGTAGAGGCCGCGGGCCGGGGACTCGGTGTCGATCGCGGAGAGGATGGAGCGCTTCTCGTCGGCGGTGTCGGTGATGGTGGTGATGAGGCCGCGGCCGAGGCCCCGGCCCTGGAAGGCGGGGTGGACGTGGAGTTCGGTGATGACGAAGGAGTCGTCGAGCCAGTCGGCGGTGCCGGTGGCGCGCAGGTACGGCTCCACCACGGTGGACCACCAGTGGGTGCGGTCGTTGGGCATCCCGTACACGAAGCCGGCGAGCCGCCCGTCGGGGGTGAGGGCCCCGTAGGCGCGGGCGCCGGGGCACATCAGGTGTCGCAGCACGATGTGGCGGCGTACGGCGACCTCCTCGGCGTCGAGGCCGAAGGCGACCGCCTGCACGGCGAGCGCCTCGTCGACCCGGGCGGCGAGGTCGACCGGTCCGATCACGGTGTGTGCGTCGTCCATGCGGCGCACCCTACAAGCGGCTCCCGGTTCAGAACAGCGCGTCAGAACAGCACGCTCATGAAGGCGCCGGTCTCGCGGAAGCCGACGCGGCGGTACGCGGCGCGGGCGGGGGTGTTGTAGTCGTTGACGTACAGGCTGACCACGGGGGCGACGTCGGCGAGGGCGTACTGGACGACGGCGGCCATGCCGGTCTCGGAGAGGCCCTTCCCCCGGTGCTCGGGGGCGACCCAGACGCCCTGGATCTGGCAGGCCTGGCGGGTGGCGGCGCCGATCTCGGCCTTGAAGACGACCCTGCCGTCCTCGATGCGGGCGAAGGAGCGTCCGGCGGCGACGAGTTCGGCGACGCGCGCCTGGTAGAGGAGGCCCCCGTCGCCGGCCAGCGGGGAGACGCCGACCTCCTCGGTGAACATGGCGACGCAGGCGGGCATGATCACGTCCATCTCGTCCTTGCGGACCCGGCGGACGAGGGGGTCGGGGGCGACGGTGGCGGAGGGCTCCTCTGTGACCATGAGGGGCTGGTGGGCGCGGACGTCGCGGGCGGGGCCCCAGGAGGGTTCGAGGAGGTTCCAGAGCTCGGCGGTGGGCTCTGCGGGGCCGACGATCGAGGAGCAGCGGCGGCCGATCCGGCGGGCCCGGTCGGCGAAGGCGCGGACGGCCTCGGGGGTGGCGCAGATGGGCACGAGGTTGGCGCCGGAGTAGCAGAGCGAGGTGAGCCGGCCCTCGGTGTACCAGCCCCACATCTCGCCGCCCAGACGCCAGGGGTCGAGTCCGGCGATCCGGACGCGGGCGGTCACGAAGGCGTTCTCGACGGGGGCGCTCTCCAGGACGGCGAGAGCGGCGCCGAGGTCGGCGGGTTCGAGCACCCGGGTGGTGGTCTGTGTCAACACGAGGGGCCTCACCGTGCGGGTTCTGCTGGTCCTGGCACTGTACCCCTCCCGTCTGCGCGAAGCGTCCCGTGTACGCGGAACCCCTCCGTCCCGGGGGACGGAGGGGTTCCGGGGGTGCGGGTCCGGGTCAGCCGGCGACGGCGACGGTCGGTTCGCCGCTGGTGACGCCGTCCTTCTCCATCTGCTCGGCGATCTTCAGCGCCTCCTCGATGAGGGTCTCGACGATCTTCGACTCGGGGACGGTCTTGATGACCTCGCCCTTGACGAAGATCTGGCCCTTGCCGTTGCCGGAGGCGACGCCGAGGTCGGCCTCGCGGGCCTCGCCGGGGCCGTTGACGACGCAGCCCATGACGGCGACGCGGAGCGGGACGGTCATGCCGTCGAGGCCGGCGGTGACCTCCTCGGCGAGCTTGTAGACGTCGACCTGGGCCCGGCCGCAGGACGGGCAGGAGACGATCTCCAGGCGGCGCTGGCGGAGGTTGAGCGACTCCAGGATCTGGATGCCGACCTTGATCTCCTCGGCCGGCGGGGCGGAGAGGGAGACGCGGATGGTGTCGCCGATGCCCTGGGAGAGGAGGGCGCCGAAGGCGACGGCCGACTTGATGGTGCCCTGGAAGGCGGGGCCGGCCTCGGTGACGCCGAGGTGCAGCGGGTAGTCGCACTGGGCGGCGAGCTGGCGGTAGGCCTCGACCATGACGACCGGGTCGTTGTGCTTGACCGAGATCTTGATGTCGCGGAAGTCGTGCTCCTCGAAGAGGGACGCCTCCCAGAGGGCGGACTCGACGAGCGCCTCGGGGGTGGCCTTGCCGTACTTCTTCAGGAGGCGGGCGTCGAGCGAGCCGGCGTTGACGCCGATGCGGATCGGGGTGCCCGCGTCCTTCGCGGCCTTGGCGATCTCCTTGACCTGGTCGTCGAACTTCTTGATGTTGCCCGGGTTGACGCGGACCGCGGCGCAGCCGGCGTCGATCGCGGCGAAGACGTACTTCGGCTGGAAGTGGATGTCGGCGATCACCGGGATCGAGGACTTCCGGGCGATGGTGGCGAGCGCGTCGGCGTCGTCCTGGGTGGGGCAGGCCACGCGGACGATCTGGCAGCCGGAGGCGGTCAGCTCGGCGATCTGCTGGAGCGTGGCGCCGATGTCGGACGTACGGGTCGTCGTCATCGACTGCACCGAGACGGGTGCGTCACCGCCGACGGCCACGCTGCCGACCTGGATCTGCCGGCTCCTGCGGCGCTCGGCGAGCCGGGTCGGGACGGTGGGGATACCGAGAGAAATCGCGGTCATCTGTAGTGCAACCTCAAAGGTCGTGCGTCGGCGGGCTCAGGCTTCCGAGGTTACCGCCCCGGGGGCGGGGGGCCGGACACGGCGGCGTCCGACCCCCCTGGGAGCTACGTCAGCTTCACCGGGTTGACGATGTCGGCGGCGAGGACGAGCAGCGTGAAACAGACGAAGACGCCGGCGACCACGTAGGCGGCGGGCATCAGCCGGGCCACGTCGAAGGGGCCGGGGTCGGGGCGCTTGAAGATCCGGGCCGTGTGGCGGCGGACGGACTCCCACAGGGCGCCCGCGATGTGGCCGCCGTCGAGCGGCAGCAGCGGGAGCATGTTGAAGAGGAACAGCGAGACGTTGAAGTACACCAGCAGGTTCATGAACATGACCAGGATGCGCTCCGGCGGGAGGTCCAGGTTCATGAGCTCGCCGGTGATGCGGGCGGCGCCGACGACGCCGACGGGCGAGTCCTCGGCGCGCTCGCCGTCGCCGAAGGTGGCGTCCCACAGGCCGGGGATCTTCCCGGGGAGGGCGATCACCGAGTGGAGGCCGTTCTCCAGGAGGTCGCCCATGCGCTCGGTGGTCTCGCCGAAGGTGAGGGGCGCGACCTCCGTCTTGGAGGCGAAGCCGAGGTAGCCGGCGTCGACGTAGGCGAGCGGGCGGGCGATCTGGCCGTCCGCGTCCTTCTTCGCGACCTTGTTGGCGACCAGCGTCGGGTGCAGGTCGAGGCGCTGCCCGTCCCGCTCGACGGTGACCGTGGCGGGGCCGATGGTGTCCCTGATGTGGTTCGACAGGGTGTCCCAGTCGGAGACGGGGGCGCCGTTGAAGGCGACGATCCTGTCGCCCTCGCGCAGCCCCGCCTCGTACGCCGGGGAGACCGGGTCGCCCGGGGCGCAGGCATCCCGCTTCTCGCTCTGCTTGATGACGCACTTCTGGACGCCCGCGACCTTCGTCGTCTGGCCCTCCATGCCGAGGGTCATCAGCGAGCCGTAGAACAGGCCGAGGGCGAGGACCAGGTTCATGAAGGGTCCGGCGAACATGACGATGACGCGCTTCCACGGCTTGCGCGTGTAGAAGAGCCGGGTCTCGTCGCCGGGCTTGAGCTCCTCGTACGAGGCCTCGCGGGCGTCCTCGATCATGGAGCGCCAGGGCGAGGTGGAGCGGGCCTCGATCCGGCCGTCCTGGCCGGGCGGGAACATGCCGATCATGCGGATGTAGCCGCCGGCCGGGATGGCCTTGATGCCGTACTCGGTCTCGCCGCGCTTCTTCGACCACAGGGTGGGGCCGAAGCCGACCATGTACTGCGGCACGCGGATGCCGAAGAGCTTGGCCGTGGAGAGGTGGCCCAGTTCGTGCCAGGCGATGGAGACGAGCAGCCCCAGCGCGAACAGGACGATCCCCAGGATCGTCAGGAGCACTTCCGTCATGCGCGCGCCTCCGCGGTTGCCTTCGCTGCGAGCTCTCGGGCCCGGGCCCGGGCCCAGGTCTCCGCTTCCAGGACGTCCGGCACCGTCAGGGAGGTTCCCCCGGTGGGCCGTCCGTGTTCGGTGACGACCGCCGTGACGGTGTCCATGATGCCGTTGAAGGGGAGCCGCCCGTCGAGGAACGCGGCCACGCACTCCTCGTTGGCGGCGTTGAAGACGGCGGGGGCGGTGCCGCCGAGCTCGCCGACGTGCCGGGCCAGGTTCACCGACGGGAAGGCCTCGTCGTCGAGTGGGAAGAACTCCCAGGTGGAGGCGGTGGACCAGTCGAAGGCGGGGGCCGCGTCGGGGACCCGCTCGGGCCAGCCGATGCCGATGGCGATGGGGCCGCGCATGTCCGGCGGGGTGGCCTGGGCGAGGGTGGAGCCGTCGGTGAACTCGACCATCGAGTGGACGTAGGACTGGGGGTGGACGACGACCTCGATGCGGTCGAAGGGGATGTCGTAGAGAAGGTGCGCCTCGATGACCTCCAGGCCCTTGTTCACGAGGGTGGCGCTGTTGACCGTGATGACCGGCCCCATCGCCCAGGTCGGGTGGGCCAGCGCGTCCTCTCGGGTCACGTCTTCGAGCTCCGCCCGGGTACGGCCGCGGAAGGGGCCGCCGGAGGCGGTGACGACCAGTTTGCGGACGTCGGCGCGGGTGCCGGCGGCGAGCGCCTGGAAGAGGGCGGCGTGTTCGGAGTCGACCGGGATGATCTGGCCGGGCTTCGCGAGCGCCTTGACCAGCGGGCCGCCGACGATCAGCGACTCCTTGTTGGCGAGGGCGAGGGTGCGGCCGGCCTCCAGGGCGGCGAGGGTCGGCGCGAGGCCGATGGAGCCGGTGATGCCGTTGAGGACGGTGTGGCACGGGGAGGCGGCGAGCTCGGTGGCCGCGTCGGGGCCGGCCAGGATCTCCGGCAGCGGCTCGGAACCGTACAGCGCCTTCAGGGCCGTACGCAGCTCCTCCACCGTCTCCTCGCGCGCGACGGCGACCCGGGCGACCCGGAGCCGGTGGGCCTGCTCGGCGAGGAGGCCCACCCGGCCGCCGGAGGCGGCCAGGGCGGTGACCCGGAAGCGGTCGGGGTTGCGCAGCACCAGGTCGATGGCCTGGGTGCCGATGGATCCCGTCGAACCGAGGACGACGACGTCCCGGCGTCCTTCGCTGGTGTCGAAGGCGATGTGCGGGTCGGCGAGAGGAGAGGGGCGGTCGCTCATGCCCCCCATTCTTGCCGCAAACACCGAGCGCTCTTCACGGGGTCCGGGCGAACGCGCCGAACACCCGGTGGAAGTCCGGGAAGGTCTTCTTCACGCAGCCGGGGTCGTCGAAGGTGATGCCGGGGGTGCGCAGGGCGGTGACGGCGAAGGACATGACGATCCGGTGGTCGCCGTGGGTGGCGATCTCCACGGGCCCCGCGGGGGTGCCGGGGTGGATCTCGATCCAGTCGGGTCCCGTGGTGACGGTGACGCCGAGGCGGCGCAGGTTCTCGGCGCAGGCGTCGAGCCGGTCGCACTCCTTGACCCGGGTGTTGGCGACGTCCTCGATGCGGACCGGCCCGTCGGCGAAGGGCGCGATCGCGGCGAGGGTCGGCATGGTGTCGGAGATGTCCCGCATGTTGACGGTGAGTCCGCGCAGGGCGCCGGTGGAGCGGACGGTGGTCGCGTCCGCGGTGACCTCGACGTCGGCGCCCATGCGGCGCAGCACGTCGACGAAGGCGAGGTCGCCCTGGAGGGCGCCGGTGCCGAGGCCGGGGACGGTGACCTCGCGGCCGGGCTGGAGGGCGGCCGCGGCGAAGAAGTAGCTCGCCGTGGAGGCGTCGGGCTCGATCCGGTAGAGCCCCGCCTTGTAGCCGGTGGGGGCGACCTTGTACGTACGCCCCTCCCGGCGTACGTCGGCGCCGAAGGCCCGCATCATCGCGAGGGTGATCTCCACGTACGGCTCCGAGACCAGGTCCGTCACCGTGATGTCGAGACCCTCGGCGGTGAGCGGCCCCAGCATGAGCAGGGCCGTCAGGTACTGGGAGGACTGCCCGGCGTCCAGGGTGAGCGCGCCGCCCTTGACGCCCGCCGCGTGCACGGCGAGCGGGTGGTGGCCCTCCTTCTCCCCGTGCCGCAGGTCCACGCCGAGCTCGCGCAGGGCGGTGGTGAGCGGGCCGAGCGGGCGGCGGCGCATCTGCGCGGAGGCGTCGAAGCGGAAGGTGCCGTGCCCGGCGGCGGCGAGGGCGGGCAGGAAGCGGGCGGTGGTGGCGCCGTCGCGGCAGTACACCTCTGCCCCGTCGGTCCCCGGCCCGGCGGGGCGGCCCTCGATGTGCCAGGCGCCGGGCTCCTGCCGTACGGCGTACCCGAGGGCCCCGAGCCCCTCGGCGAAGCCCTCGGTGTCGTCGGAGACGAGCGGGCGCAGCAGGGTGGTGGTGCCCTCCGCGGCGGCGGCGAGGAAGAGCGCGCGGGCGGTCACGGACTTGGAGCCGGGGATGTCGATGACGGTCACGCCGGTCATCCTGCCCCACGGGGCGGGGAGGCCGTCGGCGCGTTCCGGTCCGTGGACGGGTGGGGAAGCGGACGCACGAGAGGCGGCCCGAGCCCCCGCACAGTGGGCTCGGACCGCCTGGTCTCGTGGACGGATCCTTGGGAGACGGATCCCTCAGAGGGCGAGGCCGGTGAGGACCATGACGCGCTCGTAGGTGTAGTCGTCCATGGCGTACGCGACGCCCTCGCGGCCGACGCCGGAGCGCTTGGCACCGCCGTACGGCATCTGGTCGGCGCGGTACGAGGGGACGTCGCCGACGATCACGCCGCCGACCTCCAGGGCGCGGTGGGCGCGGAAGGCGGTCTGCAGGTCGTGGGTGAAGACGCCGGTCTGGAGGCCGAAGTCGGAGTCGTTGACGGCGGCGAAGGCGGCGGCCTCGCCGTCGGCCTTGGCGACGGTCAGGACCGGGCCGAAGACCTCGGCGCGGGCCAGGGTGACGTCGGCCGGGAGGTCGGTGAGGACGGTCGGGGCGTAGGTGGCGCCCTCGCGCTTGCCGCCCGCGAGGAGCTTGGCGCCGGCGGCGACGGCCTCGTCCACCCAGGACTCGACGCGCTTGGCGGCGTTCTCGTCGACGAGCGGGCCGACGTCGGTGGCGTCGTCCGCCGGGTCGCCGGTGACCTGGGCCTCGACGGCCGCGACGATCTTCGGGAGCAGGCGGTCGTAGACGGAGGCGTCGGCGATCACGCGCTGCACGGAGATGCAGGACTGGCCGCCCTGGTAGTTGGAGAAGGTCGCGATGCGGGTCGCGGCCCAGTCCAGGTCGGCCTCGGAGGACCAGTCGGCGAGGACGACGGCGGCGGCGTTGCCGCCGAGCTCCAGGGTGACGTGCTTGTGCGGCACGGACTCCTTGATGGCGTAGCCGACCTTGTCGGAGCCGGTGAAGGAGATGACGGGGAGGCGCTCGTCCTGGACGAGGGCGGGCATCCGGTCGTTCGGCACGGGCAGGACCGACCAGGAGCCGGCCGGCAGGTCGGTCTCGGCCAGGATCTCGCCCAGGATGAGGGAGGAGATCGGGGTGGCCGGGGCCGGCTTGAGGATGATCGGGGCGCCGACGGCGATGGCCGGGGCGACCTTGTGGGCGCTGAGGTTCAGCGGGAAGTTGAACGGCGCGATGCCGAGGACGACGCCCTTGGGGATGCGGCGGACGAGCGCGAGGCGGCCCACGCCGCCGGCCTCGGTGTCCAGGCGCTGGGCCTCGCCGGCGTTCCAGCGGCGGGCCTCCTCGGCGGCGAAACGGAAGACGGAGACGGCGCGGCCGACCTCGCCGCGGGCCCACTTGACGGGCTTGCCGTTCTCGGCGGAGATGACCTGGGCGATCTCCTCGGTGCGCTCGGCGAGCCGCTTCGACACGTGGTCGAGGGCGGCGGCGCGGACGTGCGCCGGGGTGGCGGCGAACTCGTCGACGACCGCGTGGGCGGCGGCGACGGCCTCCTCGACCTGGGCCTCGGTGGGCACGGCGACCTTGCCGACCAGACGTCCGTCGTACGAGTTCGTGACGTCGAAGGTGGTGTCGCCGGTGGCCTCGCGGCCGGCGACCCAGAAGGCGTGGGTGGTCGTCATTGCGTGTCCCGGCCCTTTCCGTTTCGGGGTTGGCGAGCGGTTGCTCTCCTGACACGTTAGGGCCGGGGACACGGGCTGGCGTTTGTCCGTGTTGGAGTGGTGGGGCGGCGGGTCTGTCCGCTTTGGCCTGCCGGAGGCGGCCGGGAGGGCGTACCGCCGGTGCTTCCGAGGGGCGGGAGGCGCCCGTCACCCCCTGCGTTCGGTGGAGACGATGAGGCAGACGGCCGCCACGACGACCGCGCCGCCGAGGAGGATCGGCCAGGTCAGGGCCTCGCCGAGGATCAGGGTGCCGAGGAGGACGGCGACGACCGGGTTGACGTAGGCGTAGGTGGCGACGAGCGAGACCGGGGCGGACTGGAGGAGCCAGGCGTACGCGGTGAAGGCGACCAGCGAACCGAAGACGACCAGGTAGCCGAGGGCCAGCCAGGAGCCGCCGGAGACGGCGGCCGGGTCGAAGCCGCGCCGCTCGCCGCGGAGGAGGCCGACGACGATCCCGCCGAGACCGCCGGCCAGCATCTCGTACACGCTCGCGGTGAAGGGGTTGGCGGGCAGGGGGAGGCGGGCGGAGGAGACCGTGCCGACCGACCAGAGCAGGGCGGCGAGGACGACGAGGAGGACGCCGCCGATGCCGATCTCGCCGCTGAGGCCCGGCAGGATGAGGACGGCGAGCCCGGCGAGACCGAGGAGGACGCCGCCGTACGCGCCGAGGCCGGGGCGCTCGCCTGCGGCGGTGCGCAGCAGGACGACCCAGACGGGGACGACGGCGATGAGGAGGGCGGCGAGGCCGGAGGGGACGGTGGTCTCGGCGAGGTTGACGAGGCCGTTGCCGCCGAGGATGAGGAGGAGGCCGACGAGCGCGGCGGACCCGAGCTGCCGCCGGTCCGCCTTGAGGGCCGCGGGCCCGTACCGCCAGGCGACGATCGCGGCGAGGAGCAGTCCGGCGACGATGAAGCGGGAGCCGGAGGCCAGGAAGGGCGGGACGGTCTCGACGACGATCCGGATGCCGAGGTAGGTGGAGCCCCAGACGACGTAGACGATGCCGAGGGCGGCCCAGACGGCGCCGGTGAGACGGCGGGCCGGGGCGGGGGCGGGAGCCGCGCTCGCGGGCGGGCCCGGGGGAAGGGGATCGGCGGGGAGGGGATCGGCGGCAGGGCTTGTCATGATCAGGAGAATATTGACTGGACGCACCCCTGACCAGCGATTATGCCCGATTTCGGGCAGGATCGGCTCTCGGCAAGACGTCCGGCGAGCTCCCAAGGGATCCCGGCGGGGCTCCCGGCGGGGCTCCCGGCGGGGCTCCCGGCGGGGCTCCCGGCGGGGCTCCCGGCGGAGGGCTACCCCTCCCCCTCCCCCGTCGCCTTGAGGGCCAGCCACAGCTCCATCCGCACATCGGGGTCGTCCAGCGAGCGGCCGAGGATCTCCTCGACGCGCCGCATCCGGTAGCGCAGGGTGTGCCGGTGGACGCCGAGGTCGGCCGCGGCGGCGTCCCACTGGCCGTGCCGGGAGAGCCAGGCCCGCAGGGAGGCGACCAGGTCGCCGCGGCCGGTGGCGTCGTGTTCGCGCAGCGCCCTCAGGAGGCCGTCGGCGAAGGCGCGGACGGCGTCGTCGGCGAGCAGCGGCAGGACGGAACCGGCCGCCAGGTCCTCGTGCTCGACGAGGGCGCGGCCCCGCCGGCGGGCCACCGAGAGGGCCTGCTCGGCCTGCTTGTACGCGGCTGCCGCGGTGGCGGGTCCCGCGGAGGCGGAGAGCCCGACGACGACACCGGCGTCGTCGGCCTCGCGCTCGGCGTACCCGGCGCAGGCGGCGACGACCGCGCCGCCGTCGCCGGCGAGGACGACGAGCCGGCGGTCGCCCTCGGGGACGGTGAGCACGGCCTCGCCGGCGCGGGCGGCGGCGGCCTCCAGGGCCTCGGCGAGCACGGGCAGCGGAGGTTCGCCGGGGCTCTTCTCGCCGCCGGCGGCGGGCTCGGCGACGAGGAGCCGGAAGGGGGCGTCGAGGAGGCCGCCGTAGACGTCGCCGGCGACGGTACGGGCGTGCTCGGACTGTCCGGCGAGCATCATGCGCACCACGGCGGCGCCGAGCCGGTGTTCGGCGGCCTGGAGGGAGCGGGAGCGTTCGGTGGTGAGGGTGAGCAGGGCGATCGCGGAGTGGACGGCGTACCGCTCGGCGGTGCCGAGGGGCGCGCCGGTGCCGACGGCGAGGGCGCCGCGGACCCGGCGGCCGGTCCCGAGGGACTGGAGCTCGACCCGGTCGTCGGTGCCGCCGACCACGGCGCTGGCGGGGGCGGGCCGCTCGCGCAGCCGCTCCACGTCCGGGGTGAGGCGGGCGGCGCGGCGGGCCGCCCAGTCGGGCGAGACGGTGACGACGGCCCCGGAGGCGTCGTAGAGGGCGGCCCAGCCGTCGACGTGCGCGGCGAGCCGGGCGACGACGGCGTCCGGTCCCTCGGCGAGCGCGGCCCTGGTGAGCTCGCGCTGCGCCTCGAAGCCCGCGGTCACGGCCCGGTACTGGTCGGCCGCGATCGCCGCCGACACGGCCTTGCTGATGGCGAGGAACGGCGTGCGGCGCGGCACTTCGAGCAGCGGCAGGTGCTCGGCGCGGGCGGCGTCGAGGAGGGCGTCCGGGATGTCGTCGTAGTTCACCCCGACGGCGAACCCGAGCCCCACCACCCCGGCGCCGAGCAGCCGCCGCACGTACCGCCGCATCGCCTCGCCGTCCTCGGCGTCGAGCGTGAGGCCGGTGGTGAGCAGCAGCTCCCCGCCCTCCATGTACGGCACGGGATCGGCCAGCTCGCTGACGTGCGCCCAGCGGACGGGCGTGTCGAGACGGTCCTCGCCGGCCCGGACGACGAGCCGGAGCGAGGAGTGCTGGACGAGCGAGGCGAGGGTGGGCGGCATCGGGAACCGGCGGACCTTTGGGCGGGGCCGAGCACCGGAAGCCGGGCCCGGCGGCGGAACGCCGCTGGGGAGGGCGGCGCACCCGATTGTGCCAGGGCCGGGGGTGGGGCGCTTCAGCCGCGCAGGTCGACCAGGACCGGGGGCATGTTCTCCCCGTGGACGGTCGTCAGGGAGACGACGGCGTGTCCGGGCGGGACGGAGTGCGCGAGTTCGGAGGCGGACCAGCGCTCGCGCTCGACCTTCCGCAGGGTGACGGCGTCGGTGGTGACCGCCTTGCCGGTGATCCTCTTGCGCAGGGCGTGGATGGCCCGGGTCATCGGCTGGTTGGCGAAGACCGTGTGGTGGGCGACCTCCTCGGTCTCCACCCATTCGGTGCCCCACGCCTCCGCGAAGCCGCGGCCGTCCCAGGTGGTGATGCCGGAGAGGGCGGCGCGGCAGCCGACGGCCGCGAGCAGCGGGCCGTGCAGCGGTTCGGGCACGTCGCCGAGGGTCCGCAGGCCGAGGACGACGCCGGCCTCACGGGTGCGGAGCCGCTGGAGGGCGCGGACGGTGCCACTGGTGAGCGCGCCGGTGGCGTCGTCGAGGACGAGGCCGACGAAGTGGCTCCGGCGTCCGCCGGCCCGGGCGGCGGCCAGGAACTGGGCGAGGACGAGCCGGGCGAGGAGCTGGGCCGCCTCCTCGTGTCCGTGGTCGGGGAGCTGGACGCGGACGCGGAGCGGGTGGTGGACGACGGTGTTCAGGGAGAAGGGCTGGGCTCCGCCCGTGCCGGCGCCGAAGAAGTCCGCGAAGGCGGGGCGGTCGAGGAGGGCGAGCCGGTCGGCGAGGAGCGGCCCGGGGTCGGCGGGTCCTCCCGCCTGGCGGATCCGGCCCTCCAGTTCGCGCCGCATGGCGGCGGCGGCGGGCAGCCGGTCGAGCAGGGCGGTCAGCGGTCCGGCGTCCGCCTCCAGGAGCTCGCGGAGCACCGGGACCGGCGGGAAGGTGCCGTGGACGGCCCGGTAGGGGCCGAGGAGCTGGGCGAGGACGGTGGCGGCGCGGCGCGGGTCGAGCGACTCGGCGTCCCCGGCGAGGCCCTCGGCGAGGAGGGCGGCGGCCTCGTCCGGGCCGGTGAGACCGCCGTAGAGGTCGAGGTCGTAGGGGGAGGTGGGGTCGCCGAGCCGGACCACCACGTCGTACGCGGTGTCGGGGCCGTACGGGGCGGTGGGGCCGCCCACGGCGACGACCGCGCAGGTGCCGGTGAGGGCCTGGAGGGTGAGGGCCTCGGCGGCCGCCGCGGTGAGCCCCGTCCCGGCCGGGCCGACGACGAGCAGCGAGGTGCCGAGCGCGGCGGGGTCGAGCGCGACGCCGGCGCCGCGGTAGGCGGCCGGGTTGCGTTCGGCGGCCACGGCCCGTCCGATCCGGACCTGGCCGAGGAGCAGGTCGTGGGTGGCGAGCCGGCGCGGGAGGTCGCGGTCTCCGGAAGGGTGCGCCCAGGCGGCGGCGCCGTGCCGCAGGACCGTGTCGACGAACCCGGCGAGGCGTCCCGCGTCGTCCCGGCTCCGCTCCCAGTGCCCGTGGATCCGGGCGCAGTCGACCTCGTTCATCCGCCCGGCCGACAGTTCGGCGGAGAGCAGGTCGGCGACCTGGGTCTGCCCCAGGGCGCGCGGCCCGGGCCAGGTGGACCGGGGGGCGGGGGCGTCGGGGGCCGGGGCGGGGCGCCGGGAGCGCAGCAGGCCGCGGAGGAAGCCGCGCCAGTCGCCGAGGCGGGCGAAGGGCCACAGCACTCCGGCGGTGATGAGGAGGGTGAGGAGGTAGAGGGGGACGGGCGTGACGATGCCGTAGCCGCCGCCGAGGAGGACGAGGAGGGAGAAGAAGGGGGAGGCGACGGGCAGCGGGTCCCAGTCGACGAAGGGGAACCACTCGGGCCAGACGAAGGTGAGGGTGACGAGCCCGGCGCCGGCGGTGAGCGCCGCCCGGGCGGGCGGCCCGTAGGGCGCCAGGAGGTGGCGTACGACGGTGCCCCAGGCCCCGAGCCGGGCGACCGCGAAGACGATCGCCCCGAAGACGACCCCGCTGTAGACGATGTGCGCCTCGGTGCCGTGCCAGTCGCGGGCTGTGGTGGTCCCGGCGTACCACCACTCCTCGGGGGTGAGCACCTTCAGCGGGACCCACAGGTAGGGGACCCCTCCGCGGCGCCAGACGGACCACAGGATCAGGCCGATGACGACGGGGATGACGAGCCCGGCCACGGTGACAGGGGCGAGCCGGTTCGTCTCCCGGGGCGGGGCCGGCGGGACGTGCCGGAGGCGCCAGATGCCGGGGGCGGTCTCGGGCCGGGGGGCGTCCAGCCAGTCGGCGACGGCGTTCCGCGTCCCGGGGGCACCGGCGGGCCGCGGGGGGACGGCCGCCGGCGCGGAAGGCGGTACGGGCGGTACGGGCGGACCCGCCGGGTGCGGGACCGCCGCCCCCCTCGTGTCGCGTGACTCGTACGTGCCGTCGGTCTCCATGAACCCCTGCCCCCTGACCAGCCAGGTCGCCGCGTCTGTGCCAGCGTCAATCTAGTGGGCGCAGGGCTTCACGGGAGGGTTTCGGAGACGGGTCCGGGGGTGCGGCGGGGAAAGTCGGCCATCGGGGTGGTCTGTCCACGGCGTCCAATGACACGCCGCCAACACTCCCGATCGGCGCATGCCCGGAGCCCTTTCCCCCGCCTAGCCTGCGGAGGAAACCCGCAAGAGCGTCCAGAACACCCCAGGAGCCCCGCATGAACGCTGTCCCGCAGGAGCGGCGCGTCGTCACCGCCATCCCCGGCCCGAAGTCGCAGGAGCTTCAGGCCCGCCGTCTCGACACGGTCGCCGGCGGTGTGGGCTCCGTGCTGCCCGTCTTCACCAGGCGTGCGGGCGGCGGCATCATCGAGGACGTCGACGGGAACCTGCTGATCGACTTCGGTTCCGGCATCGCCGTGACCTCCGTGGGCGCCTCCGCCGAGGCCGTCGTGCGCCGTGCCTCCGCGCAGCTGCAGGACTTCACCCACACCTGCTTCATGGTGACGCCGTACGAGGGCTACGTGGAGGTCTGCGAGGCGCTGGCCGAGCTGACCCCGGGCGACCACGCCAAGAAGTCGGCGCTGTTCAACTCGGGCGCCGAGGCCGTCGAGAACGCGGTGAAGATCGCCCGTTCGTACACCAAGCGCCAGGCCGTCGTCGTCTTCGACCACGGCTACCACGGCCGTACCAACCTCACCATGGGCATGACGGCGAAGAACATGCCGTACAAGCAGGGCTTCGGCCCGTTCGCGCCCGAGGTCTACCGCGTGCCGGTCGCCTACGGCTACCGCTGGCCCACCGGCGCCGAGAACTGCGGCCCCGAGGCCGCCGCCCAGGCGATCGACAACATCACCAAGCAGATCGGCGCCGAGAACGTCGCCGCGATCGTCATCGAGCCGGTGCTCGGCGAGGGCGGCTTCATCGAGCCGGCCAAGGGCTTCCTGCCGGCGATCGTGAAGTTCGCCAACGACAACGGCATCGTCTTCGTCGCCGACGAGATCCAGGCCGGCTTCTGCCGCACCGGCCAGTGGTTCGCCTGCGAGGACGAGGGCATCGTCCCGGACCTCATCACCACCGCCAAGGGCATCGCGGGCGGTCTGCCGCTCGCCGCCGTCACCGGCCGCGCCGAGATCATGGACTCCGTCCACGGCGGCGGCCTGGGCGGCACCTACGGCGGCAACCCGGTGGCCTGCGCCGGTGCGCTCGGCGCCATCGAGACGATGAAGGAGCTGGACCTCAACGGGAAGGCCAAGCGCATCGAGGAGGTCATGAAGGGCCGCCTCACCGGGATGCAGGAGAAGTTCCCGGTCATCGGCGACATCCGCGGCCGCGGCGCCATGATCGCCATCGAGCTGGTGAAGGACCCGGAGACGAAGGAGCCGGCCCCGGAGGCCGCCGCCGCGCTCGCCAAGTACTGCCACAACGAGGGCGTTCTCGTCCTCACCTGCGGCACCTACGGCAACGTGCTGCGCTTCCTGCCGCCGCTGGTCATCGGCGAGGACCTGCTGAACGAGGGTCTGGACGTCATCGAGAGCGCCCTCGCCGCCCTCTGAGCCGGGCTTCCGAGCCGGGCCTCTGAGTGGGGCCTCTGGCCCGGACGTACGCGGTGTGAAGACTCTGTGGGGGGCCGATGGCGGGATGCGTGTCCTGCTGTCGGTCCCCCGTTCCGTGCCGTACGGTCTTCCCCAGATGAGAGAAACACCCAGGGCGGAGCCTCCCCAGCCCCGCCCGCACCGTGCCGACGCGCACACCGCCGGGGCCTCGTGCTCCGGGACTCCTCACCGATCGGATGGCCGCCCGCCCCACACCCCCCGGGGCGCGCGGCAGCCCGATCCCCTCGGCCGCCCTGGAACCACCCCCCCTGTTCCAGGGCGGCCGGCTCTCTTCTCGGCGCTCGTCGCCCTCGCCGTCGTGACCTGGCAGGTGCTCGTCCACGGCCCTCTGGCCAGGCTCGACGAGCGGGTGTCCCGCTCCCTGGTGGACACCGTCCCCCGGCGGCTGAGCGAACTCGCCTCCGACCTCGGCGATCTGGGCGTCGCCCTGCCCGTGCTCGCCGCCGCCATGGCGTACGCGGTGTGGCGCGGCCGCCGCGCCGACGCCCTCTTCGCAGGCCTCGCGATGGCCTCCGTACCCCTTCTCGTCATCCCCCTGAAGGAGTGGACGGCCCGCCCCGGCCCCCTCGAACCCTGGGCCCACGGCTACTACCCGTCCGGCCACACGGCCACCGCCCTTGTGGCCTACTTCGGTGCTGCCTACCTGGTGTCGAGACGCCTCGTCCCCGTCGCCGCCGTGCTGACGGCGGTGACGGGGACGGGGCTCGTCCTGCGGGGCTTCCACTGGCCGCTGGACGTGCTGGCCAGTCTCTGCCTCGGCTTCCTGGTCCTGGGCGTCAGTTCCAGGGGTACGCGTCGAAGTTCCGGCTGAACTCCCAGTGGTTGAAGCGGTCCCAGTTGATCGACCATGTCATCAGGCCGCGCAGGGAGGACCAGGTGCCGTGGGTCTGGTAGGTGCCGCAGTTCTGCTTCTTCGTGAGGCAGTCCAGGGCCTTGTTCACCTCGGCGGGGGCGGTGTGGCCGTTGCCCGCCTGGGTGGAGGCGGGGAGGCCGATGGCGACCTGGTCGGGGCGGAGGCCCGGGAAGAAGCGGTCCGTGTCGCCGGCGACCGGGAAGCCGGTGAGCAGCATGTCGGTCATGGCGATGTGGAAGTCGGCGCCGCCCATGGAGTGGTACTGGTTGTCCAGGCCCATGACGGGGCCGGAGTTGTAGTCCTGGACGTGGAGCAGGGTGAGGTCGTCGCGCAGGGCGTGGATGACCGGGAGGTACGCGCCGGCGCGCGGGTCCTGGCCGCCCCAGGGGCCGGAGCCGTAGAACTGGTAGCCGAGCTGGACGAAGAAGGTCTCCGGGGCCATCGTCAGGACGAACTCCGGGCCGTACCTGGCCTTGAGGGTCCTGACCGCCTGGACGAGGTGGACGATCACCGGTGACGTCGGGTTGCGGAAGTCGGTGTCGCCGGTCTGGAGCGAGAGCGAGTGGCCCTCGAAGTCGATGTCGAGGCCGTCGAGTCCGTAGGTGTCGATGATCTTCGAGACGGAGGAGACGAAGGCGTCGCGGGCGGCGGTGGTGGCGAGCTGGACCTGCCCGTTCTGGCCGCCGATGGAGATGAGGACCTTCTTGCCCGCGGCCTGCTTGGCCTTGATCGCGGCCTTGAAGTCGGCCTCGGACTCGACGTTCGGGCACTCGGCGACCGGGCAGAGCCGGAAGCGGATGTCGCCCGAGGTCACCGAAGTGGGTTCGCCGAAGGCGAGGTTGATGACGTCCCAGGAGTCCGGCACGTCGGCCATGCGGGTGTAGCCGGAGCCGTTGGCGAAGCTCGCGTGGAGGTAGCCGACGAGGGCGCGGGCGGGCAGTCCGCCGCCTCCCCCGCCGCCTCCGGAGGTCGTGGTGGCGGTGACGGCCGCGGACTTCGCGGACTCGCCCGCGCTGTTGGCCGCCGAGACCTGGAAACTGTAGGCGGTGCTCGGGGTCAGGCCGGTCGCGGTGTACGAGGTGCCGGTCGTGGTGCCGAGCAGAGCGCCCGCCTTGTAGACCTTGTACGAGGTGGCTCCCGCGACCGCGGGCCAGCTGAGCGGCACCGAGGTGGAGGTCGGGGTGCCCGCGGTGAGGCCCGTCGGGGCGGCGGGTGCCTGCACGGGGTCGCCGCCGGGGCCGTACAGCGAGAGGTCGTCGGCCTGGTAGGCGGGCGTGCCGTACCAGCCGTGGGTGTAGACCGTGACCGAGGTGGTCGAGGCGCCGGTGGTGAAGCTGGTGCTCAGCTTCTGCCAGTCCGGGGCCGACTGGGTCCAGGTGGAGACGTCGGTGGTGCCGGTGCCGGTCGCGCCCAGGTAGACGTAGCTGCCGCGGACCCAGCCGCTGAGCGTGTACGTCGAGCCGGGTTTCACCGTGATGGTCTGGGAGCACCTGGCGTTGTCACTGCCGGCCGGGGTCGCCTGGAGCGCCTTCGTCCCGCTGCGGACGGGGGAGGTGACGACGGCGCCGCTGCCCGCCGTGCAGCTCCAGCCGTCCAGGCCGGCCTCGAAGCCGCCGTTGCGCGCGAGTTCGGAGTCGGCGGCCTGGGCGGCCGGGGTGAGGGCGGCGAGCCCGCCGACGGCGAGCGCGCCCGACAGGAGCAGGGTGAGAGGTCTGGTGCGGTCCACGGCTGCCTCCGGGGGTGGGGGGTCGGAGTGGAGCGCACCACAGCATGGTCCAGACCAATCGGGTGGTCAAGACCTCTGCACGGGAAGGGACTTGGGCACCGAGAGGGGCTCAGGAGGCGGTTCCCCCTCTCCGCCCCTCGCGGGGTGGTCCGCCCGCGGCCTCGTGCATGGCCCGTTCGAGCAGCGAGGGGTCGGTGAGGGTGCCCGAGCCGTCCGGCACCACCAGCCAGCGCACTCCCCCGGTCGCCCGGCCCGGGTGCGGGACGGCGACCCAGCTGCCGGGGCCGGCGCCGCGCACTCCGGTACCGAGCCAGCGGGCGGCGGTGCCGGGCGGGACGAAGAAGCCGACGCGGGCGTCGCCGAGGTCGGCGAGGACGGGGCCCGGCCGGTCGACCAGGCGGGCGAGGACGTCGAGGGCGGCGTGGCCGAGCCCGCCCGGCAGGACCAGTACGTCCCAGTGCCGGCCCGCGGGCAGCAGGGCGACCCCGTGCGGGTTGCGCTCCCACTCCCAACGGCAGGCGTCGGGATCCGGTGCGGCCGCGGCCAGCCACTCCACCGCGGCCTTGACGCCGGAGGCCCCCGTAGATGTCATCGTGCGAACTCCTCTCCGTGAGGGCGCGCGGAGGTGCGCGTCCACACGGAGAGAGCGCGGGGGTTCCCCGCTCTTACGCGGGTTCCCTCCTTCGCAATGTGTGACCTGGGTCACATTCGACGGGAAGGGGGTCAGCTGTCGAAGCCGAGGCCCAGCTTGTCCATCGTCTTCAGCCAGAGGTTCCGCCGCCCGCCGTTGGCGTCGGCGCGGGCCAGCGACCACTTGGTGATCCCGATGCCGGCCCAGGCGATCGGCTCCGGCGGGAACGGCAGCGGCTTGGAGCGGACCATGGCCAGCTCGGTGCGCTCGGTGCGCTCTCCGGAGAGGAGGTCGAGCATCACGTCGGCGCCGAAGCGGGTGGCGCCGACGCCGAGGCCGGTGTAGCCCGCCGCGTACGCCACCCTGCCGTGGTGGGCGGTGCCGAAGAAGGCGGAGAAGCGCGAGCAGGTGTCGATCGCGCCGCCCCAGGCGTGGCTGAAGCGGACCCCCTCCAGCTGCGGGAAGCAGGTGAAGAAGTGCTCGGCCAGCTTGAGGTAGGTCTCCGGGCGGTGGTCCATCTCCGCCTGCACCTTGCCGCCGAAGCGGTAGACGGCGTCGTAGCCGCCCCACAGGATGCGGTGGTCGGCAGTGATGCGGAAGTAGTGGAACTGGTTGGCGGAGTCGCCGAGGCCCTGCCGGTTCCTCCAGCCGACGGAGGCGAGCTGCTCCTCGCTCAGCGGCTCGGTGACCAGCGCGTAGTCGTACACCGGGACGGTGTAGTGGCGCAGCCGCTTCACCAGCGAAGGGAAGACGTTGGTGCCGAGGGCGACGCGGCGGGCGGCGACCCGGCCGTAGGGGGTGCGGACGGCCATGCCGGAGCCGGCCGGGACCAGGTCGAGGCCGGGGGTGTTCTCGTAGATCCGGACGCCCAGGTCCTGGCAGGCGCGCTTGAGGCCCCAGGCGAGCTTCGCCGGGTGGAGCATGGCGACGCCGTCCCGGTCCCACAGGCCGCCGAGGAAGGTCGGCGAGTTCACCTCGGCGCGGACGGCGTCCCCGTCGAGGAGGGTCAGGCCCCCGGCGAGGCCGAGCCGCTCGGCCTCCTCGTACCAGTCGTGGAGCTCCTCCAGCTGGTACGGCTCGGTGGCGACGTCGATCTCGCCGGTGCGCTCGAACTCGCAGTCCAGGGAGTAGCGGGCGACGGCCTCCTCGATGGCGTCGAGGTTGGCCGCGCCGAGCCGTTCCAGCTTCGGCAGCTCGCCCGGCCAGCGGGCGAGGCCGTTGCCGAAGCCGTGGGTGAGGGAGGCGGCGCAGAAGCCGCCGTTGCGGCCCGAGGCGGCCCAGCCCACCTCGCGGCCTTCGATGAGCACGACGTCCTGGGAGGGGTCGCGCTCCTTGGCGAGGAGCGCGGTCCACAGTCCGCTGTAGCCGCCGCCGACGACGAGGAGGTCGCACTTCTCGGTGTCGGTGAGGGCGGGCAGGGCGCCGGGCTTTCCGGGGTCTTCCAGCCAGAAGGGGACGGGCTGGGCGTCGGAGAGAGATTGTGCAGCGAGACGCATGGCGACTGGGGCCATGGTTTCCAACTCCTTCGGTGCCTGGGCTTCCTGCGGCTCAGGCCGTTGCTGTTTTCTTGCGCCGGTTCGTGATGATCTGCCCGGTCACGACGATCAGTACCGCGAGGATGAACATGGCGGTGCCGATCACGTTGATCTGAACGGGGGTTCCGCGCTGCGCCGAGCCCCAGACGAACATGGGGAAGGTGACGGTGGAGCCCGCGTTGAAGTTGGTGATGATGAAGTCGTCGAACGAGAGTGCGAAGGCGAGCAGGGCGCCGGCGGCGATGCCGGGCGCGGCGATCGGCAGGGTGACGCGCAGGAAGGTCTGCGCGGGCCCGGCGTAGAGGTCGCGCGCGGCCTCCTCCAGACGCGGGTCCATGGACATGACCCGGGCCTTGACCGCCGTCACGACGAACGACAGACAGAACATGATGTGGGCGATCAGGACCGTCCAGAAGCCCAGCTCGATCCCCATGTTGAGGAAGAGGGTGAGCAGCGAGGCGGCCATGACGACCTCGGGCATCGCCATCGGCAGGAAGATCAGCGAGTTGATCGCGCCGCGCGCCCGGAAGCGGTAGCGGACGAGCGCGAAGGCGATCATCGTGCCGAGGACGACCGCGCCGAGCGTCGCCCAGGCGGCGAGCTGGAGCGAGAGCGTCAGCGACGCGCACATGTCGGCGACGCCGCAGGGGTCCTTCCAGGCGTCCAGGGAGAACCGCTGCCAGGAGTAGTTGAAGCGCCCGTTCGGCTTGTTGAACGAGAACGCCATGACCACGAGGTTCGGCAGGATCATGTACGCGAGCGTCAGCGCGCCCGCGATGACGACGAGGTTCTTGCGCAGCCAGGTCATCAGACGAGGTCCTCCGTTCCCGCCTTGCGGATGTAGACGGTGACCATGAACAGCACGATCGCCATGAGGATGAAGGACAGGGCGGCGGCCGTCGGGTAGTCGAGGACGCGGAGGAACTGCGACTGGATGACGTTGCCGATCATCTTGGTGTCGGTCGAGCCGAGCAGTTCCGCGTTGACGTAGTCGCCGCTCGCCGGGATGAAGGTGAGCAGGGTGCCGGAGACGACGCCGGGCATCGACAGCGGGAAGGTCACCTTGCGGAAGGTGGTCGCCGGGGAGGCGTACAGGTCCTGCGCGGCCTCGTGCAGCCGGCCGTCGATCCGCTCCAGGGAGGTGTAGAGGGGCAGGATCATGAACGGCAGGAAGTTGTACGTGAGACCGCAGACGACCGCCATCGGGGTGGCGAGCACCCGCTCCCCCTCGGTCCAGCCGAGCCAGCTGGTCACGTCGAGGACGTGCAGCGCGTTGAGCACGTCCACCACGAGGCTGTCGTCGGCCAGGATCGTCTTCCACGCCAGGGTCCTGATGAGGAAGCTGGTGAAGAAGGGCGCGATCACGAGGACGAGCAGCAGGTTGCGCCAGCGGCCCGCCTTGAAGGCGATGAGGTACGCGAGCGGGTAGCCGAGCAGCAGGCAGAGCAGGGTCGCGGTGCCCGCGTACAGCAGGGAGCGCAGCAGCTGCGGCCAGTACTCGGTGAAGGCGTCGAGGTAGGTCCTGAAGTGCCAGGTGACCTGGAAGCCCTCTTCGAGGGAGCCGGTCTGGACCGAGGTGGAGGCCTGGTAGACGAGCGGCAGGGCGAAGAAGACGAGCAGCCAGAGGATGCCGGGGAGCAGCAGCCAGTAGGGCACCAGCCGCTTGCGGGCGGAGGGCTTGCGCAGGACCGGTTCCTCGACCGGTCCCGGCGTCTCCTTCGTCAGGGTGGCGGTCATGCGCGGCCTCCTTCGTTCGCTTCTCCGCCCGCGAGGCGCAGAGGTGCGGGCATCGTCGTCGGCTGCGGGCCGGAGGCCTCACGTGCGTCGCTCACAGCGAGTCCTCCACCGTCTCCACGCCCGCGACGCCCGTCGTCCCTGCAAGCATGGACTGGTCGGCGTCGAGCCCGAAGGTGTGAGCGGGGTTCCAGTGCAGGACGACCTCGGCGCCGGGGCGGAGTCGCGCGTCGCGCTCGATGTTCTGCTCGTAGACCTGGAGTTCGGCCCCGGCCGGCGAGTTCACCACGTACTGGGTGGAGACGCCGATGAAGGAGGATTCGACGATCCGGCCGGTGACCCGGTTGCGGCCGTCGGCGATCGAGCCCGCGTCGTCGGCGTGCGCGAGCGAGATCTTCTCCGGGCGGACGCCGACGAGGAGCTTGCCGCCCTTACGGACCGCGTCGGTGCAGCGGTCGCCGGGCACCCGCAGCTTGCCGCCGCCGGCCGTGACGAGCACGTCGGTGCCGGTCTCCACGACCTCGGCCTCGATGAGGTTGGAGGTGCCGAGGAAGTTGGCGACGAAGGTGGTCTTCGGGTTCTCGTACAGGTCGGCGGGGGCGCCGAGCTGCTCGACCCGGCCGCCGTTCATGACCGCGACCTGGTCGGCCATGGTCATGGCCTCCTCCTGGTCGTGGGTGACGTGCACGAAGGTGATGCCGACCTCGGTCTGGATCCGCTTGAGCTCCAGCTGCATCTGGCGGCGCAGCTTGAGGTCGAGGGCGCCGAGCGGCTCGTCGAGGAGGAGCACCTGCGGGTGGTTGATGAGGGCGCGGGCGACGGCGACGCGCTGCTGCTGGCCGCCGGAGAGCTGGTGCGGCTTGTGGCGGGCCTTGTCGCCGAGCTGGACGAGCTCCAGCATCTCGTCGACCTGCGCCTTCACCGACTTGATGCCGCGGCGGCGCAGGCCGAAGGCGATGTTCTCGGAGACGTCCATGTGCGGGAAGAGCGCGTAGGACTGGAAGACGGTGTTGACCGGCCGCTTGTAGGGCGGCAGGGCGGTGACGTCCTGGTCGCCGAGGAAGACGGTGCCGGTGGAGGGGTCCTCCAGGCCGGCGATCATGCGCAGGGTGGTGGTCTTGCCGCAGCCGGAGGCGCCGAGCAGGGCGAAGAAGGAGCCCTGCGGCACGGTGAGGTCGAGCGGGTGGACGGCGGTGAAGGAGCCGTAGGTCTTGCTGATGCCGGTGAGTCGGACGTCGCCGCCGGTGGTGTTGTCAGTCATGGATCGCTGTCCCGGATCTACGTGTGGGTGGACGACGGCTCAGGCGCCGATGAGCTTGGCGAACTTCTCCTCGTACGCCGTCTCTTCCTCGCTGGTCAGCGAGCGGAAGGCGCGGGACTTCGCGGCCATGGCCTTGTCCGGGAGGATGAGGGTGTTGTCCGCGAGCTCGGGGTCGATCTCGGCGAGCTCGTCCTTCACCCCGTCGACGGGGCACACGTAGTTGATGTACGCGGCGAGCTGGGCGGCCACCGGGAGCTCGTAGTAGTAGTCGATGAGCTTCTCGGCGTTGGCCTTGTGCCGGGCGTTGGCCGGGACCAGCAGGTTGTCCGTGGAGGTGATGTACCCGGCGGCCGGGATCGTGTACTGGATGTCCGGGTTGTCGGCCTGGAGCTGGATGATGTCACCGGCCCAGGCGAGACAGGCGGCGATGTCGCCCTTGTCCAGGTCGGAGGTGTAGTCGTTGCCGGTGAAGCGGCGGATCTGCTTCCGGTCGACGGCCTTCTGGAGGCGGCCGAGCGCCGCGTCGAAATCGGCGTCGGTGAACGTGCCCGGGTCCTTGCCCATGTCGAGCAGGGTCATGCCGACGGTGTCGCGCATCTCGGTGAGGAAGCCGACCCGGCCCTTGAGGGCGGGGTCGTCGAGGAGCTGGGAGACCGAGTCGACCTTCTTCCCGCCGGTCGCCTTCTTGTTGTAGGCGATGACGGTGGAGATGCCGGTCCAGGGGTACGAGTAGGACCGGCCCGGGTCCCAGTCGGGGCGGCGGAACTGGGGGGAGAGGTTCGCGTAGGCGTGGGGGAGGTTCGCCGGGTCGAGCTTCTGCGCCCAGCCGAGCCGGATGATGCGGGCGGCGAGCCAGTCGGTGACGCAGATCAGGTCGCGGCCGGTGTCCTGGCCGGCCGCGAGCTGCGGCTTGATCTTGCCGAAGAACTCGACGTTGTCGTTGATGTCCTCGGTGTACTTGACCTTGATCCCGGTGCGCTTGGAGAACGCCTCCAGGGTGGGGCGGGACTTCTCGTCCTCGCTGACGTCCATGTACTCGGTCCAGTTGGAGAAGTTGAGGGTCTTCTCCTTCTCCGAGAAGTCGGTGGACGCCGGTCCCTGGCCCTCCCGTTTGGCCGGCGGGATGCCGCAGGCGGTGAGGCCGGCCAGGCCGCCGACCGTGAGCGCGCCCACGCCGCCGGCCCGCAACAGCGAGCGGCGGCTGAGGGCACCACGGCCGCTCGTCATGCTGCGCCGGATCGCCGCAAGCTGCGCGGCGGACAGGCGGTCGGGCTCGTACTGCTCCATGCGCTGTGCCCTTTCGGGATGGTTGCGCCGCTGGTCGGGCGGCTACTTTGCTATCGGTCCCCGAAGATCGTGCGGTGCCAGTCCTTGGCCGCCACCGCCGTGTTGTCGAACATCACGTGCTTGACCTGCGTGTACTCCTCGAAGGAGTAGGCCGACATGTCCTTTCCGTAGCCGGACGCCTTGTATCCGCCGTGCGGCATCTCGCTGATGATCGGGATGTGGTCGTTGACCCAGACGCATCCGGCCTTGATCTCGCGGGTGGCCCTGTTCGCCCGGTAGACGTCGCGGCTCCAGGCGGAGGCGGCGAGGCCGTACGGGGTGTCGTTGGCGAGCCGGATGCCCTCGTCGTCGCCGTCGAAGGGCAGGACCACCAGGACCGGTCCGAAGATCTCCGACTGCACGACCTCGCTGTCCTGCGCGGCGCCGGTGATCAGGGTGGGACGGTAGTATGCGCCGTTCTTGAGCTCTCCACCAGGGGCTTCGCCTCCGGTGACCACGGTCGCGTAGCCGCGGGCCCGCTCGACGAAGCCGGCGACGCGGTCGCGCTGGACGTGCGAGACCAGCGGGCCGAGATCGGTCGCGGGGTCGGCGGGGTCGCCGAGCCGGACGGTCTCCATGAGGGCGGCCACCCGGGCGACGAAGGCGTCGAAGAGCGGGCGCTGGACGTACGCGCGCGTGGCGGCGGTGCAGTCCTGGCCGGTGTTGATGAGGGAGGCGGCGACGGCGCCGTGCGCGGCGGCCTCCGGGTCGGCGTCGTCGAAGACGACGAAGGGGGCCTTGCCGCCGAGCTCCAGGTGGAGCCGCTTCACGGTGGCGGTGGCGACCTCGGCGACCCGCTTGCCGACGGGGGTGGAGCCGGTGAAGGAGGTCATGGCGACGTCCGGGTGGCCGACCAGGTGCTCGCCGGCCTCCCGGCCCGTGCCGGTGACCACGTTGATCACGCCGTCGGGGATGCCCGCCTCCGTGGCCGCCTGGGCGAACATCAGGGAGGTGAGCGGGGTGAGCTCGGCCGGCTTCAGGACGATCGTGTTGCCGGCGGCGATCGCCGGGAGGATCTTCCAGGCGGCCATCTGGAGGGGGTAGTTCCAGGGCGCGATGGAGCCGACCACGCCGATCGGCTCGCGCCGGACGTACGAGGTGTGGTCGGCGGAGTACTCGGCGGCGGACTGGCCCTGGAGGTGGCGGGCCGCGCCGGCGAAGAAGGCGGTGTTGTCGATGGTGCCGGGCACGTCGAACTCGGTGGTGAGCCGGATCGGCTTGCCGCACTGGAGGGACTCGACCCGGGCGAAGTCCTCGGCCTGCTCGGCGAGGACCGCGGCGAAGCGGTGCAGGGCGTCGGAGCGCTCGCCGGGGGTGGTGGCCGCCCAGCCGGGGAAGGCGGCCTTGGCGGCGGCCACGGCGGCGTCGACGTCCGCGGTGGAGGCGAGTTCGTAGGTGAGGACGCTCTCGCCGGTGGCGGGGTCGACGACGCTGTGCGTCGTGCCCGAGGTGCCGGCGCGGAGCCGTCCGCCGATGTACTGCGCGCCGTCCGCGAAGCGGTCCGTCACCTGGAAGCGGTTGCCCATGACGCTCTCCGTTGTCCCAGCTCGAATTGAGTGCCGATCCTGACAGAGGTACCCGGTTCGAACAAGGGATTCCGTTGTTGCCTTTTGGTTACTCGACGGAATCGGTCGACCAAGTGTCGAGGGTGCGGGAAAATCTCCGTACGGAGTGTCGGTCGCGCGTGCCAGACTCGCGTGCATGATGACGGTCGAAGCGCTGACACAGCAGGTCAGCAGGGGTGCGAAGGTGAAGTGGCTGCACTTCTGGGGGCATCGGCCGGCCCCCGGCGGACGGCTCTCGGCGAGCTGTCTGAGCCAGTGGTGGCCCTCACCCTTCGTGGTCGACGGCGTGCGGTACGCGACGGCCGAGCACTGGATGATGGCCGAGAAGGCGCGCCTCTTCGGTGACGCGGATGCGGAGGAAGCGGCGCTCGCCGCCCCCTCCCCCGCGCAGGCGAAGAACGCGGGGCGGCTGGTCCGCGGCTTCGACGAGACCGTGTGGGCGCGGGAGCGCGCCGGGATCGTGGTGGCCGGCAGCGTCCACAAGTTCGCCTCGGACGAGGGGCTGCGGGGCTATCTGCTCGGCACGGGCGGCCGTGTGCTCGTGGAGGCCAGCCCGGTGGACCGGATCTGGGGCATCGGCCTCGCCGCCCAGGACCCCGGCGCCCACGACCCGGCCCGCTGGCGCGGGCTCAACCTGCTGGGCTTCGCGCTGATGGAGGCCCGGGAGCGGCTGCGTGCGGACGCCGGCTCAGCGGTGGCCGTCGACGACGAGGACCGTTGAGGTCCGCGTCCCCCGCTCCTCCTCCATGTACTCGTCGACACTCACGAAGACCGCGACGAGGAAGGCGATGAAGGCCGCCCCGAAGACCATGGAGACGATGCCGAGGACGATGCCCGCGGTGGCGGCCCCGCCGTTGCTGGCCTCGCCGCGGCCGACGCGCTTGCGGCCGATGATGCCGAAGATCAGGGCCAGGACGCCGAGGATGATCGCCGGGATGCCGTAGAACCAGAAGATGCAGGTGCCGACGATACCGAGCACCATGCCGGCCGTTCCCATGCCGTTGTTCTGGCCGGGCAGCGGCCCGTACGGCACGGGGTGGGCGGGCGGGTAGCCGTACGCGGGGCCCACGGGGCCCGCTGCCGGGTAGCCGTACGAGGGCGGGGGCGTCGGCGCCCCGTAGGCGGACGGCCCGCCGGGCGCGACGGGGGGCGGCGGAAGCTCTCCGCCGGTCGGTGCTCCACCGGCCGGGCCCCCGGGGGGCATCTCTCCGGTGGGTATGGAGGCGACCGTCTGCTGGTCGTGGACCGGCCGGTCCGCGGCGGGCCGCTTGCCCAGGTCCACCCTGTCCTCCCCGCGCCCCGGCGGCGGGGCCCACGGGTCGGTGGTCTCCCCGTTCTGCGGGCGCGGCTCTGCGTTGTCGGACATTCTGGGCTCCCCTCCGTGGTCACGTCATGCTACGGCGTCCGGGCCGCTCTCCCCCGACCGGCCTACGATGACCCGATGACCGATCTCCACCCCTTCATCGCGGGCCTGCCCAAGGCCGAGCTGCACGTCCACCACGTGGGCTCGGCCTCTCCCCGGATCGTCTCCGAGCTGGCCGCCCGGCATCCGGACTCCAAGGTCCCCACGGACCCGGAGGCGCTGGCCGACTACTTCACCTTCACCGACTTCGCGCACTTCATCGACGTGTACCTGTCCGTCGTCGACCTGGTGCGCACCCCCGAGGACGTCCGGCTGCTGACCTTCGAGGTCGCCCGGGACATGGCCCGGCAGAACATCCGCTACGCCGAGCTGACCATCACCCCGTACTCCTCCACCCGCCGCGGCATCGACGAGCGGGCCTTCATGGCGGCGATCGAGGACGCCCGCAAGGCGGCGGAGGCCGAGTTCGGCACCGTGCTGCGCTGGTGCTTCGACATCCCCGGCGAGGCCGGTCTGGAGGCCGCGGAGGAGACCGCGCGGCTCGCCGTCACCGACGGCATCCGCCCCGAGGGCCTGGTCTCCTTCGGGCTCGGCGGCCCGGAGATCGGGGTGCCGCGCCCGCAGTTCAAGCCGTACTTCGACCGGGCCAGGGCGGCCGGGCTGCGCTCGGTGCCGCACGCCGGCGAGACCACGGGACCGCAGACGGTCTGGGACGCGATCCGCGATCTGGGCGCCGAGCGCATCGGCCACGGCACCAGCTCCGTGCAGGACCCGGAGCTGCTCGCGTACCTGGCCGAGCACCGGATCGCCCTGGAGGTCTGCCCGACCTCCAACATCGCGACCCGCGCGGTGGCCGCCCTCGACGAGCACCCGATCCGGCGGATGGCGGAGGCCGGGGTCCTGGTGACGGTCAACAGCGACGACCCGCCGATGTTCGGCACCGACCTGAACACCGAGTACGCGGTCGCCGCCCGGCTCCTCGGCCTCGACGAGCGCGGCCTCGCCGCCCTCGCGAAGAACGCGGTGGAGGCGTCCTTCCTCGACCCGGCCGGCAAGGAGCGGCTGGCCGCCGAGATCGACACGTACACGGAGGGCTGGCTGGCGCGCTGAGGCCCGGCGAAGAATGGGCCCATGCGAACCGTCACCGTCGTAGGCCACCGCGGCGACCCGTACCGCGTCCGTGAGAACACCCTCCCCTCGATCGGCTCCGCCTTCGAGCGGGGCGCGGACGCGGTCGAGGTCGACGTCCGGCTGACGAAGGACGGGGTGCCCGTCCTGCTGCACGACGACACCCTGAAGCGGCTGTGGGGCCACGACCGTCCGCTCTCCTCCCTCACGCACGAGGAGCTGCGCGAGCTGACGTACGGCGGGGTCCCGACGCTCCGCGACGCGCTGCTCGCCGCCGGGCCGCGCCGCCTGATGCTCGACCTCCCCGGCGGGAACGAGGCCTCGGTCCGCCGGATCGTCGGCGCGGTCCGCGAGGCCGGCGCCGGGGAGCGCGTCTACTACTGCGCGGGCTCGGTCGCGATGCTCCAGGTCCGGGCCGCCGACCCGCACGCCGAGATCGCCCTCACCTGGACCTCCCTGGCCCCGCCCCGCCCGGTCCTGCTCGACGCGGTCCGCCCCAAGTGGCTCAACTACCGCTTCGGCCTGGTCGGTCGGCCCCTGGTGGAACGGGTGCACCGGGACGGCCTGCTCGTCTCGGCCTGGACCCCGGACACCCGCAGGACCATGCGCAGGCTGATCGCCGACGGCGTCGACTCGATCACCACCAACCGCGTCGACGTCCTCGCCGCCGTCCTGGGGCGGGCCCCCGAGGTCCCCTCCTCCCTCCGCGGCGCGTCGTGACGCGGATACGGGGTCTTGAGCAGGCCCGCGAGTGGGGCGCCGCGCATCCGGCGGCGGTGGACGCCGGGCTGGCGCTGCTGGTGCAGGCGGCGGTCACGATGCCCTTCGTGGTGCCGCGCCCGCCGGAGCTGGCGCCGGCGACCTGGTCGGCGTACGGCCTGACGACGCTGACGGTGCTGCCGCTGGTGTGGCGGAGGCGCGCGCCGATGACGGTGCTGCTCGCGGTGCTCGCCGCGAGCGCGCTGTACACGCTGGCGCTGGAGGGACCCGGGCAGCCGCTGCCGTACCAGGGGCTGGTGTGCGTGTACACGATCGCGGTGCTCTCCCCGGCCCGGCAGCGGGCGGTGGCGGCGGCGCTGCTGCTGGCCGCGGTGCCGGTGTCGGTGTGGCTCAACACCCGCTCGGCCCGCGAACTCACCTTCTCCCTCTTCGTGTTCGGGGCGGCCTATGCCTTCGGGCGGCTCACCGACGCCCGGCAGCGGGCGCACCGGGTGGAGGCGGAGCGGGCGGCCGCGCGTGAACGGGCCCGGATCGCGCGGGAGATGCACGACATCCTGTCGCACGCGGTGAGCCTGATGATCGTGCAGGCGGAGGCCGGCCCTGTGGCGGTGCGGAAGGCGCCGGAGCGGGCGGAGGCCGCGTTCGAGGCGATCTCCGCGACCGGGCGGGACGCCATGGGCCAACTGCGACGGATGCTGGGCGTGTTGCGGGAGGATGACGCCGGCGGGGGGCGGTCGCCTCAGCCGGACCTGGACGGGCTTCCGGCGCTGCTCGACCGGGTGCGGGCCGGCGGTCTCGACGTGCGGTACGAGACCGCCGGCCCGGTGGCGGGGGTGCCCGCCCCGCTCGCGGCGACCGTGTACCGGATCGTGCAGGAGGCCCTGACCAACACGGTCCGGCACGCCCGGGCCCGTACCGCCACGGTCCGCCTCGGCCGGACCGGCGGACTGCTGACCGTGCTGGTCCGCGACGACGGGCGCGGCCCGGCGTCCCCGGCCGCGAAGCCGGGCGGCCACGGTCTGGTCGGGATACGGGAGCGGGCGGCCGCGCACGGCGGCACGGCGGCCGTGGGCCCCGGCCCGGGCGGCACCGGTTTCGAGGTGCGGGTGGAGCTGCCCGTACCCTCCTCCGCGGAGGTGGGAGTGTGACGATCCGTGTGGTGGTGGCCGACGACCAGGAGCTGGTCCGCAGCGGCTTCGCGCTGATCCTCGACGTCCAGGAGGACATCGAGGTGGTCGCCGAGGTGGCGGACGGGGCCCAGGCGGTGGAGGCGGTGCGGCGTCACCGGCCGGACGTGGCGCTCCTCGACATCCGGATGCCCCGGATGGACGGCATCGAGGCGTGCCGGGCGATCAGCGCGGAGAGCGGCTGCCGGACGGTGATCCTGACGACCTTCGACTCGGACGCGTACGTGTACGAGGCGCTGCACGCGGGCGCGAGCGGCTTCCTCCTGAAGGACGTGCGCCGGGACGACCTGGTGCACGCGGTCCGGGTGGTGGCGGCGGGCGACTCGCTGCTCGCGCCCTCGGTGGCGCGGCGCCTCGTGGAGCAGTACACGGCGGGCGGTCCGAGCCGGGCGGCGGCGCCGGACCCCCGGCTCGACGTGCTCACGGGACGGGAGCGGGAGACCCTGCTGCTGCTCGCGCGGGGCCTGTCGAACGCGGAGATCGCGGCGGAGCTGGTGGTCAGCGAGCACACGGTGAAGACCCATGTGGGCAACGTGCTGGCGAAGCTGGGGCTGCGGGACCGGATCCAGGCGGTGATCTGCGCCTACGAGACGGGTCTGGTGGCGCCGGGCCCTCCCCCGCCGGGGGGATTCCCGGCCCCCGGCCCCTCCCCCGCACCGGCGAGGGGCTGACCGGCGAGGACCGCCGGTGCGGGCGATCCGCCGGGCGGGGGCGGCGGGGGAGGCTGAGGGCGTCAAGAAGAGCCCGCAGCCGAGGAGTCCGACCATGAGGACCACGAAGAGGACCACCCGCACCCTGCTCGCCGCCGCCCTGGTCCTGGGCGTCGCCGCGGGCACCACCGCCTTCTCCCCCGCCCCCGCCGTCGCCTTCGCGGAGGCGGTCCCGGCGGCCGGTCCCGACCTGTCGGCGGTGATCGCGGGGCTGCCGCGCGCCGACGCGACGGCCGCGCTGGTCCGGATCGGCGGCACCGAGGGGGCCTGGGAGGGCAGCGCGGGGGTGCACGACCTGGAGACGGGGGCTCCGGCCGATCCGACGGCCCGTTTCCGGGCCGGTTCGGTGACGAAGGTCTTCACGGCGGCGACCGTGCTCCAGCTCGCCGCCGAGGGCCGGATCGACCTGGACCGCACGGCCCGCTCGTACCTCCCGGAGCTGATCCCGGGCCGGTACGCGACGGTGACGGTCCGCCAGCTGCTGAACCACACGCACGGCATCCCGGCGGCGGGCATGCCGGGCGGGACCGTGGAGGAGTGGTACGAGAACCGCTTCGCGGTGCACGAGCCGGAGGAGATGGTCCGGCGGGCGACCGCGAAGCCGCGCGAGTTCCGCCCCGGCACCCGCCAGCACTACCTGAACATCGGCTACACGATCGCCGGACTGATCGTGGAGCGGGTGACGGGCGACTCGTACGAGAAGCAGGTGGAGCGCCGGATCCTGCGGCCGCTCGGTCTGCGGGACACGTACTCCCCCGGCAGGGAGGCCGCTATCCGGGGCCCGTACAACCACGGCTACCAGCTGATGCGGCTGGAGGACGGGACGACCGGGTTGCGGGACGTCTCGGTGTGGGGGACCACGGACGGCTGGGCGGCCGGTGACCTGATCTCGACCACGGCGGACCTGGAGCGGTTCACCCGGGCGCTGTTCGCGGGACGGGTGGTGTGTGGTCCGCTCCTGGAGGAGATGTTCACCCTGCCGAAGGTCGCCGACTTCGGGTCCGGCGATCCGGCGGCCTACTCCGTCGGCCTGTCGATGAAGCGGCTGGGCGGGCGCGAGGTGTGGGGCAAGACCGGCGGCCGGTGGGGCTACAACACGGCCATCGCCTCGACCCGCCACGGGGAGCGGACCCTGGTCTACAGCGTCAACGCGACGGACGCGAAGGGCCAGTCCATGAACCGTACGGCCCTGGAGCTCATGCTGGCGACGTACGGGCTGCCGTCGGAGTGACCTCCCGGGCCCCCTCAAGGCGCTTGATCAGGCGCCGGACGTGGAGGAGGGGCAGGATGCCGAAGACCCCGAAGGACATGTCGATCACCGACCACCAGAAGGGGATGTCCCGGATCGGTCCGCAGATCAGGGCGAGGGGGATGACGCCGGCGCAGGCGATCATGCCGAACTCGACGACCCAGATGTTGCGGACCGGGTCGCGGTAGGGGCCGTAGAAGGCGACGGCGATGACCAGGTGGGCGAAGGCGAGCCAGTCGGTGCCGTAGAGGAGGTACGGGGCCTCCGCGCCGGCCGTCTCCAGTCCGCCGGCCACGCGGTGGATCCACTCGGCGAGGCCGGGCAGCGCGTCGGCGACGGGGGCGGCCCAGCCGGTCAGGGCGGAGTCGAGCCAGCGGAGTTCGGTGACGAGCGGGAAGGCGGTGGCCCCGCTCAGGACGAGGCAGACGACGAAGAAGATCAGCCAGGCGCGGATGCGCGCGAGAAGGGCTCCGGGCCCGTTCGTGTCGCTCATGGCGGTAGCGTACGCCCACTCTGAACGCGTTCAAAAGCCGGGTCTGAACACGTTCGGAAAAAGCGGCCCCGGCACCTCGACGGATCGAGGTGCCGGGGCCGTGGGCGCTACCGGGGCGGGGCTCAGCCCAGCGAGGTCATCACGTGCTTGACGCGCGTGTAGTCCTCGAAGCCGTACGCGGAGAGGTCCTTGCCGTAGCCGGACTTCTTGAAGCCGCCGTGCGGCATCTCGGCGACCAGCGGGATGTGGGTGTTGATCCACACGCAGCCGAAGTCGAGCACCTTGGACATGCGCATCGCGCGCGCGTGGTCCTTGGTCCAGACGGAGGAGGCGAGGGCGTACTCGACGCCGTTGGCGTACTCGACGGCCTGGGCCTCGTCGGTGAAGGACTGGACGGTGATGACGGGGCCGAAGACCTCGTTCTGGACGATCTCGTCGTCCTGCTTGAGGCCGGAGACGACGGTCGGGGCGTAGAAGTAGCCCTTGTCGCCGACCTGGTGGCCGCCGGCCTCGACCTTGGCGTGGGCCGGGAGGCGGTCGATGAAGCCGGAGACCTGCTTCAGCTGGTTGGCGTTGTTGAGCGGGCCGTAGAGCACGTCCTCGTCGTCCGGCCGGCCCGTCTTCGTCTCGGCGGCGGCCTTGGCGAGGGCGGCGACGAACTCGTCGTGGATGGACTCGTGGACGAGCACGCGGGTGGCGGCGGTGCAGTCCTGGCCGGCGTTGAAGAAGCCGGCGACGGAGATGTCCTCGACTGCCTTCTCGATGTCGGTGTCCTCGAAGACCACGACGGGGGCCTTGCCGCCCAGCTCCAGGTGGACGCGCTTGACGTCCTTGGCCGCCGACTCGGCGACCTGCATGCCGGCCCGGACGGAACCGGTGATGGAGGCCATCGCCGGGGTCGGGTGCTCGACCATCGCGCGGCCGGTCTCGCGGTCGCCGCAGATGACGTTGAAGACGCCCTTGGGGACGATGGAGCCGATGATCTCGGCCATCAGGACCGTGGAGGCCGGGGTGGTGTCCGAGGGCTTGAGGACGACCGTGTTGCCCGCGGCGAGGGCCGGGGCGAACTTCCACACGGCCATCATCATCGGGTAGTTCCACGGCGCGACCTGGGCGCAGACGCCCACGGGCTCGCGGCGGATGATGGAGGTCATGCCCTCCATGTACTCGCCGGCCGAGCGGCCTTCGAGCAGCCGGGCGGCACCCGCGAAGAAGCGGATCTGGTCCACCATCGGCGGGATCTCCTCGCTCGCGGTGAGGGCGACCGGCTTGCCGGTGTTCTCGACCTCGGCGGCGATGAGCTCCTCGGCGCGCTCCTCGAAGGCGTCGGCGATCTTGAGGAGCACCTTCTGACGCTCGGACGGCGTGGTGTCGCGCCAGGCGGGGAAGGCGGCCGCGGCGGCCTCCATGGCGGCGTCGACGTCGGCCTGCCCGGAGAGCGGGGAGGTGGCGTACACCTCGCCGGTGGCCGGGTTGATCACGTCGATGGTGCGGCCGTCGGCCGCGTCGCGGAACTCCCCGTCGATGTAGTTGCGCAGCCGGCGCAGCTCGGTGGTCACTTGCCACCCCTCCTGTCACGTTCTGTCTTCGCACGACCTTGTGCGGCGTCCCGGTGGATGAGACACCCCAGCCTACTTGTTCGGACGACGCTTTCAACAGGCCCGACCCCCCTCGACTTCGGATTCAGTGAGATCGGAGGCCTTCAACAACGAATTACATCGCTCCGGGGTTGCGCGACGGCGCATCTCGATGCACAGTGAGGACGTGGCCAGTCGAAGCACAGACTCCAGAACCGGAACCGGTTCGTCCCCGACGATCGACGCCGTCTCCCTGGCGATCATCGAGCAGCTCCAGGAGGACGGGCGCCGCCCCTACGCCGCCATCGGCAAGGCCGTCGGCCTCTCCGAGGCGGCCGTGCGGCAGCGCGTCCAGAAGCTCCTCGACCAGGGCGTCATGCAGATCGTCGCCGTCACCGACCCGCTCACCGTGGGCCTGCGACGGCAGGCGATGGTCGGCATCAACGTCGAGGGTGACCTGGATCCGGTCGCGGAAGCGCTGACCGACATGCCCGAGTGCGAGTACGTGGTGATGACCGCGGGCTCCTTCGACCTGATGGTGGAGATCGTCTGCGAGGACGACGACCACCTTCTGGACGTGATCAACAAGCGGATCCGCACGCTCCCCGGCGTGCGCTCCACCGAGAGCTTCGTCTACCTGAAGCTCAAGAAGCAGACCTACATGTGGGGAACCCGATAGCCGTGAGCCAGGACCGAAGCGACCTCTCAAAGTCCGCCTACGACCACCTGTGGATGCACTTCACCCGCATGTCGTCGTACGAGAACAGCCCCGTCCCCACCATCGTCCGCGGTGAGGGCACCTACATCTACGACGACAAGGGCCGCAGGTACCTCGACGGCCTCGCCGGTCTCTTCGTGGTGCAGGCCGGCCACGGCCGCACCGAGCTCGCCGAGACCGCCATGAAGCAGGCCCAGGAGCTGGCCTTCTTCCCCGTGTGGTCGTACGCCCACCCCAAGGCCGTCGAGCTGGCCGAGCGCCTCGCCCACGAGGCCCCGGGCGACCTCAACAAGGTCTTCTTCACCACCGGCGGCGGTGAGGCGGTCGAGACCGCCTGGAAGCTCGCCAAGCAGTACTTCAAGCTGACCGGCAAGCCGACCAAGTACAAGGTCATCTCCCGCGCGGTCGCCTACCACGGCACCCCGCAGGGCGCCCTGTCCATCACCGGCCTGCCGGGTCTCAAGGCCCCCTTCGAGCCGCTGGTACCGGGCGCCCACAAGGTCCCGAACACCAACATCTACCGCGCGCCGCTCTTCGGCGACGACCCGGAGGCCTTCGGCCGCTGGGCCGCCGACCAGATCGAGCAGCAGATCCTCTTCGAGGGCCCCGACACCGTAGCCGCCGTCTTCCTGGAGCCGGTGCAGAACGCCGGCGGCTGCTTCCCGCCGCCGCCCGGGTACTTCCAGCGGGTCCGCGAGATCTGCGACAAGTACGACGTGCTGCTCGTCTCCGACGAGGTCATCTGCGCCTTCGGCCGCCTCGGCACCACCTTCGCCTGCGACAAGTTCGGCTACGTGCCGGACATGATCACCTGCGCGAAGGGCATGACCTCGGGCTACTCCCCGATCGGCGCCTGCATCGTCTCGGACCGCCTGGCCGAGCCGTTCTACAAGGGCGACAACACCTTCCTGCACGGCTACACCTTCGGCGGCCACCCGGTCTCCGCGGCCGTGGGCCTCGCCAACCTCGACCTCTTCGAGAAGGAGAAGCTCAACCAGCACGTGCTCGACAACGAGGGCAACTTCCTGTCGACGCTGCAGAAGCTGCACGACCTGCCGATCGTCGGCGACGTCCGCGGCAACGGCTTCTTCTACGGCATCGAGCTGGTGAAGGACAAGGCCACCAAGGAGTCCTTCAACGAGGAGGAGACCGAGCGCGTCCTGTACGGCTTCCTCTCCAAGGCGCTCTTCGACAACGGCCTGTACTGCCGTGCCGACGACCGCGGCGACCCGGTCATCCAGCTGGCTCCGCCGCTGATCTCGGACCAGTCCACGTTCGACGAGATCGAGCAGATCCTCCGCGCCACCCTCACCGAGGCGTGGACGAAGCTCTGACCGTTCCCGCAGGACCTCACGCCGCCCTCACGGCGTGACCCCGGCCCGGGCATGCCGCCATCCGAGTGGATGGCGGCGGCCCGGGCCGCGTGCTGTCCGTACGAACGGATCCGAATACTTACGGTGCCCAGTGACCGACAGGCCCGCCCCTCGTTCCCCCGGACGGGGGAACGCAAGAATCGGATCCGACATCGAGGTGTACGCGATGGCCCCACCGGACAACGACGTGCTCTGGGCGCGTTCCCTGCACTGCTCCCTGGGCGGCACCCAGGCCCTCAGCGGCGTGTCCCTCGGCGTCCGCGAGGGCGAGATCCTGGCGGTGACCGGCCCCCGGGGCAGCGGCAAGACCACCCTCCTGCGCTGCCTCTCCGGCGAACTCCTCGCCCAGCGGGGCGAGGTCTGGTTCAACAGCTCCCCCGTCCACACCCTTCCCCCCGCCCGGCGCGAACGGCTCCGCCGCGAACGCTTCGGCTGGATCGGCCCCGACGCGGACCTCGTCCCCGAACTCACCGCCTGGGAGAACACCGCCCTCCCGCTGCTGCTGCGGGGCGTCCCCCGCCGGGCCGCGAGGACCGCCGCCGCCGAGTGGCTGGACCGCCTCGACATCGGCGCCTGCGCCCGCACCCGCCCGCACGGCCTCACCCGCTCGCAGCGCCAGCGCACCGCCATCGCCCGCGCGCTCGCCACCGGCCCTTCGGTCCTCTTCGCCGACGAGCCCACCGCCGCCCTGCACCGGGCCGACGGCGCGCAGGTGCTCCGCACCCTCACCGCCGCCGCCCGCTCGCACGGCATCACCGTGCTCCTCGCCACCCACGACGGCGAGGTGGCGGCGCTCGCCGACCGCACGGTCACCCTGCTCGACGGTCGCCGGGCCGGCAGCGTGCCGCCCGTCCCGGGGGCGGAGGGCGTCGCCGCGTGCTCGCTCTCCGTCTAGTCCGCGGCTCCCGTCCGCTCGTGCAGCTGCGGCGGCTCCTCGTCGCCGCGGCCGCCGCCGGCGTGGGCTTCCTGCTGCTGTGCGTCCTCGGCCACGCCGTCGGCCACCCCGAACACTCCTCCGCCTCCGCGCTCCGGCTGCTCTGGTGCGTGCTGCCGATCGCCGCCACCGTCCAGTTCGCCGTCGCCGTCGCCCGTACCGACCCGGCCACCCGGCCCCGTCCCGGGCTCTCCTCGATCGGTCTCGGCCCGGCCCGGCTCACCGCCATCGCCGCCGCCTCGACCGCCGTCGCCTGCACCCTCGGCTCCCTGGTCGCCCTCCTCCTCTTCCTGCACCTGCGCGGCGACCTCACCGGCCTGCCCTTCGACGGGGCCGCCGCCGGGCCGCTCGCCGCCGGGCAGCCGCTGCCGCTGGCCGCCGCCCTCACCCTGCTCGCGATCGTGCCGGTCGCCGGCGCCGCCGCCGCGGGCCTCGCCCTGCGCCCCCGCACCGGCACCCCCGCCCCCGAGGGCGCCGCCCGGCCCGTGCCCACCGGCCTCCCGTGGGGCGTGGCGCTCGTCGCCGTCGGCCTCGCCGTGGAGACGTACGCGAGCCGCGGCGGCGGCGAGGGCGTCGCCCTGCCCGGCCGCTTCGACGGCTCCCCCGCCGGTGTCCTCGCCGGCTGGGTGCTCACCGCGATCGGCCTCGCCCTCGCCGGCCCCGGCCTCACCCACCTGTGCGGGCGGCTCCTCCAGGCCGTCCGCCCCGGAGCCGTACGCCTCCTCGCCGGGCGTGTCCTCATGGACGAGGCCGGCCGCATCGGCCGCCCCCTCGGCGTGGTCTGCGCGGTGCTCTCCGGCACCCTCGCCGCCGCCACCCTGTACGGGGCGGGGGACGGCACCGCCTTCGGACCGCTCACCGCCCTCGGCGCCGGCGTCGTCCTGGCCTGCACCACGGCGAGCCTGCTGACCGCCGCCCTGGAGTCCCGCCAGTGCCGGACCCACACCGCCGAGGCCCTGGCCAGGATCGGCGCCCCGCCGACCGTGCTGCGCACCGCCGCCCTGCTGCGGGCGGGGGCGCTGCTCGCCGTCTTCGCCCCGCTCACCTGGCTGATCGGCGCACTCGCGGCCCTGCCGCTGACCGCCTGACGACCCCGGAGAAGCAAGGGGACTCGTCAGTCCCCTTCGAGCACCACGACCTCCTCCGCCCGGAAGGCCACCGGCATCTCCGCGCCCTCCTCGGGCATCCGCCCCAGCGGGAACTCCGCCTCCAGCGGCGGCCCGTCCGCCGGGCGGAGGACGACCGACACGTGGTGGCCCCGGAAGGTGCGGGACTCGACCCGGCAGGGCAGGCCCTCGCCGGGGGCCGCCGGCCGGACACCGGCGGGTCGGACGAGGAGTTTCCGTTCGCCCTGCGGGGAGCCCTCCGGGACCGGGATCCTGCCCCACACGGTCCGGGCCGCCGTCCCGGACACCGTCGCCGCCACCACGTTCCCGAAGCCGAGGAAGCGGGCCGTGAACTCCGAGTCCGGCCGCTGCCACACCTCCGCCGGTGTGCCCGACCGCACGATCCGCCCGTCCCGCATGACCACCACCCGGTCCGCGAGCGCGAAGGCCTCCCCCTGGTCGTGGGTGACGGCGAGGACCGTCGTCCCGAGCCGCCCGAAGAGCGCCCGCAGCTCCACCACGAGCCGCTCCCGCAGCCCCCGGTCCAGCTGGCCCAGCGGCTCGTCCAGCATCAGCAGCCGCGGCCGGGGCGCCAGCGCCCGGGCCAGCGCCACCCGCTGCTGCTCGCCGCCCGACAGCGCGGCGACCGCCCGCCGTCCGGCGCCCGGCAGCCCGACCAGGTCGAGCAGCTCCTCGACCCGCGCGGCCCGCTCGTCCTTCGGCACACCGTGCATCCGCGGCCCGAAGGCCACGTTCCCCGCCACGTCCTTCTGCGGGAACAGCTGGTGGTCCTGGAACATCAGCCCCACCCCGCGCCGGTGCACCGGCACCCCCGCCTGGTCGGCGCCGGCGAGCAGCACCCGCCCCGCGTCGAGGGCCTGGAGCCCGGCGACCGTCCGCAGCAGCGTCGACTTGCCGGACCCGCTCGGCCCGAGCACGCACACGATCTCGTGCTCGGCGACCTCCAGGTCCACCGCGTCGAGGACCGCCCGCGCCCCGAACCGTACCGTCGCTCCCTCAAGGGTCAGCATCAGAACTCCCCGGTGGTCCGGTCGGTCCGCAGCCGTTCGAGCAGCAGCAGGGAGACCGCGCACACCACCATCAGAATCGTCGACAGGGCCATCGCCTGTCCGTAGTTGAGCTCCCCGGGCCGGCCGAGCAGCCGGGCCACCGCCACCGGCAGGGTCGGGTGGTCGGGCCGGGCGATGAAGACGGTCGCGCCGAACTCGCCGAGCGAGACCGCGAAGGCGAACCCGGCCGCGATCAGCAGCGCCCGCCGCACCAGCGGCAGGTCCACCTCCCGCCACACCCGCCACGGCGACGCCCCGAGCACCGCCGCCGCCTCCCGCAGCCGCCGGTCCACCGCCCGCAGCACCGGCAGCATCGTCCGTACGACGAAGGGCACGCCGACCAGCGCCTGCGCGAGCGGCACCAGGATCCAGCTGGCCCGCAGGTCCAGCGGCGGCTCGTCGAGGGTGATGAGGAACCCGAAGCCGACGGTCACCGCCGACACCCCGAGCGGCAGCATGAGCAGCGCGTCGAAGCCCCGTACGAGGCGCCCGGCGCGTCTCGTGAGCGCCGCCGCCGCGAGGCCGCCGATCAGCACCGCGATGCCGGTGGCGGCGACCGCGTACCGCAGTGAGTTCCCGACCGCCTCCAGCGGCGGGACGAGGAAGGTGCCGGCCTCGTCGAGCGTGCCGAGCGCCCGGTAGTAGCGAAGCCCGTACCCCTCCGGCGTGGCGAAGGAGCGTTCCACCAGCACGCCGAGCGGCAGCAGGATCAGTACCGCCACCGACAGCAGCACCCCGCCGAGCAGCGCCCGCTGCCCGGCACCGCGCGGTCGCCGGGCGGTCTGCTCCGGGGCCACGAGCCGCAGCGCCGTCTCCCGCCTCCGTACCGTCCTGACGTGCACGGCGAGGACCGTGCCGACCGCCACGAACTGCACCATCGTCAGCACGGCGGCCGTCCGCAGGTCGAGGAGGCGGGCCGTCTGCCGGTAGATCTCCGCCTCCAGCGTCGTGTACGCGCCCCCGCCGAGGATCTGCACGACGCCGAAGGAGGTGAAGGTGAAGAGGAAGACCATCAGCGCGGCCGCCGACACCGCCGGCACGAGCGCGGGCAGCGTCACCGTCCGCCACGCCGTCCACCGGGAGGCGCCGAGCACCCGGGCGGCCTCCTCCTGGCGCGGGTCGAGCTGGGCCCACAGGCCGCCGACGGTCCGCACGACGACCGCGTAGTTGAAGAAGACGTGCGCGAGGAGGATCGCCCACACGCTCGCGTCGAGCCGCAGCCCCCACAGCTCGTCGGTGAACCCGCCCCGGCCCACCAGGGCCAGGAACGCGGTGCCGACGAGGACCGTGGGCAGCACGAACGGCACGGTGACGACGGCCCGCAGCGCCCGCTTCCCCGGGAAGTCGAAGCGGGCGAAGACGTACGCCCCCGGCAGCGCCACCAGCAGTGTGAGCCCCGTGGAGGCGGCCGCCTGCCACACGGTGAAGCCGAGCACGTCGAGGATCTCGGGCCGGGAGAGGGTCTCCCCGACCCGGCCCGGGTCCCAGGACCCGTCGGGCCGCAGCCCCCGGTCGACGATCGACGCGACGGGCCAGGCGAAGAAGACCGCGAAGAACGCGACCGGCAGGGCCATGAGGCCCAGCCGCGCCGCACTCCCCCGGAGGTCGCGCCTCGCCCGGGGGCCACGCCCCGGCCGGGGGTCGTGGCCCGTCCGGGGACCGTGGCCCGTCCGGGGATCACGCCTCACTTGAGGAGCGACGACCACTGCTGGATCCACGCCTCGCGCTTCTCGGCGATCTTCTCCGGCGCCATCGTCTCCGGCTCTTCGACGACCACGCCGTGCTTCGTGAACAGCTCCGGCAGGGTCGCGTCCGTCGCCACCGGGTTGACGAACATCTGGAGCGGCATGTCGTCCTGGAACTTCTTCGAGATCAGGAAGTCGATCAGCGCCTTGCCGCCCTCGGGGTTCTTCGCCCCGTCGAGCAGGCCCGCGAACTCGATCTGCCGGAAGCAGGTGCCGGTGGACACCCCGGTGGGCGCCTCCTTCGGCTGCGGATCGGCGTACAGCACCTCGACCGGCGGGCTGGAGGCGTAGGAGACGACCAGCGGGCGGTCGCCCTTGGCCTCCTTGCCGCCGGCCGAGCCGGAGAACTCCTGGTTGTAGGCGAGCTCCCAGCTGTCGACGGTCTTCACGCCGTTGGCCTTCAGCTTCGACCAGTAGTCCTGCCACCCGTCGTCGCCGTACTTCGCGACGGTGCCGAGGAGGAAGCCGAGGCCCGGGGAGGACCGCTCGGGGTTCTCGACGACGAGCAGGTCCTTGTACGCGGGCTTCGCCAGGTCGTCGAAGGTCTGCGGAGGGGCCAGCTTCCTGTCGGCGAAGTACTTCTTGTCGTAGTTGACGCAGATGTCGCCGGTGTCGACGGGCGTGACCCGCCGCTCCTTGTCGAGCTTGAAGGTGTCCGGGATCCGGCCCAGGCCCTTCGCCTCGTACGGCACGAAGATGCCGTTGTCGAGGGCGCGGGAGAGCAGGGTGTTGTCGACGCCGAAGAAGACGTCGCCCTGCGGGGAGCCCTTGGTCAGGATCTCCTTGTTGACGGCCTCGCCCGCGTCGCCGGCCTTCAGCACCTTCACGGTGAAACCGGTCTCCTCGGTGAACTCCGCCAGCACCTCCTTGGAGGCGTTGAAGGAGTCGTGGCTCACGAGGGTCACGGTCTTCGGCGCGGGCCGGTCGGTCTTGCCGGCCGCGTCCCGGGCGTCGTCGGTGCCGCAGGCGGCGAGGGTGGTGACGCCGAGCGCCGCGGCGAGCGCGGCGGCGGCCATCTTCTTGACGCTCACTGAGGTGGTGCTCACTGAGATTCCTCCTGGGTGTGACCAGGAAGAGACGCGGCCCTGCCCACGGCCGGAGACCGGACGCGGGCAGGGCGCAACAGCTTGAGTTACGACCGAACTTCCTACCCAGAATGACCTGGGCGAGGTTCAGAGGGTCTGCGGTCTGACGGTCACCGCACTCTCAGCGCTGTGGCGCTCCCCTGTCGGAATATGCAGATGTACGGGGTCAGACTACCGTTCGGCCGCCGCGAGCTGTCCACAGGCGCCGTCGATCTCCTGTCCGCGGGTGTCGCGGACGGTCACCGGCACCCCGTGGGCGGCGATGGCCTCGACGAACGCCTTCTCGTCCTCGGGCCGGGAGGCGGTCCACTTGGAGCCGGGCGTCGGGTTCAGCGGGATCAGGTTGACGTGCACCCGCCTGCCCTTGAGCAGCCGGCCGAGGAGGTCGCCGCGCCACGCCTGGTCGTTGATGTCGCGGATGAGGGCGTACTCGATGGAGACCCGGCGCCCGGACTTCTCGGCGTACTCCCAGGCCGCGTCGAGGACCTCCCGCACCTTCCAGCGCGTGTTCACCGGCACGAGGGTGTCCCGCAGCTCGTCGTCCGGGGCGTGCAGGGAGACCGCGAGCCGGCACTTGAAGCCCTCGTCGGCGAAGCGCAGCATCGCGGGGACGAGCCCGACCGTGGAGACGGTGATGCCGCGCTGGGACAGGCCGAGGCCGTCGGGCTCGGGGTCGGTCAGCCGGCGGATGGCGCCGACGACCCGCTTGTAGTTGGCGAGCGGCTCGCCCATCCCCATGAAGACGATGTTGCTCAGACGGGCGGGGCCTCCGGGGACCTCGCCGTCGCGCAGGGCGCGCATGCCGTCGACGATCTGGTGCACGATCTCGGCGGTCGACAGGTTCCGGTCGAGCCCGGCCTGCCCGGTCGCGCAGAACGGGCAGTTCATGCCGCAGCCGGCCTGCGAGGAGATGCACATCGTCACCCGGTCCGGGTAGCGCATGAGCACCGACTCCACGAGCGTGCCGTCGTGCAGCCGCCACAGCGTCTTACGGGTGGTGTCGTCGTCGCACGAGATGTGCCGCACCACCGACATCAGGTCGGGCAGCAGCTCCCCGGCCAGCTTCTCCCGCGAGGCGGCCGGGATGTCCGTCCACTCGGCGGGGTCGTGCGCGTACCGCGCGAAGTAGTGCGTGGACAGCTGCTTGGCGCGGAACGGCTTCTCGCCGATCGCCGCGACGGCTTCCTTCCGCTCGGCGGGCGAGAGGTCGGCGAGGTGCCGCGGCGGCTTCTTGGCCCCGCGCGGGGCGACGAAAGTGAGTTCTCCGGGCAGCGGACGAGCCACGACGGCGTCTCTCCTCAAACAGGCACGAGGTCGGACGTCCCGCGACGGCGGGGAGCACGGCAGGGCGGTGCCGGAGCGACCTCACTGGACCGTCCCCGCGGCGGCGAGGACGGCGGAAGGGCCCGGGATCCACCTCCCGAGCCCTTCCAGAGTACCCGCTGCGCGTCAACCCGTTCCGACGTCAACCCGTTCCGACGAACAGCGCGAGGAGCAGCCACACCACCGGCGCCGTCGGCAGCAGGGAGTCCAGCCGGTCCATGATGCCGCCGTGGCCGGGGAGGAGCGTCCCCATGTCCTTGATGCCGAGGTCCCGCTTGATCATCGACTCGCCGAGGTCGCCGAGCGTCGCGCTCGCCGCCACCGCCAGGCCCAGGAGGAGGCCCTGCCACCAGGTGCCGTCGTCGATGAGGAACTCCATGCACAGCGCACCGGCCGCCATCGCGAAGGCCACCGCGCCGAACAGTCCCTCGCGGGTCTTGCCGGGGCTGATCCGGGGGGCCAGCTTGTGCTTGCCGAACCGCCAGCCGACCGCGTACGCCCCGGTGTCGCTGACCACCGTGAGCAGCAGGAAGGTCAGCACCCGCCACGGCCCGTCGTCGGCGGTCAGCAGCAGCGCCACGAAGGTCGCGAGGAACGGCACGTAGAACGCGGCGAAGACGCCCGCCGTGACGTCCTTGAGGTACCCCTCGGGGGGTTCCGTCATCCGCCAGACGAGCACCGCGAGCACTGTCAGGGCCATCGCGACCCAGGCACCCTCGGGGCCGCGCACGTACCCGGCGACGACCATCGCCGCGCCGCCGACGGCGAGCGGCACCAGGGGCGCCTTGATCGCCTTGCGCTCCTGGAGCCGGGAGGTCAGCTCCCACAGACCGACGACGACGGCGACCGCTATCACGCCGACGAACGCCGGCTTCCAGATGAACAGCGACGCGACGATCACGGCCCCGAGCCCGACGCCGACCCCTATGGCCGCGCCCAGGTCCCGGCCCGCGCTCTTCTTCTGCCGCGGCGCGGGGGCCGCGGACGGCGGAGGAGGCGGGGTGGGGCTGGGCATGGGCTCCTGCGGGTGCTCGTGCGGCGTCTCGTCACGGAACAGGGGGCCGCTCGGCCGAGCGGCCCCCCGTCCGTGTCCGTCCTGGAATCCGCCGGCGGGTACGTCGGGCACGATGGGCATGGGCCGAGTCTGCGCCGCCCGGTGCCGATCGTGGGCGGGACCCGCCGGGGCAGGCCCCTGGTCGGGTCCGCCGAGACCGGAACCGGCCGCCGGCGCCCCCCAGGATGAGTCGTTCATCAGACCTCGAGGAGCTCGGCTTCCTTGTGCTTCAGCAGCTCGTCCACCTGCGCGACGTACTTCGCGGTGGTGTCGTCGAGCTCCTTCTCCGCACGGCGGCCCTCGTCCTCACCGACCTCGCCGTCCTTGACGAACTTGTCGATGGTCTCCTTGGCCTTGCGGCGCACGGAGCGGATCGAGATCTTGGAGTCCTCGGCCTTGCCCTTGGCGACCTTGATGTACTCCCGGCGGCGCTCCTCGGTCAGCTCCGGGAAGGTCACACGGATGATGTTGCCGTCGTTGCTCGGGTTGACGCCGAGGTCCGAGTCGCGGATGGCCTGCTCGATGTTGCGCAGCGCGCTCTTGTCGAACGGGGTCACCACGGCCATGCGCGGCTCCGGCACCGAGAACGAGGCCAGCTGGTTGATGGGGGTGAGGGCGCCGTAGTAGTCGGCCACGATCTTGTTGAACATCGCCGGGTGCGCACGGCCGGTGCGGATCGCGGCGAAGTCCTCCTTGGCGACCACGACGGCCTTCTCCATCTTCTCCTCGGCCTCGAGGAGGGTCTCTTCGATCACCACTTGCTCCTGCGTGTCGTCGCGTTGTGTCCTGCACGGTGTACGACCGGCAGGGCTGTCGTCCAGCCCCGTGCGGGGCGGTTCCCGGTTGGGGTCGGGCCTCAGGCCCGGGTGCCCTGGTCGCTCACGAGTGTGCCGATCTTCTCACCCGTCACGGCGCGCGCGATATTGCCCTCGGCGAGCAGTTCGAAGACGAGGATCGGGAGCTTGTTGTCGCGGCACAGGGTGATGGCGGTGGCATCGGCGACCTTGAGGTCGCGGGCGATGACCTCGCCGTACTCCAGCGCGTCGAACTTGACCGCCGCGGGGTTGGTCTTCGGGTCGGAGTCGTAGACGCCGTCCACGCCGTTCTTGCCCATGAGCAGGGCCTGGGCGTCGATCTCCAGGGCCCGCTGGGCGGCGGTGGTGTCGGTCGAGAAGTACGGCATGCCCATACCGGCGCCGAAGATGACCACGCGGCCCTTCTCCAGGTGGCGCACGGCGCGCAGCGGGATGTACGGCTCGGCGACCTGGCCCATGGTGATGGCGGTCTGCACGCGGGAGTCGATGCCCTCCTTCTCCAGGAAGTCCTGGAGGGCGAGGCAGTTCATCACGGTGCCGAGCATGCCCATGTAGTCGGAGCGGGCCCGGTCCATGCCGCGCTGCTGGAGCTCGGCGCCGCGGAAGAAGTTGCCACCGCCGATCACGATCGCGATCTGGGCGCCGTCTCGGACGACGGCCGCGATCTCACGCGCGATGGCGTGCACGACGTCGGGGTCGACACCGAGACCGGTACCGCCGGAGAAGGCTTCTCCGGACAGTTTGAGCATGTAGCGGCCGGGCTTGTTGCCGCTGTTGTCGTCGCCCTGTGCGGCGCCCTGATTCATGGAGATCTCCTCGTGCACATACGAAGAAGGCCATTGCCTGGGTCCTCGATGGGTATCCCGTTCGGCAATGGCCTCCTCGTCACATCTGCGGTCGTCCCGCGCGGGGCGGGGCGACTGTCTCAGACCCTACCCGGGTCCGGTGTCCGTCGCGTGGGGCGGACGGACTCAGATGCCGACCTTGATGCGGGTGAAGCGCTTCAGGGTGACACCGGCCTCGTCCAGAACCTTCTGGACGGTCTTCTTGTTGTCCAGGGCGTACGGCTGGCCGAGCAGCGTGGCGTCCTTGAAGAAGCCGTTGACGCGACCCTCGACGATCTTGGCGATCGCGGCCTCGGGCTTGCCCTCGGCGCGGGTGGTCTCCTCGGCGATGCGGCGCTCGGACTCGACGACCTCGGCCGGGACGTCGTCCTTGTCCAGGTACTTCGGCGCGAAGGCGGCGATGTGCTGGGCGATGCCCTTGGCGACCTCGGCGTTCTCCTTGTCGAACTCGACGAGGACACCGATCTGCGGCGGGAGGTCCGGCATCGTGCGGTGCATGTACGCGGAGACGTAACCGTCGGCGTAGGCGGCGAAGCGGTCGAGGACGATCTTCTCGCCGAGGTTGGCGTTGGCCTCGTCCACGAAGGCCTGCACGGTCTTGCCGACCTCGATCTCGGAGGCGAGCAGGGCCTCGATGTCGGCCGGCTTGGTGGCGGCGACGTGGGCGGCGAGGGCGTCGGCGACGGCGAGGAACTTGTCACCCTTGGCGACGAAGTCCGTCTCGCACTTCAGCTCGACGAGGACGCCGGAGGTGTTGTCGTCGGCGATGAGGGAGACCACGGCGCCGTTCTCGGCGGAGCGGCCCTCACGCTTGGCGACACCCTTCTGGCCCTTGATGCGCAGGGCCTCGACGGCCTTGTCGACGTCGCCGTCGGCCTCTTCGAGGGCCTTCTTGCAGTCCATCATGCCGGCGCCGGTGAGCTCACGGAGCTTCTTGACGTCAGCGGCGGTGTAGTTCGCCATGAGTCTGTTTCTCTCTCGAAGTCAGAAAGATCTACGAAGATCTGCGGCGGGACGGCGGGGGCTTTCCGGGCCCCCGCCGTCACCTCCGAGGTGTTCCGGGGTGCGGAAGCGTCAGGCCTGCTCGGCCGGGGCCTCGGCCTCGGCCTCGGCGGCCTTCTCGGTCTCGGCCGGGGCCTCGGCGGCCTCGTCCTTCTTCTCGCCCTCGAGCAGGTCGCGCTCCCACTCGGCGAGCGGCTCGCCGGCGGCCTTCTCGCCCGGCTTCGAGTCACCGGTCGCGGCACCGGAACGGGCGATGAGGCCCTCGGCGACGGCGTCGGCGATCACACGGGTGAGCAGGGTGACGGAACGGATCGCGTCGTCGTTGCCCGGGATCTTGTAGTCGACCTCGTCGGGGTCGCAGTTGGTGTCGAGGATCGCGACGACCGGGATGTTGAGCTTGCGAGCCTCGCCGACGGCGATGTGCTCCTTCTTGGTGTCGACGATCCAGACGGCGCTCGGCACCTTCTGCATCTCGCGGATACCACCGAGGGTCTTCTCCAGCTTGGCCTTCTCGCGCGAGAGGACCAGGAGCTCCTTCTTGGTGAGACCCGAGGCCGCGACGTCCTCGAAGTCGATCTGCTCGAGCTCCTTGAGGCGCTGCAGACGCTTGTAGACGGTCGAGAAGTTGGTGAGCATGCCGCCCAGCCAGCGCTGGTTCACGTAGGGCATGCCGACACGCGTCGCCTGCTCGGCGATGGCCTCCTGGGCCTGCTTCTTCGTACCGACGAACATGACGGAGCCGCCGTGGGCCACCGTCTCCTTGACGAACTCGTAGGCGCGGTCGATGTACGACAGCGACTGGAGCAGGTCGATGATGTAGATGCCGTTGCGCTCGGTGAAGATGAAGCGCTTCATCTTCGGGTTCCAGCGACGGGTCTGGTGACCGAAGTGGACGCCGCTCTCCAGCAGCTCCCGCATCGTGACGACGGCCATGGCCGTATCTCCTTGGGTTTCTCGGTTGTTTTCCTGACGCCCCGGCGCGCCGTGCCGCGAAGGACCGAAAGGCGCTGCCACCACGCTCTGTGAGACAGGTGGCGGGGCGTGCGAAGTCGACCCGGTGACCCGGGTCGCCATAGGAAGTGTACGGGACCCCGGGAGCGCCGGGTGACGGCACGGTCCACAGGCAGCCACTTGTCCACAGAAAACCGCCGCCCCCGTCACAGCCGCCTCCCCCGGGCCAAGCTCTCCCCATGCACACGACGACACTCCTCCTCGCCCTGGCCCTCTGCTGGCCCCTCGCCCCACCCGCCCCCGACGTGGTACGCCCCTGGCAACCCCCCGCGACCCCCTACGCCCCCGGCCACCGGGGCGTCGACCTGGCCGCCCCCGAAGGCACCACCGTCCACGCCCCCACCGCCGGCACCGTCACCTTCGCCGGCCCCGTAGGAGGCCGCGGCGTCCTCACCCTCACCCTCCCCCACACCGGCACACCCCCACTCCGCACCACCTTCACCCCCGTGACCCCCCTGGTCCGCCCCGGCACCCACGTCACGGCGGGCACCCCCCTGGCCCGCGTCGCGCCAGGCACCCACTGCCCCCGCTCCTGCCTCCACTGGGGCCTGCTCCGGGGCAGGGAGTACCTCGACCCACTGATCCTGCTGCGGGGAGGCCGGTCACGCCTGCTGCCACTGCATTGACGAACTGAGAGGGGGAGGGAGGGGCGGGAGGGGAGGGGGTGGGGGGAGGGGGGAGGGCCCCGGGTCAGGGAGTGGGGCCGGTGACGCCGTGGAGGGCCATGGTGACGGCCGCTTCGGCGATGCGGTCGGGGTGTTCCGCGGCGCCGAGTTCGATGCGGCGGACGGCGGCGTCGACGACGCCCTGGAGGAGCATGGCGGCGAGGCGGGGTTCGGGGGTGCCGAGGGCGGCGAGGGCTTCGACGACCATGGCGACGAGGCCGCCGTGGGCGGCGCGGATCTTCTCGCGGGCGCCGTCGTCGAGCTCGCCGGCGGAGATGGCGACGACGGCCCGGTGGCGGCGGTCGCCGACGAGGTCCAGCTGCTTGCGGACGTAGGCGGCGACCTTGGCCTCGGGGGTGTCGGCGGCGGCCATGGCGGTCTCGACCTCGGCGGCCCAGACGGGGAAGTCGACCGCGCACAGTTCCTCGACGACGGCGGCGCGGGAGCGGAAGTACTCGTAGACCGACGAGCGGGCGAGGCCGGTGCGCTCGGCGAGCGCGGGGAAGGTCAGCGCCTCCGTCCCGCCCTCGGACAGCAGGGAACGCGCGGCGTCCAGCAGGGCGCCGCGCTGCATGGTCCGGTGCTCGGCCACCGAGGCCGCTCGAATCCTGGGCACGGCTCCACTGTACGACCGGCGGGGCGGCGTCAGCGGCCCACGTCGGCCAGTTTGGCGCGGAGCTGGAGGACGGACTTGGTGTGGATCTGGCTGACGCGGCTCTCGGTGACGCCGAGGACGTGGCCGATCTCGGCGAGGGTCAGGCCCTCGTAGTAGTAGAGCGTGACGACGGTCTTCTCCCGCTCGGGGAGGGTGTTGATGGCGCGGGCGAGCAGCCGTCTCAGCTCGCGGTCCTCGGCGACCTCGACGGGGTTGTCGGCGGCCGTGTCCTCCAGGGTGTCCATGAGGGAGAGCCGGTCGCCGCCCTCGCCGCCGACGTGCAGGAGCTCTTCGAGGGCGACGACGTTGGCCAGGGACAACTGACTGAAGACGGCGTGCAGTTCCTCCAGCGGGATGCCGAGTTCGGCGGCGACCTCGCTCTCGCTGGGGGTGCGGCGGAGCTGGGCTTCGAGGGTGGCGTAGGCGCGCTCGACGTTGCGGGCCTTCTGGCGCACGGAGCGGGGGATCCAGTCGAGGGCACGCAGTTCGTCGATCATCGCGCCGCGGATGCGGGTGATGGCGTAGGTCTCGAACTTGATGGCGCGTTCGACGTCGAACTTCTCGATGGCGTCGATGAGGCCGAACACCCCGGAGGAGACGAAGTCCGCCTGTTCGACGTTGGACGGCAGGCCGACGCTGACGCGTCCGGCGACGTACTTGACGAGGGGCGAGTAGTGCAGGATCAGCTGCTCCCGCAGGCGTTCGTCGCCGGTGGCCTTGTAGGAGCGCCACAGCTCTTCGAGTGAGGTCGGCGCGGGCGGCCGCACGGTGCCCCGGGCTGCTGGGGGCACCGCAGCGCGGTCAGACCCGGAGGTGTGCTGGGGCATGCGTTGCCTTGAGCCGTTCTGCTGTCGGGTGTGTCGGTCTGGGTGTCCTGTGGGGAATCCTGGTGAGCGTAGCGTGAGTGTGGTGTCGCGGTGAGCGAACGGGAGCGGATCGCGCCGGTCCGGGTGGGCGTGGTCGGCCACATCTTCGAACCGGGGTCGTGGCGCGCGGCGGCCCCGCGGGTGCGGCCGAGAGAACTCGGTTGCTCATCGGCTTCACCTTTTCACCCGAATGCGCCAGGTCAAGTACCGCCTCGCCGCGCGTTCGACACCGGCTTGCCGCTGTTCGTCAACCTCCATCCGTCGCCGTCCCGTTCGGCGTGACCGAGGGCGTGGAGTTCGTACAGCCGGGCGAGGGCCTCGTCGGGGGTGGTCCCGGCACGGCGGGCGATCTCGTCGGTGGGGGCGGGCGGGTGGGCGGGGAGGGCTTCGAGGACGCGGGCGGTGTCGGGGTGGAGGAGGTCCCGGGGCAGCACGGGGCCGCGTCGGGCGGGGGCGAGGTCGCCGATGGCACCGATGAGTTCGATGATCTCGTCGGCGTCGGTGACGAGGGTGGCGCCGCCCCGCAGGAGTTCGTGGACTCCCGCGGAGAGGGCGCTGGTGACGGGGCCGGGGACGCCCATGGTGTGGCGGCCGAGGCGGGTGGCGGCGCGGGCGGTGACGAGGGAGCCGCTGCGGTGCTGGGCTTCGACGACGACGGTGCCGCGAGTGAGGGCGGCGATGACGCGGTTGCGGAGGATGAAGCGGCTGGGGGTGGGGTGGCTGCCGGGTGGGAGTTCGCCGATGAGGAGCCCTTGGCGGGCGATGCGGTCGAGGAGTCCGCCGTGGCCGCGGGGGTAGGGGGTGTCGACGCCGCTGGCGAGGACGGCGGCGGTGGCTCCGCCGGCGGCGAGGGCTCCGCGGTGGGCGGCGCCGTCGATGCCGTAGGCGGCGCCGGAGACGACGACCCAGCCGTGCCGGCTGAGTCCGGTGGCGAGGTCGGCGGCGATGTGGGCGCCGTACGGGGTGCAGGCGCGGGCGCCGACGACGGCGACGGAGCGGAGGGCCCAGGTGCGCAGCGGGGCGGGGCCCCGGGTCCAGAGGCCGACGGGCCGGGTGTCGCCGAGGTCGTCGAGCTGGCGGGGCCAGTCGGGGTCGCCGGGGATGAGGAAGCGTCCGCCGAGTCGGGTGATGTGGTCGAGATCGGCTTCGGGGTCGATGGTGCGGGCCCGGTGGCGCCAGCCGGCGAGGCGGCGGGGACCGGTGCCGGGCAGCGGGGGCTCGCGGGGGTCGCGCAGGAGGGTGAGGAGCCCGGTGGCTCCGTGGGCGCGCAGCGCGTGCCCAGCCTGTTCGTCACCGGGTTCGACGATGCGGGTGAGGGCGGCGCGGGCGAGCCGTTCGGCGTCCGGGGGGTGAGGGGTCATGCGAGGTCTCCGGTGGTGAGGGGGACGCCTCGGGTGATGCCGGTGCGCAGTTCCAGGGCGTGGGCGATGTCGTCGTGGTCGGGGCGGTCGTGTCCGGCGAGGTCGGCGATGGTCCAGGCGACGCGGAGGACGCGGTCGAGGCCGCGGGCGGTGAGGAGGCCGCGTTCGATGTCGCGTTCGGCGTGGGCGAGGGCGCCGGGGGCGGCGAGGTGGCGGGTGCGGAGTTCGTGGCCGGGGATCTCGCTGTTGAGGGTCCAGGGGGTGCCGGTGAGGCGGGCGGTGGCGCGGGCGCGGGCTTCGCGGACGCGGTCGGCGACGGCGGCGGTGGGTTCGCCGCGGCCGCCTTGGCCGAGGAGGTCGGCGCGGGTGACGGGTTCGGCTTCGACGCGGAGGTCGACGCGGTCGAGGAGGGGGCCGGAGAGGCGGGCCTGGTAGCGGCGGATGACGGAGGGCGGGCATTCGCAGCCGGCGCCGTGGAGGGTGTGGCGGCCGCAGGGGCAGGGGTTGGCGGCGAGGGCGAGGAGGAAGCGGGCGGGGAGGCGGACGACGCCGGCGGTGCGGGCGATGACGACGTGCCCGGATTCGAGGGGCTGGCGGAGGGCGTCGAGTGATTTCGTCGAGAACTCGGGGGCTTCATCCAGGTAGCGAGTTTGACACCGGCATAATCAAGAGGCTGCCTCCCCATGCGCAGCACGGGGACAGAGGAAAGAGAGCAACACGAGTGAAGCGGGTTCTTGGTGTCCTGCGCCTGTCCAGGGCGAGCGACGAAAGCACGGCCATCGTGCGCCAGCGCGCAGAGATACAGAAGTGGGCCGACGACAGGGGGTACGTCATCGTCGGATGGGCCGAGGATGACGGCGTGTCCGGTGGCATCGAACCTTGGAAGCGTCCCGGGCTCGGCGAGTGGTTGCCGTCGACTATCGGCAGGGACGTAAGCGACATCGAGCACCGGCTTGCATGGGAAGCGTCTCGCGCGTCCGACTTCGACGTGATCGCAGCGTGGAAGTTGGACCGCCTCTCTCGCCGCGTCTTGCACGTCCACACCCTCGCGGAGTGGTGCGAGAAGCACGGCAAGCAGGTTGCCAGTACAGCGGATCGCTTTGACCTCAGCGACCCCATGGGAAGGGTCTTCTTCAGCCTGATCGCTTCGTTCGCCGAGGGTGAGCTTGAAGCGATCAAGGCCCGCGCCAAGTCCTCCTATACGCACCTCATGACCGAGGGGCGCTGGCGCGGTGGCTTCGTTCCCTACGGCTACCGGCCGGAGAAGCAGGAGACCGGCGACGGCTGGCGTCTCGTGCTCGACGACGTGGGAACGAATACCGCCAGCACTCTCCGCGAAATCGTCCGCCGCATCATCGACGGCGAGAGCGCGAACAGCGTATGCCGATGGTTGAACGAGGACAGGACCAAGACTCCTCCCCCGCTCGACGCTCAGCGCATCCGGGCTGGCAAGGCACCGAAGGGGGCACTCTGGCGGGTGGGCAACCTGATCAAGATGCTCCGCTCTCACACGTTGCTTGGACAAGTCGAGATGACGGAAGAGATCACCTTGCCTGACGGTCGCAAGGAGAAGCGCACCCGCCTTGTCCGCGACAAGGAAACCGGGCTCCCTCTCCAGAGGGCAGAGCCGCTGATCTCCAAGGAGGACTGGGACCTCGTGAACAAGAAGCTCAAGGAGAACAGCAACGGGAAGGCAGGCAACCGTTACGGCGGGTCCCCGCTACTCCGGGTGGCGTTCTGTACCTGCGGCCAGCCGCTCTACCGGTACAAGGGGCGCAGCCACCAGTACTACCGCTGTGCCATGCGCGCGATAGCTGGGCAGAACTGTGAGCAGAACCAGTCCATCAGCGCCCCGGAGCTTGAGCGTGTCGTGGAGGACACGTTCCTGCGCAGCGTCGGGAAACTTGAGATCGTCCGGAAGGTGTTCCGCCCCGGAGTCGACTACACCAACGACATCGCGGAAGTCACGGAGCGCTTGAAGGAACTGCGGGAGGACCGCTCGGCAGGGCTCTACTCCGGGGAGGCGGGAGCGAAGGAGTACCGCGCCGAGTACGCCCGGCTGGAGAACAAGCGGCAAGCGCTCCAGGCGCAACCGACGCGACCGGATGGCTGGGAGGAGTACCCGACCGGGGAGACGTACCGCGAACGGTGGGCCACGCTGGCCACGGCTGAGCAGCGCAGCAAGGAACTGCGAGAGGCCGGGGTCAAGGTGATCGTGCACACGCAGAAACTCCCGCCGATGACGGCCGTGCAGCTCATGTCCCCCGAGGGACACGAGGGCATGTGGCAGACGCCGATCGGAAGGGTCCAGATCCTCATACCGATGGACTTCAAAAAGCGCATCCGAAACATGACAGCGATACACAGCGAGAGCTAGAGCACATGGGCCCCCCACTGTGGGGGCCCTCCTCGTTTTGTATGCTGCTCTGCCAGGTCGCCGCCGTCGCCCCCGACTGCACGAGACCGAGTTCGAGGCCAAGCCTCGGGCGCTCCTGTGAAGAGACCGCCTCATCCGTGGCCGGTCCACCCCCGCGAAGAAAGGGAGGCACATGCGCCCGCCATCCGGCGGGGGTCATCGGCGCACGCTGCGCCACACAGGGAGCATGGAGGTAGGCAACTCTCTTGGGTGCCATCAAGGACATGGGGCGACAGCTCCACCAGATCGAGCGTGTCCCGTACGAGGATGCGTTCCTCATCGGTGATCTCCTCACCACCCGGACCACCATCCTGTCCGGGGAACCGAAGGCCGGTAAGACTCTGCTCAGCGCGGGCATGGGCGCAGCCCTGCTCAACGGGGAGCCGACGTTCCTCGGGCAACCCGTACACCGGAAGCTGGATCACGTCGTGTTCGGCTTGACCGACGATGGCGCACCGGAGGAGATGAAGGAGCGCCTGCACGGGGCCGTGCCGGACGATGCGGTGACCATCTTCCCCGTCGAGGACCCCGGAGACTCCGGCTACTGGGCGGGCATCGCTGTGGACCTGGCAGAGATGCGGCCGGGCCTGTTCGTGCTGGACAACCTGATCGGCGCACTCGCCCCCGGCGAGGACATCGCCTCGTCTGTCACGGCACAGCGGATCATGCGCAGTCTCCGGCCGATCAGTGAGGCGGGCATCCCGACTCTGGTGGTCACCCACACCCCCAAGGGGACAGGGGAAGGGATGAGCGTCTCGTCCTCCCCGATCGGGGGACGTGCCATCGCTGCCGGTGCCCGAGGGCTGATCGTGCTGCGCAACTCAGGGAAGTACGGACGGCGCATCCAGACTGCGAGCAACCGGGCCAGGGAAGACCTGGACATCGCCGTCACCGTGCGCCGTGCCGGCAAGCACAGCGAGGTACCCGTCTGGGAGCGGGCAGAGCCTGCCCTCAAGCTCGTCAGCCTGCCGAAGGCCAAGGCATGGGATGAAGACCTCATCGCACGGATCGTCAAGGAACAGCCGGAGGAGACGACGTACAAGGCGCTGGCTGTGCGGTACGCGCCCGAGGTCGGAAGGAAGTGGGAGACCGTACGGCCCAAGCTCAGTGACGCCCTGGCCCACGTTGACGGGCGCTGGGTCAGGAAGTCCGCCGAGACGGCCTGAACCGTGGTGGTGGTGATGCTGCCCCCTTGTAGGAGTGTCACCACCACCAACTACCTCGCTCCGCTCGGCAAGCCTCGCTCCTCCTCTACTTACGTAAGTACGTCAGCCCTCTGATACTGGCGGCCTACGGCCGACCAGCACGCAGAGCACTGGAGAACTGCGAAGCCGGGAGCCTGTCAGCGGCGAAGAGGTACGAGGAGGGGCGGCCTCCGGCCGCACAGCAGGAAGCCCACTTCAACAGGGCGGCCCCAGAGGGGCCGACAGAAGGAAGCCACGTCCGTACTTACGTCATCAGCAAGGGAAGCGGGGCGCTGTGCGCCCCAGCCGCAAGGGCAAAGGCGAAGAGGTAGGGGGAGGCGCGGCCTCCGGCCGCACATCAGGAAGCCCGCTTCGGTAGAGCGGCCCCGCAGGGGCCGACAGGAGCAAGACCGGGAAGCCACAGGTGGGGCGCTACGCGCCCCCCAGAGCGCCGAGCACTACGGCAAGGGCAAGGAGAAGGGGGCCGCTCATGCGGCCACAGAGCAAGGCTGCTCACGCAAGCCCCGAAAGGCTTCACTCTTGTGCAGTCCCGGCCGCAGGCCGGCACCCGACGCAGCGCTTCTACCTGCTATTTCTTCGCCGTTGCCTACCTTCGCCGCTGCCCTGACGAGGTCTGAAACCGTGGCAGGATCTGAGCTGCTAAGACATGGCGGTCGACGAGGGCCCCCTTCGGGGGTCATACCCCACCCCCTTCGCCCTTCGCATCCCATCGCCGTCGCCCTACGATGCGCGCCATGATCAAGATGTCTTGGACGCTGATAGGTGAGCACGCAGACGAGTGGACTGGAGCCGACACCCAAGAGGGTGCGGCAGTACTGGAAGCCAGACTCAGGACCGTGGTCGAGGACAGCGACATGACCGCCGAGACGGCGCAGCACTGGCAGGCCACGTTCCTCGCCCCCATGGTCGAGGCCGTACGCACTGAGGGACAGGCGGCCGTCTCGCGAGGCGAGGCATGGAGCAAGGCAGCCGGTCCGATGCTCGTGTCTGTGTCGACCACTGCCTGACCCAAGACCGAGTGATGAAGGGCAACCCGAGGCCGTCCCGTAAACCTTCGTTATCGGGACGGTTTGGCTTCACTCAGGGCGTGTCCGTTTCACCCCCGCTTGACAGTCCCGTAACCCGTCTCGAAACATCACCCTTCCGACTAGCTTTCGGGACACGTTTATGAGACTGTCTCGTTCATGACCACGAACACCCCGGCCGATCAGGTCGAGAGTCACGCCTGCCCGAAGTGCGATGCCCCTGCCGGTAGCCCCTGCCGTACGACTACGGGCAAGGTCGCGGCGAACTACCACACGGGCCGCTTCGCCCTGGTGCCCGCGCTCAAAGCGGAACTGACCGTGAAGACTCCGGCCGACCGCAACCCCGGCAAGGCATGGACGGCAGGCGCTCCCGTCACACAGGTGTCTGACGCGACACCGGGCGCAGCGATCCGACTGGGCTACGCAAGGTGCAGCACTGTTGGGCAGGAACTCCAGTCTCAGTTGGACATGCTCGCCCGTGCCGACTGCACCCGTGTGTTCTCGGAGAAGATCAGCACCCGTGTGAAGGAGCGGCCGGAGCTTGAAAAGGCGCTCACGCTGGCACGGGAAATCAAGGCAGCCGCACCGAATCAGCCGGTCATCCTGACCGTGGTCGAGATGAAGCGGCTTGCCCGCAGTGCAGCAGAGCTGATGACTCTGTCGTCCACCCTTCAGGCGGACGGCATCCAACTGGAACTCCTGTCCGGTCCCCTCCAGGGTGTGTACGACCCGAACGGGGCGGGTGCCATCGTGTTCGCCGTGCTCGCCGTCAGTGCCGAGGTGGAGCGGGAAGGCATCCGGGAGAAGACGTTGGAGGGGCTGGACGCTGCGGCCCGCAAGGGCAACGTCGGTGGGCGTCCGTCCGTCGTGGATGACGACAAGCTAGCCGTGGCCCGTGCCAGGTACGCCAAGGGAGAGAGCGTCACGTCCATCGCTAAGGCGCTGGGAATCGGTCGAGCCACGCTGTACCGCCACCTGGGAGAGAGCGCCTGAGACAAGCGCACACGGACTCACAGACAGGCCCCCGGCATCACGTCGGGGGCCTCTGTCATGCGGGGGTCTGTGCTGCCGTCTGAGAGGCTCGGCCACCTCTGAGCCGGCGTGCCCCCAGCACGGGCGAGAGGGGCCAGCACAGGGGCGCACGGCAGGCCGGGGCCCCGTCCCGAGCACAGCAGGTCAGGCAGGGGCAGGCTCGGAGTCCGGAACGGTTTCCGCGGGGGTCGCCCTGTGATCGGCGACAGCCGGACGCTCATGGAATGTCAGGCCGAGCGTGGCGAAGCCGAGCACGTGGAGCACGGCCCAACTTGCCGTAAGGACCGTGCCCAGCCGGTCGCGGTCCGGTGGGGCCGCATGTCGTGCGGACATCAAGCCGCCTCCCTTGTGGACACGAGGGCGGTGGCCCACTCCAGAGCGGTCGCGATGTGCTCGGGCTGGATGCCCTCGTGCGGGTCGGGCTCGATGAGCAGGGTCGGGTTTCCGAACGTGGTCCGGTCGGCCGCCCACTGGTGGTCGAGGCGGGTGAAGTCGTCGTCGATCCACACGGCCGGAGCCGTAGCGAGCCAGTCCGCGACGTGGTTGCGCTTCCACAGGTAGCCGTCGGGGTGACTGGTCTTGATCGGCAGGTTGGGCAGTTCGATGTGCTCGAAGTCCGGCAGGCCCATCAGCGGGGCGATGACGCGGCGGGCATCGGCTCGCCAGCTCGTGCACCACACGGGCCGGACCAGGCCGGTGCCGATGGCGTCGGTGATGAGCTTGCCGTGGTCCGGGTTGAGCCAGACATCGAACGGCTTGGCCACGTCGTCAGTGGTGACCGTGTGGCGGGGGTGGGTAGCCGGGGTGGCGCCGTCCGGTCCGGGGAACGGGATGAAGACGCCGTCGATGTCTAACAGCAGGAACGGGGGTTGGTGCATCGGTGCCTCCCGGGTTCGGTCGGGTGTCAGGGCTTCCGTGCGGTGATGAGCAAGGTGGTCGGCCAGCGAGCGTCAGCCGGGGCGAACAGGTTGTGCACTCCGGTGATCAGCAGTCCGGCGCGGTTGACCGCCCGCACCCAAGCGGCCGGGTCGATGTCCCATCGGTCGACCGTGGCGGCGGTTCCGTCCGGCAGCGTCACGCGGTCATGGGTGCGGGGACTGGGCGGGATGGTGCCGGTGCGCTGCGGGTGCGGGACGGAGAAGGCAAGCACTCCCTTGCGTCCGAGGCGACGGGAGCACGCACCAAGCAGCCTGGACGGTTCGGCCAAGCCGATCGCTCCGAAGACCGAGACGATGGCGTGGAGCGGTTCACTCTCACGGCTGAGGTAGCCCAGCGCGCGGGAGTGGACGAACTCGGTTCCGTGGTGTCCGTAGTGGGCGTAGGCCCGTTGGACCTGTCCTTTCGAGCGGTCCACTCCGGTGACCTTTGCGCCGATGCTGGTCAGGTGGGCGGCGTTGTGGCCGGGCCCGCATCCCAGTTCCACCACGCGTCGCCCTGCCAGGTCCTCGCCGAGGATCTCAGCGCCAGGACCGATGCCGGGGCGCTGTGTCCACTCCATCCGAGCGGGCGGTTCGAGGGGGCGTAGCGGGCCCTCTGCCAGGCGCTGGGCAGCGTGAGCGTCCCAAGCGTCCACGTCACGCCTCCAGCAGCCTGACGGCCGCGAGGAGGTGCTTGCGGACGACCTTGATGTAGACCGGGTCATCCTCGGGGTTGTTGATCCAGCGGAGCGCCTGCTCCATGAACCACTCACTCGCCCACACCCGATGCCAGCCCAGCGCCCACCGTTCGGCAGGCAGGCCGCCGCGCTCGGCAAGCGCGTCCTTGTCACCGCCAGCGTTCACGTACGTCTCGATGAAGGCGCGCAGCCTCGCCGGGTCCGGGTCGCCAGTGGTGCCGTGCCAGGACGCCAGGTCGAGGAGGCCAGGGCCGGTGAACGCACGGGCGAAGTCGAGCAAGCGCCAGCCGTCCTCGCCGATGTGGAGGCTGGTCGGGTGGAACTCGGAGTGCACCCAGCCGTACGGGGCCAGCTCAGCACCGGTCGCCCGCTTCTCCGCCGACGCCGCGAGGGAGCCGAGCGCAAACGACAGCTCGGCGGTGTCCTCGTTCCAGCGGCCGGCGTCACGCAGGCGGCGCAGGTGGCCGAGCGCCAGCTCGGGCAGGGCGGCAAGTGCGTCCTCGTCCATCTCCCGGAGCGACGGGGCGACGGGTGCTTGGTGCAGGGCGACAGCGGCCACGATGCCATCCATGTCCTGTGCCTCGCGGACCTCTTCGCCCAGGTCCTCGATGACCATGCCAAGGGTTCCGTCTCGGACGATGGAGCCGATGACCTCCGGCACGGGGATGCCGGACAGGCGGGCGGCTCGAAGGATCTCGTCCTCGGTGGCGAACGGTTCGACGGCGTACTTGTAGATCGCGGTGCGCATGTGCGGGGGGAAGCGCAAGCGCTCGACACCCGACATGTCCCACACCCGCATCTCTTCACGGGTGGGGATCGGCTGGCCGGTGCGGGCGCAGATGTCGGCGAGGATGGCGGCGGTGAGCTTGCTGTCCACGGGGGCGGTTCCGTTCCTTCGGGGGGTGGGTCAGGGGCCAGGCCCGGGGCGACAGCGCGCTTGCCACCCCGGGCCGGGGATCAACGCTGGGATCAGGCGGCGGTCACCCGGTAGGAGTTGACCTGCTCGATCCACTCGGCCTTCATCTCGGCCAGCTCCTTGCCGAACGTGGCCATCGACGCGCCGTAGGGGGCGACGACGCCGCCGGACTGGTCGGGCTTGGACTGGCAGCCGTGGACCAGCCGCCCGCCGAGCGCGGCGTGAGCCTTGATGCCCTCGATCCGGCGGTGCTCGTTGAACCACCCGCCGTGGTAGACCTCGTCCAGCATCTGGCCGTCCTCGTCGGAGAGGTCGAAGACCACCCCGGTCGCGGAGGGGAAGAACCAGCACGGGCCCACGTTGGAGATGTGGCCGTCGAGCTCGACCTTGTTCAGGGCCATGAAGGTGGCCGCCTCGCGGAGCATCTTCAGGTGCTCGGCGGTGACACCCGGCAGGCCGAGCGTGGCGAGGTGCTCGTCCCGGAACAGGTACGAGTACACCTGGTAGGCGATGGCCAGCACCTCGCCCGCGTCGTTGGTCGAGCGGCCGTGCGCCTTCACGAACTCCAGCGCCATCTGTTCGACGGTGGCGGTCTCGGTCTCGTCCGCGTTCAGCAGGCCGTCCGTCACGGTCTGCCAGTCGATGACGAGCCAGGTGTTCGCCTCGAACCGGAAGAAGTACTCGGCCGGGTCGAGGGTGATCTTGTTGCCGTCCACGGTGATACCGGGCAGGCGGTTCCAGCGCGGGTCGAACGCCTCGGGCAGCTCGACCGTGATCGTCGCGGTGTCGACGGTGGTCACCTGTGTCTCCGTTCCGGGCGGGGCGCAGCTTCGCTACGCCTGTCGGCTTGGGTGACCGCGCGGGGCGGAAGGGTCCTGCTCATCGCCCCGTGCGGCACGACACTGAGTCAACAGGTGTGCGCTCGCCGTGAATATGGAAGGAGCCTGGCGGTACCTTGAAACCCTTGAAACCTGGCCCAGGGGGGCGGCCTCATGGCAGCACGCGCACGCACTCCGAACCACAAGCTCGCCGCTCTGTACGCCGAGACCTGCTGGAACCTTGGCGAGTTCGCACGTGCGGTCAACCGGGTCGGAACCGAGACCGGTCGTCGGTTGAAGTACGACGAGTCCGCCGTATCCCACTGGTTATCCGGCACGCGTCCCATGGCCAAGTTCCGACCGGTCGTGCTGGAAGCCCTCGCCCGCAAGCTCGGCAGGCGGATCACTGCGTTCGAAGCTGGCTTTGCCGATCAGCCCGACATCGAGCCCGAGGCGACGGATACCGTTGCTGGACTGATCGATCTCGGGAGCATGGACATGGACCCATCTCGGAGGGGAGTACTCGCAGGGGGCCTGTACTCGGTCGCCCTGACGATCCCTGGCTGGCCCGACGTACTCTCACGCTTCGAACGGATCAAGACCAACCCGCACACCCGGATCGGCATGGCCGAGGTCGAGTCCGTCATAGCCATGACCGAGCGGATCAGCGAACTGGATGACCAGTTCGGCGGGCGTACCGCCCGGCCCATGGCCGCCGCGTTCATGGTGAACAACATCGCCCCGTACCTCCAAGCCACGGCCAGCGAATCCGTACGCAAGGCCATGCTGTCGGCCGCTGCCGATCACCTCTACCTGACCGGGTACATGGCCGTTGACGAGCGACTGGACATGCTCGGCCAGAGCTACTACACGAAGGCTTTGGAGCTGGCCGGCGCAGCCGGGGACCACCTCACCTACTGCACCACGCTGCGCGGCATGAGTGTCCAAGCGGTCGAGCTTGGGCATGGCGCAGCGGCCTTGCGCTACGCCAACGCAGCGTCGGCCGCCTCTCCCGAGGCCGGACCGAGGATGCGGGCGTTCCTCGCCGGACAGCAGGCACACGCCGCCGCGCAGACCGGCGACCGGCGCACGGCATGGGCGATGCTCCGTGAAGCAGAGGTGGCCATGGAGAAGGCGGAAGCCAAGGCAAAGGCCCACGGTTCCTACGACCCCGCGTCCCTGAGCTACCACGTCTCGCAGGTCAGCTACGAGCTAGGCGACCGCGAGGGAGCCATCCGCGCTCTTGAGCAGTCCGAGAAGGTCAGGCCCACCGTGTACCGGCGCGCCAGGGTCCGGCACCGCTCGATGATGGCCGAGTGGAAGCTAGAGGCTGGTCGGCTGGAGGAAGCCGTCCAGACCTGGCACATGGCTCTCGACGACTTCCCCCACGTCCAGTCCGGCCGTGCCGACGACCGCTTCCGCGCGATGCTTTCCGCCCTCCGCCCGCACGCGCGAAACCCCCACGTCCGCGAGCTGACCGAACGCGCCCGCCCCCTGGCTACCGCGCGCCGGATCTGATCGGCCGATTCGAGCTAGGGGTTCAGGTCTCGGGATCGGCAGTACTCCCAAGCCGATCTGCGGTCCTGCGCCCCAGGTGCACGATCCGATGTGTCCTGCGCCGTTACCCCAAACGCCTCCCTCTCGACTGCCAAGGTGCTGCGCGGCCCTGGGTGGGCCTCTGCGGGCCGATCTTCCTTGCGGGCACGGGTATCGCATAGCGCCCGCTGGAAGGCCGCCACGCGACCTCTGGCGTGATCCCTGGTAGCACCCTGTTTATCCTCCGATGGGGTACTGTCCACTCCGGTGTCAAACCCCCTCCTGCGCCTCGTCCAGGAAGAGGACGCCTCGGTGGGCGAGGGAGACGGCGCCGGGCCTGGGGATGCCGTTTCCGCCGCCGACGAGGGACTGCATGGTGGCGGAGTGGTGGGGCGCGCAGTAGGGGGCGCGGCGGACGAGGGGTTCGCCGGGCGGGAGGATCCCTGCGACGGAGTGGACGGCGGTGACTTCGAGGGATTCCTGTCGGGTGAGGGGCGGCAGGATGCCGGGGAGCCGTTCGGCGAGCATGGTCTTTCCGGCGCCGGGTGGTCCGCTGAGGAGCAGGTGGTGGCCGCCGGCGGCGGCGATCTCCAGGGCGCGGCGGGCGGTGTGCTGTCCGGCGACGTCGGCGAGGTCGGGGCCTTCGCCGGGGGCGGGGGCGAGTCCGGTGCCGAGGCCCGCGCCGGGGACGAGGAGTCCGGCGAGCATGGCGTCGGGGCGGCCTTCTTCGACGGGTTCCTCGTCGGGGACGGGTTCGTCGGCGAGGACGGCGATGAGCTGGCGGAGGGTGCGGACGCCGAGGACGGAGACGCCGGGGACGAGGGAGGCCTCTCCGGCGGTCTGTTCGGGGACGACGACCTGGTGGTAGCCGGCGTCGGCGGCGGCGAGGACGGCGGGGAGGATGCCGCGGACGGGTCGGACGCGTCCGTCGAGGCCGAGTTCGCCGATGAGGACGAGGTCGGCGATGGAGCGGGGGTCGATGCGTTCGGCGGCGCCGAGGACGGCGGCCGCCACGGCGAGATCGAAACCCGATCCGCTCTTGGGGACGGAGGCCGGGCTGAGGCCGACGGTGAGTTTCTTCTGGGGCCATTCGGCGCCGGAGTTGACGACGGCGGCGCGGACGCGGTCGCGGCTTTCGCTGAGGCTCTTGTCGGGGAGGCCGACGAGAGTGAAGGCGGCGACGCCGGGTTCGAGGTCGGCCTGGACCTCGACGACGACGCCTTCGACGCCGACGAGGGCGACGGAGCAGGTGCGGGCGAACCCCATCAGGCCACCCCCTGGGCGTGGGTGAGGACGGGGGCGCCGCGGTGGGGCAGGACGATGCCGATGAGGTCGATGCGGACGCCGCCGGGGGGTGGCGGGGTGCCGGTGCGGTCGAGCCAGCAGTGGGCGAGGTGCTGGAGCCGCGCGGTCTTCTCGGGGGTGACGGCGGCCATGGGGTGCTCGAAGCGGCCGACGCGTCGGGTCTTGACCTCGCAGATGACGAGGGTGTCGCCGTCGCGGGCGACGATGTCGATCTCTCCTTCGCGGCCGCAGCGCCAGTTGCGGGCGAGGATGTGCAGGCCGGCCCGGGTGAGCCGGCGGGCCGCCAGCTCTTCTCCGTACCGTCCGAGTGCTCGGGTCGCGTTCATCGGGACCACCTCCGTCACCGACTGTGACGGAAGGGGTCCTGATCGTGTGCGGGGCTGTGGACGAGCGAGCGGTCCCGGGGAACCGCCTCACTCACACGGGTGAACGGAGTCCGAGTGGACGGAGTGCGGTCGAACGGAGTGCGGTCGAACGGAGCGGCGTCAGCTGCCGGGCAGTTCGAGGTCGCTCTTGTTGAGCTCCTCGATGTTGACGTCCTTGAAGGTGAGGACGCGGACCTGCTTGACGAACCGGGCCGGCCTGTACATGTCCCAGACCCAGGCGTCGGCCATGCTGACCTCGAAGAAGACCTCGCCCTGGACCGAGTGGACCTGCATCTCGTAGTCGTTGGTGAGGTAGAAGCGCCGTTCGGTCTCGATCACGTATTTGAACAGCCCGACGACGTCGCGGTACTCCCGGTAGAGCTTCAGCTCCATCTCGGTCTCGTACTTCTCGAGGTCCTCGGCGCTCATGGCATGTTCCCCTTCAGCCGTGCGTCCCCCTATTGTGCGCCAGTCGTGCGTGCCCTCAGACGATTTCCGGGGCGAGAACGACGGGCGTGCTCGGGGGTCCCTCGTCGAGCAGCGTGCGCAGCAGCTCGGCGAGCCTGATGGGGTACACGGTCTCATGGGCCGCCGACAGTTCGGCGGAAGTCCACCATCTCAGGCCGGAGAGGCTGCGGGTCTCCAGCTCGGTGAGGGCCTGGGGGCCGGGTGCGGGGCCGGTGCGGCGGGTGCGGGCGAGGTAGTACCACTCGTCCTGGTCCCAGCGGCGTCCGGCGAAGGGGAAGGAGCAGTGGCGCCGCCACAGGACGGGGCCGAGTACGGCGTCGGTGATGCCGGTCTCCTCGGCGAGTTCGCGCAGGGCGGCCTGTTCGGGGGTCTCGTCGCCCTCCAGGCCGCCGCCGGGGGTGAACCACCAGGTGTCGGCGGGGTCGTCCGGTTCGTGGCCGTGCAGGAGGAGGACCCGGTCGTCGGGGTCGAGCAGGATCACCCGGGCGACCTGCCGCACCTCTCCCCCGACCCCGGCCCCGGCCGCGCCGCCGGAAGCGGAGCCCGTACCGCCAGGAGCGGAGCCCGTACCGTCGTCCGTGGCCGCGCCCACCCCCGTACCGCCACCCATGGCCGCGCCCTCGCCCGCCCCCGTACCGTCCCTCATCACGCCCCCACCTTCTCTCGCGTGGCCTTCCTCCGCCCGCCGAGGCGCTGGGCCAGGGGTCCGTACGCGGCGCCGGCGAGGATCAGGACGGCGCCGGCCGCGACGGCGGTCAGCAGGGGGGTCACGGGGCCGGGCGAGGAGACGCCGCCGGGGAGGGCGGCGAAACCGGCCGGGCGTTCCACGAGGCCGCCGGTGACGGGCCAGACGACGGAGTCGACGCGGGCGACGACGGCGGAGCGGGGCACCGAGCCCTGGGCGGCGTCCTCCAGGTGGGTGCGGGAGTCGAGGGAGGAGGTCCGGTCGTCGCCGAGGAGGAAGAGGCTGTCCTCGGGGACGGTGGCGGTGAAGTCCTCGCCGGAGGCGCGGACGGTGCCGTCAGGTCCGGGCCGCAGATACGGTTCGTCGATCGGGGTGCCGTTGACGGTGAGGCGGCCGCCGTCGCCGCAGCAGGCGACGGTGTCTCCGCCGACGGCGACGACGCGCTTGACCATGGCCGAGCCGCCCCACAGCGGGTCCTCGAAGACGACGACGTCGCCGCGCTTCACGTCCGCGCCGTCGACGCGCTGGGCGAGGACTTTCGCGCCGATCTCCAGGGTGGGGGCCATGGAGCCGGTGGGGACGCTGTACGGCCGGTACAGCAGGGCTCCCCCGGCGAAGCCGCCGAGGAAGAGCAGACAGCCGACGGCCACGGCCAGCCCGGACAGCACGCTGCCGAGCCGGCCGTGGCCGTCACGGTTCTTGGTCGTTCCGCTCATGGGCACCCCAGAGGTCTGTCGACGGTCTGGGACGGCACCCTACCCGCGGAAACCTACTCGGCGGTATGGCGTGCGGCCCGCTTCCCGCGCCGCCACAGCACCAGGGGGAGCGCTCCGGCGAGGCCGAGCGCCGCCGGGGCCGCCGCCGGGAGGGCCGCCGCGGCCTGGTCGAGGCCCGGCTGGTCGAAGGTGTCCGGGATCGGCAGCGTCGCCCAGCGGGTGACGGGCCAGGCGACCACGACGGCGCGGCCCACGACCTGGTCGTTGGCGATGGTGCCGCCGCCGGGCAGCTCCTGGTGGAAGCGGGAGTCGAGCGAGTTCTGCCGGTTGTCGCCCATGACCCAGATGCGGTCCTGGGGGACCTTGATCGGGCCGAAGGAGTCCTGGCAGGGCACGGAGCCGGGGTAGAGGTAGGAGGTCTCGTCGAGCTCCTTGCCGTTGACGACGACCTTGCCGCCCTCCTTGCAGGAGACGGTGTCGCCACCGATGGCGATGACCCGCTTGATGAGGTCCTTCTCCTCGGCGGACGGCATGAGGCCGATGAAGCTGAGGAACTTCTGGAACGCGTTGGGCTTGGGCGTCTCCGCGGTCTCCAGCCAGCCGCCCGGGTCGTGGAAGACGACGACCTCGCCGCGTTCGGGCTCGGAGCCGAACCAGGGGGTCAGTTTGTCGACGAGGACCCGGTCGCCCTTCTGCAGGGTGTTCATCATCGATTCCGACGGAATCGAGAACGCCTGGACCAGGAAGGTCTTGATCAGCAGCGCGAGGATCAGCGCGATGCCGATGAGCAGCGGCAGTTCCTTCCAGAAGGAACGCTGCTTCTTCGGCTGCGCGCCGGTGTCGTCACCCCCGTCGCTTCCGTCGCTTCCGTCTCCCCCGCCGACCCCGCCGGTCCCGCCCGGTCCGTCGCCGGACGACGAGGTCCCGCCGCCGCTGCTGTGCTCTTCCGTCACGTTCTCACCTCTGGCCCCGTCGGCCCTGTCCTCGGGCCCTTCGTGTCCGGAACGTGCGCCGACGGCCACTTCCCCCACATCCACTCCTCGTTCGATGCAACTGCCCGTCCCGGAACAGGGACAGGCCCGCCACTCCCATAACGAGCAGGAGTTCCGCAGGGGTCGGCGGCCAGGGCGATCCGTTCACGTTCCGCGAGGACACACTATGCGACGGACCGAGTGCGGTCCCGGTGCTCGCCCGTGCGTCCGGCACGGCGGCGAACGTCTCCCGCTCCTCCAGGCCGCTCCAGTGTCCGAGCGGCCAGGCGATCACCACGGCGCGGCCCACGACCTGTTCCTCGGAGATGGTGCCCCGGCCCGGTTCGTCCAGGTGGTAGCGCGAGTCGGCCGAGTCGGAGCGGTGGTCGCCGAGGACGAAGATCCGCCCTTCGGGGACCTTCACCTCGAAGGGGATCGTGGACGGCTTGTCGCCCGGGTTGAGGTACGGCTCCTCCAGCGGGACGCCGTTGACGGTGATCCGGCCGTCCTTGTCGCAGCAGCGGACGGTGTCGCCGCCGACGGCGATCACCCGCTTGATGAGGTCCCGTTCGTCCGCGGAGGGCATCAGGCCGATGAAGGTCAGCGCCTGCTTGAGCTGCTTCACCCCGATCGGGTCCTCGGCGGCGGGGGCGGTCTCCTGGTGGAGCCAGCCGCCGGGGTCCTCGAAGACCACGACGTCGCCGCGCTGCGGCTTCGAGCCGAACCACGGGGTGAGCTTGTCGACCAGCACCCGGTCGTCGATCCGGATGGTCTGTTCCATGGAGCCGGAGGGGATGACGAAGGCCTGGACGAGGAAGGTCTTGAGGACGAGCGCGATCAGCACCGCGACGCCGACGAGGATGGGGATCTCGCGGAGCGCGGAGCGCTGTCGGCGCCGCTTGACCTTGCGGGCCAGCCTGCGGCGCTCGGCGCGGCCGGGCGGCGGCGCCTGCGGCTCGCCCGGTGCGGTGCCGGGCCGGCGGCCACGGCTACCCATGCCCGCTCCCGTGGCTGCTCCCGTGCCCGCTCCCCTGCGCGTTCCCCGGCGGTACGGAGTCGTACGCGTCGGTCTCCGGCACGGTGGCCCAGCGGCCGAAGGGCCAGACGATCCAGTCGGCGCGGCCGACGACCTTGTCGACGGGGACCATGCCGCCGCCGGGGCTGCCCAGGTGGTCGCGGGAGTCGCTGGACTGGCTGCGGTGGTCGCCCATCACCCAGAGGGTGCCCGGGGGGACGACGATGTCGAAGGGCACGTCGGAGGGCCGGTCGCCGAGGGTGAGGTACGGCTCCTCGACGCGGGTGCCGTTGACGGTGATCCGGCCCTTGGCGTCGCAGCAGACGACCCGGTCTCCGCCGACGCCGACGACCCGCTTCACGAAGTCGGTCTCGTCGGGGGCGGCGAGCCCGAGGGCGGCCGCGGCGTCGTGCAGCAGGCCGGTGACGGGGTTGCCCTCCGGCTCCTCCCGGACGAAGGATCCGGTGCCGTCGAAGACGACGACGTCACCGCGGCGCGGCTCGCTGCCGAAACGGTACGCCAGTTGATTGACGAGGATCCGGTCCCCCACGTGGAGGGTGGGCTCCATGGAGCCGCTGGGGATCAGGAAGGGCTGGGCGACGAAGTGGCTGACGAGCAACAGGAAGACCACGCAGGCGACGCCGACGAGACCCGTCCGGCGCCAGGAGGGACCCCGCCCGGAGGCGTCGTCCGCAGAGTCGGATGCGGAGCCGGACGCGGCGTCGGCATCGGCATCGGCCGGAGCGTCATCCGCGGAGTCGGAGGCAGAGCCGGATGCGGCGTCGGCCGGGGCGTGCTCCGGGGCTTCGGCCGCCCCGGAAACGCGCACGGAGCGCGACCCGTCGTCCGTGGCGGGATCCGGTGAGGGATCCGCCGGGGACGAGGGGTCGCGCTCCGTGTGCTGTGCTTCGGTGTCCATCGGGGGGTGAGCCTATCCGGCCCGCCTGTACGAAGGGCGTGAAGCGTCGCGCGAGCGGTGAGCCGGAGCTCAGTTGTCGCGCTTCTCCTTGATCTTGGCGGCCTTGCCGCGCAGCTCACGGAGGTAGTAGAGCTTGGCGCGACGGACGTCACCGCGGGTCACGAGCTCGATCTTCTCGAAGATCGGGCTGTTCACCGGGAAGGTGCGCTCGACGCCGACGGAGAACGAGACCTTGCGGACGGTGAAGGTCTCGGAGACGCCGGAGCCCTGGCGGCGGATGACGACGCCCTTGAACTGCTGGATACGGGAGCGGTTGCCCTCGATGACGCGCACGTGGACGTTCACGGTGTCGCCGGGACGGAAGGCGGGCAGGTCGGAGCGGAGGGAAGCCGCGTTCACCTGGTCGAGCAGGGAGGCCATGTGAGGTCTCTTTCCTCGCCGATGCCACAGGTCATCAGCGGTGATGTACGAATCAGAGGATCGCCGTCCGGTCGATGGCGGGCGGCTCCCCCTGTGGCAGGGGCGCGCGCCGGACGGACGGCAGTCGCCTATTCTTCCACGCCCTCGACCCTGCGCCAAAATCGGCCGCCGGGCTCCGGGGCCCAGCCGAGGATCGAGAGGGTCTCGCGGTCCTTCTTGTCGAAGGCGGCCGGATCGGTGCGCTCGATGAGGTCGGGCCGGTTGAGGGCGGTGCGGCGGAAGGCCTCGTCACGCCGCCAGCGGGCGATCTTGCCGTGGTGGCCGCTGAGCAGGACCTCGGGGATGCCGCGGCCGCGCCACTCGGGGGGCTTGGTGTAGACGGGGCCTTCGAGGAGGTTGGCCATGGCGCCGGGGGCGAAGGAGTCGTCCCGGTGGGACTCCGCGTTGCCGAGGACGCCGGGGAGGAGGCGGGCGACGGCCTCGGTGATCACCAGGACGGCGGCCTCGCCGCCGGCGAGCACGTAGTCGCCGATGGAGACCTCGTAGACCGGCATCCGGGTCGCGTACTCGTCGATGACCCGGCGGTCGATGCCCTCGTAGCGGGCGGGGGTGAAGATCAGCCAGGGCCGCTCGGAGAGTTCGACGGCGAGTTCCTGGGTGAAGGGGCGGCCGCTGGGGGTGGGGACGACGAGGACGGGGCCGTGGGCGCCGCCCTCGTAGCCGTCGGCGAGGGTCTGGTCGAGGGCGTCGCCCCAGGGCTCGGTCTTCATGACCATGCCGGGGCCGCCGCCGTACGGGGTGTCGTCGACGGTGTTGTGCCGGTCGTACGTCCACTGCCGCAGGTCGTGGACGTGGACGTCGAGCCGGCCGCGGGCGCGGGCCTTGCCAACGAGGGAGACGTTCAGAGGTTCGAGGTACTCGGGGAAGATCGTGACGACGTCGAGCCTCATGCGTCGTCACCCTGCTCCGCACCCTGCTCCGCGTCGCGGGCGGAGGCGATCTCGGCGCGGTCGTCGATGAGGCCGGGCGGCGGGGTGATGACGGCCCGCTGGTTCTCCAGGTCGACCTCGGTGACGATCTCGCCGACGAAGGGGATCATCAGCTCGGTGCCGTCGGGGCGCTCCGCGATGAGGAGGTCCTGGGAGGGCAGGTGCGAGATCTCGGTGATCACGCCGATCTCGGTGCCGTCGGCGAGGACCACGTCGAGGTCGACGAGCTGGTGGTCGTAGTACTCGTCCTCCTCCTCGGGGAGCTCGTCGGGGTCGATCTCGGCGATGAGGAGGGTGTTGCGCAGTGCCTCGGCGGCGTTGCGGTCGCGGACGCCCTCGAAGCGCAGCAGCAGCCGGCCGCTGTGCACGCGGCCGGACTCGATGGTCAGCGGCCCGGCGGAGGCCGGGTCGGTGAGCAGGACGGCGCCGGGGCCGAGCCGCAGCTCGGGCTCGTCGGTACGCACCTCCACGGTGACGTCGCCCTTGATGCCGTGGGCGCGGCCGATCCGCGCGACTACCAACTGCACTGATGAACTCTCCTGTCGTACGGCAACGGGCCGGGGTGGGCGGTCTGCCCTCCCCGGCCCGTGCCGGTGTCAAACTTTCAGCGGACCTGGTCCACGTCGACGAGGTCGACGCGGATGCCACGGCCGCCGATGGCGCCCACGACGGTACGCAGCGCACGCGCGGTGCGGCCGTTGCGGCCGATCACCTTGCCGAGGTCGTCGGGGTGGACCCGGACCTCGAGAACGCGGCCGCGGCGCAGGTTGCGCGAGGCGACCTGCACGTCGTCGGGGTTGTCGACGATGCCCTTCACGAGGTGCTCGAGAGCCTCCTCGAGCATGATCAGGCCTCGGTGGACTCGGCGGCCTCGGCCTCGGCCTCGTCCGCCTTCGCCTTCTTGGCCTTCGGGGTGATGGCCTCGCCCTTGTCGTCAGCGCCCTCGAGGGCCTTGGCGAACTCGTCGAAGGAGGCGCGCTTGGCTTCCTTGGTCGCCGGGGCGAGCAGCGGCTTCTCCGGGGCGGGAAGGCCCTTGTGCTTCTGCCAGTCGCCGGTGAGCTTCAGGATGGCGAGGACGGGCTCGGTCGGCTGGGCGCCGACGGAGAGCCAGTACTGCGCACGCTCGGAGTCGACCTCGATACGCGACGGGTTGTACGTCGGGTGGTAGAGGCCGATCTCCTCGATCGCGCGGCCGTCACGACGGGTGCGCGAGTCGGCGACGACGATGCGGTAGTGCGGCTGGCGGATCTTGCCGAGGCGCTTGAGCTTGATCTTGACTGCCACTGGAGTGGTGTCTCCTGGTCTTGACGTGGTTGGGCACTTGAGATGCCACGTGGGGTTGCGGTACTCGGGTGCCCGATGGACGCGTCAGCCGGAGGAGAGAGGGGTCCTGTGCGGCTGTCGAGTACAGCTGTCCATTGTGCCACACGCCGTGGGGTCAGCTTGCGGCGCCCACCGTCTCCGGGATGCGGAAGGGCTTGCCGCAGCCGCCGCAGACGATCGGGGCCTGGGCGAGCACCGAGGGCACCACGCGCACGTTGCGCCCGCAGTCGCAGACGGCCTTGACGCGTACGCCCCCGCCCGAGGAGCCGTGCCGGGCGGCCGGTCCGCGGAAGGAGCGCTTGGTGTCGGCGGCCGTGGCGACCGTGTGGGCCTTGAGGGCGCGCTGGAGCCGCTCGATGGTGGACCGGTACCGCCGCTTCGCCTCGGGGTTGAGCGTGACCAGGGAGAAGCCGCTGCTGGGGTGCGGCTCCTCGGGATGGTCGAGGCCCATCTCCTCGGCGATCGCGAGGAATCTGCGGTTGTGGTAGCGGCCGGCGCGGGAGGTGTCGCGGACACCCCGGGCGGCGGCGATGCCGTGGACTGCCTCATGGAGCAGTCGCTCGAAGGAGAGTTCGGCGCCGCAGGCGGACGAGGACTCTCCGATCAGGGACTCGGGCGCGGCGAGGTCCGGCAGCTCGGGGTGGTACCGCTGAATGTCGGCCCACGCCTGTGCCAGCTCTGCGGCGAGAACAGGTGGTGTCGTGCTCACGTCGGGTACAACGAGCCGGATCCCTTCCGGGTTCCATTACGGGGCAACTCAAATATTTTGCACGTACCCGTCAGTCGGTATTCAGCCGTCAGGAGCTGGTGCACAGCGGCGCATACGCCCCGGCGCATACGCCCCGGCGGGTGACCGCGCGGCACGCGCGCCGGGACGGTGTAAGGGCGGTGCGGGAGGGGACATTACCGGGCCGGTGCCCGAGTTCGGGCACCGGCCCCTTCCTCCGGCCGTCGGCGGTCTCCCGGAAGCGGCCCGAAATCGCCGGGAGTCGTCCGGCCCGAGCACTGGACGGCGGGCGGGAAGCGCAGTTCCCTGGCTACGGGGGGCTGTCGTCCGGCACGGAATGGGGCCTGATCCATGACACCTACGCTCGTCCCGCACCACCCCGCGCGCGACTGGGCCGAAATCCAGGAGCGGATGCTCGTCCCGCTCTACGAGACCGTCTACGAACGCCTCGGCGTGGGCCCCGGCACCCGCCTCCTCGGCCTGGACTGCGGCACCGGCCTGGCCCTGCTGATGGCGGCGGCCCGCGGCGCCTCGGTCACCGGCGCGGAACGGGACCACGCGCGCGTGGAACTGGCCAGAACCCGCCTCCCCGAGAGCGTGACGGTCACCTCCGGAGTGCCAGGGGACGGCCCGTACGACGTGATCACCGCCTTCCACGCCGCCGACCGCACCGCCTTCGCCCCGGCCGACCTCACCCGGGCAGCGCAACCGGGCACGGCGGTCGTGCTGGCCGGCTGGGGGCCGCCGGAGCGGTGCGCGACGGAGCCCCTGCTGCGGCTCGCGGACCGGCTCGCCGACCGGCGCCCCTCCCCCCGTACCGACTTCGGCGCCCTCGCGACCCGGGCCGGACTGCGACCGGTGGGCTCGGGGCGGGTGGCCTGCCCCTTCGGGTACGCGGACGAGGGCAGCGCGGTGCGCGGGCTGCTCTCCACCGGCGTCTTCGACGAGGCGGTGCGGGTCACCGACCCCTCGCAGGTGGAGAAGGAGATCGAGGAGGCGCTGGCCCCGTACCGGCGCACCGACGGCACGGTGTGGATGCCGAACGTCTTCCGGTACGTGGTGGCGCGGATGCCGTAGGGGTACGGAGCGGGCCGGCGGCCGGGCAGACTCAGGCCAACCGCTCCGGGTCGGGGCCGATGCCCCGCTCCGGGGTGGCCGGATCCGGGCGTTCGATGCCGGCCGCTCGGTAGGCCGCGTCCTCCTCCAGGGTCTCGTTCGCCAGCAGCGCGGTGGACAGGGCGTCCAGCTTGTCGCGGTGCTCGCGCAGGAGGCGTACGGCTTCCTCGAAGCACTCGTCGACGATCCGGCGCATCTCGGCGTCGACGGCGTCGAGAGTCGCGGGGGCGGCGGAGAGCCCGTACGCCTGCTGGGCGTCGCTCGGGATCGCGGTGAGCCGGCCGACGGCCTCGCTCATGCCCCAGCGGCCGACCATGCCCCGGGCGATGTTGGTGACCTGTTCCAGGTCGTTCTCGGCGCCGGTGGTGATGACGCCGAAGACGACCCGTTCGGCCGCCATGCCGCCGAGGGCTCCGATGATCCGGCCGCGCAGGTACTCCTCGGTGTAGGCGTACTTGTCGGCGTCCGGGGTGGAGAGGGTGACGCCGAGGGCCCGGCCGCGCGGCACGATGGTGATCTTGCGGACGGGGTCGGCGCCGGGCTGGAGCATGCCGAGGAGGGCGTGTCCGCTCTCGTGGTAGGCGGTGCGGCGGCGTTCCTCCTCGGGCATGACGAGCGGGCGTTCGGCGCCGAGCTGGACCTTCTCCAGGGCGTCGGAGAGGTCGGACTGGGTGACGGCCCTCTGGTCTCGTTTGACGGCGAGGAGGGCGGCCTCGTTGGCGAGGTTGGCGAGTTCGGCGCCGGTCATGCCGGGGGTGGTGCGGGCGACCTGTTCGAGGTCGACGTCCTTGGCGAGCGGGATCTGCCGGGTGTGGATCCTGAGGATGGCCTCGCGGCCGCCGCGGTCGGGCGGGTTGACGTGGACGATCCGGTCGAAGCGGCCGGGACGGGTGAGGGCGGGGTCGAGGACGTCGGCGCGGTTGGTGGCGGCGAGCACGATGACGCCCTCGGAGCCGGTGAAGCCGTCCATCTCGGTGAGGATCTGGTTGAGGGTCTGTTCGCGTTCGTCGTGGCCGCCCATGCCGGAGCCGGCGCCGCGGGCCCGGCCGATGGTGTCGATCTCGTCGATGAAGATGATCGCGGGGGCGACCTTGCGGGCCTCGGCGAAGAGTTCGCGGACGCGGGACGCGCCGACGCCGACGATCATCTCGATGAACTCGGAGGCGGAGGCGGAGAAGAACGGGACTCCGGCCTCGCCGGCGACGGCCCGCGCGAGGAGCGTCTTGCCGGTGCCGGGCGGGCCCGCGAGGAGCACGCCGCGGGGCATCTTGGCGCCCATGTCGCGGTAGGCCTGCGGGTTCTTGAGGAAGTCGACGACGTCGTTGAGCTCGCCCTCCACCTCGTCGATGCCGGCGACGTCGGCGAAGGTGGTCCGCTTGCCGCCCTCCAGTTCCACGGGTTTCGGCGGCTGCTTGCGGCCGAGCATCCCGCCGGCGCCGCCCATGCCGGCGCTCATCCGGCGGGCGATGAACACCCACAGGAGGACGAGGAGCAGCATGGGGGCGAGCGCGATGAGCAGGTTGACGAGGAAGGAACGCTCCTGCACCACCGGTTCCGCGGTGACGGTGACGTTCTGCCGGGTGAGCTGGGCCCACAGGTCGTCGTCGGCGAAGGCGGGCCGCTGGGTCTGGAACTTGGTGTAGTCGCCGTCGCCGTCGGGGACCGGCCGCTTCTCCTTCAGCTGGCCCTGGATGGCGTCGCCCTTGGAGTAGATCTTGGTGACGTTCCCCGCGGTGACCTGCTTGTTGAACTCGGTGTACGAGATCGTCGGCCCGTCGCCGTCGTTGAAGAAGGAGAGCACGACGTTGGCGATCAGGTAGACGGCGAGCGCGGTGAGGATGAGGCTGCCCCAGCCTCCGGGCATCTTCCGCTTCGGCGGCGGGGGCGGCGGCGCCCCTTCCGAGCGCCAGGGCTGGTCGGTCCGGTCGCGCGGCGGTACGGGGTTGGCCACGTCGCTCTCCTCGGGGCGGCAGTGGCCCCAGTATCGGAGCGCGGGACGGTGGCGGCATTCCGGGTGGGCCGGGCGGACGAGCAGCGGGCGGGGAGCGTACGAGAAGGGGCCCGGGGCGGTTTCGCAGTACCGAGAAGTACCGAAACCGCCCCGGGCCCCCGGGAACGACGGGTGTCAGCCCATGAACTTCTTGAACTCGTCCGGCAGCTCGAAGTCCTTCGGGCCCTGGCCGGCGCCCGGCAGTCCGAAGGCGCCGCCCTGCTGGGCCTGCTCCCGCTTGAGCTGGGCGGCCTGCTCCTCGGCCTTCCGCTTCATCGGGTTGCCGCTCTTGCGCTTGCCCTTGGCCTGCTTGACCTGCTTCTTCTGCCGGCCGGGGCCGCCGCCCATGCCCGGGATGCCGGGCATGCCGGGCAGGCCGCCGCCCTGGGCCATGCGGGACATCATCTTGCGGGCCTCGAAGAACCGCTCGACCAGGCCCTTGACGGCGCTGACCTCGACGCCGGAGCCCTTGGCGATACGGGCGCGGCGGGAGCCGTTGATGATGGTCGGGTCCTGGCGCTCGGCCGGGGTCATCGACTTGATGATGGCGGCGGTGCGGTCGACGTCGCGCTCGTCGATGTTGTTGATCTGCTCCTTCATCTGGCCCATGCCGGGCAGCATGCCGAGGAGCTTGCTGATGGAGCCCATCTTGCGGACCTGCTCCATCTGGGCGAGGAAGTCGTCCAGGGTGAAGTCCTGGCCCTTCTTCGACGCGAGCTTCGAGGCCATCTTGGCGGCCTCTTCCTCGTCGAAGGTCTGCTGGGCCTTCTCGATGAGCGAGAGCATGTCGCCCATGCCGAGGATGCGGGACGCCATGCGGTCCGGGTGGAACGCGTCGAAGTCGTCCAGCTTCTCGCCGTTGGAGGCGAACATGATCTGCTTGCCGGTGACGTGCGCGATGGAGAGCGCGGCACCACCGCGGGCGTCGCCGTCGAGCTTGGAGAGGACGACGCCGTCGAAGCCGACGCCGTCGCGGAAGGCCTCGGCGGTGTTGACCGCGTCCTGGCCGATCATGGCGTCGACGACGAAGAGGATCTCGTCGGGCGAGGTCGCGTCACGGATGTCCGCGGCCTGCTGCATCAGCTCCTGGTCGATGCCGAGGCGGCCGGCGGTGTCGACGATGACGACGTCGTAGAGCTTGGTGCGCGCGTGCTCGATCGAGTCCTTGGCGACCTGGACCGGGTCGCCGACGCCGTTGCCCGGCTGCGGGCCGTAGAAGGCGACGCCGGCGCGGTCGGCGACGACCGAGAGCTGGTTGACGGCGTTGGGGCGCTGGAGGTCGCAGGCGACGAGCAGCGGCGAGTGGCCCTGGCCCTTGAGCCAGAGGCCGAGCTTTCCGGCGAGGGTGGTCTTACCGGCACCCTGGAGACCGGCGAGCATGATCACGGTGGGGCCGGACTTGGCGAACCGCAGGCGGCGGGTCTCGCCGCCGAGGATGGCGATCAGCTCGTCGTTGACGATCTTGATGACCTGCTGGGCCGGGTTGAGCGCCTGGGAGACCTCGGAGCCGAGGGCGCGCTCCTTGACCTGCTTGATGAAGGAGCGGACGACCGGAAGGGCCACATCCGCTTCGAGCAGGGCGATCCGGATCTCGCGTGCGGTGGCGTCGATGTCCGCCTCGGACAGACGGCCCTTGCCGCGGAGGTTCTTGAAGGTCGCTGCAAGGCGGTCGGAGAGGGTATCGAACACGGCGGTCGCGGATCCTCAGGTGTCGTGGGCGGTCGGGTTGCCCTCCAGGGTATCGGGCCGTTCGGGGAGTGTGGCCCCGCCCGCCCGATCCGGGTACGAGGGCGGGGCCTGGCGCCCCTCATCCCAGCGCCTCCTCCAGCGCCCGTGCCAGGTCGATCGCCTCCTCGTCCGGCAGGAGGGAGCCGTCGGGGCGGGTCACGTAGAGGGTGTCGACGGCGTTGGCGCCCAGCGTCGAGACGTGGGCGCTGCGGACGCGTACCGCCGCGCCCTCCAGGGCGTGGCCGATGCGGTGGAGCAGGCCCGGGGCGTCCTGGGCGCGGACCTCCAGGACGGTGGCGAGGCGGGACTCGGCGGGGGCGACGGTGACGCGGGGCGGCGGGGCGGCGACGCCTCGGCGGCGCGGGTAGGCGGCCTCGCGTTCGGCGAGGCGGGCGGGGATGTCGAGGGAGCCGTCGAGGGCGCGCAGCAGGTCGGCGCGGAGCCGGTGCTCCTGGGGCAGGGAGCCGTACTCGGCGGCGACCCGCCAGTCCAGGACGAGGACGGAGCCGGTGCCGAGTTCGGTGGGGAGGTCCACGGCGCGGAGGTCGGCGGCGCGGACGGTGAGGCGGTGGAGGGCGAGGACGCCGGCGACGGCGGGCAGGACGCCGGGCTGGTCGGGCAGGGCGATGACGAGTTCGACGCCGACGGGCTCGGGCTCGTCCGACTCCGGCACGGGCTGGGTGTGGAGGGCGAGGACGGGTTCGCCGGTGCGCAGGGCCTCGACGGCGAGCCGTTCCTGTTCGGCGCTGGGCGCGGCGGCCTCGGGGTCGGGCAGGGGCTCGCCCGCGAGGAGGCCGGTGACGCGTTTGACGAGGTCGGCGACGAGGGAGGCGCGCCAGGCGGACCAGGCGGCGGGTCCGGTGGCGAGGGCGTCGGCCTCGGTGAGGGCGTGGAGGAGTTCGAGGGTGCCGACGGTGCCGACGGCGGTGGCGACGGCTTCGACGGTGGCGGGGTCGTCGAGGTCGCGGCGGGTGGCGGTGTCGACGAGGAGGAGGTGGTGGCGGACGACGGTGGCGACGGTGGCGGTGTCGGTGCGGTCGAAGCCGACGCGGGCGGCGAGGTCGCGGGCGATGGTCTCGCCGGCGGTGGAGTGGTCCCCGGGCCAGCCCTTGCCGATGTCGTGGAGGAGGGCGGCGACGAGGAGGAGGTCGGGGCGGCCGACGCGGCGGGTGAGGGAGGCGGCGCGGACGGCGGTCTCGACGAGGTGGCGGTCGACGGTCCAGGTGTGGACGGGGTTGCGCTGGGGGCGGTGGCGGACGCGTTCCCAGTCGGGAAGGAGGCGGGTGACGAGCCCTTCGGCCTCCAGGGCCTCCCAGACGGAGACGGCGGGGGCGCCGGCGCCGAGGAGGGTGACGAGGGCCTCGCGGGCCTCGGCGGGCCAGGGCACGGGCAGCGGCGGCGCGGTGGCGGCGAGGTGGCGTACGGCGTGCGGGGAGAGCGGCAGGCCGTGCTGGGCGGCCGCGGCGGCGGCGCGGAGCGGGAGGACGGGGTCGCGGTCCGGCCTCGCGGAGCGGGCGAGGACGGCCTCGCCGTCCATCTCGACGACGCCTTCGGCGAGCGGGGTGCGTTCCACGGGCTGTTTGCCGGCACCGGTGCGGCCGCCGAGGAGGGTACGGAGCCGGGGGCGGGCGGAGCGGGCCTTGAGGACGCGGCCGACCTCGCGCCAGGTGACGTCGGAGGCGTACGTGACGGTGCCGGCGGCCTCGTACACCTCGCGCAGCAGGGTGTCGGCGTCGAGGAGGCCGAGTTCCTTGGCGACGGCGTCCTGTTCCTGGAGGGCGAGGCGGTCGGTGGCGCGGCCGGTGGCGAGGTGGAGGGCGTCGCGGGTGTCGAGGAGGCGGCGGCGGGCGGTGTCGAGGCCGTGGCGGGGGGCGTCGGCGAGCCAGGAGGCGGCGACGGCGCGCAGGGCCTGGGCGTCGCGGAGGCCGCCGCGGGCCTCCTTGAGGTCGGGTTCGAGGAGGAAGCGGAGTTCGCCGGAGCGTTCGGCGCGGTCGCGGCAGAGTTCGGCGAGTTCGGGGAGGCGGCGGACGGCCTGGTTGCGCCAGTCGGCGAGGACGGTGGAGCGCAGGGCGGCGGCGAGGCCGGTGTCGCCGGCGAGGGGGCGGGCGTCGAGGAGGCCGAGCTGGACCTTGAGGTCGTCGGCGGCGGTGGCGCGGGCCTGGGCGGGGGTGCGGACCGAGTGGTCGAGGGCGAGGCCGAGGTCCCAGACGGGGTACCAGAGGCGGTCGGCGAGGGCGGCGACGGCGGCCTTGTCGGCGGTGCCGTCGTGGAGCAGGAGGAGGTCGAGGTCGCTGCGGGGGGAGAGTTCGCCGCGGCCGTAGCCGCCGACGGCGACGAGGGCGGTGCCGCGCGGGGGCGCGGCGGCGGCGAAGAGGCCGGCGAGCCAGTCGTCGGTGAGGCGGGCGAGGGCGGTGCGGCGCTCCGGCCCGGTCCGCGCCTTCTCCTGGAGAAGGCGCAGCCGGGCCGCGGCGTAGCCTCCCCCGAGCTCTCGGCTTCGCTCGAGCAGGGGGGACCCCCACGGTTCCTGGTCTTCGGTCGCGTGCTGCGGTTCGAGGCTGGTCACCGGGGGGCTCCTCACGTGTGTGCCTACAAGGCGTCCGGGTGCTTGCAAGGCGTCCGGAGCGCTCTTACAGGGCGTCGGGGGTGCTTACAGGGCGTCCGGGCCGCGTTCGCCCGTGCGGACGCGGACGGCGGTCTCGACCGGGACGCTCCACACCTTTCCGTCACCGATCTTGCCGGTGCGGGCGGCCTTCACGACGACGTCGATGAGCTGTTCGGCGTCCTCGTCCTCGACCAGGACCTCGATGCGGATCTTGGGGACGAGGTCGACGGTGTACTCGGCGCCGCGGTAGACCTCGGTGTGGCCGCGCTGGCGTCCGTATCCGCTGGCCTCGGTGACGGTGAGGCCGTGGACCCCGAAGGCCTGGAGGGCCTCCTTGATCTCGTCGAGCCGGTGCGGCTTCACGACCGCGGTGATGAGCTTCATGCGTCCACCTTCTTGTTCTCCGTGGCAACCGGGGCGGGGGCGGCGGTGGTGCGCCCGGAGGCGCCGCCGCCGGCTCCGCTGAAGTCGTAGGCGGTCTCGGCGTGCTCGACCTGGTCGATGCCGGAGACCTCGTCGTCCTCGCTGACCCGCATGCCCATGGTCTTGTCGATGATCAGGGCGAGGATCGCGGAGACGACCAGAGAGTAGGCGAGGACGGCGAGGACGCCGACGGCCTGCTTGCCGAGCTGCTCCAGGCCGCCGCCGTAGAAGAGGCCCTTGGCGTCGGACTGGACGCCGCCGGTGGCGAAGAAGCCGACGAGGAGGGAGCCGATGATGCCGCCGACGAGGTGGACGCCGACGACGTCGAGGGAGTCGTCGTAGCCGAACTTGTACTTGAGGCCGACGGCCATGGCGCAGACGAGGCCGGCGATGGCGCCGATGGCGATGGCGCCGAGCGGGGAGCAGGAGCCGCCGGCGGGGGTGATGGCGACGAGGCCCGCGACGGCGCCGGAGGCGGCGCCGAGGGTGGTGAAGGAGCCGTGGCGGATCTTCTCGTAGGCGAGCCAGGCGAGCATGGCGGCGGCGGTGGCGACCTGGGTGTTGACGAACATGACGGCGCCGACGCCGTCGTCGTTGCCGAGCCAGGAGCCGGCGTTGAAGCCGAACCAGCCGAACCAGAGGAGGGCGGCGCCGAGCATCACGAGGGGGAGGCTGTGCGGGCGCATCGGGTCCTTCTTGAAGCCGACGCGCTTGCCGATGACGAGGATGACGCCGAGGGCCGCGGCGCCGGCGTTGATGTGGACGGCGGTGCCGCCGGCGAAGTCGATGACGCCCATCTCGAAGAGCCAGCCGCCGCTGCCCCAGACCCAGTGGGCGACGGGGAAGTAGACGATCGTGACCCAGAGGGCGATGAAGAGGGCCCAGGCGGTGAACTTGACGCGGTCGGCGAGGGCGCCGCTGATCAGGGCCGGGGTGATGATCGCGAACATCAGCTGGAAGACGGCGAAGACGAACACCGGGATGGTGTAGCCGTCCCACAGCTGGTCGACGCCGATGCCGCTGAGGCCGAGGTACTCGGACGACCAGCCGAAGAGGGAGGCGTTGTCGGTGCCGAAGGCGATGCTGAAGCCGTAGAGCACCCACAGGACCGTGACGATCCCGAGGCTGATGAAGCTCATCATCAGCATGTTGAGGGTGGACTTGACGCGGACCATGCCTCCGTAGAAGAAGGCGAGGCCAGGGGTCATCAGCATGACCATGGCGGAGCAGATGAGCATGAACCCGGTGTTGGCGGCGGACAGCGCGGGGGCGTCTGCTGCCAGGGTCGTGATGGCTGGTGCCATCGGCGTCTCCTCGTCGTCGGTGCGGCCTGTGCGGGGCGGGGCCGGCGGTGAGCGGCGGCCTGAGGGGTGGCCGGTTATGGCCGAGAGATTCGCGCAGCGCGGTTTCCGACGATGCCGCTCGATGTTTCGGGGCAGTGACGAAGGGCGGGGGTGTGTTACGCGGCCGTGAACGGCGGGGTCACGGAAAGGTGACGGGCGTACGCTCCGGGCCGGCGGCGGGCGGGTGCGGCGGGCCGGGACGCGAACCGGCCGCGCCGGCGTCCGTGTGTCCTGTGCGGCGGGGGAGCCGGTTCGGGCAGTACGGGACGGGCGGCGCGGCCGGAGTGGGGCGGGCTCGCGGGAGCCGGGCGGGGCGGGTCAGACGGCCTCGGCGGACTCGGGCAGGAGCTGGGTGAGCCGGTCGGTGAGGTCGACGACCTCGGCGACGTCGCCGAAGTCGCGGGCGGCGGTGTCGACGGTCTTGCGGAGCCGGTTGTTGACCCGCTCGGAGCGGATGGAGCGGGCGACGGTGAGGGCCTTCTCGGCGAGGACGACGGACTGCTCGGGTTCGCGCTTGAGCAGGTGGACGGTGGCCATGCCGATGAGGTTGAGGGCGTAGGACCGCTGGTGGTCGGGGTCCTTCCCGAAGAGTTCGACGGCCCGCTCCATGACGGGTTCGGCCAGGGAGGCGTAGGTCGGGGAGCGGCCGGCGACGTAGGCGAGGTCGCGGTAGGAGTGGGAGTTCTCGCCGTTGAGTTCGGCCTCGGTGAAGAAGCGGATCCAGTCGGGCTCGGGCTCGCCTTCGAGACCGGCGTCGGCGAAGGTGTCCTCGGCCATCCGGACGGCCCGCTTGCACTTGGAGGGCTGGCCCATGTTGGCGTAGGCGCGGGCCTCCATCGCATACAGCATGGCCTGGGTGCGGGAGGTGGCGCAGTCGCGGCTGCCGTACTGGGCGAGGTGGATGAGTTCGAGGGCGTCGTCGGGGCGGCCGAGGTGGATCATCTGCCGGCTCATGGAGGAGAGGATGTACGAGCCGAGCGGCTTGTCCCCGGCCTCCTTGGCGGCGTGCAGGGCGAGGACGAAGTACTTCTGGGCGGTGGGCTGGAGGCCCACGTCGTAGCTCATCCACCCGGCGAGTTCGGCGAGTTCGGCGGCGACGGTGAACAGGCGTCTGGAGGTGGCGGCCGGCTGGGGCTCCTGGAGGAGGTCGGTGACCTCGTGGAGCTGGCCGACGACGGCCTTGCGGCGCAGTCCGCCGCCGCACTGGGCGTCCCACTTGCGGAACATGGCGGTGGTGGATTCGAGGAGGTCGAGTTCGATCTCGGAGAGCCGGTGGGGGCGGCGGCCGTCGGGGGCGGGGTCGGCGGGGGCCGGTTCGGCGGCGGGGGTGGGGACCAGCCAGCGCTGCATGGGTTCGATGAGGGCGGGTCCCGCGGCGAGTTGGAGCGAGGAGCCGAGGAAGCCGCGCCGGGCGAGCATGAGGTCGCTGCGGGAGAAGTCGCTGAGCAGCGAGACGGTCTGCGGTCCGGCCCAGGGCAGGTCGACTCCGGAGACGGAGGGGGTCTGGTGGGCGGTGCGCAGTCCGAGGTCCTCGACGGCGACGACGGAGCCGAAGCGCTCGGAGAAGAGCTCGGAGAGGATTCTCGGGATGGGTTCGCGGGGCTGTTCGCCGTCGAGCCAGCGGCGCACCCGGGAGGTGTCGGTGGAGATGTGGTGGGCGCCCATCTGGCGTGCCCTGCGGTTCACTTGGCGGGCGAGTTCGCCCTTGGACCAGCCGCTGCGCACGAACCACGAGCCGAGGCGCTCGTTGGGGCGCTTGCCGGCAGTCGTACCGTCTGTGCCGTTGCCGCCCACTGGAACGCCCCCATCCACCTGATCGCCTGTCGTGCGAACCCCTATCAGAATGCCGTGTCCCGCCGCGCCCCGCTGGGGGTTCCGACTCCTTCGAACGGGAAACCGGGTTGCCTCCGGCATACCCACCCGTGCACGCGCCTCCGTGGTTCGGACACCGAAAGTAATCCTACGATCACCCCTCCCGTGAGGGCGTTTCAAGAAACGCCACCATTCGCCACCCCTTCGAATGAACCCGCCGGGCGCTGCGCACGATTCACTTGACATGTGACGGACCGGCGTCAGCGGACGGGAGCACGAAGAGGCGCGCGCTCCCGTGCGCGCCACCCCTTTCACGCCCGTACGCCACCCTGCGCGACGAAAGCCGGGTGCGGCGTCACGGTCCGTGACGAGGTGTTTCCGGTCGTAACCACCGGCGCGTCCGACCCGTTGGAGGGGGCATGGGCTTCACGATCGGCGGCATCCGTGAGATGCGGTCCGGCTCACGGCGCCGCGCACGCACCGGCGAGTGCACGGCGGTGGCCGAGTACACCGGACTCTGGGGCTGGGACGTCCAGCCCGGCGCGCGGGCCGTCTCCGGCCAGTGCTCCTGCGGCGACCGGGCCTGTACGGCTCCCGGCGCGCACCCCCTCTCCTTCGCGCCGCCCGTTCCGGCGGGCGCGGGGCTCGACGACGCGGCCAGGGCCTGGTCGGAGTACCCCGGCGCGGCGCTCCTCCTGCCGGTGGGCCGTGCCTTCGACGTGATCGAGGTGGCCGAGGCGGCGGGCCGGCGGGCGCTGGTCCGGATGGAGCGGATGGGGCTGCCGCTGGGGCCGGTGTGCGCGACACCGACCGGGCGGGCGCAGTTCTTCGTGGCGCCGGGCGCCGCGGAGGAACTGCCGCGGCTGCTGTACCGGATGGGCTGGGACGACGCGGACCTGGACCTGCACTGCCTGGGTCCCGGGGCGTATGTCACCGCTCCCCCGTCGAACCTGGGCGGGTTCGGTCCGGTGCGCTGGCTGCGGCCGCCGACCCTGGACACGGCGGGCGCGCCGCCGCAGGCCCGGCTACTGCTCGGCACGCTGGCGTACATGTGCCACCGGACGCACGCGTAGGCGTACGACGAAGGGCCCCGCTCCTCAGGGAGCGGGGCCCTTTCCCGTACGGCGGGGTCGTCAGTCGCCGATGAGGGCGTCGACGAAGGCGGCCGGCTCGAAGGGGGCCAGGTCGTCCGGGCCCTCGCCGAGGCCGACGAGCTTGACCGGGACGCCCAGCTCGCGCTGGACGGCGACGACGATGCCGCCCTTGGCGGTGCCGTCGAGCTTGGTCAGGACGATGCCGGTGATGTCCACGACCTCGGCGAAGACGCGGGCCTGGATGAGGCCGTTCTGGCCGGTGGTGGCGTCGAGGACGAGGAGGATCTCGTCGAGCGGGCCGTGCTTCTCGACGACGCGCTTGACCTTGCCGAGCTCGTCCATGAGGCCGGTCTTGGTGTGGAGGCGGCCGGCGGTGTCGATGAGGACGACGTCGGCCTTCTCGGCGATGCCCTCCTTGACCGCGTCGTACGCGATCGAGGCCGGGTCGCCGGCCTCGGGGCCGCGGATGGTGCGGGCACCGACCCGCTCGCCCCAGGTCTGGAGCTGGTCGGCGGCGGCGGCGCGGAAGGTGTCGGCGGCGCCGAGGACGACGGACTTGCCGTCGGCGACCAGGACGCGGGCGAGCTTGCCGGTGGTGGTGGTCTTGCCGGTGCCGTTGACGCCGACGACCATGACGACGCCGGGGACGTCCTCGGGGCTCTCGGTGTGCACGGTGCGGTCGTAGTCGCCGAGGAGGGTGATCAGCTCCTCGCGGAGCAGGCCGCGCAGCTCCTCGGGGGTGCGGGTGCCGAGCACCTTGACGCGCTCGCGCAGCCGCTCGACGAGCTCCTGGGTGGGGGCGACGCCGACGTCGGCGGTGAGGAGGGTCTCCTCGATCTCCTCCCAGGTGTCCTCGTCGAGGTGCTCGCGGGAGAGCAGGGTCAGCAGACCCTTGCCCAGCGAGTTCTGGGAGCGGGCGAGCCGGGCCCGGAGGCGGACGAGGCGTCCGGCGGTGGGCTCGGGCACCTCGATCTCGGGGGCGGTGACGACGTCCTCGGGGGTGACGACGACCGGGTCCTCGACGGCGGCGGGGGTCTCGACCGCCTCCTCGGCGGTCGGGAGGCCGACCTCCTCGACGGTGCGGCGTGGTTCTTCCCGCGGCGTCTCCGCCTCGTCGCCGACGTGCGGCTCGGCGGGCGGAGCGGTGATGGTCGGCGTGGTGGACGGCGGCAGCTGCTTCTTCTTGCGGCCGCTGATCACGAGTCCGCTGGTCACGGCGACCGCGACGACCAGTGCGATGACTACAGCAAGGATGAGTTCCATAACAGTCACCAGTATCGGCCACACCCCGGCCGGTGACGCAGTACGTACGCAGCGTGGGTCGCGACCGGTCGGGCACGCCCGTTCTCATCTGACGGCACGTCAGCTATGGTCGCCCCTCGCCGGCAGCCCACCCGCGGAGGGGACCCCATGGCCTTCACCGTCGTACGGTTCAACCTCGTCGAGCCCCGCGCCACCCCCGAGTCCCTGGCGGAGCGCTACCGGGCCGTCCTGGACATGGCCGCGTACGCCGACGGGCACGGGGTGGACACCGTCCAGACCGAGGAGCACCACGGGGTGGAGGACAACTGGCTCCCCTCCCCCTTCGCCCTGGCGGGCGCGGTCTTCGGCGCGACCCGCCGGATCGCGGTCACGGTCTCGGCGATCATCGGCCCGCTGCACGACCCGCTGCGGCTCGCGGAGGAGATCGCGGTGCTCGACCTGCTGAGCCGCGGCCGGCTCGTGACGGTGGCGGGGATCGGCTACCGGCCGGAGGAGTACGAGGAGCGCGGGGTCGACTGGGGGCGGCGCGGGAGGCTCCAGGACGAGCTCCTGGAGACCCTCCTCGCGGCGTGGACGGGCGAGCCGTTCGCGTACCGGGGCCGTACGGTACGGGTCACCCCGCGGCCCTTCACCCGGCCGCACCCGCTGCTGCTCGTCGGGGGCTCCTCGAAGGCGGCGGCGCGGCGCGCGGCCCGCCTCGGTCTGCCGTTCTTCCCGTCCGCGCACCTGCCGGACCTTGAGGCGTACTACCGGGAGCGGTGCGAGGAGTACGGCACCGAGGGGTGGACGATGATGCCGGCGCGGGAGACGCCGCTGCTGCACGTCTCGGAGGATCCGGACCGGACCTGGGCGGAGTACGGGGAGCACTTCCTGCACGAGGCGCGGACCTACGCCTCCTGGCAGTCGAAGGACATCCGCTCGGCGGTGCGGTCGGCGGCGTCGAGCGTGGCGGAGCTGCGGGCGGAGGGGGTGTACCGGGTGGTGACGCCCGGGGAGTGCGCGGGGCTGGGCCTGGAGAGCCTGGTGCTGCACCCTCCCCCTACGCCCTGGGGGCGTGGGGGGACCCCCAGTGCGGCGGGATGCCGGTCGAGGAGGGGTGGCGGAGCCTGCGGCTGTTCTGCGACGAGGTGCTGCCCCGGCTCGGGGCACAGGGCCTCGGGCCGGGGCAGCCGTCGTGAGGAGAGGGGCAGCGGGGAGTTAGCCCATCTCCTCCAACGCCTTGCCCTTGGTCTCCTTCACGAACGTGAGCACGAAGGGGATCGAGAGCACGGCGAAGATCATGTAGATGACGTAGGTGCCGGAGAGGTTCCAGTCCGCGAGGGACGGGAAGCTGGCCGTGATGATCCAGTTGGCGATCCACTGGGCGGAGGCGGCGACGCCGAGGGCGGCGGCGCGGATCCGGTTGGGGAACATCTCGCCGAGGAAGACCCAGACGACCACGCCCCAGGAGAGGGCGAAGAAGAGCACGAAGACGTGGGCGGCGACGAGGGCCACGACGCCCTGGGTCTCGGGGAGCTTGCCGTCGACGAGGTCGGCGGAGAAGGCCCAGGCCTCGAAGGCGAGGGCGATCGCCATGCCGGCGGAGCCGACGAGGGCGAGCGGCTTGCGGCCGACCCGGTCGACCAGGACCATCGCGATCACGGTGCCGACGATGTTGATGATCGACGTGGTGAACGAGTAGAAGAACGAGCTCGACGGATCGACGCCGACGGACTGCCAGAGCGTCGCGGAGTAGTAGAAGGCGACGTTGATGCCGACGAGCTGCTGGAAGACGGAGAGTCCGATGCCGACCCAGACGATGGGGAGGAGCCGGAAGCGGCCGCCGGGGGCGAACAGGTCCTTGAAGGTGGACTTGTGCTCGCTGCGCATGGCGCGCTCGATCTCGGCGACCCGGCGGTCGAGGTCGACGCTGTGGCCCTCGACCTCGGCCAGGACCTCCTTGGCCCGGTCGGTCCTGCCGACGGAGATGAGGAAGCGGGGGGACTCGGGGATGGCGAAGGAGAGCAGCCCGTAGAGGAGGGCGGGGACGACCATCACGCCGAGCATCCACTGCCAGGCCTCCAGGCCGCCGATCTCTCCGCGCTGGTCGCCGTCGGCGAGCTGGAGGATGCCGTAGTTGACGAGCTGGGAGATGGCGATGCCGATGACGATGGCGGCCTGCTGGAAGGAGCCGAGGCGGCCCCGGTAGGCGGCGGGGGCGACCTCGGCGATGTAGGCGGGGCCGATGACGGAGGCCATGCCGATGGCGAAGCCGCCGATGATCCGCCAGAGGGCGAGGTCCCACAGGGCGAAGGGCAGCGCGGAGCCGACGGCGCTGACGCTGAAGAGGACGGCGGCGATCTGCATGCAGCGGATGCGGCCGATGCGGTCGGCGATCCGGCCGGCGGTCGCGGCGCCGAGGGCGCAGCCGATCAGGGCGATGGCGATGACCTGGGCGAGGGTGCCGGAGCCGATGTCGTAGCGGTCCCGGATGGCCTCGACGGCGCCGTTGATGACGGAGCTGTCGTAGCCGAAGAGGAAGCCGCCCATCGCGGCGGAGGCGGTGATGAAGATGACGTGGCCGAGGTGGTCCGGGTGGGCCGCCCTGCCTTCGGAAGGCGGCGGCGTGGGGGCCTGCGCGGTGTCGGTCACATGGACTCCTGGGTGGTGGAACAGCCCTTCGGTGGCTTCCAGTGGCGCATGACTCCGCGCCGCCCACCACATGAAGGTCAAAGCGACGTTGCAGAGACTATGCGTTCAAGTTTTGAAGTCAATAGGCGATGTCATATGACTTTAACCAAGTTTTCGACGCAGTGATCTTCATTGTTTGAAGAAATGAAGTCGGGAGGGGTGTGTAGGGTCTCAGCGGAGCCGCTGGCTGATCACCTTCGAGACGCCGTCGCCCTGCATCGACACGCCGTAGAGCGCGTCCGCGACCTCCATCGTCCGCTTCTGGTGGGTGATCACGATGAGCTGCGAGGCCTCCTGGAGCTCCCGCATGATCCCGATCAGGCGCTGGAGGTTGGTGTCGTCGAGCGCCGCCTCGACCTCGTCCATGACGTAGAAGGGGCTCGGCCGGGCCTTGAAGATCGAGACCAGCAGGGCCACGGCGGTCAGGGAGCGCTCGCCGCCGGAGAGCAGCGAGAGCCGCTTGACCTTCTTGCCCGGCGGGCGGGCCTCCACCTCGACGCCGGTGGTGAGCATGGAGTCGGGGTCGGTGAGCACGAGCCGGCCCTCGCCGCCGGGGAAGAGGCGGGAGAAGACGCCCTCGAACTCGCGGGCGGTGTCCCGGTACGCCTCGGTGAAGACCTGCTCGACGCGCTGGTCGACCTCTTTCACGACCTGAAGCAGGTCGGCGCGGGTCTTCTTCAGGTCCTCCAGCTGCTCGGAGAGGAAGCGGTGCCGGTCCTCCAGGGCCGCGAACTCCTCCAGGGCCAGCGGGTTGACCTTGCCGAGCTGCTGGAAGGCACGCTCGGCCGCTTTCAGCCGCTTCTCCTGCTCCGACCGGATGAACGGCCGGGGCTCCTCACGCGGGCCGGGCTCCTCGGGGGAACCGCCGTCGGACGCGGTGGCGCCGTCGGCGGGCGGTGACGGCGGGACGGGCTGGTCGGGGCCGTACTCGGCGACGAGCGCGCCGCTCTCGACGCCGTGCTCCTCCAGCGCCTTCGCCTCCAACTGCTCGATCCGCAGCCGCTTCTCGGCGCCCAGGACCTCGCCGCGGTGGACGGAGTCGGTGAGCCTGTCGAGCTCGGCCTTGAGCTCGCGGCCCCGGGAGCGGGCGGCGGCGAGGCCCTGCTCGCGGTCGGCGCGGGCGGCGGCGGCCGCGGCGCGTTCGCGCTCGGCCCGTTCGAGGGAGACCTCGACGTGGGCGAGGAGGGTACGGGCTCCGGCGGCGACGGCGCTCGCGACTCGGGCCTCGTGGCGGAGCCGGGCCCGGCGCTGTTCGGCACGCGCGCGTGCGTCCCGTTCCGCGCGGGCGGCCCGGTCGAGGGAGTCGGCCCGGCCGGCCAGGCCCTTGACCCGCTCCTCGTGGGTGCGGACCTGGAGGCGGGCCTCCATCTCGGTCTGGCGGGCGTTGGCCCCGTCGATGGCGAGGCGGTCGCGGACGGAGGTGTCGGGCTCCTCCTCGGCCGGTGTCTCCTCGGCGACGAGCAGCCGCTCGGCCAGCTCGTCGGCCTCGGCGACGGCCCGTTCCAGGACCTCCTGGGCGCGGGCGACGGCGGCGGCGGTGCGCTCGGCCTCGCCGGCCGCTCCCCTGGCCTGGCCGGCGAGCCGGCCGAGGGCCTGGGCGACGGCGGCCCTCTCCTTCTCCGCGGTACGTCGGAGGGCGTCGAGCTCCTCGACGCGCGCGGCGGCGGCCCTGCGGCGCTCGGCCGCCTCCTCCTTGGTGCGGGCCAGTTCCTCGCACCGTGCGCCCAGTTCGGCCAGGTCGGCGGCGGCCTCGTCGACCTGGGCCCGCACTTCGAGCAGGCTCGGCGCACCGGCCGAGCCGCCCTGGGCGCGGTGCGCGCCGAGCAGGTCGCCCTCGGCGGTGACGGCGGTGAGTCCGGGGTGGGTGCGGATCAGCTGACGGGCCTCGTCCAGGCCCTCGACGACCACGATCCGGGCGAGCAGCCGCCGTACGGCTCCGAGGAGTCCGGCGGGTCCGGTGACGAGTCCGGCGGCGGGCAGGGCGTGCGCGGGCAGCGGCGGGCCCGGGAGGTCCTCCGGTGCGGGGGCTGTCTCCTCCCCCATGAGGATCAGGGTCGCCCGGCCGGCGTCCTGTTTGCGGAGGAGGCGGAGGGCCTCGGCCGCGGTGTCGGGGCCGTCGGCGGCGACGGCGTCGGCGGCGGCGCCGAGCGCGGCGGCGACGGGGACCTCGTACCCGGGGGTGATGGTGAGGAGCCCGGCGGCGGGGCCGAGGACGCCGCTGAGGCCGGCGGAGAGCAGGGCGCCGGTGCCGTCCTTGCGGCGGAGGCCGAGGACGAGGGTGTCGTGGCGGGCCCGGGTGGCGGCGCGACGGCTCTCGGTGTCGGCGGCGGCCTCGCGGGCCGCGCTCAGGGCGGTCTCCGCCTCGGCGAGGGCGCGGCGGGCCTCCTCGTACCGCTCGGTGTGCTCGGTGTCGGCGGCGTCGAGGCCGTCGACCTCGGCCCTGAGCCGCTCGTACTCCTCCTGTGCGGCGGCGGCCCGTTCGACGGCCTCGTCGCGGGCGGCGGTGAGCCGGTCGATCTCGGCCTGGGCCGAGGCGGCGCGGGAGCGGGCGGCGTTGACCTGGCCGTGCAGCCGGGCGAGGCCCTCGCGGCGGTCGGCGAGGGCGCGGGCGGCGTCCTTGAGGCGCCGTTCCTCGGCGACGAGGGCGCGTTCGAGGTCGGCGCGGTGGGCGACGGTGTCCTCCAGGGCCCGTTCGGCGGCCTCCAGGGCGGCCTCCAGTTCGGCCTCCTGCTCGCGGACGCGGGCGGCCTCGCGCTCCAGGTCCTCGGGGTCTCGGCCGCGCCGTTCCTCGGCGGGGGCGTCGGTGGCGCTCTTCACCCGGGCGTCGGCGAGGGAGATCGTGCCGCGGACGCGTTCGGCGAGCTGGGAGAGGGCGTACCAGCTCTGCTGGGCGCGCTCCAGGCGCGGGGCGAGGGCCCGGACCTCGGCCTCCAGAGCGGCCTCGCGGGCGAGGGCGGCACGCAGCTCCTCCTCGGCGGCCTCCTTGCGGGCGAGGAGCGCGGCCTCGTCGGCGAGTTCGGCGTGCAGGGCACGCTGGAGGCGTACGAGGTCGTCGGCGAGGAGCCGGAGGCGGACGTCGCGCAGCTCGGCCTGGATGACGACGGCGCGCCGGGCGACGGCGGCCTGCCGGCCGAGCGGCTTGAGCTGGCGGCGCAGTTCGTCGGTGAGGTCCTGCACGCGCGCGAGGTTGGCCTGCATCGCGTCGAGCTTCCGCAGCGCCTTCTCCTTGCGCTTGCGGTGCTTGAGGACGCCGGCGGCCTCCTCGATGAAGGCGCGGCGGCCCATGGGGTCGGCGTGCAGCACCGAGTCGAGCCGGCCCTGGCCGACGATGACGTGCATCTCGCGGCCGATGCCGGAGTCGGAGAGGAGGTCCTGGATGTCGAGCAGCCGACAGGTGTCGCCGTTGATCTGGTACTCGCTGCTGCCGCCCCGGAACATGATCCGGGTGAGGGTGACCTCGGCGTAGTCGATCGGCAGGGCGCCGTCGGAGTTGTCGATGGTGAGGGAGACCTCGGCGCGGCCGAGCGGGGGCCGCCCGGTGGTGCCGGCGAAGATGACGTCCTCCATCTTGCCGCCGCGCAGCGACTTGGCGCCCTGCTCTCCCATGACCCAGGACAGGGCGTCGACGACGTTGGACTTTCCGGAGCCGTTGGGGCCGACGACACAGGTGATTCCGGGTTCGAACCTCAGCGTGGTGGCGGAGGCGAACGACTTGAATCCGCGGAGCGTCAAGGCCTTGAGGTGCACCTTCGGGACTCTACCTGGGGTGTCGCGTTTCACCCGTGATCGCGCAGGGCAGACCCTCGGGTGAGGCGCGGTGTGACACGGGGAGGCGAGAGGGAAGAGGGGGGCCGGGGATCATCGGGGATCAACCGGCGGTCAAGAAAAGAAGGGACGCCGGAGCGCCCCTTGCCTATTCAGCTGTTCCCACCTGATCCCCTCGGGGCTGGGTGTCAGGTGAGCGCAGGCTCCGCCTGGGGTACGTCGAGGTCGATGCGGTCGAGCAGCGTCTCGCCCTGGTGCTGAGCGGCGGCAGCGGCGAGCGCGTCGTTCTCGGACTGGATCCGTACCAGCTCGGATTCCAGGTCCTGGACGCGCTGCTGAAGCCGTCGCATCTCGGCGAGGAGTCGCGGGTCGGAGCCGCCGACGTAACCGAGAAGCGCCTTTGCCATGATGAGTGGTCCTCCACACTGAGTGACCGACCGATTGCGGTGTGGGTCGTGAGGGATGGATTCGCACCCGCGGTGCTCGGCAGTACGTGAGTCGTGCCGGTGTTCTACTGCCACACAGCTAAGGTGCGCGGGGCTTCCAGAGTCTCACCAAAAAGTTTGACGGTCAACACGATCACGCCCCGATCGGTGCGGCGGACGGGGAGTTCGCGGCCGCGTCGCAGGCGGCGGCGCCTCTCGACCCGTTCACCCGGGGCGTGGTGATGATCCTTACCCGGGGAAGCCTTGCACGTGTGTCGAAACTTGGCAACCACCTGGTGCTTCTCCTGTTCACCCTGGGGAAACCGGGTCTTCGTCCGGCGCCGCCGCGGCGCCCGGACGGAGGAGCGGAAGGGGCGGCGGGTCAGCGGATGGCGAAGCCGTCGTAGCCGCCGCGGGGGGTGCCCCATATCTCGGTGACGCCGTCCACGCGGCCGGGCGTGTCGCCGGTCCGCAGCCAGTCGAGAAGACGGTGGCAATTCTCACTCGGCCCCTCGGCCACCACCTGGACCCGGCCGTCGTCGAGGTTCAGGGCGAAGCCGGCGAGGCCCCCGATCTCCAGGGCGTTTGCCCTGGTGAACCAGCGGAAGCCCACTCCCTGCACCCGTCCGCGCACCCAGGCGGTCATCCGTACGTCGTCGCTCATGGCTGCACGCTAGCGGGCGGATTGCCCGGACAGCACGTCGCGGCGGCTTCTCATGGCGTACAGTCCGACGGAATGCGGCTTTCACCCACACGGGTGCGCGCTTCTCGGCCGTCCGTACGCGGCGTACGCCCTCCGGACGGACCCATGCCGAAAGCAAAGGCTGCTGCCGAACTGCAAAGGCAGCAAAGTCCTGGCCCCGGACCCCGGAGGCAGCCGCAGGCATACCAGCAGGCAGAGACACCAGCAGAGAGCCAGTTCAGGGAGGCAGGCAGATGGGACGCCACCGTCGCACCGGCGCCGCGCCCGCCGAGGCAGACTACGCGACCGGCACCGGCCACGGTCACGGGGGTGCCCGCCGCAAGCGGCGCGGTCCCGTGCGTACCGGGCTGCTCGGCGCCTCGGCCGCGGTCGCCGTCGGCGCCGTCGCGGTCACCACGGGGCTCCTCCCCGGCGGCGAGACCCTCACCGCGGGCAGCGCGGGCAGCAGCCGGCCGGTCGCCACGGAGACCCGGCAGACCCCGGAGCTGACCACGCAGGGCGGGGCCGCCCGCACCCAGGCCCCCTCGGGCACGGGCCGGAGCGCGGCGGACACCGGCAGGACCACGGCCCCGGCCTCCTCGAAGCCCACGCCCGCTCCTACTCCCACGAAGACCGCGTCGCCCTCCCCCGCACCGGCGAAGACCGCGCCCACCGCCGCCCCGCCGAAGCCGAAGCCCACGCCCACCACCCGGGCCGCCGCCCCGAAGCCCACGCCCACCCGCGAGGCCCCGGTCGAGGAGACGACGGCGGAGGCCGCAGGCTCCACCGCCGACCGTGCGGACGCGGCCGAGGCCGAGGTGCTGCGCCTGGTGAACGTCGAGCGCGGCAAGGCCGGCTGCTCCCCGGTCCAGCCCTCGGGGGGCCTGGCCGAGCTGGCCGGCGCCTTCAGCGCCGATATGGCGAACCGCGGCTTCTTCGACCACACCGACCCCGACGGCGCCACCCCGTGGGCCCGTGCCGAGGCCGCCGGTATCACCGGCCTCGGCGGCGAGAACATAGCCCGCGGCCAGGTCGACGCGACCGCCGTGATGGTCTCCTGGATGAACAGCGACGGCCACCGCGCCAACATCCTGAACTGCGACTTCACCACCCTCGGCGTCGGCGTCCACTTCGCCGACGGCGGCCCGTGGTGGACCCAGGACTTCGGCTACTGAGGACCGTCAGCGCGCTCACTTTTCGAAAGCGCGGTCTGGTGGTGAGTGAGGGGCGCGGTTACCGTGGGGGTATGACCGACGATCTCGCCTTTGACGTGTTCGCGCGGGGGTGTGCCTCGCGGGTGACGCTGGAGCACGTCACGGGGCGATGGGGCAGCCTCACCCTCGGGGCGCTGTACGAGGGCTCCTTCCGCTTCAACGAGCTGCGGCGGCGGGTCGACGGGGTCAGCGAGAAGATGCTGGCGCAGACGCTGCACGCGCTGGAGCGGGACGGGCTCGTGCACCGGGAGGCGCAGCCGGTCAATCCGCCCCGGGTGGACTACCGGCTCACCCCGCTCGGGCGGGAGATCGCCGAACGCCTCGTCGGGCTGATCGCGCTGGTGGAGGGGCGGATGCCGGAGGTCGTCGCGGCCCGCGAGGCGTACGACTCCGAGCGCGCCGCCGTCACGGGCTGACGGTCACGGGCCGACGCGCGGCGGGCGCTGGCAGCGCGGGCAGAAGTAGCTGGAACGGTTCATCCAGGGGCGGCGGCGCATCGGCGTGCCGCAGCGACGGCACGGCTCGTCCTCCCGCCCGTACGCGTCGAGCGAGCGGTCGAAGTAGCCGGACTCGCCGTTCACGTTCACGTAGAGGCTGTCGAAGCTGGTGCCGCCGGCCGCGAGCGCCGCGTTCATCACGTCGCGGACGTGGCCGAGGAGTTCGGCCGCGCGCGGCCGGGTGAGGGTGGCGGTGGGCCGGTCGTAGTGCAGCTTCGCGCGCCACAGCGCCTCGTCGGCGTAGATGTTGCCGACGCCGCTGATCAGCGACTGGTCGAGGAGCGCCCGCTTGATCGTCGTACGGCGCAGGCGGAGCGCGGTCTGGAAGGCGGCGTCGTCGAAGGCGGGGTCCAGCGGGTCGCGGGCGATGTGCCCGATGACGTCCGGCAGGCCGTCGGCGCTGTCGGGGGCCGTGTCGTGCAGCGAGAGGCCGCCGAAGGTGCGCTGGTCGACGAAGCGGAGCTCCGTACCCTCCGTATCGTCGAAGCGGATCCGGATCCGCAGGTGCTTCTCGTCCGGGGCGGTCTCCGGCTGGACGAGGAGCTGCCCGCTCATCCCGAGGTGGCCGAGGACGGAGGTGCCGGTGTCGGCTAGCGGCAGCCACAGGTACTTGCCCCGGCGCCGGGCGGGCTCGAAGCGCTGCCCGGTCAGCCGGGCGGCGAAGTCCGCGCCGCCCGCGAGGTGGCGGCGTACGGCCCGGGGGTGGAGCACCTCGACGCCGGCCGCGGTCCGGCCTGCGACCCAGCGCTCCAGTCCGCGCCGGACGACCTCGACCTCGGGCAGCTCGGGCACGGGACTCCTCCGAAAGGGGGTACGGGGGTGGTGGTCCTCGCAGCCTACCGCCCGGGAGGACCCGCCTTCCGGTTCCCGGAAAACAGCTCCGCCCGCCCCTGGCGGGGGCGGGCGGGAAGACTCCGCTGAAGGAGGCTGTGGAAGCGCGCGAGGTCGCGGTCAGGCGGTGGCCGGGGCGGCCCCGTCCTTCCGGTCCTGTCCGCCGGTCGCGTCGGCCTCGGCCGCCGCGCGCTCGTCCGCGGCCGCGCGGATCGCGCGCCACGCGGACTCGGCGGCCTGCTGCTCCGCCTCCTTCTTGCTGCGGCCGGTGCCGGTGCCGTACGAGACACCACCGACGCGGGCGGCAGCAGTGAAGGTCTTCTCGTGGTCGGGGCCCTCCTCGGAGACGAGGTACTCCGGCACGCCGAGGCCCTCGGCCGCGGTGAGCTCCTGGAGGCTGGTCTTCCAGTCCAGGCCGGCACCGAGGTTCGAGGACTTCTCGATCAGCGGGTCGAAGAGCCGGTGCACCAGCTCGGACGCCGCGTCGAGACCCTGGTCGAGATAGACCGCGCCGATCACCGCTTCGAGGGTGTCGGCGAGGATGGATGCCTTGTCCCGGCCGCCCGTGCCCTCTTCGCCCCGGCCGAGCCGGATGAAGGAGCCCAGGTCGAGGCCGCGCCCGACGTCCGCCAGCGCACGCGAGTTGACCACCGCGGCCCGGAGCTTGGCCAGCTGGCCCTCCGGCAGATCGGGGTGGGTGCGGTAGAGGGTGTCGGTGACCACCAGGCCGAGCACGGAGTCCCCGAGGAACTCCAGGCGCTCGTTGGTGGGCAGACCGCCGTTCTCGTACGCGTACGAGCGGTGGGTCAGCGCACGCACCAGAAGGGCGGACTCGAGACGATACCCGAGCCGCCCTTCCAGAAGCGTGTGGGACGAGGCGCTGCTGATCTTGTCAGACATCGTGCCTCTCACCAGCCCGCTCAGACCGAGAGGACCTGGCGCTTGTTGTAGGTGCCGCAGCTCGGGCACGCGATGTGCTGCTGCTTCGGCTCCTGGCAACGCTCACACGAAACCAGGGTGGGGACCGCAGCCTTCCACTGCGACCGGCGGTGGCGCGTGTTGCTGCGCGACATCTTCCGCTTCGGAACAGCCACGGCTACTTCTCCTGCTTCTCGTCGACACCGGTAGCGGCGTCGCTCATGTTGTCCTTCTCGTCGGCTCCCAGCGAACCGGCGAGTTCCTGCAGTGCCGCCCAACGGATGTCGGTGGCGTCGTGGTGGTGGTCGGGGTTCTCGTTCAGGTTGATTCCGCATTCGGAACACAGACCCGCACAGTCCTCCCGGCACACCGGCTGCATGGGCAGCGCGAGCACCACTGCGTCACGCAGCACGGGTTCGAGGTCGAACATGCCGTCCTCGAGGGGGGTCATGTCCTCGTCTTCATCGTCCTCGCCGTCCTGGGCCGCCTTGGCGCGGCCCCGGTCGTCGGAGTCGGGGTACGAGAACATCTCCTGGAAGTCCGCGTCGAGCTCCAGCTCGACGGGCTCCAGACACCTTACGCACTCCCCTGCGGCCGATGCACGGGCGGTGCCTGTGACAAGCACCCCTTCCATGACCGACTCGAGTCGGAGCTCGATCTCCACCGGGTCGCCCTCGGGCACTCCGATGACTCCCGCGACGCCGAGGTCGGCGGGGGCGTCGACCGTGCGGGAGATCCGCTGGAGGGCACCGGGACGCCGCCCCAGCTCGTGCGTGTCGAACACGAGGGGGTTGCGGTGGTCGAGGCGCGTGCTCAGGGCTCTTCCTGCTTTCGGGTCGTTCGTGGCGCAAGTTCACGGGGCTGCCGCTCGCGGGCAGCATGGATCGCGGGCATACACGCGACCGAAGGGCCAGGATACTGGACGCTTCGCCCAGGGCCCAATCCGGCCCCTCGGCCGCCCCGTCCGCTACTGGCCCTGCTCGTACCGGCGCAGCTGCTCCAGGTCGATCATGCTGGTGTCGAAGAAGCTGGTCTCGTCGAGCGCGGCGGGCTGGGCCTGGGGCTGGGGCTGCGCAGGATAGGGCTCGGCGTAAGCCGCTCCAGTGGAGCCGGTGCTTGCACCGGAGTACGGGTCCTGCTGCTGGTAGCCGTACGGGTCCACCTGCTGGGGCTGCTGCTGGTACGCGTAGGGGTCCTGCTGCTGGTAGCCGTACGGATCCACCTGCTGGGGCTGCTGCTGGTAGCCGTAGGGGTCCTGCTGGGCCGGGATCTGCGCGGCGGGGGCGGGCGCGGCGGCGACCGGCTCGGGGTCGGCGAGCTCCGCCAGTCCCGCGAGGTAGTCCGCGTCGCTGGTGTGGACGGACTGGCCGAGTCCCTCCTGGGCTGCCATGTGCTCGCCGAGGGCGTCGGTGGCGATCCGGCCGTGCAGCTTCTGCCGGCCGCGGCCGACGGCCTCCAGGGTCTTGGAGAGGACCGCCTCGAAGGCGCCCAGCTTGGCGTCCACGTACTCGTCGGCGCGATGGATCAGGGTCTGCGGGTCGGCGCTGTACTCGGGGGCGTCCTCGTCCGCGTAGCCGTGCTCGTCCAGGCCCGGGCCGCGGCCGAGGAGCTTCTCGCGGCCGCGGTCGACGGAGCCGATGGTCTTGTTGAGGACGACCTCGAAGTTGGCGAGCTTGGAGTCGACGTACTCGTCGGCCTCGGCACGGATCTCCTCGGCCTCGCGGCGGGCCTCGGAGAGGATCCGGTCGGCCTCCTCCTGGGACTGCCGGGCGATCTGGGTGTCGGAGACGATCGTGCCGCGCTCGGCGTGGGCGGCCTCGATGATCCGCTCGGCCTCCTGGCGGGCCTGCTCGACCATCTGCTCGCGTCCGCCGATGAGCTCCTGGGCCTGGGCGAGGGAGTCCGGGAGGGCGCCCCGTACCTCGTCGAGGAGGGCGAGCAGTTCGGCGCGGTTGACCACGCAGGAGGCCGACATGGGCATCGAGCGGGCGTTCTGTACGGTCGCGACGATCTCGTCGAGCTTCTTCTGCACGTCCACCGGGTGCTCGCCACTCTCTACAGCTGGATGGAGACGGACGGGACGACTGTAAGGGCAGTCGTGGCCCGTCCGACACCAGGTGACGGAGCGTCAGCGGCGGTGGCCGCGCGTCACTTCCGGCCGAGGCGCTCGGTGAGCCGGCCGAGGACCGCCGGGGGCACCAGGTGGGAGACGTCGCCGCCCCAGGCCGCGACCTCCTTGACCAGGGAGGACGAGAGGAAGCTGTACGTGGGGTTGGTGGGCACGAACAGCGTCTCGACGCCCGACAGGCCGTTGTTCATCTGGGCCATCTGGAGCTCGTAGTCGAAGTCGCTGACCGCGCGCAGTCCCTTGACGATGGCTGGGATGTCGCGCTGCTTGCAGAAGTCGACGAGGAGGCCCTGGAAGGACTCCACCTCGACGTTCCCGAAGTCGGCGGTGACCTCGCGGATCAGCTCGATCCGCTCCTCGACCGTGAACAGGCCCTTCTTGGACTGGTTGATCATCACCGCGACGTGCACGACGTCGTACAGCTTGGAGGCCCGGGCGATGATGTCGAGGTGTCCGTTGGTGATGGGGTCGAACGACCCCGGGCAGACGGCGCGGCGCATCCTGCTTCCCTCGCTCTCCGGTGCGGTCATCGTGCGTCTTCGTCGGATCGTGCGTCCTCGTCGGTGGCGGTCCCGGCCGGGGCGGTGACGCCGCCGTACCAGAACGTTCCCTCACCGTAGCGGCGGGACCGCAGGGCCTCGAAGCCGTCCGGCCAGACGAACTCCCCGCCCCGCGTGGCGCGCTCCACGGTGACGACGGCATCCTCGCTCAGCCAGCCCCCGGCGCGCAGTGTGAGGAGGATCTCGCGGAGTTCCTCGTCGGCGACGGCGTAGGGCGGGTCGAGGAAGACCAGGTCGTACGGCTCCGCCGGGGCGGGTCCCGTGACGACCTGCTCGGCCTTGCCGGTACGGGCCTCGGCGCCGGGCAGGCCGAGGGCGCGCACGTTCTCCCGGACGGTGCGGGCCGCACGGGCGTCGGCCTCGACGAGCAGGGCGTGGGCCGCGCCGCGGGAGAGCGCCTCCAGGCCGACGGCGCCGGAACCGGCGTACAGGTCGGCGACCCGCACCCCGTCGAGGGTGCCGAGGAGCGCCTCCCAGGTGGAGAAGAGGCCCTCGCGCGCCCGGTCGGAGGTGGGGCGGGTGCCGCTGCCCGGGGGCACGGCCAGGCGCCGTCCGCCGGCGGTGCCGGCGATCACGCGGGTCATCGGTGTCCTCGTCCTCGACTGCTGGTGCTTGTGTGTTGCGCGCGCAACACACAAGCACCAGCTTAAGGCGGCTTCCGCGGTCAGCCCTTCTCCAGGTACTCCTCCCTCTCCTCGCTCAGCAGGGCGTCCAGGGCGGTGCGCAGGCCTGGGTGGGCTTCGAGGTCCGGGTCGGCGAGGACGAGGGCGGTGGCCTCCTCGCGGGCGGCGGCGATGACCTCCTCGTCGTCGATGACGGCGAGGACCCGCAGGGAGGAGCGGGCGCCGGACTGGGCCTGGCCGAGGACGTCGCCCTCGCGGCGCTGTTCGAGGTCGATGCGGGAGAGCTCGAAGCCGTCGAGGGTGGCGGCGACGGCGCCGAGGCGCTGCCGGGCGGGGCTCGCCTCGGGCATCTCGGTGACGAGGAGGCAGAGGCCGGGGGCGGAGCCGCGGCCGACGCGGCCGCGGAGCTGGTGGAGCTGGGAGACACCGAAGCGGTCGGCGTCCATGATCACCATGGCGGTGGCGTTGGGCACGTTGACGCCGACCTCGATGACGGTGGTGGCGACGAGGACGTCGAGCTCGCCGGCGGCGAAGCCGCGCATGACCTCGTCCTTGTCGTCGGGGTGCATGCGGCCGTGCAGGGCGGCGACGCGAAGCCCGGCGAGGGGGCCGGTGCGGAGCTTCTCGGCCACGTCGAGGACGGCGAGCGGGGGCCGCTTCTCGGCCTCGTCCTCCGGGGACGGCCTGGCCTTCTTCTTCTGGTCCTCCTCGTCGCCGATGCGGGGGCAGACGACGTACGCCTGGTGGCCGTTGGCCACCTCCTCGCGGACCCGCTCCCACGCGCGGGCGAGGAAGTGCGGCTTGTCGGCGGCGGGGACCACGTGGCTGGCGATCGGGGAGCGACCGGCGGGGAGCTGGTCGAGGACGGAGGTCTCCAGGTCGCCGAAGACGGTCATGGCCACGGTCCGGGGGATCGGGGTGGCGGTCATGACGAGGAGGTGCGGCGTCCGCTTCTCCCCCTGGGAGTGCCCCTTGCCCCGCAGGGCGTCGCGCTGTTCGACGCCGAAGCGGTGCTGCTCGTCGACGACGACGAGGCCGAGGTCGTGGAACCGCACCTTGTCCTCGATGAGGGCGTGGGTGCCGATGACGATCCCGGCCTCGCCGGTGACCAGGTCGAGCAGGGCCTGCCGACGGGCCGCGGCCCCCATGGAGCCGGTGAGCAGCACCACCTTGGTGGCGTGCTCGGCGCCGCCGAGCATCCCTCCCTCGGCGAGCTCGCCCATCATCTCGGTGACCGAGCGGTGGTGCTGCTGGGCGAGGACCTCGGTGGGGGCGAGCATCGCGGCCTGTCCCCCGGCGTCGACGACGGTGAGCATGGCCCGCAGCGCCACCATCGTGTTGTGCGTCACGGTGAAGTGATCCGTCACGTACGCGTGATCGGGATGCGCGACACTGATGCACTGGACGGGCTTGCGCCCGACGTACTCGACAGCGCGAATGGCTCGCCGGAAGGTGTTGTACTTCGGCCGTGGTCGTACGCGGACGGCCTTGCGAGACAGCCTGAACGGGGCGTACTCGTCAGGGAGACCCACCGAGACGTTCAAGGCATCCTTCTTGGGCAGGACACGTGCCCTGCCCCCGAGGGAACGCACCAGCCAGGCGACGTCCTCCGCGAGCCGGGGAGAGACCGATGCCAGGGACACACTCATTCCGGTCTTCTGGATGGTGCCGTCGGTGTCCAGCAGCCCTTGGAGAAGCGCGAGTCGATTCTTGATCGATGTGTTCTTGAACTCGTCAGGGACGAACTTGCCGTGCGAGGAGGCACCCCACAGGCCAAGGTCGCGCAGGGCCTGGATCACGGGGTTGCGAGCGCCGCCCGTGCGGTGCGTCAGCTGGATCGTGTAATCGCAGGCGGAGCCAGCTACGGGAACGAGCCGACAGTCGGGCGCCACAGCCGTCGCCACGGCGTCGTGGATCTCCCGATCAATCGTGGACAGCCGCAGGTTGTGCCGGAATGAGCCGTCCCCAAGCAGCACCCCCAACAGGTAGGGGTCGAGCGGCAGCGCGGCATCACCGCCGAGGTCCACGGGCGTCGCCGGGGGCACGTACCACTTCGATGTCCCGTTCGCTTTGACGAGGTCGTCGCGGATTTCCCGGGTGGTCATCACTTTGGGCGTCTGGCCACGGTGCCACCCGCAGCTCGTACCGACGATCCAGAGGTGTTCGTCATCGCATTCCACCGTGGTGTCGTCGGACAGGACGAGGCGCCATGTCTCGCGTTCCCCCTGCGGGAAGACCCCGTCGACCAAGGCGATCTCGCCGGAGGGCACGATGACCTCGTCCCCGGCCCTCACGTCGCCCATCCGCCGGAAGCCGCCGGGCGTCAGGACCGACGAGTCCAGGGGCTGGGCTTTGCCCGAGCCGACCTCGCCCTGGAGGAGGCGGTGCATGGGGTGGTCGGTGGCGAGGTCGTCGAAGATCTCCTTGGAGACCTTCTGCTGGCCGTCGGTGAGGGTGAAGGGCAGCTTGGCGTCGAAGGCGGCGAGGATGCCGCCGTCGGCGGGCCGTCGGGGGACGGCGGGGAGCTGGGTGTCGGTGTGCCGGCGGCGGGCGAGGGCGACCTGGAGGACGAAGGCCTCGTCCCACTTGAGCCGTTCGCGGGCGGTGGCGACGTCCGCCTTCGTGCGGGGGTGGTGGATCAGGCGCAGGGCGTCGGGAAGTTCGGCGAGGCCCCGGCCCTCGCGGAGGGCCGGGGGCAGCGGGTCGACGGCTTCGGCGGCGGCCGGCAGGACGGTGCTGACGGCCTTGGCGATCTTCCAGGACTCCAGTTTGGTGGTGGCCGGGTAGATCGGGATGAGGGCCCCGGCCCAGGTGTCCACGGCCACGTCGTCGTCGCCGCGCAGGAGTTCGTACGCGGGGTGGGCGAGCTGGAGGCGCCGGTTGAAGAGGGAGACCTTGCCGGAGAACATCGCGCGGGTGCCGGGCAGCAGGTCGTGGTGGGGCTTGTGCACGCCCTTGCCGAAGAAGACCAGCTGGAGCCGGCCGTGGCCGTCGGTGAGGGTCACTTCGAGGCGCTGGCCGCGGCCCTTGGTGCCGTTGAAGGTGTGCACGCGGGCGTCGGCGACCTGGGCGACGACCGTGACGTGCTCGTCGAGCGGCAGGTCGGAGAGGGTCGTGAGCTCGCCCCGCTCCGCGTACCGCCGGGGGTAGTGGTGGAGGAGGTCGCCGACCGTGTGCAGGTCGAGGGCCTCGGCCATGACCTTGGCGGTGGCGGGGCCGAGGGACTTCTTGAGGGGTTCGTCGAGCGCGGGCACGCGTTCCATTTCACACCACGGGGCCGACAGTCGGGGGGAGGCCTGTGGACGACCTCCCTCCTGTGGACAGTCCCCCGGAGCGTCCCGGCTACTCCACCCCGATGAGGAGCGGCGGGGCGCCCTCGCCCGCGTGGTACGTGACGGTGTCGACGGCCAGGTAGCCGCGCCGGACGTGGGCTTCGAGGGTGTCGGCGAGGGCGGGCGGGGTGCCGTCGGCGACGACGAGGGTGACGAGTTCGCCGCCGGCCTGGAGCATCCGGTCGAGGACGGTGCGGGCGGTCTCGGTGAGGTCCTGGCCGATGACGGCGACGTCGCCCTCGATGAGGCCGAGGACGTCGCCGGCCTGGCAGACGCCGGCGGAGGTGAAGGACTGGCGTTCGGCGACGGCGAGTTCGGCGTAGCGGGTGGCGCCGGCGGCGGCGGTCATGGCGACGACGTCCTCGTCGAAGCTCTGGTCGGGTTCGTGGACGGCGAGGGCGGCGATGCCCTGGACGGCGGCCCTGGTCGGGATGAGGGCGACGCGGATGCCCTCGGCGCGGGCGCGTTCGGCGGCGGCCGCTGCGGCCTTCCGCAGCTCGGCGTCGTTGGGCAGGAGGACGACCTCACGCGCGTGGGCGCGGCGGATCGCGTCGACGAACTCCTCGCCGGCGGGCGGTTCGCCGGGCCGGGCGAGGACGGTGGTCGCGCCGGCCTCGGCGCACAGGCCGGCCAGTCCCTCGCCGGGGACGACGGCGACGACGGCCCGCTGGGCGCGCTCGCTCCCGGCCGTGGCTCCGGCGGTCGCGCTCGCGAAGTGGGTGATGCGGATCCGGTGCGGCCGGCCGGCCTCGATGCCGGCCTCGACGGCGGCGCCCGGGTCGTCGACGTGGACGTGGACGTTCCAGAGGCCGTCGCCGCCGACGACGACGAGGCAGTCGCCGAGGGCGTCGAGCCGGGCCCTGAGGAGGTCGACGGCGGCGTCCTCGGCCTCCAGGAGGTACAGCACCTCGTAGCCGGGGCCCTGTTCGCCGGGCCCGCAGGTCTCCCCCGTACCGGCGGGACCGGCGGCCGGTACGGCCCGTACCGGCGGGAACGGGGGCAGGGGGGCGGGCGCCCGGCCGGTCACCGTCTCCACCAGCGCCCCGAGGACGGCCACCAGGCCCTGTCCCCCGGCGTCCACGACCCCCGCGCGGCCGAGCACCGCCAGCTGCCCCGGGGTGGCCTCCAGGGCCGTCCTGGCCCCGTCGTAGGCCCTCCCGGTCACCTCCGGGAGGGTTCCGCCGTCCGCGCAGGCGGCCGCGGCGGCGTCCGCGACGGTGAGGACGGTGCCCTCCTCGGGGTGGGCGACGGCCGCGCGGGCGGCGGCGGCGGCCGCGGCGAGGGCCCGGGCGAGGTGGTCGCCGTCGGCGCCCCGCGCGAGCACGCCGGCCATGCCGCGCAGCAGCTGGGAGAGGATGGTCCCGGAGTTGCCGCGGGCGCCGAGCAGCGCCCCGTGGGCCATGGCCCGTACGGCGTCGGCGGTGTCAGGGGCGGAGTCCCCCGCGGCCCCGGGGGCGGTGAAGACGGCCTCGACGGCCTCGTGGGCGGCCTGGGCGGTGAGGTACAGGTTGGTGCCGGTGTCGCCGTCGGCGACCGGAAAGACGTTGATGGCGTCGATCGCGGCCCGCTCCCGCCCGAGGGCCCCGGCCGTCCGCGCGCTCCAGGCCCGGACCGCCTCCGCGTCGAGGACGAGGCGCCCGCCGCCGGGGATGCCGTCGGCGTCGTCGTCGGCGTCGTCAGCGTCGTCAGCGTCGGCGGCGTCGTCGAGGGGGTGGGGGGCTCGCGACAACGGGGGTCCTCCTTCGGCGGTGAAGCTCACCGCAGGGTAGACCGGGGCGCCGTGGACCCGGGGGCCGGGACGGTCAGGGGCCGGACCGTGGTAGTTTCGTTCCACGGGAGCAGCCGTTGTATGCTGCTTCGGTTGCCCGGCACTCGCCGGGCCATACCCCGGCAAGCCACTTCAGACTCCTGATTCCGGTGCGCCGGATCTCACTGTAAATCTGAAGTCTTTGGAGTGACCCGTGGCTGCCAACTGCGACGTCTGCGGCAAGGGGCCGGGCTTCGGCAACAACATTTCGCACTCGCACCGCCGTACGTCCCGTCGCTGGAACCCGAACATCCAGCGCGTGCGTGCCGTGGTCGGTCGGACGCCGAAGCGGCTCAACGTCTGCACCTCGTGCATCAAGGCCGGCAAGGTCTCGCGCTAATCGCGACGTTCCGTGTCGTAGCGCAGCCCCTGCGGTTGCCTTGAAAGGCCGGTTCACCTCGGTGAACCGGCCTTTTGCCATGCCCTGAAGCGGATCTCAGCGGCGCAGGCGCCAGCCGTGGTCGACCGGCCCGATGCCCTCCCCCAGGGAGAAACCGGCCGCGATGGCCCCGGTCACGTACGCCTTCGCCTCCCGTACGGCCTCCGGGACCGCGTGGCCGCGCGCGAGGCCGGCCGCGATCGCCGAGGCGAGGGTGCAGCCCGTGCCGTGGGTGTGGCGGTTGTCGTGGCGGGGGGCGCGCAGCCAGTGCTCCTCGGTGCCGTCGGTGAGCAGGTCCACGGCCTCGGTGCCGGTGGGCAGGTGGCCCCCCTTGATCAGTGCCCATTCAGGCCCGTACGAGAGGACGGCCTCGGCGGCGGTCCTCATGTCGCTCTCGTACACGACGTGCACGCCCGTGAGCTGTGCCACCTCGTCGAGGTTGGGCGTGGCGACGGTGGCCGTCGGCAGCAGCCGTCTCCGTACGGACTCCAGGGCGGAGGCGGCGAGCAGCGGGTCGCCGTGCTTGGAGACGCCCACGGGGTCGACCACCACGGGCGCGTGCGTCCCGGCGAGGAGTTCGGCGACGGTCTCCACGAGCGCGGCGGAGGCCAGCATGCCGGTCTTGACGGCCTGGACGCCGATGTCGTCGACCACGGCCCGGTACTGGGCCCGTACGGCCTCCTCGGGCAGTTCCCAGGCTCCCCGCACGCCCAGCGAGTTCTGGGCGGTGACGGCGGTGAGCACGCTCATGCCGTGGACGCCGAGGGCGAGCATGGTCTTGAGGTCGGCCTGGATGCCCGCGCCGCCGCCGGAGTCGGATCCGGCGACGGTCAGCACCAGGGGCGGCCGGGTGGTCACTCGGTCTCCCCGAAGTGGTCCCAGCCGCCGGCGCTGTGCCAGGGCGCGCCGTCGACGGTCACCTGGGGCAGCGCGGAGGGGGCGATGACCTCGCCGATGACCTTCCAGCGGGCGGGCAGCTTCACGTCGGGCGGGAAGGTGGCGACAATGGCGTGGTCCTCACCTCCGGTGAGGACCCACTGGAGCGGGTCGACGCCGACGGCCTGGCCGATGTCGTGCATCTGGCCGGGGATGTCGATGAGGCCGGAGCGCAGGTCGATGCGGACGTTGCTGGCCTCGGCGATGTGGCCGAGGTCGGCGATGAGGCCGTCGCTGACGTCGCACATGGCGGTGGCGCCGAGCCCGGCGGCGGCCGGACCCGCGTGGTAGGGCGGTTCGGGCCGGCGGTGGGCCTCGACGAAGGCGCGCGGGGAGCGGAAGCCGCGGGAGAGGACCGCGTAGCCGGCGGCGGACCAGCCGAGCCAGCCGGTGTAGGCGACGACGTCGCCGGGCTCGGCGCCGCCCCGGGTGACCGGGTCGGCGTTGCGGAGGTCGCCGAGGGCGGTGATGGAGACCATGATCGTGTCGCCGCGGACGACGTCTCCGCCGACCACCGCCGCGCCCGCGACCTGACATTCGTCGCGGAGCCCGTCCATGAGTTCCGTGGGCCAGGTGACGGGGAGCTCGGCGGGGACGACGAGGCCGAGGAGGAGGGCGGTGGGGACCGCGCCCATGGCGGCGATGTCGGCGAGGTTCTGTGCGGCGGCCTTGCGGCCGACGTCGTACGCCGTCGACCAGTCGCGCCGGAAATGGCGCCCTTCGAGCAGGATGTCCGTGCTGGCCACCACGCGCCGGTCGGGGGCGGAGACCACGGCGGCGTCGTCGCCGGGCCCGATCCGTACCGCCGGGGTGGAGGTGAGCCGGGACGTGAGCTCTCTGATGAGCCCGAACTCGCCCATTTCTCCGACTGTGCCCTTCACCGCGTCTCACCTCGTGTCGTCGTGCCGGCCGGCGGTCGGCGGAGCGTCCGCTCGCGCCGCGGGTCGCGGGCCGTCACCGTGCTGGGTACCGTCAAGTTGACCGTCAACTTCCGTCCTGTGTACGCCACGCCCCGGGCGCTCCGGAAGGCGCGGGTCTCCCCGCGGGTTCCGGCGACGCGGTACCGTGGCGTCTCTTTCTCCCACAAGATCCTCGTGGCCGCCCTGGAGGTTCCGTGGTACAGGCGTACATCCTGATTCAGACCGAGGTGGGCAAGGCGTCGACCGTCGCCGAGACCATCGCCAAGATCCCGGGGGTGATCCAGGCAGAGGACGTGACCGGTCCGTACGACGTGATCGTGCGGGCGCAGGCCGACACGGTCGACGAGCTCGGCCGCATGGTGGTCGCGAAGGTCCAGCAAGTGGACGGCATCACGCGCACCCTGACCTGCCCGGTCGTCCATCTGTAGCCCCCGTCTACGCTTGGCCGGTGACGTCTTCCCACCGGCCCTTCGGCCTGCCCGCCTCAGCCGCCGTCCTGCTGCTGGCCGTCACCGGCTGCTCCGCCGACGCCCGGGCGTCCGTGCCGGTGCCGACTCCGCCCGCGGCGGAGGCGGCGCTCTGCCGTGCGCTGGCGAAGGAGCTCCCGGACACCGTGGCGGGGCAGGAGCGGAGCGATCCGTCCCCCGACTCCGAGCTGACCGCGGGGTGGGGTGACGGAGCGATCGTACTGCGCTGCGGGGTCCCCCGGCCCGAAAGGATGAGCGACCCGCAGGCCCAGGCCGTCTCCGCCGAGGGCGTGCGCTGGATGCTGGAGCAGTCCGATGACGGCGGACCGCGGCTCACCTCGGTGTACCGGAAGACGTACGTCGAGGTGACCCTCGGCGAGCGGTACGCGCACGACATCGGGCCGCTCGTGGACCTCGCCGCCCCGGTGGACCGGGCGATACCGTGCGCCCTGGAGCCGGAGTGCCGTTAGGGCCCCAGGGCGCCTGTGCGGCTAGCGCAGGCCCGTGGAGCGGGTCAGCGCGGCCTGGATGAGCCGGTCGACCAGCTCGGGGTAGCTCACGCCGCTCTCCTGCCACATGCGCGGGTACATGGAGATCGGGGTGAAGCCGGGCATGGTGTTGATCTCGTTGATGACGAAGTCGCCGTCCTCGGTGAGGAAGAAGTCGGCGCGGACCAGGCCCTCGCAGGAGACCGCCTCGTAGGCGGCGACGGCCAGGCGCTGGACCTCGGCGGTGGCCTCGTCGCCGATCGGGGCGGGCACCAGGCCGGAGGCCGAGTCGATGTACTTGGCCTCGAAGTCGTAGAAGTCGTGGTCGGTGACCGGGGGGATCTCGGCGGGCACGCTGGCGCGCGGGCCGTCCTCGAACTCCAGGACGCCGCACTCGATCTCGCGGCCGCGCACCAGCGCCTCCACGATGATCTTCGGGTCGTGGCGGCGGGCCTCCTCGACGGCCTCGTCGAGGCCGGAGAGGTCGTCGACCTTGGTGATGCCGACGGAGGAGCCGCCGCGGGCGGGCTTCACGAAGAGCGGCCAGCCGTGGTCGGCGGCGAACTCGACGATCTTCTTGCGGGCCTCGGCCGGGTTGCGGTCCCACTCGCGCGGCCGGACGACCTCGTACGGTCCGACCGGCAGGCCGTACGAGACGAAGACCCGCTTCATGTACTCCTTGTCCTGGCCGACGGCGGAGGCGAGGACGCCCGCGCCGACGTACGGGATGCCGGAGAGCTCCAGGAGGCCCTGGAGGGTGCCGTCCTCACCGTAGGGGCCGTGGAGCATCGGGAAGACGACGTCGACCTCGCCGAGGGCCTGCGGCAGGGTGCCGGGCTCGTGCAGGACGACCTCGCGGCCGGCCGGGTCGACGGGGAGGACCACGTTGCCGGACTCCGACTCGGTGAGCCGGTCGACGTCCGGCAGGGTGCGGTCGGCGATCGCCATCCGCTCGGGGGCGTCGGCGGTCAGCGCCCAGCGCCCCTCCTTGGTGATGCCGATGGGCAGCACGTCGTACTTGGTCCGGTCGATCGCCTTGAGGACGGCGCCGGCGGTGACGACGGAGATGGCGTGCTCGGAGCTGCGTCCGCCGAAGACGACGGCCACGCGCGGCTTGCGGGGGCTCTGGGTGTTCTCGCTCATATCGCGATGAGCGTACCTTGCGGTCTCCGAACTCCTGAGCGCCCCGCGGGCCGTCTCGCGCGTCCGGCTCAGCGGCGCTCGGGCTTGGCGCTGCGCGACATGAGTTCCTTGAGGGCGACCGTCGGCGGCTTGCCGTCGTGGACGATGGAGACGACGGTCTCGGTGATGGGCATGTCGACGCCGTGTCGGCGGGCCAGGTCGAGCACCGACTCGCAGGACTTGACGCCCTCGGCGGTCTGCTTGGTGGCGGCGACGGCCTCCTGGAGGGTCATCCCGCGGCCCAGGTTGGTGCCGAAGGTGTTGTTCCGGGAGAGCGGCGAGGAGCAGGTGGCGACGAGGTCGCCGAGGCCCGCGAGGCCGGAGAAGGTGAGCGGGTCGGCGCCCATGGCGAGGCCGAGGCGGGTGGTCTCGGCGAGGCCGCGGGTGATGAGGGTGGCCTTGGAGTTGTCGCCGAGGCCCATGCCGTTGGCGATGCCGACGGCGAGGCCGATGACGTTCTTCACCGCGCCGCCGAGTTCGCAGCCGACCACGTCGGTGTTGGTGTACGGGCGGAAGTACGGGGTCATGCAGGCGGCCTGGAGCCGCTGGGCGACCGACTCGTCGACGCAGGCGGCGACGGCGGCGGCGGGCTGCCGGGCGGCGATCTCGCGGGCCAGGTTGGGTCCGGTGAGGACGGCGACGCGCTCGGCGGGGACGCCGGCGACCTCGGTGATGACCTCGCTCATCCGCTTGGCGGTGCCGAGTTCGATGCCCTTCATGAGGGAGACGAGCACGGTGTCGGGGCCGAGCTTGGGCGCCCAGGCGGCGAGGTTCTCGCGCAGGGTCTGGGAGGGGATGACGAGGACGGCGAAGTCGGCGCCCTCGGCGGCCTCGGCCGCGTCCGCGGTGGCGGTGATGCCGTTGGGGAGTTCGACGCCGGGCAGGTAGTCGGGGTTGGTACGGGTGGTGTTGATGGTCTCGGCGAGCGCGGGGCGGCGGCCCCAGAGGCTCACCTCGCAGCCCGCGTCGGCCATCACCATGGCGAAGGCGGTGCCCCAGGAGCCGTTGCCGAAGACGGCGGCCCTGGTCGCTCGGTGCGTCACTTGGTGCCCCCTTCGGCCTCGGCGGCCTTGCGGCGCTGTTCCCGGCGGGCGCGGCGCGGGTCGTAGGGCTCGGCAGGGGCCTTCTCGCCGCGGACCTCCTCCAGGAGGGCGGTGATGGCGGCCATGATCGTCTCGGTGGCCTCGCGCAGCACCTCGGGGGTGGGCTCCAGGCCGTCGAAGCGGGAGAGGTCGACCGGCGGACCCGCCTGGACGATCAGCGTCTTGCGCGGGAAGAAGCTGAACTTGTCCTTCTTGGCGTACGGCGGCATCGCGAGGTTGGCGCCCCACTGTGCCACCGGGATGACGGGCGCCCTGGTGAGCAGCGCGACGCGGGCGGCGCCGGTCTTGCCGGGCATGGGCCACATGTCGGGGTCGCGGGTCAGGGTGCCCTCGGGGTAGAAGGCGACGCACTCGCCCCGCTCGATGGCGTCGACGGCGGCCCGGAAGGCGTCCAGGGCGTTCGCGGTCTCGCGGTAGACGGGGATCTGGCCGGTCTTGCGGAGCATCGTGCCGACGAAGCCGCCCTTGAAGAGGCCGGCCTTGGCGAGGAAGCGGGGCACCCTGCCGGTGTTGTACTGGTAGTGCGCGTAGGAGAGCGGGTCCAGGTACGAGTTGTGGTTGACCGCGGTGATGAACCCGCCCTCGGCCGGAATGTGCTCCATGCCGCGCCAGTCCCGCTTGAACAGAACCACCAGGGGGGGTTTGGCGATGACCGCCGCGAGGCGGTACCAGAAGCCGATTCTGCGGCGGGGCACTGGGGGCACCTTTCTCCGTGTCCTGCTGGGTCTTGCCGTGTCTTGCCGTGTCTTGCGGGGTCCTGCCGGCAGGGGGTCAAGTGTCGCCCCATGCTCCTGCTCTGTCGAGGACACCGTACGCCCCGGGGACCGGAGGGTCCCGCCCGGGCGGGACAGAATGGGCGGCGATGAACACGGACGCGGACGACGGCTGGTCCCTGGTCGTACCCCTCAAGCCCCTGGCCCTGGCGAAGAGCCGACTCGCCCCCGCGGCCGGGGAGCGGCTGCGGCCCCGGCTGGCCCTGGCCTTCGCCCAGGACACGGTGGCGGCGGCGCTGGACTGCCCGGAGGTACGGGACGTGGTGGTGGTCACGGACGATCCGGCGGCGGGCCGGGCGCTGGCCGCGCTCGGGGCGCGGATCGTGCCGGACGCACCGGCGGCGGGGCTCAACGCGGCCCTTGCGCACGGGGCCCGGGCGGTGCGGGAGCGACGTCCGCACGCGCGCGTGGCGGCGCTGAACGCGGATCTGCCCGCGCTGCGCCCGGCGGAGCTCGCACGGGTCCTGGCGGCGGCCCGGCAATTCCCCAGGACATTTCTCGCGGATGCCGCCGAAATAGGTACGACATTCCTCTCGGCGGGACCGGGGGTGGAATTGGAACCGGCTTTCGGAGGGCCGTCGCGGCTTCGGCATTTGTCGTCGGGGGCGGTGGAAATCCGGCTGTCCGGGGTGGATTCCGTCCGCCGGGACGTGGACACCGGCGAGGACCTGGTGGCGGCGGGGGCCCTGGGGCTCGGCCCGCGGACGGCGGCCCGGCGGCCCGCGACGGCCGGATAGGGTGCGGTCCATGCAGGCGACCGCGTACACGTACGACTCCGAGACCCGCAGCGGCAGTGTGCTGCTCGACGACGGCACCCCGGTGGAGTTCGGGGCGGAGGCCTTCGACGCGGGCGGGCTGCGGCTGCTGCGTCCGGGGCAGCGGGTGCGGATCGAGGCGGAGCCCGGCACCTCGGGCGCGGGCCTGCGGATCACCCTGGTGACGCTGCAGACCTTCTGAACCCTCCCCCACCGTCCGTACGGCTCCGGGAACGCGCCCGTACGGCTCCGGGAACGTGCCCGTACGACCCAGGAAACGCGTCCGTACGGCCCCGGGAACGCGCCGCGGGCCGGGCTCCCGTGACGGGAGCCCGGCCCGGCGGACGTGCGGTGACCGTCCTACTTCTTGGCGGCGGTCTTCTTGGCCGTGGTGGTCTTGCGCGCCGTGGTCTTCTTGGCGGGCGCCTTCTTCGCCGTGGCCTTCTTGGCCGGGGCGGTCTTCTTGGCGGCGGCCTTCTTGGCCGTGGCGGCCGGGGCGGCCTTCTTGGCGGCGGCGGTGGTCTTCTTGGCCGCGGCCGTCGTCTTCTTGGCGGTGGTCTTCTTCGCGGCCGCCGTGGTCTTCTTCGCCGGGGTCGCCTTCTTGGCTGCGGCGGTGGTCTTCTTGGCCGGAGCGGCCTTCTTGGCGGCGGCCTTCTTGGCCGTGGTGGCCTTCTTCGCGGCAGCCTTCTTCACGGTGGCGGAGGCACCGCCGGTGAGGCTGCCCTTGGGGGCCTTCTTGACGGAGACCTCGCCGCCCTTGGGGAGCTTCTTCGAGCCGCTGACCAGGTCCTTGAAGCCCTGGCCCGCGCGGAAGCGCGGAACGGAGGTCTTCTTGACCCGCACGCGCTCGCCCGTCTGCGGGTTGCGGGCGTACCGGGCGGGGCGGTCGACCTTCTCGAACGAGCCGAAGCCGGTGACCGAGACACGGTCGCCGGCGACCACGGCGCGCACGATGGCGTCGAGCACGTGGTCGACGGCATCGGCGGCCTGCTGGCGACCGCCCATCTTGTCGGCAATCGCTTCTACGAGCTGCGCCTTGTTCACGTCTTCCCCTTCGGAGACTTTGCCGGAACGAAAGTGTTCAAGCTTTTTCGCACGTTAGGCATGTATATACCGCAAATCAAACACGAAACGGTCTAATCACCCTAGTGCCGCAACGCGGAAGAGCCGTTGCGGAGTTCCTGGTGTCAGTCGTCTTCAGGGAATCGGCCCTCATCGAGGTCCTTCATCAACCGGTCCAGACGCGTTGCCGCGTCCGCGAGATCGTGCTTCGCCGCGGCCGTGACGACCAGCAGCTTCCGGGACAGCGCCATCCTTACGCCCTCCGGGACTTGCAGTGCGCGCACTCGGGAGTGCGCTTCTTTCAATCGGGCGGCGACGGCCTCGTAGAGCTCGAGTTGGCTGTCGCGTTCCATGCACAGATTGTGCCATCTAGGGCGAGTTGTCGCCCGACGGGGTCTCAACAAGCGACTGCGCCCCCCACCGGAGGGTGGGGGGCGCAGTCGGGGAAAAGCGCTGCTCAGGCCGTAATTGTACGGGGCTTGAAGGAGGGCCTTGCCGCCTCGTAGGCGGCGATGTCGGCTTCGTTCTGAAGGGTGAGGCTGATGTCGTCGAGGCCGTTCAGGAGCCGCCAGCGGGCGTTCTCGTCGAGTTCGAAGTCGGCGTCGATCCCGTCGGCCAGGACCTTGCGGGCCTCCAGGTCGACGGTGATCTCGGCGGTCGGGTCGGCCTCGGTCAGCTGCCAGAGGGCGTCGACGGTCTCCTGGGGCAGGACGACGGTCAGCAGACCGTTCTTCAGCGAGTTGCCGCGGAAGATGTCGGCGAAGCGGGAGGAGATGACCGTCTTGAAGCCGTAGTTCTGCAGCGCCCAGACGGCGTGCTCGCGGGAGGAGCCGGTGCCGAAGTCGGGGCCGGCCACCAGGACCGTGGCGCCCTGCCGCTCGGGCCGGTTGAGCACGAAGGACTCGTCCTTGCGCCAGGCCTCGAAGAGGCCGTCCTCGAAGCCGTCGCGGGTGACCTTCTTGAGCCAGTGCGCGGGGATGATCTGGTCGGTGTCGACGTTGCTGCGGCGCAGCGGGACGGCCCGGCCGGTGTGCGTGGTGAAGGCTTCCATGGTTCCTCAGACCCCCGCGGTGGTGACGGTGTCGGACAGGTCGGCCGGGGAGGCCAGGTGGCCCAGTACGGCGGTGGCGGCGGCGACCTGGGGGGAGACCAGGTGGGTGCGGCCGCCCTTGCCCTGCCGGCCCTCGAAGTTGCGGTTGGAGGTGGACGCGGAGCGCTCACCGGGAGCCAGTTGGTCGGGGTTCATGCCCAGGCACATGGAGCAGCCCGCGTGCCGCCATTCGGCCCCGGCCTCCTTGAAGACCTTGTCCAGGCCCTCCTCGACGGCCTGGAGGGCGACCCGGACGGAGCCGGGGACGACCAGCATGCGGACGCCGTCGGCGACCTTGCGGCCTTCCAGGAGGGCGGCGGCGTTGCGCAGGTCCTCGATGCGGCCGTTGGTGCAGGAGCCCACGAAGACGGTGTCGACCTTGATGTCGCGCAGCGGCTGCCCGGCGGTCAACCCCATGTACTCCAGGGCCTTTTCGGCGGCGAGGCGCTCGGAGGGGTCCTCGTACGAGGCGGGGTCGGGGACGTTCGCCGAAAGCGGGGCGCCCTGGCCGGGGTTGGTGCCCCAGGTGACGAAGGGGGCGAGCTCGGCGGCGTCGATGACGACCTCGGCGTCGAAGACGGCGTCCTCGTCGGTCTTGAGGGTCTTCCAGTAGGCGACGGCGGCGTCCCAGTCCTCGCCCTGGGGGGCGTGCGGGCGGCCCTTGAGGTAGGCGAAGGTGGTCTCGTCGGGGGCGATCATGCCCGCGCGGGCGCCGGCCTCGATGGACATGTTGCAGATGGTCATGCGGCCTTCCATCGAGAGTTTCTCGATGGCCGGGCCCCGGTACTCCAGGACGTAGCCCTGGCCGCCGCCGGTGCCGATCTTCGCGATGACGGCGAGGATCAGGTCCTTGGCGGTGACGTCGGCGGGCAGCTCGCCGTTCACGGTGATGGCCATGGTCTTCGGGCGGGCCATCGGCAGCGTCTGGGTGGCAAGGACGTGCTCGACCTGGCTGGTGCCGATGCCGAAGGCCAGACCGCCGAAGGCGCCGTGCGTGGAGGTGTGGGAGTCGCCGCAGACCACGGTCATGCCGGGCTGGGTCAGGCCCAGCTGGGGGCCCACCACGTGGACGACGCCCTGCTCGACGTCGCCGAGCGGGTGGAGCCGTACGCCGAACTCGGCGCAGTTCTTCCGCAGGGTCTCCAGCTGGGCGCGGGAGACCGGGTCGGCGATCGGCTTGTCGATGTCGAGGGTGGGGGTGTTGTGGTCCTCGGTGGCGAGGGTGAGGTCGAGCCGCCGCACCTGCCGGCCGTTCTGACGGAGACCGTCGAAGGCCTGGGGGCTGGTCACCTCGTGCAGCAGGTGAAGATCGATGAAGAGGAGATCGGGCTCGCCCTCGGCGCGCCGGACGACATGGTCGTCCCAGACCTTCTCCGCGAGTGTCCTACCCATCGCTTTCCCTCCGGCCGGCGGCTGCGCCGACACCACTAGAGATCGTTTCGCGGTCCGTTGTGCGGCCGCTCCTCCAGAGTGACAAGTTCCTCGGGAAATTGAACTTGCGTTTCACAGAGTGAGACGCAAGTATCGTTGCATGGACAACTCTAGCGGCGTAGGCGTTCTCGACAAGGCAGCCCTTGTCCTGAGCGCCCTGGAGTCCGGTCCGGCCACCCTCGCAGGACTGGTCGCGGCGACGGGACTCGCACGACCCACGGCCCACCGACTGGCCGTGGCATTGGAACACCACCGGATGGTGGCCCGCGACATGCAGGGCCGTTTCATTCTCGGTCCTCGGCTGGCGGAGCTCGCGGCGGCGGCCGGTGAGGACCGCCTCCTGGCGACGGCAGGGCCGGTGCTCACGCACCTGCGCGACGTCACCGGCGAGAGCGCGCAGCTCTACCGGCGCCAGGGCGACATGCGCATCTGCGTGGCTGCGGCCGAGCGGCTCTCGGGCCTGCGGGACACGGTCCCGGTGGGTTCCACGCTCACCATGAAGGCCGGCTCGTCGGCGCAGATCCTGATGGCCTGGGAGGAGCCCGAGCGGCTGCACCGCGGCCTCCAGGGCGCCCGTTTCACGGCGACGGCCCTGTCGGGCGTACGGCGCCGCGGCTGGGCCCAGTCGATCGGCGAGCGGGAGCCCGGCGTGGCGTCCGTCTCCGCGCCCGTCAGGGGCCCTTCCAACCGCGTGGTGGCCGCCGTGTCGGTCTCGGGTCCGATCGAGCGTCTGACGCGCCATCCCGGCCGTATGCACGCCCAGGCGGTCATCGACGCCGCCGCCCGTCTCACCGAGGCCCTGCGCCGCAACGGCTGAGACGCCTGCCCCCACTCCCCTTCCCTCCCCGTACGTCTCCCGGCCCACCGCTCCAACGCCGCAGCGGTGGGCCGGAGTTGTGCGCGTACGGAGGTCTGCCGGGAACAGCGAAGAAGCCCTCCCCCCGAAGGGAAGGGCTTGTTCGTCGAGTACCCCCGACCGGATTCGAACCGGCGCTACCGCCTTGAGAGGGCGGCGTGCTAGGCCGCTACACAACGGGGGCTTTGGATCATGCAGGCGTTAAATTAATACCGCCGCAGACCCGAGCTGGTCTACCAGGACTCGAACCTAGACTAACTGAACCAGAATCAGTCGTGCTGCCAATTACACCATAGACCAATACGTGGTTAGACCAGCGTCGTACCCCCGACCGGATTCGAACCGGCGCTACCGCCTTGAGAGGGCGGCGTGCTAGGCCGCTACACAACGGGGGCCCTAGCGATCCTGCATCGTGGCCACCGGGAGCTACCCAGGTGGTCACGCGGGAAGGATCTGTACCCCCGACCGGATTCGAACCGGCGCTACCGCCTTGAGAGGGCGGCGTGCTAGGCCGCTACACAACGGGGGCTTTGTGGATGCCATCCACGGTTTGCAGATGAGCTCTGCGAGCTGGCCTACCTGGACTCGAACCAAGACTAACTGAACCAGAATCAGTCGTGCTGCCAATTACACCATAGGCCACCGGGGCAACTTCCCCGCGAGGGGGATCTTGCTCGGCTTGCGCTTTCCGGGTTCTTGCCTTTCGGCTTGCTCCCCTCGGCGCAGGAAGAACATTACCCGAAGGTGGACGGTGCTCCAAAACGGGTATCCCCGCGGAGCAGCGGGGGGAGCTGGTGGAGGTCGGTGATGCGGCGGAGGCCGGGCTGCTCGCCGGTGTCGGCGCGGTCCAGCCAGATGCCGTGGAGCCCCGCCTCCTGGGCGCCGAGCGCGTCGATGTCGGGCCGGTCCCCGACGTACGCCACCTGGTGCGGGGCGAGGCCCAGGGCCGTACAGGCGGCGTGGAAGGCCTCGGCGGCGGGTTTGGCGGCGCCCAGCTCGGCGGCGCACAGGACGGCCTCGAAGCGGTGGCGGACGCCGAGGGCGCGCAGCTTGGGCTCCTGGGCGCGGATGCTGGAGTTCGACAGGACGGCCTGCCGGTAGTCGGCGGCGAGCAGGTCGAGGACGGGCAGGGCGTCGGGGAAGAGCTCCCAGGCGGCCTCGTAGTGGGCCACGTACCGGTCGAACCAGGCGTCGGCCTCGGCGTCGGTCATCCCCGGCCGGTCCAGGAAGTCGCGGACCCGCCAGCGCCGCTGCTCCTGCCAGTCCCCCAGGCCGTCCTCGTAGCGCCGCCAGTGGATCTCGGTGAGCTCCTTCCAGCGGCACAGGGCGTCCTCGACGGTGCCGTGCAGCCCGGCCAGGCCCTCGGCGGCGAGGTGGGCGCGCATGCCGGCGCGGTCGGCGCCCGCGTAGTCGAAGATCGTGTCGTCCACGTCCCAGAGGACGGCGCGGATGCTCATGGGACCGACCGTACCGCCGGAACCCCGCCCCGGTCAGGGCTTCCCGACGTCCACCGCCCACACGCCGGTGCCGTCGTACGCCTCGGGCTCGGCCGTCAGGACCTGCCCCTCCGGGGAGCTCGCCGCGGCCGCGTACACGGCGTGTGCGTGCCGCCAGTCGAGACCGGCGGTCACCGCCTGCTCGACGGCGGCCGTGGCGGCGAAGTCGAGCGGCAGGAACTCCAGACCGGGCAGCGCCCCGGCGTGCGCGACGATCCCCGGTAGTTCGAGGCTCGCCGCGAACAGGCAGAGCGCCGGCACGTGGGCGCGCTGGGCGGGGTCGTCCACCTCGACCACGACGATCGAGGACAGCAGCCGATGACCGCGCCCGAGCGCCACCATGGCCGTGTGATCGAGGATGATCACCTGCGACTCCCCACCCGCCGCTCGGCGATGGCCTGGCGCCACGCCTGGCCCTCGCGCAGGACGGCGTCGTCGACTTCGGCCCCGAACTGCTCACGGACGTAGGCGATCGCCTTCGCCGTTCGTTCGGCGCGCTCGGTCTCGGTCGGGATGGCGGCCACCATGCGCTCGACATAGGCCCGCGCGCTCAGGCCGCGCTCCTCGGCCAGCGTGCGGAGGCGGTCCCTTATCTCGCCACTGATCTTGATGGTGGTGTCAGCCATGACCCGAGAATACCAATGAATACCGAACGGCGTGGGCGATTCGGCCTGCCCCCTTCGCCGTACCTGCCTGGCCTTCTGGCAGAAGGCCAGGCAGGTACGGCGTGCGGTTAGGCGGCAAGCGCCGTGGGGCGTGCCCGGTTCAGGAGGTCCTTGAAGACGATCTCCAGGGCGTCGATCTCCTCGTTCGCGAACAGGTCCTCGGGGCCGTTCGGTGCCCGGTCGGTGAAGGGGGCCTCGTACAGGTCCGCCACTCCGATGATGCCGCGCTGCACGACGACGTCGATGATCAGGGTGATGAAGTCGAGCTGTCGGGCGCTGAGCCGCTTGCCCGCGATGAACGATTCGAGTGCCCGCTGTGCCGCCCGGCGGTCGAGCCCGCAGAGCTTGCGGACGAACAGGCCCAGCCCTTCGCCGGAGTCCTTCACCGCTTCGAGGTCCTCGGGGGACGCGACGGCTTCGGCGAGGAAGACCTTCTCCAGACCGGCGATGTCCTCCTCGGTGATCTGCTCGTTGTGGCGGAGCTTGCGGACAGCGGGCTGGTCGGCGTGGTTGAGGAGGTAGGTGCGGGCCTTCTGCCGGAGGCGCTGCTCGTCCGTGCCGACGGGGACGCCGTGGATCTCCGCTTCGGTGATCTCGCCCAGCTCGTCCTCGAAGTCGGTGAAGACGACCTTCCGCTTGGCCTTCGGGTCGGTGAGTCTGACCAGCGCGCGCAGTCGGCGGCGCATCTCCTCCAGCATCGGCAGGGTGGCGTCCTGCCACCACTCCTCACCCGCGACGGCTTCGAGGAGCGCCGCCTGCTCGGCCACGGCCGGGATGTTGGTCTTGCCGAGGAGATCGTCGGCGATCTCCCGGATGCGCTTCCGCAGCTTGACGTAGTCGGCCCCGCCTTCGAGGGCGGCGAGCTGGAGGCTGTACGCCATGAGGTCGAAGCGCTTCGCCTCTTCGCCGTTCTCGGTCTCGTCCGGCGTGTGCTCGGTCGGCAGGGGAAGCAGGGCGTCGCGGATGGCCGCGTCCGCTTCGTCGTCGATGCGGTGCCAGGAGGCGAAGTCGCCGAAGGTCTCCACCGTCCGCAGATGGGGGCGTACGAGGAAGTTGTCGGGGTTCATCCCCGCGACGGTGCGGTGCAGCCGGTGTGCCAGCGACCAGCGGACCTCGGCTTCCGTGGCGATGCCGTCCGGGCCCGCGTCCCGGCCGGCGTCCGGCTGCTGTCGGCGGTCCAGTGCCCGGACGAGGTCGAGCTGGCGCCGGAGGATCTTCTCGGTGAGCGAGACCGCCTGGCGGGCTTCCACGGAGGCGAGGCCGCTGTTGAAGAAGTCGATGTTGCCGCAGAAGTCGAAGACCCGGAAGTCCTGCTTGTCGCGGTCGGGGCCGTACAGGCCCTTGCGCAGCCGGGTGCCGCGGCCGATCATCTGCCAGAACTTCGTCTTGGAGAAGACCGGCTTGGCGAAGACCAGGTTCACGACCTCGGGCACGTCGACGCCGGTGTCCAGCATGTCGACGGAGATGGCGATGTCGGGAGCGTTCGGCGGGTTCTTCGGGTCGGAGAAGGCGTCGATGAGGCTCTGGGCGTAGGTCTCCTTGTAGGTGATGACCCGTGCCGTGTGTCCGGCGCCCGCGGGGTAGTTGGCGTTGTAGCGCTCCTCGATGAAGCGCGCGTGGTCGTTGTTCCTGGCGAAGACGATGGTCTTGCCGAGGCGGTCGCCGCCCTCCACGCGGTGGCCCTGCGTGACGAGGACCTCCAGCATCTTGTCGACGGTGTCCGCGTTGAAGAGGAACTTGTTCATCTCGTGCCGGCCGACGGCGTCCGGCACGTCACCATCCTCGGACCACTCCTTGGCGTCCCACTCGGCCTTCTCCTCGTCCGAGAGTTCGTCGTACCGGATGCCTCGCTCCATGAACCTCAGCGGTACGCGGACGGAGGCAGCGGGCACCAGGTAGCCCTCGTCCACGGCCTGCTGGAGGCCGTACGAGTCCGTGGGCACGCCGTCCTCCAGCTGGAACAACCGGTAGGTGTTGCGGTCGATCTCGTCCTTGGGGGTGGCGGTGAGCCCGAGGAGCAGCGAGTCGAAGTAGCGGAAGATCTCCCCGTACTTGGCGTAGACGGAGCGGTGGGCCTCGTCGATGACGATCAGGTCGAAGTAGCCGGGCCCGAAGCGGCGTCGGCCGGCGTCGTCCGTGGTGTCGATCAGCCGCATCATCGTCTGGTAGGTGGAGACGAAGACGTGCGCCGACGCGTGCTTGTCGTCGAGGAGGCTGGCGACCGGGGTGTTCGGCAGATGTTCCTTGAACGCCTTCACGGCCTGGTTGACCAGGGTCTGGCGGTCGGCGAGGAAGAGTACCCGCTGCACCCAGTTCGCCTTCTTCAGCTGGTCCACGAGGGCGACGGTGGTACGGGTCTTGCCGGTGCCGGTGGCCATGACGAGAAGGGCCTGCCGCATGCCGTCCCGCTCGAAGGTCTCGCCCACGCGGGCGATGGCCTGCTTCTGGTACTTCCGGCCGGCGATCTTCTCGTTGACCGGCGCGGTGGTGAGCGAGCGGCGTTCGGCTCGCTGCCGGATGCGCCAGCGGAGCTGGTCCTGGGTGAGGAAGCCCTGCACCGGCCGGGGCGGGTACTTCATGGCGTCGTCCCAGAGGTACGTCTCGTACCCGTTGGTGTAGAAGATCAGCGGGCGGCGGTGGAACCGGGCCTCGATCGCGTCCGCGTACAACTTGGCCTGCTGTTGCCCGTCGCGGGCGTCCCGCTTGGTGCGCTTGGCCTCGATGACGGCGAGGGGCTTGCCGTCATCACCCCACAGGACGTAGTCGACGTACCCCGTACCACTGGCCGATCCTGCGAAGCCGGTGACCTCGTACTCGGTGTCCCGCCCCTTCTCCAGGCCGTCCCAGCCGGCCTCCTTGAGGAGGAGGTCGATGAAGGCGCTGCGGGTGGTGGCCTCGTCGTAGTCGTGGGTGTCCCGGACCTGCTGGTTGGCCTTCTTGGCGAGGGCGATCTGCTTGCGCAGTTCCTCGATCTGCCGCGCCTGCTCCTCGTTCGCCTCGCGCGCGGCCTTGAGCTCCTTGGCCTGCTGCTCGTAGCGGCGCTGGTCCTCCTCGGCCTTCGCCTTGAGCTCGGCCTGCTTGGCGAGGCGGGCCTGTGGGGAGAGGGGGCGGGGGATGCGGTCGGCGTCGAAGGCGATGCCGGAGGGTGGGGTCTGCACGCGCGCGTAGGTGCGGGCGAACCAGTAGAGGGCGTGGAACAGCTCCCGGAGGCTGTCCACCGCGTTCTTCACCGGCACGGGCGCGGACTTGTGCACGGCGTTGTTGCCCTGCCGCCGGACGAGGTCCATCTTCACGCCGACGGCCGGCCCGACCTGCGCCTTGAACGTCGGCTCGTGCAGCATCGCGGCGAGATCCGTCTTGTACGGCGCGTGAAGGGAGGTGTCGGTGTCGTACATCCAGTGCACGGCCTGCTCCAGAACGCGGCGGGCGTAGAAGCAGGCGGCTCGGGGGTCCGTGTGGGCCAGCCGCTCGGCGTGCGCGGCCTCGGCGTGGAGGGCCGGCCACTCGGCGCGGAGGAAGTCGAAGTTGCCGGGCGGGCGGGCGATGTTCTGAGCGGCGTTGGTCTGGGGGCCGATGGGAGGCAGGCCGGGCGTGCCCGGTTTGTTGGGTGTGGCCCCCTGCGGCGGCCCGGGCTTCGGTGCAGGCTTCGGTGGGGTGGGCTTCGCGCCCGGCGCCCCGCTGTTCGCCTGCCCCTTGCTGCTCTCGTCGCTCCCCATGCTGGTGCGGCGCCCCTTCCCCGTGATGCGGCGTGCGGTGTGCCGCGCGGCCTCCCCTGGCTACGCGCGTACGCCGGTGTCGTGTGCGGCCGTTGCGGGTGTTCGGCCGCGCGGTGCTGCGCGGCCGAACGCCCCGGTGGCCTGGTGACTGAACGTGCGGGTGTTGATGTTGGTTCCGCGCCCGGTGGCGGGGCCCGGAGGGCTGCGGGTTACGCGGCTTCGCGCTCCCAGAGACGGCCGGAGAAGGCGCGCTGCTGGATGGAAGCGGAGAGCTCGTCGAGGGTGGCGAGGTGGACTCGGTGACGGGCTCGGACCTCGTCCAATGCGGCCAGTCGCCGAAGAAGGCGCTCTTGTTCAGAGATCTCAGGAAGCGGAATCATGAAGTTTTCGATCTGTTCGAAGTTCAGTCCTGGTTTCGTCTGCCCGTACTGCGCCTTCGAAATCTGCCGTTGCCCTTCTGACGGAAGACTCAAGAAACGCGCCAAAAACCCCGGCCTCAGCCGTTCTGTCGCAGGACGGAGAATCGCCACATGCTGACTGACGTAGGAGCCCTCCGCCACGTCCGGAACTGCAGCCACCCGCCCGATGAGTGATCCCGTGATGGTAAGGAGGACATCCCCCTTCCGAACCCTTGTACGTCGCGCTTCCGCATTTTCTGGAGGTGTCACGAACACTGCCCGATCGAGAGTCACTTCATTCATCTGTACATCAAGCGAGCGAATGAATCGGGCACCTTCGTCAGAATAATACTTTGCCCACCCGCGCCCGCCGCTCGTAATGAAGTCAAGACATTCTCCAAGCCGAACCCGATCCCCACTCCACTTCCCCCCGAAGAGGTCAAGAAAAACGGACTGCGCAAGGTCGTCGACTAGGGCGATGGCCTCGCGGCGCTTGGCGCGCTGGGAGTCCACCTGGTCGAGGACGGCGGCGATGCGCCTCTGCACCGCGACAGGAGGAAGGGGAACCTTGAGTGCCAGCAGACTTTCCTTGCTGACGGTCGCCTGATTGACCCACCGCTTACAAAGGCCAGCGAAGACTCCTAGCGAGAACTGGTAGGATAGCCATTTACTCAGATAGTAACTGTCCAGCAATTCGCTCTTCGTCCGGATCCTCTGGAAGTGGTTGCTATAGACCACCTCCTCATCCAGCTCGGGAAAATAGAGCGTCTTTCCGACCAGCTCTGGGCTATTAGTGGCATTGAACAATACGTCACCGGGCTCCAGGCGGCTCTTCTCGACTCCCGGAGCCGAACGCGGCACTCTGCGCCGCTTCGTCAGGTCGAGTTCGCCATGCTTCGTGACGTTGTTCATCCGGATCTGAAAGATCCCGTCCTCGTCCTGATCTCCACAGGCAAATCCGGGCTTCGCCTCCCGGATAAGCATCGCCAAAGGCACGCGATCCCACGCCGTCACGCCAGCATCCCCTTGAGCTCGGCCGTCCCCTTGGCGATCTCGGCGTCCAAGCGCTCCAGATCCGCCAGAATCTCCAACGGCGCCCGGGTCTCGACCTCCTCGTGGACGATCTCTTTGTAGCGATTCAGGCTCAGGTCGTAGCCCTGGGCCGCGATGTCCGCCTTGGGGACGCAGAAGCTCTGGTCCGTGCGCTCGCGCTCAAGCTCCGAGCCGCCGCGCTCGTGCCAGCGGGCGAGGACGTCCGGGAGGTTGTTCTTGGCGTGCTCCTCCGGGGAGAAGGGGTCCCCCATCGGACGGACGCCGAAGCGGTCCTCGGGCACCAGCAGGTTCCGCTTGTCGTCCAGGCTCAGGCCGTCCGCCTGGACGTCGTAGAACCAGACGTTGTCCGTGCCGCCGCTGTCTGTGCGGGTGAAGAACAGAATCGCGGTCGAGACACCGGCGTACGGCTTGAAGACCCCGCTCGGGAGCTTCACTACGGCGTCCAGCTTGTGGTCCTCAACCAGCATGCGGCGCAGTTCCTTGTGGGCCTTCGTCGAGCCGAAGAGAACACCGTCCGGGACGATGACCGCCGCCCGGCCACCGGGCTTGAGGAGGCGCAGGAACAGCGCGAGGAAGAGGAGTTCCGTCTTCTTCGTCTTGACCACGCGCAGCAGGTCCGCCGCCGTCTCCTCGTAGTCCAGGCTGCCCGCGAACGGCGGGTTCGCCAGGATCAGGGAGTACTTCTCCGACTCCCCCGCCGCCGACTCCGCGAGCGAGTCGCGGTAACGGATGTCCGGGTTCTCGATGCCGTGCAGCAGCATGTTCATCGAGCCGATGCGGAGCATCGTGGAGTCGAAGTCGAAGCCGTGGAACATGCTCGCGTTGAAGTGTTCGCGCTGTTCCCTGTCCAGGAGCGCGTCCGCGTGCTCGCGCTTCACGTACGACGCCGTCTGCACCAGGAAGCCGGCGGTGCCGCAGGCCGGGTCGCAGACCTCATCGCCCGGCTTCGGCTGGGTCATCTCGACCATCAGGTCGATGATGTGGCGCGGAGTGCGGAACTGGCCGTTCTGGCCGGCCGTCGCGATCTTCGCCAGCAGGTACTCGTAGATGTCGCCCTTGGTGTCGCTCGACTCCATCGAGATGGCGTCCAGCAGGTCGACGACCTTGGCGAGCACGCTGGGCTTGGGGATGGTGAAACGGGCGTCCCGCATGTGGTGGGAGTACGTCGACTCGTCGCCGCCCATCGCGCGGAGATAGGGGAAGACGCCCTTCTCCACGATGTCGTACATCACCTCGGGGTCGCGGGCCTTGAAGTTCTGCCAGCGCAGTTCCTGCTGGTCCGCGTCGAAGAACGGGTCAGGGTCCGGCACGCCCGTACGGTTCGCCTTGTTGTCCTTGCGGGTCTGGAGCTCGTCCAACCGCTTGATGAAGAGCAGATACGTGATCTGCTCCATCACCTCAAGGGGGTTCGAGGTACCCCCGGTCCAGAACGTGTCCCAGACACGACTCACCGTGCTCTTCAGCTCGCCCGTAATCACAGACGCGATCCTACGACCCGCCAGTGACACACCGGGACGAGTCGGCCAAGCCTCCGGCAGCGCGGCGGGAACGGTCAGCCCGTGGACTCGCCGGTCTCACGCTCGATGACGAACGAGCCCTTGCCGACGACCGTCCGCACGTAGCCCATCTCGGCCAGCAGCACCAGCGTCTTACGGGCGGTTCCCCGCGCGATCCCGAACTCCTGCATCAGGCGATCGACGCCGGGCACGGCACGGCCCATCGGGTACACGCCGCCCGCGATCCGAGCGATCAGCACCGCGGCGAGCTGCAGGTACAGCGGGTCCGCCGCTTCCGGGTCCAGCTCATCGTCCGGGCCGTAGCCCTCCGGGATGTCCACCATGACAAGACCGTATGAGGCCAGGGTTGGCGAAGCATTTTGATGTCATGCCATGGCAGGGCATGACCAGGTTGGCGTATCCTCCAACATCAAGAGACCCCGGCGACGGCGTTGTGAGGACGGCCGTCCCGGGGCATGGCCACCAACTTCAACGGAGTTGCTGACGTGAGCATTATCCATGCCCTGCTGTGCTGGGCCCCGTGTCTCCTCCTCCCCGACTCCGGGAGGCGCCGAGCATGTCGGCCCCTGCCGAGCGGCGCCCGGGTGCAGGCCCGCCGCTCCCCCGCGCCCGGGCCCGTCTCGTACCGTCCGCCCCGCCGGTCCCCCCTCGTCCACACCCTCCCCCTCGACGGGCGCGCCACCCCTCTCGTACGGCCGTACCTCGTGACGCACGAGCGGCTGGACGTCCAGCAGCGGCGTCGGCTGGCGCTCGTCCTGGCCGCCGATTTCGGTATCGACCTCGGTCAGCACGTCGTCGGGGCGCCGGGGTGGACCGCGTGAGCGGGCCGGGCGACGCGCCCCGGCGGCCCGTGCGGATGTGTGTCCGCTGCCATGCGGTCACCGACAACCCGACCGTCGTGTGCGAGGTGCACCAGAGCTCCGGGCCCGGGTTCAACGTGTACGCCTGCGAGGCGTGCGCCCCGCAGTTCCCGCCGCTGCCGGACGTGCTCGATCTGCTGCCTCGTCGGCGTCCACCCGAGGGCGCGCGGTGAGCCCGTCGCGGCTGTCGCCGGAGTGCGCGCTCGCGCGGCGGCCCGGGTACGCGGACCTCCACGGCGACTGCCGCCGGATCGAGGACGTCCCGTTGCCTCACGGGACGGGGCTGGTGCTGTTGCCTCGTTGCGGCTGTGCCTGCCACCGGCGAGGGCCGGAAGCGGCGTGCCCCGCGGCCCTGACCGGTGCGGATGGCTGAATCCTGACGCTTTCCAGGCGTCTCGCCGCGATCGGCTTGACCGTCGGAAAACGGCTTGCCAGCATCGGGAGCAGAAAGCAAAACACCGCGCATATGGCTGCGCAGACCCTGTGGCCGTCCCTTCGGGGGCGGCCACAGATGTGTTCAGGGGAGGTTCGGTGCATCTCTGCTACATCGACGAGGCGGGCAACGGGCAGACGTTCGAGCCGGCCAGGCCGGACGCCCCTCCCGTCCTCGTCGTCGGCGGATTCACCGTGCCCCGCTCCCAGGTGAAGGCGCTGACCTGGGAGTTCCTCAATGTGAAGAAGCACTATCGGCCCGAGTTGCAGCGGGCTGAGCGGCTTTCCGAAGTGATCCAGCACGAGATCAAGGGCTCCGACGTGCGGAAGAACCTCCGCGCGGGCAACCGCAACTGGCGGCGGGCCGCGATGGGGCTCGTGTGCTCGCTGCTCGACATACTGGAGAGGCACGACGCCCGTGTGCTGGCCCGGGTCTGGATCAAGGAGGAAGGGCGGGCGTTCAACGAGTCCGGCGTCTACCCCACCTCCGTCGCCGCGCTGCACGAGACCTTCCAGGCCCAGCTGGCGTACGAGCACTCACGCGGCATGATGGTGCTCGACAGCCGCACCAAGGTGAAGAACGCGCCCAACGTCCACTGTGTGACCACGCGGAAGTACCGGTCCGGCGGTGACAGTCTGCGCGGAGTCATCGAGTCCCCGGTCTTCGGGCACAGCGACACCCACACGCTGCTTCAGGTGGCCGACCTCCTCGTGTCCTCTCTGCTGTTCCCCGTCGCCTGCCACGCTTATCTGAGCGACGTGGAGTGGAATGTGCACTGCGACGACGCGTATCGGTCATTGTCCGAGCAGTTCGGGGAGCGGCTGAAGAACCTCCAGTTCCGTTACCGGGATGCCGAAGGCAGGTGGCGCGGCGGGATCGTGGTGTCCGACCGACGGACGCGGCGGCCGTCGAGCCTGATGTTCGGTCCTCTCAAGCCGCCCGCCGTCGCTCCTCGGCTCATCCCCTCGCCGTCGGCCGGGGACGGGCCTGCCCCTCACCCCGTAGCGTCAGGGCGGACATGACGAGAGGGGCGGCGGCCGGACATCTTCCGGCCGCCGCCCCTCCGATGCGTACAGGCGCTGTCTACGCGGCGAGCTTCGTCAGGGCCGCGTCGATGCGGGCGAGGGTCTTCTCCTTGCCCAGGATCTCCAGGGACTCGAAGAGCGGCAGGCCGACCGTGCGGCCGGTGACGGCGACGCGGACCGGGGCCTGGGCCTTGCCGAGCTTGAGGCCGTGGGCCTCGCCGGCGGCCAGGACCGCGTTCTTCAGGGACTCCGGGTCGGTCCAGTCGGCCGCCTCCAGCTTCTCGCGGGCGGTGGTGAGGAGGGCCGCGGGCTCGCCCTTCATCGCCTTGTCCCAGGAGGGCTGGTCGAAGACCGGCTCGGGGAGGAAGAGGAAGTCGACGTTGGCCGTGATGTCCGAGAGGACGGTGAGGCGGGTCTGGGCGTGCGGGGCGATCCGCTCCCAGGCGGCGCGGTCGAAGTCCTCGGGGGCCCAGTTCGCGTGCGGGGCCCGCAGCCAGGGCTCGCAGGCCTCGGTGAAGGCCTTCACGTCGAGCATGCGGATGTGGTCCGCGTTGATGGACTCGGCCTTCTTGAGGTCGAAGCGGGCCGGGTTGGCGTTGACGTCCGCGATGTCGAACTTCGCCACCATCTCGGGGATGGTGAAGATGTCCTGGTCGGCGGAGAAGGACCAGCCGAGGAGCGAGAGGTAGTTCAGCAGGCCCTCGGGGAGGAAGCCGCGCTCCCGGTAGAGGTTGAGGGAGGACTGCGGGTCGCGCTTGGAGAGCTTCTTGTTGCCCTCGCCCATCACGTACGGCAGGTGGCCGAAGGAGGGGATCTCCTTGGCGACGCCCAGCTCGATCAGCGCCTTGTAGAGGGCGATCTGGCGGGGGGTGGAGGAGAGCAGGTCCTCGCCTCGCAGGACGTGGGTGATCTCCATCAGGGCGTCGTCGACCGGGTTGACCAGGGTGTAGAGCGGGGCGCCGTTGGCCCGGAGGATGCCGTAGTCCGGCACGTTCTCCGGGGTGAAGGTGAGCTCGCCGCGGACCAGGTCGGTGAAGGTGATCGGCTCGTCGGGCATCCGGAAGCGGACGATGGGCTCGCGGCCCTCCGCCTCGTAGACCGCGAGCTGCTCGGCGGTCAGCTCGCGGCAGTGGCCGTCGTAGCCCGAGGGCTTCCCGGCGGCGCGGGCGGCCTCGCGGCGGTCGTCCAGCTCGGTGGTGGTGCAGTAGCAGCGGTACGCGTACCCGTTGGTGAGGAGCTTGTCGGCGACGTCCTTGTAGATGTCCATGCGCTGCGACTGGCGGTACGGGGCGTGCGGGCCGCCGATCTCCGGGCCCTCGTCCCAGTCGAGGCCGAGCCACTTGAGCGAGTCGAGCAGCTGCTCGTACGACTCCTCGGAGTCGCGGGCCGCGTCGGTGTCCTCGATGCGGAAGACCATGGTGCCCTGGTTGTGCCGGGCGAAGGCCCAGTTGAAGAGGGCGGTGCGGACCAGGCCCACGTGGGGGTTGCCGGTCGGGGACGGACAGAAACGGACGCGGGGGGGTGCCCCCTGCTCGAGCGAAGTCGAGAGCTTGGGGGAGTTCGCGTTAGCCACGCTTGATCACCTTGTTGGTGAGAGTGCCGATGCCTTCGATGGTGACGGCGACCTCGTCGCCGACGGTGAGGGGGCCGACCCCGGCGGGGGTGCCGGTGAGGATGACGTCGCCGGGGAGCAGCGTCATGGCCTCGGTGATGTGGACGACCAGGTCCTCGATGGAGCGGATCATGTCGCTCGTCCGACCGAGCTGGCGCTGTTCGCCGTTGACCGTGGCCTGGAGGGCGAGGTCGCTCGGGTCGAGGTCGGTCTCCACCCAGGGGCCCAGCGGACAGCTCGTGTCGAAGCCCTTGGCGCGGGCCCACTGGGCCTCGCGCTTCTGGACGTCGCGGGCGGTCACGTCGTTGGCGCAGGTGTAGCCGAAGATCACGTCCTTGACGCGCTCCCGGGGCACCTCGCGGCACATGCGGCCGATCACCACGGCCAGTTCGGCCTCGTGGTGCAGCTCGCTGGAGAAGGAGGGGTACTCGATGGCGTCGCCGGGGCCGATGACGGAGGTGGTCGGCTTGAAGAAGGCGACCGGGACCTCCGGGACCTCGTTGCCGAGCTCCTTGGCGTGCTCCGCGTAGTTGCGGCCGATGGCCACGACCTTGTTGGGGAGCACGGGCGGCAGGAGCCGGACCTTGCTCAGCGGGACCTTGGTGCCGCTGAGCTCGAAGTCGGTGTACGGGATGCCCTTGATGATGTCGAGGACCAGGCCGCCGGACTCGACGGTCCCCTCGCCCTCGACCGCGCCGAAGGCGACATTGCCGTCGATGGAGAATCTGGCGATGCGCACGAGTGCTGTGGCCCCTCACTTGGTGCTGGCTGGAGTCTGACGCTCCAGGCTAGCGCGGCGCGGGGCGGCCGACCGGCGGATATCGCCGGTGGCGGGCGGGTGGGCGCGCCTTTCGGGGGCGGCTGCCCCGGTCGGCTTTCCGGGCCGGCTTCAGGGGCGGCTTTCCGGGGCGGGCGGGTCAGGCCTCGGTGAGGTAGGCCGGGACGTGGGGCGCGGGGGGCTGCATGAGGACGGTACGGCGCGGGTTGGCCGTGGTGCCGGGCAGCTCCGTCGCGTACTCGGGGGTGGCGCCGCGGTCGAGGGCGGCGGCGTCCGCGAGGTGGGCGAGGGTGGAGCGGCGCGGGTTGGCCGTGGTGGCGGGCGTGGGTGCAGTCATCGCGCTGGCAGACCTTGTTCCGGGACGGGCGCCCGTGCGGGCGCGGGGATGATGCTGTAAAGCGTCAGGCTAAATCAAGGCGTTCCCTTCGAATGCATGGCTAAGGCATCCATTCTCGTGTGAGTTTCCTCACCAACGGACGGACATTCCGGGCATTACGGACGGTCATGTCAGGTCACGGAAAGGGGCATTACGCCACTGAACGATCCATTCCGCTCCTGATCATCGCTACTGGGACACTCGGGGACGCCGAGTCATTGCAACGGAAAAGTCCGAATCCTCCGTGATCATCTTCTACGCGCCGTGACCTCCCGCGCACGGGTTGTCATCGGTGCTGCGGTACAGACCGCAGCCCTTGTTGGAGGTCCGGCACTGTGCTGGAATTCCACGCACCGTCGTGGGTTTCAGAAGCCGGCACGCAGGGGGCGCAACGCAGCGCCGGCCGAGCGGCGGAGGAGGGGGATCTGCGCCGGTCACCGACGACCACCCGGGGCGCGCCGACGCGCCCCATCGACGCCGACACCGTCCGCTCCGGTTCCACCCGGAAGGACGCCTGGTCCAGAGGTTGCGACGCTAGTGCAGGGACGTTTCAAGAGGGATGGCGCGGGCTCCGCCCCGGCCCGCAAGGGTCGCGCGGACGCTCCGTCGGAGCAGGAACCGCGTACCGGGGCCGATCGCGGTCCCGGGGCCCCGCACTCCGCCCAGCAGGCGCCCGGCCCGGGCGGCCAGGGCAGGAACCAGGGCAAGGCCGCGCGGCCGAACGGCGAGCCCGGCGAGGGCTCCGCACGCCGTTCCGGCCCGTCCGCCGCGCCCGGCGAGTCCGACGCGGCCACCGCCGCGCGCGGGAAGAAGAAGGGCGGGGAGAAGGACGCCCCGCCCACGAACCCCGAGAACTCGACCGGCCCCCGAATAGCCCTGCGCAACTGGCGCATCTCCACGCGCCTGGTGGCCCTGCTGACCCTCCCCGTGGTCGCGGCCACCAGCCTCGGCGGCATCCGCATCAACGAGTCGCTGCAGGACATGCAGCAGCTCGACCACATGCAGCTGCTCACCAAGCTGACCCGTGAGGCGACCGCGCTCGCCCAGGCCCTCCAGGCCGAGCGCGACCTGTCCGCCGGTCCGCTCGCCAACGGCCGCCCGGTCAGCGACTACCAGATCGCCAACCCGCGGCGCCGCACGGACCGTCAGTACGACGCCTTCCTCGACGCGACCCGGGCCATCCCGAACGGCGAGAACGACGAGGCGCTGCGGAGCATCCGCTCGAACGTCAACACGATCGCCTCGCAGGTCATCGACCTCACCAACATCCGGGGCAACGCCTACAAGAAGGGCGTCCAGCACTCGGTGACGGTCGAGGCGTACAGCCGTCTCATCCGCTCGCTGCTCAGCCTCTCCCAGGACATGGCGCAGGCGACCAGCAACCCCGAGATGATCAAGCGGACCCGCGCGCTCGCCGCGTTCTCGTCCGCCAAGGAGTACGCCTCCATCCAGCAGGCGATCATCGCGGGTGCCCTGCCGGCCAGCGACAAGACCACCGGCCAGTTCAAGCCCGGTGACCGCCTCTACGGCGAGGCCGCGCTCAGCGGCGAGAGCAACGCCTTCAAGTCCTTCACGGCGATCTACGAGGCGACCGGCGGCAACGCCGCCGACCTCACCGACTCGCTGCGCTCCGGCAACCCCACGATCGTGGACGCCGAGAAGTACGCCGAGCGGGTGCTGAAGTCCGACGCCGCCATCACCAGTCAGAGGGACAAGCGCGGTTACCTCAACTTCACCGACGAGTACGAGACCAAGATCGCGGCCATGGGCCGCATCGAGAACCAGCTCCTCGGCGAGATGGAGACGATGGCCCGTGAGCTGCGGCAGGAGTCGCAGCGCGAGGCCATCATCAACGGTGCGCTGATCCTCCTCGTCCTCGGCGTCTCGCTCATCGGCGCCTTCGTCGTGGCGCGGTCCATGATCCGCTCGCTGCGCCGGCTCCAGGACACCGCGACCAAGGTCGCCCAGGAACGCCTGCCCGAGCTCGTCAAGCAGCTCTCCGAGTCCGACCCGCAGGACGTCGACACCTCCGTCGAGTCCGTCGGTGTGCACTCCCGGGACGAGATCGGCCAGGTGGCCGCGGCCTTCGACGACGTGCACCGCGAGGCCGTCCGCCTCGCCGCCGAGCAGGCCCTCCTCCGGGGCAACGTCAACGCGATGTTCACCAACCTCTCGCGCCGTTCGCAGGGTCTCATCCAGCGTCAGCTCTCGCTCATCTCCGAGCTGGAGTCCCGCGAGGCCGACCCGGACCAGCTCTCCTCGCTCTTCAAGCTCGACCACCTCGCGACCCGTATGCGCCGGAACGGCGAGAACCTCCTCGTCCTCGCGGGCGAGGAGCCGGGCCGCCGGTGGACCCGCCCGGTCCCGCTGGTCGACGTGCTCCGCGCCGCCGCCTCCGAGGTGGAGCAGTACGAGCGCATCGAACTGGCCGCGGTCCCGGCGACCGACGTCGTCGGCCGGGTCGTCAACGACCTCGTGCACCTCCTCGCCGAGCTGCTCGAGAACGCCACCTCGTTCTCCTCCCCGCAGACCAAGGTCCGGGTCACCGGTCACGCGCTGCCCGACGGCCGCGTGCTCGTCGAGATCCACGACACCGGCATCGGCCTCTCCCCCGAGGACCTGGCGGCGATCAACGAGCGGCTCGCCTCGCCGCCCACCGTGGACGTCTCCGTCTCCCGCCGCATGGGCCTCTTCGTGGTCGGCCGCCTGTCCCTGCGACACGGCATCCGCATCCAGCTGCGCCCGTCCGACTCGGGCGGCACCACCGCGCTCGTCATGCTCCCGGTCGACGTCGCCCAGGGCGGCCGCAAGCCGGCCCCCAAGCAGGGCCCGGGCTCCCAGGGCGCGGCCCCGCAGGGTGGCAACGCCCCCGGCGGCCGTCTCCCCGGCGGCCCCGGCGCGGGCGGTGGTCCCGGCGCGGGCGGTCCCGGTGCGGGCGGTCCCGGTGCCGGACGTCCGGGCCTCGGCGGCCCGTCGGCTCCGGCCGGCCGGCTCGGCGCCGGTCCGGGTGGCGCACGCGGCCAGGTCGGCCCGGCCGGTGGTCCGCGCACCGCGCTGCCCGCCCGTGACGGCGCGCCGCAGGCCCCCCAGGCCCCGGCCCCGCAGCAGCCCCAGCAGCCCCAGCAGCCCCAGCCGGCCAACGCCCAGCTGGAGCAGACCGGTCAGCTTCCGCAGCTCCCCAAGCCGCAGCAGCCCGGCCCCGGCGCCGGTCTCATCGGCGGCGCGGCCAGCGCCATCCCGTCCCGTACGGACGTGTGGGGCGGCCGTCAGCAGAGCCCGCAGGAGCCGCAGGCCCCCCAGGTCCCGCAGCAGCAGGACCCGCTGGGCGCCCCGAACGGCTTCCCGCGCGCCGAGCTGCCCGGCGGCAACCCCCAGCGCCCGCAGGCCGCGAGCTGGGGCAGCGACCCGGCCCAGCAGCAGCCGGTGCGCCGCCCGCAGCAGGACATGACGCCGCTGGACGCCCCGCGCGGCCACGACGACCCGGAGACCACGGGCTCGTTCGCCGCGCCGGGCGCCCCGCAGGGCCCCGGTTCGACCGGTCAGTTCCCGCGCCCCGACTTCGGTGCCCCGCAGGCGCCCCAGGTCCCCCAGGCCCCGCAGGCCCAGGACCCGGCGTCCACCGCGCAGTTCGCGCGTCCGGACTTCGGTGCCCCCCAGGGTCCCGGCTCCACGGGCCAGTTCCCGCGCCCGGACTTCGGCGCCCCGCAGGCCCCCCAGGGTCCGGGTTCCACCGGCCAGTTCCCGCGCCCGGACTTCGGCGCACCGCAGGCGCCCCAGGCCCCCCAGGCTCCGCAGTACCAGGGCCGTCCGCCGTACGGCAACCAGCCCTTCGTACCGCAGGCGCAGCAGCAGCCGCAGGCCCCGCAGCCCCCGGCCCCGCGTCAGCGCACCGGCAACGACTTCGGCGCACCGCAGCAGGCGGGACCGCAGCAGCCGGGTCCCCAGCAGGCCGGTCCCCAGCAGCTCGGTCGGCCGCGTCGTCCGGAGGCCCTGCCGCCGGCGCCGGGCGCGGGCGAGGGACGTACGCCGCTGTACGACACGCTGGAGACCAACTGGTTCCACCAGGACCAGGGTCAGCAGCAGGCCCAGGGCCGTCCGGCGCAGCCGGCGCCCCGGGTCGAGCAGACCACGCAGACCCCGGTCGTGCAGCAGCCCGCCCCGGCGGGTCCGCGGCCGGCCGGCGGTCCGGTCGCCGGTGACGGCGGCCGGACGGGCGGAGCCGCCTGGCGGCCCTCGCCCAACGACGACCTGGTGCGCCAGGCCGAGCGGGCGCGCAAGCCCTCCGCCGGCGGGGTCACCACCTCCGGTCTTCCGCGCCGTGTGCCGAAGGCCAACCTCGTACCCGGGACCGCCCAGGAGCAGGCCCACACGGCCGGCCCCCAGGTCTCGCGTGCACCCGACGACGTCCGCGGCCGGCTCACCAACCTGCGCCGCGGCATCCAGCAGGGCCGTCAGGCGGGCAACTCGACCACGGGTAGCTTCCACCTCGGTCCGAACCACCAGCAGGAGCGATAGTTGAGCGCGATGAGCCAGGCGGCGCAGAATCTGAACTGGTTGATCACCAACTTCGTGGACAACACCCCCGGGGTGTCCCACACAGTGGTGGTCTCCGCCGACGGCCTTCTGCTGGCCATGTCCGAAGGATTCCCCCGTGACCGCGCCGACCAGCTGGCGGCGGTCGCGTCCGGACTCACCTCGCTGACCGCGGGCGCCTCCCGGATCTTCGAGGGCGGTCCCGTGGCCCAGACCGTGGTGGAGATGGAGCGCGGCTTCCTCTTCCTCATGCAGGTCTCGGACGGCTCCTCGCTGGCCGTGCTCGCGCACCCCGAGTGCGACATCGGCCTCGTGGGCTACGAGATGACGCTGCTGGTCGACCGGGCCGGCAGCGTCCTCACCCCGGATCTCCGCGCGGAGCTCCAGGGCAGCCTGCTGCACTAGCGGCCCCACCCGCCCGCGGCACCCGCCCTCCCCTCGACGGGGCGGTACCTCCCCCTCACGTACCGCCCCCGCACCGTTCACCGTCCGGCCGCCCCACCCGGCCCCCCACCGGCCCCATCAGACGGCAGAAGTCTTGCTGTCACGCCCGGAGGATTCATGACACCGCCCCCCGCCACTCACGATCCGTACGGCGGCTCGTCCCAGGACGATCCGTACGGTCATGAGGGCGACCAGCCGCTGGTCCGTCCGTACGCGATGACCGGCGGCCGGACCCGGCCGCGTTACCAGCTCGCCATCGAGGCCCTGGTCAGCACCACGGCCGACCCGGCGCACCTCGCCACGCTCCTCCCCGAGCACCAGCGCATCTGCCACCTGTGCCGTGAGGTCAAGTCGGTGGCCGAGGTGTCCGCCCTGCTGACGATGCCGCTCGGTGTCGCCCGGATCCTCGTGGCCGACCTGGCCGAGGCGGGCATGGTGGCGATCCACCAGCCGGGCAACGGAGAAGCCGGCGGCACGCCGGACGTGACACTGCTCGAAAGGGTGCTCAGTGGACTTCGCAAGCTCTAGCGGCGACGCCGCCAGATCGACCACCAGCGCGAAGATCGTGGTGGCCGGCGGCTTCGGCGTGGGCAAGACCACGTTCGTCGGCGCCGTCTCGGAGATCAACCCGCTGCGTACCGAGGCCGTGATGACCGCGGCCTCCGCCGGGATCGACGACCTGACCCACACCGGCGGCAAGACCACCACCACGGTGGCGATGGACTTCGGCCGCATCACGCTGGACCAGGACCTGATCCTGTACCTCTTCGGTACCCCCGGTCAGGACCGCTTCTGGTTCATGTGGGACGACCTCGTCCGCGGCGCCATCGGCGCCGTCGTCCTCGTCGACACCCGCCGCCTCGCCGACTGCTTCCCCGCCGTCGACTACTTCGAGAACTCGGGCCTCCCCTTCGTCATCGCCCTCAACGGCTTCGACGGAAACCAGCCCTACACCCCCGACGAAGTCCGCGAGGCCCTCCAGATCGGCCCCGACACCCCCATCATCACCACCGACGCCCGCCACCGCGCGGACGCCAAGAGCGCGCTCATCACCCTCGTCGAGCACGCCCTCATGGCCCGGCTCAAGTAGCCTTCCCACCTGGGCAGTTGTCATATGCCGCCGGATCGGGACGGCCGGGGCCGAGCTGTGTCCTTGGCCACGGGCCGGCCCGGGCTTCATAACATTTCGACAGAGAATTCGGGCGCCTCGGACACCCGACGCATCCGATCGGTGTCACTGCGCTCACATGAGCCCCGCCATTTGGCGGGGCTCGCTCTTTATGCCCGTTTTAGGTGAGGCGTGGACCACGGAAAGCGGGCCCGTCCCACTGTTTGGAACCGGCCCCCTTCACGTGCTGCAATTCATGAACTCCCGAGTAGTACGGCCCTGAACGAAACACCGGCACGACGTAGGTGCCGACGCCGAGAGGTTGTTGGTCGAGTGAGGCGCAGCATGGACAGCTCCGCGGAGCAGGAGGCGCGGGGCAACTTCACCCCGCCGTCGCGCGGCGCGGTGTCGCCCGCGGACGTACCGGTGACGCCCGAGCCCGCGCCCGCCCCCCGGGGCAGCTCCAGCAAGCTGTCCCCGCGCAACTGGCGCGTGCCCACCCGGCTGAACGCGATCCTCCTCATACCCGTGCTCGTCGGCCTCGTCATGGGCGGTTTCCAGGTCAAGGGGTCCATCGACACCTGGCAGGAGGCCCAGGACGCCGAGAAGACGGCGCGCATCGTGCGCGCCGCCTCGGAGTACTCCACCGCGCTCCTCAACGAGCGCGACCTGACGGCCGCCCCGCTGCTCTCCGGCAAGGACCGCGACAGCCAGGAGATCACCCAGGCGTACGCGGCCACCGACGCGGCCCGCGCCGCCTTCGACAAGGCCGTCGAGAACATGCCGTCGGGCCAGGGCCTCGAACGGCGTCTGCAGACGTTCAAGAACGAGGAGCCCAAGCTCGCGGCGCTCCGCAAGATCGCCTACACGGCCTCGCAGGACCCGGTGAACACCCAGCTCGCGTACACCGGCGTGCAGCACTACCTCATGGAGTTCTCCAACGAGCTCGGCCTGGGCACCGGCAACGTCACCAGCTACGGCCGGACCGTCTACGCGATCCAGCTCGCCAAGGGCGCCGCGTCGCTCCAGCGCTCCATCGGCACCCAGCTGCTCGTCCGGCCGAGCGCCAAGCCCGCCGTCTTCGCCCAGCAGTCCGTCGCCTTCAACTCGTACAACTACCTGGAGCAGATCGCCCTCGGCGAGTACAACTCCGGTGGCACCGCCGAGGACGTCGAGCGGCTGAAGAAGGTCATGACCGGCAAGGCCGCCGAGGGCGAGAAGCGGATGCAGGCCGCCGGCATCACCCTGCCCAAGGGCAAGGACGGCTCGGTCTACTCCGGCCTCGCGGGCGCGATCGGCAGCGCCCAGGACGCCGACGCGGCCAAGGCCCTCGCGGCCAGGGGGATCAACGCCGAGACCTGGCTGGCGGTCGCCACCGCCAAGTTCGAGGGCTACAGCGAGGTCGAGAAGGTCCTCGTCGACAAGGCCGTGGCCGAGGCCACCACGATCTCCGACGACGCCAAGACGGACGCCTGGGTCACCGGCGGCATCGTCGTCGTCGCCCTGCTCGCCGCCTTCATCCTCGCCGGGATGATGGCCCGGCAGATGAGCCGCTCGATGAGCGAGCTGCGCACCGCCGCCTTCGGCATCGCCGAGCAGCGCCTGCCGATGCTGGTCGACCAGCTCTCCCGTACCGAGCCCGGCCGGGTCGACACCCGGGTGCAGCCCATCCCGATCGACTCGCAGGACGAGATCGGCGAGGTCGCCCGCGCCTTCGACCAGGTCCACCGCGAGGCCGTGCGGCTCGCCGCCGAGCAGGCCATGCTCCGCGGCAACGTCAACGCGATCTTCACCAACCTCTCGCGCCGCAACCAGTCGCTGATCGAGGGCCAGCTGACCCTCATCACCGACCTGGAGAACAACGAGGCCGACCCGGACCAGCTGGAGAACCTCTTCAAGCTGGACCACCTGGCCACCCGTATGCGCCGCAACGGCGAGAACCTCCTCGTCCTCGCCGGCGAGGAGCCGGGCCGCCGCTGGGACCAGCCGGTCCCGCTGGTCGACGTGCTGCGCGCCGCCTCCTCCGAGGTGGAGCAGTACGAGCGCATCGAGATCGAGGGCGTGCCGGAGGCCGACATCCACGGCCAGGCCGTGACCGACCTCGTGCACCTGCTCGCCGAGCTCCTGGAGAACGCCACCACGTTCTCCTCCCCGCAGACCAAGGTCCGCGTCACCGCGACCCGTCTCCCCGACGGGCGCGTGATGGTCGAGATCCACGACAAGGGCATCGGCCTCACCGCCGAGGACTTCGCGGACATCAACCACAAGCTGGCCAACCCGCCGACGGTGGACGCGGCCGTCTCCCAGCGCATGGGCCTGTTCGTGGTCGGCCGGCTCTCCGACCGCCACGGCATCCGGGTCCAGCTCCGCCCCTCGGGCGAGCAGGCGGGCACCACCTCGCTGATCATGCTGCCGGACGCGATCACCCACGGTGGCGGTGGCGAGCAGCCGGTCCAGGACGACTTCACGGTCTCCCAGATCATCCCGCACCAGCAGCAGACCGGTTTCGAGGCCCCGGGGGCCCCGATGCGGACCGCGGCCGAGCTCGGCTTCGACGACTCGCGCTACGAGCAGCAGGACGAGGGCCGCCGGCTGGACCCGGTCAACCGCTCGCTGAACCGCGAGGAGCGCCGCGCGGCCCTGGAGGCCCAGGTGCAGGGCGGCGACCGCCCGCTCTTCCAGGACGAGACGGAGCAGGGCCGGGAGTACGGCCAGGAGTACGGCTCCGAGTACGACCAGGAGCAGGGCTACGGCCAGGAGTACGGCTCCGGCTACGAGCAGCAGCAGGGCCAGGCCCAGGAGTACGGCCAGGAGTACCACCAGGACTACGCCCAGGGGTACGAGCAGCAGCCGCAGGACGGCTACGGCTACCCGCAGCAGCAGGGTTACGAGACCTACGACCAGCAGCCCGAGGCGTACCCGCAGCAGACGTATGCGGAAGCGGCGTACGGCAGCCAGGAGACGGGCCACGCCGGATACGACCAGGCGTTCGAGGGCCGGTCCCACCAGGGCCAGTGGCCGGAGCAGAGCTCCTACCAGGGTGCTTTCGACCAGGGTTACCGGCCGGAATCGGAATCTTCGCAGGCCGCTCCCGAACAGGGCCGTGAGCGCGTAGGCTTCGACCGTCCGGCTCCGGCTCCGAGTCCCGCTCCGGACACCGGCCACGCACTGACCGACGCCGGTCTGCCGCGCCGCGGCGGTGTCGCCCCGCAGGCGCCCCAGGCGCAGCGGCCCGTACCGCCGGCCCAGCCCGCGCAGCCGGCGGGGCAGGACGAGAAGAACGAGAACGACGGCTCCGACGAATGGCGCTCGGCCAATGACGAGCGCTGGGAGCAGGCCAAGAAGCTCCGCGAGCCGAAGGCGGGCGGGGTCACTCCGTCCGGTCTCCCCCGGCGCGTCCCCAAGGCCAACCTGGTCGAGGGCACCGCGGAGCAGACCCCGCAGGGCGGCCCCCAGGTCTCCCGCGCACCCGAGGACGTGCGGGGCAGGTTGAGCAACCTGCGCCGCGGTGTCCAGCAGGGACGCACCGCGGGGTCGGACACGAACGGATCGGGCCTCGGCCCGGGTAGTACCTACAACCAGGAGCGTTAGTGTGAGCCCGATGAGCCAGGCGGCGCAGAATCTGAACTGGTTGATCACCAACTTCGTGGACAACACCCCCGGGGTGTCCCACACGGTGGTGGTCTCCGCCGACGGACTCCTGCTGGCCATGTCCGAGGGGTTCCCCCGGGACCGTGCCGACCAGCTGGCGGCGGTCGCCTCCGGGCTGACCTCGCTGACCGCGGGCGCGTCCCGGATCTTCGAGGGCGGCGCGGTCAACCAGACCGTGGTGGAGATGGAGCGCGGCTTCCTCTTCATCATGTCGATCTCGGACGGCTCCTCGCTGGCCGTCCTCGCCCACCCGGAGTCCGACATCGGTCTGGTGGGCTACGAGATGGCCCTGCTCGTGGACCGCGCGGGTTCCGTCCTCACCCCGGACCTGCGGGCGGAACTCCAGGGAAGTCTTCTCAACTAACAGACACACAGTGCGTTCCACGTCACCGCACCGTTAGGGTGCGGTGACGCGGTCCAAGGGACATGGGCCGCGAGGCAGTCGAGGAGGAGACGTGGGAACACCCCCGGGGGCGAACCCCTACAACGGTTTCGATGCGCATCAGGCGCCGCTCGGCGACACCGCGCAGAACCGGTACAACTTCCCTTCCGCACCCAGCGGACAGGGGGTCTCCCCGTCGTACGGGCAGCCGCAGGCCCAGCGGCCGGCGGCCCAGCGCCCCGCGAGCGGCGGCGCGCACAACCCTCTCGTGCGTCCCTACGCGATGACCGGTGGCCGGACCCGGCCGCGTTACCAGCTCGCCATCGAGGCACTGGTCAGTACGACGGCCGATCCGGCCCGGCTGCAGGGGCAGTTGCCCGAGCACCAGCGGATCTGCCGGCTGTGCTTCGAGATCAAGTCGGTCGCGGAGATCTCGGCCCTTCTCTCCATCCCCCTCGGCGTTGCCCGGATCCTCGTCGCCGACCTGGCCGAGGCCGGACTTGTCGCCATCCACCAGCCCGGCGGCGACGAGGCCGCCGGCGGTCAGCCAGACGTGACACTGCTCGAAAGGGTGCTCAGTGGACTTCGCAAGCTCTAGCGGCGGTGCGGCCCGTTCTACCACCAGCGCGAAGATCGTGGTGGCGGGCGGCTTCGGCGTGGGCAAGACCACGTTCGTCGGCGCCGTCTCGGAGATCAACCCGCTGCGTACCGAGGCCGTGATGACGTCCGCGTCGGCGGGCATCGACGACCTCACGCACACCGGCGACAAGACGACGACGACTGTCGCCATGGACTTCGGCCGCATCACGCTGGACCAGGACCTGATCCTGTACCTCTTCGGTACCCCCGGTCAGGACCGCTTCTGGTTCATGTGGGACGACCTCGTCCGCGGCGCCATCGGCGCCGTCGTCCTCGTCGACACCCGCCGCCTCGCCGACTGCTTCCCCGCCGTCGACTACTTCGAGAACTCGGGCCTCCCCTTCGTCATCGCCCTCAACGGCTTCGACGGAAACCAGCCCTACACCCCCGACGAAGTCCGCGAGGCCCTCCAGATCGGCCCCGACACCCCCATCATCACCACCGACGCCCGCCACCGCGCGGACGCCAAGAGCGCGCTCATCACCCTCGTCGAGCACGCCCTCATGGCCCGCCTGCGGTAACCCGTCCCGACGGGTCGTCGGCAGCGACACGAAAGGGCCCCGCTCCTCGAAGGAGCGGGGCCCTTTCTCGTGCTGTGCCGCGGGCGTCAGCGCCAGCTGTGCGGGGCGCGGAAGCCGTTCTCGCGCTCCAGGCGGCGCCAGCCGGCGGCGGTGCGGGCGTGGCCGGCTACGGCGGGTTCGGGCTGGGTGGCGGCGCGGGCGAGCAGGACCGCGGTGAGGGCGGCCAGTTCCTCGGGATCGGCCTGGCCCTTCTCGACGCGGAGCAGGCCGGCGGTGGCGGGTGTGGTCACTTCGGTGGGCTCCTCTT
>NZ_JASCXN010000008.1 GCF_030010625.1 Streptomyces sp. CC208A | reverse complement strand
GCCTTCCCGGCCGTTGGGCCGTTCCGACGGGTGAGACTTTAGCGGATTCCCCGCCCCCGATGCGAATCGGGCGGCATGCGCCCAAGCCACTTCGGCTGGGGTCCTCCATTCCATAAAGCTCACAAAAGCAAGACGGCGCGACGAATCGCAGCCGTCAGGCTGAGTGGGTCTTGCGGAATGGCTGTCCGGGGCCGACCGAGGTCGGTGCTCACGTCGGACAACTCGGAGGACAGTACGGATCTGGTAATCCCATGTCAACTTCGGTCTCTGTAGGCAGCAGAGTCTGGGCGATTTTCCCGTGCCATGACCGCCCGACAGCGGTCCGTTGCCCTGCGGGTTCCCCTAGCGGGCGGGGGCGTGCAGCCACGCCCCGTACCCTCCGGCGGGCAAGGATCGTAAGCGCGGCCAGGATGCAGGACGGCGGCGGCAAGTCCAGACCCGGGTCGGCCAGGCCGAGCAGCTGGCCCGCGCCGACATCTCGGGCGAGCCCGCGGAACGAAGCCGAGAGGTACGGCGATGCTGGAGGCATGGGGCGACGTGGAGGCCCTGCGTACCGAGCTCGCGACCCTGCTGGTCCGGCACGACTCCGCGCGGCTTCGGGCTCAGAGCGCTCCCGTAGGACTGCTGCGCCGGCTTCCACCCGGTGCGACGTCGTCGGAGTCGAGAGTGAAAGCGCTGCTTGCGGTGAGTTCCTCTACGAACGTCCTGAAGTCACCGGCCAGGGCGAGTTCGGTGCCGAGCTCGGCGTCGAACCAGGTGATCGAGGGGTCGCCGTCCGGGCCGCAGGCCCGGTAGTCGAGACCGATCCAGTAGTGCCCGTCCCCGGAGAGGAGCACGATCGGCGACGGCAGCCCCCATTCGGTGACCAGGTAGGGCGTGTCGAGCAGCGACGTCGTCTCCTCGTACCTCCCGATGCCCATCAGGATGTCGAAGGGAACGTGGTCTTCGCTCCACGAGGTCGGCCGACGGGTGGGGAACGCATCGTGATCGGCGGCCGCGATGCCGCCGTTCTGGACCCGCAGGAGGTCGAGCAGGGCCGCGGGCAGCGTCACGCCGAGCACGCCCTCGGCTTCCCTCACCGCCGCGTCCGTCAGAGGCGGCGGAATGCTGCCGGCACCACCGCCACCCCTGGCCCAGAACGTCGTCAAGACCTCGTCGAATCGCGCCATGCCGGGCAGCCTACGGCTTGGCCTCGAGATCGTTCGCTGGTCCGGGGAAGGTCCGGGGAAGGAGCTCCTTATAAGGGGCCCGCACAGGCGGGGAGCAGGCCAGTGGGGTCCGCCATCTAGCGGAGGGCCGCGGTGACCAGGCCTTCGAGGGCCTCGCGCGGTACCTCCCCGCTGCTTGCCAGCCGGTCGAAGACCAGGCCGTCGATGCAGGCCAGCAGGGTGTCGGTGCGGTTCTCGACGTCCGTCACGCCGTGCGCGGCGAGGAACTGCCGGACGGCCTCGCGGCCGGCGTTCTCGCGGGGGACGAGGATCTCGCGCAGCTCGGGGTCGCGGACGCTCTCGACGGCGCAGGCGTAGCGGGCCAGCGAGCGGCGGCGGCCTTCTCCGGTGAGGCGGTGGCGGGTGAGCAGTTCGATGCCGTCCACCAGTTCCTCGACGGTGCGCAGGGGCGGGAGGTGTTCGGCCATCGTCTGCAGTTCCGTCTGGTCGAGGTGGACCAGACGGGTGACGAGTGCGGTGAGCAGCGCGGCACGGGTGCGGAAATAGGCCGAGGTGGTGCCGGGGGGCATGGCCGCTTGGCGGTCCACCGCACGGTGGGTCAGGCCGCGGATCCCTTCGTCGGCGAGTACGTCGAGAGCCGCGTCCGCGAGGTGGGTACGACGATCCGAAGCCATGACCTCCTTTCTACACCTGTAGAGGATTGGGTAGGGTCTTTTTCTACAGGTGTAGAAGGAAGGGGGTCCGGTATGGGCAGGACGGCAGTGGTGGTCGGGGGCGGCATCGGCGGGCTGGCCGCCGCGGTCGGGCTGCGTCGTATCGGCTGGGACGTGACGGTCGTCGAGCGCGCCTCCTCGCTCGACGACGCGGGGGCGGGCATCTCGCTGGCCGCCAACGGTCTGCGGGCCCTGGACGAGCTCGGTGTCGGTGAAGCGGTGCGGGGTGCTTCGCGGGGCCAGTACAGCGGCGGTACCCGCACGCCTCGGGGCGGTTGGCTGACCCGGATGGACGGGGCGGCCCTGGAGAGGGCGGTGGGCACGCCGATCACGGGCATTCCCCGCTCCGCCTTGCACCAGTTGCTGCGCGACTCGTTGCCCGCCGAGACGCTGCTGATCGGCTCGGAGGTGGTCTCCTTCGAGCCGATCGGCCCCGGGAGGGTTCGCGTCGGCTGCCGTGACACGGTGCTGGACGCCGATCTGGTGGTGGCGGCCGACGGCGTCGGCAGCGGGCTGCGCAGCCGTCTCTTTCCCGCCCATCCCGGTCCGGCCCACAGCGGCTCGACGGTGCTGCGCGGCATCACGGAGCGACCGGTCGGACTGCGCACGGACTTCGAGCTGACCTGGGGGCAGGGGGCCGAGTTCGGGCACATCGCCTTCCAGGACGGGCGGGCCGAGTGGCATGCGGTCCTGAGCCTTCCCGCCCGTACACGGTTCGCCGACCCGCTGGCCGAAGTGCGCCGGCGCTTCCACGGCTGGCACGACCCGATCCCCGCGCTGCTCGACGCCACCCGGCCCGAGGCCGTGCTGCACCACGACGTGAACGAACTCCGCACGCCGCTCCCCTCGTACGTGGTCGGGCGGGTGGCACTGCTCGGCGACGCGGCCCACGCGATGACCCCGCATCTCGGGCAGGGCGCCTGTCAGGCGCTGGAGGACGCGGTCACCCTGGCTGCCGCGCTCGCCACAGCGCCCACGGTCGAAGCCGGGCTCGCCCGCTACGACGCCGAGCGTCGGCCTCGCAGCCAGGCCGTCGCACGGGCCGCCCGGCAGGCCGGACGGATGGGCCAGCGGCTCTCCCACCCCCTGGCCGTCGCCCTGCGCAACACGGCGATGCGGTTGACGCCCTCCTCGCTCGCCACCCGCATGATCCTCCGGCACCACGTCTGGACCCCGCCCCAGTTGCCCTGATCCGGTTCTCGTCCCGCCGCGCCGACGCCCTTCAGGACGGGCGGACCCGGCTGACGGACTCCAGGACCGAGGCCAGGAAGCGGCGTACCGTCTCCAACTCCTCTGCCTCGAAACCCTCGGCGGCCTTCACCACTTCACCGATCACCGGTCCGAAGAAGGCCCAGCCGAGTTCCGTGGCCTTCTCCTCCACCTCCAGCAGTACGCGCCGCCGATCGGTGGTGTCCCTGGTGCGCCGGACCAGCCCGAGCCGCTCCAGCCGGTCCACCAGGGCGGTGGTTCCGGCGGAGTTCAGGCGCAGTTGCTCACCGAGCCGGCCGGGGGTGGGGCGGGTACCGGCCCGGGCCGCGTCCAGCAGGTGGACCAGTGCGCGCACATCGGTGGGGTGCAGCCCGTGGCGCGTGGCGAACTCGGCGCCCAGCAGGTCGAGTTCCACGGTCACCGCGCGCAGCAGGTGGACCAGTTCCTTCGCCGGGCCCTGATCGTCCATGCCCATTCCTTCCGTGCCCGTTCCTTCCGTTCCCCTCCGTTCCGGGCATAATATCTCGCCGAGCGAGATAATCGTTGAGCGAGAGGAATGCCCGTGACTCCGTCCGCTTTCGACTTCGCCTACGACGAGCTCCGCGCCCGCTGGCCCGCGTCCACCGAGGAGCGCGACGTCGTCACGCCGTACGGGCGCACCCGGGTCCACCTGTACGGTCCGCCGGACGGCAGTCCGCTCCTGCTGCTGCCCGGTGGTTCGGCCACCGGACTGGTCTGGTTCGCCAACGCCCCTGCTCTCGGCAGGCGTTACCGGGTCCACGCGGTGGATCTGATGGGCGACGCCGGCCGCACCGAACGACGGGGGGCGCCTTTGAAGAGCGCCGCCGATCCGACCGCCTGGCTGGACGCGCTGCTGGACGGCCTCGGGCTCGTCCGCACCCACATGTGCGGTCATTCGTACGGCGCCTGGCTGGCCGTCAGGTACGCCCTGCACGCGCCGCAGCGGGTCGACCGTCTCGCCCTCGTCGATCCCACTCAGGTCTTCGCCGGGTTCCGCCCCGGTTATCTGCTGCGCGCACTGCCCGCCCTGATCCGCCCGAGCGAGGCCCGGGCCCGCGCCTTCCTCGCCTGGGAGACGGCGGGCACCGACCCGGATGAGACGTGGCAGCGCCTCTACGCGCTGGCCACCACCGTTCCCGGCCGCAAGCTCGTCGTCGGCGGCCGCCCCCGGACCGCCGGTCTCCGTGTGCCGGTGCTGACCCTGCTCGCGGAGCGCAGTCGCGCCCACCGCTCCGCCGAGGTCGCCGAGCGGGCCCGCCGGCTGCTCCCGCAGGGTGAGGTGGCCCTGCTTCCCGGGGCCACCCACCACTCCCTGCCCCTCACGGCGCCGGAGCTGCTGAACGACCGGCTGATGGAGTTCCTGGGCTGACAGGACCGGATGGTCGGAGCCGTCGCGCCTCCCGGGCGGGGACGGTTCGGGTCAGGCGGTGGGGTCGGGCCAGGGGACATCGGTCTCGACGGCGGCGGTGTAGTCGACGCCGGGGACGGAGAAGCCGTAGAGGCGGCGGACTTCATCGCCGAACCAGTCGAGGTCGGCGAGGTCGGTGACGGTGTCACTGGTGGCGGCGGCCCAGCGTTCGGCGACGGCGTTCTGCACGGCGGGGTCGAGTTCCCAGGTGTCGAGGCGGACCCGGCCCTCCTCGTCGAGAGCGAGGGGCCTGACACCTGTCAACTGGTCCCATAGCTGCACCAGTTGCCCGACCGGGGCCACCATGGCGTCGCCGAGGACACCACGCAGCAGCCCGACGTACAGGGCGATGCCGGGGATGGCGGTGGAGGACTGGGTGACGGCAGCCGCGTTGACCGAGGTCACGGCCCTGCCTCCCACGGTCTTGGCGAGGCGCTCGTCCAGCGTGCGTGCGGTGGCCTCCAGATGGGACTTCGCGGCGCCGATGGTGCCCTGCCGGTAGATCGCCGCGGTGAGCGGCGAGCCGATGTAGGACAGGGCGGCGGTGGTGAAGCCGTCGGCGAGCAGCGACCGCTCGGCCAGGAACGTGATCCACCGTTCCCAGTCGGCGCCGCCCATCACCTCCACGGTCTGTGCGATGTCGTCGCCCTCGGCCGGCGCGGTGGTGACCTCCTTGACCTCCGGAGCGCCGTTCTCGTCGAAGACGAGGGTCTTGGTGGTGTGCGGCGAACCGACCGGCTTGAGGACCGAGGCGTACACGTCGCCGGTGTCCGGGTCGGTGCGGCGGGGCGCGGCCACCGAGTAGACCAGGAAGTCGAGCCGTCCCCCGAACCGCTCGGCGAGGAGGTCGGCGACCTGCTCCTTGACGGTGTCGCTGAACGCGTCACCGTTGAGGAAGACCATGTCCCGCCCGTGCTCTCGGGCGAGCCGGGCGGTGGCGGCGGTGCGGTACCAGCCGGCCGTTCCGGTACGCCGTGCGGGCGCCTTCTCGAAGCACACGCCGATGCCGCGGATACCGGCACGGGCCAGGCCCGCGATCGTGGCGGCCAGGCCGTACCCGGCGGACGAGCCGATCACCAGGGCCACCGGCCCTTCACCCCCCGCCGGGACCGAGGCCGGAGCCGGGACGGCCTGCCACGTCTCGTCCACCAGTCGCCGGCAGCCGCCGGGGTGGGAGTCGAGGAACAGGAAGCCCCGGCTCTTGGGTGTGATGACGCGTTCGCTCACGGTGTGGTCTCCCAGGGGTCGTCACGGAGAGGGACGCGGCGGCCTCGCCCCGGTCGCCCCGTCCCGTCAGTCTGCGGCCGCGCGAGGGGATCGGGTGATCTTGACCGGGCACAACGATGCCCTGCCGGGCTTGGAGGGTTCCCACCAGTCCCGGCGGGGGGCAGGCGGGCCGCTCCTTGGGCGAGGTCTCGCCGAGCGCCGCCGGCTGATCAACCTCGCGTACCCGATGCTGGGGTCCCCGGCCGAGGCCGAGGACATCGCCCAAGGAGACGTACGCCCGCTGGTACGACGGACGACAGCACGACCGACCCGGCCGACCTCATAAGGCAGTTCAAGAAGGGCGGGGAGGCCAGGGGCATCTCCGCCCTCATCGGCCTGCCCGACCCTGGTGCCGTCGGTGACTGCGGCGGACTCGTCACGGCCACGCTCCACCCGGTCGAGGGGGCCGAGCCCGTCCCCCGCTTCCTCGCCGACCGGACCCTCCCGGGCCGGCTCACGGTCCGGGAGTGCACGGTCAACGGCCGGCCCGGCCTGGCGGAGCTCGCAGCGCTGGACTCCTCGCTTCCTCGCCACACCGCGGCGGCGGCGTACCTCCACGAGCGCGACCGCCTGACGCGTCGGACCGCCCGGCTCAACGCCCGTCGGGAAGCGGGAGAGCGCTAGCGGTCCGGCGCCGCCGGAGGAACCTCGACGACGAAGAAGAGGAAGCAGGGGGTGGTCGCGAGGCCGTGGAAGTCGTCGGGGAAGAGTGCGCGGGCGGCCGGATCGGGCTGCGGCTCGCTGAGGGCGGAAAGGCGGAAGCCCGCGGTGGTGAGGGCTTCGGTCATCTCGTGCAGCGGCTTGCGCCAGAACTTCATGGGGGCGGACCGCCCGCCGAGCGTCCAGTCGAAGGTGTAGCTGGTGGTCGCGAAGTAGTCGGGCCGGGGTTCCTGGAAGGTGTAGGCCACGAAGGGGTGGTCGACCGACGCGATCAGCCGGCCGCCGGGCCTGAGCACCCGCCGCAGTTCGGCCAGTGTCGGGCCCCAGTCCTCCAGGTAGTGCAGCACCAGCGACGCGACCACGTCGTCGAACGCGCCGTCTTCGAACGGCAGTCGGTCGCGCAGGTCGGCCCGGTGGAGGGGTACGTCGGCACCGAGCCGCCGCCTGGCCAGCGCCAGCATCCCGGCGCTGGCGTCGATGCCGGTGACGACCGCGCCGCGGTCGCGCAGCGCGGCGGACAGGGGGCCCGAGCCGCAGCCGGCGTCCAGGACCCGCCGGCCGGCCACCTCTCCGGCCAGGGCCAGCATCGCGGGCCGCTCGTAGTACGCGTTCACGAGACTGTGCTCGTTCTCCGTCGCGTACGCCTCGGCGAAGTCGTCGTAGTCGTTCACGCGGGCCGGTTCTGCGGGTGGGGCGAGGCTCTCGGGTCTGTCTGCGGCTCGGTCCATCACCGCAGCTTATGAGGGGCGTGATCCGATGGACAGGCCCTCCCTGCATGACTGTTGGCCAGGTCGTCACGCTCCGGTGGCCGTCCGGCCGACGATCATGGTCGGTCGACGGTGCCTATGATGGCGCCGATGATCCAGCCTGCCTGATACGGGGGCTACTTGATGACGGTACGAGACATACGGGCGGCCGCGCGGCTCATAGGGCGCCGCAACGCCCTGCGTTACCTGGCGATCGGAGCGGCCTCCACCCTCGTCGCGGCCTGCACCGGCGAGGGCGGGAAGGCGGCACCGGCGGGCGGGGCGGCGACCGGGACCGGTCCCGTCCCCTCCCCGACCACGGCCGGTGTGATGAGCCGGGCCTTCGACGCCTTCGTCAAGGGCAAGTGGACCCTGGAGTCCACGACCCCCGGGGGCGAGACGGTCAAGGGCACGGTGACCGTGCTGGCGGACGGCGGCGGCAACGGCGGTTTCACCCTCGTCTGGGCCGGTGAAGGCACCTCCGTCACCTGGTCCGGCGGCTGGCTGCTGCGCGGCGGCCACCTGCGCGTCGACGTGTACGACGCGCCCCAGGACGTGGACAAACTGACCGGCGGCGAGGCCCTCACCGTCCCCAAGGAGGTCGAGGAAGGCGCGTCCCTCCTGCTCCCCTGGAAGCCTCCGGGCCACCACGGCACCGGCGACGGCCAGCAGTTGAAGGTCACCTACAAGAACGACGTCCTGCGCATCGTTCACACGGAGCGGGGCGGCAGCGAGTCCGTCCACGTCTGCACCCGCGTCGCCTGATCCGCCCCGCCCCCTTGTAGCTCCGCCTTGTCTCAGGCCGGGGACCGGGCCTGGACGGCCTGGACGAGGGCCGAGGAGAAGGCGTCGAGGTCGCCCGGCCTGCGGGAGGTGATCAAGGGGAAGCCGCCGTCCGTGTCGACGACGACCTTCCGGTCGATCCAGCTGCCGCCGGCGCGGGAGAGGTCCTGCCGCAGCGAGGGGTACGAGGTGACCTCCCGGTCGGTGACGAGGCCGGCGTCGGCCAGCAGCCAGGGGCCGTGGCAGATGGCGGCCACCGGCTTGCCCGCCTCGGCGAACGCGGTCACGAGCCGTCGCGCGTCCTCGTCGGTACGCAGGGTGTCGGCGTTGACGGTGCCGCCGGGGACCACGACCGCGTCGAACTCGTCGGCCTCGACGTCCGCGATGACCGTGTCGGGTGCGATCTCGGCGCCCGGTTCCCGGTCGGAGACGAGGGTCCGTACGGGCTTCTCCTCCTGGGCGGCGACGGTGACACGGGCGCCCGCCTCGCGCAGCGCCTCCACCGGTTTGCGCAGCTCCCGTTCATCCGTTCCGTAGTTCGTGGTCAGAACCAGGACGCGCCGTCCGTCGAGCAGCGACATGGCCGACTCCTCCCGTCGAGGGGCGTACGCCGTCACCCCTGCGCCTCACCCCTCGCTCCGGCCTCAAACGTCGGCAGCTCACGCATGCGATCACCGTCATCCCGAGTGCAGCGACTACCCACGTTTACACTTATGGCGCGTCTGCAATTATTGTTGAGGCGAGTAAAGAGCTCAATCAAGTATTTACGGAAGGGCTGAGCCATGCCGCTCGCACTCCTCGCCCTGGCAGTCGGGGCCTTCGGGATCGGCACGACCGAGTTCGTGATCATGGGACTGCTGCCGGAGATCGCCGCCGACTACGGTGTCTCCATCCCCGCCGCGGGCCTGCTGGTCACCGGGTACGCGCTCGGCGTCGTCGTCGGCGCGCCGCTGCTGACCGTCCTCGGCAACAAGGTGAGCCGCAAGCGGATGCTCATGCTGCTGATGGGACTTTTCGTGCTCGGCAACGTGCTCTCCGCCCTCGCACCGGACTTCGGGACGATGCTGACCGGTCGCGTGATCGCCTCGCTCGCCCACGGCTCGTTCTTCGGGATCGGGTCCGTGGTCGCCGCCGGCCTCGTCTCCCCGGACAGGAAGGCCGGCGCCATCGCCACCATGTTCACCGGCCTGACGGTCGCCAACGTCGTCGGCGTACCGCTCGGCACCTTCATCGGGCAGGCGGTCGGCTGGCGCACCACCTTCGCGATCGTCGCCCTGCTCGGGGTGATCGGCCTCCTCGGCATCGCCAGGCTCGTGCCCGCCCTGCCCCGCCCCGAGGGCGCCCGCCTACGCGGGGAGCTGACCGCGTTCCGCAATCCGCAGGTGCTGCTCGCGATGGCGATGACCGTGCTCGGTTTCGGCGGTGTCTTCGCCGCGATCACCTACATCGCACCGATGATGACCGAGGTCGCCGGCTACTCCGACGGCGCGGTCACCTGGCTCCTCGTCCTCTTCGGTGCCGGCATGTTCCTCGGCAACCTGCTCGGCGGCCGGTACGCCGACCGTGCGCTGATGCCCCTCCTGTACGCCACCCTCGGCGGGCTCGCGATCGTTCTCGCGCTGTTCACCGTGGCCGCCCACGACAAGGTCCTCGCCGCGATCGCCGTCCTCCTCGTCGGGGCGCTCGGCTTCGCCACCGTGCCGCCGCTGCAGAAGCGCGTCCTCGACCAGGCGCACGGCGCGCCGGCGCTGGCCTCCGCCGTCAACATCGGCGCCTTCAACCTCGGCAACGCGCTCGCCGCCTGGCTCGGCGGCCTCGTCATCGCCGCCGGCCTCGGCTACACCGCCCCGAACTGGGTCGGTGCCGCCCTCGCCGCCGCCGCGCTCGCGCTCGCCCTCTGGTCCGCCGCGCTGGAGCGCCGCGCTCCCGCGGCCGTACCGGCCGAGGCGTCCGCCGTCCCCGTCCGTACCCCCGTACACCACTGAGCCCCTCCCTCCCCCACCGATGAAGAAAGGCCCGCACGCCATGGCACCGTCCGCCGCCCCGCGCTCCCCACCGTCACCCTGAACAACGGCGTCGAGATCCCCCGGCTCGGCTTCGGCGTCTTCCAGGTCCCCGACGACGAGACCGCCGCCGTCTACGGCAACGAGGCCGGCGTCGGCCGTGCGCTCGCCGCCTCCGGGCTGCCCCGCGAGGAGCTGTTCGTCACCACCAAGGTGTGGAACGCCGACCAGGGGTACGACGCCACCCTGCGCGCCTTCGACGCCGGCCTCGCCAGGCTCGGTCTCGACCACGTCGACCTGTACCTCGTCCACTGGCCCGCTCCCGCCCGCGACCTGTACCGCGACTCCTGGCGGGCCCTGGAGCGCCTCGCCGAGGAGGGCCGTGTCCGTGCGGCGGGCGTCTCCGACTTCCAGCCCGCTCACCTGCGGCGGCTCCTCGACGGGGCGACGCTGACACCGGCCGTCAACCAGATCGAGCCGCACCCCGGCCTCCAGCAGGCCGCGCTGCGCGCGTTCCACGCCGAGCACGGCATCGCCACCGAGGCGTGGAGCCCGCTCGCCCAGGGCGCGGTCCTCGACGAGCCGGCCCTCGCGGCCATCGCCACCGACCACGGCAAGTCCCCCGCCCAGGTCGTGCTGCGCCGGCACCTGCAGCTCGGCACCGTCGTCATCCCCAAGTCGGTCACCCCGGCCCGCATCCGCGAGAACCTCGACGTCCTCGGCTTCTCCCTGTCGGACGAGGAGATGCGTACCGTCGCCGGTCTCGACCGCGGTCTGCGCACGGGCCCGCACCCCGACGAGTTCCACTGACGCCGGCTCGGCTCAGTTGCCGACGAAGGTGAGGCTGGTCGCGTCGTAGCGGGTGCCCGCGATCCGCTCGGGCGGGGCGGCGGCCTCGATGGCGGCGAGGTCCTCGGCGGACAGCTCGACGGCCAGGGCCGCGAGGTTTTCCTCCAGGTGGTGCTGCCGCCGGGTGCCGGGGATCGGCACCACGTCGTCACCCCGGTGCTGCACCCAGGCCAGGGCGAGCCGGCCGGCGGTGACCCCCTTCGCATCGGCGAGCTCGTTCAGTTTCGCGACGACCGCCAGGTTGCGTTCGAGGTTGCCGTCGGCGAAACGCGGCTGGGTGCGCCGTACATCGGTCTCGGCCAGCCCTTCGAGCGAGCTGTACCGGCCGGTCAGGAAGCCGCGGCCGAGCGGGGAGAACGGGACCAGGCCGATGCCGAGTTCGCGGCAGACCGGGGCGATCTCCGCCTCCAGGTCGCGGGTCCACAGCGACCACTCGCTCTGCAGCGCGGCGATCGGGTGCACCGCGTGCGCCCGCCGGACGGTGCGCGCGCCGGCCTCGGAGAGGCCGAGGTGGCGGACCTTCCCGGCCTGTACGAGTTCGGCCATCGCGCCGACGGTCTCCTCGATCGGCACCTGCGGATCGACCCGGTGCTGGTAGTAGAGGTCGATGTGGTCGACCCCGAGCCGGCGCAGCGACGCCTCGCACGCCTGGCGTACGTAGGCGGCGTCGCCCCGGACCCGGGTGGGCTCGCCCAGACGGTTGGCGAAGCCGAACTTCGTGGCCAGCACCACCTCGTCGCGGCGCCCGGCGACGGCCCGTCCGATCAGCTCCTCGTTGTGCCCGCCGCCGTAGAAGTCGGCGGTGTCCAGGAGGGTCACGCCGAGGTCGAGGGCGCGGTGCAGGGTCGCGACGGACTGCGCGTCGTCCGCGGCGCCGTAGCCGTGGCTCATGCCCATGCATCCCAGGCCCTGCGCGGAGACCGCCAGGTCGCCCAGGTACCGGGTGGGAACGTCGTTCATGCTGCTGCCTCCTGGGGTCGGGGTCGTCGCCCAGGACGCTAGGCGTTGGAGCGCGCTCCAAGTCAACCGCGGCCGTTCGCTCCCCGTGCCGGGCCGAGTCGCCGGTGCGGCTGCCGGCAAGGACGGCCTGCCGCTCCGGGAGCGGCTGAGCGCCCCTGCCTCTCCCGGAGGGCCGTCCCGTCGGCGCACCGCTTCTTGACCGTCGGCCGTCCTACTCGGCGATCGGGGCGTCGAAGCGTACCGAGCGGACCTCCAGGGTGTCCTTGGCCGGCTTTCCGTGGGCCCTCAGCCGCCATTCGGGACCCTGGCAGCTCGCGCCGAGGTAGACGGTCACGGCGGCATCGGTGTCGTTGTGCGGGCCGTAGCCCGGCAGGTCCTCGTCGTCGCCCACGGCGTGCAGGTTGATGCACTTGCCGCCGTGCGGATCGTGCAGGGTGACGTGCTGTTCCTGGCCGTAGCCGTCGACGTACTTGTAGTGGAAGTCGCCCTGGGCCGCCTGGGCCGAACCGGCCGTCGACAGGACGAGGGCGAGGGCGCCGAGGGAAGCACCGAGGGTGGAACGCAGCTTCATGGCAGGGAGAGCCCTTCCGGAGATGATCAAGAAACAGGGCTCACCCTACGAAGCCGGGCGAAGGGCGAATCGATCCGTCAGAGCAGAGGACACCGCGCGTCGCCCCGGCGTCACCCGTTCGGCTCCCTCAGTGGTCGGCCTCCAGCAGCGAGGACTCGTCCCGCCGGTCGCGTACGGGGTGTACGGGGTCTTCCCCGCCCGGTGTCGCGGGGCGGGTCCGCTCGGCCCATGCGGCCAGCGGCGGGCCGGCGGCGCCCAGGGCCGCGAAGAGCACGCCGAGGAGGAGCCACCCCGTGTGTCCGAGCGCGAGGACCGCCCCGGTCAGGATCACGGGGGCGAGTGCCTGGCCCGCGCCGAAGCCGATGCCGAAGAAGCCCTGGTACTGCCCCTGGGCGTGGTCGGGCGCGAGACCGAAGCCGAGTGCGAAGCCGGCCGACGACTCCCACACCTCTCCGACGCTGTGGACGCACACCGCGAGGACGGCGAGCACCGGTGCGACCCACGCGGGGGCCTCGGCCGTCAGTGCCATCAGCGGGCAGCTGACGAGGAACAGGAGCCCGGCGAGGCGGAAGGCGCGGCCGCCCTGGCGTGGGGTCTCCACCCTGGAGCCGAGCCTGCTCTGGAGCAGCACGCAGACACCGCTGTTGATCGCGTAGACCGCCGCCACCGTCCAGCGCGGCGCGTCGGTGTGGGCGGTGAGCCAGATCGGCAGCAGCAGGGAGACCGTCTGGTACTGCAGGCCCATGGCGCTGTAGAGCGCGACGAAGGACACGTACGGCCGGCCGGCCAGGACGGACCACCGGCGGTGTTCCTTCGGGCGGGGCAGGGGGCGGTAGTTCGGGACGCCCAGGAACGCGATCAGCCCGGCGAGGGCGAAGCTGGCGGCGTTGGCGAGGATCAACGCGGTGTAGGCGGGGCGCGTGTTGACCTGGAGGGCGAAGGCCGCGCCCAAAGTGCCCACGACGACGCCGAGGTTGACGAAGGTGCGGAGCCTGGCCCGGAAGGCGGCCGGGCGTTCACCGCCGGCTCGCGCGATGAGTGCGCCGCCCGCCGCGTTGGCCGCCGCGGCGGCCAGTCGGTCCAGGGTGGCGACGAGCGTGAACGCCCACCAGCTGTCGATGAGGACGAAAGCCGCCATGGTGACGGCCTGCAGGGCGAGGGCCGTCAGCCAGACCGTGCGCGGCCCGTACCGGTCGGCCAGGTTCCCCGCCGGTAGGCCGACCGCCAGGCCGCTGAGACCGGCGATCGTCAGCCCCACCCCCACCTGCGCGGTCGGCAGGTGCACCACGAACGTGAAGTAGAGGATGGCGGCGGTGTTGAAGAGGCCGTTGCCCACCCTGCTGACGAAACCGGCGGTGATCAAAGCCCGCTGCGGGCCGTGGTCCGGTCCCTTGGGCACCCGCTGCTTCAGCCCCCGCCTCGTCATGCCGGTCAGGCTGACAGCGCACGTCACCACGCCGATCGGCCCCCTCGCGTCGATGACAAGGCTTCCGTGGAGCTGATGCCACCGGCCTCAAGTGGCAGGTGTGCGGCCTACGATGAGGCTGTGAACACCTCCGTCGTACTCGAGGCCGCTCCGACGCCGGCCGCTCCAGCCCTCCTCCTTCGCCCCTGGTGCGCGGAGGACGTCGCCGCGTTGGTCGAGGCGTACCGGGATCCCGTTCTCCGCCGCGGGCCGGGCTCTTCGCCGACGTGCGAGGAGGACGGGGTGAGGTGGGTGCGGGTGCAGGAGCAGGGCTGGGCGGAGGGGGTTCGGTTCGGCTTCGCCGTCCATGAGGCGGCGGACGGCGCGGCGCCGCCGCGGCTGGTGGGCAATGTGGTGCTCAAGGAGGTCGCCCCTGGCAGGCCCTCCGCCGAGGTCGGTTACTGGACGGTCGCCCAGGCCCGTGGGCGGGGCATCGCCCCTCGCGCGCTGGAGGCCCTCACCGGCTGGGCGCTCGACACCTTCCGGGGCGGGGGTCTGGAGCGCCTCGAACTCCTCCACCAGGTGGACAATCAGGCGTCCTGCCGTGTCGCGGTGAAGTGCGGCTACGCGTTCGACCGGATCCTTCCCGCGGCGCCTCCCTCTTTCCCGCTCGACGGTCATCTCCATGTACGGAGCGCGGACGCGGCGGCCTGATCCGGCTCGCCCGTGTCCTGTCGTCGGTCCTGTCGTCAGCCCTGTCCTCAGTAGGCGCCGAACGACCAGAAGACCCCGACCTCGTCGTCGTTCACCGCGATCACGCCCAAGTCCTCGAAGATGTCCAGGCCTTTGAGGTATTCGGTGGTGGCGAAGGGGTGGGACGGGGTGCGGGCGAGTCCCGCTCCGACGAAGTCCGGGGCCGGGTCGTGGGCGGCGGTCAGCGCGTTCGTCCAGTAGCCGGCGGTGGGGCCGTAGCGGTGGAGGAGGGTCCGGGCGTCGGCCAGGACGGCTTCGTGGTCGGGGCGGGAGCGGACGGGCGCGGGTTCCGCCTGCCACTCCTCCGCCATGACGGCGACGGCCGCGGCGGCCGCGGCGGCCTCCAGGGGGTACAGGCGGGAGCGGAGCTCGGGGGCAGGCGGTGGGGCGAAGGGGTAGGCGGGCCTGGCGTGGCGGACGTCGTTGTCGCGGTCCCGGTCCAGCCGGAGCCGGCCACGGGGGTCGTCCACCGAGCGGTGCATCACGGCGCGGACGTCGTGCGCCCAGTCCTCGTGCCGCCGGGGGCCGGTGGCCACGAAGGTGTACGTGTCGTCCAGGAGCCGCAGTGCCGCCGCGTCCCACGGGTCCGGGGCCGTGCCGTCATGAGGCGGAGTCACCCCGTCACCCTAACGGCCCGCGCCCGGGCGTCGGCGCGGGCTGTTCGCCGGGTGGATCGTACGACGACGGTTCCTCAGGCGACTCCCTTGATCCGCCGGACGAGCAGCGCCCCGAGCAGGCCCACCCCGGCCGCCGCCAGGTACAGCACCCGGTATCCGCCCAGGTGGTTCACGAGGGGGGCGGCCAGGGCCGGGGCGGCGACCTGGGGGAGGGAGTTCGCGATGTTGACGACCCCCAGGTCCTTGCCCCGGTCGTGGGCCGTCGGCAGGACGTCCGTCATCAGGGCGAAGTCGACGGAGGTGAAGACGCCGAAGCCGACGCCGAGCAGGGCCGCGGCGGCAAGCGTCCCGTGCCACGTCTGCCAGCCGGCCAGGAGTCCTGTCGCCACCGCCATCAGGACGCCGGACCACAGGACGAACGGCTTGCGCCGTCCGGTGCGGTCCGACCAGATCCCGCCGGCCACCACCGTGGCGAGCAGGGTCACGCCGTTCACCGCCGTCAGGATCAGCACCCCGGTCTCCGGATCCGGGTGGTGCAGCCGGTCGCGCAGGTAGTAGTAGAGGTACAGCAGGACCAGGGCGTTGCCCAGGTTGATCAGGAAGCGGGTCAGCCAGGCCCACGCCAGGTCCGGATGGGCGCGGGGGCTCAGCCGGAAGCCTGCGGCGAACCGCCGCCAGGACCAGGCCGGCCGGTCGGCGGCGGCGAGCCGCAGGTCCGGGTGGCGCAGGACGTACGGGGCGACGCCCACCAGGGTGAAGGCGGCGCAGGCCGCGTACCCGGCGCCCACCCCGCCCGCCAGGGTGGCGAGTCCCGTGCCGGCGACCACGCCGAGGATCTGCGCGGCGCCCAGCCAGCCACCCACCGCGCCCCGCTGCCGGCGCGGCACCCGGTCCGGTACGGCCGCGGTGATCGCGGCGAAGGCGGCGTTCAGCGTCAGCTGGGCCAGGCACCAGCCGAGGAAGAGCAGCGGGGCCCCGTCCGCGGTCCCGAGGAGCAGCAGGGAGAGGGCGCCGCCCGCCGTCCCCGCCACGATCCAGGGTGTGCGCCGCCCGTACCGGGAGACGGTCCGGTCCGAGAGGGCGCCGAAGAGCGGGTTGGCGACCAGGGACACCACCGCCCCGAGGCCGGTCACCCAGGCGAGCAGCGACTCCTTCGACAGGCCGGTGCCGGGGGCGAAGTCCGCGGCCTGCTGGGCGAGCAGGATCTGCAGGGGCCCGTACCAGCCCACCCAGATCGCGCCGTTGGCGAGCGACAGCGCGGCGGTCCAGCCGCGTCCGACCCGCTCGGTCGGCTCCTCCAGGGCGAGGGCCGTCATGTCCGCTGGGCCCGCAGGGCGTCCCGCAGCCAACCGTACGAGGCCTTCGGGGTGCGCGTCTGGGTCGTGTAGTCGACGTGCACGAGACCGAACCGTTTCGTGTATCCCTCGGCCCACTCGAAGTTGTCCATGAGCGACCAGACGAAGTAGCCGCGGACGTCGACGCCCGCCTCCAACGCCCGGTGCAGCGCCCGGAGATGCCCGTCCAGGTAGGTGATCCGCGCCTGGTCGTCGAGGCCTTCGTACGCGCAGCCGTTCTCCGTGATGACGAGGGGCGGGAGCCGGTCGCCGTAGCGGCCCTGGAAGGAGGTGAGGAGTTCGGTGAGCGCGTCCGGGACGACGGGCCAGCCGAAGTCCGTCACCGGATACCCCTCGATCTCCCTGACGGAGAAGGGCAGTTCGGCGGGGAGGGTGAGGCCGGAGAACTCCCCGTCCTCGGCGCGGGGCGCGCCCGCCCTCGTCGGCTGGTAGAAGTTGATCCCGTACCAGTCGAGGGTGCCCTCGGAGATCACCTTCAGGTCGGCGGCCACGTCGGCGCCCGGCATCGACTCGGCGAATCCGTCCGGGTAGCGGCCCAGGAGCAGCGGGTCGGAGAACAGCCGGTTGAGGATGGTGTCGTACAGGTCGGCGGCCTCCACGTCGGCCTGTTCGCCGGAGGCGGGCCAGGTCGGGCCGTGCGAGTTGGCGATGCCGATGTCCGTGGCGCCGGCCGCGCGCAGCGCGCCCGCGGCGAGGCCGTGCGCGAGCAGCTGGTGGTGGGCGACGGGCAGCGCGTCGAACAGCAGCTTCCGGCCGGGGGCGTGCTCGCCGAGCGCATGGCCGAGGAGGGTGTGTTCGGCGGGCTCGTTGAGGGTGATCCACTTCCGGACGCGGTCGCCGAGCCGCTCCGCGACGGTCGCGGCGTAGGCGGCGAAGCGGGACGCCGTGTCGCGCTCCAGCCAGCCGCCCGCCTCCTCGACCTCCACCGGCAGGTCCCAGTGGAACAGGGTCGGCACCGGTCGCACGCCCTGGGCGCACAGTTCGTCGACCAGCCGGTCGTAGAAGTCGAGGCCTCCGGGCCTGAGCACCCGCGGCCAGGAGATCGAGAAGCGGTACGCGTCCACGCCCAGGTCGCGGATGAGCGCCACGTCCTCGCGGTAGCGGGCCACGTGGTCGCAGGCCACGTCCGCCGTCGAGCCGTCCCTGATCCGTCCGGCCTCGGCGCTGAACACGTCCCAGACCGAGGGCGCGCGCCCTTCGACGGCGCCCTCGATCTGGTGGGCCGCCGTGGAGACACCCCACAGGAAACCGGGCGGGAACTTCGGAAGCGCGTCCGTGGTAGCTGCCATGGGCGCGATCATCGGTACCGGCGAGTAGCAAGTCAACACCCGTGCAGGTAGGTGATGTTGGCGGACGACAGCTACGCTCCCCCGGCGGCGGGCGCCCCGGACCGGTCTACAGGCCGGCCGTGATCGCCGCGCCGACGAACCGGATGGCCTCCCGTGTGCGGGGCTCGGCCGACGGCCCCGTGTGCCCCGCGCCTTCGACGAGCCGGAACTCGTGGGCGATGCCGAGTTCCGTGAGGACGCCGTGGAGATGGGCCGCCCCTTCGTGCAGGAGGAACTCGTCGTCGGCACCGCAGTCCACCAGGACGGGAAGGGCGGCGGCGCGGATCCTGTCGGCGTGGAGGCGGGCCCGCCCGTGGACGGAGTTGCCGGTGTACGTGGCGGGGTCGCCGGTCCCGTGCGCCATGGCCCGGTGCAACTCGCCCAGGACGGACGGCCGATTCGCCTCGGGAACGTCCTCGGGCGTCTCGCCGGGGAAGACGGCCGGCGAGAGCGCCGCGACCGCCGCGAACCGGTCCGGGTCGCCGAAGGCCACCTTGAGGGCGCCGTAGCCTCCCATCGACGCCCCGAAGAGGGCCGTTGTGGTGAACGGCCCGTACGTCACGGAGAGATGAGCGGCGAACTCGTCGGCGACCAGCGTCTCCCACGACTCCCCGCCCGGCCAGTCGATGTAAAAACCCCCGACCGTGGGGGTGCTCGGGCACGCGACGACGGCGCGGGGGAACTCGCCTCGCCGGTGGAGGTCTTCGTAGAAGGGCTGCGCGAGTTCGAGCGACGCCGAGGACGACATCGCGCCGTGGAGGTGAAGGACGAGCGGGAGTTCTTCCTCTTCCTTCCGGTCGACCGGGAGGAGCACCTGATACTCGACCTCGCGGCCGGCGGAGGCCGACGCGAAGCGCCCCTTGACGAGGTGCAGAGGTGTGTCGTTCATGAGTCCTTCTCGTGGAGGCGTCGAGGCGTGGAGGGGCCCGGCTCTCGCCCGTCCGGCCCTGCGGAGAGAAGGTTCCACGAGAGCGGACTTTCCGCCAGGGAATAAGGGCCTTCGGGAGCGGCGCTCCGGCCCGCCCGAGCCGCCGGCCTGGGAGCGGGTGGCGGTCGCGCAGCTGTCGCCGGCGGCCGTCCCGTCCTTGTGCTCGTCGATCGGCTTGGTGCGGTCGTACGGGTCGACCTGGCGGCTCTTGTCGGTGAGCTGCTCGTCGGCCGTGCCGAAGGGCGGGACGAAGTAGCCGGTGGGGGCGGCACAGCCGCCGTTGGTCATGTAGAGCGTGTACGAGACGAGGGACATCGTGCCCGGTTCGGTGGCGACCTTGGACGGGTCGTCCCAGCTCATCACCACTTCGCGCCGCACGATCGTGCGGACGGCCTCGGCGCTCCGCTCGTCGTCGGCCGCCGTCGCGGGAGTGACCGGGTAGACGAAGGTGACGTCCGCCGTCACCTCGACCGCGCCCCGTTTCCCCTCCCGGTACGTGAGCCGGCCGCGCGTCTCGACGACGTCGCCGACCAGCCGTGCCTGCTCGGGCCGGAAGCGGCTGAACAGCAGCAGCGGGTCGGTCGTGGGGGTGAGGGCCTTCGCCGGCAGGGCCGTACGGAGGTACTCCTGGACGTCCTTCTGGTGCGGGTTCAGCAGCGCGATCGCCTTCGTGGGCCGTTCGCCGCGCAGCACGCGGGGGTCGAGCCCGGCGGCCACCAGGAAGTCCCGGCTCTGCCGCAGGGCCCGCTCGACCTGGGCGGCGTCCATCCAGCCGGTCGGCTTGGCCGCCGGCACGGTGATCCCCTCCGCTCCGTCGGCCCAGCGGGCGGCGGGCGACCCCCGGAAGGGTTCGGCGAGGGTGGGGCGCAGGGCGGCTTCGGCGTCGGGCGCCTCCCGCGGGGTGTCCGTCTCGGCGGCCAACGGCGCCCCGCCCTGTCCGCCGTCGTCGCCGCCGAACCACCCGACGACCTCTCGCGGGAAGAGTGCCACGACCATGAGTGCCACGGCCGCCACAAGGCCGGCCACGTACAGGCCCGTCCTGCGCCGGGGCCGGGGCGGCGTGTACGTATGCCGGCCCTCCGGCTGTCCGGGGCTCTCCCTCAGCCGCCGCTCCGCCTCACGGGCGCGCGCCGACGGTTCCACGGGGGCTCCGGCCGCACCCGTCACCGACTCTCGGAGGAACCGCTCCCACTCCTCGTCGGACACGGACGGCCCGTCCTGCTCCCCGGCCCCGCTCACACCGCGCTCCCGGTCTCGCTCGAAGCCCGGCGATCCCTTGATCAGCCGATCCGACGACTCTGCAAGTGGGCCGCTCTGCCTCGTCATTCACCTCCCAGGGCGGAAACGGGTGCGACGTCAGGACGCCCGCTTCAGTCCCCAGGTCTGCAGGACGTAGGGGCGGCCCTTCTCCTCCCCCTCGATGAGGGGGACGTCGAGCAGGGTGAAGCCCGCCTTGGTGGCCACGGCGACGCTGGCGGCGTTCTCCGCCTCCAGTTCCAGGACCACCTGCTCCACCCCGAGCTCCTCGAAGGCGTACCCGGCCATGAGCCGCACCGCGCGCACGGCCAGCCCCTGGCCTCGGTGGGCCGGTCCGACGGCGTAGCCGATCTCGGCCCCGTCGGGGAGGCGCCGCAGCATCACCTCTCCGAGCGGAGCCTGACCGTCGACGGTGATCGCGAGCAGGATGGTCGCGCCCTCCGCCCGCAGTTGCCGGGCCCGCTCCAGCCGGGTGGCGGCGGCCGTCCCGTCGAACGGCGAGACGATCGGGGTCCAGTACGCGATGTCGGGGTGGTCGAACAGGTCGGGCATCGCGGGTACGTCCGTCTCGGTCCAGTCGCGCAGGACGAGACCTTCGCCCGTCAGCTCGATCCTGGCGGGGAACGGTGTGTGGGTGCTGCTCATGGGTGAGGTTCCTTCCTGGCCTCCGGGTCGAGGCAGCATAGCCGTGTGATCATCGGTTCTTCCTGCTGATATGCGGACCCCTCCCCAGGCCCGAACGGCCCCTCTTTTCTCTCCGGGCCGCCCCCCAGCGGGCGTGCGATAGGTTGCCCGCCATGACCGGACTCGGACCTGACACCTGGCCACCCGCTCCGATCACGACCGGACGGCTCGTGCTGCGCGAGTCCGAGGCCGGGGACCGTGCGGCGTTCGTCGACCTCTTCGCGTCGCCTGAGGTGGGCACGTACATCGGCGGCGCCCGGCCGCGCGACGAGCTCGAAGGCGCGGTGCCGGAGGTGCCCGGGCGGCGTCCCGGCCTTTTCGTGGTCGAACTCGACGGGGCGATGATCGGCATGATCACGCTCGACCGGCGCGACGCGGAGCGCCGCGGGCACGTCCGTCCGGAGGGCGGGGAGGCCGAGCTCGGCTATCTGTTCCTGCCGCGGGTGTGGGGGCGGGGGTACGCCGCCGAGGCGTGCGCGGCGGCCCTCGCCTGGTTCGCCGGCACGTTCCCCGGCGAGCCGGTGGTGCTCAGCACCCGGACCGCCAACGAACGCGCGATGCGCCTCGCGGCCAAGCTGGGGTTCACCGAGGTGGAACGGTTCGAGGAGTACGGCGCCGAGCAGTGGTTCGGCGTACTGTCCCCGGGCACGGCCTCCGGCTGACCTCGTCCCCGTCGGCCCCGCCCCGCCCCGGCCCGGCTCGCCGTCCGGGATCTGCCGCCGCGCGGGGCCGTCGCGCTCCTGTCCGCCGCGTGTAGCGCCCCGGGCGTCCATCCGGACGTGCACGCGACCGTCGCCGGTCTGACGCCGGCCCCGGAGATGTGGGCCCTCCTGGAGTCGGCGGTCGCCGGTGGGCCGGAGCCCGCCCGCCGCGCGCTCCTGGAGCCGACCCCGCCGACCTGGCACCGGCCCACCGGCGGCGGTACGGGAACTCGTGACCCGGCTGCCCTTCGTCCGGGCGCGGTACGCCTCGGCGGCGCGGAGCCCGGCAGCCTCCTGCACGGTGTCGTGGAGCGGCTCCTGGCCCTCGTCACGGCCGGCGAACCGGAGGGCGGCGGCCGCGAGGGAGATCTGCCGGCGCTCTGCCGACCGCACTCCCTCCTCGGCCCGTGGTACGGGAACCGCCGTCTGAGCAGGGCCCTGGCCCGGCTCCTGGCGGACGAGCCGGCCGTCACCGCCCCCCCGTACCGCCCTCCTCGTCCCGGCGATCGACCTGGAGTCGGCCGAACACGGACTCCTGCTCTCCGCAGGCGAGTTGATCGCAGCGGTCGAGGACCGGCCGGCGCTCGCGGCGCGGGTGGCCGAGGAACCGGAGGACGCACACCGGTACGGCGACCCGCTCGACGGCCCCGTCGTCGCCCTGCGCCGCCACCCGGCCCGGAAGGTTCACGAGGCGGCGTACGCGATGGATCCGAGCAACCTCCTCCGACCCTCCGGGCGGTGGGGGCGACCGCTTCCGCCGCGCGTTGGCGGGACGTCAGCGAGACGGCAGGGCGGTCGTCGAGGCCGGTGGCCGATTCACCTCAGGAGGCATCATGCGTCGACGTACGTTTCTCAAGGGGAGCCTGATGGGCGCGGCCGCCACCGCCGTCCCGCTCTCCGCCCTGCTCCCGGGGACGGCCACCGCGGCCGATCCGGTGACCGTCACCAGCGTCCCCGCGCTCCAGAGCACGATCGACGCCGCCGCTCCCGGGGACCGTATCGCCTTCGCCGCCGGCACCTACGCCGTCCCGTCGGGCGGCATCCGCGTCCGGCTGACCTGCAACGACTTCAAGCTCGCCGACAGCGCCGGGCTCGACTGGGTGACGCTCCGCGGCGACGACGTCGAGATCGACCGCAATCACTTCCGCCACCGCACCACGCAGGGCGTCTTCCTCCTCGTCGACGGCCCCGGTCACACCGCCGTGGCCCAGCGGACCCACATCTTCCGCAACTACTTCGCCGACCACTCCTCCACCGGCGCCAACGGCGGCGAGGCGATCCGCCTCGGCGTCAGCCACCGCACCCTGTCCACCGCTGGCGCCGTCGTGGAGGAGAACCTCTTCGAGCGCTGCGACGGCGATCCCGAGGCGATCTCGGTCACGTCCTCCGGCAACACCGTCCGCCACAGCACCCTCCGCGGCAGCAAGGGCGGCATCGTCCTGCGCCACGGCAACGCCACCACCGCCGAAGGCAACCACCTCCTCGGCGGCGCGAACGGCATCCGCCTGTACGGCAACGACCACCTGGTGGTGAACAACCACATCTCCGGGACGACCTCCCGGGGTCTCGTCATCGGCAGCGGCACCACCCGGGACCACCACGAGGGGGAGACCACCGAGGAGCGGCGCGGGAACGACGCCTGCGACCGGGCCGTCATCGTCCACAACACCCTCGTCGCCTCCAGCGGCAGCCTCGTCAGCCTCGGCACCACCAGCGGCTTCGTCTGGCAGGGCAACATCCTCTGGGGCTCGGCCTCCGACGGCACCATCCCGGCCGGCGGCATCCACCGCCTCACCGCCGGCAGCCCGGCCGTCGGCGCCGGCGAGTCCTCCGCCCTCGCCCCTGTCCGCCGCCCGCTGACGACGCCCGCTGACGACGGCCGACGTGGTCCCGAACGCCTCCTGAACCGACAGCGGCCGGGGCGGTACAACCCTGCGGGCGGCTCGCGCGTCTCCTAGGTGATCACTCCAGTGATCGGACCCGAGGAGATCATCATCACCGCCATACGCAAGACCCTCACCGCCACCGCCGTCGTCGGCGCCGTTCTGGCGGGTTCGGCCGCCTGCGGCACGGTCGAGCAGCTGTCCGCCGGAAAGAAGCTGGACCAGGCCTTCGAGAGACTCGGCAAGGAGAAGACTCTCTCCTTCGAGCTGGACCTGGACGTCGACGCCCGGACCTTCAAGGAGCTGGACGCCTCTTCGGACCCGCAGCCCGGCGAGGAGCTCCCGGACGAGGCCGCCGAGCTGATCAGCGGCACGAAGATCAGCGTCACCGTGGAGTCGAAGAAGCCGATCGACGAGTCCGAGGAGAAGGACCTCGTCGGCATGGCCATGAAGGTCAGCGGCCCGGACGGCGATCTGGTCGAGTACCGGGTCGTCGGCGACCACGCCTACCTCCGGTCCGACGTCAAGGCACTCGGCACGGCACTGGGCACTCCCCTGCCGCCCGCCGACGAGCTCCCGGCGGAGGCGGGGGCCTTCAAGAAGGTGCTGGAGGGCGAGTGGGTCACGTTCGACACCGACGCGCTGAAGAAGGCCGGCCAGGGGGCGGAGGACGGCAAGCCGTCGCCCGAGCCGTCGCTGGACGCCAAGACGCAGAAGAAGCTCCTGGAGGCGCTGCGCGAGGTCATCGCCCGTGACGTCGACTTCGCGACCTCCGGCGGGAAGGACGGCACCGAGCACATCACCGCCACGGCCCCGTTCCGCTCGCTGATCACGGACCTCTTCGACGAGATCCGTCCGCTCGCCAAGGACCTGCCGCCCGGCATGGAGCTGCCGTCGGCCGGTGACCTGAAGGACGCCCCCGACCAGAAGGTCTCGGCCGACTTCACGCTCAAGAACGGCGAACTGGCCGAGGTGTACATCGACCTGGCCGCGCTGGCCGAGAACGCGAAGGTGAAGAAGCTCGGCCTCTCCCTGAAGCTGAGCAGCGGCACCAGGCCGGTCGCCCCGACCGGCGCCACCGAGCTGGACCTCGAGGAGCTCATGAGCGGCTTCGCGGCCGGGATGATGCCGGACGAGGGTTTCGATGAGGGTTTCGACGAGAGCTTCGACGAGGGCGGGTTCTCCGACGAGGACGCCGCGTAGGCCCCACCTCGGGGCGGGGGGCGCGCGTCTCCCGTGCCCCGGAGGGCGTACGAAGCGCTGGGCACCGCCCCGCTCCGGTACCGGCCCTCCCTGCCGGTGGGCGATGTCCTTGACCGGATCGGGGCGCTCGTCGGGCCCCGGCACCGTTCCCGCACATGGGGGCAGGTGCGGTGGCGGGCCCCAGGCCCGCCGAGCGGGGCACGGACAGGCGCCAGGCCCTTGCCGCGGCCGTTGACCGCGACGAGCGGTTCGGGGGCTCGTCGACGAGGGGTGAACTCCCCTCCCTCTCACGGGCGGTGACGTCGGGAGGATGACCGAGCCGTCGGAACAGCTCTCCCTTGCCCTCCATGCCGTGGGCGACCCCCCGATGCGGCCTCTGCCTCCTGAGGTGGCGGGGCTCTTGCGGGGGCGGGGTGCTCCGCCGCGGTTGGCGGCCCATCTGCGGGCGGTTCATGATGCCGCGGCCGTGCTGGTCGGCTGGGTGCGGGAGCGGTGTCCGGGGCCGGGGTTCGACGGGGAGGCCGTGCTCTTCGGGGTGGCCACGCACGACGTGGGGAAGGTGCTGCGTCCCGAGGAGCTCACGGGTCCCGGTTCCGCGCACGAGGCCGCTGGGCGCGGGCTGCTGCTCCGGCACGGGTTCGGGGCGGAGCGGGCGCGGTTCGCCGCCACGCACGGGTGCTGGGACGGTCCGGCGGTCACCGTCGAGGATCTTCTGGTCGGCGTCGCCGACAAGGTGGGGAAGGACAAGCGCGTGCCGGATCTGGAGGACCGGCTCGTCCGCGCGCTCGCCGAGGGCTCGGGGCGGGAGGCCTGGGAGGAGTACCTCGCGCTCGACGACCTGCTGACCCGGCTCGGGGCGGACGCCGGGCGCCGGATGGCCTTTCAGGCGGGGTTCCCGTCCGGTGAAGAGCGCCGGGCTCGATTGTCAGTGGCGGGTGAGACGGTAGGGATACCGAATCGGCGCAGAAGACGGGGAGTTCGCCATGTCCGGAAACCAGAACTACATCAATCACGTCGCACTCGTGCTGGACGCCAGCTCGTCCATGTCGCACCTGCGGAACAAGGTCGTCGAGGTCGCCGACCAGCAGATCGCGTACCTCGCCCGCCGGTCGCGGGAACTGGACCAGGAGACCCGTGTCACCGTGTACGTGTTCGCGGACAAGGTGGAGTGCGTCATCTACGACAAGGACGTGCTGCGGATGCCGTCCCTGAAGGAGTTGTACCGGGTCGGCGGGATGACGGCGCTGCTGGCGGCCGCGCTGAAGTCGCAGCGGGAGCTGGCGCAGACGGCCCAGCTGTACGGCGACCACAGCTTCCTGACGTTCGTGCTGACCGACGGCCAGGAGAACGCCAGTCACCGCTGTCCCGACGCCCCCTTCAAGAAGCCGCGTGCCCTGACGGCGGCCGTGGCCGAGATGATCGAGAAGCAGGACGACAACTGGACGCTGGCCGTCCTGGTGCCGGACCAGATGGGCAAGCGCGAGGCCGTGAACTGCGGCTTCCCGAAGGACAATGTCGCCATCTGGGACGCCACGAGCACCCGGGGCCTGGAGGAGGCCGGGCAGGTCATCCAGCAGGCCACGGAGAAGTTCATGGTGGGCCGCACCAAGGGCATCCGGGGTTCGCGGGCGGTGTTCTCGACGGGCACGGAGGCGGTCAACAAGGCCGCCATCGAGGCGGCCGGCCTCACGCCGCTGGACCCGGCCGGGTACCAGCTGATCCCGGTGGTCCGGGACGTGGCGATCCGGGACTGGGTCGTCGAGTCGGGGCACACGTACCGCACCGGCGGCGCCTTCTACCAGTTGAGCAAGGTGGAGAAGATCCAGGCGCGGAAGCGGATCGCGGTGCTGGAGAAGAAGACCGACCGGGTGTACACGGGGCCCGAGGCACGGGCCCTGCTCGGCCTGCCCGACGAGGAGGTCCGCGTCAAGCCCGACCACAACGCCGAGTTCACCATCTTCGTGCAGAGCACCAGCGTCAACCGCAAGCTCGTGCCGAACACGCGCCTGCTGCTGATGCACTGACACCCGCCTCCGGCCGGACCTGCCGGTCAGTCGTCGGCGAGTCGGAGGGCCAGGACGAAGTGCTCGCCGTCCGTCCCCGCGAGGAGACTGTCCATGAGCGGGGTGAGCCCGTTCACCGAGCCGCAGGCGGCGTCGTGGTTGGTCCACCAGCTGCCGTCAGGACCGAGCAGGGCCACCGCCCGGCCGGCCGCGCGTTCGGCTACGTCGGCGGGCAGGTGCCGGTGGGTCGGCCAGTACAGGTCGACCGTCGCGAGCCGGGCCAGGAACGGGGCCGCCTCGTACGGCTCCAGCGGTTCCGGTGCGGCGCAGATCTCCGGGACGGAAGGGGGCACGTATCCGGTGAGGAAGCGTCGCCAGGCCTCGTCCGCCGCCGCCTCGGCCAGCGGCTCGCGGATCCGTGCCGCCGGCTCGGGCAGGCCGGAGGCCGGTTCGGTGAACCGGCCGGCCGCCACGAACACGCGCATCGGCGTGGCCGACTCCCCCCTGCACGACCGGAGACCGGCGAGGGTCCGCCCGGGCGTCACGGCCGTCCGAGCTTTCTGAGGACGCGGTCGCGGAGGAGTTCGTACTCCTCCTGAAGCCTGGACCATTCGGTCACAGGCGGGCGGGGGATCACGATGCCGTCGGTGACGGTCTCCTCCGGTCCGAACTGCTCGCGGGTGAGGTCGATCTCGATGCCCGAGCCGAGGCGGTTCCACCAGTGGTAGTCCACACGCTCCCCATCGACGTGGACCTCGCCCCGGAGCAGTTCGCCGCCGAGGAGGTCATGGAGCACCATGGCGGTCACACCGCACTGGTCCCGGGCCGGGTTGTCCTCGGTCCACCGCGACCGGAACTCGGGGGTGCACGTCTCGGCACTCCAACTGCCGCGCACGGCACGCTCGATGTCGGCGAGAAGCAAAGTCGTCATTCTTCCGATCCTGCCAGGAGGCACGGACAACGCTCCCTCGCCCCGGCCGTCCCGCCCCTCGGAGGGGCGGGACGGTGGTCCGGCGGGTCAGCGGGACAGGAACTCCTGGCGGAGGGCGTCCAGGATCCGGGCGGCTTCCGGGTGGGCGGCCTTGCGGCAGCGGGCCGCCGCCGTGGTGAGGCGGGCGATGGCCTCGTGGACGCGGTCCAGGCCGTTGCCCTCGATCAGGGCCGCGACGCGGACCGCTTCGGCGCGGGGGAGCTCGCCCTGTTCACCGCCCTCGTCGTGCGCGGCGATCGCGGCCTCGGCCTCGGTGAGGGCCTCCTCGTAGCGGCCGGCCTCGGCCAGGACCCTGGCGCGGCGGTAGTGGATCTCGCCGCGCTCGTACCAGACGGCGAAGCCCTCCTCGCCGGGCGGCAGGGCGGCGAGGACCGCGTCGGCGCGCGCGAGGTGCTCCAGGGCGGTGTCCGTGCCCCCGGTGCCGCGGTCCTGCGGGGTGAGGCGCGCGAACTCCCGCATCATCAGGACGACGATCGGCGGGTTGGGCGCCTCGGCATGGGCGGCGACGGCGCGTTCGTACGCCTGGTCCGCGGCGTCCCAGCGGTCGGCCATGGCCAGGGTCGTGGCGGCCTCCGCGGCCACCAGGGTGAGGACCGCCCGGTCCTCCTCCGGCCAGCCGGCGACGGTGTCGGCGAGGCGGAGCAGCTCCTCGGCGGCCGGCAGGTACTCCTCCAGGTCGCGCAGGCCCCGGCCGAAGGTCAGGCGGGCCTGGGCGAGCATCCGTTCGTCGAGGTCCGCCGCGGCGGCGTCGGAGAGGACGGATTCGAGGACGGCGACGGCGTCGGCCCGCTGCCCGGAGCGGGAGAGGACCTCGGCGAGCTGGAGGCGCGCCTCGGTCGCCTCGCCGGGCTCCCCCGCCTGGTCGAAGCGGGCGGCGGCCTCGGAGAGGTGACGGACGGCGCCGGTGAAGTCCCCGAGGTGCGAGGAGGCGTGGCCGAGCAGCAGATACGTCGGGGCGAGCGCGAACGAGGTGTCGTCGTACGCCACGGCGTCGGCGATCGCGCTGTGGAGGAGGTCCACTGCCTCCTGCGGCTGGTCCTGGGAGAGCAGGAGCTGCGCGAGGAGGGCGCTCGGACGCGGACGGCGCCAGGGCCGGCCGGCCGCTTCGATGTCCTGGAGGGCGGCGCGGAGCTCCCGCTCGGCCTCGGCCATCGCGCCGCGGCGGCCCAGGAGGTCCGCGCGGAACTGGCGGGCGTTGGCCCTCTGGTGCGGGAAGCCGAGGCGCTCCGCCTCGGATCCGAGGGTGTCGACACGCTCCTCGAACCGCGCCGCGAGCTCCTCGATGCCGTCCCCGGAGTCCTCGGGGTTCTCCGTGGTGTCTCGTCGCCCCGTCCCGCTCATCGCGTCGACCAGTTCCTGGTAGGCGGCGAAGGCGTCGGAGTACAGGATGGAGAGGTACTCCAGGGTGCGCTCGGTGCGCAGGTCGGCGGCGAACGCCGCCTCCGCCTCGCTGAGCGGTTCGCCCTCCAGGGGTGCCTCGGTGAGCAGCTTCTCCGTCTCGCGCAGCACCTCGTCGAGGGCGGTCCTGACCGAGAAGCGGTCCGGGCGCGGGCCGTCGTCGTCGGAGTCGGGGCGGGTCGTCCAGGCGAGGGCGCGGGCCCGGCCGGAGAGGACGTGCCAGGGCATGCGCAGCCGCTCGTAGAGCTCCACCGCCGTGGCGAGCTCGGCGGAGCTGTCGGTGTGGCGGTCGTCCAGCCAGAGCTGCTGGGCCCTGTGCTCGGCGAGTTCGGCGCGGAGCAGGTCCTCGGGGCCGAGGGTGTCGTCGTACGGTTCGGTGGCGTCGGCGAGGCGTTCGCCGATCCGCGTCCAGAGCCTGGAGTCGCCGGGGTGGCCGCTGCGGGCCATGCGGCGGGCCTCCCGCACCAGGGCGGCGAAGTCCTCGGGGACCTCGATGCGGGTGGCGGCCGGGGTGGCGGGCGCGGTGGCCGGGGCCGCGGGGCGGGCGGTGACGGCCGCGCGCAGGCCGAGCGGCAGCGGCTCGTCGAGCAGCGGGCGGCGGGCGAGCCGCTCGCGGCGCCGGTCGCCGACGGCGCTCGTGCCGTTGCGGGCGTCGAAGGCGGCGGCGAGGGGTTCGGCCTCGGTACGGACGTGGGCGAGGAGTTCGGCGGCCGTCCAGGTCCGGCCGGGCAGGCCGGCCACGGCGGTGTCCTCGTGGCCGTCCTCGACGAGACGGGCGAGCAGCACCTCGACGCCGGTGAGGAAGCCGAGCCTGTCGAGCGGGGCGCCCGTCGCCTCGAAGAGGGGCCGGTTCTCCGCGAGGATCTCCAGGCCGCGGCCCTCGTTGCGGGAGAGGGCGCAGAACTCCAGGTGGAGGCCGACCTCGTGCTGCATGCCGGTGTTGCCGCGCACCTTGCGGTAGCCGGTGAGGTGGTGGGAGCGGGCCTCGTCCGTGCGGCCGGTGCGCAGCAGCGGGAGCAGGGCCCGTGCCTGGCTCATCTGGGGTTCCTCGCTGCAGCCCTGCTCGCCGTCGAGGACCGGCCGCCACCTGTCGAGGGCGGCGGTGTCGTCGCCCTCGGCGACCTGGTGGAGGGCGAGGTGCCGGGTCTCGCAGGCCTCGCAGTCGCTGAGGTCGGTGCGGGGCCGGGTGGCCCAGAGGTCGTACGCGTCGGCGACGCCGGTTCCGGTGTGGCGCGCGAGGTGGTAGCGCATGGCGGCCACGGGCTGGATGCCGTGGCCGGCCGCCTCGTACCGGGTGCGCATCTGGTCGATCCAGCCGTGGAGGGTGGCCAGGGGCATCTCGGGCACCTGGAGGAGGGAGGTCGTCACCCACTTGAAGCGCCAGAAGACCTGGTGGGCCTCGTAGGGGCTGAAGGATTCGGGGGTGGAGTCCCACAGCTTCAGGACGCGGGCGAAGACGACGGGCGACTTGCGCTGCTCGCCGGTGAACTCGTACGCCGTCATGAGTTCGAGGAGCGCGGTGATGAGCACGTCGGGCTGTTCGAAGACCTCGGCGGCCTCGACGAGTTCCTCGGCGGTGACGGTGCGCGGCGTTCCGTGGGGGCGCTCGTGGTTCTCGCGGAGCGCCTCGACGACGGCCTCGGGGGTGTCCAGCATCTCTACAGTTCCTTCCGGGGCTCGGAGCCGGGGGCGGCCGTGCCGGGCTGGTGCATGGCGTGGGTGAGCAGGCCGATGAAGGCCCGGTTGAGCAGGGCGCTCTCGCTTGCGCGCAGGGGGCGGCGGCTGAGCAGCAGCGCCTGCCCGTAGAGGGCTTCGGCGGTGGTGACGGCGAGGCCGCGCTCCGCGATGGTGAGGGCCTGGCGGACCAGCGGGTTGAGGTGGTTGAGGACGAGCTGGGCGCGCGGGGTGTCGTCGCGCAGCGAGCCGAGGATGTCGGCCCACAGGCCGTCGCTGTCGGCGGCGAGGCTCGACCGGGTGCGTTCGTGCCGGGCGTCGCGGTTGTCGAGGAGCAGCGCGGGGGCGGTGACGGGCTGGAAGTCGCGCAGGACGACGTCGCAGTCGTGGACGCCGATCGTCTCGCGGGCGACGGCGAGGAAGGCCGCGGCCCGGAGTTCGGCGCCCGGGTCGACGGCGTCGAGGTGGGCGGTGACGGTGGCCGGGTCGAGGTCGGTGACGGACGTGCCGGGGCGGATCTCGGGCAGCCGGTGGACGAGGTCGCGGTCGTAGGTGTAGCCGCCGTTGACGACGCCGAGTCCGGCGGCGGAGGCGATCGGCGCGACCTGCCGGAACTCCTCGACGCTGCGGGTCACGAGGAGCGTGGGGTGGGTGCGGGCGAACTCCTCCAGGGTGACGTTCCCGTCGGTGGTCTCGAACGGCAGCCAGGGCAGCACGATCCGCAGCAGCTCGTCGTCGTGGCGGGCGAGCGCCTTGACCGCGAGGTGGTGGGTGTCGATGAAGCGGTGGAGGAGGGCGGGGTCGCTGGCGGCGAGCCCGGTGAGCCAGTCGCGGATGCGGTCGCCGAGGGCGTCCCGTACGGCGGACAGGGTGCCGTCCTCGTACAGCGACTCGCGGGAGGCGGTCGGCCGGAGACTGGTGGTGTCGACGACGCAGCGCACGAAGAACGCCCACTCGGGGAGCAGTTCCGGTGCCTGGTCGGTGAGGAGCATGCCCTTGAGGTGGACGCGGTGTCCGGCGCGCTGGGCCGGGCTCACGGCGGTCGGCAGGACGTACGCGACACCGCGCAGTCCGGCGGCCGGCAGGTCGAGCTCGATGGTGTCGAGCGGGGTGAAGTCGAAGAGGTCGCGGCAGTACGCGGTGAGGGCCTCGCGCTTGGCGAACGGGGAGCGGTGCGTCCGCTCCCACGGCGGCGCCTCGTTGATGCGGTGGGTCTCGCCGTGCGCGTCGACGACGGTGACCTCGTGCCGCAGGAGACCGCCGTAGTGCCGGGCGAGGGCGACGACCTGCCGGGGGGCGGTCCACTCGGCGTTGTCGGCGCGCGGGACGAGCTGCACCGTGGTGCCGGGCTCGGGGAGGGTCGCGGACGGCAGGGTGCGGATGGTGTAGCGGCCGTCGGAGTGACCGCGCCATTCGACGGTGGGGGCGGCCGGGTCGGCGGCGGACCGGCTGAGGACGGTGATCTCGTCGGCGACGACGAAGCAGGCGAGCAGGCCGATGCCGAACTGGCCGATGAACTCGCCGCGCGCGGCGTCGAGTCCCGCGCCGTCCAGCGCGCCCTCGGCGGTCCGCTTGGAGCTGCGGCCGATGGTGGCGAGGAACCGGTGCACATCGGCCTCGGAGAGCCCGATGCCGGTGTCCGTGACGGTCAGGGTCTCCCCGGTGCGCACGGTGATCGTGCCGGGCGCGCCGGGGGTGAGGGCCTGTCGGGCGGTGATGGCGTCGACGGCGTTCTGGAGCAGTTCGCGCAGGTAGACGCGGGGGCTGGAGTAGAGGTGGTGGGAGAGCAGGTCGACCAGGCCGCGCAGGTCCACCTGGAAGGTGTGGGCGGTCTCGGGGGTGGGGGAGGTCTCTGGGTGGGACACCTGGCGCAGTCCTTCGGTGCGCGCCCGGCGCGCCGGACGGCGCGGGGCGGGGGGTACAGGGGGAGGAGCAGGGGTGCGGACAGGGCCGGGACGGCGATCGGAGCCGTACGCGTACGACGGACCACGCGCCGGACCGGCGGCGGCTCAGCGTCCGGCGTGGGAGCGGTGCTCCTTGTAGGCGCGAGCCGGGTCGGAGCCGTTGACGTAGTACCAGGGGAACTCGGTGACCCGTCCCTCCGTGGCCCGGAAGCACTCCCGTGCGGAGGCGACGTCGCCGGCCAGCGAGAACGCCATGGCGAAGGTGTTGTAGACCTGGAGCCAGCCGCGCCCGCGGACGAAGTCCGGGTGCCGGTACGAGTGGTCGGCGGCCTCGCTCAGGGAGGCGACCACCTCGGGACTCTCCATGTAGCGGGCGTCCGGGCCGGAGTCGAGGGCGAGCCAGTGCTCCAGGTGGGCGACGGCGACGAGCTGGCCGAGGAGCGTCCCGCCGGGGGCGCCGAAGGCCGAGGCGCGGGCGAAGGCGTGCATCTCCTCGTGCGAGCCGCTCCACTTCTCGCAGACCTGCTGGAGTTGCTGCTGGTGCGCTCCCAGGTGGTACGGGTCGCGGCGCACGGTCGCCTCGAAACGGCGCCGTGCCACGTCCCGTTCGACCTGGAGTCCGCGGCCGGTGATCTGGAGGCCGTACCAGGGCGAGGTCCAGCCCGGTTCGCGTTCGGCCACCTCGTACAGCCACGTCTCGGCCGTCGCCAGCCGCTCGTGGAAGATCTGGAACTGCTCGCGGGAGACGTCCTTGGCGCGGGCGGCCGTCCTGGCCTCCCAGCCCCAGCTGATGTGCCGGATGGCGGCCACGAGGCGCGGCAGCGGGGCTTCCGGCTCCGCCGCCATGACGTCGGCGATCCACCGCTCCACCCCGGCGACGTCCCCGACGGCCCAGAGGAGGCCGGTGCGGTCCTCGCTCTCGGGCCGCGCGTCGAGCACGTCCCGCACGGTCGCCCAGTCCGCCGCCTCGGCGGCCTCACGGGCGCGCCGCACGTCCGGGTCCCCGGCGTCCGCGTCGACCCGCGCGACGGGCCGCCCCGTCCACTTCCCCAGCGTGTTCCCCAAGTCCCGGAGCAACGCCATGTTCCCCACCCCTTGCCGTGTTCACACGGGGCGGCTGATGATCGTCCCTCCCCGTGGGTGTAGTGACTATCACGCACGACCGACAATCGCACACTCATATGAGGCGGGGCGGCCGCGGACGGCGCCCCCTGACGCCCCTCGCCGCGAGGCCCCCTCGTCAGTACGGAGAGTTAAGCTCTGCCCAAGCGGGATCAGAGGGGGATGATCATGGAACGGTGGCCCGAGGGCCGAGCGGCGGACCCGGTGGCGGCCCGCGAGCGCTACGTCTCCGATCTCCAGGTGTCGCGGCGCGCCGTCCGGGAGGTGTTCCGCCGGGCCTACCTCTTCTCTTTCGGCTGGGCCAACTGGATATGACGGCGGTGCGGACGCTCCTTCCTTGCCGTCCACGCTCGGACCTCTGAGAAGCGCGGTTCTCTGCCGTCAGGCCAAGGGAGGCGCAGCCGTCGGGTCCGGTCGGGCCCTGGCCCGGTCCGGTTGTCGTACGGGGCCGCTGCTACATTCGTGCGCCATGCGAGCACGTGAGTACGACCTCGATTTCCGCGACAAGGCCCGGCGGACCAGCGCATGGGGCATGGGCCTGCTGGTGGTGGCCGCGCTCCTGTGGATCTGGTGTGCGCTGCTGTTGCTCGCTTCTTGGGACGACGAGCGTGACTGGCCGGAGGCCTTGGCTGTTCTCGGTCTGTCCGTGCCGGTGTCCGTCGCCGGTGCCGTTCTCTTCACGGTGGGTTGGTTGAGCAGGCGGATGAGTGCCCATGGTGAGGCGATGCGCGAGCTGGACAAGTTCGCCGACGCCCCGAGGGGAACGGGGCGTTGAGGGGCGCGTCTCAGCGGGCGGCCTTGCGGGCGATCAGCTGGAGGAGGCGCGCGGTGTGTTTGTAGGGGTGGCGGGCGGTCAGGGCGAGTTCCAGGCGTTCGAGGTCGGCGTAGAAGGCGGGCTCGTGCTTGCGGGCGTCGTCGGTGATGTAGTCGCAGACGGTACGGATGCCGTAGTGGTGGACGTCCCGGCAGTCCAGGTCGGTCAGGTGGCGGGTGAGCTCCTCGGCCGTGTGCAGCGTCAGGGACGAGCCGAACATGTGCGTCCCGGCCCGGTCGGAGTCGAGCGCCGCCGTCGCGGCCGGCAGGTCCTTCTCGCGTACGGCTGTGGTCAGCGGCTGCGAGTGCCGGTTGATCGCCACCAGTGAGAACACCCCGTCCGGCCGCAGCGGGGCCAGCGTGGCGGCGAGCGTGTTCCGGGCGTCGTCCGTGTACGGGAGGAGGCTGTGGCACAGGACCACGTCGAAGTCCCCGTGGGCGAGGCGGTCGGGCAGCCGGTTCACATCGGCCTCGACGCAGGTGACGAGGTCCGTCAGACCGTCGGCCGCGGCCCGTTCGGCCGCCGCCGTGAGCATCGCGGGGGCGTGGTCGACGACGGTCACGTGGTGGCCGCGCGCGGCCAGGCGCACGGCGTCGCCGCCGTCCCCGCCGGCGAGGTCGAGGACGCGCAGCGGGCCCTCGGCGAGGGCTTCGCAGTGCCGGACGAGGTTCGCCTCGGCGAGCGCGTACCGCAGGCGTTCCCAGGGGGCCTGCTGCCACTCTTTCCACACGGACATGGCACGGTCGGACTCCTCGTGAGCTTCTGACATCCCGTGACGACAGCCGTCGCCCGGTCCACAGCCCTAGGACCAGCGTCCGATGGGCGTGCGGGGCGGGGCTCTCTACGCTCGGTGGCACCCGCCGGTTCCGTGTGAACCGCACCGCTCAGGAGGTCGCCCCGTGCCTGCCGACGCCACGGCCCACATCCGCATCGCCCGCCCGTCGCGTGACCTCGCCGCGGCGGAACGTTTCTGGGTGTCGGGGCTCGGACTCGACGTCCTCTACCGGCACGCGGCCGACGGCACCCCGGGGCGGCACTCCCTGCTCATGGTCGGGTGGCCGGACGCGGCCTGGCACCTCGAACTCGTCCACGATCCCGCCGCCCCGACGGAGCCGCGGCCGACCGTCGAGGACCTGCTGGTGGTGTACCTCGCGGAGGAGGTGCCCGGCTCGCTGGTGGAGCGGCTCGAACAGCACGGCGGGAAGCGCGTGCCCGCCCACAACCCCTACTGGGACACCTGGGGCGTGACCGTCCAGGACCCGGACGGGTACCTGCTGGTGCTGTCCACGCGGGACTGGTCCAACGGCTGACCCGCCGGGCGCCCGGCGTCCCAGCGCCCTCGCGGGGCGGAGCTCGTACGCTGGCCGCATGCGCATGCGGCCTACGTTGAGCTGGACCCCGTCCGAGGATCACCCGCCGGGGACGACGGATCTGGAGCCGGTCGTCGAGGTGGTGGGGGCGGGGGGTGTGCTGGTGCTCAGCGGGGCCGGGATCTCCACCGAATCGGGGATCCCGGACTACCGGGGGGAGGGCGGGAGCCTGAGCCGGCACACTCCGATGACGTACCAGGACTTCACGGGCAGTGACCGGGCCCGGCGGCGGTACTGGGCGCGCAGCCACCTCGGGTGGCGTACGTTCGGGCGGGCTCGGCCCAACGACGGACACCGGGCGGTGGCCGCGTTCGGGCGGCGGGGGCTGCTCGCCGGGGTGATCACCCAGAACGTCGACGGGCTGCACCAGGCCGCCGGCAGCGAGGGGGTCGTGGAGCTGCACGGGGGTCTCGACCGGGTCGTCTGTCTGCGCTGCGGGGACGTCAGTGCGCGGCGGGAGCTGGCCCGGCGCCTTGAGGAGGCCAACCCGGGGTTCGATCCGGTGCCGGCCGCGCTCAATCCCGACGGCGACGCCGACCTCACGGACGAGCAGGTCGCCGGTTTCCACGTGGTGGCGTGCGGGGTGTGCGGCGGGGTGCTCAAGCCGGACGTGGTGTTCTTCGGCGAGACGGTGCCGGCGGAGCGGGTGGAGCGCTGCCGGGAGCTGGTGCGCGCGGCGGGCTCCGTCCTGGTGCTCGGGTCGTCGCTGACGGTGATGTCCGGGCTGCGGTTCGTCCGCCAGGCGGCGGAGGCCGGTACACCCGTGGTGATCGTGAACCGGGATCCGACACGGGGCGACCGGCTCGCCGCCGCCCGGGTCGCCCTTCCGCTCGGGAAGGCGCTCGTCTCGGTCGCGGAGCGGCTGGGCGTCGACCCGGGGTGAGCGGCGCCGCCGCGACGCGCTCCTCGGCTCAGCGGGAGGAGCGGATTCCCCAGGCGGCGGCCCGGGCCGCGGCCGCCGCCCGGTTGGGGAGGTCGAGCTTGGCGAGGATGTGCTCGACATGGGTCCCCACCGTGCGCGGGGTGATGTACAGCAGCTCGGCGATCTGCCGGTTGGTGCGCCCGGCCGTCAGCTCGGCCAGCACCTCCAGTTCGCGCGGCGACAGCCCGCCGGGCCGGTGCACCGCCGCGGTGCCCTCGGGCTCCTCCGCCGCTTCGGGCGACGGAGCCGGGCAGGAGGCCACCGTCGCGGTGAGGGCTTCGGTGAGCAGGGTGACCACCGCGCGCGCCGGGTCGGGGGTGCGGCGGGGGCGGCGGAGGCTGATGTTGAGCATGCCGACGTACCGGCCGTCGGCGGTGAAGAGGCACTGGGCGACGCCGTCCTCGATGCCGAGGGGCGACAGCACGTCCTGGAACCCCGGCGAGGCGGCCAGGAGCTCCCCGGGGACGTCGCCGAGCCAGAGGCCGCCCCGGTCCGGGCTGCGCAGTACGCGGAAGACCGGATCGCGGTGGAGGCGGGTCTCGATGTAGGCCGTGGCGTCCTCGGGGTAGCTCCCGGCGAGGGTGGTGTGGCGCCGCCGCCGCGGGTCCCACCGGGACAGGGAGGCGTGGTCGTGCTCCAGCACCTCCGACAGCGCCGCCAGGACCGTGTCGACGCCGGTCGCGCCGGTCGTGGCGCTCCTGGCGGCTTCTCGGACGTGGAGGGCCGCGTCCAGGATGTCCGCAGTGCCGTGCCGTGCTGCCATCCCCCCAGGATGATCATCTGTCTGGAATACGTCAATCGCGCAGGAGATCACGGAGGAGTCGGGCGCTCGGAAGTCAGTCGCCCAGGGTGTCGTGGACGACGCGGCCGTCCACGACGGTGAGGACGACGGGCATCTCCGGGATGGTGCGGGGGTCGGCGCCGAGCAGGTCGCCGTCGACCACGCACAGGTCGGCGGCCTTGCCCGGTTCCAGGGAGCCCTTCCAGCCGTCGGCGAAGTCCTGCCAGGCCGCGTCGATCGTGTACGTGCGGATCGCCTCGGCCAGGGCGATGCGCTGCTCCGGGCCGCTGACCCGGCCGGCGGCCTTCGACTCGCGCAGGACCATGGTGGCGACGCCCTGGCGCCAGTCGGGGTGGGTGACGGGGGCGTCGGAACCGCTCGCGACCCGCACGCCGGCGTCGAGGGCGTCACGGTACGGCCATGCGTACGCGGCCCGGCCGGCGCCGACGAACTCCTCCTCCATGTCGGCGACGGTCCATTTGATGGTGGGGTTCATGTTGACGCCGAAGCCGTGCGCGGCCAGCACCTTCATGCTGTGCGGGGTGAGGAAGTCGCCGTGGATGACGTAGTGGCGGGCGTCGGTCCTCGGGTGTGCGGCCGCGGCGGCGGCGAAGGCGTCCGTGACGGTGTCGATGGCCCGGTCCCCGGTGGCGTGGACGCCCAGCTGGTGCCCGGCGGCGTGGGCGTGCCGGATCATGGCGCCGATCTCGGCGACCCGCTCGTCGTCGATGTCGCCGCCGACGCACAGGGAGCCGCAGCCGCCGCCGACGTACGGCTCGTGCATCCAGGCCGTCTTGTTGGGGACGATGCCGTCGGCGAAGATCTTCACGCCGTGGATCGCGAGGCGGCGCGGGTCGTCGCCGACGGTGACGCCGGCTAGGCCGTCGAGGTTCCGCGCGAACTCCTCAGCGGTGCTCGCCATGCCGGTCGGCAGGATCAACACCCCTACTCTGGCGGTGAGTTCACCGTCGACGAGCAGCTCACGGTAGACGTCGAGGGTCTCGGTGCCGAGCGCGCCGCGCATGATGCCGTCGCCGCCGGGGCCGAGGCCGGGCTCGGTGTAGCTGGTGACGCCGAGGGCGGCGAGCGTGGCGAGGGTGGACCGGATCGCGTCGATGCGCTCCTGCCGGCTGAGCGGTGGCAGCGCGTTCTGGACGAGGGCCTGCGCGCCCTCGTGGAGGAGCCCGGTCGGCTCGCCGGTGGCGTCCATGACGATGGCCCCGCCGGGCGGCGCCACGGTGTCACGGTCGATCCCGATGAGTTCAAGCGCCTTGGAGTTGGCCCAGGTGGCGTGGCCGGAGAAGGAGTACAGGACGACGGGGTGGTCGGGGCTGACGGCGTCGATGTCGTGCCGCGAGGGGTGCCGCGCCGGGTCGGCGGCGCACTCGGCGAGGTAGCCGGTGTCCCAGCCGTGCCCGGTGATCCACTGCCCGGCCGGGGCCCGGTCCACGGCCTCCCGTACCGCCTCGGCCACGTCGGCGAGGGAGGAGACCACGGGGTGGCCGAGGTCGAGCGAGAGCGGCGGCGTCGCCGTGCCGAAGGCGCATCCGTGCAGGTGGGAGTCGTTGATCCCGGGAAGCAGTGTCGCCCCCTTCAGGTCGACGACGCGGGTGGCGGGTCCGACGAGGGGGGCCACGTCCTCCCGGCCGCCCACGGCGCTGATGACCGGGCCGGTCACCGCCAGGGCCTCGGCGACGGAGAACTCCGCGTCGACCGTGACCACCCGGCCACCGACGAACACCAGATCCGCATACGTGTCCACAGAGGGTCCTTCCGAGATTCGGGATGCGGAAGGCGGGCGCCCCACGGCCGCCCGCGAACGATCTCCATGGACTATGGCCTCGCCCGCCTCCGTGGCACATCGGTCATCCCACCGATACGGCGGGTGGGCCGAACGGGGTCTCTTTCCGGAGGGAGGCGCGCGTTCCTCCGGCGCTCCGCCGTCCGGGAGGACCGCGCAGGTCCGCGCGCGATGTCGGCTGATCGGCTTGGCATCCGAATCACCGGAATCCCCCGCCCTCCTACTCCCGATGGCGCAGCCCTCCGCTCATGGCAAATCCCGCTCGGTACAGGTCGGTTGATGTTCCATGTCGTCACCTGCGGTCGCCCTCGCCGGTCGAGTGCGACCCGGGCGGGAGCTCCTTCCCGCCGGACGAAAGGACAGACACTTCACGCGATATCTCCGCGGCTTGCTCATCGCCTTCTCGGTGGGCGCCCTGTCGCTGGGCACCGTGACCGCCTCCCAGGCACTCGGCGGCGCCGTCGACCCGGCCGCACACGTCCGCCACGGCGCCGAGGGCGAGGGGCGTGACAAGGGCGGCGACCACGTCGTCATCGACAAGTCGAAGCACAACCTGAACCACAGCTGCAAGGGCACGTTCGGGTACTGCACCCAGAACGCCGTCTTCGCTCCGAAGCTCATCGGTGACGTGGGCCTCATCGGCACGAACGGCCTGATCGGCCTCGTCGGCACGAACGGTACCGACGGCACGAACGGAACCAACGGCACCAACGGAACTGACGGCACCAACGGCACGAGCACCCCGCCCGAGGACGCCGAGTGGTGCTCGCCCGGCTTCTGGAGGAACCACCCGGAGGAGTGGCCGGTCCCGACCACCACGCCGTACAGCTCCGTCTTCGGCGCCCCGCCGCCGCGGTCGAACAACGGCATCATGAACAACGCGCCGACGGACCCGACCCTCTTCGAGGTCGTCGACAACCCGCAGTGGTACGGCGGTGGGGCGGCCAACCGCGTAGCCGACTACCTGAGCGACCAGGACCCGCGCATCAACTACCAGGGTGTCCGCGTCGACAACTGCCCGCTCTGAGCACCGTCCCGGCAGCGTGACACAGCTGCCGACGCCCCCTCCTAGCAGGTGTGGCCCGTGCGCGGAACGCCGACGATCGCGCACGGGCCGTCCCTCTCAAGGAGCACGACCCGTCCAAGGAGCATAATGCGAGAACCGAGGCACCCCGCCCGGTGGTCCCCCGCGTCGGTGGTCGCGCTCGCGGTCACGGCGCTGGCGCTGAGCGGCGCCCTCCTCGTCCATCTGGTGTTCGTCTTCCTCAGCGTGGCACCGGCCAACGCCGTGAGCGTGCACCACCGCGAGGGGATCAACGCCTATGTCCAGCCGGAGTTCGGCCAGGACTGGAAGCTGTTCGCCCCGAACCCCCTCCAGCGCAACGAAGCCGTCGGCGTCCGGGTGACCACGGTCGACGCGGCCGGCCGGCCCCGGCTCTCCGACTGGATCAACCTCACGGACCGGGACATCGAGACGATCCGCGCCAACCTCGCGCCGAGCCACGTGGACCAGAACATGCTCCGCAGGGCCTGGGACTCGTACGTCGCCACCCACAGCGTCGAAGGCGACCTGCCCAAGGGCACGCGGGGGGAGCTGACCGGCACCTACCTCAAGCGCGTGGTCCTCCAGCGGTTGGGAGACACCTGGGAGGGCGGACGGATCACCTCGATGCAGGTCGCGGGCCGCTTCACCCTGATCGACCCGCCGGCCTGGAGCCGGGAGGCGCCGCCGGACACGACCGAGTACCGGCTACTCCCCTGGTGGACGGTCGCCCCGCAGGACTTCAGGAAGCTGTGACATGAACCGCTCGACCCTTCTCCCCGGCCTCGCCGGACGCCTCGCGCGGCGGCTGCCGGACCTCACGACGGTGCGGGCGCCGTACCAGGCCGCCGTCCTGCGCATCGGCCTCGCCGCCGTCTGCCTCGCCTTCCTGCTGCGCGAGTGGCCCCACCGCCATGTCCTGTACGGGAACCGCAGCCCCCTCTCGTCCGACCTGGCCCGGATCCTGGTCGAGGAGGAGCACGGCCTCAGCGTGATCCTCTGGAGCGACGGGCAGCTCTGGTTCGAGACCGTCTACACCCTGACGGTGGCCGCCGCCGTCGCCGTCCTGCTGGGCTGGCGCACCCGGACCATGTCCGTCCTCCTCATGGTCGGCCTGCTCTCGCTGGAGAACCGCAACAGCCTGGTGGGCGACGGCGGTGACAACGTCCTCCGCATCATGGTCATCTACCTGGTCCTCACCCGCTGTGCCGAAGTGTGGTCCCTCGACGCGCGCCGCGAACGCCGCCGGGCGCGGGACCTGGAACGGGACACGGACGGGAGCCAGGCCGGCACCGGGACCGCCCGTGGTTCCTGGGCGGGGTTCGACCTGCCGGGGCTCGCCCTGTGGGCGCTGGCCGTCGCACCCCTCGTCACGCTGTCCGGTCATCACTCCACTCGGGGCTGGGCCGTCGCCCTCTGGATCCTGTGGGCCGTCCACGGTGTCTGGTACCTCGCCGACCGGTGGTTCCCGCGCCACGAGGCGCGGGCCGTCCTGGACGCCGCCGCCTCGATGCTGCACAACTCCGCGATGCTCGTCATCGCCGCGCAGGTGTGCCTGATCTACGCGACCGCGGGCTGGTACAAGATCCAGGGCAGCCGCTGGCAGGAGGGCAGCGCCCTCCACTACGTCCTGCACCTGGACTACTTCGCGCCCTGGCCTGCGCTCTCCGGCTTCCTCGCCTCGCAGACCCTGCTGGTCCTGGCCCTGACCTACGGGACCGTGATCGTGCAGGTGGCGTTCCCGTTCACGCTGGCCCACCGCAAGCTGAAGAACGTCCTGCTCGCTGTGATGATCATGGAGCATCTGGGCATCGCGGTGGTTCTCGGCATCCCCTTCCTCTCGCTGTCGATGGTCGTGTGCGACGCGGTCTTCCTGCCCACCGGGCTGCTCGTGGCGCTCGGCGCGCGCTGCGCCCGGATCCCCCTGCCCGTGAGGGTGCCCGCGCCCAGGATCGCGGATCCGGCCACGGACCGGGCCCCGGCGACGACACCGAGCTGAGCCGGTCAGGGCAGGGGTGTGCCGCCCGTGGCGTTGACGATCTCTCCGGTGATGTAGCCGGCTCCCGGTGACGCCAGGAAGACGTAGGCGGGCGCCATCTCGGCCGGCTGCGCCGCCCGCCCGAGCGGTGACTGGCGCCCGAAGTCCTTGACGTCGGGCATGGTCGCCGGGATCAGCGGCGTCCACACCGGCCCCGGGGCGACGGCGTTCACGCGGATGCCCCGCTCGGCCACCATCTGGGCCAGGTTGTGGGTGAAGGAGACGATGGCCGCCTTCGTCATCGCGTAGTCAAGCAGGTGCGGGCTGGGCTGGTACGCCTGGACCGACGCCGTGTTGATGACGCAGCCGCCGCGCGGCATGTGGGCGAGCGCGGCGCGGGTGAGCCAGAACATGCCGTAGAGGTTCGTCTTCATCACCCGGTCGAACTGCTCCGTGGTGACGGCCTCGATGCCGTCCGGCTGTGCCATCTGGCACGCGGCGTTGTTCACGAGGAGGTCGACGCGGCCGAACGCGTCCACCGCCCGCTCGACCAGCACCTCGCACGCGCGCTCCTCGCGGATGTCGCACGCGACGGACACGACGGTGCGGCCCGCCTCGCGGACGAGCCGGGCGGTCTCGGCGGCGTCGTCCTCCTCCTCGGGCAGGTGGGCGAAGAGCACGTCGGCGCCCTCGCGGGCGAACGCCAGGCAGACGGCCCGGCCGATCCCCGAGTCGCCGCCGGTCACGAGCGCCGCGCGGTCCAGGAGCTGGCCGTGGCCGCGGTAGGTCTCCTCCCCGTGGTCGGGGCGGGGCTCCATGGCCTCGGTGCTGCCGGGCGGCGACTGCCGCTGCTCGGGCTGCGGGGGCCGCGGTCCCGTCGTCCGGGGGTCGGGAAGGCGGAGGTCTTCGTGCGTGGACATCCGGTGCTCCTGGTGGGTGGGGTGGATGGGGTATGCGGGTGGATACGGTCGGCGGAGCCTCGGGGCGACTACCCGGGAGCCGGGCGGACATCCGCGCTCTCACCCGTTTCGCGCGTTTCGCCCGGCGGCGGCCTCGCGCGTACGCCGGGACCTCGCCGTCTCCCGCCGCTTCGGCCGGCGGCGGGGTGCCGGGTGTACGCGGGGCCGGTGCGGGTAGCCGCCCGGGCACGGCCGGCCGGAACACCCGCGTGAGGCCGTGCGGTGGCCCGCGCGGCGGGTACCGGGCGGCCGGAGGGGCGTGTGGCGCGCGAGCGGGAAGGCGGTGCGGGGTCATGGCGGGTGACGGGGCGTACGAGCGCGACCGGAACTACCTCACCACCCGGATCACGGCCGACGGGCGGGACGGCTACCCCGTGGAGCCCGGGCGCTACCGGCTGGTCATCGCCCGCGCCTGCCCGTGGGCGAACCGGGCCGCGATCGTCCGGCGGCTGATGGGCCTGGAGGACGTGCTCTCGATGGGCGTCGCGGGGCCCGTGCACGACGAGCGCAGCTGGACGTTCCATCTGGACCCGGGCGGCCGGGACCCGGTCCTCGGCATCGAGCGGCTGCGGGAGGCGTACGAGCGGCGCGAGCCCGGCCACCCGCGCGGCATCACCGTGCCGGCGCTCGTCGACGTCCCCACCGGTGAGGTGGTGACCAACGACTTCGAGCGGATCACGCTCGACCTGGGCGGCCAGTGGCGGGCCCACCAGCGGGACGGCGCGCCGGACCTGTATCCCGAGCGGTGGCGCGACGAGATCGACGAGGTGGCCGCCGCCGTCTGACAGGACGTCGACGACGGCGTCCACCAGTGCAGTTCCGCCCGCGGCCAGCAGGCGTACGACGAGGCGTACCGGAGGCTGTGGCGGCGGCTGGACGGCCTGGAGGAGCGGCTCGGCGGCCGGCGCTGTCTGGTCGGCGACACGATCACCGAGGCCGACGTCCGCCTCTTCCCCACCCTCGTCCGCTTCGACGCCGTCTACCACGGTCACTTCACGTGCAACCGGCAGAAGCTGACCGAGCTGCCCGCCCTGCGGGGCTACGCGCGGGACCTGTTCCAGACGCCGGGCTTCGGCGACACCGTCGACTTCGCGCAGATCAAGGAGCACTACTACGTCGTCCACCACGACATCGATCCGACCGGGATCGTGCCGCGGGGTCCGGACCCGCGGGGCCGGCTCTCCCCGCACGGGCGGGAGGAGCTCGGTGGGCGGCCGTTCGGCGACGGCACGCCGCCCGGGCCGCCGCCCCCGTCCGAGCGCGTGCCTCCGCTCGTCCGGTCCGGCCGCCCCGTGCCCGGTGGTCAGGGGTGATCAGGCCGGTCGGGTCACCGGTTCCGGGCCGGGGCCCGGTGCGGGCAGCGGGCCCGGCTGGGGGAAGGGGTCGGGGGCGGGGCCCGGGGACGGCGGATCCGGTTCGGGCCGGGGCGGGGCGGGCGGTACGGGGTCCGGGCCGCCGGGCCCCGGAGCCGGTCCGGGCAGCGGGCCCGGGCCTGGTGCCGGGCCCGGTCCCGGCGGAGGCGGGGGCCCCGGGGGGACGGGGTCGTTCGGTGACGGTGTGCTCATCGTCGGTGCTCCTGATGCCTCGCCGTGACCTCACGGCCGGGTGGTCCCCCGGCCGGTCCGGCGCCTGCCCCCGCCCCGGGCGACCACTCCCCCCGCCGCCCGGACGGCCCCGCCGGGAAGGAGACCGCTCATGACCGATGCCGCTTCCTGCCCGGTACGGGCGAGTGCCGGGGCGCCGACGCTCGCCGGGCTCGACACGCGTCTGGCGGGGTGCCGGGCCTGTCCGCGTCTGGTGGCGTGGCGGGAGGAGACCGCGCTCGTGAAGCGGGCCGCGTTCCGCGAGTGGGAGTACTGGGGGCGCCCGGTGCCCGGCTTCGGGCCCTCGGACGCCGCCCTGGCGGTCGTCGGTCTCGCACCCGCCGCGCACGGCGGGAACCGCACCGGCCGGATGTTCACCGGCGACCGGGCGGGCGACCTGCTGTACGCGACGCTGTACGGGCTCGGCCTCGCCTCGCAGCCGACGGCCACGAGCCGGGACGACGGCCTGGAACGTACGGCGTGAGGGTCACGGCGCCCGTGCACTGCGCGCCGCCCGCCAACCGCCCCACCCCCGGCGAGCGGGACACGTGCCGGCCCTGGCTCGTCCGTGAGCTGGAGCTGCTCCGCCCGGCGCCGCGCTCCGTCGTCGTGCTGGGCGCCTTCGGCTGGCAGGCCGCGCTGCCGGCCCTGCGCGAGGCGGGGTGGTCCGTGCCCCGGCCCCGGCCCGCCTTCGGTCACGGCGTCAGGACCACGCTCACGCCGGCGGACGTGTCGGCGGCGGACGTGTCGGCGGCGGACGCGCCGCTGGAGGTCTTCGGCTGCTACCACGTCAGCCGGCGCAATGTGTTCACCGGCCGGCTCACGCCGCGGATGCTGTGGGAGGTCCTCGCCGAGGCGGCCCGGGCGGCCGGCCTCGACGTCACGGCCGGGGAGCCGGGGTGACCGGCCCGGAGGCGGCGGCGGAGCCCCTCGCTCGTTCCGTCCTCCCTCCGGACCGGGCCGGAGGGAGGACGGAACGGATCCGTCAGAAGACGCTGACGCCGTAGGCGTTGAGGGCTTCCGTCACGGGCTGGAAGAACGTGGTGCCGCCGGAGGAGCAGTTGCCGCTGCCGCCGGAGGTGAGGCCCAGGGCGGTGGAGCCGGAGAACATCGCGCCGCCGCTGTCGCCGGGCTCGGCGCAGACGTTGGTCTGGATCAGACCGTAGACGATGTCGCCGTTGCCGTAGTTGACGGTGGCGTTGAGGCCGGTGACGGTGCCGCTGCGCAGGCCGGTGGTGCTGCCGCTGCGCTGGACGGACTGGCCGACGTAGGCGTTGCCGGCGCCGGTGATGTCCCGGTAGCTGCCGTTGTAGAGGTAGACGCGGCCGTCGGCGGCGGAGGCGTTGGAGTGGCGGATGATGCCGTAGTCGTTGACGGGGAAGCTGGATCCGGCGCGGGTGCCCAGGAGGGTGGTGTTCGAGGAGTTGGTGTACCAGGTGCTCGCGGCGTCGGTGCAGTGACCGGCCGTCAGGGCGTAGTAGGTGCTGCCGCTGCGGACGTTGAAGCCGAGGGAGCAGCGGCCGCCGCCCGAGTAGATGGCCTGTCCTCCCGCGATGAGCTTGTTGATCTTACCGGGGGTCCGCTCGATCCTCAGTTTGCCGGCGTTCTCGCCCGCGGCCTTGCGGAGGGTCGCGATCCCGGCCTGCGAGACGGTCGAGTCGGCGGTCACGACCACCTCGCCGGTGGCCTGGTCGGTGTACCAGGCGGTGCCGGCGACATCGGCCCGGAGCACGGCCTCACTGGTGGCGGCCAGCGTGGCGGCGGTGGCGCGGGTGGCGTCGGGCTGCTGCGCCGAGGAGGTGGGGGCGGCGAGGGCGGAAGCGGCGACGAGGGCGCCGAGGACGGCGAGCACGCGGGTGCCCTTGCCGAGGCCGCCGTTGCGGGTCGAACGGTTCATTGGGTCCTCCCATGGGGGGCGGGCCGCTGGGTGGGCGGCCCGGTGGTGGAGTGCGATCGACGAGAGGTGGGGTCATGCACCTGACAATCGCTAGAGGAATCCTCGACTCCGCCCGGCGGTGCGGCAAGGCGCACTTTCGGCCGCTCTACGCGCGTCCACCCGTCACCATGACCACAGACTCCACCAAAGGTCCACACCAGTCGCGAAGTTGAAGAAGCGTCAGAAAATTACAGAGACGCCTTGCAGTTCAGAGGCCGGGACCTCACCCCCTCGACTCACACCCTCCCCGCACCGCCGCGCACCGGCCCGGGGGCGGCGGACCGGCTCCGGCACGGGCGGTACGGGGCAGTGGTCCGAATTTACGGGGCTCCGCAGGCTGGCCGGATCGCGGCCTTGCGCGGAAGGGCGTCTTCCCCCGGCCGCGGCCCGGGCCGAACGGACCGTTCCGGGCGTCTATCCGGCGGGGTACCCGCCCTGGTAGAAGAGTGACGCTCCCGTCACTCCGCACCCGGCGACGGCCGGTTCGCCCCGCGCACCGCCGGCCGCCGGAAACCCCTCGACGTCACCGCCCGGCGCCCCTCCCGGACGCCGGTCCGCGCGTGACGCGCGTAGAGAAAAGCTCCACGTCCACCCGGCCCCACCGGCCGCCCACCTCGCACAGGAGGAAACCCACGTGAAGCTCCGCTCCCTTCTCACGGCCGTGGCGCTCGTGCTCGGCGCCCTGTTCGCGCCCGGCTTCGGCGCCCTCACCACCGCCACCGACGCCCACGCCGTCACCAAGATCAGTCACTCCACGGCGACGTCCATGTTCCGCAACTCCGGCATCACCTGGTCCTCTTCCGGCAACTGCTCGGACCGCTACAACTCCACGTGCACGTCCTTCGAGCAGCTCAACCTCGCCACCGCCCAGGGCGCCCAGACCCTCAAGAGCGCCAGCGGCTGCGCCCTCAACATCACCGGCGGCACCGAGACCGGCCACGCGAGCGGCACCTACTCGCACTGGAACGGCTACAAGCTGGACTTCAGCAAGTACACCTGCGTCGGCAACTACATCAAGAACACCTTCACCTACATCGGCCTGCGCGGCGACGGCTCCCCGCAGTGGCGCTCCGGCGCCGGCAACGTCTACGCCGACGAGGGCAACCACTGGGACGTCACCTACTACAACTGCGGCGGCTGCTGACCACCCGCCGTCTTCCCCGCCCCGCCCGGAAGGGCGGGGCGGGGGCCTGTGTTCATGCCCGCTTGGCGGAGGTCTTGCGGGGCTTGGCGGCGGGCGACGCGGCCTTCCCGGCCGCCGCCCCCTTGCCCTTCGTCCCCTCGCTCTTCCCGGGGGACTTCGCGGCGCCGCCGAGGGGCCAGGTGAGCTCCACCTCCAGCTCGATCTCACCGTCCTCCACCGACAGCTCGATCTCGCCGCGGAGTTCGTCGGGGATCCGGAGGCTCAGGACGCCCCCGCCGAGTTCGAGTTCGGCCTCGCCGCCCGCCCGGAGCGCGTCGGCGAGGGCCGACAGCCGGTCGGCGGCCTCCTCACGGGAGAGCGGACGCTCCCGCTCGTAGCTCAGGTCCTTCATGGCGGCCTCCGGTCACCTCATCGCGCAATGTCATACATTGCGGACAATACTCCCGATCTTGGTCAGCCGCTGGCCGGATGAGGGCCGGGGTGAAGGCCGGACGAGCACGGCGCGGCGAGCGGCGGCAGGGGCTCGCGGGCCGCGTGCCAGGCGGCGGGGAGGGCGGTGACGCCCGTACGGGCGGCGATCACGCCGCCCGCGATGGCGCAGGTGGTGTCGATGTCACCGCGGCCCGCGACCGTGACCCACAGTCCCTCGTGCAGGTCGTCGAGGTGGCCGGCCGCGCACCACAGGGCGTAGGGGACGGTGTCGGAACCGGACATCCGGTGGCCGGAGCCCAGGACCTCGGCGGCGTGCCGGACCGAGGTGTGCGCGGGCATCCGGGCGGCGGTCCGTACCCCGGAGCGGACGTCGCTCTCCGGGAGGTGTCCGGCGACGGCCCGGAGGAAGTCCGGGCGCGCCGGGGCGGGGCCGCCCCGACTGCGGGCCGCGAGTGCGGCGGCGAGGGCGACGGCCACCGCCCCGGCGACCGCCTCCGGGTGGTGGTGCGAGACGACGGCCTGGCGGGCGGCCTGCTCCGCGGCCGCGCCGAGGTCGGCCGCGTGCCAGGCGCCGAGCGGGGCGACCCGCATGGCGGCGCCGTTGCCCCAGGAGCCCTGCCCGCCGAACTGTCCGGCGACGACCTCCCGCCAGGGCTCGCCCGCCCCGATCCGGCGCAGCACGTCGTGCATGGAGGCGCCGTAGCCGCGGTGGGTGTCGGCGGCGTAGGCGTCCGCGAGGCCCCGGGCGAGGCGCTCCTGGTCGACGGTGCCGCCGCCCTCGGCGAGTTCCCGTACGAGGACGAGCGCCTGGGCGGTGTCGTCGCTCCACCGCCAGGGCTCCTCCGTCGGCAGCGTGCGCGCCGCCAGGGGCGCGTCGCCGTCCCGGCGGAGGATGCGGAACCAGCGGTCGCCGAAGGCGTCACCGAAGGCGAGGCCGTGCAGCGAGTCCCGTACGGCGGTCGGTGTCTCGGTCGTCGTCTTCTCGGTCACCGGAGCAGTAGAACAGCCCGGGGGCCGGTCGGGCACCCCGGTTTCGGCGCCGTGCCGGACAGACGGCCTACAGCGTCTCGCCGGCCGAGTCGGCGAGGCGGCGGCGGGCCGTGCGGGCGGCCGGGGGGAGGGCCGCGAGGGCGCCGGTGGCGGTGGTGGCGAGGAGGAGGGCGGCGAGGAGCGGGGGGTCAGGGAGGCGGGCCACGCCCGCGCCGAGGCCGATGGCGGCGGCCTCGGCGTCGACGAGGCGGTGGCCGAGGGCCGCGCCCGCGGCCGTGCCCAGGGTGGCGGCGGCCAGGGTGGTGAGCGCGGCGGCGGTGACGACGACGGCGCCGATCTGGCGGGGGGTCAGGCCGATGGCCCTGAGGGCGAGCAGGTCACGGGACCGGTCGCGTACCGCCGTGCCGATCAGGGTGAGCAGTTCGACGAGGGCGATGAGGGCGAGGACCGCGACGAGGGCGGCGAGGACGCCGCGGGGGGCGTCCGGGCCGTCGGCCGGGTCGGCCGTGCCGCGGACCTCCACGCGTTGGGGCACGGCCGCGGCGACGGCGGCGGCGACCCGGCGGGGGTCGGCGCCGGGGCGCAGGACGAGGGCGTGGAAGGCGGGGCGCAGGCCGGGGGCGCCGTCGCGGAGGGTGTCGAGGGTGGTGGAGACGACCCGGCCGCCGTGGTCGGGTTCGATGCTGCGGCCGACGAGGTGGAGGATCTGCGGGCGGCCCTCGACCGTCATCCGTATCCACTCCCCCACCCGTACGCCCAGGAGGTCGAGGAGACCCTGTCCGGCGACGGCCTCGTCGGGGCCCTCGGGGGCGCGGCCCTCGACGACGGTGTGGGGGTAGGGGTCGGCGCGGGTGCCGAGGCCGCGCAGGGTGAGGGTTCCGGTCTGGCCGGGGACGAGGGCCGTGAACTCCGCGCCGGGGACGGCGTCGGCGACCCCGGGGACGGCTTCGAGGGCGGCGGTGAGGTCCGTCGCGGAGTCGGCGGCGAAGTCGGCGGTGGGCGACGGCTGTTCGGCGTGCACGGTGAAGTCGGCTGCGGACGGCGGCTGTTCGGCGCGTACGGTGAGCGCGGCGGACCGGCCCACGCGGGCGGGGTCGGTACGGAACTGGCCCAGGGTCGACCAGGCGACGAGGGCCACGGTCATCAGGGCGATCGGGAGGGCGAGCCGGGCCGTGGAGGCGAGGGCCCGGCCGCGGCCGGGTGCGGTGAAGGCGGAGCGCCAGCCGAGGACGAGGACCGGGGAGAGCCGGAGGCCGAGGGCGCGGCGGCCGAGCGCCGAGAGCGGGCGGGCGGCGGGGTGGGCGGAGCGGGCGGCGGGGACCGGGGGGACGCGCCCGGCCCGCCAGGCGGCGAGCGCGGTGGCGGCGGCGATGAGGAGGACGGCGGCGACGGGCACGCCGACGACGGCGGCCCGGTGGCCGGGCATCCGCGGCCAGAGCGCGACGGCGTCGCCGATGCGCCCGGGGATCCACCGGCCACAGGTCAGGGTGGCGGCGGTGCCGAGCAGCGCGCCGGCGACGGCGAAGCCGAGGTGCTGGAGGAGGAAGCCGCGGATCACCTGTCCGGGGGTGAAGCCGACGGCCTTGAGGACGGCGATGTCGCCCGCCTGCCCCCTGATCCGGGCCCGGACCGCGCCCGCGACGGCGACGGCCGCGGCGAGGAGGGCGGCGAGGCCGAAGGCGGCGAAGATCCGGCCGAGGAGCCGGTCGTCGCCGCCGAGGTCGGCCTTGGCCTGCTGCCACTTGGTGACCTGGTCGATGCGTTCGGCGCCGAGGAGGGTGACGGCGCGCTGGACGGTGTAGTCGGTGTCGTCCGGGTCCTTCAGGCGCAGGCCGACGCTCTGTCCGGTGGTGGCGGGGGCGAGGCGGTCCAGGGTGTCGGGCAGGATCCAGCCGACGCCGTCGCCCTGGCCCGCGCGGTAGCGGGGTTCGGCGGTCTCGGCGACGCCGGTGACGCGCAGGGCGCGGGTGGTGGGGCCGTGCCGGCCGGTCAGGGTGACGGTGACCGTCTCGCCGGGTTCGGCCCACAGGGCCCGGGCGAGGGTGCGTTCCAGCACGATCTGGTCCTGCGGGGCGCCGGGGCCGAGCCAGTCGCCTTCGGTGAGGAGGGGGCGGGCGGTGTCGGGCGGGCGGGGTCCGGTGGCGCGCAGGACGACGCCGGTGCGGGTCCCGCCGCTCTCCAGGGTGACGGCGGCCGTCCGGAAGGGTCCGGAGACCGCGGCGACCTCGTCGAGGGAGGCGAGCGGGGCGAGGTCGGCGGGGGCGGTGCCGTCCCGTCCTTCGCGGGCGTGGAGCCAGATGTGGCTGCCCCGGGACTGGTTGAAGACGCGCTGCCAGGGGCTGGCCGCGTAGCCGAGGAGGGCGGCGGAGAGCAGCAGGGAGGCGATGACGCCGGCGGTGGCGAGCACCGCGAAGAGGGCTTCGCCCCGGTGGGTGCGGAGGTCGGAGTGGACCCACCGCCAGGTCGCCCGCATGCGGCCTCCTCCTCGCTCCTTCGGCTCTCCTGCCTCGGTCAGTCCTTCAGATCGAGTACGCCGGTCACCCCCGGCCGGGCGGGTGCGGGGTCGCCGAGGGCGGCGTCGTCGGCGACGCGGCCGTCGAAGAAGCTGATGACGCGGTCGGCGGCGCTGGCCATCCGGGCGTCGTGGGTGACCATGAGGATGGTCTGGCCGCGGGCGTGGAAGCGGCTGAGGAGGCGCAGGACGTCGCGGGTGCCCTTGCTGTCGAGGCTGCCGGCGGGTTCGTCGGCGAGCAGCAGGGCGGGCTGGTTGACGAGGGCGCGGGCGAGGGCGACGCGCTGCTGCTCGCCGCCGGACAGTTCGCCGGGGAGGGCGTTCTCCCGGCCGCGCAGGCCGAGTTCGGCGAGGAGTTCGTCGCGGCTCGCCCGGGCCGCGCGGGGCGGGGTGCCGACGAGGAGGGCGGGGAGTTCGACGTTGTCGGCGACGGTGAGGTGGGAGACGAGGTTGAAGAACTGGAAGACGATGCCGACGCTGCGGCGGCGCAGCACCGCCCAGCCGGCCTCGCCGTGGCCGTCGACGCGTTCGCCGCCGATCCAGAGGCGGCCGCTGTCGGGTCGTTCCAGGCCGCCGACGAGGTGGAGGAGGGTGGACTTGCCGGCTCCTGAGGGGCCGGTGACGGCGACGAACTCGCCTTCCCCTATGGTCAGGTCGACGTCCCGGACGGCGTGGACGGGGGCACGGTCGCCGTGGTGGGTCTTGGTCAGGCCCTCGGCGTGCACGATCGCCCCCGGTGGAGGGCCGGACCCTTCCCGGCTCATTCGAGTTCCTCCTGGCAGCGTTCCAGCCAGTCGAGGTCGGCCTGGAGGTGCAGCATGGCGCCCTCGATGAGGAGTTGGGCGATCTTGTTGTCGCGGTCCTCGTTCGCGGCGAGCCGGGAGAGGCTGCGCATGGTGTTGAGGTGCTGCCGTCGCTGCCGGTTGATGAGGGCGATGGGGTCGGCGAGTCCCGAGAGGGGGGCGAGGGCGAGTTTCATGAAGAACCCGTCGCGCACCCGCGGTTCGTCGGTGGTGTCCTCGAACCACGCGGCGACGGCCTCCCGTCCGGCGTCGGTCAGGCGGTAGATCCGCTTGTTGGGGCGGCCCGTCTGTTCGACGTCCTCGCCCTCGATGAGTCCGCTCTTCTCCAGCCGGCCGAGGGTCACGTAGACCTGGCCGACGTTGGGCTGAGGGTAGGCGGAGCCGAGGAGTTGTTCAAGGCCCTGCTTGAGCTCGTAGCCGTGGGCGGGGCCCCGGGTGAGGAGTGCCAGCAGCTGCTGCCGCACGCGCTCCCCCTTCTGTGTCGTTCGCCGTTCCCGGCCCGGTGGCGGCGGGCCGGGGGCCGGTGGTCCGGCGGTCGCCGGGTCCGCCGGACCAGTATCACCGATGCGGTGCGCCGCGCGTCCGCCACGCGTCTGCCACGATGGACCGTCGCGCCGGGGACCGCGTACGGGAGGAACCTATGGGGTGGGGACGGGCCGTGCGGAGGGGTGTGCTGGTGGCGGCCGTGCTGCTGGCGGGGTGGGCCGGGGGCGGGCCGCTGCCCGGGGCGGGGCCGGACGACGGGGGGCGGGGGGCGCTGACCTTCGTGACGGCGGGGGACCTCACGGACTATCTGGCGCCGCTGGTGGAGGAGTGGAACGCGGGGCGGCCGGCGGAGCCGGTGACGCTGGTGGAGCTGCCGGACTCGGCGGACGAGACGCGGGCGCAGATGCTGAGCGAACTGCGGTCGGGCAGCCGCCGGTTCGACGTGCTGAACATCGATGTGGCGTGGACGTCGGAGTTCGCGGCGGCGGGTCTGGTCGCGCCGCTGGAGCGGGAGCGGTTCGACCTGGAGGCGTTCCTGCCGCCGGTGGTGGGGACGGCGACCTTCCGGGGGCGGCTGTACGCGGTGCCGTACGTGACCAACGCCGGGCTGCTGTACTACCGGAAGGACGTCCTGGACGCGGCGGGCGAGCGGCCGCCGCGCACCTGGGCGGAGCTGGCGCGGCTGGCCCGGACGCTGGCGCCGCGGCACGGACTCGGCGGCTACGCGGGGCAGTTCCTGCCGTACGAGGGGCTGACGGTGAACGTCACGGAGGCGATCCAGTCGGCGGGCGGGACGGTGCTGTACGAGGAGGGGGCGCGGGTCGGGGTGGACTCGGACGCGGCGCGGGCGGCGCTGTCGTTCCTGGCCGACGGGGTGCGGGAAGGGTGGATCCCGGCGGAGGCGCTCGGCTTCAAGGAGGAGGAGTCGCGGGCGGCCTTCGAGGGGGGCGGGCTGCTGTTCCTGCGGAACTGGCCGTACGTGTACGCGGACGCGGGGCGGCCCGGGTCGAAGGTGGCGGGCCGGTTCGGGGCGGTGCCGCTGCCGGGGCCGTACGGTCCGGGGACGAGCGTCCTCGGCGGTTCCAACCTGGCGGTGTCGGCCCGGTCGCGGCATCCGGCGACGGCCGCCGACTTCCTCGCGTACCTGACGAGCGAGCGGGTGCAGCGGCAGGTGCTGACCCGGGGTTCGCTGCCGCCGGTGCGGGCCTCGCTGTACACCGATCCGGAGCTGGTGGCTGCGCACCCGTATCTGCCGATCCTGCGGGAGAGCGTGCTGGCGGCGGTGCCGCGGCCGAAGAGCGCGCGGTACGACCAGGTGAGCCTGGCGGTGCAGGCGGTCGCGCAGGACGTGCTGGCGCTGCGGAGCTCGCCGGAGGAGGGCGTACGGCGGCTGACCCGGGAGCTGGCGGCGATCCCGCACGACGGGCGGGACGGGCCGGGTCCCGCCGGTTCCTGACACCTCGTCCTGCCCCCTTCACCTCTCGCCCCCTCTACTTGCCCGTTAAGTAGAGGGGTTCACTGTTCCCCCTTCCGTCTTCCCAAGTAGGCGAGTTCTCAAGCTTGTTGGGTCGTCGCCGTTGACATGCTTTCGTCATCGCTACTTAACATGAAAGCATCGATGCGAAGGAAGGACGACCATGCGACGACCCTCCCTCACGACCCTCCGCGCCACCGGTGCCCTCTCCGCGGCGCTCGCCCTCGCCCTGACCGCCACCGCCTGCGGAGGCGGCGGCGACCCGAAGTCCGGCGGCGAACTGAGCGGCACGACCGTCACGGTCGCCGGTGTGTGGACCGGCAGCGAGCAGAAGAACTTCAAGAAGGTCCTCGACGCGTTCAGCGCGAAGACCGGCGCCAAGACCGTCTTCCTCGCCTCCGGCGACAACGTCTCCACCTTCGTCGGCAGCAGGATCGAGGGCGGCAACGCCCCCGACGTGGTGCTCGTCCCGCAGGTCGGCGTCCTCCAGCAGTTCGCCGAGGCCGGCTGGCTCAAGCCGCTCTCCGAGAAGACCGCCACGACCGCCGCCGGGAACCTGGCGCCGGTCTGGAAGGAGTACGGCACGGTCGACGGCACCTACTACGGCCTGTACTTCAAGGCCGCCCACAAGTCGACCGTGTGGTACGCCCCCGACGCCCTGGAACAGGCCGGGGTGACCGAGCCGAAGAGCTGGGACGAGCTCCTCGCGGCGGGCCGGACGCTCGCCGACTCCGGCCTGCCCGCGTTCGCCGTCGCCGGCGAGGACGGCTGGACCCTCACCGACTGGTTCGAGAACGTCTACCTGTCACAGGCGGGCCCCGAGAAGTACGACCGGCTCGCCCGCCACGAGCTGAAGTGGACCGACCCCAGCGTGGTCACCGCGCTCACCACCCTCGCCAAGGTGTTCAAGGACGAACGGCTGGTGGCGGGCGGTGCCGCCGAGGCGCTGCGGACCGACTTCCCCGGCTCCGTGGAGAAGGTCTTCGGCCCCCAGCCCAAGGCCGCCCTGGTGTACGAGGGCGACTTCGTCGGCGGCGTCGCCAAGGACGAGTACGGCAGGAAGCCCGGCGAGGACGCGAAGTTCTTCCCCTTCCCCCCGGTCGGCGGCGGCAAGGCCCCGGTGGTCAGCGGCGGTGACGCCGCCGTGGTCCTCAAGGACGCGAAGAACGCGGACGCCGGGATGCGGTTCCTGGAGTTCCTCGCCACCCCGGAGGCGGCCGAGGTGTGGGCCGGGGCCGGCGGCTTCCTCTCCCCCAACAAGGACGTGAAGCCGGAGGCGTACGCGGACGACACCGCGCGCGCCACCGCCGCCTCGCTCGTCGCCGCGGGCGACTCCGTACGGTTCGACATGTCCGACCAGGCGCCCGCCGCCTTCGGCGGCACCAAGGGCGCCGGAGAGTGGAAGCTGCTCCAGGACTTCCTGCGCGACCCGTCGGCCCCGGAGCGGACCGCGGCCGCCCTGGAGGCCGCGGCGGCCAAGGCGTACGGGAACTGAGGCCGCCCGCCATGGTCCAGCGGACGAAGGCGCGCGCCGCGGCGGACCCGCGGCGGCGCGCCCTGCGCAGACGGCGGCTGCTCGGTGCCGCCTTCGCCCTGCCCGCCCTCCTGCTCCTCGGCGCGCTCGTCGCCTACCCGGTCGTCTTCTCCGTGGTCCGCAGCCTCTTCGACGCGGGCGGCGACCGGTTCGTCGGCGCGGACAACTACGTGGAGATGGTCCGGGACCCGGCCACCCTCAAGGCGCTCCGCAACAGCGCGGTCTGGGTGGTGGTCGCCCCGGTCCTGCTCACCGGGCTCGGCCTCGTCCTGGCCGTGCTCACCGAGCGGGTGCGGTGGGCGACCGCGTTCAAGCTGGTGCTGTTCCTGCCGATGGCCGTGTCGTTCCTCGCCGCGGGCATCGTCTTCCGGCTGGCGTACGAGCAGGATCCCGACCGGGGCGTCCTCAACGCGGTGGTGGTCGGCGTCCACGACGTCTTCGCCGAACCGTCGCCGTACCCGACCGCCCGCGCCCGGGAGGGCGAGGGGCTCACCGGAAGCCCGGCCGACGGGTACACGAGCGGCGAGCTGCGGCCCGGTTCCGTCGCCGTCCTGCCCTTCGTGGGCGTCGCCCCCGGGGCCGTACCGGGGCGTACGGAAGCGGCGCGGACCCCCGACGCGGCGCCGGGCGTCCTGGCCGGGACCGTGTACCTGGACTTCACGCCCGGGACGGGCGGCCGGGCGGGGGTCGTGGACGCCCGGGAGAAGGGGCTGCCGGGAATGACGGTCGAGGCGGTCCGGGACGGGAAGGCGGTGGCGTCGGCCCGCACGGCCGCCGACGGCACCTTCCGGTTCGACGGGCTCGGCGACGGGACGTACCGGCTGCGGCTGCCGGCCGCCAACTTCGCCGCCGGGTACGGCGGTGTCGACTGGCTCGGCCCGGCCCTGGTCACCCCCGCGATCATCGGCGCCTACCTGTGGGTGTGGACCGGTTTCTCCATGGTGCTGATCGGGGCGGGGCTCGCCGCCCTCCCCCGTGACGTACTGGAAGCGGCCCGGGTGGACGGCGCGAACGAGCGGCAGATCTTCCGCAGGATCACCGTGCCGCTGCTCGCGCCCGTCCTCACGGTCGTCTTCGTGACGCTGGTCATCAACGTGATGAAGGTCTTCGACCTCGTCTACGTCATCGCTCCGGGGCCGGTGCAGGAGGAGGCGAACGTGCTGGCCACCCGCATGTGGCTGGTCTCCTTCGGCGGCGGCAACGACCAGGGGCTCGGCAGCGCCCTCAGCGTGCTGCTGCTCCTGCTCGTCGTCCCGGCGATGGTCTTCAACATCCGGCGCTTCCGGAAGGGGGGCGGATCGTGAACAGGCGTGCCGGAGCGGGCCGGTGGCTGGGGAGCACGGCGGTGCAGACGCTGCTGCTCCTGGTCGCCCTCGTCTGGGTCACCCCGCTGGCCGGGCTGCTGCTCTCCTCGCTGCGCTCCGACCGGGACAACGCGGCGGACGGCTGGTGGACGGCGTTCACCGACCCGTCGCAGCTGTCCTTCGACAACTACCGGGCGCTGTTCGAGGATTCCGGGCTCGTCCAGGCGTTCTGGAACACCGTCCTGATCTCGGTGCCCACCACCGTCCTCGTCGTCGGGGTGTCGGCGCTCGCCGGATACGCCTTCGCCTGGCTGGAGTTCCCGGGCCGGGACGCGCTGTTCCTGGTGGTGGTCGGCCTGTTGGTGGTGCCGGTGCAGATCGGTCTGCTGCCGGTGGCCAAGCTCTTCGGCGCGGTGGGCCTGTTCGGGACGGTGGCCGGTGTCGTCCTCTTCCACGTGGCGTACGGACTGCCGTTCGGCGTCTTCCTGCTGCGGAACTTCTTCGCGGAGATCCCCCGGGAGATGCTGGAGGCGGCCCGGCTGGACGGCGGCGGCGAGTGGCGGATCTTCCACCGGCTGGTGCTGCCGCTGGGGCGGCCCGCGCTCGCGAGCCTGGCGATCTTCCAGTTCCTGTGGGTGTGGAACGACATGCTGGTGGCGCTGCTCTTCGCCGACGGGGAGTCGCAGCCGCTGACGGTGGCGCTGCAGTCGCAGATGCGGCAGTTCGGCAGCAACATCGGGGTGCTCGCGCCGGGGGCGTTCCTCTCCCTGGTCGTGCCGCTGGTGGTGTTCTTCGCCTTCCAGAAGCACTTCGTGCGGGGGGTGATGGCCGGTTCGGTGAAGTAAGTGAAGCAGGGGGCGGAAGCCCGCCCGCCGGGAGGGAACCCACCCGAACGGCGGATGCCGGATGCCGGAATCACAGCCGGGGAAGCCCGACGGAAAGTATGATCAGGCGATGTCTGACATGACTGAGACCACGCCCGGCTGGATGACCTCGGACGAGCTGGACACGGCCCGGGCCCGGATGCCGATCCTGTACGTCGACGCGGTTCCCGTACGGGTGGACGACAGCGGCGAAGTCACGAGCATCGGACTGCTGCTCCGCATCGGCGCCGACGGAACGATCAACCGCACCCTCGTCTCCGGGCGCGTGATGCACCACGAACGCATCCGGGACGCGCTGCTGCGGCACCTGGAGAAGGACCTCGGGCCGGTGGCGCTGCCGCGCGTGCCCGCCTCCCTCCAGCCGTTCACGGTCGCCGAGTACTTCCCGACCGCCGGCATCACCCCGTTCCACGACCCCCGCCAGCACGCGGTGTCGCTCGCCTACATCGTGCCGGTGAGCGGCGACTGCCGGCCCCGCCAGGACGCCCTCGACCTGGTCTGGTTCAGCCCCCAGGAGGCGGCCTCCCCCGCCGTCCAGAGCGAGATGCCCGGCGGCCACGGCGTCCTCCTCAAGCAGGCCCTGGCCCACGTGGGCGTCAGCTACTGACACCCACGCGGCATCCGGGCCCCGTCCACCGGTCCGGCGGACGGGGCCCGGATGCCGCGCTCAGATGCCGCGCTCAGATGCCGCAGGAGGAGGCGGACCAGTAGCGGGTGGAGCGGTGGTCCACGTGGGTGTGGTCGGAGTGGCCGGGGTAGCCGGGGCCGAGGATGCCGTTGAAGCCGTGGTAGCGGGCCTGCTGGGCCAGACGGCACAGGGAGTGCGGGCCGGAGCCCAGGTCGGCCGCGTCACCGTACAGGTGCCGGCTGGAGGAGGCGCCGCCGACCGCGTCGTTGCACGCGGTGCTGCGGAAGCCGCTGGTCACCCGGATGGACTGGTCGCCGAGGGCGTGCCGGAGGGCCTCCAGCTTCCACATGGTGCGCAGGGCGTTTGACTTGGCGGTGGCGGCGCTGACGGCCCCGCCCGACCAGGTGGTGTTGCAGTTGTTCAGCTCGGCGTACGAGAAGTGGATCGGGGTGCAGTCGTCGTCCTGGAGGGCGTAGATCTTGCTGAACGTCGCGGGTCCGGCGACCCCGTCGGCGGCGAGCCCGTAGGCGGACTGGAAGCGCTTCACGGCGGCGGCGGTGGCCGGGCCGTAGGAGCCGTCGACGGCGAGGACGGCGCCGTAGCCGGGGTAGCCGGCGACGCGGATCTGGAGCTGGGTCACGTCGGCTCCGGTCGCGCCCTGGGAGAGGGTGCGCGACCAGGTGTAGCAGCCGTCGGCGCGGGCGGGACTCGCGCCGGTCACGACTCCGGCGAGGCCGGCGACGAGCAGGACGAGGGCGAGCAGGAGTCTGGCGACGGGGGAAACGGGAGCGCGGGTGTGCAGGGGCATCGGGCGGCCTCCACCTCGGCGGGCCATGCGGAAGGGCATGGAGGGTCACGTCACGGGATGTCATGCATCCGTCAGACAGCGCCTGTCGAGGGGACAGCCTGGACCGTCGGGTCGACGCGCGTCAACCACGCCGTCGCACGGCCGTCCGGGGGCCGACGGCGGGCCGGGAGCCGCTCCCGCCACGATGATGAGAACGTGAAGGACGGCGAGACCACGGAGGGACCGGACCGGCACGCAACCGGCGCGTCGGCGGCCGGGCCGGGCGCGGGCGGGCCGGGCGCGGGCGGGCCGGGCGCGGCCGGGGCCAGGGCAGCCGCGGACGTGGCTCAGGGCGAACCGGGGGCGGACGGGGTCGGGGGTGGGCCGGGCGCAGGCGCGTCCGGAACACGGCCGAACGAGGGCGGGCCGGGCGCCGACGCGCCCGGGGTCCCCTTCGATCCGCGCGTGTTCGACCGGACCGTCGCCGCCGTCGCCGTGCTGGCGGGGCCGGAGGACCGGCTGATCTACACCAACGCGGCGTTCACCCGTCTCTTCGGCGCCCGCCGGACCGGGGTGCCGGCGCGGGTCGCCTTCCCGGACGCGGACGGTCACCGTTTCCTGGGTGTGCTCGACTCCGTACGGGGCACGGGACGGGGGCGGCAGGTCGTCGGGGAGCGGCGGACCGACCCCGGGGCCGCCGGGCAGGCCCGGCACTTCGTGTACTCGTGCAGTCCGGTCACCACCGCCGAGGGTCCCGGGATCCTCGTCCTGGCGATGGACACCACCGCCGAGGCCCGGACGCTCCAGCGGTACGAGGCGCTGGTCTCGGCGGTCTCGCACATGGTGTGGGTCAGGGGGGCCGACGGCTCCATGGAGGAGATCGTCCCCGGCTGGGAGCGGCTCACGGGGGCGCCGTGGCACCCGCGCGCGGACGAGGGCTGGTACGCGCGCATCCACCCCCGGGACCGGGAGCCGCTGCGGGAGGCGTGGCGGCGGGCCGCGGGGAGCGGCGGGGTCTTCGAGGCGGCGTTCCGGGTGCGGGCGGCGGACGGCTCGTACCGGCACCTGGCCACCCGTTCCGTGCCGGTCCTGCGGGACGGGCGCATCACCGAGTGGGTGGCGGCCACCGCCGACGTCGAGGACGCCTGGGGCACGCGGCTGCGCGAGCGGCTGCTCGCGCAGGTCGCCGCGGTGTCGGGGGCGAGCCTGCACGAGGCGTTCGCCGAGGTGGTGAAGGTGGTGGTGCCGGAGCTCACCGACGCCTGCCTGATCCTGCTGCTCTCGCACGACGAGTGGCCGCTGCCGGCACACGCCGGGGTGACGGCCCGCCGGATCGCGTCGGCGACCCGGCCCGGGCTGCCCGCCCCGCCCGCGCTGCGCGGCCAGCGGGTGGCGGTGACACCGGCCGTCCGCGAGGTGCTCGACCGGCGGACGCCGGTCACCTTCCCGCTGGAGGCGGGCGGTCCGGTGCCGCCCGGACTGATCCCGACGGTCAGCGAGCGGTGGCTGATCGCCTCGGGGGCCACCAGCCTCACCCTCATCCCGCTGATCGTCGACGACCTGGTGCTCGGGTACGCCGCCACCAGCAGCAACGGCGACACCCCGGTCCCCGGCCCGGCGGAGACCGAGCTCCTGCGGGAGGTGCTGCACCACGCCCAGCGGCCGATCCGCATGGTCCTCGACCTCCAGCGGGCACGGCGCACCGCGCTGAGCCTCCAGCGGGCGCACCTGACCGAGCCTCCGCCGGTGCGGGGCGGGGCACTGGCCGCCCGCTACCAGCCGGCCAGCCCCAGCGGGGAGATCGGCGGGGACTGGTACGACGCCTTCACGCTGCCGGACGGCACGCTCGTCCTCGACATCGGGGACGTGGCGGGGCACGACCTGACGGCGGCCACGGCGATGGGTCAGATGCGCAGCATGCTGCGGGCGCTGGCGTACGCGGGCGGCCCCGAGGCCATGCCGGACTCGGTGCTCGCCCGGCTCGACCAGGTCTCCGCGGGCCTGGACACGGCCCCGCTGGCCACCGCCCTGCTCACGGCCCTCCGCCGCCGCGCGGACGGCACGTGGCTGCTGACCTGGTCGAACGCGGGTCACCCGCCGCCCCTGGTCGTTCCGGCCCACGGCGCCGTCCGTCACCTCTTCGGCGCGGTGGACCCGCCGCTGTGCGTGGCCCCGGACCTCCCCCGTACGACCCGCGCCCACGTCCTCCGCCCCGGCGACACCCTCCTTCTGTACACCGACGGCCTGATCGAGACGCCCTCCGCCCCGATCGACGAGGGCCTGCGCCGGCTGGTCGCCGAGGCCGCCCGCTGCCGCGGTCGGCCGCTCCCCGACCTCCTGCGGGTCCTCCAGGACCTCTCGGACCACCGCGACGACACGGCGATGCTGGCCTTCCGGCTGGACGACGCCCCCTGACGCCGTCCCCGGCGTCCGCTCCGGTCAGCGCCGGGGTACGCGCAGGTCGGCCAGTTCGGCGTTGAGGACCTCCAGGAACCGCAGCACGGTGCCGAGTTCGCCCTCGTCGAAGCGGGCGCGGGCCTTCTCGGTGGCCTCGGCCAGCGGCCGGAAGTGGGCGCGGGCGACGGCCTTGGCGCCGTCGGCGTACTCGACGTGCACCACCCGCCGGTCGGCGCTCTCGCGGGTGCGCCGGATGTGCCCGGCCTTCTCCAGCCGGTCGAGGCAGGCGGTGACCGCGCCGGAGGTCAGGCCCAGGTGGTTGCGGAGCAGGCCGGGGGTGACGGGCCCTTCGTGGTCGAGGACGAACGACAGGGCCTGGACGTCCGTGGGGTGCAGCCGCTGGTCGGCGGCGAAGCCGTGGGCCACGCGGTTGACCTCGCCGAAGGTACGGCGCAGCGCGACGGCGAACCGGTGGAGCCCGACGTCTCCGGTGTCCCGTTCCCCGACGGCGTCGCCCTGGTCTTCCCGCACGTCCCGCACCTCCTGCTGCCCCTGTCCGCCGGTCATGCGGCCAGCGTATCCAGCGGTCCGGCGGACGGGGACGAGCGCGGGCCCCGGGCGGGCCGGGGTGTCCGGCGACCCTCACGCGGAGGTCTGTGGGCCGTCAGGCGGGGGGCCGTTCCAGGGTCTCCAGGGCGAGTTCGGTGGCGCGCCGGTGCCACAGGCGGGCGCCGCGCAGCATGGTGTGGCTTCCGATCGGCATGGGGATGCCGGTCGCGTCGGCGCCGGCCTCCCGGGCCCGGTGGACGAACGCCCAGGAGTCGCGTGCCGCCGTGACCCGGTCCGTCTCGTCGTGCAGCAGGTGCAGGCGGCGGCCCGCGAGGTGGGCGACCGGCTCGTCCGGCGGGCACCAGGGCGCGAGGGCCACCACGCCCCGGACGGCCGGGTCCCCCGCGACCGCGAGGGCGGCCCGCCCGCCCATGGAGTGGCCCACCAGGACGACCGGGACCGCCTCGAAGCGCGCCCGCAGTCCGGCGAGCGCGGCCTCCGCGTCCCGGGCGGCGTCGGCGCGCTCGCCGTTCCAGCCGCGGTACCGGTAGCGGGCCTCGGCGACCAGGACCGCCCGTCCGCGCGCCGCCTTCCGCACGGCCTCGGCGAAGGGCCGCATCCGCAGGGCGGGGAGGTTGAGGAGCGGCGGGGCGTCGAGGCCGTCGGCCCGCCCGCCGTGCAGCAGGAGCACCGCGCCGGCCGGCGCCTCCGTCCCGTACCGCACGAGCAGCGCCCGCGAGGGCTCCCGGAACGCGTCGGAGCGGGGGCTGACGGTCATCGGGCCTCCTGCCGGCCGGGCGGTGTCGGACTGTCGCTCACCGGGGAACGGTGAGGCCCGCAGTCTGCCACGGGGCCGGGACGCGGGCCTCGGCACCCCGGCCCGGGACCGTGCGCGCGGGGCCGGTGATTGTGCCGATGACGGCGTTCCGTGCCGCCCTCACAGTGGCGGGGCCGTCCCACGGCACCGGCCGTCCCCTTCCCTCGGGGCGGCCGCACCACGACACGAGAGGACGACTTCGTCGTGAAGCGATACCTTGCCGCGGCCTCCGCCGTCGCCGCCGGCCTCGCGCTGCTCCTCGCCCCGGGCGCGGGGGCCGCGACCGGCAATCCGTACGAGCGCGGCCCCGCACCCACCGAGTCGAGCGTGGAGGCGCTGCGCGGCCCGTACGCGGTCGCGCAGACCTCGGTCTCCTCGCTCTCCGCCGTCGGTTTCGGCGGCGGCACCATCTACTACCCGACGAGCACCGCCGACGGGACGTTCGGCGCGGTGGCGATCTCGCCCGGCTTCACCGCCACGCAGTCCTCGGTGGCCTGGCTGGGGCCGCGGCTGGCCTCGCAGGGCTTCGTCGTCTTCGTCATCGACACGCTGACCACGCTCGACCAGCCGGACAGCCGGGGCCGCCAGCTGCTCGCCGCGCTCGACCACCTCACCCGGAAGAGCCCGGTCCGGGACCGGGTGGACGCCTCCCGGCTCGGCGTGATGGGCCACTCGATGGGCGGCGGCGGCACGCTGGAGGCGGCGAAGAGCCGGCCGAGCCTGAAGGCCGCCGTGCCTCTCACCGGCTGGAACACGGACAAGACCTGGCCCGAGATCAGCACGCCGACCCTGGTCATCGGCGCGGACGGCGACACGATCGCGCCCGTCGCCACCCACTCGGAGCTCTTCTACCAGACCCTCCCCGCCACGCTCGACAAGGCGTACCTGGAGCTGAACGGCGCCACCCACTTCACGCCCAACATCTCGAACACGACGATCGCGAAGTACAGCATCGCGTGGCTGAAGCGGTTCGTCGACGACGACACCCGGTACGAGCAGTTCCTCTGCCCGCTGCCGCGACCGAGTCTGACGATCGAGGAGTACCGGGGCAGCTGCCCGCTGGGTTCCTGACGCCCTGTGCCCGGGCACAGCCGGGCGTGCGGGGGTCTGGGCGCCGGACCAGACCCCCGCACCGCTCCGTTCCGGGCCCCGGCCGGGCCCGTTAGCGTGACGGCCGTGACCGCCGACACCGGGCCGCCCGCACTGTACGGCCGGGAGGCCGAACTCACCGCCGTCTCCCGGCTGTTGTCGTCGAGCTCCGCCGGGAACGAGCGGCCGGTGCGCGTGGCCGGCGGTCCCGGCGAGGGGCGATCCCGGCTGCTGGCCCGGGCGGCCCTGGACTTCCCCGGCGAAGCGCATGTGGCCGGGGCGCCGCGCCGGCGGGTGCCGTGGAGCGGGGTGCGGGCGCTGTTCGCCGCGCTGGCCCCGTCCGGCGCGGCGGCGTGCCGGGCGGCGCGGCTCGCCCGGGAGCCGGAGGGGATCGCGACGGCGCTCGCCGCGCTGCTCCCCGGGCGGGGGCCCGTGCTGCTCTGCCTCGACGACTTCCCGCTGTGGGACGCGCACTCCCGGGCCGCGTTCTCCGCGCACTGGCGGGCGCCGGTCTTACGCGAGGCGGCCCGCTTCTGCTGGCTCGTGGCGTCCGCGCCCGGCCGTCCCCTGCCCGCTCCGGGCGCGCCGCTCGTCCGGCTGCCGCGCCTCGCCCGCGCCCCGGCCCGCGCCCTCCTGGACGACGTGGGCGGGCGGCGCCTCGGGCCCAGGGTCGCCGAACGGCTCCTCGACGAGGCGGCCGGGCACCCGGGCGTCCTGGTCGAGGCCGTCCGCCGCCTCTCCCCCGGCGTGCTCGCCGGTACGGCTCCGGCGCCGGAGCGGCTGGTCGACGACGGGGTCCTGGCGGCGGTGTACGGCGGCCTGCTCGGCGCCCTCCCGGCGGACGGCCGCAGGCTCCTCGGCGTGGCGGCCCGGGCCTGCGGCACGCCCGCCACCACGGGTTCGGCGTCCGAGGCCCTGCCGCCTGGGGGTCCGGCGTCCGGGGACCCGTACCGCACCGACACGGGCACGCTGCTGGCCCTCGCCCGGACCCTGCGGGTGCCCACGGAGGCCCTGGACGGGCTGGTGGCGGCCGGGCTGCTCCACCGCCGGGGCGACGCGCTCTCCTTCTCCGACCCGTTCCTGCTCAGGGCGGCCGGTACGAGTCGCGGCGGCCGTGCCGGTACGGGCGCCGTCCGCCGTGCCGCGCCCGTCGCTCCGCCGGACCCGCACGAGCGGCACCGGGCCGACCGGCTCGGGCCTCCGGCGGGGGTGCGGGGGCGTTCGGCGGCGGCGCGGGGGCGGGCGCTGCTGACCCGGGGGTTCGCGGCGCTCGCGGGCGGTCCCGTGATGGACGCCCACGAGGCGTTCCTCCAGGCGGCGAAGGTGCTGCGGGACGGGGAGCCGGCGGAGGCGGCGGACGCGCGGTTCCTCGCGATGGAGGCCGCGTGGTCGGCGGGGGACGTCGACGCCTGCCTCGCCGCGCTCGACCTGGCCCCGGCCGCGCGGGGCACCGAGCGGGCCTTCGCCGAGGGGCTGCGCGCGGCGCTCACGGTCCGCCCCGACCGGGCGCGCCCTCCGCTGTCGCGGGTGGTCGCGGTCGACGCGGCGGGGGACGAGCCGAGGCTGCTGCTGCGGGCGGGTTCGGCCGCGCTGGTGCTCGGGGACGTCACCGCGGCGGCCCGGCTGCACGGCCGGGCGCTGGCGCGGGCGCGGGCCGAGCAGCGGGGCTCGCTCCTCCCCCGGATCCTGGAACACCTCGCGTACGCGGAGCTGCGCGCCGGACGGTACGCCCGGGCCGGGCACGCCGCCGGGGAGGGGCTGCGGGCGGCCCGGGCCACCGGCCAGCTCAACTCGGCGGCCCACCAGCACGCGGTGCTGGCGCTCGTGGCCTCCGTGACGGGCGACGGTCCCGCCGTCGCGGAGCACGCGGCGCGGGCGCTGGCGATCGGGCGCCCGCACGGCCTCGCCCAGGCGGTGACGCTCGCCGAATGGGCGCTCGCCCGGGGCGAGTTGGGCGGCGGTCTGGCCGCCCAGGCCGCGGCGCGGCTCGCGCCGCTCGTCCGCCCGGGGCCGCACGGCGGGCACTTCGCGCTCCGCATGCCGGCCGTTCCGTGCTTCGTGGAGGCCGCGGTCGCCTCGGGGCGTACGGCGGAGGCGCGGGCGGCGACGGAGGAGTACGCGCTGTGGGCGGGCCACGGTCTCGACCGCCCGGCCCCGGCCCAACTTGCGCGCTGCCGGGCCCTGTTGGCGGCGCGCGGCGAGGAGACGAGCCGCTGGTTCGACGAGGCCCTGCGCCGCCACGAGGACGGCGGCAACGACTTCGAGCGGGCCCGCACCCTCTTCGCGTACGGTACGTGGCTGCGCCGTCGACGGCGTCCCGGCGAGGCGCGGGGCCCGCTGCGCGACGCCCTGGTCACCTTCGAGCGGGCCGCCGCGGAGGGCTGGGCCCGGCAGGCCCGCGCGGAACTCCGCGCGACGGGCGCGGCGGGCGACCGCCCGGCGGAGCCCTCCGCCCTCGCCGAACTGACCCCGCAGCAGCAGCGGATCGCCCGCCTGGTCGCGGACGGCGCCACGAACCAGGAGGTCGCCGTGCGCCTGTCGCTGAGCCCGCGGACCGTCGACCACCATCTGCGCGGGGTCTACGCCCGCCTCCAGATCCGGTCGCGGGTCGAGCTGTCCGCCCTGGTCTCGGAGGCGGGGGCCTGACCCGGTAGGCGCGGGCTCCTGTCAGCGGGCGCCGAAGACCTGGGTCCAGTAGGGGCCGCCGTCGGTGTGGATGCCGATGCCGATCTCCTTGAAGGAGCAGTTGAGGATGTTGGCGCGGTGGCCGGGGCTGTTCATCCAGGCGTCCATGACCTGTTCCGGGGTGGTCTGGCCCTTGGCGATGTTCTCCCCGTACGTGGACCAGGGGTAGCCGGCGGCGGTGATCCGGTCCCCGGGGCCGTCGCCGTCGGGGTCGGTGTGGTCGAAGAAGTCGCGGGCGGCCATGTCGTCGGAGTGGCCCTGCGCGGCGCTCGTGAGGGTGGCGTTCGCGGTGAGCGGCCCGCAACCGGCCTTGGCGCGTTCGGCGTTGACGAGTTCGATCACCTGGTCCGCCGCCGAGCCCTGGCCCGTGCCGTCGCCGGGGCCCGTGTCGGTGCCGCCCGTCGGCGCCGCGGTGGTGCGGGTGGGCCGGGGGGCCGTGGTGGGGGCGGCGGTCTCCTTCGGCGGGGTGGTGGGGCTCGCCGTGGTGCGCTGCGGGGCGGGGGGCGTCGTGGCCGGGCGGGTGGTCGCGGTCTTCCCCGCGGTGGTGGGGGGCGCGGCGGCCGTCGTCCGGGAGGGACGGGCGGGGGAGGCGGAGGCGGAGGGGGTGGAGGAGGCGGAGGGGGTCGCGCCGGTGGTGGCGGGGGTGGTGGTCAGGGAGTCCGGTTCGTGGGTGAGCGGCAGGTCGGGGCCGGGGGCGGCCGCGCGGTTCGCCCCCAGGGTCTCCTCCTTCTCCCCGCGCCCGCCGTACAGCGAGAACGCCCCGCCGGTCACCGCGACGACCGCGATCCCGGCGGCGACGGCTGTCCGCCGCCGGTTCCGCTCCTGCGTCCGGCGCCGCCGCCGCTGGTCCGCCCGCGTCCCGCGCCGTCCGCCCGGGGCGGGGGCGGGGGCCGGGGCGATGTCCCCGAGCTCGTACAGCCGGGTCGTGTCGACGGGCTCGGCCGGCGGGGCGGGGACGGCCGGCGGTGTGGGCTCGGCCGGGGCGCCGGCGCAGGCGCCGCACCGGGTGGTGTGCGCCGCCAGGTGGTCGCGCCATCCGGCGCTCGGGAGGCCGTCCCAGCCGCCGGTCAGCTCGTGCAGGGCGGGGCAACGAGGGTGCCGGGTCAGCGCGGCGTCGACGGAGCGGGCCGCTTCGAGCCGCCTGCGGGCGGTCTCCACGTGCGCCTCGGTCGCCTCCTGCGGCCACTGGAGCGCGGCGGCCGTCTCGTACCGGAGGAGCAGCCCCTCGCCCTCCAGCCGCCCGAGCGCCGCGAGGACCGCGTCCTGGACGTCCAGCCAGCCGACGGCCCCCGCGGGCCCGGCGGCGTGGCCGAGGACCGTGTCGACGGCGAGCGCGACGAGCCAGGGCCGGAAGGCCTCCGGGGACGGCAGGGTGTGGAGGGTGCCGTGGGCGCGGCGCAGGGTGTCCTGCACGACGGCGTCGACGGCGACGGCGGGACGGGCGTCGAGGGCGTGGGACACCAGGGCGTGGACGAGCGGCCGGTGGGCGCCGAGGAGCCTGTCGCACGCCCAGGGGTCCCCGTACTGCGCCGCCCGTATCCACTCCGTCGTCTCGTCCATGCCGATGGTCGTCTGCACGCCGTCCGTCCTTCTCTCGCCCGTTCTGGAGTTTCCTGCGCAGGGGAGAGCCTCGGTGGAGAGGGGTGATAACAGAAAGAGGAAAAGCGGAATCAGTGACATGAGTCACAGGCGGGGCGGCCGGGGGTGGGGCCGTCCCCGGCTAGCGGGTCCGCGCCGCCCAGCGGGCGACCGGGCCCGTGGCCGTGGCGGCCAGGACGAAGACGCCGCCCAGGACCAGCCAGCCGGCGGGGCCGGCGCCGATGAGCAGGGTCGTGACGACGAGCGGGCCGAGCGTACGGGCCACCGGGACGCCCGCCCCGTAGAAGCCCTGGTACTGGCCGATCCGGTCGGCGGGCGCGAGTCCGAGGCCCAGCTGCCAGGAACCGGCGGAGTGCCGCATCTCGGCGACGACGAGGAGCGCGGCGCCGAGGGCGAGGACCGCGACGGCCGTACCGGCACCGAGCCCCGGGAGCGCGGTCGCCGCGAAGACGGCGCAGGCGGCGAGCGCGATCGCGCCGGCGCCCCGGACCGCGCGGGCGGCCGTGTCCAGGTCGGTGACCGAGCGGGCGGCGCGGACCTGGAAGAGGGTCACGGCCACGGTGTTGAGGACGAAGAGCGCCGAGACCGTCCAGCCGGGCGCCGCCGTGCGCTGCACGATCCACAGCGGCAGGGCGAGGCTCAGGACCGGCAGCCGCAGCAGCATCAGCGCGTTGAGGAGGGCGAGGACGACATACGGGCGGTCGCGCAGCACGGCCGTCCCTGAGCCGCCTCCGGCCGCCGCGACGGCGGAGGCGGGTGCCGGGGCGGGGGCGGGGAGACGCGCGAGCAGCAGGGCGCAGAGCAGGAATCCGCCCGTGTCCAGGGCGAACACGGCGAGGTAGGCACCGCGCGTGCCGGCGTGCAGGGCGATGCCGCCGAGGGCCGCGCCGACGGCGAGGCCGCCGTTCAGGACGGCCTGGAGCCGGGCGAGGACGGCGGTGCGGTCGGCGGGGGCCACCAGTCCGGCCAGGAGGGCCTGCCGGGCGGCGGCGAGGCCGCTCTGCGCGGAGGCGTACAGGGTGGCGGCGGCGAGGAAGGCCGAAAAGGAACCGATGAGGAGGAAGGAGGCGACCGCCGCCGCCGTCACGAGCGCGAGGAGGACGGAGACGCCGCGCGGCCCCCGCCGGTCGGCGAGCGTCCCGAGCGGCACCCCGGCCGGCGAGCCCACCGCCCAGGCGACGGCGAGGCCGGCCCCGACCTGGGCGGCGGAGAGCCCGACGATGCCGGTGAAGTAGAGCGCCGAGCTCACGTAGAAGGCGCCGTCGCCGACGGCGTTGCCCGCCTGGGCGAGGAGCAGGGCGCGCGGCGCCGCCGGACGCGGGCGGCCGGTGCCGGGGGCGGCGTGCGCGCCGGGGGCGGGGGCCGTGGAGGTGTTCGCCATGGACACGACGGTACGGCGAAGTGGCCTGCGTCTCATGGTCCATTGACCCGCCGCGGGACTGGGCCACTTGGGTGTCGCGTCAGCGCCCGTACAGGCTCCGGCACAACTCCGCCGCGCCCATGGGGGCTTCGATCCGCTGCGCCTCCCGGCACAGGTCCCGCATCTCGGGGACCTCCCCGCCCGCCGGACGAGCCGCGCGGGGCGCGGCCACCCGGGGCGCGGGCACGCGCGTGGGGGCGGGGGCGGCGGTACGGGTACGGGGCGGGCTCGGCTTCTTCGCCGCGCGGGGCGCTTTCGCCCTGGGTTCCGGGAGGCGGGTGGGGGCGACCCCCGCTCCTGCGGCTCCTGTTCCGGCGGCTCCCGCTCCGGTGGCTCCCGCTCCACCGCCCTGACGTGCCCGGGGACGTACGGGAGCGGGCACGGGCGCGGACTTCGGCGCCTTCCCCTCCGTCTCCGCCAGCTCCTCCCGGGGCTCGGCCTCCACCGGCCGCTTCGACGGCTCCGGAAGAACTCGCGGAGGCCTTTGGGCGGCGGGCGCGAGCGCGGGCGGCCCGGGCTCCGGGACCGTCGGGGCGGGCGGCGCGGAGGGGTGCGGGAGGGCCACGCAGCCACTGACGAGGAAGGCGGTGAGCAGCGGAAGCGCGGTGCGGCGGAGGTTCATGGCGGCCACGCTGCCGTACGCGGGCGGGGCCGGGAGCCGGTACGGGCCGCGACCACCGCCACGGGTGAACGACAGACCGGAGGACGGGAACGATCCCTCCCAGAGAGCGCTCTCAGAACCCCCTCCCGTACGGATATCCTGGCCCCGCAACATCACGCGGTCCGTCCGGGCAGCCGCCCGCTCCCGGACCGGAGCAGATGAAGGGGGCCCGACGTGGCCGAGCAGACGACGGGGGCCCGCCCCACCCTGGAGGCCGTCGCGGCCCGTGCCGGGGTGTCGCGGGCCACGGTCTCCCGGGTCGTCAACGGCGGCGCGGGGGTGCGTCCGCCGCTGGCCGACAAGGTGCGGCGGGCGGTCGAGGAGCTCGGGTACGTGCCGAACCTCGCGGCCCGCACCCTGGTCACGCGGCGCAACGGCGCCGTGGCCGTGGTCATCGCGGAGCCGGAGTTCCGGATCTTCTCCGACCCCTTCTTCCAGGAGCAGGTCCGCGGCATCAGCCGCGAACTCACCTCCTATGACTCGCAGTTGGTGCTGCTCTGGGCGGAGGGTCCGGGTGACCACGACCGGATCGCCCGCTATCTCGCCGGCGGTCACGTCGACGGCGCCCTCGCCTTCTCCCTCCATGACGAGGACGAGCTGGCGACGGTGCTGCGCCGGGCGAAGATCCCGACGGTGCTCGGCGGGCGGCCGGCGGAAGGGATCGGCCCGGATCTGCCGTACGTGGACGCCGACAACCGCGGCGGGGCCCGTGAGGCCGTGCGGCTCCTCGTCGACCGGGGCTGCCGGACCGTCGCGCACCTCGCCGGGCCGCGCGACCAGACCTCGGCGGCGGACCGCGCCGACGGCTACCGCGACGCGCTCGGGGACCCGGATCCGGCCCTGCTGTGCCAGGGGGACTTCACGGCGGAGAGCGGCGCCCGGGCGATGGCCGAGGTCCTCGACCGGTGCCCGGGCGTGGACGGGGTGTTCGCCGCCAACGACCTGATGGCCTCGGGCGCCCTGCGGGTGCTGCGGGAGCGGGGGCTGCGGGTGCCGGAGGACGTGGCGGTGGTCGGGTTCGACGACGTGGCGTCGATCGCCGAGCGCACGGAGCCGCCGCTGACGACGGTCCGGCAGGACATCGAGGGCATGGGCCGGCTGATGGTCCGGCTGCTCATGCGTCTTCTGAGCGACCTCGGGTCCGGGGAACCGGCCCCGGACCCGCTGATCACGCCGACGACGCTGGTGCGCCGGGCCTCGGCGTAGTCGTCCGCTCAGCCGTAGGGGATGACGAGCACGGAGTCCGCCGTGCCGGTCCGGACGGTGGACGGGCCGTTGCCGATGGCGCTCCACAGCTCCAGGCGGACGGTGCCGCCGCGCAGGTCGCCGAGGGTGCCGGTGGCGGACTTCAGGCCGCGGGTCTGGTCGTAGCGCTCCCAGCCGGGCACCGGGTCGGTGGCGAAGTAGTGGTAGGTCTCGGTGCGTTCGAAGGTGCCGTCGCCGGTCAGGTCGTAGCTGATCCGGACCTGCTGGCCGAGGGCGACGTTCGTGCCCGCGTCCACCGCGAGGCGGAAGGCGGTGGCGGCGCCCGGGGTGAGGGTGCCGGTGACGTTCCGCGCCTCGTAGACGAGCGGCCGGTACGGGGTGCCGTCGTGGTTGGCGCCGTCGGCGGAGGCGATGGTGTCGCTGCCCGCGGTGGTGTCGGTGGCGGTGGTCAACTGCCCGCCGCCGAGCAGCCGGAAGGTGTCGCCGGTGCTCGGCTGGGGGCAGGCGGGTCCACCGGGCTGTCCGCAGGGGACGGTGCCGGTGCCCTTGCCGGTGGCGGTGGAACGGGCCGGTACGGAGAGGGACTTGCCGTCGGAGAAGGTGACGGTGATCGGCGTGGAGCCGTGGTTGTGGGCGGCGTAGGTGCGTTCGGTGCCCTTGAGGAAGACGGCCGAGGCCGGGATCGAGCCGGTGACGGTCGCGTCGGGGGCGCCGAGCGCGTCCAGAGTGGCCAGCCAGTGGTAGGTGTGGGCCCTGGACTCGCCGGTCTCGGGGGTGTAGTCGCCGCCGGAGGCGTCCCACCGGCCCTTGGCGCGGGCCGGGTCGGCGAGCGCCTCGAACTCCCAGAGGATGTCCCGCCATTCGACGGCCGGTCCGCCGTTCTCCCGTTCCATCTCGGCGAGGTTGCGCCGGATCGCGGGCTTGTACGCGCCCATGTGCAGCGAACCGCCGGCGGTCACCGGGAGGGTGTTGATGCCGTGGATCTCCTCCGGGTTGGCGGTCCACCAGGTGGCGTACGCGGCGCCGCTGCCCCACACCATGCCGGCGGTGTCGTGGGTGAAGGAGCCGGGGAAGACCTGCTGGTCGGCGTCGAACCAGTACTGGGCGATGGCGTCGGACTCGGTGGCCAGGAGGTAGCTGCCGAGGTCGCGCAGGCCGGTGTCGCCGGTGGCGGAGCCCCACAGGACGAGGGCGGCGCTCAGGTTGGTGGACTCGGAGGACGACTCCTGGTTGTTGCCGGCCGCGAAACCGGAGTGGCCGGAGGCCCAGCTGTGTCCCGCGTAGACGTCGAAGCCGCGCAGGAAGGGGAAGGCGGAGTCGGTGCGGCTCGGGTTGGCGACGTCCCGGACGAGGGTCCGCACCATGCCGCCCCAGGCGGAGTCGGCGGCCCATGCCTGGTCGTACTGGGCGACGATCGCGGCGGCGTACACGTAGTAGCCGTAGTGGAAGTGGTGGTCGTTGAGTTCGGTGTCGCTGCCGTAGGAGGCCGGGTAGCCGATGAGGGTCTTCCAGGTGCGGTCGTACGAGAACTCGCTCGCGCCTCCGACCGTGAACCACTCCTGGAGGCGGCCCTTGAGCAGGCCCAGGAGCCGGTCGCGCAGGGCGGTGTCGCCGAGCTGCTCGGCGAGCGGGACGAGCTGGGCGAGCCGGCCGAGGGCCTTGCCGGTCCAGTACGTGTCGGTGGCGCCGGAGAAGGGGTCGGCGGCGTTCACCACCTCGTTCAGGTAGCCGCGCAGCCGTGCCTGGTCGACGGCGCCGGTGGCGGGCAGGGCGGGCAGGACGGCGGCCTGTCCGCGGCCTGTGGTGAAGGAGCGGCCCTCGCGGACCTTCATGGTGCCGCGCGGGGAGACGTAGGTGTACGGGGTGAGGGGGTCGGCGGAGTTCAGCCACTGGTGGCGGTAGAGGGCCTGGAGGGTGCCGGTCTCGGTGCCCTCCTTCGCCTCGGTGGTGAGGGTGTACGTGGCGTTCACCCGGCCGCCGGCGGCCGACCAGGTGACGCGGGAGCCGGTGACGAAGCTGTAGGCGTAGCGCCGGTAGGTGGCGAGGGCGTCGGGGGAGGGCAGGACGGCGACGGAGAAGTAGTCCTTGCCGCCGAGGCCGGCGGTGAGGGTGGTGCCGGAGACGTTCCAGTCGGTGCCGGTGGGGGCGAAGAGGGCGTAGTGGTGGCCGGCGACGGTGATGCCGAGGACGTTGCCCTGGTCGGCGAAGACGGCGGGCGTGGAGGCGGTGGTGATCCGGGCGTCGCCGCCGGTCCCCTTGGCGTACACGAAGGGCAGGCCGTGGCCGATGGTGGTGCGCAGGGTGCGGGCGCCGTCGGACCAGAAGGGGGTGACGGTCCAGTCGGACCAGTCGTCGGCCCGGGTGTCGGGCGCGTTGAGGCCGGTGAGGCCGAGGGTGAGGTCGGCCTTGTGGGGGAACTCGTACTGGCGGCCGTCGCCGACGATCGCGGGGGTGGTGGGGTAGCCGATCTGCAGGCCGCCGGCGACGGCCTGGTAGGTGAGCGGATGCCCGTACATGGGGGTCGAGTACGGGTTGTCTCCGTAACGCTGGAAGGCGAGCGAGGACCACCAGTCGTTGGTGGGCACGGGCCGGCCCTGGGCGGCGGCGGTCACCTTGGGGGTGACCGGGGTGCCGGTGTGGGTGGTGGGTCCCGAGGTCCCGGCGGGGCGGGTGTCGGAGTAACCGCCCGCGCCCACGGGGACGGTGGCGGCGGAGGCGGGGCCGGCGGCGGCCGGGACGAGACCGGCGGCGGCCAGAGCGGCGGCGAGGACCAGCGACGCGGCCGGTCGGGAGCGGGGAGCTGACACGTACAGCACCTCGTTGGCTCGGTGGAGGGGTGTGGGGGTCGTGCACAGTGCCCTGAGAGCGCTCTCAGCAGTGCGCAACGTAAAACTCCCGAAACCTGGGCGTCAAGAGAACGGGCAGGAGTGGGAGTTGGGCCGCCGACGCCGTACACGGGCTTCGATTCCGAGCTGTTACGCCTTCGAGTCTTGACGGGGGGCGGGGAGTCGGGGCACGCTCCAGACCGTTTGTGAGAGCGCTCTCAGAACACTCTCGGGCTCCCGGGACCGCCCGGCGCCGCCCATCCCCTTCCCTTTCCACCCCTTCTCCTCCGTTCCCCTCCGACCCGCCCGACGCCAAGGGAGCCCGTCCATGCCCATCACCAGAGCCGCCACCCAGGCCGCCCTCCGCCTCGGAGCGGTCGCGCTCGTCGGTTCCCTGCTCGCCGCCTGCGGATCCGGTTCCTCCGGCACCGACTCCGGCAAGGCGGGCGGCAAGGTCACGATCACCGTCGACCTCTTCGGCTCCTTCGGCTACAAGGAAGCCGGCCTCTACGCCGAGTACGAGAAGCTCCACCCGGGCGTCACCATCAAGCAGACCGACACCGAGGACGAGGCCGACTACTGGAAGTCGCTCCAGACCCGGCTCGCCGGCGGGGGAGGCCTCGCCGACGTGCAGGGCATCGAGGTCGGCCGGATCGCCTCCGTCACCCAGCAGCAGGCCGACCGCTTCGAGGACCTGCGGAAGTACGGCGCCGAGGAGCTGAAGGCCCAGTTCGCCGACGCCAAGTGGGCCGCCGCCACCGGGAAGGGCGGCGAGGTCCTCGGCCTCGGCACCGACGTCGGCCCCGAGGCCATGTGCTACCGCACCGACCTGTTCGAGCAGGCCGGGCTCCCCACCGACCGCACCGAACTGGCCGAACGCTGGTCCACCTGGGACGGCTATCTGGAGCTCGGCAAGCAGTACAAGGCCAAGGCCCCCGGCAAGAGCGCCTGGCTGGACAGCGTCGGCAGCCTCTTCTCGATCATGATCGGGCAGGAGAAGGAGCGCTACTACGACGCCTCCGGCGCGCTGATCTGGGAGACCAACCCCGCTCTCAAGGCCGCCTGGGACGCCTCCGTCGAGGCGAGCGGGGCCGGCCTCAGCGCCAAGCTCGACCAGTGGTCCCCGCAGTGGAACCAGGCCTTCGCCGCCGGCTCCTTCGCCACCCTCCCCTGCCCCGCCTGGATGCTCGGCTACATCAAGGGCCAGGCCGGTGAGGCCGGCAAGGGCAAGTGGGACATCGCGACACTGCCCGGCGGTGCCGGCAACTGGGGCGGCTCCTACCTGGCGGTGCCGCGCGCCGCCAAGAACAAGAAGGAGGCGTACGAGCTGATCAAGTGGCTCACCGCCCCGGAGCAGCAGGCCAAGATCTTCGCCAAGCAGGGCAACTTCCCCTCCGCGACCGGCGCCATCGCCGAGGTCGCGGACACCACGGACCCCTACTTCAACGGCGCGCCCATCGGGAAGATCTTCGGCGACGCGGCCAAGGCGGCACCGGTGCAGGTCCTCGGCGTGCACGACCAGAACATCAGCCAGCAGATCACCAACGCGCTGAGCGAGGTCGAACGCAAGGGTCTCGCCCCTGAGAAGGCCTGGGAGAACGCGAGGAAGGGCGTCGCGAACACCCTCGGCTGATGCCGGGCCGCCGCCGGGGCCCAGGCCCTCGGGCCGGTCCCGACGCCCACGGACGCCGTCCGCCGCCCATCCCTCGACGGGCGCCGGGCGGGGTGTCCGGCGGACGCCCCGCCCGGCGCCCGGTATCCGCGCCAGGCCCGGCGGGCCCCCGGCCGTCGGACGGCCCGCCCAGCGGGCTGGGTACCCGGCCCTGCAGGCGCCGGATCCGAGAGGCACACCTCCCCGCCAGGGCCCCGACCCGGCGGGCACCCGGCCCGCCGGACGGGCAGCCCAGCGCCGGGCGTCGGGGCCTGGCGCCGGGTCCGGCCCGTGCCAGGACCCGGCGGCGTACACGCCCCGCCGGGGCGGACGTCCCGGGGCCGGCCGGCACTCCTCCCGACAAGTCACCAGCCCGCGACGGGCACCCGCCCGTCTGACGACCCGCCCAGCGCCCGGTCTCCGCTCCGGCGGACACCAGGCCCGAAAGGCGCCCCTCCTACCAGGGCGGGGCCCCGACAGGCACCCGCCCGCCCGCCGGACGGCCGCCCGGCGCCGGGTCCGGCCCGCGCCAGGGCTCAGGGTGCCCGCCCTACCGGGGCGGGCAGCCCGGGCCCGGCAGGGCCCCCTCTCCCGTCACCCTCTCCCGAAGGGCCGCACCGTGACCCTCGCCGCACCGGCGAAAGCCGCCTCCGCTCCGCGCCCGCCGGGTGTCCGGCGCGTGTGGAGCGTCCTCTCCCCGTACACGTACGTCGCGCCGTTCTTCTCCCTCTTCGCCGCCTTCGGTCTCTTCCCGCTCGTCTACACGGCGTACGTCTCGCTCCACCGGGTCGAGCTGCAGGACCCCGGCACCATGGAGTGGCGCGGGCTCGGCAACTACACCGCCCTCTTCGGGGACGAGTTCTTCTGGACCGCGCTGCGCAACACCTTCGCCATCGGGGTGCTGTCCACCGTGCCGCAGCTGGTGATGGCGCTCGCCCTGGCGCACCTGCTCAACCACCGGCTGCGCGGCCGGACCTTCCTGCGGACGGCGATGCTGCTGCCGTACGCCACCTCGGTCGCCGCCGCGACCCTCGTCTTCGCCCAGCTCTTCGGGCGTGACTTCGGGCTCGTCAACTACGTCCTCGGCCTCGCCGGCGTCGAGCCGGTCGACTGGCAGTCCGGGACCGTCGCCTCCCAGATCGCGGTCTCCACCATCGTGGTGTGGCGGTGGACGGGGTACAACGCGCTCATCTACCTGGCCGGCATGCAGTCCATCCCGTCCGAGCTGTACGAGGCGGCCGAGATGGACGGGGCCTCCCGGTGGCGGCAGTTCTTCCACGTGACGCTGCCGGGGCTGCGGCCCACGATCCTGTTCACGGTCGTGGTCTCCACGATCGGCGCGACCCAGCTCTTCGGCGAGCCGCTGCTCTTCGAGGGCTCCATGTCGGGCGGCATCTCGCACCAGTACCAGACCCTCGGCCTCTACATGTACGAGCAGGGCTGGGGCTTCTTCCACCTGGGCCGGGCGGCCGCGATCGCCTGGGTGATGTTCCTGCTGATCGTGGTGCTGGTCGGGGTCAACGCCCTGATCGCGCGCCGCCGTTCCCGCAAGGAGGCCGGCCGATGACCGCGCTCGCCGACCCGCCCGCCGCACCGGCCTCCCCGGCCGTCTCCCCCGCCCGGCGGGGCCCCGGCCGCCGGCGCCGCTCGGGCGCCGGACGGACGCTGAAGGCCGGCCCGCTCGCGTATGCCGTGCTGATCCTGGCGGTGCTCGTCTCGGCCTTCCCCTTCTACTGGACGATCGTCGCCGCCAGCCGCTCCAACGCCGACCTGGCCAAGGTGCCGCCGTCGCTGGTGCCCGGCCCGCACCTGATCCGGAACTTCGAGGCGGTCCTCGAAGAAGCGGACATCGGCAAGGCGCTGCTCAACTCCCTCATCGTGTCCGGGTCGATCACCGTGGGCACGGTGCTGTGCTGCACGCTCGCCGGGTTCGCCTTCGCCAAGCTCCGCTTCCGGGGCCGGGGCGCGCTGCTCGCCGTCACGGTGGGCACGATGATGATCCCGCCGCAGCTCGGTGTCATCCCGCTCTTCATGCTCATCGCCGAACTCGGCTGGGTGAACCAGCTCCAGTCGGTGATCCTGCCGGGTCTGGTCTCCGCCTTCGGGGTGTTCTTCATGCGCCAGTACCTGGTGCAGTCGCTGCCCGACGAGCTGATCGAGGCGGCCCGGGTGGACGGCGCCTCCACGGCCCGGATCTTCTGGTCGATCGTGGTGCCGATCGCCCGCCCCGGCATGGCCGTCCTCGGCCTGCTCACCTTCATGGCCGCGTGGAACGACTTCTTCTGGCCGATCGTGGCGCTCTCCTCGCAGGAGCCGACCGTCCAGGTGGCGCTCCGTCAGCTCGGCGGCGGGTACGTCCACGACCAGTCGGTGATCATGGCGGGCACCCTGCTCGGCACGCTGCCCGTGCTGCTGGTCTTCGGCCTGCTGGGCCGGCAGATCGTCGGCGGCATCATGCAGGGCGCGGTCAAGGGCTGAGCCCCGGCCCCCTCCCCGTTCTTCTTCCTCTTCTCTTCCTGGAGTCACCTCCTCATGACCGCTGTCGACGCACGCCCCGAGTCCCCCGCGACGCTCCGCTTCCCGGAGGGCTTCCGCTGGGGCACCGCCACCGCCGCCTACCAGATCGAGGGCGCGGCCACGGAGGACGGCCGGACGCCGTCCATCTGGGACACCTTCAGCCGGACTCCGGGCAAGGTCCGCAACGGCGACACCGGTGACATCGCCGCCGACCACTACCACCGGATGCGCGAGGACGTCGCCCTGATGCGGGAACTGGGGGTGACGGACTACCGGTTCTCGGTGGCGTGGCCGCGCGTCCAGCCGACCGGCCGGGGGCCCGCTCTTCAGAAGGGGCTGGACTTCTACCGGCGGCTCTGCGACGAGCTGCGGGAGGCCGGCGTCCGGCCGGTGGCGACCCTGTACCACTGGGACCTGCCGCAGGAGCTTGAGGACGCGGGCGGCTGGCCGCGCCGGGAGACCGCCGCCCGCTTCGCCGAGTACGCGGGGATCGTCGCCGGGGCGCTCGGCGACCGGGTGGCGACCTGGACGACGCTGAACGAGCCGTGGTGCTCCGCCTTCCTCGGGTACGGGAACGGGGTGCACGCCCCGGGGCGGACCGGCGACGCGGACGCGCTGCGGGCGGCGCACCACCTCAACCTGGCGCACGGCCTCGCGGTGGGGGCGCTGCGGGCGGCGCTGCCCGCCGGGTCCGAGGTGTCGCTGACGCTCAACCTGCACGTGGTGCGGGCGCTGACGGAGTCGGCGGAGGACCGGGACGCGGCGCGCCGGATCGACGCGGTCGCGAACCGGATCTTCCTGGACCCGGTCTTCCGGGGCCGGCTGCCGGAGGACCTGGTGGCGGACACCGCCGGGGTGACGGACTGGGGGTTCGTACGGGACGGGGACCTGGCGGCGGTCGCGGCGCCGATCGACTCGCTGGGCCTGAACTACTACTCCCCCACGGTGGTCGCCGCGGGCTCCTCGGAGTCGCCGTCGCCGTGGGCGGGCGCGGAGCGGCACGTGCGGTTCGAGCCGGCGCCGGGGCCCCGGACGGCGATGGACTGGCCGGTGGACGCGGACGGGCTGTACGAGCTGCTGACGCGGCTGCGCGACGAACTTCCGGGCACCCCGCTGGTGATCACCGAGAACGGGGCCGCGTACGACGACTACGCGGACCCGTCCGGGCAGGTGCACGACCCGGAGCGGGTCGCGTACCTGCACGGGCATCTGGCGGCGGTGCGCCGGGCGATCGAGGACGGCGCGGACGTGCGGGGCTACTTCCTGTGGTCGCTCCTGGACAACTTCGAGTGGGCGTTCGGGTACAGCAAGCGGTTCGGGATCGTGCACGTGGACTTCGCGAGCCAGCGCCGGACGCTCAAGGACAGCGCCCGCTGGTACGCGGGGGTCATCGCGCGGGGCGGGCTGGCGTCCTGAGCGACCGGGCCGCCGCTCAGGCGGTGGTGAGGACGGCGAGGCGCTGGGTGGCGCGGGTCATCGCCACGTAGCGGTCGACGGCTCCCTCGATGCCCTCGCCGTACTCCTGCGGGTCGAGGAGGACGACGAGGTCGAACTCCAGGCCCTTGGAGAGTCCGGGGGTGAGCGCCCGGACCCTGGGCCGGCCGCCGAGGTCCGGGGAGGGCGCGCCCGGGGCGGTGATGACGCAGGCGACGCCGTCGGCGTGCTCGGCGAGCCAGGTGTCGAGGATCGTGTCCAGTTCCGCGGTGGTGCCGTGGTGGACGGGGATGCCGGAGGCGCGGACCGAGGTGGGGACGTTGGCGTCGGGGAGGGCGGCGCGGATGACCGGCTCGGCCTCGGTCATGACCTCTTCCGGGGTGCGGTAGTTGATGCTCAGGGAGGCGGTCTCGATACGGTCGAGGCCGACGCGCTCCAGGCGCTCGCGCCAGCTCTCGGTGAAGCCGTGGCGGGCCTGGGCGCGGTCCCCGACGATGGTGAAGCTGCGCGAGGGGCAGCGGGCGAGCAGCATCTGCCATGCGGCGTCGGTGAGTTCCTGGGCCTCGTCGACGACGACGTGGGCGAAGGGTCCGGCGAGCGGGTCGGTGCCGGCGGCGGGCAGGCCGTCCTCGTCGACGAGGGTGTCCTGGAGGTCCTGGCCGAGGAGCATGGTGACGGCGCCCTCCCCGTCGGCGTCGGCGCGGACGATGTTCTCGATGACGCCGGCCATGCGTTCGCGTTCGGCGGCCAGGGCGGCGTCCTTGCGGCGCTTGCGGAGGCCGGCCTCGGGGTCGCCGAGGCGGTGCCGGGCGGCGTCGAGGAACGGCAGGTCGGAGTCGGTCCAGGCCTGGGCGTCGGCGCGCTGGAGGGTACGGACCTCGTCGCGGTCGAGCCAGGGGGCGGCGAGCCGCAGGTAGGCGGGGACGGTCCACAGGTCGCCGACGAGGTCGGTGGCGTGCAGGGTGGGCCAGTGGCGGTCGAGGGTGGAGACGAGGTCGGCGTCGTGGCGCAGGGCCCGCTCGAAGAGCGCGTCGGGGACGTCGTGTCCCGCCTTCTCCTTGAGGATCTCGACGAGTTCGTCCCAGATGACCTCGCGGGCCTCGTTGTGCGGGGTGCCGGGACCGGGGGCGTCGAAGGCCTCGGCCCAGTCCTCGGCGGTGAGGCGGACGTCGCACCAGTCGGTGGTGACGCGGGTGGTATCGGCCGGCGGCTCCTCGTAGAAGCGGACGGCCTTGTCGATGCCCCGGACGAGCTCGGCGGAGGCCTTGAGCCGGGCGACCTCGGGGTCGGTCTCGGGACGGGCGACGGCGCTCTCGGGGACGAGGTCGCGGACGGTGCAGGTGCGGACGCCCTCCTCGCCGAGGCTGGGCAGGACGTCGGCGACGTAGTTCAGATAGGGCTGGTGGGGGCCGACGAAGAGGACGCCGCCGCGCCGGTGCCCGAGGCGGGGGTCGGCGTGGAGGAGGTAGGCGGTGCGGTGGAGGGCGACGACGGTCTTGCCGGTGCCGGGGCCGCCGTCGACGACGAGCGCGCCCCGGGAGCCGGCGCGGACGATGGCGTCCTGGTCGGCCTGGATGGTGGTGAGGACGTCCCGCATCCGCTCGGAGCGGTGGGTGCCGAGGCTGGCGATGAAGGCGGACTGGTCGTCGAGGGCCGCGTGCGCGTCCAGGCCGCCCTCGGTGAAGACCTCGTCCCAGTAGTCGGTGATACGGCCTCCGGTCCAGCGGTAGCGGCGGCGGCTGGCGAGGCCCATCGGGTGGGCGTGGGTGGCGGCGAAGAAGGGTTCGGCGGCAGGGGAACGCCAGTCGACGAGCAGGCGGCGGCCGGTGTCGTCGGTGAGGCCGAGCCGGCCGATGTAGACGGGTTCGGTGCCGTCGGCGGCGACGATCCTGCCGAGGCAGAGGTCGAGGCCGAAGCGGCGCAGGGCGCGCAGGCGGGCCGAGAGGCGGTGGACCTCCAGGTCGCGCTCCAGGGCTTCGCGTCCGGCGCCGCCGGGGGCGCGGCGGACGGTGTCGAGCCGACCGGAGAGGTCGGCGACGGTCCGGTCGAGGCTCTCCGCGAGGGCGGCGAAGTGCTTCTCGTCGTCGGCGATCAGCGCGGGGTCGGCCTTGGCGGCGAGGCGGTCGGGAAGTTCGAAGGGGCCGTTGCTGCGCAGAGGCGTACGCACGTCGGTGAACTCTCATTTCGGCAGGTCGGGGCGGTCGGCCTGCGATTGTGCGGCATCGAGGGGGCCTTGCCGCAAGGCCCCCCGTGCGCTATACCTTGAGAGTGGCGGGAGGTGTCCCGCCTTTCTCATGTCCTCTCCTCCGCACCCCTCAGCGGGCTCCCCGCGCCTCTTCAGCGGGAGTCGCCGGACCAGTCGAAGCGCGCGGGATCGCCCGGCCGCGGACCGTAGACCGCCTTTCCCCCCGCCCCGTAGCGCCCCAGCTCCGTCTCCAGGACGGCGCCCGCGCGTATCTCCTCGCCGGTCCAGTCGGTCACGTCGAGCAGCAGTCCGTCGAGCGGCCCGCCGACCAGCTCCGCGTAGGTGCGCCCGGGGCGCGGCCCGGGGTTCGGGTCGTCGTGCTCCTGGCCGTAGACCCGGCCCCTCAGCAGTTCCTCGTCACGGTCCCCGCCCATGCCGCCGTCCTTCCCCCTGTCCCCGGGACTGTCGCTCTGCCTGTCCATGGCCCCAGCCTGACAGCCGCCACTGACAACGGCCCGTCGGCCGCCCCGCCCGGACGTCCCCGGTGCGGGCGTGCCCGGTGCGGGCGTGCCCGGTGCGGTCGGGGAACCGGACGGGCCGTCAGACCGTCCTCAGGGGAGAGCCGCCGGGGCCTGTCCGGCCGCCTCCCCACCAGGAAGGACGCCATGACGATCACGCTCGCCGAGGAGATCACGCTGCTGTCACTGGACGACGAGTCCGGGGAGGCCAAGGAGCGGCAGGCCGCCTCGTGGGCGGTGGCGGGCGGGATCCTGCTGGACCTCGCGCTCGCCGGGCGGGTGTCGGTCGCCGGCGGACGGCTGACCGTCACGGACGGAAGCCCCACCGGAGAGGCCCTCCTGGACGAGCGGCTGGCGCTGATCGCGGCCTGGGCGGAGCGCCGGAGCAGGGCGCCGAAGGTCACGGAGTGGCTGACGAAGGACCAGGGGAAGGCGCCGGCCGCGACCGTCGCGCGCCTCTGCGAGCGGGGCCTGGTCGTGAAAAAGAAGCGCCGGGTCCTGGGAGTGTTCCCGGTCCGGCGCTATCCGGAGGCGGACGGTTCGGCCGAGCGGGAGCTGCGGGAGCGGCTGCGGTCCGTGGTCCTCGACGGTGCCGCGCCGGACGAGCGGACGGCCGGGCTGATCGCCCTGGTGCACGGGGCGAAGCTGCACCGGCTCGCCTTCCCCGGGCAGTCGCGCAAGGAGGTCGCCGCGCGGATGGAGAAGCTCGCGGAGGGCCAGTGGGCGGCCGAGGGGGTCCGGGAGGCGATCCGGAACATGCAGGCGGCGATGGCCGCGGTGACGGTGGCCGCGGTCGTCGCGGCCACCGGCTGAGAGGCACCGGCCGAGAGGCACCGGTTGAGAGCCACCTGCGGAGAACGGGCGAGCGGGGCGCTCAGGTCACCGCGTGGCCGTACGCGGCGGCCAGGGCGTCCAGTTCGGGGTCCCCGTACAGGCGGCGGAGGGACCGGAAGACACCGGCCTTCTCCTCGCCGAAGCGGCCGATCCTCACCTCGAAGCTGTCCGCGGAGACGAACCGCGGCGGGGTGCTCTTGCTGTGGAACTTGTCGGCGTACATGACCATCCGCTCCTCCGGCGTGACCGGCACGTAGTCGGCGGGCGGGAGGGGCAGGCCCTGGGTGAGGACGTCCTCCTGGGTGAGGCCGACGCCCGTGTGGCAGGAGCAGAAGCGGCACAGGGTCTCGGGCAGGCCCTCCTCCGCGAGCAGGGCGTGGCCGAGGACGCCGTGGGTGACGTACGAGGAGCCGTCGATCCGTCCGGCGGCGTCGTACAGCCGGTAGACGCCGATGTCGTGCAGCAGACAGCCGGCGCGGACCAGGTCGGGGTCGACGTCCGCGCCGGAGCGGGAGATCACCTGGTCGGCGATGGCGGCCACGATCTCGCAGTGGGTGAAGACGAGTTCGAAGGCGGCGTCGCTGGGGGCGTGCTTCCGGTGCAGTGCCCGGATGTCGTCGTACGAGGGGATCTCCACGCCGCAAGGATAGCGGCGGCGGGTCCCCTCCCCCGCGGGTACGCCGGGCGGGTGACATCCGGGGGCCGCGCCCACCGGCGCGACGGCCGCCGGGGACAGTAAGGAGGGCGGGGCTTCCCCGGCTCGCCGTCCCGTGTCCGAGCTCTCGTCACCGCCGGGAAAGCGGCGGCGTATCGGCTGTGCACCCCGCTTGTCCGTTCCGTCGACGGGAGGCTTCCTTGCAGCGCACGTTCCGCTCCCTCCTGGCGGTCGCCGCGGTCCTGTCGGCCGCTTCCGCGCCCCTCGCCGAGGCCCGCCCGGCCCGTCCCGCCACCGCGGCCGACCACCCGGTGCACGGCGCCACCCGCGTCACCAGCGCACCGGCGTCGGGCGTGACGCTCACCTCGCTCACGTACGGGCGGCAGGACGCCGACCACGTGTGGACCGTCCAGGTCGGCCTTCCGGACCGCCCCGGCGGGCCGCTCGCCGGAGCGCCCCTGGCCCTCGGTCCCCGCCCGACGGCGCTGGACGTGGAGGAGGCGCTGCGCGCGGGGGGCTTCGAGCCGCGCGTCGAGGCCGTCACCACCCCGGCGTACGCCGACCGGTGGCCGGGGGTGCTCGGCTGGACGGTGCGGACGGGGCGGTACGCGGAGGAGGCCGGGGCGGTGGAGCTCGCCGGCCGGCTGCGGGCGGCCGGGTTCACCGCCCGCACCCGGTACACGGCGCAGGACGGCACCGACGACGAGGCACCGCAGCGCGTGCACGTCCTGCGGATCGACCTCGACGCCTTCGGGGGCCGCCTGGAGGTGAGCCACGGGCCCGCCCTCCACGGCACCGAGAAACTGACCGGCCTGATCGGCGCGGAGGGCGCCGTCGCCGGCATCAACGGCCAGTGGTTCTACGACAACGCGCCGAGCGGTCTGTACGTGAAGGACGGCAGGCTCCTCGGCTCCGCCACCCAGGGCCGGGCCGGCATCCGGCTTGAGGACGGCGGGCGTTCCTTCTCCGTCGACACGTTCACGGCGGAGCTCACCGTCACGGCGGGCGGCGAGACCGTGGAGGTCGACGGGGTGAACCGGCTCCCCGGCCGGATCTGGAACTGCGGCGGGGTGGGCGGCGACCTGCCGACGCAGCGGCCCCAGCACGACCTCAGGTGCACCGACCCCAGCGAGCTGGTCCGGTTCACGCCCGAGTGGGGCGCTCCCCCGGCCGGTCCCGGCGCGGAGGCCGTCCTCGACGGCCACGGCCGGGTGGCGGCCGTCCGCGCCGAGCGCGGTGCGCCCGTCCCGCCCGGCGGCTCGACGCTCCAGGCCACCGGCGACAGCGCCGCCTGGCTGCTGCGGACCGTACGGGCGGGCAGCACGCTCCTCTTCGAGGAGCGGGTACGGGACGGCCGGGGTCTGCCGGTCGCGCTCGGGCCCGGTACGACGATCCTCCAGGTGGGGCCCGCCCTGGTCCGCGACGGCCGGGTGGCGGTGAACGCGGTGGGCGACGGTGTGGTCCGCGACGGCCCCGACCAGTCGTTCACCTACGACTGGACGGTCCGCGCCAACCCCCGCTCCATGATCGGCGTGGACGACCGGGGCCGCCTGATGCTGGTCGTCGCCGACGGCCGCCGCCCCGGGGTCAGCGAGGGCCTGGGCATCGACGGCGCCGCCCGCCTGATGCGGGCCCTCGGCGCCCGGGAGGCCCTGAACCTCGACGGCGGCGGGTCGAGCGTCCTCGCCACCGCGACCGGCCTCGTCAACCGCCCCTCCGACGCCGCGGGCGAACGCGCCCTCGGCACCGGCCTGCTCCTCCTTCCCCCGCGCCTCCGCTGACCGGGGCGGCAGGGGGAACGGCGGCGGAACGGGGCGCGGCGACAGGCGGGGGTCTGCCGGAGCGGTCAGACTGGGCCTGGACCAGGTGTCGAGCTCCGGCGGTGCGCACATGTTCGAGGACGTTCCCTCCGTGCTCGACGGCGCCGTCCTCGACACGGTGTTCCGGCAGTCCGAGGTCGGCCTGCACGTGCTCGACCGGGACCTGCGGCTGGTCCGGGTCACCGGTTCGGCGCCCGCGATGCGGGACATCGCCGAGGAGGACCTGCTCGGACGGCCGGCGGTGGAGGTGTACCGGGCCTTCGGCGTCGACGTGCGGGAACACGTGCTCCGCGAGGTCCTCGACGGCGGCCCGCCGAGGCGGGACGTCCTCGTCCCGGGCCGGCTGCCGCACGACGCGGACCACGAGCACGTCTACTCGGTGTCCGTGTACCCGCTGCGCGCCCCCGGACCGGACGGCGCGGAGCGGCCGTCCCCGGGTCTCGTCGTCACCGTCATGGACGTCACCGAGCGGATCCGCGCCGAGCAGCGGCTCGGGCTGCTGTACGAGGCCCGGGAGCGGATCGGACGGACCCTGGACGTGGAGCGGACCGCGCGGGAGCTGGTCGAGGTGGCCGTGCCGGGCTTCGCGGGCTCGGTCGTGGTCGCCCTGACCGACGCCGTGCTGCGCGGCAGGCCGCCGGAGCTGCGCCGGACGGGCGAGACCCCGCTGCTGCGCTGCACGGCCGTGGGAAGCGCGGGGGACGCCGCCACGGGCGGGCCGCTGCCGGGGCCTGGGGCGGTGCTGCTGCCGGGGCTGTTCGGCGAGCGGATGCCCGACGAGCCGGGAGCGCCCGTCCTCACGGGCGGGGACGGGCGCTCCCGGCTCGGCGTCGTCCCTCTGTCCGGCGCCCCGGTGGCGCTGCTGGCCGGCCAGGTGGAGCGGCCGGGGCTGAGCGCGGTGGCAACGACGGCCCTGCTGCGGACCGCCGTGTACAGCGTCTCTGATCAGCGTGATGCCCCCTCATGTCGCTCAGGGATGCGAGCTGATCGCCTCGTGCCCTGGTACCGACGGTTGGAGCCGTCGGCCCTCGTGGCCCGTCCCTCCGGACGCTGGTCGGCGAGGTCGTAAGACCTCGCCGAGGAGGGAACCCCGCGTCGCCTGGGCGCCGGGCGCATGGATCACATCCTGTCACGAAATCACTACGGAAGGCAATTGAATCGGGCACCCTTATGACGCTCGACCTCGCCCCGCACGAACTGCTGGCGCGGCTGCACACGGTGACCCGGCGTCTCGCCCGGGAGCAGGCGGGCGACCACGAGGTGGACGAGCCCGCCGCGAGCTGCACGATCGCCGTCCACGACCCGGTGACCGGGCGGCTGGAACTCGCCAGGGCGGGCTCCTCGCTGTGCGTCGCCGTGCGGCCGGACGGCTCGCTCGACGCCGGCCTCGTGGAGGAGGGCCCGCTGCTCGGCGGCGACGGACCGCCCTTCGCCTGCTCCTCCCACCTCCTGCCGGAGGGCACCACCCTGTGTCTGGCCTCGTCCGCGCCCGCCGGGGACCCGCCGCCGGGGCGGGTGGCGGAGGCGCTCGCCCACCCCGGCCGCGGGCCGCACCCCATGGCCGACGACCTCGCGGCGCTGCTGGCGCCGGAGCGGGTCCTGCTGGTGGCCAGGACGCTGCGGCTGCCCGCCGGTGACGTCGCCGAGTGGGAGGTGCCGCGCGAGCTGCCGGCGGTGGCTCCGGTACGGCACGCGGCCGAGCGGCGGATCCGGGAGTGGGGTCTGGGCGTCGACCCGCTCACCGTCGAGCTGATCGTCAGCGAGCTGGTCACCAACGCGGTCCGGCACGGCGCTCCGCCGATCGCCCTCCGGCTGCTGCGGGGCGAGTCCACGCTCACCGTGGAGGTGCGCGACGGCGCGGCGACCGCCCCGCACCTGCGGCACGCGAAGGCGGGCGACGAGGGCGGTCGCGGCCTGCACATCTGCGCGACGCTGGCGGAGGCGTGGGGCGTCCGGTACGAGACGGGCGGCAAGACCGTGTGGGCGGAGGTCGCCCTGGAGGGGCCCGGCCCCGCGGACTGACGCGGGGAGGCCGCTACGGATCGTCAGGCGGGGCCGTAGGACCGGGGGACGAGCGGCCCGGCGGCGTGGGGGGCGGGGGCGAGACCGAAGCCGTGGGTGGCGGCGACGGCCCGGATGTGGTCGGCGGAGAGCGAGCCGTGCCGTTCGAGGACGAGCGCGGGCAGACCGGAGCGGGTGTGCCCGGCGGTGCGGTGGAAGGACAGGACGCTGACGGAGGTCGGCCGGTGGAAGGGGTGGCGCCGGCGGGCGGCCTCCTCGTCGGCGTGGGCGAGGATCCTGACGCCGGGCTCGGCGCCGAACTCCTCGGCGAGGCCGTCGGCCCGCCAGTGCGCGGGTTCCCCGTCGCGGCCGGGGCGGGAGCGGTGGGCGGAGGTGACGGCGAGGAAGTCGCCGCCGGTGAGCCCGAGCGCCGCGCCGAGGAAGGCGTGCGAGGGGCAGCGGGTGCCGGGGGCGAGGACCCGGACGGTGCGGACGCCCCCGTCGTCGGCGGCGAGCGTGCCGGGGACGCGGTCGGAGGCCGGGCCGCGCAGGCCGATGGGCCCGAGGCCGAGCAGCTCCTCGGTCAGGGACCGGACCTGCTGCCAGGGCACGTCGTCGGGGAGCCGGGTCCAGTCGAAGGCCGACGGGATGCGCTCCGGGACGGTGAGGAGGCCGGGGGTCCGTCCGGCCGGGCGGCCCTTGATCCGGTTCACGCGCTCGACGGTGTCCCGGTCGGGGCGGAAGGCCAGCGCGTAGACGTTGCCGAAACCGTGCGCGACGGCCCGCCCTCCGGCGAGCGCCGCGGCCGCGTCGCGTACGTCCTCCGGGTTGTCGAGCACCAGGGTCCTCACCGCCGTGGCCTGCTGAACGCTCACGGGAACCACCTCCGCGTCTTCGCCGTGTGATCGTTTTACGCGTGCAACGACCCAGCGCTCCCGGGGTCACCCGAACCGCTCCTTCGGCCCACGCCTCGCGGTGGGGCCGGGGCGGCGGGCCGGGTACGGGGTGAGTACCGGATGAGTACGGGCGCCCATGCCGGAGGCGGGGGCTCCGGCCGACGATGGGCGGGCCGTCGTCGTACCGCTCCCGGAAGGTGGGCCCGCCCGTGCTCAGTCGTCTCGCCGCGCATCTCGTCCCGTTCTTCGGGCGGTTGACCGTGACCGCGGATCCCGGCGCCCGGATCGAGCCGGGCAGCATCATCGTCGTCAACCACACCTCGCTCGCCGATCCGGCGCTGGTCCTCGCCGCGCTGCGGCGGCGGCTCGCCGTCGAGCCGGTGCTGCTCGCGGCGGCCGGACTGTGGCGGGTGCCGGGGCTGGGGGCGGCGCTGTCGCGGGACGGGTACGTGCCGGTGCACCGGAACACCGCGCACGCCTCGACCGCGCTGGACCGGGCGGCGGTGGCGCTCGCCTCGGGAAGGCCGGTGATGCTCTACGCCGAGGGGCGGATACCTCCGCGCCGGGAGGCGTCGGAGGCGCCGCCGGAGGAGTTCAGAACCGGTCTGGCGCGGCTCGCCGGGGCGACGGGCGCGCCGGTGGTGCCGGTCGGGCAGGCCGGGGCGCGGCGGATCACCTCGGGCGGGACGGCGAAGCAGATCGCGGGGGTGCTGACGGCCCCGGTGCGGCGCCCGTGCCTGCATGTGCACATCGGGGCGCCGCTGCGGCTGCCGGAGGACGTGTCGGCGGCGACGGCGCTGGCGCACGGGGCCGTCACGGAGGCGTGGCGGACGGCGGCGCTGGCGCTCGGCGAGCCGGCGGCGGGGGCGGCGCCGGTCAGCCGGCGAGGCCGAGGTCGCCGCCGGGCGGGGGCGTGAGGTAGCGGGCCACGTCGGCGTCGGTGACCTCGGCGAGGGCCGCCGGCTTCCAGTGCGGGTCGCGGTCCTTGTCGACGACCTGGGCGCGGATGCCCTCGACGAGGTCGTGGCTGGTGAGCGCGGCGCAGGAGGCGCGGTACTCCAGGTCGAGGACGGCTTCGAGGGTGTCGAGGGCGCGGGCCGCGCGCAGCACGGCGAGGGTGGCCTTGAGGGCGGTCGGGGACTTGGCGAGGAGGGTGGTGGCGGTCTCCTTGGCGGCGGGGACGCCGGAGTCGAGGAGGCGGTCGACGATCTCCTCGACGGTGGGGGCGGAGTAGCAGGCGTCGATCCACGCGCGCTGCTCGGCGAGGACGCCGGGGCCGGGGGCGGTGGTGTGCCGGGCCAGGGCCTCGTCGGCGGGGAGGCGGGTGAGATCGTCGGCGAGGGCGTCGAGGGCGGCGGCGGGGACGTGGTGGTCGGCGAGGCCGGTGAGGAGGGCGTCGGCGGCGCCGACCTGGGTGCCGGTGAGGGCGAGGTGGGTGCCGAGTTCGCCGGGGGCGCGGCCGAGGAGCCAGGTGCCGCCGACGTCGGGGACGAAGCCGATGCCGGTCTCGGGCATGGCGATCCGGGAGCGTTCGGTGACGACGCGGACGGAGCCGTGGGCGGAGACGCCGACGCCGCCGCCCATGACGATGCCGTCCATGAAGGCGACGTACGGCTTGGGGTAGCGGGCGATCCGGGCGTTGAGGCGGTACTCGTCGGCCCAGAAGGCGGCGGTGGCGGTGCCGCCGGCGCGGGCGTCGTCGTGGATGGCGCGGATGTCGCCGCCGGCGCACAGGCCCCGCTCTCCCGCCCCGCGCAGGACGACGGTGGTGATCGCCGGGTCGTGCTCCCAGGTGGTGAGGGCGGCGTCGAGGGCGCGGACCATGGGGTGGGTGAGGGCGTTGATGGCCCGGGGCCGGTCGAGGGTGAGGAACCCGGCCCGTCCCTCGGTGCGGAGCAGGACGTCCGTGTCCCGGGCGGCGGGGGCAGGGGCGTGGTTCTCGGCGGGCACGGCGGTCACTCGGTCCTTCCCGGGGCACGGCACTGTCTCGTGGCCCACGCTACCGGGCGGGGTCCGGGGGCCGACAGGCGCGGGAAGTCCGCGACGCCGAGGGCGGGGAGGGAGAGAAAGAGAGGGAGGGGGCGGGAAGGACTCACCCGCTTCTCGCGGATCCTGATTGCACGGTGCGCGGGCCTCGCAGACCGCTACTCCGTGTCCTCACGCGGAGTCCTTCCCGTCACTTCCATGGAACCACCCCTGGGCGCCGCCCGCAGTACGGGCGGCGCGGGGCGGGTCAGGCCGGGAGGAGGTCCTGGAGGACCCGGCTCCGGCGGGGGGTGCTCAGACGCAGCTCGATGATGTCCCGGACGGTGGGCCACTCCTCGTCGAGGATCGAGTAGAAGGCCGTGTCCCTGACGGCGCCGTCGAGGCCGCGCGAGTGCGCCCGGCGGATGCCCTCGCAGGTCGCGCCGAGGCGTTCGATGGCCACGCGCGAGCGGGTGTTGCGGGCGTCGGCACGGAGCGTGACCCGGCGGACGCCCCAGGTGTCGAAGGCGTGGCGGAGCATGAGGAGCTTCGCCTCGGTGTTGATGCCGGTGCCCCGGGCGTCGCCCGCGATCCAGGTGTTGCCGATCTCGGCGGCGTCGGGGACCGCGGTGAGCGGGTCGCCGTGGGGGCGGCCGGTGAGCGGCGGCCAGACCAGCGGTCCCCGCCAGTAGTCGAGTTCGAGGAAGCGTGTGGAGCCGATCACCCGGTCGTCGGCGGTACTGACCAGGGCGAAGGGCAGACAGCGCCCGGCGGCCTGTTCGGCCAGGGCGCGGGCGATGTAGTCGAGCGCGGATTCCAGGCCCTCGGGCACGGGAGTGAAGGCATAGGCCGATCGGTCCGCCTCGCCGGCCCGGGCGAGGGCTTCGGCGTGCCGCATCGCCAGCGGCTCCAGGCGCACGGAGCGCCCGGTCAGGAGAACAGGTACTGGCACGGAACCTCGGGTCTTTCACGGGCAGGGGTCACTTCCGCCACGACGCTGTGCGCCGGAAGTGAAGGGGGAATCTCGCCGGGTGCCGATGCACGTCGAAAGACGTCGGATGAGCAGGCAAAACGGTTCGTCACCAGGTGCGAGGAGGAACAGTATGCAGCCACAACAGCTCTGAGAACAGAACCTCGGGAGAACCTGGATCCACGCACGGGTGAAGCCTGCCGGAGGGGTCCGGAAAGCGGTCTCAGGGGGCGGACGGGGGCGCCCGCCCCTCGGACGGCCTCAGGGCTCAGACGCAGGTGGGGTGCCCCCAGCCCTCCGCGTTCTTGGCGATGGTCTCCCCCTTGTCATAGGCACGCCCGCAGCGGCAGCGGCCGGCAAACCTGGCCTTCAGGGTGCCGCCGGACGGGCGACTCCGGCGGGCACCGGCCCGGGTGGATCCACCCGGCGCGGAGGAGCGCGTCCGGGGCGCGCGGGAAGCGGAGGCGCGCGCGGCGGCGGGCTCGGGGTCGGGCAGGGCGGAGCCGGCGTCCGAACCCAGGGGCTCCTGGGTACGGGCGCTGTGGCTGGCGGCCCGGTCGGCGGCGTCGTTGAGGGGGTCGCCGTCGGCCTGGTGCGCGGGGGTGTAGACGAAGTCGATGTCGCGCCCGGTGAGCAGGGCGTCGATCCGGACGACGAGGTCCTTGTTGGCGACCGGGGTCCCGGCGGCGGTCTTCCAGCCCTTGCGGCGCCAGCCGGGCAGCCAGGTGGTGACGGCCTTCATGGCGTACTGGGAGTCCATCCGGATCTCCGCGGGCACAGCGGGGTCCAGGGTCTCCAGGAGCCTTTCCAGGGCAGTGAGTTCGGCCACGTTGTTGGTGGCGCGGCCGAGCGGCCCGGCCTCCCAGCGCTCGACGGTGCCGTCGGCCCGGCCGATGACCCAGGCCCAGGCGGCGGGGCCGGGATTTCCCTTGGACGCGCCGTCACAGGCGGCGATGATCTTCTCCAGCATCCTTCGATCCTGACACGGCGGGGGGTGTGCTCCGGGCCGCCGCGAGGGCGCTTCCGGGGTCGCCCGGCCAGGTGGGAGCGGGCTCCCCCGTGCCACGGGCTGTCGGCGGTTCCCCGTAGACTCGCCGTCTGCCCGCCGGTGGCGGCACCGGCCCAGCTGACAGGAAGCGACGGACCCCATGAACCACGCGGACGGCACCGCACCGATCTACGCCCAGCTCATACGGGAGCGGGGGGACGTTCCCGGTGACGTGCGCCAGACCGCGGAGGAGGTGCTGCGGGACCTGAGCCGGTACATCAAGATCCCCTCGCCGGCGCAGCAGCCCGTGGGGGTCGGAGCTCCGGCGGGCATGCAGGGGCTCCAGGGGATGCCCGGCCGGCCGGGCGTGCAGGGCCAGCCGCCGATGGGCCAGCCGGGGCAGCCCGGAATGCCGGTCCAGGGTCTGCCGGGGGTTCCCGGTCAGCCGGTGCCGGGTCAGCCCGGGATGGCGGGCCCCGCCGGTCTGCCGGCCCCGGCAGGCATGCAGGCCCCCGGTCCTGTGCCGGGCCAGGGCGGGCCGGGCGGGCACTCCGGGGTCGTCGCGATGCGTTCGCTTCAGCAGGGCTGAGCCGGTGGCCGCCGGAGAAGTCCGGGCCGTGACGAGCCACTGCTGCGAGACGATGCGCAGGCAGATCGAGCACCACTGCGACGACCACGCCGACGCGTACGACTGTCCGGACGCGGTCGTCGCGTTCAGCACCCGCTTCCAGGAGTACGGGCTCATCATCCACGACGGTGGCAGGTCGAGCTTCGGCATCGCCTTCTGCCCCTGGTGCGGTAGCCGCCTTCCCGAGTCACAGCGCGACCGGTGGTTCGAGGAGCTGGAACGGCTCGGCCTCGACCCCTGGGAGGACGAGGTACCGCCCGCATACGAGGACGACCGCTGGCTCACGGGGGCCGGGCCCTCGGTGGGACCCGCCGCAGACTGACCGGACGGGCCACCGGGGGCGACCGAACCCGTCCCCGTCGGGTCGTCCGATCGGTGGACCCCCTGGTCCACCGGAGGGGGCAGAGGGCGTAGACGGGTGGGTGAGGGGGCCGGGGCTCCGGGGGACGGAGGATCGGGGGGCGGGAGGGGCCGGTTCGCGCGGTGTCCTCCTTCCGTCCCGCCCCGAGGAGCCCGAGATGACGAAGATCCGCCGCACGTCCCGTACCGCTCGCGTCCTGCTGTCCGCGGCGGTCGCCGGGGGCCTGCTCTCGGGATGCGCCCAGGCGGGCCCGGCTCCCGCCGCCACCGGAACCGTCATGCCTCCGGCCTCCGCCGGGTCGACCCCGGCGCCCGCGCCGAAGGCCGGGACGCTGCTCGTGAGCGACTTCGGGGCGGACACCGTGACGTTCGTCGATCCCGCGCGCGGGGCCACCGGTTCCGTGCGGGTGGGGACCGCGCCGTACGGGCTGGCGGTCGGGGAGGACGGGCGGGCGTGGGTCGCGACCGCCGAGGGGGTCGCCGTCGTCGACACCGCCGCCCGGGAGCGCCTGGCCCTCGTGCCGTACCGGACGGACACCGGTCCTGTGACCACCGGCGAGTACCGGGGCGGCGGGATGGGCATCGCGCTCTCGCCGGACGGGAAGCGGGTGTACGTGGGGGTGAACGTGCCCGGCGGGAACGGGACCCTGGAGGTGATCGACACCGCGTCCGTGGAGGTCGTGGACGTGGTGGAGGTGGGGCGCCGGCCGTTCGACGTGGACGTGAGCCGGGACGGCTCCGCCGTGTACGCGACGAACCACGACTCCTTCGACGTGACCGTCGTCGACGCGGGCTCGCTCGACGCCCGGCGCGTCGAGGTCGCCCCGTACGGCACCGGGGGCGGGCTCGGTTCCTGGCTGAAGCCGCACTACGCGGCCGTGCGCCCCTCGGACGGGAAGCTGCTGCTGCCGTTCGAGGGCGAGCGGCTGGCCGTCGTGGACCCGGCCACCGGGAAGGTCGGGATCGAGGAGATGACCGCGAACACCCACCAGCACGGGGCGACCGTGACGCCGGACGGGACGCTGTTCGCCGTCGGCACAGGACCGATCGACCCGAGCGTGGACCGGGGCCCGTCGCTGACCGTGCGGTCGCCCGGGGGCGTCGAGCGGGTCTACCCGCTCGACGGGCCGCACGAGGACGTGGCCGTCTCGGAGGACGGCCGGACCGCGTATGTGACCGGTGGTTTCACCCGGGACGGCTACTGGGACGGGATCAGCGTCGTCGACCTCGCCTCGGGCGAGGTGAAGCGCCTCGCGGCCGGGTCCCGTCCGCTCGGCGTCGTCGTCCTGCGGCTTCCGGAAAGCCGCTAGGAAGCACGCCGGTCCGCCGTGACCAGCCAGGCCGTGCTGAGGAGCCGCACGGTGCCGTCGGGCGCCTGGTGGGCGCGGAGGTGGTCGGTGAGGGCGGCGCGGGCGCGGGTCCCGGCCGGTTCGTCGGCCTGCCGCATCAGGTGGCGGCCGGGGCCGGTGCCCAGCAGGAAGTCCGCCGCGTCGGCGGCGTCCCGGCCCCAGGTGCCGTACGCCCTGCTCTCCTCGATCTCCACCGACGTGAATCCGGCGGCGGTGAGAACGGCGCGGACGTGGTCGGGCTCGGCGAGGGAGAACATGCCCGGCTCGCCCGGGCGGGCGGGGTCGCCGACGGGGAGGATGCCGCGCAGGGAGGCCATGGCGGTCGCCCAGCCGTTGAGGGCGGGGTCGGACGGGCAGACGAAGGCGATCCGTCCGCCGGGGCGCAGGGCGCGGGCGATGTTGCCGAAGGCCGCCTCGGGGTCGGCGAAGAACATGATGCCGTAGCGGCTGATCGCCGCGTCGAACGCGCCCTCGTCGAGGGGGTGCGTCTGGGCGTCGCCCCGGGTGAAGGCGACGTTGCCGACGCCCTCGCGGGCGGCCAGGGCGCGGGCCTCGGCGAGCATCGGGCCGGACAGGTCGAGGCCCAGGGCGTGTCCGCGCGGGGCGCGCCGGGCGGCGAGCCGGGTGGTGCGGCCGGCGCCGCAGCCGATGTCGAGGGTGCGGTGGGCGCCGGCGATTCCGGCGGCGGTGAGCAGCGGCTCGTCGAAGCCCTCGTTGACGGCGTTCCAGCGGTCCTGGTGGCGGGCCCAGTGTTCGCCTTCGGGGCCGTTCCACGCCTGGTCCTGCGCGGTGTTGACGATGCCGGTCATGGCTGCCTCCAGGGGTGACGTAAAGAATGGGCGAGTGCCCATTCTTGCGCGGCCCATAGTATGGGCGCATGCCCATTCCGGCAACGCCGTCTACGATCCAGGCAGTCGGGATGCCGGAGAGACACGAGGGAAAGGACGGCAGGGTCATGTCACCGCGTGGAGTGGCGACGCCGGACGTGCGCGAGCGACTGTTCGCGGCGGCCGAGCGGATCGTGGAGAGGGACGGGCCGGGCGCGCTCACCAGCCGGTCCGTGACCACCGAGGCGGGCTGCGCCAAGGGGCTGTTGCACACGCACTTCGCCGGGTTCGACGAGTTCGTGGCCGAGCTGTGCCTCGACCGTTTCGCCCGTACGGCGGTGAAGGCGGAGGCACTGGCGGGGGCCGTCGGGCAGGGCACGGTGGCCGGGAACCTCGACGCCGTCGTCTCGGCCCTCTTCGACTCCGGCGGCCCCGCCGTCTCCGGCCTCGCCATGGCCCGGCCCGCCGCCTCGCTCCGCGTCCGCGAGGCACTGGAAGGCGGGGCGCCGGGCTTCGCGGCGATCGAGGGGGCCGTCGCCGCCTACCTGGAGGCCGAGCGGGGTCTCGGCCGCGTCCCCGCCTCCCTCGACCCCGCCACGGCGGCCCTCGCCCTCGTCGGTACGAGCCACCACCTCCTGATGACCACCTGGCCCGACTCCCCCGACCCCCGCCCGGCGGTACGCCGCCTGGTGACCGCGCTGGTCGGGGCGGGGGCCTGAGGCGAGGGCGGACCGGGGCGGACCTCGCCGAAGAGCGATACCGCCGCATTGGCGATAGAAAGGGTGAACCACGGATAGTCAGCGAAAAGCTGCCGTACGCGCCCTTATGGGGTCATAGGCGACGGCGCTTTGCACGCTCATAGGGAAGGGCGGACAGCGTGACGCGACCGAGGATCCTCGTGGTGGGCGCCGGTTTCGCCGGAGTGGGCTGTGTGAAGCGGCTCGAACGGCGGCTCACGGAGCGGGAGGCGCGCATCACGCTGCTCTCCCCCTTCTCGTACCAGCTCTATCTGCCGCTGCTCCCCCAGGTGGCGTCGGGCGCCCTGACCCCGCAGTCGGTGGCGCTGTCGCTGCGGCGCAGCCAGAAGTACCGGACGCGGATCGTGCCGGGCGGTGCGGTGGGCGTGGACACGGCGGCGAAGGCCGTGGTCGTCCGGACGATCACCGGGGAGTACGAGGTGGAGCCGTACGACCACCTGGTGCTCGCGCCCGGCAGCGTGACCAGGACCTTCGACATCCCTGGGCTCTCCGACCACGCCCGGGGCATGAAGACCCTGGCGGAGGCCGTCTACGTCCGGGACCACGTGATCTCCCAGCTGGACCTGGCGGACGCGAGCGACGACGAGGCCGAGCGGGCCGCGCGGCTCCAGTTCGTGGTGGTCGGCGGCGGTTACGCGGGCACCGAGACGGCGGCCTGCCTCCAGCTGCTCACCCACAACGCGGTCAAGCGGTATCCGCGGCTCGACCCGGCCCTGATCAAGTGGCACCTGGTGGACATCGCGCCGAAGCTCATGCCGGAGCTGGGCGAGAAGCTCGGCAAGGCCGCGATGGACATCCTCACCCGGCGGGGCATCCAGGTCTCGCTGGGGGTGTCGGTGGCCTCGGTGGACGACGAGGCGGTCACCCTGACGGACGGCCGGGTGCTGCCCTGCCGCACCCTGATCTGGACGGCCGGCGTGGCCGCGAGCCCGCTCGTCGGCACGCTCGGCGCGGAGACCGTGCGCGGCCGGCTGGCGGTGACCCCGGAGATGAACGTGCCCGGCCTCGACGGGGTCTGGGCGCTCGGCGACGCGGCGGCCGTGCCGGACGTCGCCAAGGGCGAGGAGGGCGCGATCTGCCCGCCGACGGCCCAGCACGCGATGCGGCAGGGGAAGACGCTCGCCGACAACCTGGTGGCGACCCTGCGCGGGGAGCACCTGCGACCGTACACCCACAAGGACCTGGGCCTGGTGGTGGACCTCGGCGGGATGGACGGCGTGTCGAAGCCGCTGGGCGTGGAGCTGCACGGGGCGCCGGCGCAGGCGGTGGCACGGGGCTACCACTGGGCGGCGCTGCGGACCAATGTGGCGAAGACCCGGGTGATGACGAACTGGCTGCTGAACGCGGTGGCCGGGGACGACTACGTAAGGACCGGGTTCCTGGCCGCGAAGGCGGGGACGCTGCGGGACTTCGAGTACACCGACGCGTATCTGACGCCGGAGCAGGTCCGGGAGCACACCGGGGCGTTCCGGGGAGCGGTCGGCTGATCCCGCGCCCCGCGACGCTCCGGCCGGCTCCCGGACGCCCGTTCAGCGGGCGAGTTCGGGGGCCGGTCCCATGACGACGACGGGTTCGGCGGCCGGGTCGAGGGCGACGAGGAGGGTGCGCAGGTCGTCCCGGTCGAGGGCGACGCACGCCTGGGTGGGGCCGCCGTGGTCGACGTGGATCCAGACGCCGCCGCCCTTCCCCGCGCCGAGGGGGCGCTCCTTGTCGAGCGGGGTGCGGCCGGGGACGCGGTTGTAGTCGATGGCGATGACGTGGTCGAAGGAGCCTTCGAGGGGTTCGCCGTGGAAACCGGTGCCGCTGATGGCGAACTCGGGGTCCTCGTCGTACGGGAGGCGGGCGCCGGGGTCCGGCAGCCGTCCGCCGGCGTCGCCGAGGCGGAAGACGCCGGTGGGGGTGCGCAGGTCGCCGGCGACATGGTCGGCGGTCCAGCCCTTGAGGGCGTTGCGCGCGGACCAGGGGCCGCCGGCCTGGTACCAGCGGCCGTCGGGGCCGCGCTGATGGAGGACGGCGGTGGCGGTGTTGCTGTTCTCGGTGTCGCCGGTGACGACGAGGGCCTGGGCGGTGCCGTCGGGGAGGCGGGCCTGGGTGAGGGGGCCGATGCCGGGGATGCGGGAGACGCCGTCGGGGCGGGCGTCGGTGGCCTCGGTCGCGCCGGAGGGGGTCGGTGCGGCGGAGGTCTTCACGGTGGTGGGCGGGGTGGTGGGGGCGGGGTGTGCGCAGCCGGTGAGCAGCAGGGCCGCGCACAGGGTGCCGGCGCCGAGGAGCGCGGGGGCGCCCTTGCGGACGAAGGCGGGCATGGGAAGGCATCCTCCTGGCCGGGGGCAGTGGAGCGATCCGTACCCGCTCGGCGGGCGGCGGCGCGCGGGAGGGCGGCGGCCCACCCGTACGGAGGAGCGGGCGGGCCCGGGAAAGCGGTTGACCGGCCGGCGGCGGGCGGGGTTGGCTGCCCGGATGAACGTTCTTGAGGGGTCCGGGGAGCTGCGGGTCGTTCCGGCGGCGGGCGAGCGGGAGCTGGCCGACTGGCGGGCGGTGCACAACGCGATCATCCCGACGGCGGTGCTCTCCGCAGAGGAGGTGCGGGAGCGGGCCGGGCGCAACCGGCTGGAGACGGCGTACCTGGACGGGGTGGCCGTGGGGTGTTCGACGGTGCGGCCGCCGGACGAGGAGACACCGGCGGCGACGGTGATCGCGCGCGTCCTGCCGGAGTACCGGCGGAGGGGCTTCGGGACGGCTCTGTACGAGCGGGGGCTCGCGCACGCGCGGACGCTGAGCGAGGACGGGGTGGAGACGGTGGTGCTGGCCTCGAACGAGGAGGGGCTGCGCTTCGCGCTGGCGCGGGGCTTCACGGAGGTGGAGCGGTATCTGCTGCCGGGGGACACGATCCCGTTCGTGGCGCTGCGGCTGGCCTGATCTCCCGTACGGCACACGCAATCTGACGTAGCGTCATATCGGGGGGCCGCGGGTCTGGGAACCTCGCTCCCCCGGCGCTACCCTCCGCGCATGATACGGACGGTGGTGTGGGGAACCGGAAATGTCGGGCGGGCGGCCATCCGGGCCGTGGACGCCCATCCCGGGCTCGAACTCGCGGCGGTCCTGGTCTCCGACCCGGCGAAGGTCGGCCGGGACGCGGGGGCGCTCGCGGGGCTCGGACACGAGCTCGGCGTGGCCGCGACCGACGACGTCGGGGCGGTCCTCGGCACGCGGCCGGGGGCCGTGGTGTACGCGGCCTCCGGCGACGTGCGGCCCGACGGGGCGCTGGCGGACGTGGTGCGGGCGGTCGCGGCGGGCGCGGTGGTGGTGACGCCGTCGCTGTACCCGCTGTACGACCCGCGGAACGCGCCGCCGGAGTTCCGCGAGCCGGTGCTCGCGGCGGTGGCGGAGGGCGGCGGGTCGCTCTTCGCGTCCGGGGTGGACCCGGGCTGGGGCAACGACGTGCTGCCGCTGCTCGTCAGCGGGCTCGGCACGACCGTGGACGCGGTCCGCTGCCAGGAGATCTTCGACTACTCGACGTACGAGCAGGAGTTCTCCGTGCGCGAGCTGATCGGCATGGGCAAACCGCTGGAGTACGAGCCGCCGATGCTCCTCCCGTCGGTCCCGACGATGGTGTGGGGCGGGCAGATCCGGCTGATGGCCCGGGCGCTCGGCGCCGAGGTGGAGGAGATCCGCGAGACGGTGGACCGGCGGCCGCTCGAAGCGGCCGTGAGGACGCGGACGATGGGGGTCTTCGAGGCGGGCACGCAGGGCGCGGTCCGCTTCGAGGTGCAGGGGATCGTCGGCGGCGAGCCGCGGATCGTGATCGAGCACGTGACCCGGATCCATCCGTCCTGCGCGCCGGACTGGCCGGTGCCGCCGGACGGCGCCGGGGCGCACCGGGTGGTCGTCGAGGGCCGGCCGCGGATCGAGGTGACGGTGGCGGCCGTCGACGAGGGCGAGAACCGGGCGGCCGGCGGGAACGCGACCGCCGTCGGGCGTCTGGTCGGGGCGATCGACTGGCTGGCGGCGGCCGGGCCGGGACTCTACGACGCGCTGGACGTGCCGGTGCGTCCGACGGTGGGGAAGCTGGGAAGGAGACCGCGATGATCATCGACATTCCCGAGGGGCAGGAGCCGATCGGGTACGTGTGGGGCGACCTGGTCCCGGGGATCGGGACGGCGGCGGCGAACTTCTCGCTGTCGGTGTACGCCCATACGACCCTGGGGCTGCGCGAGTTCGAGGCGGCGCGGCTGCGGATCGCGCAGATCAACGGCTGCCGCTTCTGTCTGGACTGGCGTACGGACCGGGACGGGGTGAAGGTCGAGGAGGGCTTCGACGAGCTGGTGGCGGCGTGGCGGACGACGGAGGTGTCGGAGTCCTTCGACGCCCGGACGCGGCTGGCGGCGGAGTACGCGGAGCGGTACGCGCTCGACCACCACGGTCTGGACGAGGAGTTCTGGGCGCGGATGACCGCGCACTACGGCCAGGCGGAGATCGTGGAGCTGACGATGAGCCTGGGGTCGTGGCTGGCCTTCGGGCGGCTGAACCGGGTGCTCGGGCTCGACGAGGTGTGCGTGCTGCCGACGGGGTGAGGGGGCGTGCGGAGGGCCGGCCGGTCCTCCGCACTCCGCGGGTCACGTTCAGAAGTCCTCGGCGATGAGGCGCTCGATGTTGCGTTCGGCGAGGGCGGTGATGGTGACGAAGGGGTTGACGCTGGTGTTGCCGGGGATGAGGGCGCCGTCGATGACGTAGAGGCCCCGGTAGCCGTGGAGGCGACCGTGGTTGTCGGTGGCGCGGCCGAGGACGGCGCCGCCGAGCGGGTGGTAGGTGAGGTGGTCGCCCCAGATCTTGTAGGCGCCGAAGAGGTCGGTGCGGTAGATCGTCCCCTCCTTGGCGTTGATCCTGTCGAAGATGGACTTCGCCATGTCGATGGACGCCTGCTTCCAGGACCGGTCCCAGCTGAGGTCGACCCTGCCGGTGGCCGGGTTCCAGGTGAACTCGGCGCGGTGCGGGGTGCGGGTGATGGAGAGGTAGAAGGAGGCGTAGGTCTCGATGCCGGTGGGGAGCGGGGCGACCTCGGCGAAGGCTCCGCCCGCGTCCCAGTTGTCGATACCGGCGGTGGGCATGGCGGACTGGAGGGTGCCGGTGGGGTCCCACATGTGGTTGGCGCGGCCGCACATGACGTTGCCGTTGTCGCCCCAGCCCTTGCCGATGTGCTCGTTGAGGGCGGGCAGCGCGCCGGTGGCCTTGAGCCGGGTGAGGAGCTTGCTGGTGCCGACGCTGCCGGCGGCGAAGAAGACCCGGTCGGCGCGGACGGTCTTGGTGGCGAGGGTGGCGCCGGTGGTGTCGATCTGGTCGACGGCGACCGTGTAGCCGCCGGCGGCGGCCGGGGTGACCGAGGTGACCCTGTGGAGGGCGGAGACGGTGACCCGGCCGGTGGCGGCGGCCTGGGCGAGGTAGGTCTTCCGCAGGCTCTTCTTGCCGTGGTTGTTGCCGTAGATGACCTCGCCCGCCAGGGCGGACTTCGGGACGGTCCCGGCGGCCTCCTGCTTCATGTAGTCCCAGTCGTAGACGTTGGGCACGAAGACGAAGGGGAAGCCGGAGCGCTGGGCGTGCTTGCGGCCCACGCGGGCGTACTGGTAGGCGGCCGTGTTCTCCCACCAGGTCTCGTCGACGGGGGTGACGCCGAGGCCCGCGTTGGCGCGCGGGTAGTAGGTGGCGTACATCTCGGCCGGGTCGACGGTGGGGAGGATCTCGGGGAAGCGTTCCCGGCGCGGGGTGACGGCCATGCCGCCGTTGACGAGGGAGCCGCCGCCGATGCCGCGGCCCTGGTAGACGGTGATGCCGGCGAAGTCCTCGGCGTCGAGGATGCCGGTGTGGCGGGGCACGTCCTTGTCGAGGGGGTAGCCGAGGAACTGGCTCAGCGGCTGCTTGGTGCGGGTGCGCAGCCAGAAGGAGCGGTAGTCGGGCCGGGTGGTGTTGGCGAAGATCTTGCCGTCGGGGCCGGTGGCGTCCCAGGCCATGCCCATCTCGATCATGTGGACGTCGACGCCGGCGCGGGCGAGGCGGAGGGCGGCGACGGAGCCGCCGTAACCGGTGCCGATGACGAGGACGCGGACGTGGGAGCCGTCGGGGACGGGGCAGACGTTCAGGCCGGGGACCTCGGCGCGGGCGGGGGTGGCGAGGGTTCCGGCCAGGGCGGTGGCGCCGAGAAGGGAACCTGTTCCGGTCAGGAAGCGGCGGCGGCTGGTCCCGTGAGTTCCCTGGGCGGACAGGGAGCGTTCACTCATGTGATCTTCCTCACTCGTGAGCGAATGGGAACATGTTCTACGACCGCTCGTCGAGGAAGTCACGAGAAACCGACGGGTAACTTGTGGCTGGATATGCCCTCTTGATCGACCCGGCCGCAGGGGGGCGGGCCGGGTCCGAAGGGTTGTTTCCGGCCCGCGGGCGGAGGAGGGGGAGGTCGACGCCCGCGAGCCGGTGATCGGGGAGGCGTCAGACGCGCACCGGGAGCGGCGCGGCCTCGCGGGAGGTGCCGGTGGCGAGGGCGGGTTCGGCGCGGACCGGGCCTTCGAGGAGGCGGCGCAGGAGCACGGTGCGGCGGGCCGGGTCGTCGCCGTCGGTCGCGGCGAGGAGGGCGGCCAGGACGGCGATGCGGGCCTGGCCGGCCCGGAGGGTGCCGGCGAGCAGACCACCGGCGGCGACCAGGTCCACGGCGCCGCCGCCGGTGTAGATCTCGGCGAGCGGACCGGCGGGGACGCGGGTGGTGACGGCGACGAGGACGCCCTGGGCGGTGGCCTCGGCGACGGCCTCGGCGATCTCCGGGGTGGCGTTGCCGGCGCCGGTGGCGACGAGGACGATGCCGCGGGCCCCGGCGGCGAGGGCCGCGTCGAGGTGGAGCCGGTCGCCGTCGGTGTGATGGAAGACGATGTCCACCCGGGGCAGCGCGGGGCCGCCGGAGGCGTCCGGGTCCGCGGTGCGGGCGGCCTCCGGCAGCGGGAGGACGGCCGGGCGGTCGGGCAGGCGCTCGATGTCGACGCGGGAGAAGCCGACCCGGCCGAGCCGCTCGGCCGAGGGGTCGGAGAAGGCGTCGGCGGCCAGGGTCTGGGTCTTCACCGTGCCGCGGGCGGCGTGGACGCGGCCGTCGAAGACGACCAGGACGCCGAGTTCGCGGACGGTGGCGGCGACCTGGAGGGCGTCGTACAGGTTGCCGGGGCCGTCGCCGTCGCCGGTGCCGAAGGGGCGCTGGGCGCCGGTGAGGACGACCGGGCGGGCGTCGTCGTGGTGGAGGTCCAGGAGGAAGGCGGTCTCCTCCAGGGTGTCGGTGCCGTGGGTGACGACGATGCCGTCGACCCCGGGGTCCGCGAGGGTCTCGTGGACCGTGCGGAGCAGCGCGAGCTGGTGGGCGGCGGTGAGGCGCGAGCTGTTGACGTTGAAGAGGTCGCGGACCTCGACGGTCACGCCCTCGGGCAGCGGGGCGGTGGCGAGGACGGCGTCGCCGGAGGCGTCGGCGGCGTAGCCGGTGCCCTGCCAGCGGCTGGCGATCGTGCCCCCGGTGCTGATGACGACGATCCGGCGCGGGGTCCCGTCGTTCGTCCGCTGCATGTCCGTCGCCTCCCTGGCTGCCTGGGCCCCGGCGGTTCCGGGCCTGGCCCGCAACCATAGGCCAAAAGTATGAGCACGCGATTGCCGATATGGGCGGAGAAATGTTTCGGCGTGGCAGATGATTGCGCCATGGACAGAATCGATCTCCATATCTTGCGTGAGCTCCAGCAGGACGGCCGGCTGAGCAATCAGGAGCTGGCCCAGCGGGTCGGCCTGAGCCCCTCCCCCTGCCTGCGCCGGGTGCGCCAGCTGGAGCAGGACGGGGTGATCCGGGGCTACCGGGCGGTCATCGACCCGGAGGCGGTGGGGCGGGGCTTCGAGGTGCTGGTCTCGGTCGAGGTGAAGCGGGACCGGGAGACGGTGGAGGCCTTCGAGGAGGCGCTCCAGTCGATCCCGGACGTGATCGAGGCGTACCGCCTCTTCGGCAGCCCGGGGTGCCTGCTGCGGATCGCGGTCGCGGACCTCTCGGCGTACGAGCGGCTGTGGATCGAGCAGTTGACGGCGCTGGCCGGGGTCACCGAGGTGAACTCGCAGATCATCATGAAGCGGATCAAGGAGCCGAAGGGGATGCCGGTGGACCTCCGGGACGCCTGAGGCCGAAGGGGCAGGCTTCCCCCTCGGACAGTTGTCCTGTATGCGAGAACGTCACCGAATGGCTCTTTGTCCGTAACACGACAACACCCTCTCCCGTGCCACCCTCCCGGATGACACGCAGTCAACACGCGTAGAGCACCGGGCCCTGAGCCGGGGACGGCGCTCACCCGCGTGCCGTCCCCGGAAAGGGCCCCCATGTCGGTTGCACGGATACGCAGATGGAAGGTCTGGGCGGCGGTTCCCGCCGCCCTCGTCGGACTCACGCTCCCCGCGGTCACGGCGACGCCCGCCGCCGCCACCACGACCGCGTACGACAGCACGTACTACAAGAACGCGATCGGGAAGACCGGCACCCAGCTCAAGTCCTCGCTGCACACCATCGTCAGCGGCCAGAGCAAGATCTCGTACGACGCGGTCTGGAACGCCCTCAAGACCCTCGACCAGGACCCGAACAACACCGCCAACGTGCTGCTCCTGTACAGCGGCACCTCGCGCAGCAAGAACCTCAACGGCGGCTCCGTCGGCGACTGGAACCGCGAGCACACCTGGGCCAAGTCGCACGGCGACTTCGGCACCTCGACCGGCCCCGGCACCGACCTGCACCACCTGCGGGCCTGCGACGTCCAGGTCAACAGCATCCGCGGCAACAAGGACTTCGACAACGGCGGCGGCGCGGTGAACGGCGCCCCCGGCAGCTACACCGACTCGAACTCCTTCGAGCCGCGCGACGCCGACAAGGGCGACGTGGCCCGCATGATCCTCTACATGGCCGTGCGGTACGAGGGCGGCGACGGCTGGCCGGACCTGGAGCCCAGCGAGTCGACCTCCAACGGCAGCGTGCCCTTCCACGGCCGCCTCTCGGTCCTGAAGCGGTGGAACGAGCAGGACCCGCCGAGCGCCTTCGAGGAGCGCCGCAACAACATCATCTTCTCGACCTACCAGGGCAATCGGAACCCGTTCATCGACCACCCGGAGTGGGTCGAGGCGATCTGGTAGTCCGTCAGGACCGCGCACCGGGCTCCCCGCCGGCGGGGAGCCCGGCCCCGGTTTTGGTTTGTCGGACGATCCTCAATACGATCCGCCGATGATCACGAGAAAACGGCTGGCGACCGGAGCCTGCGCGCTGCTCGTCGCCCTGACCGCCGCACTGCTGCCGACGAGCGCGTCCGCCGACGAGCCGGCGGCGAAGGAATCCCCCAAGGTCGAGCTCGTCCTCGACGTCAGCGGCTCCATGCGGGCCAAGGACATCGACGGCAAGTCCCGCATGAGCGCCGCCAAGCAGGCGTTCAACGAGGTCCTGGACGCGGTGCCCGAGGAGGTCCGGCTCGGCATCCGCACGCTCGGCGCCGACTACCCGGGCAACGACCGCAAGCGCGGCTGCGAGGACACCCGGCAGCTGTACCCGGTCGGGCCGCTCGACCGGACCGAGGCCAAGACCGCCGTCGCCACCCTGGCCCCCACCGGGTGGACCCCGATCGGCCCGGCGCTGCTCGGCGCGGCCGACGACCTCGGCAAGGACGGGGCGACCAAGCGGATCGTCCTCATCACCGACGGCGAGGACACCTGCTCCTCCGACCCGTGCCAGATCGCCCGCAAGATCGCGGCCGAGGGCATCCACCTCGTGATCGACACCCTGGGCCTGGTGCCGGACGCCAAGACCCGGCAGCAGCTCACCTGCATCGCCGAGGCCACCGGAGGCACGTACACCTCCGTGCGCCACACCGAGGAACTCTCCCGCCGGGTACGCCAGCTGGTGGACCGCGCCGCCGACCCGGTGGTGACCCCGGTCGCCACCGAGGGCACCCGGCAGTGCGCGGACGCCCCGCAGCTCAGGCCCGGCCTCTACACGGACCGCGAGACCTTCGGCGAGCACCGCTGGTACAAGGTCGACCTGCTGCCCGGCCAGGAGCTCCGCGCCTCCGTCAGCGTCTCGGCCGACCGGGCCGTGAACAACGACTACGGCGTGCTGCTGCGGGCGGTGACCAAGCACGGCCGGGAGATCGTGCGCGGCTCCGAGGCCGGTGACGGCCGCACCGACGTGATCTCGACCGGTCTGCGCTACCCGAAGCCCGAGCGGGACGACGCGGACGCGGACGGCAAGCCAGCCGCCGAGACCGTCTGCCTCCAGGTCAGCAACTCCTTCTCCGCTCCCCCGGCGGTGAAGACCACGCCCGGCATGCCGATCGAGCTGACCGTGGACGTGGTGGACGGCCCGGCGAGCGCCTCGGACGTGGCCTCCTTCGGGCTCGGCCGCGGCTGGTGGCTGCTCGGCGCGCTGGTGCTCGCCGGTTTCCTGGCCGGTCTGATCTGGGGCTGGCTGTCCCGCTGGCGCGTCGCCGTCTGGAGGACCCACTGATGCGTACCGTACGGATGCTCGCGGCCGCCGCGCTGGCCGGCGCCGCCCTGCTGGGACCCGCAGCGCCGGGCGCCCTCGCCGACACCCCCACGCCCTCGGCCGACCCGAGCGCGGGCCCCACGGAGGCCGGCACCACCTTCCGCACCGCCGCCGCCTTCCGGCCGGGCCAGGAGGCCACCGCGCAGGCGGCGACGGGCGACTACCTGTACTGGGTGTTCCCCGCCGACACCGGCGAGCGGCCCACCGTGAAGGCGACGGTGACGCTCCCGGAGAGCGCCCTGCGGCACGGCCCCTCCACCTGGCGGGTCGACGTGTACGACGGGCTGCGGCGCCGCCAGCCGTGCATGTACGGGTCCCAGTCCCGTACCGCGGCGAAGGAGACCGGGGCGCTGGAACTCGCCTGCGTGCTGCGCCCGGTGCGGGCCTCCGCCGACGCCTGGGCGAACGACCCGCTGCCGGGCAGCTACTACGTCCGGCTGACCGTCACCGGGCTGCCGGAGGAGGACCTGGGGCAGCCGTTCTCGGCCCGCGTCGGCGTCGACGTCTCCGACAAGGGCGGCGCGTACGCCACCGACGGGGCGCTCGCCGCGCCGCTGGTGCCGGGCGCGACCACCGCCGAACTGGCCGAGGCCGAGGAGGAGGCGGGGCGCCGCACCGCGGTGGAGGCCGCCGCCCCTGAGGGCGGCTGGTCCTCCGGCTGGTGGTCCGACCGCTGGATCTGGACCGCGGCCGGCGGTGTCCTCGCCGCGCTCGCGGGCATCGGCGGCTACGCCCTGACCAGGGGTTCGGGCCGTCCTCCGCGGGTTCCGCCCGCCGTCTGAGCCCCTCCCGCCCCGGGCCCCCGTCGCACCGGCGACGGGGGCCTTCGCGCGTCCGGCCCCGCCTCCGTCAGGCCATGCGGCGCGCGCCTTCGAGGACGGCCTGCCGGATCCGGTGGTAGGTGCCGCAGCGGCAGATGTTGCGGAGCGCGTCGAGGTCGGCCTCGGTGACCTCCCGGCCCGCCTCCCGGGCCCGGCGGACCGCGTCGACGGCCGCCATGATCTGCCCGGGCTGGCAGTAGCCGCACTGGGAGACGTCGAGGTCGAGCCACGCCTCCTGCATCGGGTGCAGTTCGCTCCCGACGGTGTCGGGGAGGCCCTCGATGGTCGTGACCTCGTCGTCTGGGGCGAGTTCGCCGACGGGCACGGCGCAGGGCGTGAACGCCTTGCCGTTGAGGTGGCTCGTACAGGCCCGGCAGACGCCGACGCCGCAGCCGTACTTGGGTCCGGTGACGCCGAGGACGTCCCTGAGGACCCACAGGAGCCGCACGTCGGACTCGATCTCGGCGGTGACGGCCTTGCCGTTGAGGATGAAGGTGTGCTGGGGCACGGAACGACTCCGGGATCTCAGAGGATGCCGTCGCGGCCGTCGGTCGGGGAGGCCGGGATCGGGGGGACGGTCGGGGAGGGGGTGAAGGGGAGCGGGGTGGTGTGGTTGACCGGGAAGACGGTCGGCATCGTGCCGGTCGCCCGGCCGTAGGCGCAGGCGACGGCCGCCATCGCCGCCGCGACGGCCAGCTCGCCCGCGCCGCCGGGCGTGTCGCCGGTCGGCGGCATGACGACGATCTCCAGCTCGGGCGGGGTGTTCCACTGCCGGGTGTAGAAGTAGTTGTCCCAGCTGGACTCCAGGAAGGCGCCGTCCTTCAGGTGCAGCCCGGAGGTGAGGACGAGGGCGATGCCGTCGGAGACGCCGCCCATCATCTGCGCCTCCAGGCCCCGGGGGTTGACGGCGAGGCCCGCGTCGACGGCGCACACCACCTTGGTGACGCGGGGCCCGGTGTACGCGTTCGGGACGGTGCGGCCGGTGGTCGCGGGGCGGCAGTCGATCTCGGCGAGCACGGCCACGTACGAGTGGTACTCGGGGTGCACGGCGATGCCCTGCGCGGTACCGGGGGCCATGGGCCTGCCCCACCGGCCGAGCTGGGCGACCTTGTCGAGGACGGCCCGGGCGCGGGGTTCCTTCACCAGGCGGCGGCGCAGGGCGTAGGCGTCCTCGCCCATGCGGCGGGCCAGTTCGTCGAGGACGAGCTCCTGGGCGGTGCGCACGTTGGGCGAGTAGATGTTCCGCATCGAGCCGGTGTTGTAGCCCTTGTCGGTCTCGGCGAGGAGCTGGGTGGTGACGCCGAGGTGGTAGGGGCTGATCTGGGTGAGCTGGAACATCGCCTCGGAGAAGGTGAGGTCCGCGACCGGCAGCCGGGCCGCCTCCGCCGTGAGCACCTCGCCGATGCCGTGGCCGAAGTCGGTGGCGACCGAGGTGTGCCGCTGCTCGTACGTCAGGACCTCGCCGAGCGCGTAGGTGGCGCGGACCCGCGAGGTCGACATGGGATGCGTACGCCCCTGCCGGAAGTCGTCGGTGCGGTGCCACATCAGCTTCACCGGCTTGCCGAGCTTCCGGGAGATCTCGGCGGCCTCGTGGGCGGCGTCGTGGAAGAGCTTGCGCCCGAAGGAGCCGCCGCCCTCGGTGACATGGACCTTCACGGCGGTCACGGGCAGGCCGAGGCGGAGCGCGATCTGCTCCTGGGCGACGATCGGGGCCTTCAGCGAGGCCCAGATCTCGGCGGAGTCCGGACGGACGTCCGCGATGGCGCAGTTGGTCTCCAGGGCGGCGTTGCTGGCGAAGTGGAAGGTGAAGCGGGCGTCGACGGCTTTGGTGAGCAGCGGCAGCGGCGGGACCACGAGCGGGAGTTCGGCCCGGCGCAGCTCGGCGAGGACGGTGGCGTCGGTGGCGTCCTCGGCGGTGCCCGGCCCCCAGTCGACGTCGAGGGCGCGGACGGCGTCGACGCACTGGCCGAAGGTGCGGGCGCGGACGGCGACGCCGGTGGAGACGGTGACGACGTCGGTGACGCCCGGCATGGCCCGTACGGCGGCGAGGTTGGCGACCGACCGGACGGTGCCGTTGATGGTGGGCGGGCGGCAGACCATCGTCGGCAGGGCGCCCTCGACCCGGAGGTCCATGGCGAACTTCTTGCGGCCGGTGACGGCGTCGAGCGCGTCCTGGCGGCGGCGCGGGGTGCCGATGACCCGGAAGTCGGCGCGCTTCTTGAGCGTGACGGCGACGGCCGTGTCGGTCACGGCGGCGGCCCGGGCGGCGAGTTCGCCGTAGCCGAGGACGGCCCCGGCCGGGGAGAGGACGGTGCCGGCCTTGGTGGTGAGGGTGGAGACCGCCTCGCCGAGGACGAGGGAGGCGGCGTGCAGCAGCCGGCCGCGGGCGACGGCGGCGGCGACCCGGATCGGGGTGTAGGTGGAGACCGTGGTGTTGGAACCGCCGGTGAGCTGGTTGAAGAGCAGCTCGGGGCGGGCGTCGGCGAGGGTGACCCGCACCTTCTCCAGCGGCAGGTCGAGCTCCTCGGCGATGAGCATGGCGGAGGAGGTGGTGACGCCCTGGCCGACCTCGGCGCGCGGCAGCGCGAAGTGGGCGGTGCCGTCGGCGTCGACGCGGATGGTGACGAGGTGGCTCGTCGGCAGTGCGGCCGTGGTCAACAGGTCGTTGAGGTCGAGCAGTTCGGCCGGTCCCGGCAGGGAGGGGATGACGGCCTCGGCGGCCTCGGCGGTGGCCGGGGCGAGCGCCTCGGCGCCGGCCTGGGCGGCGACGGTGAGTGTGGGGGCGGCGAGCACGTAGCCGAGGAAACGGCGGCGGCCGATGCCGGGCGCGCCGGCGGGGACGTCGGCGGGCGGGGGGCTCTGCGGGTTCTCGCGGGCGGGGTGCCGCCTGGCCATGAGGGGATGCCTTTCGACGCTGCCGTACCGGCCCGGGGGCCGGCCCTTCTCGGGTGCGGGGGCGATCATCCCGTATTCCGGGGCGTGGCGGGGCCGCTTCGGTGAGGAAATCGCGAAAGAACGGGGCTGGTCAGAGGCGCTTTCGGTCAGGTCTGCCGGTTTTCGGCCGGTGGGTGGAGGGCGGCTGGGAGGCGGTTCGGGTGGGGCGGGGTGGGCGACGGTTAGGGTGCCGGGCATGACCGACACACGTCCGGGCGCCCTCGCGGGGGCCGTCGCCCGCGCCGACGCCACGCGCCGCTCGTACGACACCGTCGCCGTCGACTACCAGCGGCTGCTGGCCGACCAGCTGGAGGCCGCGCCCCTGGACCGGGCGGTGCTCGCCGCGTTCGCGGAGAAGGTGGCGGCGGGCGCGGAGGCGGACGGCCGTCCTGCGGCGATCGCGGATCTGGGGTGCGGGACGGGGCGGGTGACGGAGCGTCTGCGGCAGCTGGGCGCCGAGGCGTTCGGGATCGACCTCTCCCCCGGCATGGTCCGGGTGGCCCGGGAGACGTACCCGGGGCTCCGCTTCGAGGTCGGCTCGATGACGGCCCTCGATCTGCCGGACGGCTCGCTCGGCGGCGTACTCTCCTGGTACTCGACCGTCCACATGGACGAGGACGAACTCACCGTCACCTTCGCCGAGTTCGGCCGTGTCCTGGCGCCGGGCGGACTGCTCCTACTGGCCTTCAAGGCGACGAACGGCCCGGAGCGCGAGCGGCGTCGGCTGGAGCGGGCGTACGGGCACGCGGTGGACCTCGACGTCTACCGCTGGTCTCCGGAGCATGTCGTCCGGCTGCTGGCCGGCGCCGGTCTGGTGGAGTCGGCGCGGCTGGTGCGCGAGCCGGAGCCGGGGGACGCCTCGCCCCAGGGGTTCGTCCTGGCCCGCAGACCGCGCACGGCCTGAACCCGGCGGGCGTTCATCCGGCTCCCGCAGGTGCGCAGCTGCTGCCGGGAGAGGCGGGCGCGCTGCCCGCCGCCGGCGATGAACGCGTTGACCGAGACCATCGGGTCGCCGCCGACCGAGCGGGCGAGGAGGGCCCCGACCACGACCGGACCGAGCGCCACCACGAGGGCGGTGCCGGTGGCGGAGACGTGCCGGAGGGGCCGGGGGCGGGCCGGAGCGCGGAAGGTCATGGGTCCATTCCAGCCGGGGCGGACGGGCTGCGGATCCGCCGGTGTACTCAGCCGGCGGTGAGCGAGTACTCAGCCGGAGAGCCTCCCGGTGCGGTCAGCGGGTGCGGCGGGCGCGGGCGAGGGCCCGTCCGCCCAGTGCCGTGGCGGCGAGTCCGACGAGCAGGGACACGTAGGCGCCGCCGAGGCCGTTGCCGGTGCCGAGGCCGCCGTCGGCGGTGGCGGCGACCAGGCCGCCCAGGACCAGGGCGACCGTCCCGGCACCCAGGGCGAGCAGGGGACCGCGCGGTCCGGTCGTGGTGCCGAGGCGGCCGGTGGGACGGGTCAGGGCGCGCCACGCCGCGGCGAGGCCGATCAGACCGATCACCGCGCCCGCGCTGGAGCCGATCCGGCCGGCGCTGAAGGTGTAGACGGAGGCGGCCAGGGAGGAGGCCGGGGCGGCCGCGGCGGGTGCGGCGAGCACGACGCCCCCGAGCAGGGCGGACGCGGCGGTGGCGAGCAGACGGCGGACGGACATGGGCGGGCTCCTGTTCCTCGTACGGCTTCCTCGTACGGGCTCTTCGGACGGCTTCTTCGTGCGGGCTCTTCGGACGGTTTCTTCGTGCGGGCTCTTCGTGCGGCTTCCTCGTGCAGCCGGTGATCCGAGCATGTCCGGCACCCCCTCCCCCGGTCGTCCGCCGGGCGCGGACACTTCGTCTGCCGCCGGTGCGGCAGTGGACGCCCGCCTACCGCGTCCGTGGTAGGCGGAGGCTCCTTCCCCGGGGCGACGGCCCGGGCCGGGGAGCCGGTTAGGGTGCGCCCATGAAGGAAGCGGAGGCCGGTGTCCGGCAGCGGTACGGGGATGTGGTCATCGCCCTCGGAGTGGCGGCGGCGCTGCTGGTCACGGCGGCGTCCGGGCCTCGGCCCGCCCTGCCGCAGGCGGTGCTCGGGTACGGGCTGCTGGCGGCGGGCGGGCTGGCGCTGGTCGCACGGCGGCGCGCGCCCCGGGCGGTGCTCGCCGTCACCGGGGCGTGCGCGGTCGGCTACCAGGCGGTGGGTTTCGACGTGCCGGTCGTGGCCTATCTGTTCGCCGTGTACGCGGCCGTACGGGCGGGGCACCGCACCGTGACGGCGGTGGCGAGCGTGCTCATGCTCGCGGCGCTGCCGGTGGCGGCCCTGGTGTCGGGGCCGTACGGCGTGGCGGAGGCGTTCGCGCGGGCGCGGGGCGCGCTGGAGATCGCCTGGCTGATCGCGGCGGGCGCGGCGGGCGAGGCGCTGCGGCAGGCCGAGCGGCGGGCGGACGAGGCCGAGCGGACCCGGGAGGAGGCGGCCCGGCGCCGCGCCGACGAGGAACGGCTGCGGATCGCCCGGGAGTTGCACGACTCCCTCACCCACCAGATCTCGGTGATCAAGGTGCAGTCCGAGGTCGCCGTCCATGTGGCCCGGCGGCGCGGCGAGGAGGTGCCCGCGCCGCTCCTGGCCATCCAGGAGGCGGGACGGGAGGCGAGCCGGGAGCTGCGGGCGACGCTGGAGGCGCTGCGCGACGACGACACGACTCCGCCGCGCGGCCTCGCCGACATACCGGAACTCCTCGATCGGGCGCGGGCGTTGGGGCTCAACGCGACGCTGACCGTCGAGGGGCGGGAGCGGGAGGCGGACGTGCCGGCCGCCGTGGACCGGACGGTCTACCGGATCGTCCAGGAGTCGCTGACCAATGTCGCCCGGCACGCGGAGGCGACGTCTGCGGCCGTCCGGATCGACTGCCGGCCTGAGCTGCTCGCGGTCCGGGTCGACGACGACGGCAGGGCGACGCCGGCCGCCGCGCCCGTACCCGGTCTCGGCCTGCTCGGCATGCGCGAGCGCGTCACCGCTCTCGGTGGCCGGCTCACCGCCGGGCCGCGCGACGGGGGCGGTTTCTCGGTCCGGGCCGAACTCCCCGTGGAGCGCACGCCGTGATCAGGGTCCTGCTCGTCGACGACCAGCCGCTCATCCGCAGCGGGTTCCGCGCCCTGCTCGACCTGGAGGACGACATCGAGGTGGTCGCCGAGGCCGCCGACGGGCAGGAGGCCCTGGCCCTCGCCCGTGCACACCGCCCCGACGTCGCACTCGTCGACATCCGGATGCCCGTCGTCGACGGCATCGAGGCCACCCGGCGGATCGCCGCCGACCCGTCCCTCGCGGGGACGCACGTCGTGATCCTCACCAACTACGGCATGGACGAGTACGTCCTCGACGCGCTGCGCGCCGGCGCCGCGGGGTTCCTGGTCAAGGACGTGCTGCCGGAGGACTTCCTGCACGCCGTGCGGGTCGCCGCGCGCGGCGACGCCCTCCTCGCGCCGGCGATCACCCGCCGACTCATCCACCGGTACCTCGCCCAGCCGCTCCCCGCCGCCGCGCGGCCGGGCCCGGCCCTGGCGGAACTGACGGGACGGGAGCGCGAGGCGGTGGCCCTGGTGGCGCGGGGCCTGTCCAACGACGAGATCGCCGACCGCATGGTGATCAGCCCGTCGACGGCGAAGACCCACGTCAACCGGGCCATGACGAAACTCGGCGTCCGCGACCGGGCCCAACTCGTGGTCCTGGCCTACGAGTCCGGCCTCGTCACACCGAGCGGCCCCTAGATCCGGACGCCCGGTCGGCCGGGCGGGTGGGGTCCGGCGGGGCCGGGCGCCGTAGCGTACGGGGCACATGTCCGAGCACAGTGTGAGGAGCACGTCCCCATGGCCGACTACCGCGTCGAGACCGTCCGTACCGGGTACCGGCGGTGGACCGCCCGCAACGACCGGGGGGCGGAGGTGCTGATGGCCGCGGCCGACGACGACGGCGCCCAGCCGTCGTTCACGCCGGTGGAGCTGCTGCTTGCGGCGATGGGCGGCTGCGGCGGCCTGGTGATCGACCGGACCGCGCGGGCCGTGGACCACGACGAGCTGCGGATCGTCGTGGAGTCGGTGTCGGCGCCGGAGGACGGGGGGCGGATCGGGCGGATCCGGGTGAGTTACGAGTTCGACCTGCCGGACTCCAACCCGAAGGCGGCGGAGGTGTTCGCGCGCGGGGTGCGGCTCACGCACGAGAAGTTCTGCACGGTGAGCCGCACGGTCGAGCACGGGGCGCGGGTGGAGGCGCTCCTCCCGGACGGGACGGTCGGCTTCGAGGGCTGAGCCGCGAGGGGGCCGGGCGGGCGGACACCGCCGGTCCGGCCCCCGTCCCGTCGATCCGGCTCCCGTCGATCCGGCTCCCGTCGGCCCAGCCCCCCATCGATCCGGCTCCGTCGCTCCGGCCCCTGTCGGTCCCGGCCCCGTCGCTCCGGACCGTCCAGGCGTCCCGCCGGAGGCCCGCCGGTCAGGTCGACCAGAGGTCGCGGACGTGGCGGATCGGGTCGGCCTCGACGCGGGGCTCGGTGTCCCAGACCCGGGTGGCGCGGGTGCCGGGGGCGTAGCGGGGCCAGTCGGGGCCCGGGTCCTGGTCCTTGACGAAGGCCACCCAGGCGCGGTGCACGGCGTCGGCGAGGGCCTGCGGCGGCGTGGGTCCCGCGACCGCGTGGACGCCCTCGGCGTCGAGGAGGTCGAAGGCGAACGGCAGGTCGAGGCAGTGCGCGGCGTGACCGAGGACCGGCGAGCGCCAGGCGAACTCGTAGAGCCAGGTGGGGCGTTCGCGGGCGGCGCGGGCGTCGGCGACGGCCAGGTTCGGGGCCCGGAACATGACGTCGGTGAGGGCCTGGCCGAAGAGGGTCGACTCGGGCACGGCGGGGTAGGCGGCGGTGAACTCGCCCGCGCGTGCCGGGTCGAGGCCGAGCGCGCCGAGGAGGACCGGGAGCGGCACGCCCTCCGGGCCGGGGAACATCGAGAACTCGTCGGCGGTGAAGCCGAGCATGAGCGGGACCTCGGCGCCCGCGTCGCCGGCGGTGAGGGCCTCGGCGGGCGGTACGGGGATCAGCTCGCCGTCCGCGAAGGGGGCGAGGGCCAGCATCGGGGGCAGCCCCTCGCGGTCGGGCCCGTCCTCGGCGAGCCGGTCCTGGAGGGCGAGGAGCTCGTCGTCGTCCAGGTCGCGCAGGGCGGCGGCGGTGGCGGGGACGCCGGTGCGGGCGGTGAGGAGCCGGGCGGCGGCGCGGGCGGCTTCGGGGCCGTCGGGGCGGAGCACGGCGCCGGAGACGGCGAGCGCGCCCCGGAAGAGGCCGCCGGCGGAGGGCACGGAGAGCAGGGTGAGGACGGCGCCGCCGCCGGCGGACTGGCCGGCGATCGTCACCCGGCCGGGGTCGCCGCCGAAGGAGGCGATGTTGTCGCGGACCCATTCCAGGGCGGCGATCCAGTCGCGGACGCCGCGGTTGTCGGGGGCGTCCTCCAGGTGCAGGAAGCCCTCGATGCCGAGCCGGTAGCCGACGGAGACGAGGACGACGCCGTCGCGGTTGAAGGCGGCGCCGTCGTACCAGGGGCTGGCGGCGGAGCCCGCGACGTAACCGCCGCCGTGGATCCAGACGAGGACGGGCAGGCCCTCGGCGGGGGCGGTGTCGGGGGTGAAGACGTTGAGGTTGAGGACGCCGGCGCCCGGGACGCTGGGCTCGGGAATGGTGGTGACCTCGGCGAAGGGGCGGCGCTGGGCGGTCGGGCCGTAGGCGGTCGCGTCCAGCGGCTCGGTCCACGGCTCGGGCGGTTCGGGGGCGGCGAAGCGCAGCTCGCCGACGGGCGGCCGACCGTACGGGATGCCGAGGAAGCGGTACGTGCCGTCGGTGCGGCGCTCGCCGCGGACGGGGCCGCGGTTGGTGGTGACGAGGGGGCCGTGGGAGGTCATCTGGGCGGCTCCTGGGGCGCGGGTCCGGTGCGGCGGCGGCTCTGGGTGACAGGGGCAGCGTCGGGGCCGTCCCGCACGGGGGTCAAGGACTGGAGACGCAATGGTGACACGAGTCACTGACACGAGTCACCTCAGGGCCGTGGGCGGGGCACGGCATGCGGGGCGCCGCACGCGGGGCGCATCATGAAGTCATGACCGACCGGGACGCCTTCCTGACGTGGGTCAGGACCGATCTCCAGGCCGCCGAACGGGCGCTGCACGACGGGGACCCGGCGCCGCGCCGGGCGCTCTGGTCGCGCCGCGACCCGGTGAGCGTGCTGGGGGCCTGGTACAACGCCGTCGGGCAGGAGGACGTGGACACGCTGTTCACGGCGCTCGCCCGGCGCTTCTCCGCCTGCACGTCGTACCGCATCGAGGTGGTGAGCCACGACGTCGTCGGCGACATGGCCTACACGGCGTGCTTCGAGCACATCTCGGCGTCGGTGGACGGCGAGCCGCGCACCTACACCCTGCGGGCCACCCAGGCGTACCGGCGCGAGGACGGCGAGTGGCGCGTGGCGCACCGCCACGGCGACCTCGTCCAGGCGTGACCGGCCGCCCCGCACAGCCCGGACACGGCCGTGACCCGCGCCCGCCGCCGTAGGATCGTCGGCGGACGAAGGGGAGGACGGCAGTCGTGGGGGATCGTCTGAGCGCCGTCGTGGGCGGTGTGATCGTGGGTGGCGGCGGTCTCGGCCTGATCGCGGCCGGGATCCTGTGGAAGGGGCGCGCCACGCGCCCGTTCGCCGCGCGCCGCGCCCTGACGATGGCTCACCGGGCCTACGTCCGGGACCTGACGCGCGCCGCCGACCAGGCGATCGCCGCGGCCCGCCGGGCCGCCGGGGAGGGCGAGCCGGCGATCGTCACCGTCGGGGCCGTGGAACGGCTGGTACGGGAGCGGTACGGCCACGAGCGGGTCGAGCGGCGGCACGCGGCGGCCGCGCTGCGCCGCCGCTTCGACCACCACGGCTGCGCGGCCGACTGCGTGACGGACGCCTACGGGTGAGCCGTGCCCTCGGGCACCGGGGTGCCCTGGTGGTAGTAGAGGCGGAGCGTGTCGGCGGGGTCGCGGCGCCAGACGGAGGAACGGCGGGCGTGCCGGCCGTCGATGACGGTCTCGTAGGTGAGGTGGACGATCCCGGGGGCGAGCACGGTGCCGGCGAAACGCCCGGCGGTGATCGGCGGGCCGTCCTCGCCGCCGTGCAGCTCGGGCAGGGCGGCGAGCATCTCCTCGTACGTCCAGCGCCGCCCGGAGGCGCCCACCTCGATGAAATCGGGGTCGAACAGGGCTTCCGCGAGGGGCCGGGAGAGACGGACGGCGGGGTCGTGGAGGCGGCGCTCGCGCGCGATGGCCTCGGTGACGTCGGGGTGCTGAGGGGTCGTCATGTCCGTGCTCACTCCCCCGTGGTGCCGTCGATGCGCTCGCGGAGCAGATCGGCGTGGCCGTTGTGCCGGGCGTACTCCTCGATCATGTGGGCGAGGACGTAGCGGACGGAGTACGTCTCGTCCCCCAGGTGGCCGGTGTCGTCGAGGGAGCCCGCGGCGTCCACGATCGCGCGGGAGCGGGCGCACTCGGCGCGCCAGACCGCGAAGTCGGCCTCGGTGTCGGCATGTTCGACGTCGAAGTCGGCCCATTCGGTGGCGCCGGGCGGGGTCCAGGGGCTGCGGCTCTCCTCCCCCGCCAGTACGGTGCGGAACCAGCCGCGCTCGACCTCGGCGGCGTGCCGGACCAGGCCGAGGAGGGAGAGCCCGGAGGGCGGCACGGCGCGCTCCTTGAGCTGTTCCGGGGTGAGCCCGGCGCACTTGAGCGCGAGGGTGTCGCGCTGGAACTGGAGCACGGCCGTGAGCGTGGTGCGCTCGTCGGCGCCGGCGTACGGCACGGGCGTGCGGCGGTCGTCCTGGATCATGGCGGCATTGTGCCTGGTCACGACCGCCGGCTCAGGTGGTTTTCAGCGGGCGGACGGTCCCTCCCGGCGAGCCGCGGGCCGGTGCGCCGAGAGGCGGTGCGTCAAGGGCCTGCGCGTCCGGGGGCGACCGCCGGCCGCCCCCTCGCCCCGCCCCCGCCGTCAGGACGACGGCTTGGCGTAGTCGCCGACGCCGACCCAGTCGAGGGCCACGCAGGGTTCGTCGCCCACGACCCAGCCGTCGTGGCCGGGGCTGATCTCCATGAAGTCGCCGGGGCCGAAGTCGGCCTCCTCGCCGTCGTCCATGACGACGTGGAGCCGGCCGCTGACCACGTACCCCATGTGCGACGCCTGGCAGCTGTCCGTGCCGGCGAGCGGTTTCACGTGCTCGGACCACCGCCAGCCGGGTTCGAAGACGGCGCGCCCGACCGGACCCCCGTCCGTGGTGAGCAGGTCGAGCCTGCCCTTGCCGCCCTCGAAGGGACGGGTCTCGTCCGCGGTGTCGAAGCTTCTCCGTACGATGCCGGCCATCGTCTCGCCTCCGGCGCTGAGCGGGTGCCCCGAGTCCTCTCCCAGCGTACGCCGCTCCGGTCGGCCGCTCTCGTCCCCGCTTCACATAAGGAACATATAAGAGCACAATGGGACTGCGGCATTCGTGCCGCGAGCGCGGTCCGACACGCAGTACGCCAGCAAGGAGGCGAGTCACATGGCCGACGTCTCTCACCGCCGCGGTGACATCGCGGGACACCCGGACGCCACGGAGATGCGCGAGCGCTACGCGCAGATCCTGCAGACCAGAGGAGTGGCGGCCGTCGAGGAACTCGTCATCCTCGCGGGCGTCTGGATCGCGGTCTCCGCCTACACGGTCCACTTCGCGGCCGCCAGGCCGGAACTGGCCATCACCAACCTGGTCGTCGGCATCGCCCTCGCGGTCCTCGGCCTGTGCATGTCGATGGCCCCCGAGCGTTCCCAGGACCTCAACTTCGTGGTTCTGCTGCTCGGCGCCTGGACGATCATCGCGCCGTGGGTCGTCACCCGGAGCCCCGACACCGGCATGGTCCTCAGCAATGTCATCGCGGGCGCGTGTGTCTGTCTGTTCGCCCTCACCGCGGGCGGGCTGCTGATGAGCAAGCGCAGGACGTGAGGCACCTGCCTGATCCCGCCCGTGCGGCGGCGCTCTCCCGGGAGCGCCGCCGCACGCGTACGCGCCGCTCCGCCCAGTGACGAAGCGGCGCGTTTCCCCGCCCCGCCTTGTGCAGGATGGCGCAGGCCCCGCCGCCCGGCGCCCGCCTAGCCTCGCCGCAACGAGAGACACGGCACGCACACAACGGCACGCGGTCCGGCGGACGGCGTGCGCACGAGGGGCGGTACCACCGGTGAACTGGCACATCCACGACTACCGCGAGAGCGATCTCGCGGCCGTCGTCCATCTGATCGACACCACGGCCGAGCTCGGCCAGGAGTCCGTCTTCTCGCTCGCCGAGTGCATCGGCGCCCTCACCTCCCGCCAGCCGGCCGTCGTCGCCGTCCACCAGGGCGTGCCGATCGGCGCCGCCCTCGCCTGCGTCTCGGGGGAGCGCGCCTGGGTGATGCGGATCGCGATCGCCTCCGCCTGGCGCGGCCGGGGCCTGGCCAGCGCGCTCCTGGTGGAGCTGGAGCGCAGGCTCGTCGCCGCCCGGGTGGGGCGGATCGCGTACGTCCTGCCGGAGGAGGAACTGCTCGGCGAGGGGCTGCTGAACGCGGGCTACACGCGCCAGCCGGCGGTGGCGTACTTCGAGAAGACCGAGCCGCTGCACGGACCCGCCGCCGGGCTGCTCGACGACCTCGGCGGCCGTCTGCTCCCGGGCGACCTGTGGGCGAAGGTGGCCGGCATGGAGCGGGAGAAGGACCTCATCGAGCGGCGGGTGGTGCTGCCGCTCGCCGAGCCGGAGCGGGCCACCCGGCACGGGGTCCGGCCGCCCCGGGCGATCTGTCTCTTCGGTCCGCCCGGCACCGGCAAGACCACCTTCGCGCGGGCGGTCGCCTCCCGGCTCGGCTGGCCGTTCGTCGAGATCCTGCCGTCGCGCCTCGCCGACGGCGGGAACCTCGCGGCGGCGCTGCGCACGGCCTTCGCGCGGATCGCGGAGCTCGACCGGGTCCTCGTCTTCATCGACGAGGTCGAGGAGATCGCCCCGGTGCGCTCCGAGCCCGCGCGGCCGGGCGGGCTGCACGGGGTCACCAACGAGCTCCTCAAGCTGATCCCGGGGTTCCGGGAGCGCGACGAGCGGCTGCTCGTGTGCGCGACCAACTCGGTCCGCTCGCTCGACCCGGCCTTCCTGCGGCCGGGTCGCTTCGACTACCTGATCCCGATCGGTACGCCGGACAAGGCGGCCCGGGCCGCGATCTGGGCCCGCTACACCGACGGCCGCCCGGAGGTGGACATCGACGAACTGGTCCTCGCCAGCGACCTGTTCACCCCGGCGGACATCGAGCACGCGGCCCGGGTCGCCGCCCAGGCGTCCTTCGAGCGGGACCTCCTCGCCGTCGGCGGCCGGGGCACGGACGCCCCGGCGCCGGGCGCGAGCACGGCGGACTACCTGGCGGCGATCGCCGCCGCCCGCCCGACGGTGACGCCGGAGCTGATCGAGCAGTTCGCGGCGGACATCACGAGCCACGCCCGGACGTGACGGCCCGGTCCGGGAGCCCGGCGAGGGCCGCGGCCAGCTCCGCCCGGTCCGGCGGCCGGGCGCCGGACCGGGAGACCGTGACGGCGGCCGCGGCACCGGCCCGGGCCAGCAGCCCGGCGAGCTCGTCGGCGCCGAGCGCGGCGAGCCGGTCCCGGTCCCGGCCGGCGAGGGCGTCGAGGACGGCGGACATGAAGGAGTCGCCCGCGCCGACCGTGTCGGCGACGGTGACGGCCGGCGCCCCGGCGGCCACGGTGTGCTGCCGGGTCACCGCCAGCGAGCCCTCCCCGCCCCGGGTGACGAGCACCACGGCGGGCCCGAGGGCCAGCCAGCGGGCGGCCACCGCCTCCGGGGGCTCGCCCGGGTGGAGCCAGGCCAGGTCCTCGTCGCTCGCCTTCACCAGGTCGGCGAGGGCCACGCACTCCTCGACCCGGGCCACGGCCGTCCCGTGCTCCCCCATCAGCGCGGGCCGCACGTTCGGGTCGTAGCTCACCGTGGCGGTGGCCCGCAGCCGCCGGGTCAGGGCGAGCACGGTGGCGGCCCCCGGTCCGGTCACCGCCGCGATCGACCCGAGGTGCACGTGCCGGATCGGGTGCGGGGTCGCCGGCGGCTCCTCGGCGGCCAGGGTCCAGACGAGGTCGAAGGCGTACGCGGCCCGCCCCTCCCCGTCGAGGGAGACGACGGCCGCCGGGGTCCGCTCCGGAACGCCCCCGATCGCGAGCCGCACCCCCGCCCCGGTCAGGTGCTCCGCGATGAGCCGCCCCGGGGCGTCGTCGGCGAGCTGGGTGAGGAGGGTGGTCTCCCGGCCCAGGCGGGCGAGGCCGAAGGCGACGTTGGCGGGGCTGCCCCCGGGGTGGACGACGTCGGCGGCGCCGGGGGCGCGGACGATGTCGGCGACGCACTCGCCCATCACGAGAAAGGACATGGGGCCCAGCCTTCCACGATCCGCGCCCGGCACGGCGCCGGGCCGGTGTATCGCGGGCGTGTCAAGAACCGCATACGCCGCCGTGACACCCCTTCGGGTCCCCTGGGCGCATGAACGGCGACGCGTCCCTGTCCGCACCCGCCGGGCCCTGGCGCTCGGGGCGGGCTGCTCGGTCCTGGCCGAGACGGCGCGGTACGTGCTCCGCCTGGGCCGGGGGGCGTCCGTGGACGACGTCCTGCTCAACGCGTCGGGCGCCGCGCCGCCGGCCATCTCGCGGACGCCGCTCGACGTCACCGGCGGCGGCCTGATCGCCACGGTGCGGCTCCCCGGCGCGCGGTAGGGCTCAGGCGCGGCGGCGGTACAGGACCTGGTGGGCGTCCCACTCCACGAAGGTGCCGGCGTGCTCCAGGCCGACGGCCTCCAGGAGGCGGCGGGAGCGGTGGTTGGCCTCCTGGGTGACGGCGACCACGGTCGGCGCGGTCTCCAGGGCCCGGGCGACGGCCGCGGCCACCGCCTCGCGGGCGTACCCGCTCCCCCAGTGCTCGGGCAGGAACTGGTACGACACCTCGGTCTCGCCGCCCCGCCCCTCGGTCTCGACGGTGACGAGGCCCAGCAGCACACCGTCCTCGGCGCGGACCACGGCGTGGCAGCCGGGCGCGCCGACGATCCGCCGCTGCCGGATCCGTACGACCGACTCCACGACCGGCCCGCCGAGGTGCCGCCGCACCTCCGGATCGGTCCAGAGCCGGGTCACGGCCGGCACGTCCGCGCTCCGCACCGGCCGCAGCAGCAGCCGCTCGGTGCGGAGCGCGGCCCCGCCGGGAGTCCCGGAGGCGGTGGCCGCCGGGCGGCGCGAGGAGACGGTCATACGTCAGATCATCTCAGGACGCCGGGCGGCGGAGTGCCACCCGCGCGGCCCGGGGCGCCGGGCTCACGCCTTCAGCGCGGCCCGTACGGTCTCCCAGTCGGCGTCCATCGGCGTGACGGCCTCCTTCCCCGTGGCCACGTCCTTGTAGCCGCTGGAGGTGACGACGCAGACGACGGGGCCGTCCTCCCCGGCCGGGTCGGGGCCGTGCGCGCGCAGGCCCGCGAGGCCGGCCGCGGCGGACACCTCGCACCAGACGCCCTGCGAGGCCAGCTCCGCCCGGGCCGCCGCGAACTGCTCCTCCGTCACCGTCCGCGCGGCGCCGCCGGTCCGCCGCACCGCCAGGACCCCGCGGTAGCCGTTCACCTCGCAGTCGATGGCGTACGCGGCGGTCGGCCCGACGGGCACGCGGGCGGCCGGGCGGCCGGTCCGCAGCGCCTCGGTCAGCGCCCCCGCGGCGGCCGGCTCGGCGGCGTACATCCGGGGCACCGCGTCGGTCACCCCCAGCCGGGCCAGTTCCCGGAAGCCCTTGGCGATCCCGAACAGCAACTCCCCGTAACCGGTGGGCACATGGACGGCGGCCGGGGCCCGCCCGAGCGCGAGCGCGATCTCGTACGCGATCGTCTTGTAACCCTCGGGGCCGAAGGGGTGCCCGGTGTGCGCGGAGTCGGTGACGCTGCTGACCGGCTGGAAGCCGAGCTCGTCGACGATCCGCCGCATCAGGGGCCGTACGGAGGCGTACGGGACGGTCAGCACGGTCGCGCCGTAGGCCCGCAGGTGGGAGGCGACGGCGGGCGGGGCGTACGGCGAGGTGAACACGGCGCACGGCAGCCCCGCACGGGCCGCGTACGCGGCGGCCGCCGCGGCGTGGTTGCCGGACGAGGAGACGACCACGCCCCGCGCCCCGGAGGCCACGGCGGCGCTCACGGCCACCCGGTTCAGCCGGTCCTTGTGGCTCCATGTCGGGTTGCGCGACTCGTCCTTCACCCACACCCCGTCGGCCAGCTCCACCAGCGGCGTGTTCCCCTCCCCCAGCCCCGGCGCGGCCAGCGGCGGCAGCAGCGGCGCCCACCGTTCGAGCCCGTGCGCGGCGGGCCCGGCGAAGAGGTCCGCCGGCACCGCGTCGTAGTCGTAGTCGATCTCCAGCGGGTACGCGACCTCGGCGGTGGACGTCACCGGGCACCCCGCCGTGAGCGGCGGCCACAGCGGATGCCGGACGGACGGATCCGCGAGCGACCGCTGGGCACGGGCGAGAGACGTCATGAGGAACCTTCCCGCGGGTACGGGACTGTCCGGCCCGTCCGGGTCAGCGGGCGTGCATGCGGCGGCGGAGCGCTTCCAGGGCGCCGGGGCGGCGGCCCGGGACGCGGCGGCGGAGGGAGACGAGGGCGGGGCCGAGGGCGCGGGCGCGGGCCGGGTCGGTGATCTGCTCCCACTGGTGGTGGGCCCGGTCCACCGCGCCCTCGACGTCCCGGTCGTCCGGCCGCTGGCGCAGCCCGAGCCGCGCCTCGGCGACCGCGAGCCACAACTCGCAGCTGCGGGCCGGTTCGTCCGCCAGCCGGGCCAGGTCCGCCCGCACCTCCATCCAGTGCACCGCCTCCTCCGACCGGGGCCCGAACCGCCGCAGCGCGTCCCGCTCCCACGCGGCCGCCATCTCCGCCGCCTCGGCGTGCCGCCCGGCCATCGCGGCCGACAGGATCGCGGGGTGCGGATCGTGCGCGGCCGGTTCCTCGCCTTCCCGCTTCGGGGGGACCGACTTCATGGCCCCGGGGGACACTTCGGGATCCTCGGGGATCGGTACGGGCTCCCGCCGCAGCTCAGGGTCGGCCGGGGCCGGGGGTGCCGCCGGTACGGGCGGAGCCGCCGCGAAGCCCGCGGGGAGGGGCGGGACCCCGACGGGGGCGGGCTGCTCCGCGCGTACGGGAGCAGGACCGGACACGGGTACGGGAACGGGAGCGGGTCCCGGCACAGGGGCCGGAACCGGAGGGTGGGCCGGGGCCGGGGCGGGGAGTTGGGCCGGCCCCGGGGCGGGGGCTTGGGCCGGGGCGGGGGCTCGGGCCGGGGTGGAGGTCTGGGCCAGGGCGGGGAGTTGGGCCGGGGCCGGGGCGTGAGCCGAGGCCGGCACCGGGGCCGGGGCGGGGACCTGGGCCGGGGGCTGCGGCGCCGGGGCCGTCGGGTGGGTGGTCGGCGTCAGGAACAGGGCCTGCGGCGACTGCGTGCGGGTCGCCGCTTCCGCGTGGAGGGCGGGGAAGGGGAGGCGGGCGCCCGCGCGCCACTGGTCCGCCCAGGCGCGAAGGTAGTCGGGGGCGGCGTGTTCGCCCCGGCGCGGGGGTGCGGTGACGCGGGCGTAGAGGGCCGGGGAGGGCGTCAGGCGCAACAGGTCGGTGCCGGTGCCGAGGCGGGTCCAGGTCTCCGGGTCCGCGACCAGGTCGGCGACGACCGTCGTCGTCCCGGCCGGACGGGCCGCCGCCGCCTCCGCGAGCCAGTGCCAGGGCAGGGCGGTGTACCGCAGGGCCGCCGAGGTGCTGCGGGCCAGGGCGAGGTGGGGCAGCTGCTGACGGCGGTCCAGATGGAGCTGGCCCGCGAGGTAGAGGACGAGCGGGCCGGGGCTCTGCGCGGCGGCGCGCAGCCGGGTGAGGACGGCCTGGGGGTCGATGGGGTCGGCGAGTTCGACGAGCGTCGCGGTCGCCGTGCCGGTGAGGACGCCGGGCGGCACCGCGGCGAGCGCGGGCAGCACGGAGGCCGCGTCCATCGTGCGGCCGCGTCCGGCGGGCGCCGCCGCGAGCAGCACCGCCGTACCCGCAGGGCCCGAAGTCACCGCCGCCTCCCCCGTGTCCGTACCCACCGCTCCCGCCGTACCGTTCGCCTCGTCACTCACCACACCTGCACCGTAGCCTCTTGTGGCGTGGCCGATAACGGCCGGGCCTTTGACATATGCCAGAAGCACCACCGGATCGAGTGTCGCCGAATCCCTTACGAGCGCTCCGCCCCTGTGCCACAGTCGTCCTCAGGCCCCTTTTCCATCTGGGCCGCGCCGCGCCTGTATCGGAGTACGACATGCCGTCCCCTCTGTTCGCGGACCGTCCCGCCCAGCCTCCGGAGCCGGGCGCGGTGGACGCGCTGATCTCGCAGACGCGCCGTCTGCGCGGCGAGGTCGACGCCGTCCGCCGGGACGCCGCTGCCTACGACGACGATCCCCGACAGCGCTGGCAGCGCGCACTGTGCGATCTGGCCATGCATCAGCTCGACGACCTGAGGGCACAATTCGGCCAGCTTCGGGACGGCGCCCCGGTGGGCACGCTCCCGGGGCAGCGGGACGAGGCGCCCGAGGACGAGGCCCCGGTCCCCCACGGCTCGTTCACGAGCGACGCCGGGGCCGCCTACGGCGAGCCGCCGGCCCGTACCGGTTCCCTCCTCAGCCGCGTCGGCAGCGCCGAGTGGAACCTGCTGACCGACGAGGTGAGCTGGTCGGAGGAGCTGTTCCAGATCTTCGGCCGCTCGCGCGCGCTCGGCCCCATGTCGCTCGACGAGATGCCGACGGTGGTCTTCCCCGAGGACCAGCCGCTGCTCCAGGCGATGGTGACGGACTGTCTGATCGACGGGAAGCCGATCGACGGCGAGTTCCGGATCATCCGCACGGACGCCAGGATCCGGACCGTCCACATGACCGGCGAGCCGGTGCTCGACGCCGACGGCTGTACCGCCTCCATGTGGGCCGTGTTGCGGGACGTCAGCGAGCTGCGGCGCAGCGAGCGGGCCGTCCGCGAGAGCCGGGACAGGCTGGAGCGGACCCGGCAGATCGAGCGCACCGAGCGCCGGGTCGCGGTCGAGCTCCAGGAGGCGGTCCTCCCGCCGTGGCGCGGTTCGCTCCGCTTCGCGCACGGCGGCCCCGCCCCGCTCGACGTCGCCGGTCACTACCTCCCGGCCGCGTCCACCAACCTGATCGGCGGCGACTGGTACGACGCCCTCGCGCTGCCCTGCGGCGACGCCCTGCTGACCGTCGGCGACCTCACCGGGCACGGCGTGACGGCGATCTCCTCGATGGCGATGCTGCTCGGCGCGCTGCGCGGCATGGCCGTGGCCGGAATCCGCCCCGGCGCCCTCATGGGCCACCTCAACCAGCTCCTGGAGAGCTCCGGCCAGCCCGCCCTGGGCAGCGCGATGTGCTGCCGCTACGACCCGGTGGCGCAGACGCTCACCTGGGCGCAGGCCGGCCACCCCGCCCCGCTGCTGTTCCGCGACGGGACGGGGCGTCCGCTGCGCCGGCCGGAGGGCGTCCTCCTCGGGGCGACGGCAGGGGCCGCGTACGGGGAGACCGAGACCCCGCTCCGCCCGGGCGACGTGCTCGTGCTGCACACCGACGGTCTGACCCGTGGTGCGCGCGTCTTCGACGACACCGGTGTGGCACGGCTGCTCGCCCTCGCCCCCCGGCTGTCGGAGGCGCGGGACGCGCAGGAGTGCCTGCGGTCGGTCCTGGAGGAGTTCGGCGAGGGAGCGCGGGGGGACGACGCCTGCGTGATGGTCGTCCGCGTCGGTTCCTGAGCACCGGATCCCGAGGCGGCTTCTGAGCCGGTTCCCGAGGCGGTTCCTGATCCGGTTCCCGAACTGCGGCCCTCGGCACGGGAAGTCGTACGGAGGGCAGGCCGGAGCCCGATCCGGCGTGCTTTCTCCGTCCGCGTCTTCTCCGTCCGCGTGCGGACCGCTCCCCGGGGCCGTGCCCCGCTCTCAGATCAGCCCCGATCGCGGGGCCTCGGGCGACTTCGGCAGCTCGACCTCCAGCTCGGCCCGCAGGTCCTCGATCTTCGAGTAGCCCGCGTACTGGCCGGTGAGCCGGTACATCTCGCGCAGCCGGTGCCAGGTCCGGTGCGAGGAGGTCTCGCCCATGGAGATGAGGGCGAGCCGGGCGTAGCGGTCCGCCTGCTCGGGGTCGTCGGCGATGAAGCAGGCCGAGGCCATCGAGATGTGGTCGAAGAGCTTCGAGCGGTCGTGGCCGTCACGCCGCAGGTCCAGGGCGAGCTTGGCGTGGCGCTGGGCGGGGATCGCGGCCGCCGGGTCGTGCTCGGCGAGGGTGCGGTAGGCGAGCGCCTGCATGCCGTGCATGTCGGCCTCGTCGAAGTTCTGCATCCAGCTCGGCGTCTTGTCCTGGGCCTCGGAGACGAAGAGGTCCTCGGCCTCGCCGAGGGTGCGGCGCATCGCCTGGCCGCGGCCCATCGACGCCTGCGCCCACGCCTCGATGGTGTGGAACATGGCCTGGGTGCGCGGCAGCAGCCGTTCGCCCGCGCCGGACTTGGCGAGCTTCATCAGGTCGAGGGCGTCGTCCGGCCGGCCCAGGTGGACCATCTGGCGGGCGGCGCGGGAGAGCGCCTCGCCGGCCCGGGGCCGGTCGCCGCTCTCGCGGGCCGCGTGGGCGGCGATGACGAAGTACCGCTGGGCGGTGGGTTCGAGGCCCACGTCGTGGGACATCCAGCCCGCCAGGACGGCGAGGTTGGCGGCCACACCCCACAGGCGCCGCTGGAGGTGGTCGGCGTGGCGGTAGGCGAGCATGCCGCCGACCTCGTTGAGCTGGCCGACCACGGCCTTGCGCTGGAGGCCGCCGCCCCGGGAGGCGTCCCAGGCGCGGAAGACCTCCACGGAGCGCTCCAGCGCCTCGATCTCCTCCGACCCGATGGGGGCGGCCTCGTAGCGGTCGTACCCGGCGGGGTCGGCGTGGAGGGGATCGGTGGCGTGGGGGGCCGCGGTGGGGCGGGAGGGCTCGGTGCGGAGCCAGTCGTACAGGGAACTGCTGAGTGCGGATCCGGCGGTGAGCGCGATTCCCGCGCCCATCAGGCCGCGTCGGTTGAGCATGAGGTCCATTCCCGTGAATTCGGTGAGGACCGCAGCCGTACGGTCGGGAGCCCAGGGCATTCCGTCAGGGTTCTCGTCACTGTTCCTGACGTCCTGCCGCGTTCCGGCACGCCCGCGTCGTACGAACCCGAGGTCCTCGATGGTCACGACACGGCCGAGTCGCTCGGTGAACAGGGCTGCCAGCACCCGGGGGACGGGATCGCGCGGGGTCTCCCCCCTGTCGATCCAGCGCCGCACCCGCGAGGTGTCGGTCGACAGCTGGGGATGGCCCATGGCCGCCGCCTGCCGGTTGACCAGTCTCGCGAGTTCGCCCTTGGACCAGCCGGCCAGGCCGAAGAGGTCCGCCAGGCGGGTGTTGGTCTGTCCTGTCACGTCTAAGCCCCCAGGTTCTCGGCTGAGTTGACAGTAGCCCCCTGTCATAGGGCTGGCGACTATTCGCCAGGGTTCGCCAGGGTGCGCTCGGTGTTCCGCTACCCACGCGCGGGTGTCAGGTAGGTATGCGCCACCCCGCCCCGTCGACCGGCCCTCATTTTCCCCAGGGTGCGGACCGGGGGCGGGCGGGGCGACGCACGCGATTCGTCGGCACACGAAGGGATCTGTCACCTCCATGTACACAGCATCGTCCTCCGTGTCCGCCCCGCCCCGGCCGCAGACCCGCCTGGTGCCGGCCGGCGCCGGACCGTACCTCGCTCCCGCGCCGCAGGTCGTGCGGCCCCGGCCCCGGACGGCCGGGACCGGCACCGTGCCCGGTGCGCGGGTCAGCGGCAGGATCGACCTCTCCGGTCCGCAGGGGGCGCAGCTGAAGGTCGCCATCGCCTCGGTGCAGCGGATCTGCCCGGAGTTCAACCCGGTGCAGGTGCTGCGGCGCAGCGGCCGGTCCGTCCTGATCGTCGGGACGACCGGACGCACGACGGCGGTGGCGAAGTGTTTACTGGACCACTCCCCCGCGTGGGTCGAGCGGTTCCGGCACGAGATAGCGTCCTACCGCTCCTTCGTCCGTCACCGTCCGCCGGTGCGCGCGCCGCGGCTGATCGCGGCGGACCCGGAGAACGGCACGCTGGTGATCGAGCGGATGCCCGGGCGGGCCGCGGCCCTCTCGCGCCACCCCCTGGAGGCCCCGCCGCGGGCCGACGTACGGGCGGCGCTCGGAGCGATCGCCCGGCTCAACGCCTGGCGGCCGCCGGCCGGGACCTTCGACGCGCCGCTGGACTACGGGGCGCGGATCGCGCGCTACCACGAGCTCGGGCTCTTCACCGACCGCGACCGGGACGACCTGCAGAAGCTGCTGCACGGTCTGGCCCACGCGGGCGGGCGGCAGGGCATGGGCCAGTTCTGTCACGGTGACGCCCTGCTCTCCAACATCCTCCTCTCCCCCGCAGGTCCGGTCCTGGTCGACTGGGAGCACGCCGGCTGGTACCTGCCCGGCTACGACCTGGCGACGCTGTGGGCGGTGCTCGGCGACGCGCCGCTGGCCCGGCGTCAGATCAGCCAGCTCGCCCAGCAGGCGGGCCCGGCCTCCCGGGACGCCTTCCTGGTGAACCTGATGATCGTGCTGACGCGGGAGATCCGTACGTACGAGACGGCCGTGCAGCGGACCATCAGGGAGGCACCGCCGGCGGGTTCGGTGCCGGTGGCCTCGGGGGCGCTCACGCCCGGGGAGGAACAGCGGCTGCTGCTGAGGCGGCTGCACCACGACTGCGCCATGGCACGGCGGGCCGTGCGCGCGGCGGTCGGGACGCGCTGAGGTCCCGGCCGCGAGACGGGGGTGCGCCGCGCACCCGGTGCCGACACACCGGGAGTGCGGCGCTTCGCCGTCTCCGCCCCCCCTCATCGGTCGAGACCACCGACGTGCCGCCGGTGGGCGGGCCGTCACCGCGAAACCCGCCCCGTGCGGCCGCCGACACGGCACTGACGTGGGAACTCGCCTGGAGTGAGGGGTGATTGACGGATGGTCCGGGAGCCGCTACCCCTGTACGGGTTCGGTCCCGCACGCCCCCGTGTCACCCCCCACCCCTGGAGGCTGCCTTGCTCCGTTCCGCGTCCCGAGGGCGTGTGCTCTCCCTCGCCGCGTCCGCCGCCCTGCTCCTGCCGCTGCTGTCGGGCGCGCCGCCGGCCGGTGCCGACGTGCCGGTGGCGGACTCCCTGCAGCGCCGGTTCGAGGCGGCGGCCGAGCGCCACGGCGTGCCGGGGAGCGTGCTGCTCGCGGTCTCCTACCTCCAGTCGCGCTGGGACGGGCACGCCGGCGCGCCCAGTGTGACCGGCGGCTACGGGCCGATGCACCTGACCGACGCGGCGACGGCCCTGGCCCGCTCCGCACCGCACCACTCGGAGGACGGCGAGGACGCGCGCGGCGACACCGCCCGGCCCGCCCGCACCGGGGCCGGGACGGAGCCGCCCTCTCCTGAGGAGCTGCCCGCGCGGCTGCGGACCCTGGAGCGGGCGTCGGCGCTCTCCGGGATCCCCGCGGAGGAGCTGCGGACCTCGGCGGCGGCGAACATCGAGGGCGGTGCGGCGCTGCTCGCCGCGGCCCAGCGGGAGGCCGGGCTCGCGCCGAGCGCGGACCCGGCCGACTGGTACGGGGCGGTGGCGCGGTACTCGGGCGCCGACGACGCGGCCACGGCGGCGGCGTACGCGAACGACGTCTTCGAGGTGATCCGGACCGGCGAGGAGCGGGTCACGGACAGCGGGCAGCGGGTGGCGCTGCCGGCCGCGCCGGACGTGGTGCCGGAGACGGGCCGGTTGGCGGCGCTCGGGCTGCGGGCGCCGGAGCGCGGCCCGGTGGAGTGCCCGGAGACGGTGGCGTGCGAGTGGATCCCGGCGCCGTACGAGGAGTTCGGCGACGGGGACTACGGCAACCACGACAAGGCGGACCGACCGGTCTCGCAGTCGATCGACTACATCGTCGTCCACGACACCGAGGGGCCCTGGGACGTCACCCTGCGGCTGGTGCAGGACCCGACGTACGTCTCCTGGCAGTACTCGCTGCGCTCCTCCGACGGGCACGTCGCCCAGCACCTGCCGCTGAAGGACGTCGGCTGGCACGCCGGGAACTGGTTCGTGAACGCCAAGTCGGTGGGGCTCGAGCACGAGGGCTTCCTCACCGCCCCCGACTCCTGGTACACGGAGGCGATGTACCGCGCCTCGGCCCGGCTGGTGCGGTACCTGGCGCAGCGGTACGACGTCCCCCTCGACCGGCAGCACATCATCGGGCACGACAACGTGCCGGGCCCGGTGGCCTCGTCGGTCCGCGGCATGCACACCGACCCGGGGCCGTACTGGGACTGGGCGCACTACTTCCGGCTGCTCGGCCGGCCGCTCACGCCGAGCGCGGGCCCGGACGCGGACGTGGTGACGATCCGTCCGGAGTACGCGAGCCACCGGCCGGTCTACACGGGATGTTCGACCGCCGGGCAGGCGTGCCCGCCGCACGGCAGCGGCGCGGTGCGCCTGCACACCGCCCCGAGCGCCGACGCGCCCCTGGTGAAGGACATCGGGCTGCGGCCCGGCGGGCAGGACTCGACGACCGGGGTCAACGACACCGGGGCGCGCGCCTCCACGGGGCAGAGCTATGCGGTGGCGGAGCGCCGGGGCGACTGGACGGCGATCTGGTATCTGGGGCAGAAGGCGTGGTTCCACAACCCGGAGGCGGCGCCGACGGCGGTGAACGCGCGGGGGCCGCTGGTCACCCCGCGCGAGGGTCTCGCGGAGGTGCCGGTGTACGGGCGGGCGTATCCGGAGGCCTCGGCGTATCCGGCGGGGGTGCCGGTGCAGGCCGTGTCGCCGCTGCCGTACCGGCTGCTCGCGGGGCAGAAGTACGTGGCGGGGCTCAAGACGCCCGGCGAGTACTACTACGCACCGGTGTTCGACAGCAGCAACCACCGGGTGGTGCGGGGTCAGGAGGAGTACTACCAGATCCAGTTCGGCCATCGCATCGCCTTCGTGAAGGCCGCTGACGTGCGGGTTTCCCAGGACTGAGCGAGCGTGGCCGGAAGGTGCGGGGTGGTGCCGGAGTCCCCTTCCGACACCACTCATTCATCTGCTCATACGACTATTACGGAGCCCGGGTTCGCCGGCCGGGAGAGGGGTAAGGCTGGGCCGGAACAGCACCCGCCCACCGGAAAGGCCCGTCCGCACATGCCTCAGCCCTTCGTCATGCCGGATTTCTACGTCCCGTATCCGGCGCGCCTCAACCCCCATGTGGAGGCCGCCCGGACGCACACCCGGGACTGGGCCCGTGCCATGGGGATGCTGGAGGGTTCCGGGATCTGGGAGACGGCCGACCTCGACGCGCACGACTACGCGCTGCTCTGCGCCTACACCCATCCGGACTGCGGCGAGGAGGCGCTGAACCTCGTCACCGACTGGTACACGTGGGTCTTCTTCTTCGACGACCACTTCCTGGAGGTCTTCAAGCGCACCCAGGACCGGGCCGGCGGCAAGGAGTACCTCGACCGGCTGCCCGCCTTCATGCCGGCCGACCCCGCGGCCGGCCCGCCCGAGCCGGCCAACCCCGTCGAGGCCGGCCTCGCCGACCTGTGGCGGCGCACCGTCCCCGCCATGTCCGACGGGTGGCGCCGGCGCTTCGCCGAGGCCACCGAGGCCCTCCTCTACGAGTCCCTGTGGGAGCTCGACAACATCGGCGAGGGCCGGATCGCCAACCCCCTGGAGTACATCGAGATGCGCCGCAAGGTCGGCGGCGCCCCCTGGTCGGCCGGGCTCGTGGAGTACGCCGCCGGGGCCGAGGTCCCCGACCGGGTCGCCGGCGCGCGGCCGCTGCGGGTGCTCCGCGACGCCTTCTCGGACGCCGTCCACCTGCGCAACGACCTCTTCTCGTACCAGCGCGAGGTCGAGGACGAGGGCGAGAACAGCAACGGCGTGCTCGTCCTGGAGCACTTCCTCGGCTGCTCCACCCAGGAGGCCGCCGACGCCGTCAACGACCTGCTGACCTCGCGGCTCCAGCAGTTCGAGAACACCGCCCTCACGGAGGTGCCCGCGCTCGCCGTGCAGGAGGGCCTCACCCCGCTGGAGTGCGCGGCGATCGGCGCGTACACCAAGGGGCTCCAGGACTGGCAGTCCGGCGGCCACGAGTGGCACATGCGCTCCAGCCGGTACATGAACGAGGGCATGGTCGAGGACGCTTCCGGCGCACCGGCGCCCAGCACGCCGGTCCCCGGCCTCCCCGACCTCCCCCGCCTGTTCGGCGGCCGGGCCGCCGAGGCACGGACACGGAGCCTCACCCACACCCCGCACCAGCCCGTCGGCCCCCTGCCGCTGCCCGACTTCGACCTCCCCTACCCCCTCGCCCTCAGCCCGCACCACCAGGAGGCCAAGCGGCGCTCCGAGGACTGGGCCGAGGCCATGGGGCTGCTCGACGACATCTGGGACCGGCCGCTGATGGAGGGCTTCGACCTCGCGCTCTGCGCGGCCGGCATCGACCCCGACGCCACCCTGGAGGAGTTGGAGCTCAGCACTCTCTGGCTGACCTGGGGCACCTACGCCGACGACTACTACCCGATGGTCTTCGGCCGGAGCCGCGACCTGGCGAAGGCGCGGGTCCAGACCGACCGGCTGAAGGCCTGCCTGCCGGTGGACGACCCCGCCTCCGCGCCGGACCTCGCCGGGAACCCGATGGAGCGGGCGCTCGCCGACGTGTGGGCGCGGACCGCCGGGGCCATGGACCGGGAGGCGCGGGCCGCGCTGTGGAGCGCCCTCGAACGGATGCTGGAGAGCTGGATGTGGGAGCTGCACAACCAGACGCAGCACCGCGTGCCGGACCCGGTCGACTACGTGGAGATGCGCCGGAGCACCTTCGGCTCCGAACTGACCATGATGCTGGGCCGGCTCCGCACGGGCGCCGTCCTGCCGGAGGCGCTGCACCGCTCGGGCACGGTCCGCGGCCTGGAGAACGCGGTGGCGGACTACGCGACGCTCCTCAACGACCTCTTCTCGTACCAGAAGGAGGTCGAGGTGGAGGGCGAGCTGCACAACGGGGTGCTCGTCCTGGAGAAGTTCTTCGACGTCGGCCGGGACACCGCCGCCGGGATGGTGCACGAGCTGATGCGCGGCCGGCTGCGCCAGTACGAGCACCTGAAGCAGCGTGAAGTGCCGCAGCTGTACGCCCACTTCGGCCTGGACGCCGAGGGCAGGGCGGCGTTCGAGGCGCGGCTGCGGGAGCTGGAGGACTGGCTGGCGGGCATCCTGAACTGGCACCGCGGCGTACGGCGGTACGGGGCGGGGGACGTGCGCTCGGGCGCCGGGACGCCACTGCTCCGGCCGCGTGCCGAAACCGCGTCGCCCTCCCCGGACTGGACGGTGCCGCGCGGTCTCGGCACCACGGCGGCGCGGGTGGCCACCGCCTTCGCCGGCGCCCCGTCCTGAGGTGCGCGAAGGGCCGCCCCGGGGAGTCCGGGGCGGCCCTTCGGCCGTCTTCTTCGTCGGAGACGTTCCAGGAGGTCGGAGACGTTCTAGGGACGGCGGCCGCGGAGTTCGTCGAGTTCGCGGCGCTCCCGTTTGGTGGGGCGGCCCGTGCCGCGGTCGCGGACGGCGGCGAGGGCGACGTGCTCGCGCGGCGGCGGGGGCGGGCTGTTGTCCACGTACGCCTCGGCGGCCACCGGCGGGCCGACCCGCTTGGTCAGGAGCTCCTTGACCTCGACGATCCGTTCGCGGCCCGCGTGGAAGATCCGGACCTCGTCGCCGGGCTTCACGGCCTGGGCGGGCTTGGCCCGCTCGCCGTTGACCTTGACGTGCCCGGCCCGGCAGGCCGCGGCGGCCTGGGAGCGGGTCTTGGTCAGCCGGACCGCCCAGATCCAGGCGTCGACGCGTGCGCTCATCGGCCCCCGCTCCCTGCTCAGCCCTGCTGGAACAGCTCGGCGGGGAGCGGCTTGAGCAGCGCGTAGAGGTCGTCGGTGATCGGCCGGTCCCAACTGGCGATGGTCACCAGGACGTTGTCGCTGCGGTCGAACTGGACGCAGGAGATGCGGCTCTCGGAGAGCTTGAAGCGGCGCACGATGAGGAGGTTGTCGCCCTGCATGACGGGGACGTCCTCGGTGTCGATCACCTCGACCGGCTCGTCGTTCTCGAGGGCGGCGAGGAGCTGGGCGACCTCGAAGGGGATCTGGCCCTCGGCGAGCTCCCGGGCCGGGGAGCCCTCCGGGAGGTTTCCGATGATCATCGCGGGGCCGCGGCCGCCGAAGAGGTCGTAGCGCAGGAAGACACCCTGGCAGGAACCGTCGGGAGCGGGCAGCAGACCGGCGCCGAGATTGCCGGGCCAGTCCCCCGGGTCCATGGCCAGGACGTCGAAGTCCGGGCCCGCGGGAGTGGCGCTGCGGCGGCGGAGGAAGGACATACGGCCATGGTACGTGCCCGGGCGCGCGGCGCGGCGCCGGGCTCCGTCCTTTCCGGCGCCGCACGGGTCCCCTTCCGGGGTTTCAGTCCGCCGGGCCCGCCTCCCGGGGCGCCGGCTCCGTCCCGCCGGGCGCGTCGGGGTCGCCCAGGGCATGGGCGAGACCGGAGCGGTCGGTGCCGAGCTTGCGGTAGACGGCGGAGAGCAGGCGGGCGGCGGCTGTGGGGTCGATGCCGAGGACGACGGCCGGGTCGAGGCCGCGGACGGTGAGGCGGGCGGCCTCCCGCTCACGGGCGGTGAGCGAGTGGCTGTCGACAGTGTGCAGGGCGCGCGGGCGCAGTCCCGCGGCGGTCAGCTCGGCGCGGGCCTCCTCGACGAGGCCGTCGGCACCGCACTCCTGGGCGGTCTCCAGGCCGCGGTAGAGGTGCTCGGCGGCCTCGGCGTGGCGCTCGGTGCGGCGGAGGGCGGCGCCCAGGGCGACGAGCGAGCGGGCCAGCTCGTACGCGGCCGGGGACTGGTCGAGCCACTCGACGGACTCCTCCAGGAGCTTGATCCGCTCGGCGCCCTCGGAGACCTCGGCGGTCACCCGGAGCGCCTGGCCGATCGCGGAGGGCGCGCCGTACTGGCGGGCGCGGGCGACGGCGTCGTGGGCGGTCGCGAGGGCCCGTGCCGGGGAGGTGGCGGCCTGAGCGAGGGCGAGGTAGAGCTGCCAGGGGCAGCAGGAGGGGTTGCGCTTGCCGCGCGGGTCGAGGCGGCGGCCGATGTCGGCGAGGGCGACGGCGGCCTCCTCGGTGCGGCCGGTGGCGAGGAGCAGTTCGGCGTGGACGGTCTCGCAGTCGGGGATGGTGACGGTGACGGAGAAGGGCGCGCCGAAGTCGTGCTCGCGGGCGACCTGTTCGGCCTCGGTGGTGCGGCCGCGGGCGAGCAGGACCTCGATCATGACGCCGGTCGCGTACCACAGGGCGGGGGTGCCGGGGCCGACGCGCTCGGCGAGGCGGAGTCCGGCGCGGGCGAAGTCCTCGGCCTCCACGAGCCGGCCGCGCCGGAAGCGGATGTATCCGATGAGGGTGTAGGCGAAGGAGAGATGCGCTCCGCGCCAGCCCTGCTTCTCGAACTCGGCGGTGCCCGCGGCGAAGAGCTCCTCGGCGCGGCCGGGCCGGTCGGCGTAGAGGTGGATGAGGGCGACGAGGACCGGGACCTCGAAGCCGCGGGTCTCGTCGGCCCAGCTCAGGCCGCCTTCGAGGGCCCGCTCGGCGTGCCGGAGGGCGATGGCGGCGGGTTCGGCGCGCAGGGTGGCGTCCCAGGCGCGCAGTCCGATGATGTACCGCTCGGTGAGATCGCGGCCGGGGAGCCGCTCGGCGAGGGCCGCGAGGCGGCGGGAGCGGGCAGGCGACTCGGGTTCGTCGGCCCTCAGGGCGTCCCACATGAACCGCTCGGCCTGGATGCGGAGGCGGCTGCGGGCGTCGGTGGTCCGCCGGGCCTCTTCCTCCAGGAGTTCGGAGGCCTCGACGAGGCGGTCGCTGTGGGCGAGGACCTGGGAGAGGCGGTAGACGATGTTCTGGCGCAGGACCGGGTCGGAGATGGGCTCCTGCAGGGCCGCGCGCAGGTGGTTGACGGTGGTGGCGGGTTCGGTGAGGAGGGAGGCGGAGCCGAGCTCGAAGAGGACGGCGGCGCGCTCGTCGGCGGCCGGGGGTTCCCGCAGGGCGCGGGCGAGGTGGCGGCGGGCGGCGTCCGGGGCGCCGGCGCGCAGGTTCTCGCGGGCGGCGGCGCGGAGCTGGGCGACGACGCCGGGGTCGCCCTCCGGGTGGGTCTCCAGGAGGTGGCGGGCCGCGACGGCGGGGCCGAGTCCGGCGTCGGCCTGGCCGTGGAAGGCGACGCGGACGGCGTCGGGGATGGAGCGGTAGACGGTGGTGGCGATGAGGGGGTGGACGAATTCGAGCGGGGCGTCGGAGGTGGTCGCCTCGGCGAGGACGCGGGCCTCGCGGAGGCGTGCGGCGCAGTCGGCGACGGCCTCGTCGCCGAGTCCCGCGAGGTCTCCGGCGAGCGACGGCGAGATCTCGGTGCCGAGGACGGCGCAGGCCCAGGCGAGCCGGACGGTGGCGGGGCCGAGGCGTTCGATGCGGGTGATGAGGCCGCTGCCCTTCAGGGCGGCGGCGAGGTCGCGGAGTTCGTGGGCACCGTCGGCGGTGGGGTCGAGGCCGCGGTCGCGGACCTTGGCGGCGAGTTCGACGGTCTCGAAGGGATTGCCCGCGGTGACGGTCCAGAAGTCGCGGCAGAAGGCGTCGTCGGCGTGGGCGCCGATCCGGTCCCGGACCAGCCGGGCGACGGCGTCGGCGGTGAGGGGTGCGAGACCGTGCGGGCGCTGGCCGGACCGGTGTCCGGTGAACTCTGCTCCTTCCTCGGGGAGTTCGTCCGGCCGATAGCCGACGACGAGGAGCATGGGGAGATCCTCGGCGCGCGGGGCGAAGGAGGCGAGCCAGCCGAGGGACTCGGGATCGGCCCAGTGGGCGTCGTCGAGGACGAGGACGAGCGGGGCGCGGCGGACGGCGAGGTGGGTGAGGACCCAGTCCAGGCCGTCGCGCAGGCCCTGGGGGTCGGGCGGTGAGCCGGCGGTGGCGGCGCGCAGGCCGAGGGCGGGGCCGACGATGTCGTACCAGGAGCCGAGCCGTTCGCGGAGTTCGGCGTCGGAGGCGTGGGCGAGCTGGGGCTGGAGGAGCTGGCGGGCGACGTGGAAGGCGACGCGCTGTTCCTGGTCGCCGCCGCGGGCGGAGAGGACGGTGCAGCCGCGGGCGCCGGCGCGGCGGCGGATCTCGGCGAGGAGCGTGGTCTTGCCGAGTCCGGCGGGCGCGGCGTAGGCGAGGACGCCGCCGCGCGGGGCGGGCTGGTCGGCGGGGAAGGGGCGCGCGGTGTCGGCGGAGCCCGTACGGCCGGGGCGGAGGGGGATGACGTGGGCGCCGTGGGGGTCGCGCGGGGCGGGGACGGCAGGGACGGGGACGGGTGGCGACGGGGGCTCGTCGGCGTCGTTCGCCCCGGCGAGGCCGGTGAGGAGGTCCAGCGCCTCCTCGGCGGCGTCGAGCGCGGCCTCGCGTTCGAAGAGGCCGAAGCCCTGCCGGGTCGCCCTGCCGTCCTGTCGTGCCACGCTCCACCCCCACCCAGGGGGCGCACACCCGGCGCACGGTCCAAGCGCCGGGGCGATCACCCCGCGAAAGGCCCAGCGTACGCCGGAACGCGTCCTGTGTAACCGCATTCGTGCAAGCGGTTCACATGGGCGTGGGGTGTGGGGTACGGCTGTCGACGCGCAGGTCGGGGGGTGTTCGACGCACAGATGTACGGAGTTGGGGAACGGGTCGGGGAAGCGTGTCTTCCTTGACCGGAGTCCCGGCGAATACTCCCATATGACGGGCGGTCAGTTCATGATCGTCCCACGGTCCTGACAATGGGGATGAGCCGAAGCATGAGACCTCCTATTTCCCGTGCGCGGTCCTGGGCCGCGCGCTCGGTGTGCTCCCTCGCCCTGTGCGCCGCGGTGCTGACGGCGCCGCCCTCCTCGGTGCCCGCCTCCGCCGAGTCCGGCGCCCCGGCCGCCCCTGTCGCTCCGGCGGCCGGGCCGGCCGGGGCACCGGCGGCGGCGTACTCGGCCGGCGCGGCGCGGGCCGCGCTGGTACGCCTGCTGCCCCGGCACGCGGACCAGTTCGAGCTGGTGCTGACGCGCCGGGCCGACTCCGGCGACCGGTTCACGGTGTCGGGCACGCCGGGCCGCATCCTCGTCACGGGCGGCACCCCGGCGGTGCTGCTGCGCGGGGTGCACTGGTATCTGAGCTACACGGCGGGCGTGGACCTCGGTTCGCCCGGCGACAGTCTCGCGGCGCTGCCGGCCCGGCTGCCCGCGCCCTCCGGCATGATCAGCCGGTCGGCCTCGGTGCCGCACCGGTTCGCGCTCAACGACACGGACGACGGCTACTCGGGGGCGTACCGGGACTGGGACGCGTACGAGCGGCAGATCGACCTCCTCGCCCTGCACGGGGTGAACGAGGTGTTCGTGCAGATGGGCGCCGAGGCCGCCTATCACGCGGCGTTCCAGGAGTTCGGCTACACGAGCGAGGAGCTGCGCGCCTGGATCCCGGGGCCCGCCCACCAGCCGTGGTGGCTGATGCAGAACATGTCGTCGTTCGGCGGCCCGGTCACCGAACAGCTGATCGCCCGCCGGGCCGCCCTTGGCAAGCGGATCGTGGAGCGGCTGCGGGAGCTGGGCATGACGCCGGTGCTGCCGGGCTACTTCGGCACGGTGCCGCCGGGCTTCACCGACCGCAATCCGCAGGGGCGGGTGGTGCCGCAGGGCCGGTGGATCGGCTTCACCCGGCCGGACTGGCTCGATCCGCGCGGGCCCCTGTTCCCGGAGGTCGCCGCCGCGTTCTACCGGCACCAGGCCCACTTGCTCGGCACCACCACGATGTACAAGATGGACCTGCTGCACGAGGGCGGGAACCCGGGCGACGTGCCGGTCGGCGAGGCCGCGGCCCGGGTGATGGAGTCGCTCGACGCCTCCCGGCGGGGTGCGACGTGGGTGCTGCTCGGCTGGCAGCGCAACCCGAAGGCCGAGCTGCTCGCGGGCGTCGACACCTCGCGCCTCCTGGTGGTGGACGGGCTCTCCGACCGGTACGACGGGCTCGACCGGGAGACGGCCTGGTCCGGGACGCCGTACGCCTTCGGCACCATCCCCAACTTCGGGGGGCACACCACGATCGGCGCCAACACCTCCGTGTGGACCGAGCGGTTCGAGACCTGGCGGACGAAGCCGGGCAGCGCGCTGCGCGGCATCGCCTTCCTCCCGGAGGCCACCACCGCCGACCCGGTGGCCCTCTCGCTCTTCACCGAACTTGCCTGGCAGGACGCGCCGGTGGACCACGCCGACTGGTTCGCCCGGTACGCGGCCCGCCGTTACGGTTCCCCCGACCCGCACGCGGCCAAGGCCTGGGAGTGGCTGCGGCAGGGCCCGTACGGCACCCCGTCGAACGGCTGGAGCGAGTCGCAGGACAGCCTCTTCACCGCCCGGCCGAGCCTCACCGTCAGGACCTCGGCCTCGTGGGGGCCGAAGACGATGCGGTACGAGGCGTCGACGGTGGAGCGGGCGCTGGACGAGCTGTTGCGGGTGGCCCCGGAGCTGCGGTCCACCGACGCGTACCGCTTCGACCTGGTGGACACGGCCCGGCAGGCGCTCACCAACCGCAGCCGGGTGCTGCTGCCGCGGATCAAGGCCGCGTACGAGGCGAAGGACCTGGCGGCGTTCCGGGCGGAGGCGGCGGAGTGGCGCCGGTCCATGGAGCTGCTCGACGAGCTCCTCGCCACCGACCGGCGGTTCCTGCTCGGGCCGTGGCTGGAGGGCGCCCGCGCGTGGGGCCGCACCGAACAGGAGCGGGCGACGCTGGAGTTCGACGCCCGCTCGCTCGTCACGACGTGGGGGCACCGGGCGGGCAGCGAGGCCGGTCTGCACGACTACGCCAACCGCGAGTGGTCGGGGCTCGTCTCCGACTTCTACGCGCCCCGCTGGTCGGCGTACCTGGACTCGCTGGAGACCTCGCTGGTCACCGGGCGGGCGCCGGCCGCGATCGACTGGTTCGCCTGGGAGAACGACTGGAACCTGCGGCGGAACTCCTACCCGGTGACCCCGAAGGGCGACCCGGTGGCGCTGGCGGAGCGGGTGCGCGACGGCCTGCGCGCCTGAGGCCGTCAGGCGGCGGGCGGTTCGGCGCCCACCAGCCACATGGAGAAGAACTGGGCGCCGCCGCCGTAGGCGTGGCCCAGGGCCCGGCGGGCGCCGTCCACCTGGTGCTCGCCGGCCTCCCCCCGTACCTGGAGGGCGGCCTCGGCGAAGCGGATCATGCCGGAGGCGCCGATGGGGTTGGTGGAGAGGACGCCCCCCGAGGGGTTGACGGGCAGATCGCCGTCGAGTTCGGTGACGCCGGACTCGGTGAGCTTCCATCCCTCGCCCTCGGCGGCGAAGCCCAGGTTCTCCAGCCACATCGGCTCGTACCAGGAGAACGGCACGTACATCTCGACGGCGTCGATCTGCCGGCGCGGGTCGGTGATCCCGGCCTGCCGGTAGACGTCGGCGGCGCAGTCGCGGCCCGCGCGGGGCGAGACGAAGTCCTTGCCGGCGAAGAGGGTGGGCTCGCTGCGCATGGCGCCGCCGTGCACCCAGGCGGCGGGCCGGGGCGCCCGGTCCGCCCCGGCCCGGTCGGTGAGGACCATGGCGCAGGCGCCGTCGGAGGACGGGCAGGTCTCCGAGTAGCGGATGGGGTCCCACAGCATGGGGGACGCCTGCACCTTCTCCAGGGTGATGTCGTGCTCGTGGAGGTGGGCGTAGGGGTTCTTCAGGGCGTTGCGGCGGTCCTTGTACGCGACGAGGGAGCCGACCGTGTCGGGGGCGCCGGTGCGGCGCATGTAGGCGCGGACGTGCGGGGCGAAGAAGCCGCCGGCGCCGGCGAGGAGGGGCTGCTGGAAGGGGACCGGCAGGGACAGGCCCCACATGGCGTTGGACTCGGACTGCTTCTCGAAGGCGAGGGTGAGGACGGTCCGGTGCACCCGGGCGGCGACCAGGCTGGCGGCGACGAGGGCGGTGGAGCCGCCGACGGAGCCCGCGGTGTGGACGCGCAGGAGGGGTTTGCCGACGGCGCCGAGGGCGTCTGCGAGGTACAGCTCCGGCATCATGACGCCCTCGAAGAAGTCGGGCGCCTTGCCGATGACGACGGCGTCGACGTCCGCCCAGGTCAGCTCGGCGTCGTCGAGGGCCCGCAGGGCGGCCTCGCGGACGAGTCCGGCGATCGAGACGTCCCGGCGGGCGGCGACGTGCTTGGTCTGGCCGATGCCGACGACGGCCACGGGCTCCTTACCGGACATGGGGTTCCCCTTCGAGGACGGCGACCAGGTTCTGCTGGAGGCAGGGCCCGGAGGTGGCGTGGGCGAGGGCGCGGTCGGAGTCGCCCCGGTGCACGGCGGCGGCGGCCTCGCCGAGCCGGATCAGACCGGCGGCCATGACGGGGTTGGCGGCGAGCGCGCCGCCGGACGGGTTGATCCGGACCTCGTCGCCGAGGCCGAGGGCCCGGGTGAGGATCACCTCCTGGGAGGTGAAGGGGGCGTGGAGTTCGGCGGTGTCGACGGGCCGTTCGAAGGCTCCGGCGCGCTCGGCGGCGAGCCGGGTGGACGGCGAGTCGGTGAGGTCGCGGACGCCGAGCGCGTGGGCCTCGATCCGGTGGTCCATGCCGCGGATCCAGGCGGGCCGCGCGCACAGCTCGCGGGCCCGGTCGCCGGCGGCGAGGATCACGGCGGCCGCGCCGTCGCCGACCGGCGGGCAGTCGCCGGTGCGCAGTGGCGCCACGACGTGATCGCCCTGCGGGCGGGCGCCGGTGACCTGGGCGTGCGGGTTCGCGGCGGCGTCGGCGCGGCGGCGGGCGGCGAGCGCGGCGAGCGCCGCCTCGTCGGTGCCGCCGGCGTCGATGAGGGCCCGGGCCTGGAGGGCGGCGAGGGCGACGGAGTCGGGCCAGAGCGGGGCGAGGTAGTACGGGTCGAGCTGGCGGGTGAGCACGTCGCGGACGGAGCCGGGCGAGGACTTGCCGTAGGAGTAGACGAGGGCGGTGTCGGCCTCGCCGGTCAGCAGCTTCACCCAGGCCTCGTACAGGGCCCAGGCCCCGTCCGTCTCGACATGGGACTCGGAGATCGGCGGCCAGGCGCCGACGCCGTCGAGGGCCATGGTGAAGGAGAAGGCGCGCCCGGCGAGGTAGTCGGAGGAGCCGGAGCAGGTGAAGCCGATGTCGGAGGCTTTCAGACCGGTCCGCCGCAGCACGTCGTGGAGGACGGGCATCACCATCTCGACCTCGGAGAGGTCGTCGGTGCGGCGCCGGTGGTCGCTCTGGGCGAAGGCGACGATCGCCACGTCCCGGACGGGGGCGCTCATAGCAGCTCCTTGTACGTGTCGTAGTCGGCGTCGGGTTCGCCGGTGGGGCGGTAGTGGTCGGGGTAGCGGCCGTCCTCGCTCCACACGGGTTCGACGCGCAGGCCCATGCGGACCTGGTCGTAGGGGATGCCGCCGATCCGGCCGTGGAGGGCGAGGCCGGCGCCGTCGAGGGCGATGTGGGCGTAGACGTAGGGCACCTCGATGTCGAGGTTCGCCGTATGCGCGGCCTTGATGTTGACGATGCAGAAGGTGGTGACGGTGCCGCGCGGCCCGACCTCGACCTGCTCGGTGGTGGCGACGCCGCAGGTGGGGCAGGCGCCGCGGGGCGGGACGTAGACCTTGGCGCAGGAGGGGCAGCGCTCGCCGACGGTGCGGCGTTCGGCGAGGGCGTGGAGATAGCGGGTCTGGGCGCGGCCGGGGCTGTAGGTGTAGTCGAGGCGGGCGGGGGTGGTGAGGGTGGTGACGGGGTCGTCGAACGCGCCGGTGTGGGGGGTGGGTTCGGTGGCGGGGGCGGTGTGGTCGTACCGCTCGAAGCAGGCGATGTCGGTGATGGCGCCGGTGCGTTCGGCGGCCCAGCGGATCCGGACCCGCATGCCGGTGCGGACGGTCTCGGGTCCGGGGGCGTCGAGGACGTGCAGGAGGGCGGTGTCGGCGCCGTCGAGGCGGACGAGGACCCAGGCGAAGGGGGTGGTGAGGGGCTGGCCGGGGCGGGGCTCGGGGTTCCAGGCCCAGGTGGTGACGGTGCCGGTGGGCTCGACCTGGACGAGTTCACGCAGCTCGGCGGCGGTGTCGGGGTCGTACTCGACGGGCGGGACGAGGATCCGTCCGGTTTCGGTGCGGACGCCGAGGACGGTGCGTTCGCGGAGGGCGGTGAGGAAGGCGGACTGGACGGGACCGAGGGAGCGGGTGAAGGGGAACTCGACGACGAGGGGGGCGCGGAGGGTTTCCGGTGGGGGGGTGGTGGTCATGGGGGCGGGGCTCCTTGGGGGCGGCGGTCGGAGGGCGCGGCGGGGGTGCGGCGGGCGGCGGCGCGGAGGCCGCTGCGCGGGGCTTCTCCCCCACCCCGCCCCTTCCCGTAACCGGGGCTCCGCCCCGGACCCCGCGCCTCAAACTCCCCCTACGCCTAGCGGCGTGGGGGGACCCCCAGCGGGGCTGAGATCTGTCCTTTACGGGGGTCCGGGGGCTTGCCCCCGGTTACGGGAAGGGGCGGGGTGGGGAGAACTCACTCCCGCCGGTACACCGGCGGCCTCTTCTCCGCGAACGCCCTCGCCCCCTCCTTCGCGTCCGCCGTGTCGAAGATCGGCCAGCCCCGCTTGAGTTCGGCCGCCAGCCCCTCCGTCTCGGTCAGCTCGGCGGCCTCGTACACGGACGCCTTCACCGCCTCGACGGCGAGCGGGCCGCAGGCGTTGATCCGTTCGGCGAGGTCGAGGGCGGTGTCCAGGGCCTTTCCGTCGGGGACGACCCGGCCGACGAGTCCGATCCCGGCGGCTTCCTCGGCGGTGTACGGGCGGCCGGTGAGAAGCATTTCGAGGGCGTGGGTGCGCGGGATCTGACGGGGCAGCCGGACGGTGGAGCCGCCGATCGGGAAGAGGCCGCGGCGGACCTCGAAGAGGCCGAAGAGGGCGGAGGTGCCGGCGATCCGGATGTCGGTGCCCTGGAGGATCTCCGTGCCGCCGGCCACGCAGGCGCCCTCGACGGCGGCGATGACGGGCTTGCGGGGGCGGTGGTGGCGGAGCATCGCCTTCCAGTGCAGGTCGGGGTCGGCCTTGAGCCGCTCGCGGTACGCGTCCCCGGCCATGCCCTTCCCCGCGAGGGCCTTGAGGTCCATGCCGGCGCAGAAGGCGCCGCCCGCTCCGGTGAGGACGATCGAGCGGACGGCGTCGTCCGCGTCGGCCTCGATCCAGCCGTCGTACAGGCCGACGAGCATCGGCAGCGACAGGGCGTTCTTGGCCTCGGGGCGGTTCAGGGTGAGGACGAGCGTGGCGCCTTCGCGCCGCACGGTGAGGTGTTCGGTGCCGGCCATGGGCTTCTCCCGTCTCCAGTTCTGGAACAGGTTGCAGGAGTGGCGGGGGTAGTTCAATAGTTTTCTGACAGGCAGTCAGATTCTTTGGCCCATCCCCTTCCCACCTCCGCCCGTCGGCGCTCTAATGACCGCCCGAGTCCGAACGCGCCGGGGTCAGGAGGAACGGTGGAGTACAACCTTGCCGACCTGTTCGAATCGGTCGTGGACGTGGTGCCGGAGCGCGAGGCGCTGGTCTACGTCGACCACCCGGGCACGGGCGCCGAGCGCCGGCTCACCTACGCCGCGCTCGACGAGGCGGCCAACCGGCTGGCCCACCACCTCCTCGACGCGGGCGTCCGCCCCGGCGAACACCTGGGTCTCCACCTGTACAACGGCGTCGAGTACCTCCAGACCGTGCTCGCCTGCCTCAAGGCCAGGATCGTGCCGGTGAACGTCAATTACCGTTATGTGGAGGAGGAGTTGGTCTACCTCTACCGGGACGCCGATCTCACCGCGCTGGTGTACGACGCCGAGTTCACCGACCGCGTGGCGGCGGCCCTGCCGCGCACGGACAAGCTGCGGCACCTCGTGCGGGTGGGGACCCCGGCCGAGGGGGCCCGGCCGGAAGGGGCCGCCGCCCTCGACTCCGTACCGTTCGAAGAGGCGGAGGCGGCAGGCTCGCCCGGGCGCGGCTTCGACCCCCGGTCCGGCGACGACCTGTTCATCATCTACACCGGCGGCACCACCGGCATGCCCAAGGGCGTGCTGTGGCGCCAGGAGGACCTGTTCTTCGCGGGCCTGTTCGGCGGCGACCCGTCCGGCGAACCGGTCAAGCGCCCCGAGGAGGTGGCCGAGCGGGTGGCGGCCGGTGGTGCCGGTCTCACCTTCTTCCCCGCGCCGCCGCTCATGCACGGCACCTCCATCCTCACCACCTTCATCGCCTTCCACTACGGCCAACGGGTGGCGCTGCACCGCAAGTACGTGCCCGAGGAGGTGCTGCGGACCATCGAGAAGGAGAAGGTGTCCAGCATCTCCCTGGTCGGGGACGCGATGCTGCGCCCGCTGATCGACGCGCTCGCCGGGCCGCTGCGCGGCACCGACCTGTCCGCGCTGTTCAGCCTCTCCTCCTCCGGCGCGATCATGTCGGAGACCGTACGGGCGCAGCTGCGCGAGCTGATGCCGCACGTGCTGCTGCTCAACAACTTCGGCTCCACGGAGTCCGGTTCGAACGGGCGGGCCACCGACGACTCCGGCCCCGAGAAGGGCTTCCGGCTGCACGTCAACGAACGCACCCAGGTCGTCGACCCGGCCACCCGCGAGCCGGTCGCCGTCGGCGAGACCGGTCGGCTCGCCCAGCGCGGCCACGTGCCGCTCGGCTACTACAACGACCCGGCGAAGACGGCCGAGACCTTCTTCGAGCGGGACGGGGTGCGGTGGGTGCTCCTCGGCGACATGGCCACGGTCGGCGCGGACGGGGTGGTGACCGTCCTCGGCCGGGGCTCCCAGTGCATCAACACCGGCGGCGAGAAGGTCTATCCGGAGGAGGTCGAGCAGGCTCTCAAGTCGCACCCCGACGTGTACGACGCCCTGGTCGCGGGCGTGCCGGACGCGAAATGGGGCAACCACGTGGCCGCCGTCGTCCAGCAGCGCGAGGGCTCGGCCCCGCTGGACCTGGCGGCCGTCCAGGAGCACTGCCGTCGCCACCTCGCCGGTTACAAGGTCCCCCGCCAGCTCGTCCTCGCCGACCGCATCCAGCGCTCGCCGAGCGGCAAGGCGGACTACCGCTGGGCGAAGACGGTGGCGACGGAGGCGGACGCGCGGGAGCGCGGATAGGAGCCCCCGGCCCCGGCTACAGGCCGAACTCCCGGAGTGCGGCGAGGAACGCGGCCGGGCGGGTCTCGTGGACGAGGTGCCCGGCATCGGCCACGGTGACCAGGCGGGCGCCGGGGATGGCGGCGGCCAGGCCGGACAGCTGTTCCTGGGGGATGTGGCTGGTGGGGCCGCCGGCCAGGATCAGGGTGGGGGCCGTGATCGCGGGGAGCTCCGCGCGCCAGGCCGGGTCGGGGGCGTTCAGCTGGGCGTCGGTGGTGGGGACGATCTCCCAGTCGAAGGCGAGGGGGCCCTCGGGGCGCTCGGCCCGCGGGCGGGGCGGGTCGAGGGGGACGAAGGCCGGCGGCTCCTCCAGGACGAGGCGGCCGACGAGCTCCGGCTCGCGCTGGGCGAGGAGGTACGCGGCGGCGGCGCCCATCGAGTGGGCGACGACGGTGGCGCCGGCGAGGCCGAGGGCCCTGAGGAAGCCGCCGAGTTCGTCGCGGAAGTCCGCGAAGCCGTATCCGCCGGGCCGGTCGCTGAGCCCGTGGCCGCGCAGGTCCACCGCGTACACCCGATGGCCTGCGGCCAGCTCCTCGACGACCCCGGTCCAGGTGGTGCCGGATTCGCCGCGCCCGTGGACCAGGACGAGCGGTGGGGCGCCCTCGGGTCCCGCGACCCGGTAGGCGAGCCGTACGCCGTCGACGACGACCGTGCGGACGGGCGGCTCTCCTTCCCCGTGCACCGGTTCGGTCCCGTCGTGCGGCATGGACGTCGGCATGATCATGATCCTGACCGGCTCAGGACCGTCCGCGCAACCGGATTCGCCCGGGCCGCGGCCCTTCGCCGGGGCCGCGATACGGTGGGAGGATCGTCCCCGAGCCGTGAAGGAACCGTTCCACCGTGCCCGAGACCCGGGAATCCGCGCTGCGCGGCGACTGCGCGCAGTGCTTCGGCCTGTGCTGCGTGGCGCTGCCGTTCGCGAAGTCGGCGGACTTCGCCGTGGACAAGTCCGCCGGCGACCCCTGCCGCAACCTCCAGGACGACTTCCGGTGCGGGATCCACACCCGGCTGCGGCCCAGCGGTTTCCAGGGCTGCACGGTGTACGACTGCTTCGGCGCCGGCCAGCGGGTCTCCCAGGTCACCTTCGGCGGGGTGTCGTGGCGGGAGGCGCCGGAGACCGCCCGGCGGATGTACGAGGTCTTCCCGGTGATGCGGCAGCTGCACGAGCTGCTCCGCTACCTCACGGAGGCCCTGGAGCGGCCCGCCGCCCGCCGGATCCACGGTGAGCTGCGCTCGGCGCTCGCCCGGGTCGAGGAGCTGACCGCGCTGCCGGCCGCCGACCTGGAGAAGCTGGACGTGGCCCCCGTGCGGGCCGAGGTGAATCCGCTGCTGCTGCGGACCAGCGAACTCGTCCGCGCCACGGCCGGTGGCAAGCCGCGCGGCCGGCGGGGTGCCGACCTCGTCGGGAAGCGGCTGCGCGGGGCGAAGCTGCGGGGCACGGACCTGCGCGGCGCGCTGCTGATCGCCGCCGACCTGACGGGCGCGGACCTCACCCTCACGGACCTGATCGGCGCGGACCTGCGCGACGCCGACCTGTCCGGCGCCGTCCTGACGGACGCCCTGTTCCTCACCCAGCCGCAGCTGAACTCGGCGCGCGGCGACGCGAGGACCGTCCTCCCCGAGGGCTTCGCACGCCCCGCGCACTGGACGTCCTGAACGCAGGACCGCCTCATCGCCGCCTCCTCAGGCGTGGACGTACGGGGTGGTCGTGGTGAGCGGGAGGAAGCCGAGGCGCTGGAGGATCGGGCGGCTGGTGGGGGCCGCGTCGACCTGGAGCCAGCGGTGGCCGCGGGCGGCCGCGACGCGGGCGCGGTGGGCGACGAGCGCGCGGTAGAGGCCCCGGCCGCGCCACTCCTCGACGGTGCCGCCGCCCCACAGTCCGGCGAAGTCGGTGCCCGGGTACAGCTCCAGGCGGGCGGCGCTGACGGGGACCCCGTCGGCGAGGGCGAGGACGGCGGTGACGGTGCCGGGGTCGGCGGCCAACCGGTCGAGGAGGCGGCGGCCGAGGTCGGAGCTGTCGGTGCCGAAGGCCCGTTCGTGGACCTCGACGACCTGGCGTACACCCTCCGCGTCGGTGACCTCGCGGAGTTCGACGCCGTCCGGCAGCGGCACGGCGCCGGTCTGCGCGGCGGCCTCGGCGGCGAGCAGTGTCTCGGGCTCCTCGGGGGCGAATCCGGCCGCGAGGAGCCGTGCGCCGAGGTCGGCGGGGCCGTCGTGGCCGTACAGCTTCCACTCGAAGGGGACGCCCGCGGCGCGGTAGTGGGCGAGCTGGGCGGCGATGGCCGCGTCGGCGGTGTGCTCGTCGAGCCCTGACCAGAGGACGCCGTTCCAGGCGTGGCCGGGGCCGGTCTGGCGGACGACGTCACCGGCGCGTTCCACGCGGCAGCCGGGTCCGTCGGGGCGCGCCTCCCGCCGCAGCTGCCGGTCGTACAGGTCGAGGAGGTGCTCTGCGAGGTTCATCAGGGCCATTGAAGGACGGCCTCCGGGGCCGGGCAATGCCTTTTCGGCCACGCCCCGGCCCCGGCGGCTCACCCGGTCCCGGAGGCCGGCTCTCGAAGGTCCCCCGGGCCCCGTACCGTCACCCGCCGGCGTCGTGCCGGAGCGGGGTGATCTGCTCGATGTCGTAGCGGATGCGGAGCTCCTCGACGGCCGCGTGGTCGACCTCGCCGCCCTCCCCCGCGTCGGCGAGGATCTCCATCAGTTCCTCGAAGTACCGCTCGTGGTCGGGCGGCGGGGAGGCCTGGAAGAGCATCCGGGCCGGGGCGCCGGTGGGGTTGGCGAAGGCGTGCGGGCAGCCGGGCGGCACCAGGATGAGAGTGCCCGGGGTGGCCCGCACGGCCCGCTGCCCGGAGGCGGACTCCCATTCCCGCCAGCTGTCGCGGGTGCGGACGAGCGGTTCGAAGGCGAGGACGTCGAGTTCGCCGTCGAGGAGGTAGAACAGCTCCTCGCTGCGCCCGTGGGCGTGGGCACCGACGTCGAAGCCGGGCGGGACGACGACCTCGAAGGTGGAGGCCGCGCGGGAGTGCTCACCGGTCACCTTGAAGGTGACGTGCTGGGCGTCGGTGCGCAGGGTCCTGCCGTGGCCCGGCGGGACGACGAGGCCTCCGGCGGCCCCGATGGCGGTGGCTGTCACGGGTGGCTCGCTCCTGTCACCAGGTCACGGGGAGGGTCTCGGGGCCCCGGATGAGGGCGCCGCGCTGCCAGCGGAGCTCGTCCTCGGGGACGGCGAGCCGCAGGCCGGGGAAGCGGGTCCACAGGGAGCCGAGGAGGATCTCGGACTCGATGCGGGCGAGCGTGGAACCGGGGCAGTAGTGCGGGCCGTGGCCGAAGGCGACGTGCGGGTTGTACGCGCGGTCGAAGTCGAGCCGGCCGGGGTCGGGGAAGACGTCCGGGTCCCGGTTGGCGGTCAGGTACGAGACGTAGACCGGGTCTCCGGCGGGGATCCGGACGCCGCCGACCTCGACGTCCTCCATGGCGATCCGGGAGAGGCCGACGGCGTTGCGGTGCGGGATGTACCGCAGCAGCTCGTCGACGGCCTGCGGGATCAGCTCCGGCTCGGCGCGCAGTCGGGCCAGGTGGTCGGGGTGGGTGAGCAGCGCGTAGACCATGTTGGCGCTGTTGTTGCGGACGGCGTGGGCGCCGCCGATCTGGATGAGGACGGCGAGGCCGACGGCCTCGTCCTCGGTGAGGGTCCCGTCGCCGACGGCGTCGGCGAGGACGGCGGCGAGCCGGTCGCTGTCCGTGCCGTGGTCGCGGGCGATGAGCTCGGTGAAGTACCGCCCCATCTCGGTCTTGGCCCGCTCGCTGGCCTCCCGCCCCGCGCCGGCCGAGATGATGGTGTCGGACCAGTGGGCCATGCGGGGCTGGTCGGCCTCGGGGACGCCCATGAGTTCGCTGACCATGGCGAGCGGGAAGGGCCGGTTGACCGTCTCCATGAGGTCGGCGGGCGGGCCTGCTTCCTCAAGGCGGTCGAGGAGCCCGTCCATGACGGACTGGGCGTGGTCGCGCAGCGCGCGCAGGGCGCGGGCGCTGAAGGCGCGGGCGACGACCCGGCGCATCCGGGTGTGGTCCGGCGGGTCGGCGAAGCCGACGGCGCCCTCCATGGGGATGAAGTGGGGGGCGAGCCGGGTGACGGGGCGGCCCCAGACGGCCTGGCGGCTGAACCGGGGGTCGACGGAGACGAACTTGACGTCCTCGTAGCGGGTGACGAGCCAGGCGTGGCCCTCTCCGTGCGGGAGCCGGACGCGGGTGACCGGGTCCTCGTGGAGGAGTTTGGCGAGCATCGGGTCGAAGTCGAGCCCGGTGAGGTCGGGCACGGCCCAGAAGTGGACCTGGGGGGTGTCGGCGGTTCCGGGGGCGGTGGTGGTCACGGCGTCGCCCCCGCGGGGACGGGAGGGTACGGCACAGGCATGACGTTCGCTTTCGTCCGGGCACGCGGGCGGACCCGCCCGCCCGGTGCTGGGGACGGGGTGCTGCGGGACCGGGGCCCCGGCTGGTCGGACGGGTGCCCTGAGCTCGCGGCCCGTATGCGTACGGCTCCGGGAACCCACCCCATGGGGTGACACCGGCGCACCCACTCGCCGGGGAAAGGTGGTGCCGGGCTCTTGCCAACGCCCTCTCCGGGAACGTTTTACTGACCTCCACACGTATCTACCGAATGATCGGTCGCCCGCTTCACGCGGGCGACGACCGGGCGAGTGCGGACGAGTACGGACGAGTGCGAGGGGTGGCGGCGGATGAAGGAACTGCTGGACGGCGGCGAGCGGCTCGGGCGCGAGGAGCTGGCGGCGCTCCAGCTGGAACGGCTGCGGAGCACGCTGCGGCACGCGTACGCGAACGTGGACTTCCACCGGCGCGCCTTCGACGCGGCCGGGGTCCGCCCCGACGACTGCCGCTCCCTCGCCGACCTGGCCCGCTTCCCCTTCACCACCAAGGCGGACCTGCGCGAGCACTATCCCTTCGGGATGTTCGCCGTGGACCGGTCGCGGGTCCGCCGGATCCACGCCTCCAGCGGCACCACCGGCCTGCCGACCGTCGTCGGCTACACGGAGGGCGATCTGGAGGTGTGGGCCGAGGTGGTGGCGCGCTCGCTGCGCGCGGCCGGTGCCCGCCCGGGCCACCGGGTGCACGTGGCGTACGGCTACGGCCTGTTCACCGGCGGCCTCGGGGCGCACTACGGGGCCGAGCGGCTCGGCTGCACGGTGATCCCGGCCTCCGGCGGCATGACCGCCCGTCAGGTGCGCCTGATCCAGGACTTCGAGCCCGAGATCGTCATGGTGACGCCCAGTTACATGCTGACGCTGCTCGACGAGTTCGAGCGGCAGGGCGTGGACCCGCGCTCCACCTCCCTCAAGGTGGGCGTCTTCGGCGCCGAGCCGTGGACGGAGGCGATGCGCGCGGAGATCGAGGAGCGGTTCGCGATCGACGCGGTCGACATCTACGGCCTGTCGGAGGTGATGGGCCCCGGTGTGGCGCAGGAGTGCGTGGAGACCAAGGACGGGCTCCACATCTGGGAGGACCACTTCTATCCGGAGGTGGTGGATCCGGTCACGGGCGAGGTGCTGCCGGACGGCGAGGAGGGCGAGCTGGTCTTCACTTCGCTCACCAAGGAGGCCATGCCGGTGGTCCGTTACCGCACCCGGGACCTGACCCGGCTGCTGCCGGGTACCGCGCGGCCCGCGTTCCGGCGGATGGAGAAGGTCACGGGCCGCAGCGACGACATGATCATCCTGCGCGGGGTGAACCTCTTCCCCACCCAGGTCGAGGAGATCGTGCTGCGGACCCCCGCCGTCGCCCCGCACTTCCAGCTGCGTCTGACCCGCGAGGGCCGGCTCGACGCGCTGACGGTCAGGGCGGAGGCCCGCGCGGACGCGACGCCCGAGGACCGCGCGGAGGCGGCGCGGGCGATCGGGCGGGCGGTCAAGGACGGCATCGGCGTCTCGGTCGCGGTCGAGGTGGTGGACCCGGAGACCCTGGAGCGGTCGGTGGGCAAGATCAAGCGGATCGTCGACCTGCGGGACCGGTGAGCCCCGGGGGGCGGAGTACCCACTTTTTAGTGGGTACTTGTCGCCGTCCGCGCCCCGGGAGAGGCTGAGGACGTTCACGGGGACGGCGCCGCGAGGGTCCGGAAGGAGGGAGTCAGGAGGCGTCGCGGGTCTCGGCCAGCCGGTCGAGGTGATCGTGGCCCCAGTCGGAGAGCGGCGCCAGCGCACGCGAGAGTGCGAGACCGTGCCCGGTCAGGGAGTACACGGTCCTGAGTGGCACGACCTCGTGCGTCTCACGGTGCACGAGTCCGTCCTCCTCCATCTCGCGCAGGGCCTGGGTCAGCACCTTCTCGCTGATCCGCGGCACCTTCCGGCGCAGTTCGCCGGGCCGGTGCGGCCCTGATTCGAGCAGCCACAGCAGCAGGGTCTTCCACTTGCCGTCGAGCACGGAGATCGCCGCGGCCACGCCGCAGACCCCGCCGTCGTCGAGGCGGATGCGCGCCATCGTCCCTCTCCCGTTCCGCCGTCCGTGTGCCCGGGCGTGCGCGGCCGTTCCGCCGCGCCGTCGCCGTACCCACCTTAATCCACCGCAATCCGCATTCTCTGCACAGGAGTTCACTCATGTCCGTCGACCCGCAGTCCACGCCGCAGTCCATGTCGCGGCCCGCCGCCGTCACCGTGCTCGGCCTCGGTCCGATGGGCCGCGCCCTGGCCGGCGCGTTCCTCGCGGCCGGGGTGCGCACCACGGTGTGGAACCGTACGCCCGGCCGCGGCGCCGAGCTCGTCGAGCGGGGCACGATCCCGGCGGCGAGCGTCGCCGAGGCGGTCGCGGCGAGCCCGCTGACCGTCGTCTGCCTGGTCGACTACGACGCCACCGACGCGGTGCTGCGGCAGGACGCGGTCGAGGCCGCGCTCAAGGGCCGCGTCCTGGTCAACCTCTCCGCAGACACGCCCGGACGGGCCCGGGACACCGGGCGCTGGGCCGAGGAGCACGGCATCCGCTACCTCGACGGCGCCATCATGACGCCGGCCGGCACGATCGGCTCGCCGGACGGTGTGTTCCTCTTCAGCGGCCCGTCCGAGCTGTACGAGGAGAGCCGGGCGCTGCTCGGGGCGCTCGGCGGCACCCACACCCACCTCGGCGAGGACGTCGGCCGGGCCGCGGCGTACGACATCGCGCTGCTCGACATCTTCTGGACGGCGATGGCCGGCTTCACGCACGCGCTGGCGCTGGCGGACGCGGAGGGCGTCTCGCCGCGCGAACTGGCCCCGTTCGCCGCGGGGATCGCGCGGATCCTGCCGCCGATCTTCGACGAGTTCGCCGGGGACGTGGAGGACGGCACCTACTCCGGTGCGGTCAATCCGCTGACGTCGGCGGTGTCGACGATGGCGCACGTCGTGCACGCCGCGGAGGCGCACGCCATCGACTCGGGCGTGATGCGCGCCGCCGAGGGGCTGGCCCGCCGCACCGTGGCGCTCGGTCACGGTGCGGACGGCTTCTCCCGGATCGCGGAGGTCCTGCGCCGGCGCTGAGCGGAAGCCCGGTACGCCGGGGCGGGCCTCGGGCCCCGGCGTACCGGGCGTGCGACTCCCGGCCTCGGATACCGAACGGCATGTCGACAAGGCGTGGGCGCGGCTGACTGGATGGCCCGACCTGCTTTCACCGCATGCCCGTCGGGAGGCGCCTTGCCCGTCCGCACGCTTTTCTCCCGCCGTTCCCGGGAGCACCTCGCGCCGGCGGACGCGGTGGCGGAGCTGTGGGCGGCGGCTACGTGGAGGTCGCGCACGGCACGAGCCATGTGCAGGCGGTCGGCTGGGACGGCGGACACTGCCCGGCGGCCCGCACCCTGCTCACGTACTCCCCGCCCTCGAACCCCGACTCGCCGCACCACAGCGACCGGACGAGGCTGTGCGCGGGCGGGCGGTGGGTGACCTCCCGGTTCCGCGAGGAGGACATCCTGCGCTCGCCCGCGCTGCGTGTCGTGGCCGTCAGGGACCGAACAGGAGGGGACGGCGGCGGGCGGCGAAGGCGGGCCGGGTGCGTGACCGGCCGGATCCGGGGTACTCGCCGTGGTCGGGGAACACACCGTACGACGAGCAAGGGTTCCGAGGTGACGGACATGGCCGGCGGCAAGAAGGCCAAGAGCATGGCCAAGACCGCGAAGGGCAAGGCCAAGGAGACCACGGGCAAGGCCCTGGGGAACGAGAGCATGGAGATGGAGGGAAAGGCCGAGAAGATGACCGGGAAGGCCCAGCGGGCCGGCCAGAAGGCGAAGGACACCCTGAAGCCCTGACCGGGTCCTCAGCGCGACGGGCTGGAGGGGGCGACCCGCCGGCCCGTTCCGTGTCCGGAGGGACACGGAACGCCGTCGGCGCCCGGGAGGGCCCCGGCCTCCCGGGCGCTCCGGGTCACAGCGGGCGCTCGTGCCCCTCCCAGTACGGGTCGCGCAGTCGGCGCTTGTAGAGCTTGCCGTTGGGGTCGCGGGGCATGGCGGCGATGAAGTCGAGGGACTTCGGGCGCTTGAAACCGGCCAGGTGGCCGGCGCAGTGGGCCAGGATCTCCTCGGCGAGCGCCGGCCCCTCCTCGTACCCCTCGGCGGTCTCGACGACCGCCTTCACCTCCTCGCCCCAGTCGGCGTGCGGGATGCCGAAGGCGGCGGCGTCGGCGACGGCGGGGTGGGAGAGGAGCGCGGCCTCGATCTCGGCGGGGTAGATGTTGACGCCGCCGGAGATGATCATGTCGATCTTGCGGTCGCGGAGGTAGAGGTAGCCGTCCTCGTCGAGGTGGCCTAGGTCGCCGACGGTGAAGAAGTCGCCGACGCGGTTCTTCGCCGTCTTCGCCTCGTCCTTGTGGTACTGGAAGCCGCCGGTGTTCATCTTCAGGTAGACGGTGCCGAGTTCGCCGGGCGGGAGGCGCTTGCCGTCGTCGCCGAGGACGGCGATCTCGCTGATCGGCCAGGCGCGGCCGACCGTGCCGGGCCGTTTCAGCCACTCCTCGGCCGTCGCGAAGGTGCCGCCGCCCTCGCTGGCCGCGTAGTACTCCTCCACGCACCCGCCCCACCAGGCGATCATCGCCCGCTTGACGTGTTCGGGGCAGGGCGCGGCGCCGTGGACGGCGTGCCGCATCGAGCTCACGTCGTACCGCTCGCGGATCTCCTCGGGGAGGGCGAGGAGCCGGTGGAACTGGGTGGGGACCATGTGGGTGTGGGTGCAGGCGTACGTGTCGATCAGCCGCAGCATCTCCTCCGGCGCCCACTTGTCCATGAGCACCAGCGGGTGCCCGATGTGCAGCGACGCGGCGGCGAACTGGAGGACCGCCGTGTGATAGAGCGGCGAGCAGACGAGGTGCACGTTCCCGTCGTGGGGGCGGATGCCGAAGATGCCGAGGAAGCCGCCGAGATGGGACTCCTCGGGGAGGCGGCCCGACAGGGGGCGGCGGATGCCCCGGGGGCGTCCCGTGGTGCCCGAGGTGTAGTTCATGACCCAGCCGAGGGTCCGGGCCGCGGGCACCGACTCCGGCTGTCCGTCGAGGAGTTCGGCGTACGGACGGAAGCCGGGGACCGTGCCGACGGCGTACCGGTGGCTCGGCGCGAGGCCCGCCTCCTCGGCGGCGGCGACGGCCGCCTCGGCGAAGCGCTCGTGCGCGATCAGCACCTTGGCGCCGGAGTCGGCGACGATCCAGGCGATCTCCGCGCCCACGAAGTGGTGGTTGACCGGCACGAGGTAGAAACCGGCCTGGGTGGCGGCGAGATGGGCGGTGAAGAACTCTGCGCCGTTGGGCAGGACGACGGCGAAGGCGTCGCCGCGTTCCAGGCCGGCCGCGCGCAGCCCGTGGACCATGCGGTTCGCGGCGGCGAGCAGCCGGCCGGCCGACCACTCCTCGCCGTCCGGCGCCACCAGGGCCGTACGGTCCGGGTCCGCGGCGGCCTGGGCCCAGAAACCGTTCGGTGGCGTGTCGCCGCTCATCCCCGCCCCCTTCCGGCGATCCGGTTGATCCGGTCGACGGCCTTCTCGAAGCCTCGGGTCAGCTCGTCGACGACCTGCCGGACGCTGCGCTCGGAGTTCATCCGGCCCACGATCTGCCCGACGGGGGTGCCGAGCAGCGGGTCGACCTCGTACTTCTGGATCCGGGAGACGGCCTCCGCGACCAGCAGGCCCTGGAGCGGCATGGGCAGCGGGCCCGGTCCCGCCGGGTCCTCCCAGGCGTCGGTCCACTCGGTGCGGAGCTGGCGGGCCGGCTTGCCGGTGAGGGCGCGGGAGCGGACGGTGTCGCCGGAGCCGGCGGCGAGGAGCTTGGCGGTGAGGGCGCGCGAGTGGAGTTCGGCCTCGGTGGTGGTGAGCCAGATCGAGCCGAGCCACACGCCCTGGGCGCCGAGGGCGAGCCCGGCGGCGATCTGCTCGCCGCTGCCGATGCCGCCGGCGGCGAGCACCGGCAGCGGGGAGACGGCGTCGACGACCTCGGGGGTGAGCACCATGGAGGCGATCTCGCCGGTGTGGCCGCCCGCCTCGTACCCCTGGGCCACGACGATGTCGATGCCGGCCTCGGCGTGCCGGCGGGCGTGGTGGGCGCTCCCGGCGAGCGCCGCGACGAGCACGCCGTGCTCGTGGGCGCGGGCGACGACGTCGGGCGGCGGGGAACCGAGGGCGTTGGCGAGCAGCTTGACGGAGTAGTCGAAGGCCACGTCGAGCTGGCTGCGGGCGACCTCCTCCATCCAGCCGGTGATCCGCCAGCCGGACGCCTCGCCCTCGGCGAGCTCGGGCACGCCGTGCTTGGCGAGGACCGAGCGGACGTACTCCCGGTGCCCGGCGGGGATCATGGCCTCGACGTCGGCCTCGGTGACGCCCTCGACCTTCTTGGCGGGCATGACGACGTCGAGGCCGTAGGGCCGTCCGCCGGTGTGCTCCTGCATCCAGTCGAGGTCGCGGGCGAGGTCGTCCGGTGCGGTGTAGCGGACCGCGCCCAGGACGCCGAAGCAGCCGGCCCGGCTGAGGGCGGCGGCGACCGCGGGGAAGGGCGTGAAGCCGAAGATGGCGTGCTCGATCCCCAGTGTGCGACTCAGCTCCGTCTCCATGGGCGCAGGATGCCGCAGCGGCGTGGCGGAGGGAAGAGGTTTCCTGATGGAGCGTCAGATTCTTTGGTGGGGGGCTGTGGGTGTGGTGCGGGCCGACGGGGCGGGCCCGGGGGAGGCTGGGACCGTACGGGCGGGCGGGGCGGAGGACGGGAAGGCGGACGGGTGGACGGCGTGCTGCGGTGGGGTACGGCGGAGGAGGCCGGGCTGCTCGGACGGGAGCTGGAGGGCATGGTCGAGGACCTGCGCGGGTTCCTCGGTCCCTCCCCCGTGCATCCGTGGTGCGCGGGGGCCGTGGTGCTCGCCGGGCGGGGCGGGACGGTGGCGCTGCACCGGGCGGTCGGCTGGGCGGTGCGCTGGGCCGCGTACGACGAGGAGAGCGACACGGCGGTCGGGCTCCCCCCGGAGCTGCGGGTGCCGATGACCCCCGACACGGTCTTCGACCTGGCCTCGCTCACCAAGCTCTTCACCTCCCTCCTCGCCGTGCGCGAGGTCGAGCGGGGCACGCTGGAGCTCGGGGAGCGGGTCGCCGCGTACCTGCCCGGGTTCGGGCGGGCGGGGAAGGCGGGCATCACGGTCCGGCAGCTGCTCGCGCACACCTCGGGGCTCCGGGCGGAGCTGCCGCTGTACAGGGCGCCGGACCGGGAGGGGCGGCTGCGGCTGCTGCGGGAGGAGGAGCCGGAGTCGCCGCCCGGCTCGGCGTACCGCTACTCGGACCTCAACCTGATCGCGTCGCACCTGCTCCTGGAACGGATCACCGGTCGCGGTCTGGAGACACTGCTCCACGACGAGATCACCGCTCCGCTCGGGATGCACCGCACGCGGTTCGTTCCCCCGCTCTCGTGGCGGGCGGAGACCGCGGCGACCGAGGACGCCCGCCGGCCGTGGGCGCGCCTTGACCGGGGCATGGTGCGGGGCGAGGTCCACGACGAGAACGCGTACGCGATGGGCGGGGTCGCGGGCCACGCCGGGATCTTCTCCCGCGCCCGCGACCTCGCGGTCCTGGCCCGGACGCTCCTCGACGGCGGCGCGTACGGCTCCGTCCGCATCCTCTCCCCCGCCTCCGTGGACCTCCTGTTCACCGACGTCAACGCGGCCTTCCCCGGTCACGCGCACGGTCTCGGCTTCGAGCTGGACCAGCGCTGGTACATGGGCGCCCTCTCCGGGCCGCGCACCGCGGGGCACACCGGCTTCACCGGCACCAGTCTGGTCCTCGACCCGGAGGCCGACGCGTTCCTGATCCTCCTCGCCAACGCGGTGCACCCCGTCCGCACCTGGCGTTCCGGCTCGGCCCCCCGCGTGGCGGCCGCCGACCGTCTCGCCCGGGCGATCCCGGTACGCCCTCCGGCCGGTGCGGGCGCCACGGCCTGGTTCTCGGGCATGGCGGCCCCCGAGGGCGCCACGCTCGCCCTTCCGCCGACGGGTCCGGGCGCGGCCCGGTTCAGCTGTCTGCTGTGGTGGGACACGGCGCCGGAGACCGACCGGCTCGTCCTGGAGGACACGGCCGGCGGCCGCCCCGTCCCCTTCCGTACCGTCCCGCTCGACCGGCCGGAGGCCGAGCGCCTCCACCCGGACGGCACGGCCACCGGCTGGTCCGGCCGGTGCTGGCACCGTCTCACCGCCGACCTGCCGCACCGAGCCCCCGTCCGCCTCCGCTTCCGGTACGCCACCGGCTCGCCCACCGTCGGACGCGGGGTGTACGTGACCGGGCTCCGGGTCCTGGACGGCGCGGGCCGGGTCCTCTTCGACGAGGCCCGGCCGTCGGACGCGGCCCGCGTCGAGGCGGCCGGCTGGCACCGCTCGGCGGACTGAGGGGTGGCCCGCGCGGTGGCCGGTCGCGGCTCCGGCGCGGGGAGAGTCGGCGGTCCGGGGCGGGGCGGAGTGGAGTGGGAAGGACGGTGGGGGCGTGGTGGCGCGGCGGTCGCTGGGAGGGCGGTTCGGCCAGCTGTGGGCCGCGTACGCGGTGAGCACGTACGGGACGTGGCTCGGTTTCGGCGCCTTTCCGCTGCTGGCGGTGGTCGTGCTGGACTCGGGTCCGGCGCAGGTCGCGGCGCCGGCGGCGGCGGGGCGAGCGGTGGGGGCGGTGCTCGCGGTGCCGCTCGGGCCGTGGGTGGAGTTCCGGCGCAAGCGGCCCGTCATGGTCACGAGGGACCTGGTCCGGTTCGGGGCGCTGGCCAGCGTCCCCGCCGCGTATCTGCTGGGGTGGCTGGGCTTCGCCCAGCTCCTCGTGGTCTCCGTGGCCGTCGCGGCGGCGGACATCGCGTTCCGCGCGGCGAGCGGCGCCCTCCTGAGGGGGCTGGTGCCGCCGGACGACCTCCTCGTCGCGAACAGCCGCTTCGAGGCCACGAACTGGACGGCCTCGATGGCCGGGCCGCCGCTCGGCGGCGCCGCGATCGGGCTCTTCGGGCCGGTGACGACGATCCTCGCCGATGCCTGCAGTCATCTCCTCTCCGCCCTGGGCATCCGCTCCATCGGCGGGACGGAGCCGGAACCGGTGCGGCGCCCGGAGGGACGCGATCGCGGTCAACGGTCCGATCATGGCCTCCGAGCCGCTGCTCGCCATGCTCCTCCTGCGCGACCTGGGCTTCTCCCCTTTGCAGTACGGCCTCGTCTTCGCGGCGCCGTGCGTCGGCGGGCTCGTCGGCTCGCGGCTGGCTCCCCGGCTGGTGGCCCGGTTCGGTGACGGTCGCGTGCTCCGTACGGCGGGCGTGCTGCGCTCCTGCTGGTCGCCGGGGCTCGCGGTCGTGCCGTCCGGCGCCGCCGGGATGGCGGTGGTGAGGGGGGTGCAGCTCGGCCTGGTGGCGTGCTGCGGCGTGTTCGACCCGGTCCTCGCCACCCACCGGCTCCGCCACACGGATCCCGCCCGGCTCTCCCGCACCCTGGCCGCCTGGTCGGTCAGCGCGGGCCTGTCCGTCGCCGCCCTGACCGCCCTGTGGGGCCTCCTCGCCGCCGTCACCGGGCCGCGCACCGCCCTCGCCGCGGCGGGCGCCCTCCTCCTGGCCACTCCGCTGCTGCTCCGGCGGGCCGGTACTCAGGCGGGCCCTGAGCATGTGAGGTCCGGCCGCGGGTAGACGACAGATGGGCTTCGCTCACGTTCGACCGCGCTCGACGAGAGGGGCGCCGTATGAGCCAGGAGGACAAGGGGCCGGGCCGATCCGCCTCGCCGGCGAAGAGCCTCGGGGAAGAGAACCTGGACCGGCTGGAGCAGGGGCTGCGCCAGCTCGCCCGGGCGCACGGGCGGATGCAGGACCTGCTGGACTCGGTCCTGGCGATCAGCCGCGAGCTGAACCTCAACCTGGTCCTCCACAAGATCATCGGCACGGCGCGGCAGCTGGTCGGGGCCCGCTACGCCGCCCTGGGCGTGCTCGGCGGGGGCGGCGCTTTCACCGACCTGATCACGTCCGGGTTCGGGGCGGACCTGACCGCCCGGCTCAGCGGCACGCTCCCGCACGGCACCGGCCTGCTCGGTGACCTGGTCCGTGACCCGGCGCCGCTGCGCGTGGAGGACCTGGCCCATCACCCGCACGCCGCCGGGTTCCCGGAGGGGCATCCGCGGATGAGCACCCTCCTGGGGGTGCCGATCCGGGTCCGCAACACCGTCTACGGGAACCTGTACCTGGCGGACAAGACCGACGGCGGCCCGTTCACGGACGACGACGAGGCCGTCGTCACCGCCCTGGCCAGCGCCGCCGGCGTGGCGATCGAGAACGCCCGCCTGTACGAGCAGCTGCGCCGGGCCACCGAGGAGTTCCAGCGGCGCCTGCTCCCGGACATGCCGCGCCTGGACGGCCTTGAGCTGCACGCCCACTACCAGCCCTCCACCGAGGCGCCGCGGATCGGCGGCGACTGGTACGACCTCATCCACCTGCCCGACCGCGTCCCGTGCCTGATGCTCGGCGACGTCATGGGTCACGGCATCCCGGCGGCCACCGTGATGAGCCAGATCAGCAACATGCTCCGGGTGATCGCCTTCGACGAACAGGAGCCGCCCAGCCGCATCCTGCACCGGCTCGACGTCGTGCTGCACGAACTGCACGGCGGCCCCATGGCCACCGTCATCATCGCCCGCCTCGCACCCGAGGGCCCCGGCCGCCGCCTGCAGTGGGCCAGCGCCGGCCACCTCCCCCCGCTCCTGGTCACACCCGGCCACGAAGCCCGCTATCTGCACGCCGACACGGGTCTGCCCCTCGGCGTCGACCCCGACCTGCCCCGCCCCGACCACGAGGAACCCCTCCCGGTCGGCAGCATCCTGCTCCTGCACACCGACGGCCTGGTGGAACAGCGCGGCGAGCCGATCGACACCGGCATGGGCAAGGCGGCCGGCATCGCCGCCACCTACGTCGGCAGGCCGCTGCCCGACCTCGTCGACGCCCTCGTCGAAGCCCGCGGCGGCACCTTCGAGGACGACGTCGCCCTCCTCGCCGCCCGTGTCACCCCCCGCTCCGAGGAGGTCGGCTGAGCACTCCGTCGGCCGGTCAGGGGGACGGGTTCCAGGGGGTTCCGGCGCCCGGGGCCGCGGCGGCGCGGAGAGCCGTCAGGACGGGGCGGATGAGGGGGTGGTCCTCGGCGCCCCGGCGTACGGCGGCGAAGACGCGGCGGGTGGGGGCGACGCCGTCCACGGGCCGGATCCCGACGTCCGTGAGGTCCATGCCACGCAGGGCCGAGCGGGGCACGAGGGCCACTCCTGCGCCTGCGGCGGCGAGCGCGACAACGGCCCTGAAGTCGTCCGAGACGTGCTCGAAGCGGGGTGCGAACCCGGCGTACTCGCAGGCCAGGACGGTGACGTCGTGACAGGGGTTGCCCGCGGACTGGCCGATCCAGGCGTCCTTGGCGAGGTCGGCGAGGACGATCCGGTCGCTGCCCCCGAGGGGGTGGCCGGGCGGAAGCACCGCGTCGAAGGGTTCCGCGTAGAGCGGGACCCGGGTGAGGCGGTCGTCGTCCTCGCCCGGCGCTCCCCGGTACTCGACCGCCACGGCCACGTCCACCTGCCGGTCCAGGACCATCAGCAGGCTCTCGTCGCCCTCGGCGTCCCGCACCCTGACCCGGATGCCGGGCGAGGTGCCGGCGAGGTCCGCGATGGCCGGTGCGACGACCAGCCCGATGCCGGTGGCGAACGCCGCCACCGTGACCGTCCCCGCCTCGCCGGAGCCGTAGGCGGCGAGCTCCGCCTCCGCCCGCTCCAGCTGGGCGAGCACGGCGTTGGCGTGGTTCAGCAGGATCTCGCCGGCCGGCGTGAGCCTGGCCCCCCGCGCGCTGCGGTCCACAAGGCGGTGGCCCGTCTCCTGCTCCAGGGCGGCGAGCTGCTGGGAGACGGCGGAGGGGGTGAGGTAGAGCGCGGCGGCCGCCGCCGTGACCGTGCGGTGGTCGGCCACCGCACGGAGGATGTGCAACCGCCGTGCTTCGATCATGTGCCTAGTCTCCCAGGCCGGGGGCGGCGCTCATGCCCCTGGTCTGGGTTGTGGATCCAATATCCGGAATCCTGGATCCAGAATTCTGGAGAGGGGATTCGGGATATTGGATCCAAGATCCCTGATCCAGAGCTCAGCCGCGGAGCTCGGCGCGGGCCGCCACGAAGGCGTCCACCGCGCGGTTCACGTCCTCGGTGGAGTGGGCGGCCGAGAGCTGGACGCGGATGCGGGCCTGGCCCTGCGGGACGACCGGGTACGAGAAGCCGATCACGTACACGCCGCGCTCCAGGAGCAGCTCGGCCATCTTCCCGGCCTCCGCCGCGTCGCCGATCATGACGGGGGCGATGGCGTGGTCGCCGGGGAGGATGTCGAAGCCCTCCTCGGTCATGCGGGTGCGGAACAGCTTCGTGTTGGCGTTCAGGCGCTCGCGCAGGTCGCCGGCGGACTCCAGGAGGTCGAGGACCTTGAGGGAGGCGGCGGCGATGACCGGGGCGAGGGTGTTGGAGAAGAGGTACGGGCGGGAGCGCTGGCGCAGCAGGGCGACGATCTCGGCGCGGGCCGCGACGTAGCCGCCGGAGGCGCCGCCGAGGGCCTTGCCGAGGGTGCCGGTGATGATGTCGACGCGGTCCATGACGCCGTGCAGCTCGGGGGTGCCGCGGCCGCCGGCGCCGACGAAGCCGACGGCGTGCGAGTCGTCGACCATGACCATGGCGTCGTAGCGCTCGGCCAGGTCGCAGATCTCGTCCAGCGGGGCGACGTAGCCGTCCATGGAGAAGACGCCGTCGGTGACGATCAGCTTGCGCCGGGCGCCGCCCTCGGTGGCCTCCTTGAGCTGCTGCTCCAGGTCGGCCATGTCGCGGTTGGCGTAGCGGAAGCGGCGGGCCTTGGAGAGGCGGATGCCGTCGATGATGGAGGCGTGGTTGAGGGCGTCGGAGATGACCGCGTCCTCGGCGCCGAGGAGGGTCTCGAAGACGCCGCCGTTGGCGTCGAAGCAGGAGGAGTAGAGGATCGTGTCCTCCTGGCCGAGGAAGGCCGAGATACGGGCCTCCAGCTCCTTGTGCACCTCCTGCGTGCCGCAGATGAAGCGGACGGAGGCCATGCCGTAGCCCCAGCGGTCGAGGGCCGCGTGGGCGGCGGCGACGACCTCGGGGTGGTCGGCGAGGCCCAGGTAGTTGTTGGCACAGAAGTTCAGCACCTCGCCCGGACGGCCGCCTGCGGTGACCTCGACGGTCGCCGACTGGGGGGTGCCGATGACCCGCTCGGGCTTGTGCAGGCCGGCCGCCCGGATCTCGTCGAGGGTGGCGCGGACGTCGTCGCGTACGGAATCGAACATGGGTCAGGCTCCCGCAGTCCAGTCGAGGATGATCTTGCCGCTCTTGCCGGAGGCCGCGTCGTCGAAGGCGGCCTCGTAGTCGCTGTAGTGGTACCGGCCGGTGATGACCGGGGAGAGGTCGAGCCCGCCCTCCAGGAGGACGGACATGGCGTACCAGGTCTCGAACATCTCGCGGCCGTAGATGCCCTTGATCGTGATCATCGAGGTGACGATCCTCGCCCAGTCGACGGCGAAGTCCTCGCTCGGCAGGCCGAGCATGGCGATCTTTCCGCCGTGGGTCATGTTGGCGATCATGTCGCGCATGGCGTGCGGGTTGCCGGACATCTCCAGGCCGACGTCGAAGCCCTCCTTGAGCCCGAGGGTGCGCTGGCCGTCGGCGATGGTCTTCTCGGCGACGTTCAGGGCGAGGGTGACACCGGCCTTGCGGGCGAGGTCGAGGCGCTCCTCGCTGACGTCGGTGATGACGACGTTGCGGGCGCCGGCGTGCTTGGCGACGGCGGCGGCCATGATGCCGATCGGGCCGGCACCCGTGACCAGGACGTCCTCGCCGACCAGCGGGAAGGAGAGCGCGGTGTGGACGGCGTTGCCGAAGGGGTCGAAGATCGCGGCGACGTCGAGGTCGACCGGGACGCGGTGCACCCACACGTTGGAGGCGGGCAGCGCCACGTACTCGGCGAAGGCGCCGTCGCGGCCCACGCCGAGGCCGATGGTGGCGCGGCAGAGGTGGCGGCGGCCGGCGAGACAGTTGCGGCACTTGCCGCAGACGAGGTGGCCCTCGCCGCTGACCAGGTCGCCGACGGCGATGTCGGAGACGTCACGCCCGACGGAGACGACCTCGCCGACGAACTCGTGGCCGATGGTCATCGGCGTGGCGATGGTCTTCTGCGCCCAGCCGTCCCAGGAACGGATGTGCAGGTCCGTACCGCAGATACCGGTCCGCTTGACCTTGATCAGTACGTCCCCCGGGCCGGTCTCCGGCTCGGGCACGTCCGTGAGCCAGAGTCCCGGCTCCGCCTTCAGCTTGACCAATGCCTTCAATGCCACGGCTCCCGACGTGCGCGTCCTGTGATGTACGGGTCAGGGCACGCGCGCGTGCCCAAGATCCTCGGAGGAGAATCTTCCGTACCGAGGGCCCGCGGTCCATCGAGGTTTTCTTAAGCGCGCTCGCAGTTCAGCTTCACACCGACGCGTCGTCCCAGCTCAGGCCGGTTCGCCGACGGCCCCGGCGGTGACGAAGGAGGCCGGGAGCCACCCCGTACGGAGCAGTCCCAGGGTTCCCGCGACGGCGACGGCCGCCGCGTGGCCGTCGGCGGTGGGCACGCTCCGGACGTCCCAGCCGCCGGGGAGGGCGGAGGGATCGCGCTCGCCGAGGTAGTCCTTGTCCAGGGAGCGGGCGACGCCGATGCCGAGCCCCTTGAGGTATGCCTCCTTGCGGGACCAGACGCGGGCGAACACCTCGGGCGCGTACCCGGCCCCGGCGATCTCGGCCTGTTCCCCCGGGTGGAGGGCCGTGGTCACCTCGCGGGCGGTGCCGGCCCTGGGGAAGGTCTCGACGTCCACACCGACGGGGCGGGCGGCGATGCCGATGAGGACGACACCACCGCTGTGGGAGAGGGAGAAGTGCGGGGTGCCGGGCGGGCCGACGACGGCCGGGCGGCCGTGGAGGGCGCCGCAGCCGGGGCAGGGCTCCCTGTGGTACGTGATCGCCGCGGGCGCGACGCCCAGGCGGGGTGCCAGGAGGCGGCGCAGGGCGATGTGGCCGACGCCGTACCGGAGGCGGTCCGCCACGCGGAGGGGGGCGGTGAGCCGGGCGCGCTCCTCGGCGTCGAGTTCGGAGGGGTCGAGGTCGTCCTCGGAGACGTGGTCCACCCGGAGCTGCCACAGGTCGACGTCGACCCGCGCGGGTCCGGGGTCCGGGTCGGGGGCGGGTGCGCGGGGCTCGGGGCCCGCGTCGCCGGGGCGGTCGTCGATCACGTCGATCATTAAATCAGTGCGGTCGGGGCCGACTCAGCGGGCGTCGGTGGCGGTCGGCCCGCCGGGCGTGCCCGCGGTGCCGCCGCGCCGGACGGCGTCGGCCTCGGTGTGGCGGCCGAGCCGGTCGAGGCAGTGGGTGAGCTCGGCCAGGGCGGTGAGCGTGTCCGGGTGCAGGGGGCCGAGGGTCCGGCCGCGGGCCTCGGAGAGGGACCGCAACGGGGCGAGGGCCTCGTTCCAGCGGCCGAGGCGGCCGAGGACAGCGGCGGTCTCGCGGAGGCTGCGCAGGGTGTCGGGGTGGTCGGAACCGAGGACCCGCCGACGGGCCGCGTGCACCGCCTGGACGGTGTCGAGCGCCTCCTGCCAGTGGCCGAGCCGGGCGAGGTGGACGGCGAGGGCGTGCCGGACGCGCAGGGTCTCCGGGGCGTCGGCGCCCTGGGTCCGCGTACGGACGGCGACCAGGTCCCGGCAGACGGCGAGCGCGTCGGCGGCCCGCCCGAGCCGGCCGAGGCAGGCGCTGGTCTCGTAGCGGGCTGCGAGGGTGTCCGGATGGTCGGGGCCGAGCGAGGCGGCGCGGCCCTCGGCGACAGCGCGGTACTGGTCGAGGGCCTCCTCGGCCCGGCCCAGGCGGCCCAGGGTGTGGGCGAGTTCGTGGCGGGTGACGAGGGTGTCGGGGTGGTCGGGACCGAGCAGCCGGGTCCGGGTGTCGGCGACCGCCAGGGCCGTACGGTACGACTCCTCCAGGCGCCCGAGCCGGGCAAGGGTGTACGCGAGGTTGTGGCGGCAGCGCAGGGTGTCGGGGTGGTCGGGACCGGCCGTGCGCTCGCGGACGGTGAGGACGTCGGCGTAGAGCGCGTGCGCCTCGGCGTGCCGGCCCAGCCGGCCGAGGGTGTAGGCGCGCTCCTGACGGGCCGCCAGGGTGTCGGGATGGTCGGGGCCGAGGACGCGGTCCCGGGCCTCGGCGACGCGCTCGAAGGCCTCCAGCGCCTCGGCCGTGCGCCCGAGGCGGCCCAGGGCGAAGGCGACCTCGTAGGCGCTGGCCAGGGTGTCGGGGTGGTCGGGGCCGAGGACCCGGGTCCGGTCCCCTGCGACGGAACGGTGTAGCTCCTCCGCCTCCGTCCAGCGGCCGAGCCGGCCGAGGCCGAGGCCCGCCCGGTGACGGGCGGCGAGCACGGCGAGCAGTTCGGACGTGGCGTCCGCCGCGGGCCGGGCCGGGCCGTCGGAGCCCTCGGTGCCCGGCCCCGCGGTGGTCCACTCGGTGGTGAGGACGGCCGCGGCCGGATCGTGGCCGGCGACGCGGGGTACGCCGGGCGCGGCGGGTCGGGGCCCGCCGGTGAGGTTCCGGGCCCACGCGGGCGTGCCGCCCGCTTCCGGGACCGGCAGGGGGCGCGTCCCGCCGATGGCCGTACCGCCACCGGTCGTACGGCCGTCGACGATGCGGCGGCGCAGGTCGGAGGCGTCCCTCGGACGCTGGTCGGGCACCTTGGCGAGCAGGTCGACCACGAGCCGGTCGAAGTAGTCGGGCAGCTCGGAACGGTGGGCGCGCGGCGGCCTCGGCACGGTGTCCCGGTGGCCGACGAGGACGGCCCAGGAGTCGTCCAGGTCGAACGGCGGCGCGCCGGTGGCGAGTTCGTACAGGACGCAGCCGAGCGAGTACAGGTCGCTGCGGTGGTCGATGTCGCCGCCGCCGATCTGCTCCGGGGACATGTAGTGAGGGGTGCCCATGGCGATGCCGGTGCCGGTGAGGCGCGAGGTGAACCCCATGTCGGCCCCGAGGCGCGCTATCCCGAAGTCGCAGATCTTCACCGTGCCGTCGCGCAGCCGCATGATGTTGGCGGGCTTGAGGTCGCGGTGCACGATCCCCATGCGGTGGGTGTAGTCGAGGGCGTCGGCGACCTGGTCGGCGATGTCGACGACCTCGTGGACCGGCAGCGGGTTCCTGGCCTCGGCGGCGAGGAGCTGGCTGAGGTTGCGGCCCTCCAGGAGCTCCATGACGAGGAAGAGCACGCCCTCGTACTCGCCGAAGTCGTGGACGACGGTGATGCCCCGGTGCTGGAGCCCCGCCGCGACCCTGGCCTCGCGGCGGAACCGCTCCCGGACCACGGTCTGCACGCCCGCGTCCTGGTGCGGGCCGAGCGGCTTGAGGCACTTGACCGCGACCCCCCGGCCCAGCGCCTCGTCGGTGGCGCGCCACACCTCGCCCATGCCGCCGCGTCCGATGACCTCGTGCAGGCGGTAGCGCCCCTGGATCAGTCTGATGTCCCCCATCGTGTGCCGTCGCCCCCGTCGTCTTCGTGCACGCTCTCCGGCCCGTCCAGTATGGCCGCACGCTCGGACAGTGTGTACGGGTCGGGCCGGGCGTCCGGACCGAGGCGGTCCATGGCGCGGAGGATGTGGCGGGGCGGAAGCCGCCAGCGGAGCTCCGCGGGGATGCGGCGCAGCAGGCCGGCGGTGGCGGTGAGGCGCCGGGTGACGGTGGCGGCGGGCGGTACGGGCCGGCCGTAGAGGGCGTGGGCCCAGTCCGGCAGGGTGCCGTACGCGAGCGAGCTGATCCGCCGCCAGACGAGCGCCCGCCCGGCGAGCAGCGCCGGCGGCACGGGCGGTCTGCGCAGGAAGTCGAGCACGGCGTGCGCGTCCTCGCCCGCGGCGAGTTCGCCGCGCACGGAGTCGAAGTACGCGGCGAGCCCGGCCTCCGTACCCGGTACGGTCGCGGGGGCGAGCCCCACGAGCCGCGCGGAGGTGCGCTGTTCGTCCACGTACCGGTCGGCCGGCCCCCCGGTCAGCGGCAGTCCGGAGCGCCGTGCGACCGAGACGTACGAGTCGATCTCGGCGCAGTGCACCCAGAGCAGCAGCGCGGGGTCGTCCACCCCGAGCAGCCGGTGGATCCTCCGCACCCGCGCGCCCGCCTCCTCGGCGGCCTCCGTCGTCCCGTAACTGAGCGTCCCGACGAAGCTCGCCGTCCGCATGAGCCGCCCCCAGGGGTCCTCCCGGAAGCTGCTGTTGATCATGACTCCGCGTACGGCGACGGGGTGCAGGGCCTGGAGGTACAGGGCCCGCACCCCGGCGATCCACATCACCGGATCACTGTGCAGCTGCCAGGTCACGGAGCGGGGCCCGAAGAGCCCGGGATCGGCGTCCTGCCTCATGGGTTCAGGCTACGCAGGGCGGGGCGTACGGGAGCCCGCTCGTCAGGAAGACGGATCCGACATCCTGGATCCGACATCTTGGATCCAGGAGGGTGGATCTCGGATCCGGGACATTGGATCCAATGTCCCGGATGTTGGATCCGAGGTATGGGATCCAGGATCCCGGATGCCGGATCCCATCCCGTTCACCCGATCTCCACCACCCGCGCCCACCCCGGCGGCCGGTCCGGAGCCATGCCGTCCTCGTCGTCGTCCGGCCCCGAGACGGGTGGGCGGGGAAAGAGGCCGACGACGACACGGCAGGAGGGGGCGGCTTCGGGCCAGGGGGTCTGGCCGTCGGTGAGGACGACGAGGACGTCGGGGCGGGGGGGTGAGGCGGAGGGCGCGGGCGAAGCCGGCGCGGAGGTCGGTGCCGCCGCCTCCGACGAGGGGGACCTCGGCGGCGGCGCAGAGGCGCTGGGCGGTGTGGGCGGCCGCGTCGCAGGAGACGACGGTGACCAGGTCGCGGCGGCCGCCGAGGGCGCGGGTGAGGGCGGTGACTTCGAGGAGGGCGCTGCCGAGTTCGGCGTCGGAGACGGAGCCGGAGGTGTCGATGACGACGCCGACGCGGGGAGGGTGGCGACGGAGGCCGGGGAGGACGACGCCGGGGAGGGAGGCGGCGCGGCGGGCGGGGCGGCGGTAGGTGTAGTCGTCGCCGGCGCCCGCCGAGGAGACGGCGGCGCGGAGGGCGGCGCCGAGGAGTTCGCGCCAGGGCTGGGGCGGGTGGCAGACCTGTTCGGCCCAGCGCCGCCAGCCCTCGGGGGCGGTGCCGGGCAGACCGGTGATGCCCTGGGCGACGCGGTACACGACGGCCTCCCGCTCCTGGGGACTGAGGCCGTCGGCGCCGTCGGGGCCGAGCTCCCACGCGCGGTCGCGGCCGTCGGCGCCGCTGCCGCAGTCGAGCCAGGCCATCTCGGGGGTGCGGGGCGTGATGCGTACGGCCCGGAGGTAGTCCTCCATGAGCAGCCCGGTGGCCATCTCGATCATGCCGGGGTGGAGGGCGCCCGCGGGGCGCGGGAGGCCGTCGCCGTAGATGTCGTCGTTGATCTCGAAGTCGCCGGCGATGTTCATGCGGAGGCGTTCGGCCTCGTCGTCGCCGGAGCCGAGGTCGCGGGCGAGGCGGTCGCCGCGGCCGTGGTGGTCGCGGAGCAGGTGGGCGACCTCGTGGACCCAGACGCCGGCGAGTTCCCGCATCGGTGTGCGGTCGACGAAGGCCGGGGACACGTACATCCGCCAGTGCCGGTCGACGCCCATGGTGGGGACGTGACGCGAGGGCACGACCCGGAGGGCGAAGAGGGCGGTGGCGAGGTAGGGGCGGACGCGGACGGCGTAGAGCCGGGCCGTGTACAGCTTGTCGTGGTCGAGGGCCTCCCCGGCCGGGCGGACGGAGGCGGCGGAGGCAGGAGAGGCAGCGGGGGTGCTCATCGGCGCCCCCGCGTCGCGGCGGGCCGGACCGCGCGCCGGGAGAGGCCGACGGCCCCGGCGAGGCGTTCGATGGCGACGGGGACGTCCCAGTCGTCGCGGCGGAGTGCGGCGAGCGTGGTGGCGGGGACGACGACGAGGTCCGGCGGGCCGGTCTCGGCGGCGCGGGCGAGGAGGGCCCAGGCGGCGTCCCAGCGGTCGCGGGCGGGGCGTTCCCGGACGGCGGCGACGACGCCTTCGAGGGCGGCCTGGCGCCGGTCGCCGCGTTCGGGGAGCACGGCGCCGGCCGGGTCGGCGAGGAGGTCCTCGGGGTCGGGGAGGTCCATCCGGTCGAGCCAGGCGAGGAGTTCGAAGCCCGGACCGTCCCCGACGGTGCCGCGGACCAGGAGGGAGAGGACCTCGCGGGAGGAGCCCGCGACGGTCGCGAAGGCGATCAGACGCAGCGTCATGTCCCAGCTGCGGGGCGAGGGCCAGGGGCCGCCCCGGCGGGTCTCCTCCGCCGGCAGCCGGTGGACGAGCGGCGGCCGGGCGCCGAGCAGCCCGCACACCGCCCGGCGGGCCCGGTCCACCGCCTCGGGGAGCCGCAGCGGGTCGAGACGGGGCAGGGTGACGCGGGGCCAGGTGCCGCCGAGGCCGCGGACGACGACCTCGTGCTCGTGGGTCCACCGCAGGTGGACGAACCGGTTGGCGAGCGGCGCGCTCAACTCCCAGCCGTCGGCGGCCGAGGCGCGGGGGTTGGCGGCGGCCACGATCCGTACCCCGGGCGGCAGGGTGAGGGTGCCGACCCGGCGCTCCAGGACGAGTCGGAGGAGGGCGGCCTGGACGGCGGGCGGCGCGGTGGACAGCTCGTCGAGGAAGAGCAGGCCCCCGCCCTCCCGGACGAGGCGGACGGCCCAGTCGGGCGGCGCCATCGTCACTCCGCGCGCGGCCGGGTCGTCGCCGAGGACGGGCAGCCCGGAGAAGTCGGTGGGTTCGTGGACGCTGGCGATGACGGTGGTGAGCGGCAGGTCCAGCTCCTCGGCGAGCCGGGTGAGGGCCGCGGTCTTGCCGATGCCTGGCTCGCCCCAGAGGAGGACCGGCAGGTCGGCGGCGACCGCCAGGGTCAGCGCCTCCAGCTGGTCGTCGGCACGGGGCTCGGTGCGGGTGTCGCCGAGCAGGGCGAGGAGGTCGGAGGCGACGTCGAGCGGGGCGGCCGTCGCGGGGGCGTGGGTGTGCATGGGTGATCACCTGGGGTGGGTGCGGGCGTGCCGGGGCACGCGAGCGAGAAGGAGAAGGAGGGGGAAGCGATGGAGAAGCGGCGGAAAGGCCGAGGACGGCCGGGCGCGCGCCGTCGGCGGACGGGCACGGCAGATCAGCGGGTCAACGCGTCACCGGGTCAGCGCGTCAGCAGGTCAGCGGGCGAGAGCGTGGCGCGGGTGGTCGCGGCGGGCGAGACGGCGGCGGGCCGCGCGGGCGTCGTACCGGGGGCTGCGGGACCGCCGGAGACGGCCGCGATCGGGATCGGATGCGGATGCGGATGCGGACGAGGGTTCGGGGCCGGTGGCGCGCAGGCCCGCCCGGTAGAGCCCGTGCAGGACCTTCCGTTCGGCGGCGCGTTCCAGGGCCTGGCGCAGCGGACCGTCCCGGAGGGCGGCGCCGGGGCCGAGCAGGGCTTCGACCGCGGCGAGCGCGCCGGCCGTGTCGCCGTGGGCGAGGCGTTCGCGTACGCCGCTGAGGCAGTCGGGCCTGCGGCGGGCCTCGTCGATCGCCCGGAGGCAGGAGAGGGGTGTCCCGGAGAGGGCGACGAGCAGTTCCTCCCGGCGGAGTTCGTCCGGGTCGTGGTCGAGCGGCACGAGGACGCCGTCGACGAGCCCGATGCGGTGCACGCTCCCCCGGCACTCCACGAACCGCGGTCCGTCCGCCGTTCCGGCCGGGCGGGCGCCCGGGACGTGCCGGTGTCCGGGGACCAGTGCCTCGGCGACGAGCGGGTGGAGGTCGTCAGGGGTGACCAGGCCGGCGCGGAGCAGCGCGAGGTCGGGTAGGATCCAGGTCGCCGCGTCGGGGAGCAGGGGCGTACCGGCGTCACCGCGGCGGCCGGCGGCCGGGTGACCGGCCGGTCCGCGCCCCGGGGTTCCTCCCGGTCTTCTCGCCGCCGGTGCGGGTTCCGTACGGGCCCTCCCGTCCTCCTCCAGGGTGAGGAGGAGCCGGTGCCGGGCTCCGAGGCGTACGACGACGGGGCCGGGGTTCCCGCCGTCCGCGGCGAGCAGGAGCCGGGCCTCGGCCGCCCAGCGGTCCACGGCCCAGCCGGGTCCTGGCGGGTCGTCGGGGGCGGCCGGGAGGGCCGGCAGCCGGTCGGCGCCGGATCTGGTGCGGAGCTCTCCGGCGCGGGTGGCGTCCCACAGGTGCCGGTGGAGGTCGAACCGGAAGCGGCGGCTGGGGTGCGGGTGGGGGTGCGCGACGGCAGCCGGGTCGTACGGGCTCCGCCCGCGCGGGTCCGTGCCGGCGGGCGGGCCGTCCCAGAGGGCGAGGGAGATCCGCTGGCCGGCGTCGGCCCAGGCGGGGGCGGTGCGGGCCACCAGGTGGACCGGGCGTTCCCCTTTCCGGCCACCGCCCTCGTGGGCGTCGTAGACGGCCAGGGTGACGGTCAGGCCGGGGCGGAGCAGGCCGTCGGGGGCGGTTCTCGGCAGGTGCCGGCGGAGCAGGTCGGGGGCGAGGCGGCGGAGGTCGGCACGCACGCGCGTGGCGAGTTCGGTGCCGTGGGTCCTGGCCAGTGTCCGGGGTGCGAGGTCGAGGTCGACGCCGGCCGCGGCGCAGGCGCCGGCCCAGTCGCCGGCGAGGCGGCGGGCGGTGGCGGTCTCGATCGTGGCGGGCGGTACGGCGTAGGCACGCGCGCGCCGCCAGAGGGAAAGGCGGGTGTCCTCCCGCACGGGCGTGCTCATCAGCATGCACCGTGCGCGGTGAGGACCCCCCATCGGCGTGAGGAGTGAGTGATCATCGCGGTCACGCTAACGCCCCGCCCGCGGAAGGCGCCAGCGGTTTTCCAAGCCCCCGGGCGCCCGAGGCGACGCTTCGTGCGATTTGACGGGATTTCACGGTGATGTCGGAATGGAAGCGTCGTTCTTCGTCCCCGCCACCGCACGACGGGAGCAGTCATGACCGCTGGACCGGAGCCCATCAGCGAGGCCGCCCGCGCGGCGCTGAACCGTGAACTGTCCGAGCTGCGCGCCGAACGGGCGCACGTCGCCGCCACGCTCGGTGACGCCGGGGAGCCGGGTGACCAGGCCGATCAGGCCGACGAGTTGCGGCGGGCCACGGAGGCGGACCGGCTGGACGCGCGGATCGAGGAGATCGAGGAGCGGCTGCGGGAGGGTTCGCGTGCGGGGGCGCCGCCGGCCGGGAAGGTCGGCGTGGGCAGCACGGTGAGCGTGCGGTTCGGCGACGGGTCGGAGTCGACCGTGCACATCGGCGAGCTCGCGGACGCGGACGATCCCGCCCTGGTGACCGCCGACAGTCCGCTCGGCCGGGCGCTGCTCGGGCACGCGGCCGGGGACAGCGTCGCGTACGCGACGCCGCTGGGCCGGACCACCGCCGTCGTCCTCTCCGTGGGCGCGCCGGGCGGCGGCTCCTGACCGGCTCGGCCGAGACGGGTGCCGACCGGGCCCCGACCGACCGGCACCCGGTCGACCGGGACCTGGAGGAGGAGCGCCGGGCGGACCGCAAGGGCGGGCCGGGGCACACCGTGCTGATGGCGCTCGCGCTCGCCGTGCCCGTGGCCAAGGTCGCGTACACGGTGGGCGGCGGGGACGCGGTGCGGGACGTGTTCGTGGGCATGGAGCCGGCGAACTGGCCGGACGTGCTGCTCGGCATGGTGATCACCGATCCGCTGCTCGGTTCGGTGCTCGCCGTCGTCGTCTCCCGAGTCGTCTTCGGCGTCTTCGCGGCGCGTGGCGCCGTGCCCGGCGGCCGGGGCCCCGCGGCCGCCCTGCGCCGCGTGGCGCTGACCCTCGTGAACCCGCTCGCGGTCGGCGTCATCGACACCTGTCTCTTCGGGCCGTGGTGGGGGCTGGCGACTGCGCTCGCCGCGTACGCGCTCCGTGCGGGCGTGGTGGTGGAGTACCGGACCGGGCGGCGCCGTCCGCACCGCTCGCACGGCGCCTCGCACGATCCGGGCTACCGCCCTCCCCCGTGGCTGCGCCGCGCCGCGGGCGCGGAGCAGGTCGTGGCCCTGCTCCTCACCGTCGTCGTCCTGCCGTTCCTGTTCTTCCTCTCGGCGCTCGACGGACAGGCGTGGACCTCGATCGTGGAGTGCCGGGTCACCGACGGCACCCGCACCGCCGACGCCCGGCTGATCGAGCTGAGCCGGAAGGGCGACGGGGTGGTCGGCTGGAACCTGGACGCGGAGGAGGTCTCCAACGGCCTGGGCTGCACCGCCACGGAGAGCCGTTACGTACGCGAGCCCTGGTGGCGTACGTAGGCACGCGCCCTCCTCCCCCGCGCCCGCCGGGCGTTCGGTGTGACCGGCTACCGCCAGGGGGGCCGGACGCCCAGGTGGCGGAGGGCCGCCGCGGCCGCGCCCGCGCCGGACATGCCGTGGGCTCCGGGGCCGGGCGGGGTGGCGGCCGAGCAGAGGTAGACGCCGGGAAGGCCGGTGGCGTACGGGTCGAGGGCGGGGCGGGCGCCGAGGACGAGCTGGGGGACGGTCTTGGCGCCGGTGAGGATGTCGCCGCCGGCGAAGTTCGGGTTGGCGGCGGCGAAGTCAGCGGGGCGGGTGACGCGCATGCCGAGGATCCGGTCGCGGACGCCGGGGGCGAAGCGTTCGAGCTGGGCGAGGATCGCGCCGGTCGCGTCGCCGTCGTAGCCGTGCGGCACGTGCGCGTACGTCCAGACGGGGTGGACGTCGCCGGCGGAGCGGGAGGGGTCGGCGAGGTACTGCTGGCCGACCAGGACGAAGGGGCGCTCCGGCATCCGGCCGTCCGTCACCTCCCGCTCGGCGCACACCACTTCGGCGAGCGGGCCGCCGAGGTGCACGGTCCCGGCGCGGCGCGGCGGCTCCGCGCGCCAGGGCACGCCGCCCTCGACGGCGAGGTCGACCTTGAAGGCGCCGGGGCCGCGCCGGAAGCGGCGGTACGCGGCGGCCGTCCGGGCCGGCAGCAGGGCGCCGTACACGCCGGCGACCTGGGCGGGGTCGAGGTCGAGGAGGGTGACGTCGGCGGGCGGCAGCTGTTTGTGGTCCGTGATCCTGACGCCCGTCTCGATCCGGCCGCCGTGGGCGCGGAGGACGGCCGCGAGGGCGTCGGTGATCGCCCGGGAGCCGCCCTCGGCGACGGCCCAGCCGGCCGCGTGGCCGGCGGTGAGGATGCCGAGTCCGATGGCCGAGCTGAACGGCTCGGTCAGCGGGCGGTACGCGTGGGCCGCGACGCCCGCCCACAGGGCGCGGGCGGCCGGCGTGCGGAAGAGTCGGGCGAGGGCGGTGGCGGGCAGGGCGGTGGGCAGCCCGAACCGGGCGAGGAGCAGCGGGTGGTCGGGCAGGCGCAGCAGCGGCCCCATGACGTCCCCGGCGAGCGCCTCCCAGCGGCGTACGGAGGGGGCGAGCAGCGCCCGGTAGCGGGGGGCGTCGGCGCCGAGCCCGGCGGCGGTCCCGGCCACCGAGCGGTGCAGGGCGGCGGCGGTGCCGTCGTCGAGGGGGTGGGCGCAGTCGATCTCGGGGAGCCGCCAGTTCAGGCCGTACCGGTCGAGGCGGAGGTGGCGGAGGGCGGGCGAGGCGACCGCGAGGGGGTGGACGGCCGAGCAGTGGTCGTGGAGCAGTCCGGGCAGGATCGCCTCGTCGGTGCGGGTGCCGCCGCCGATCGTGTCGGCGGCCTCCAGGACCGTGACGCCGAGTCCGGTCTCCGCGAGGAGGGCGGCGGCGGCGAGCCCGTTGGGGCCCGCCCCGACGACGACGACGGTCGGGGTCGATCCGGCGGGACGGCGCGGGGGCGTGCTGCTCATGCCGCCGAGTCTGTCAGGCGGGTGCGGCGCCCTGCCTCCGGGTCATGTCTCCAGGACGACCACGGCCTCATCCGTGCAGGTGAAGCAGGTCAGGGTCTCGTGGAGGTACGGCTCCGCGGTGGAGGCGTCGTGCCGGGTGCAGCCGATGGGGACGTCCTGGCCGGGGCGGAGTTCGAAGTCCCCGCCGCGGGTGGGGAGCACGAAACCGCCCTTGACGGCGGGGGCCCGGATCGGCGGGCCGTCGAGCATCCGGGCGCGGTGGGCGGCGATCGGGTGGCCGTGGTCGGAGGTCTCGCTGACGGCCCGGTACTCCTCGGCGCCGAGGAGGAGGGCGTACGGGCCGTCGAAGACGGTGCGGTCCTCGGCGACGAGGGCGAGGGTGCGGGCGGCGTCCTTGACGGGCTGCCGGTCCGCGTCCTTGGCGCCGCGTTCGACGGAGTCGACGGCGGAGCGGTCGACGGTGAAGGGGACGCGGAGCTCGACCAGCGGACGGGCCTCGCGCAGCCGGGCGTCCGCCCCGTCAGCGGGCGCGGCGAGTTCGGTGAGGCGGCCGGCGGCGACGAGGACGGCGGCGGTGGCGGTGGCGGTGGGTCGCGTGGGGTTCTCGCTGCCCTCGACGAAGCCGAGGAGGTCGCGGTCGTCGAAGTAGGTGAAGCCGTGCGTCTCGTCGACGGCGATGACGGCGTCCCCGAAGCGGTCGAGGACGATCCGGGCGAGTTCGAAGCAGAGGTCGGCGCGCCGGGCCCGCAGGTCGAGCAGCAGGTCGCCGGGGGTGGCAGGGGCCCGGTGCCGAGGCCTCTGGAGCGGTGCGAAGGGGGAGGTCGCGGGGGCGGGGTCCGCCGACGAGCCGGTCCCGGGCGTCGGAGGAGAGGCCCGCGACGCAGGCGAGGGCGTCGTCACGGGCGCGGAAGGCGACGGAGCCGCTCAGCGCGGACAGCTCCTGGAGCCCTTCGCGTACCTCGCCCTCGCGGGCGGGTGCGACGGTGAGGGTGAGGAAGAACGCGGCTCTGGTGGGCGGGCCGAGGACGAGTCGGGGGACGGGCTGGGGGGACGGCCATGCGACTCCCGTCGAGAGCGGGGACGTGCCGGTCGCGCCGGGTGGCTGCGGTGCCCGGCGCGACCGGCCGGTGAGGGGACACCTCGGCGTCGTGCGCGAGCCGTCAGGCGGCCCGGGCTTCCTCCGTCGCCGTGCCGTCGCCCTTGCGGACGGTGCAGTGGAGGGAGTCGTCGATGACGTCGGCGACGATGGTGTCGCCGGGCTCCGCCTCGCCGCCGAGGAGGAGGGAGGCGATGCGGTTGTCGAGTTCGGTCTGGATGGTGCGGCGCAGCGGGCGGGCGCCGAATTCGGGCTGGTGGCCGTGGGCGACGAGCAGCCGCGTCGCGGCCTCGGTGACCTCCAGGGTCATGCCCTGGGCGTGGACGCGGTGCTTGCTGCGGTCGAGGAGGTGCTCGACGATCTCGGTGAGGTCCTTCTCGGTGAGGCTGTGGAAGACGATGATGTCGTCGATGCGGTTGAGGAACTCCGGCAGGAACCGGCTCCGCAGGTCCTCCATCAGTTCGTCCTTCAGCTCGGCCGCGTCGCCCCCGTGGGCGAGGATGCGGTGGGCGCCGATGTTGGACGTCATGATGACGACGCAGTGGCGGAAGTCGACCGTGCGGCCCTGACCGTCGGTCAGGCGCCCGTCGTCGAGGATCTGCAGGAGGGTGTTGAAGACGTCCGGGTGGGCCTTCTCGACCTCGTCGAAGAGGACGACGCTGTACGGCTGGCGGCGGACCTTCTCGGTGAGCTGGCCGGCCTCCTCGTAGCCGACGTACCCGGGAGGGGCGCCGACGAGCCGGGCGACGGTGTGCTTCTCCTGGAACTCGCTCATGTCGAAGCGGATCATCCGGCCCTCGTCGCCGAAGAGGAGCTCGGCGAGGGTCTTGGCGAGTTCCGTCTTGCCGACGCCGGTGGGGCCGAGGAAGAGGAAGGAGCCGACGGGCCGGTCCGGGTCGCCCATGCCGGCGCGGTTGCGGCGGACGGCCTCGGAGACGGCGGTGACAGCCTCGTCCTGGCCGACGATCCGGGCGTGCATCTCCTCCTCCAGCCCGAGCAGGCGTTCCCTCTCGCTGGTGGTGAGCTGGGCGACGGGGATGCCGGTGCGGCGGGAGACGATGTCGGCGATGTCGGAGGCGGTGACGGAGACGACGCCCTCGCGGCGCTCCTCGATGCCGGCAAGCTCGCCCTCGACCTCGGCGATCCGCTCCTTGAGCTCCTTGGCCTTCCCGAACTCCTCGGCGGCGACGGCCTGGTCCTTCTCCCGGCGCAGCTTGGCGAGTTCGTCCTCGCGGCTGATCACCTCGGTGGAGCGGCCCGCGCTGCGCAGCCGGACCCGGGCGCCCGCCTGGTCCATGAGGTCGATGGCCTTGTCGGGGAGGAAGCGGTCGCTGATGTACCGGTCGGAGAGTTCGGCGGCCGCGGCGAGGGCGCCGTCGGCGAACCGGACCTGGTGGTGGGCCTCGTAGGCGTCGCGGAGCCCTTCGAGGATCTGGACGGTCTCCTCGACGGTCGGCTCGGGGACGAGGACGGGCTGGAAGCGGCGTTCGAGCGCGGCGTCCTTCTCGACGTACCTGCGGTACTCGTCGATGGTGGTCGCGCCGACGACGTGCAGCTCGCCGCGGGCGAGGGCGGGCTTCAGCATGTTGCCGGCGTCCATGGAGCCCTCGCCGGTGGCGCCGGCGCCGACGACGGTGTGCAGTTCGTCGATGAAGAGGATGATGTCGCCCTCGGACTTCCGGACGTCCTCGATGACCTTCTTGAGGCGTTCCTCGAACTGGCCGCGGTACTGGGCGCCGGCGACCATGCCGGACAGGTCGAGGGAGACGACCCGCTTGTCCTTGAGGGTGTCGGGGACCTCACCGGCCACGATCCGCTGGGCGAGGCCCTCGACGATGGCCGTCTTGCCGACGCCGGGTTCGCCGATGAGGACGGGGTTGTTCTTGGAGCGGCGGGAGAGGATCTCGATGGTCTGCTCGATCTCCTCGGCGCGGCCGACGACCGGGTCGAGTCTGCCGGCCCTCGCCTCCTCGGTGAGGTCGCGGCCGAACTCGTCGAGGGTGGTGGCGGGTTGCTGCGGCGCGGCGGGCATCGCGGTGTCGCCGCCGCGCGCGGCCCGGTCGGCCACGCCGCGCAGCGCGGAGACGTCGAGGTCCTCGGCGCGCAGGAACCGGGAGGCGCCGGAGTCGGCGTCGCCGAGGAGGGCGCCGAGGATGTGCTCGGGGCCGATGTACGAGACGCCGGCGGCCTGCGAGGTGGCGTGGGCGAGCGCGAGGGTCCGCTTGGCGGCGGGGGTGAGGCCCGGCTCGGCGGAGGGCTCGGCCGCCTCGTGGGGCAGCACCTTGGCGATCCGGTCGGCGAGCCCGTCGGGGTCGACGCCGGCGCGGGAGAGGAGCCGGCGGGTGGGTTCGACCTGGGTGGCGGCCCACAGCAGGTGCTCGGTGTCGAGGTCGGTGGTGCCGTCCTCGACCGCCTTGCGGGTGGCCGTGCCCAGGAGTTCGCGGGACGACTCGGTGAGGAGGCGTCCGATGGGGACGCGCTGGACGGCCGGTGGCGAGGACGCCGGTGACATCCCGAAGAATCGGTTCAGCAGATCACCGAAGGGGTCGGAAGGACCGAAGGGGGAACCAAACGCCATCGACATGTCAGCACTCCTGAAGGGCGTGGGGGGTCACCCACACTCAAACCCGGGCGTCCCGGCTCCGCAAACGGAGCGGAGCGGCCGGGCGGGAGGGTCGGTCACGCGTCCTCCCGGACCCTCGCCCTCCCGGCCGGGCGGTCCGTCTCGGGCGGTCCGCCGGGCCCCTCTGCCGCCGACGGTGTCGTCGGGGGCGGCGGCGAAGTGGAACCGGACGACGAGACGCCCGTCGTCGGCGCCCGCGCGGAAGGTGCCGAGCAGGCCGTCGGCCATCCGGCGGCGGCCCGGATCACGGAGCTCCGGGAAGACCCGCAGGACGTGCGGGGCGGCGGGATCACCGTAGTACACCGCGGCGCCGTGGGCGCCGGTCCTGTGGGCGGGATTCATGGGACGAGCTTCGCCCGGGGTGACGAACGGCACGACCGCCGCCGACGGCACGACCGCCGACGGCACGACCGCGGACGGTACGGCCGCCGGCGGTCCGACCGCACGACCGCCGACGGCACGACCGCGGACGGTACGGCCGCCGGCGGTCCGACCGCACGACCGCCGACGGCACCCGACGCGCCCGCCGTGTCCACGGTGCCCGCCGTACCGCCGTACCCACCGCACGCCTACGATCGGCCGGATGACAGGACAGAGCCCGCTGATCCGCCCGGCCGTCCCGGGGACCTGGAGGCCGTCGCCTCCCTCTACGCCCACTACGTGCACCACACGGTGGTCACCTTCGACGAGACCCCGCCGCCGCTCCCGTACCGGCACGAGCGTCCGGCGGAGCTGACGGCGCGGGGCCTCCCGTTCCTGGTGGCCGAGGCGGGGGGGCCGGGTCGTCGGCTACGCGTACGCCGCCCCCTGGCGCCCGAAGCCCGCCTGCCGCCACTCGGTCGAGCACTCCGTCCACCTCGCCCCGGACGTGACCGGCCGGGGGCCGGGCGCCGCCCTGATGCGGGCCCTCGTCGCCGGCTGCGGCCGGGCCGGGGTCCGCCGGATGATCGCCGTCGTCGCGGACTCCGGCACGTCCGCCTCGCTCGCCCTCCACCGCCGTCTCGGCTTCACCGAGGCGGGCCGTCTGAAGGCCGTGGGCCACGAGCACGGCCGCTGGGTGGACACGGTGCTGCTCCAGCGGGCGCTGACCGAGGACGGGCGGACGGTCCCGACGGCCTGGGGACCATCCGGCCCTCCCGGGGGAACCGGCGCCCGCCGAGACTGGAAGGGACACCATGAAGGAGGCCCCATGCACTCCGCAGCCCTTTCGCACCACACCGTCAGCGACGTCATGACCCACACCGCCGTGGCGATCGGCCGTGACGCGCCCTACAAGGAGATCGTCGCGCTCATGGACCAGTGGAAGGTGAGCGCCCTGCCCGTCCTGGAGGGGGAGGGGCGTGTCGTGGGGGTCGTCTCGGAGGCGGATCTGCTGCCGAAGGAGGCGTTCCGGGGAGCGGATCCGGGGCCGGGGGAGCTCTCGGAGGCCGCGAAGGCCGGGGCCGTACGGGCCGGGGACCTCATGTCGAGTCCGGCGGTGACCGTGCACGCGGGCGCCTCCCTGCCCGAGGCGGCGCGGATCATGGCCCGGCGGAAGGTGAAGCGGCTGCCGGTGGTGGACGAGATCGGCATGCTGGAGGGGGTCGTCAGCCGGAGCGACCTGCTCAAGGTGTTCCTGCGGAAGGACGACGAGATCGAGGCGGAGATCCGCCGGTCGGTGCTCGACGGAGCGGCGCTCACGGGGCTGGACGTGACCGTGGTGGAGGGGGTGGCGACGCTGCGGGGCACGCTTCCCGACCGTGCGCTGGTGCCGCTGCTCGCGCGTGCCACCCGCGCCGTCGAGGGGGTCGTGGACGTCCGGATGGAGTTCGGCGGCCGGGAGGAGACCGCCCCGTGACGGACAGCCCCGGGGCCCGGTCGGGCCCGGCAGGGGACCGTTCGGCCCTCACGGAAGTCCGGCGGGCGGTGGACGGTGGTGAGTGACGAAGGAGGGTGACGGGAGGACCGGCCCGCTCTTCGACCGCGCAGAAGCAGGAGGACCGTGATGAAGCACCTGAAGGTCGCCGGCCTGATGACCGACGACGTGGTCACCGCCCTCCCCGACACGTCGTTCCGGGAGGCGGCGAAGCTGCTCGCCGTGCACGACATCAGCGGGCTGCCCGTCGTGGACGAGGACGATCACGTCGTCGGGGTCGTCTCCGAGAGCGACCTCCTGGCCCGCCGGGCCCCGACCGTCCACGGGGTGATGACCTCGCCGGCCGTCACCGTGTACGCCGAGGAGGCGGCGGCGGACGCGGCCCGTCTCATGGTGCGCCGCGGCGTGGAGCGCCTTCCCGTGGTCGACGAGGAGGAGCGGCTGGTGGGCATCGTGACCCGCCGCGACCTGCTCCGGGTCTTCCTCAGGCCGGACCCGGAGATCAGACGCCGCGTCCGCGAGGAGATCCTCGCGGACGCCATGGACCTGCCGCAGGACGCGGTCGACGTGCACGTGCTCGACGGTGTGGTGACCCTCGCGGGCCGGCTCCGGCTGCGGAGTCAGGCCGTGATGCTCCTGCGGCTCACCGAGCGCGTGGAGGGCGTCGTCGCCGTCGTGGACGAGCTGTCCGCACGCGAGGACGACACCCGTCTCACACCTCCGTCCACGCGGACGGCCTACGACTTCTCCGAGTGACCGTCCCCCGCACAGACAGGACGTACCGTGTTCCCCGACGCTCTGCCCCGTCCGCTCGTCACCTCCCTGGTCGAGGACGCCGTCACGGCGCCGTCGATGCACAACGCCCAGCCCTGGCGGTTCGTCCACCGCGAGGCGTCCGCCACCGTCGAGCTGCACGCCGACCCGTCGCGCGGCATGCCCCGGCAGGACCCCGACCACCGGGCCCTCCACCTCGGCTGCGGCGCCGCCCTGTTCAACCTCCGGGTCGCCGCCGTGCACCGGGGTCTGCGCCCCGTCGTCCGGCTGCTGCCGTCCCCCGGCGACCCGTGGCACCTCGCCGACGTCCGCTTCGACGGGCCCGAGGACGCCGACGCCGGACTGGACGTGCTCCACCCCGCTCTGTCCCGGCGGCACACCAGTCGCTTCCCCTTCACCGAGGAGCGGATTCCCGCCGAGTTGTTCGACGGTCTCCGCGCCGCCGCGCTCCTGGAGGGCTGCCGCCTGGTCGTCCCCGGCGACTGGCACACCGACACCGTGATGGGCCTCGTCCACGTCTCCGAGCTGTTCGAGGCCGCGGACGAGGCCGTACGGGCGGAGATCGCCGCCTGGACACGTACGGGCGCGGCCGGGGAGGCGGCCGACGCCGACGGCATCCCCGCCTATGCCTTCGGTCCCCGACAGTACGACGTGACCGCCCCGGTCAGGGACTTCGGCGGCCCGGGCCGGATGTCCGGCCGGCCGTCGGTGCGCTTCGAGAAGGCGCCGCAGATCGCCCTGCTCGGAACCGCCGAGGACACCCCGGAGGCGTGGCTGAGGGCGGGTCAGGCGATGCAGCGGGTGCTGCTCCAGGCCACCCTCGACGGGATCGCATCCTCCCTCATGTCACAGCCCCTCGAATGGCCGGAACTCCGTTTCGAGGCACGCGATCCCCTCTCGGCGATCGGTTACGTCCACATGGTGATCCGCCTGGGCTACGGACCGGCGGGCCGCGCGACGCCCCGTCGGCCCGCCTCGGAGGTGCTCGCCTTCGGCTGAGCTCCCGCCTGCCGGTCCGTTCACAGGGAGAACCACCGCTCCTCGCCGGGCGGGACGGCGAACCTCCGCTCCCCCGGCAGGACGAGGGGAAGGGGCCCGCCCGGTCCTGCGGGGACCCGTACCCCCAGCCGGCCGGGCAGGAAGCGCAGCCGTACGCCGCGGTGGCCGCCGCAGCAGAGGGTGAAGGAGAACCGGGGCAGCTCCTTCAGGGCCACCGGCGCCACCCGCAGGCCGTCCGGGCCCGCCTCCAGGCCGGTGATCCCGCGCTGGACCAGGTCGATCGTGCCGGCCATGGCTCCCAGGTGGATGCCCTCCCCCGTGGTGCCGCCCTGGATGTCGGCCACGTCGGAGAGCAGGGCCTCCTCGCAGTACCGCCAGGCGTCGGGGCCCTTCAGACGGGCGAGCACCCAGCCGTGGACGAGGCCGCTGAGGGTCGAGCCGTGGCTGGTGCGGCGCAGGTAGTAGTCCACGGTGGCGCGCCAGACGCCGTCGTCCATCCGGTGGCCGAGCCGCGCGAACAGCTCGGACAGTTCCCGGGGGCGGAAGAGGTGGCCGAGCATCAGGGTGTCGGCCTGCTTCGACGCCTGGTAGCGGTTGACGGTGTCGCCCTCCGCCTCCAGGATCCGGTCCAGGCGGCGGATGTCGCCGTAACGGGCCCGGTACGCCTCCCAGTCGAGCTCCGCCAGCTCCCCGAAGCCCTCGAACTGGCTCACCACGCCCTGGTGGAACGGCACGTGCAGGCGGCGGGAGACCTCGTCCCAGCGGGCGGTCTCCTCCTCGTCCAGGGCGAGGCGTTCGGACAGCTCCGCCCGCCGCGCACCGGGCAGTTCGCGCAGCAGGTCGAGGCCGCGGGCGAGGACCCAGGCGGCGGTCACGTTCGTGTAGGCGTTGTCGTCGATGCCCGGGGCCGCGGCACCGGGGTAGGCGTCGTGGTACTCGTCCGGTCCCACCACGCCACGGATGCGGTAGCGCCCCAGTGCCGGGTCGAGGACCGCCGATCCGGCCCAGTAGCGGGCGACCTCCAGCAGGATCTCGGCCCCTTCGCCGTGCAGGAAGCCGCTGTCCCCGGTGGCCCGCGCGTATTTCCAGACGTTGTACGCGACGGCCGAGCCGACGTGTCGCTGGAGGCGGGAGTGGTCGGGCAGCCAGCGGCCCGAGCGCGGGTTGAGGTGGACCTCCTGGGTCTCCTCCTCTCCCGAACTTCCGCTCTGCCAGGGGTACATGGCGCCCTGGCGGCCCGCCCGGCGGGCGGCCGCGCGGGCGGCGGGCAGGCGCCGGTGACGGTACAGGAGCAGGGCCCTGGCCACCTCGGGGAAGTGGAGGTCGAGGTAGGGCAGGACGAAGAGTTCGTCCCAGAAGACGTGCCCCCGGTACGCCTCGCCGTGCAGCCCCCGGGCCGGGACGCCGACGTCGAGTGCGGCCGTGTGCGGGGAGAGCGTCTGCAGCAGGTGGAAGACGTGCAGCCGCAGGATGCGGCCCGCCTCCCCCGGCACGCTCAGCTTCCCTTCCTCCCAGAGGCGTTGCCAGGCCGCCTCGTGCGCGGCCAGCAGGGCCGGGAAGGCGGGCGCGCGGCCGGCCGCCTCGACGGCCGCCGCCAGGGGCTCCTCCGGGGTGCCGGCCGGCGAGGTGTGCAGGGCGAGCGTCTTGGCCACCCGTGCGGGGCGGCCCCTGGCGACGGGCAGGCGGTACACCTGCACGGTGCCGGTCGACGTGCCGATCGTCCGGGCGGGGGCCTCGGGGTGGGTGTCCGTGCGAACGGCCAGGGCGATCAGATGGCCCGGGGTGTGCGTACGGCAGGACAGCCCGGCGACCCCGCCGGGTGCGAACACGGTCCGGTGGCCGGTGAGGTGCCGGCTCTCCAGGTCGTGGTAGCGCTCCACGCCCGCGTTGGCGACGTCGCCGTCGAGCACGGACTCGACCTCGACCTCGCCGCTCCAGCCGTACGCGTGGAAGGTGGTGAGCTGGGCGGCGAGCCCGGGGTCCCCCATGTGGACGAACCGGGTGTGCCCGACGCGCAGCCCGCGCCCCTCGGCGTCCTGGAAGAAGAGGTTCCGGACGAGGACCCCCCGCCGCAGGTCCAGCCGGGCCTCGTAGTGGCGCAGCCGGTCGGAGCCGGGCGTGAGCCACTCCCCGGCAGGGCGGTCCTCCGGCAGGCAGCGGTACCTCAGCAGGGTCCAGTTCGGCAGGTTGACCAGATCCTCGTTCTCGACCTCGCGGCCGTCGAGGAGCGAGGTGCGCCGGTCGTAGCAGCCTGCGAGGTAGGTGCCCGGGTAGTGCGTGGGGCCGGCGGCGCATTCGGGTGCGGAGCCGCGGGTGGCGAAGCGGCCGTTGCCGAGCGTGCAGAGCGCCTCCACCAGCCGCTCCCGCGCCGGGTCGTAGCCGTCGTACCGCCACACCCACCCCGGTCCGCCGGTCATGGGACGGCTCCCCACACGGTCTCCAGGAGTTCCACGAGGTCGGTGACGACGAGGTCGGCTCCCCGCTCCCGCATCGCGGGGGCGGCGGGCCGGCCGGCGGCGCGGTCGAGGCCGACGACGAGCCCGAAGCGGCCGCGGCGGCCCGCGAGGACCCCGGCGAGGGCGTCCTCGACGACCGCGCAGTCCCGGGGGCGGGCGTCGAGGACGCGTGCCGCGTGGAGGAAGAGCGCGGGATCCGGTTTACCGGGGAGTCCGAGCCGGGCCGCGTCCTCGCCGTCCACGACGGCGGTGAGGAGCCGGTCGAGCCCGGCGGCGGCGAGCAGGGCCCCGGCGTGCCGGGAGGCGGAGACCGCCGCGCACGGCACGTGGAGGGAGCCCAGGGCGGTCAGTGCCCGCCGGGCGTCCTCGAAGGCGGCGACCGGCCGGGTGCGCAGGGCGTCCAGGAAGGCTTGTTCCTTGCGCGCCGCGACGGCCCGGACCGTCCCGCAGCCGGGCCGGTCGTCGGCCGATCCGGGCGGCAGGCGGATGCCGCGGGCCGCGAGGAAGGCCGCGGCTCCGTCGTACCGGGATCTGCCGTCGACGAAGCGGCGGTAGTCGGTGTCGGCGTCGAACGGCTCGCTCCTCCGGCCCTCGCCCGCCCGCTCGGCGAGGCAGGCGTCGAACGCGGTCTTCCACGCCGCCGCGTGGACGGCGGCGGAGTCGAGCAGCACGCCGTCGGTGTCGAGGACGACGGCGTGCGGGGGCCCTGAGCCGGTGGGGTGGCCGTTCATCGGGCTTCCCGCGGCCGGATCCGCCCGAATGCCCGGGCGGTACGGGGCCAAGCACCGGAAGCGGCCATGCGCGGATCCTCCTGGACTGCGGTTCCTTCCAGGGTTCCGCGAAGCCGCGGCGGCGCAACCGGGACCGTCCCGCGCGACCGCGGCCGGTGTGGGCCCTTCGGACCTCCTGATGTGCCCTGCGCGGCCCTGCCGCCCGCCGCCGAGCGGCGGAAGGCTGAGCAGGGCAGGATCGGAAGGGCTGGAGGACACCATGACCTCACGACCGTTCACCGTCGCCGACGTGATGACCGAGAAGGTCGTCGCCGTTCGGCCCGACACCGCGTTCAAGGAGATCGTCGCCGCCATGGAGCGGTGGAAGGTGACCGCGCTGCCCGTCCTGGAGGGCGAGGGCCGGGTCGTCGGGGTGGTGTCCGAGGCGGATCTGCTCCTCAAGGAGGAGTTCCACGACCGCCGTCTCGGCATGGTCGAGCAGCTGCGGCGGCACGACGCCACCGCGAAGGCGGGTTCCGACCGGGCGGCGGAGCTGATGACCGCTCCGGCCGTCACCGTCGGCCCCGAAGCGTCCCTGTCGCAGGCCGCCCGGCTCATGGCCACCCGCCGGGTGAAGCGGCTGCCGGTCGTGGACGGGGACGGCGTGATCCGGGGCATCGTCAGCCGGTCCGACCTGCTCAAGGTCTTCCTCCGCCCGGACGAGGAGCTCGCCGACGAGGTCCGCCACGAGGTCGTCGCACACCTGTTCCCTCTCTCACGGGACCGGATCGAGGTACGCGTCGAAGCCGGTGTCGTCACCCTGACGGGCGATGTGCGCGACAGCTCCCTCATCCCGGTCGCGGAACGGCTGGCCCGGGCCGTCGAAGGCGTCGTGGACGTACGGTGCGGGCTCACCCTCGCCACCGAGCTGTGAGCGCGGCGCCCGGTGGAGCGGACGAGCCGTGCCACCGGGCCGAGGTGGCGGGTCCGGGGTGCGGCTCCCCGCCCCGGACGGGAAGGGTGCCGGAATGACGTGGCTCGCGACGCCGCTGGGCGCTCTTCTGGTGCTGCTCATCCTCCGGGAGGTGTTCCACACGCTCTGGCACCCGACCCGGCACGGCGGTCTGAGCAGGACGGTGATGCGTGCGGTGTGGCGTCTGTCGGCCCATCGCGGGGCGCGCCGGCGCCCCGCCGGGCTCGCGGGCCCGCTCGGCATGGTCACGGTGCTCGCCGTCTGGATGCTGGCGGTGGCCGTGGGCTGGGCGCTCGTCTACTGGCCGCGCATGCCGCAGGACTTCTCGTACGCGCCGGGGCTCGCTCCGGCCGAGCACGCGAGCCCGGTGGACGCCCTGTACCTCTCCCTGGTCAACCTGACGACGCTCGGCTTCGGCGACATCGCGCCGACCGCCGGCTGGCTGCGGGTGCTCGCGCCCCTGGAGGCCCTGGTGGGCTTCGTCCTCCTGTCGGCGACCGTGACGTGGATCCTCGGCATCTACCCCGCCCTCGCCCGCCGCAGGGCACTGGCCCTGCGGCTGTCCCACGTACGCCGCAGCCGGGTCACCGCCCGGGCGCTCGACTCCGACGGCGGGGCCGCGCTCCTCGACGGGCTCGCCGCCGCCCTGTCCACCGCCGCCGTCGACTTCATGCAGTACCCCGAGTCGTACTACTTCCACGACGGCGAAGAGAACACGGCCCTCCCCCGTCAGCTCGGCTACGCCCTCGGCCTCGCCGACCGTGCCGACGAGGCGCGCCACCCGGACGTCCGGCTCTCCGCCTCGGTGCTGCGCCGGGCGCTCGACGACCTGGCGGTCGTGCTCGACGAGCGTTTCCTGCGGACGGGCGAGGGGACCGAGCGGGTCTTCGCGGCGTACGCCGAGGACCACGGACACGCGTGGGGGCCGGACGGCCCTCCCAGGACCGACGGACACGGAGCACCCTGAGAGACGGGGGCACCGCAGGGAAGGTGACCGGACCATGAGGCACCGAAGCGTCGCCGAGCTGATGACGCCCACGGCCGTCAGTGTCGGACGGGACACGTCCTTCAAGGAGATCGCCCGGCTCCTGGACGAGTTCGACATCACCGCCGTCTGTGTGGTGGACGAGGAGGAGCGGCCGGTCGGCGTCGTCTCCGAGGCCGATCTGGTCCGCCGCCGCGCCGCCGGCAGCGGGCTCGACACGGCGGGCGGCCTCATGTCGAGTCCCGCCGTGGTCGCCCGGCCCGACTGGAGCGTGGTGCGCGCCGCCCGGGTCATGGACCGGGCCCGGGTGAAGCGCCTGCCGGTGGTGGGCGACGACGGGCGGCTGCTGGGGGTGCTGAGCCGCAGCGACCTGATCCAGCTGTTCCTCCGCAGGGACCGGGCCATCCAGGAGGAGATCGTCGAGGACGTGGTGACCCGCACCCTCGGGCTGAACCCGTCGGACCTGTCGGTGGAGGTCGAGGACGGCCGGGTCACCCTCAGCGGCACCGTTTCCCGTCCCGGCCTCGTGCCCGTCCTCCTCCGGCTCTGCAACAGCGTCGACGGCGTCGTGGGGGTCGTCGACCGGCTCGGGCAGGCGGACCAGGCCACATGAGACCGGGCCGCATGAGACCAGACCGGGCGGGGGCGCAGGACCGGGTGAGCGAGACCACCGAGTGAGTGAGACCGAGGAAGTGAGAGCATGGACACGCCACGTACCCCGTACGCCCCCGTCCAGGTGACGGCCGAACTCGACGCCCCTCTGTCCCGCTGGCTGTGGCTGGTCAAGTGGGTCCTGGTGATCCCGCACTGGATCGTGCTGTTCTTCCTGTGGATCGCCTTCCTGGTCGTGACGGTGATCGCCTTCTTCGCGATCCTGTTCACCGAGCGCTATCCGCGGGGCCTGTTCGACTTCAACCTCGGCGTCCTCCGCTGGTCGTGGCGGGTGTCGTACTACTCGTACGGGGCGCTCGGCACCGACCGGTACCCGCCCTTCAGCCTGGGCCGGGAGCCCGGTTACCCCGCGCGGCTCGACATCGCCTACCCGCAGCGGCTCTCCCGCGCACAAGTGCTCGTCAAGTGGTGGCTTCTGGCGATCCCCCACTACCTGGTCCTGGCGTTCTTCACCGGCGGCATGCGCGCCGGCTGGTGGAGCGGCGGCCTGATCACGCTGCTCGCGCTGATCGCGGCCTTCACCCTCGCCTTCACCGAGCGCTATCCCCGCGACCTGTTCGACCTGGTCGTCGGCCTGAACCGCTGGGTGCTGCGCGTCGCCGCCTACGCGAGTCTCATGACGGACGTCTATCCGCCCTTCCGCCTCGACCAGGGCGGCGGCGAAGCGGGCCCGGCCGGGACACCCAAAACCCTCTGAGGGGTGCCGGTGGGCCCGGACGCGGTGCGGCTCAGCGGGCGGGGTCGAGTTCGGCCCCGATGTGGTGGGCCCATTCCCGGATCCGGGCCGGGTCGCGGAAGTCCCCGCCCTTGCCCCGGCGGACCATGGCCCGGGCGAGGAAGCCGGGATTGTCGGCGGTGAGGGCGCCGCCGAAGGTGATGTGCTCCCGGGCGTCCAGCTGCCTCATCCGGCGGGCGACCCCGGGGACGGGCGGGATGTCGTGCTGTTCGGCGGAGCTGTCGACGGGCCCGCTGCTGAACAGCCAGAGCGGACGCCCGCGGAGCTGTTCCGCGTTGCGCCGGGCGCACCGGCGGGCCTTGCCGTTCCAGCGCCCGGCGTAGAGGGCGCCGCCGAGGACGACGCCGTCGTAGCCGCTGACGTCGGTGACGGCGTCGGCCGGCCGGACGTCGGCGTCGAAGCCGTCGTCGCGCAGGGTCCGGCCGATCTCGTCGGCGATGCCCGCGGTGGCACCGTGCTTGCTGCCGTAGGCGACCAGGACGCGTTTCGTGTTCATGACCGCTCCTCCGGTACGGGTCGGGGCGCCGTCCCGAAGCCGGCCGGGACGAGCTCCACGGGGCAGTGGGCGTGGTGGATGAGCGCGTGGGCGACGCGTCCGAGGGACGGCCCCGCGCCGAGGGTCCTGCGGCCCCGGCCCATCACCATGAGGTCGGTGTGCGCGCTCGCCTCGACGAGGATCCCTGCGGTCGTGGTGCCGGTCTCCACGTGGGGGGTCACGATCAGGTCGGGGTACCACTCCCGGACGCGTTCGGCGAGCGCCTCGACCTCCTGGACCCGCCGGCGCGCGGCCCCGTCGAGGCCGTCGAGCATGGTCGCCGCCTCGCCGACGTGGGTGAGGATGTTCCCCACGCTCAGGAGGCGGAGCGACGCCTTGCGGACGGAGGCCTCGGCCGCGGCGAGAAGCAGCCACCCCATGTCCTCGGCGTCGCGGACCGCCGCGGTCACGGAGCCCGTCCCCGGCCTGTCGGCCGCGCCGCGCACGACGATCACGGGCACCTCGGCGCGAGCGGCCACCCCAAGCCCCACGGAGCCGAGCAGGAGGGCGGAGAAGCCCCCGAGCCCCCTGCTGCCCACCACGACCGTCTTCTCTCCACCGGCGACCTCGCGGAGCTCGTCGACCGGCCCCCGCCGCCCGAGGAGCCGGGTGACGACGAGGTCCGGGAAGCGCTCCCTCACGGCGGCCTCGGTCCCGGTCAGCAGTTCGCGGCCGGCCTCCCGTACCGCCTGGATCGTCTCCGCGTCGCTCCAGTAGGCCCGCCGGTCGGTGTCGGCCGCGTGCACGAGGTGCAGGGGCCGGGACCGGCGGTCCGCCTCCGCGGCGGCCCAGAGCGCGGCCGTCCTCGCCGCGGGGGATCCGTCGATCCCGACGACGACATCGGCCGGCTCGGGACGGACGGGGGTCTCGCTGCTCATGGCTCCTCCTCGGTTCCTGCTCCTGCGTCCGCCCGGGGGCGCGTACGGCTCCCGGAAGGGGCGGCACTCCTCACGCTGGCACCGCCGCCGGCCGACGGCGATGGGCCGTTCGGCCCCGATCGAGACCTGCCCGGCCCTCACGGCGCGGGGGTGCCGGGGAGAAGCCTGGAACCCTGGACGGACACGGCCGAGGAGGCAGTGATGACAGCGCAGGTCACCGTAGGTCTGGACGGCTCGGAGGAGAGCCTCGCCGCGGCTCGCTGGGCGGCGGGGGAAGCGACGCTGCGCGAGGTCCCGCTCCGCCTGGTGCACGTGGAGGAGTGGCCGACCACTCCGGAGGTCCCGGTCCCGTACGCCCGGACGCTCACCGAGCGGGCCGAGGGCCTCCTGCGCGACGAGTCCGACCGCGCGCGGAAGGAGCACCCCGGCCTGGAGGTGTTCGCGGAGCGGGCGCGCGGCCGGGCGGCGGACGAGCTGACCGCCGCGGCGGACGACGCCGATCTGATGGTGCTCGGGTCCCGCGGACTCGGTGGCGTCCTCGGCTTCGTCGTGGGCTCCGTCTCCCTCGCGGTCGTCGGCGCGGCCCGGCGGCCGGTCGTCCTCGTGCGCGCGAAGTCCCCGGAGGCGGCCCCCTCCCCCGGCGGGATCGTGGCGGGCGTCGACATCGACCACCCGTGCGAGCCGCTCCTCGCCTTCGCCTTCGAGGCGGCGGCCCGGCGGCACCTCCCGATACGGTTCCTCAGCAGCTGGACCCTGCCCGCCACCTACGGCTACGCGGGCGTCGTGGACCCGAGGATCAGCGAGGAGCTGGGGGCCGGCGTGCGCGTCGGCCTGGACGAGCTGCTGACCCCGTGGCGCGCGCGGTATCCGGGGGTGGAGACCACGGCCGAGGCGGTCCTGGGCCCGGCCGCGTACCGGATGACGGAGGCGTCGCAGGACGCCGGACTCGTCGTCGTGGGGCGCCGCACCCGCAGGCTGCCGGTCGGCCCCCACCTCGGCCACGTGACCCACGCGGTCATCCACCACAGCCCCGCCCCGGTCGCCGTGGTCCCGCTGGGGTGAGCCGTGGGGGGGGCGGGACCACTCGGCGCCGCCTGCCAGGTGACGACGACCAGGAGGTTTCGCTTCGTCACCAGCGTGTATTCCAGGACACAGTTCTCCCAGATCTCTCCGCAGAATGCCCCTTAAATCTGATTAATCCTCACATTCCCCATGTTCGGGTCCGCTAAATTTCGCTTGATCGCCAACAGGCGACCCGTATTGGGGAGGAACAAGCAGGATGAGACGACGGACGTCCGCTCCGGGGGAGCGGCATCCGCTGCCGTCGCCTGGCCGTTTGAGGCGAATAGCCCTGGCCACGGCGTTGGTGATGACCTTCGGGTTCATGGAGGGGATGGCGGCCGCGGAGCCGCCGAAGGCCCCGGCTCAGGAGCCGCAGGTCAAGGGTCCGGCCGAGGCGGAGGACGCCGCCTCGGCCTTGCTGATGGCCCGGCTGCAGAACCGGCGGATCGAGGTGACAGGGGAACGGACCGAGTCCACGACGAGCTGGGCCAACCCCGACGGCTCGATGTCGCTGGAGTCGTACACCGGCCCGGTCCGGTTCAAGGACGACCACGGCACGTGGCGCACGGTCGACGCGAGCCTGGTCGAGACGCCGGGCGGCGAGGTCCAGGCCGCGGCCCACCCGCTGGACCTGACGCTGGCCGGCGAGTCGTCGGCGGCGGAGGTCGCGCGGATCAAGAAGTCGGGCGGTGAGCCGGGCGAGAAGAAGACGCCGGCGGTGCCGCTCGTCTCGCTCGACAGCGGCGAGGGCCACGAGATGACCCTCTCGTGGCGCGGCGCGCTGCCCGACCCGGTCGTGCACGGCACCGAGGCCCGCTACCCGGGTGTGACGACCGGCACCGACATGGTGATCGAGTCGACCCGTACCGGCTTCGAGCAGTTCCTGGAGCTGAAGGACCGCAGCGCCGTCGACGCCAACGGCTCGGTGACGATGTCGCTGAAGGCCAAGGGCCTGAAGGTCCGGGCGAACGCCGACCGTTCGGTATCGTTCCTGGACCCGGGCACCGGCAAGGAGGCGGGTGTCCTGCCCGCGCCGGTGATGTGGGACGCGACGGTCGACCCGAACACCGGCGAGCACGAGAACAAGGCCGACGTCGGCCTGAAGGTCACGCAGAACGGTGACACGGTCGACCTGACGCTGACGCCGGACCCGGGCCTTCCTCGCCGACCCGGCGACGAAGTTCCCGGTGACCGTCGACCCGGCGGTGAACATCGGGGCCAGCTTCGACACCTTCGTCCAGCAGGGCTACTCGACCGACCAGTCGGCCGCGACCGAGCTGAAGCTGGGCAACAACGGCTCGGGCCAGGTGGCCCGTTCGTTCCTGGCCTTCCCGATGTCGAAGATCACCGGCAAGGTGATCAAGTCGTCGAGCCTGAACCTGTGGAACTTCCACTCCTGGTCCTGCAACGCGCGCAGCTGGGAGGTCTGGGACACGTCTTCCGCCTCCACCGCCTCGCGCTGGACGGCCCAGCCGAACTGGAACCGGAAGTGGTCCACGTCCACGGCCACCAAGGGCTACTCGTCCTCGTGCGCCGACGGCTGGGTGAGCACGGACATCACCAGCCTGGCCGCCGCCTGGGCGGCGAACGGCAACGGCACCAACACGCTCGGCATCCGGGCGACGGACGAGACCGACTCCTACGCCTGGAAGCGGTTCAACTCCGGTAACGCCGCCTCCAACACGCCGTACATCTCGGTCACGTACAACACCAAGCCGGGCGCGGCCACGCCGCTGTCCCCGCTGACCGGCGCGGCGACGAACGACACCACGCCGACGCTGTCCGCGAAGGCGGTCGACGCCGACGGCAACACCGTCCAGCTGACCTTCGAGATCTGGAAGTCGGACGGCACGGCGGCCCTGCAGTCGGGCAAGTCGGTGTTCGTGGCCTCCGGCGCGACGGCGACCTGGACGCCCGGTACGGCGCTGCCCCAGGGCTCGTACAAGTGGCGGGCCGCGGTCTACGACGGCCAGGACTGGAACGGCACCTGGTCGGCGTGGCAGACCTTCACGGTCGACACCACCAAGCCCGGCGCGCCGTTCGTGTCCTCGACGGACTACCCGCAGGACAACCTGTGGCACGGTGGCGGCGGCACCCCGGGCAAGTTCACCTTCACCCCGGCCTCCGGCACCACGGACCTGGCCGGGTACGTGTACTCGCTGGACGGCGCCGCCGCAGCGACCGTCGCGGCGACCGGCACGACCACGGTGTCCATCACCCCGGCCGCCGACGGTCACCGCACGCTGCGGGTCCAGGCCAAGGACAAGGCCGGCAACCTCTCGACGGCGGTGGTGTACGACTTCCTCGTCGGCCAGGGCGCGATGGTGCGGCCGGCCGAGGGCGCGGTCAGCGCGCGGCGCGTGCAGATCGCGGTCGACGCGCAGCCGAAGTACACGCAGGTCACCTACCAGTGGCGCCGTGGTCCGGGCGCGAGCGTCTACAACATCCCGCTCGCCAACCTGACCAAGCAGGACAACACCCCGATCACCACGGTCAAGACGCCGCTGTCGCAGATCGGTGAGTACGCCAACTGGTCGGTCCTGGAGACCCTCGGCCAGGTCGGGGGTGTCGTCCAGGTCCGCGCCATGCTCTACACGGACAACGCCGCGGATGCCGCGTACATCAGTGAGTGGCGCGGCTTCACGGTCGACCCGAACGCCGACGGTGCCGCCTCGGAGGAGGTCGGCCCGGGTTCGGTGAACCTGCTGACCGGTGACTACTCGGTCGACGTCACGGACGCCGACGAGTTCGGTCTGTCGTCGTCCCGTACCGCCTCCTCCCGCGGCACGGACCGCGGCTGGGTACCGCAGGGTCAGCGCCTGACTGCCAACCAGCAGGACGTCTCCACGGACCTGACCGGTTTCTCGGCGACCACGGCGACGCTCACCCGGGACACCGCACTCGGCCAGGACGGCTCCACCGACTCGCTGAAGGTCGTCCCCACCACCAACACCAACGGCGACTCCTTCGCCATGGTCGGCGGTGACCAGAACGCCCTGCAGCTGGGCATGAAGCCGGGCAAGACCTACCGGTTCTCCGCCTAGGCGTACGTGCCCTCGGCGACCGGCCTGTCCCCGCAGCACGCGCGCGGTCTGCGGCTGTACGCCGGCTTCAGCACGCCCGGCGGCTACGTCGAGCCGACCTCCCGGAAGGTGCCGTACACAGACGCGTGGGCCGAGCTGACGCTCGACTTCACCGTCCCGAAGGACGCCACGACGGCGTTCCTGCGCCTGTACAACGGTTTCCCGGCCAACTCGGGCAAGGCCGTGTACTTCGACCACCTCTCCCTGCGCGAGCTGGTCGCCCCGTTCGGTCCGCAGTGGGCCGGCGGTGCGGCGGGCGGTGTGACGGACAACGAGCTGCACTCGCTGACCTTCCCGGGCAAGGACGTCGCGGTCATCACCGGCTACGACGACACCACGATCACCTTCGCGAAGAGCTCGGACGGCTCCTTCAGCCCCGAGCCCGGCTCCGAGGGCCTGATCCTGAAGGCGTCCGGCGCCGACTACGTCCTGACCGACGACGACGGCACGGTCACCCGCTTCACGAAGCAGACCGGCTCCGACGTCCACGTCGTGGGCTCCGTCTCCGGTACGGACGCGGCGTCGACCAGCCGGTACGTGTACGACACGACCGACGGCCGCACCCTCGTCAAGCGCGTGATCGCCGAGGTCGAGCCGGGCGTCGACGACGCCGGCCAGTGCACGGGTGCCGTCCCGGCACGCGGCTGCGAGGTCCTGGAGTACGTCTACGCGACGGCCACCACCGCCACGGCCACCACACCCGGCGACGTCGTCGACCGCGTGAAGGCCGTGAAGGTCTGGTCGTGGGACCCGGCCGCGGGTGCGGTGAACGCCGTCGAGGTGGCCGCCTATCGCTACGACGCCCAGGGCCGTCTGGTCGAGGCGTGGGACCCTCGCAAGGGCTCGGCCGCCGACACGGCCACGTTCAAGACCACGTACACCTACGACTCGGGTGACCGTCTGACCGGGATCGCCACCGCCGGCGAGCTGCCCTGGTACTTCGACTACGGCAAGGCCGGGGCCGACCAGGACCCGGGCCGTCTGCTCCAGGTCCGCCGTCCCGCGCTGAAGCCGGGCACCAAGGACACGGTCGAGGGCGAGACCGCCTCGAAGGTGGTCTACGAGGTTCCGCTGACCCGCGCCGCGGGCGGTCCGTACGACCTCGACGGGGCCAGCGCCGCGACGTGGGGCCAGGCGGACGTTCCTACAGACGCGACCGCCGTCTTCGACGTCGAGTCGACCCCGGCCACCCACACGGCCACCGCCACCGTCCCCGGCAAGGACGGCTACCAGGCGGCCACGGTCCACTACCTGAACGCCTCGGCCCTGGAGGTGAACACCGCCACCTGGTCCCCCACCGGTGTGGGTGACATCGACACCGCCGAGTACGACCGCTTCGGCAACATCGTCCGCAGCCTCGATGCCACCGGCCGCCTCCTGGCGCTCGGTCTCGGCGACGACGTGGACGAGAGGGTCGTCGAGCTGGAGCTGCCCGACGACTCGGCGGCCCGCGCCGCGCTGCTCGACTCCCGCAAGGTCTACAGCCGTGATGGCCAGGACCTGCTCGAAGAGCTCGGCCCGGTCTACCGCGCGATGCTGGACGAGGCGGTGCCGGCCCAGGCCGATCCGCCGATGCCCGCTCTCGCCGCCGGAACCTCGGTGGTCGTGCGCGAGCACACCGTGCACAAGTACGACGAGGGCAAGCCGGACGGCGCGGCCTACCACCTGGAGACCACGACTCTCGACGGTGCCCGCATCGAGGGGTACACCAACGACGTCGAGGTGCGGGTCACCAAGACCGGCTACGGCACGCCGATCGGCGGTACGTCGGGCTGGACGCTGCGCACCGAGACGTCGGTGACCACCGACGCGGTGACCGGCGGGGCGAACCTGACCGCCACCATCAAGTACGACGCGGCCGGGCGTGCCGTCGAGTCCCGCAGGCCGGGCTCGAACGGCGCCGACACCGGCACCGTCAAGACCGTGTTCTACACGGCCGGCGCCAACCCGGACGACGCCGCCTGCGGCAACCGTCCGGAGTGGGCGGGCAACCCGTGTGTCACGCTGCCCGGTGGCAAGGTCACCGGCGCGGACACCGCCCGCATGCCCGACACCCTGCCGGTGAAGCGGATCACCCGCTACTCCCGGTTCGGTGAAGTCGAGGAGGTCACCGAGACCAACGCGGGCAAGACCCGTGTGTCGACGACCGTCTACGACGCGGCCGACCGGATCGTCTCCACGAAGATCACCGGTGACCTCGGCCAGGACCTCCCGGAGGTCACCACCGAGTACGACCCGGTGACCGGCAACGCGGTCAAGACCATGGCCGGCGGGAAGACCATCACCCGGGTCTTCGACGCGCTGGACCGCCTGCTGTCCTACACGGACGCCGACGGCGGTACGACGACGACCGAGTTCGACAAGTTCGGCAAGCCGGTCAAGGTCACCGACAACACCGGTTCCACCACCTACACCTACGACCGCACCAAGGAACCGCGCGGCATGGTCACCTCGGTGACCGACTCCGTGGCGGGCACCTTCACCGCGAAGTACGGCCCCGACGGCCAGCTGGTCGAGCAGACCTACCCCGGCGGCTACGTCCGCAAGGACACCTTCAACGCCAGCGGCGCGGCCACCGGCCGTACGTACACCCGCGTCTCCGACGGTGAGGTCGTCTACGGCCAGCACCTGGACATGACGACCCAGGGCGCCGTCGCGGCGGACACCAACTCCACCGACAGCAAGGAGTACACCTACGACCGTCTCGGCCGCCTGACCAAGGCAGCCCAGACCACCATCGACGGCTGCACCACCCGCGCCTACGCCTTCGACGAGACCGGCCGCAGCATCGCCGGCCGCATGAACCGCACCTCCAAGACGGTCTACGCGCCGTCCGAGGACGGCGCGTGCACGTCGGCGAACGGCACGGTCACGACCAGCTCGTACGACAGCGCCGACCGGCTCCTGACCGCCGGCTACGTCTACGACGCCTTCGGCCGCACCACGGCCACCGGCACCGGCTCGGTCAACACCTACTGGGACAACGACCTCGTCGCCTCCCAGACCAAGGGTGACAAGCGCCAGTCCTGGTCCCTCGACCCCGCCCACCGCTTCACCGCCTTCACCACCGAGGTCAAGCAGGCGGACGGCACCTGGGCGAACGCCAGCAGCAAGCTCAACCACTACGGAGACGACTCCGACGAGCCCCGCTGGATCATCGAGGACACCACCCAGTCCACGCTGACCCGCAACGTCTCCGGTCCGGACGGCGACCTGACCGCCACCACCTCCGCCACCGGTGACGTGGAGCTGCAGCTCGCCAACCTCCACGGCGACGTGGCCGTCACCCTCGACACCGCGACGACCTCGCCGAAGGTCCACGTCTTCGACGAGTTCGGTGTCCCCGCCGAGGGTCAGGCCACCCAGCGCTACGGCTGGCTCGGCGCCAAGCAGCGCTCCTCCGAGGCCCTCGACGACGTCATCCTCATGGGAGCCCGCCTCTACGCCCCCGCGCTCGGCCGCTTCCTGCAGGTCGACCCGCAGCCCGGAGGCAACTCCAACCCGTACGACTACTGCAGCGGCGACCCCGTCAACTGCACGGACCTCGACGGCCACTGGGGCTTCAGTTTCAAGAAGATGTTCAAGAAGGTCGCCCGCGTCGCGGAAGTGGCCTCCTACATCCCCGGTCCCATCGGCAACATCGCCTCCGCCGTCGGAGCCATCTCCTACGCCGCCACCGGCAACTGGCGCAAGGCCGCGGAGATGAGCGTCGGCGTCGCCTTCGGCTCCGCCGGCCGCCTCGCCGTCAAGGGCTTCAAGGCAGCCCGCGCCATCCGCAAGGCCGGCCGCGTCAAGCGCCTGGCCTCACGGGCGAGGAAGGTCTTCCGCCGCTCCCGGTGCAACTCCTTCACCCCGGAGACGCTGGTCCTGATGGCCGACGGCAGCTACCTGCCGATCGGTGACATCATGGTCGGCGACTACGTCGCGGCGATGGACCCGGAATCGGGCGAGACCGCGGCCAAGCCGGTCCTCGAGGTCATCAGTGGCTACGGCATCAATCATCTGATCGAGATCGACACCGACCTCGATCCGGCGACCCCGCCGCTCCAGGCCACGGCAGAGCACCCGCTGTGGGTGATCGACAAGGGCTGGACCAAGGCCAGTGACGTATCGGTCGGAGACGTCCTCCTGTCCTCCGACGGGCCGGGGCAGCCCGTCACGGCCGTGTACAACCGCGGGGAGGTACCGGACACTCTCGTCCTCAACCTCAACGTCGGTGATCTGCACACCTTCGTCGTCAGCGTCGGAGACAGCGACGTACTGGCGCACAACCGCAACGGCCAGTGCCGGATCGACCTCAAGCACGTTCTCTCAGGCCACGGTTCGACAACCCGCACGGCCGGAAAGAGCCGGTTCCGTTCCCGGAACATCAAGGAGGTCAAGTACCTGATCCGTACGACGATCAAGAAGGGCAAGAGCCGTCGCAACACCGACGGCCGTGACGGCCGCCTGTATGAATACGATTTCGGCCGCCGCGTCGGCCGGGACGGCAAGGGCAGGGCGACCTCTCGCGTGCGAGTCGTCGTGAAGAACGGGCGCGTGAGAACGGCGCACCCGTACTAAATCGACACCCGCAGCGTACGGCGTGGTTGATGGGGCCCCCGCGGACAGTTCCGCGGGGGCCTCCCTGCGTCACCCCGTAAACTCATGTGCCTGGAAGGCGGACAAGGAGCGTGCCGTGATCGAGCTGGACCACCGGGTGAACGGCATCCGGGATGGCGTGGACAGCCCCGAGTTGCGCCGCAGGCTTGCGGTGGCAGACCTGTACGAGCTGACGTGTGAGATGTTCTGGGGGGATCTCACGTTCCGGGCTGAGGGCGCGGACTTCAGCGGCCCGGGGCCCGTGTTCGACGCCGCCTACTGCCTGTACCGCATCGGAGAGGACTTGAAGGCCCAACCCAAGAGGACGTACTCGGCGGCTGGCGGCGCGGGAGAGTACTTTTTCACACGAAAGGGTGAGTCCGTCCGGATCCGCGAAGAACACGGCCCCTCGGGATCAGTCTCCTACGAGGAGTTCCGGACTGCGACGAAAGCTTTTCTCCGTTCTGTGATCGCGGATCTGTGCGCGTGCTATCCGGAACTCGGCAAGAATCAGGAGATCTTGAGCCTCAAGTCCCGGCTGAAGACCGCGTAAAGCCAACGGGGAGATCGGGGGCGCTTCCGGTCGCAGGCGGCAGGGGTCGCTCGCCACGCGTTCACCGCCGGGTCCCGGCGCGGCGGGTGGCGCCTCGGACGGAGTCCCGGTGGACCAGGCCGACCGTGGACAGGCCCGATCCACCGGGCATGGAACATGGAGTGTCATCTCTTCGGGAGAGGGAGAGGGCGTGCGTGCCGGCCTCGGCCGGAAGGGGACCTCAGGACGAGGTACTGGCGGACGAGCGGAACCATGACGCACCAGGCGAGGGCTTCGGCGATCGGGCCGAGTTCGGACAGGCCGGCCAGGACGAGGGCCGGCAGGGTGCACAGGGCGGAGCCGAGGGCCCACTTCAGCCGGAACACGAGGACGGCGGGGAGTCCTTCGGCGGCCCATGCGCGGGCCCGGACGAGGGCGGAGCCTCCGGTGTGGAGGAGGAAGACGCCTGCGGAGGTCAGGGCGAGGACGAAGGCGAGTATGAACTCCGCCTCGTCTTCGGGGGTGTCGGCCGTTTCCTGGGTGGTTCCGTCGCGGGCCACGGCCACGGCGTAGTCGCGCCAGAGGGTGACGGTGACCTCGTCGCCCTGCGCGAGGTGTTCGAGGAGCGGCCCCTCACCGCCCATGTCGATCTCCCCGGGCACCCCGGGCGTGCTCCCCAGCCGGAGGGTGAACTCCTGCCGCTTGGGCTCGTCCCGGATGACGACCTTGGCCACGCGCGCCGTGCGGGTGCGGAAGCAGTTCCCGGTGGGGGCGGGGGCGGTGTCGGGGCATGCCGTGGCCTGCCGGTACAGGCGCTCGTCCGCCACCGCTTCCGGTACCGCCGCCAGGCCGGCGGCCGAGACCACGAGCACGGCGAGGCCCAGGAGCGCGGCGACGGCGCCCCACACCCGGTGCCCGGTCGTTCGCCGGCGCAGGCCCGTGGCGCTGTCCGGTATCCGCGGAGTCGGGCGGGAGGCGAAGCCGCCGGGGGTGGGGCGGTGTGGGGCGCGCACGTCTTCCCCAGGGATCGGCGTACAGCCGGTCAGGTGCGTGCGTGGGGGATCGTCTCGCCGGTGGCCGTCTTGTCGGTGGCCGTCTTGTCGGTCTCGCCGTCGGCCGCCGCCGGGGTGCGGGGCGTCGCCCCGGTGTCGACGAGGTCGTCGACGTGGAAGAGTCGGGCGATGGGGACGTCGGTGCTGCTGTGGGCGATGATCGAGAAAGCGATGCAGACCGCGATGAGCGTGTACGCCTCCTGGCCCTGCGGGATGCCGGCCTGGAGGACCAGGAGGCCGTAGACGACCGAGGCGAAGCCCTTGGGACCGAACCAGGCGGCGACCAGCTTTTCGCGCCGGTCGATCCGGGTTCCCCACAGGGACAGCAGCAGCGAGCCGGGCCGGATCAGCACGATGGCGAGGACGGCGGCCACGTAGCCGCCCCACGACAGGTCGCCGAACAGCTGCGGGGTCAGCAGGGCGCCGAAGACCAGCAGCGCGGCGAACTTGGCGAGTTCGGCGAGCGCCTCCCCCAGCGGCTCGAACTGCTTGTGGGACTCCGGTGCGACGGCGGCGAGGACGGCGCCCGCGGAGAAGGCGGCGAGGTAGGGGTTGGCGTGGGTGAGGTGGCAGGCGGCGTACAGGATGATGCCGGTGGCCAGCGGCAGCAGGGGCTGCAGCTTGGGCTCGGCGCCGAGCAGCGGGAGGCGTACGAGCCCGTTGACGATCAGCGGGAGCAGGACGCCGAAGGCCAGGCCGAGGCCGAGTTCGAGGGCGATGCTTCCGTACGACGCCTCGGCGCCGGCGGCGGTCGGGCCGGCGGCGGCGATGAGGATCAGGACCACCGGGAGGGCGAGGCCGTCGTTGATGCCGCTCTCGACGTTCAGCAGCTCCCGCAGACGGGCCGGGACCTCCTTGCGGCCCACGATCGCGGAGGCGAAGACCGGGTCGGTCGGCGCGAGGACCGCGCCGACGAGGAAGGAGGTCGTCCAGTCCAGGCCGACGAGGTAGTGGGTGATCAGCGCCATGCCGACGCAGGCGAGCGGCATGCCCAGGCCGAGCGCGCGGGCGGGGTTGCGCCAGTTGGCCCGCAGCTTGGCGAAGGAGACGTGCATGCCGTCGGTGAACAGGACGGCGAACAGGGCGAGGTCGGCGGTGACCGAGACGATCTCGCTCTCGGGCGTGACGTGGATCAGCCCGAAGAACCCGTCGCTGACGAGCGCCCCGCCCACGAGGAAGAGCAGCGAGGTCGACAGGACGGTACGGGCCGCGAGCCCGGACAGCAGGACCGCGACGAGCAGCGCGGCCCCGAAGACGGCGACGAGCACCATGGTGGAGGTTCCCCCGATCGGCAGTGTGAGAGACGTGTCCCTTGTTCGCCGACCAGGCTTCCCGGCACACCACCAGGGACTTTACACCGTCCTTACGCGCCCTTGACAGGCCCCTTCCGCTCCGTGCGCGGCGGTGCGGGGGCAGGCGGTTCCCCGGTCACTGGGCGCGGCCGGGGAGGGCGTCGGCCTCGGTCTGGTAGCAGTCGGGGATGCCGTCGTTGTCGTCGTCGCGGTTCTCCTCCTCGTACAGCTTCTTGTACACGCGGTTGCGGCGGCGGAGGAGGACGGCGGCGAGGACGGCCGCGGTGAGGGATCCGATGAGGACGGCCGCCTTGACGTGCTCGGCCTGGGTCGGGTCGGGAAAGGCCAGTTCGCCGATGAGGAGGGCGACGGTGAAGCCGATGCCGGCGAGTGTGGCGAGTCCGAGGACGTCGGCCCAGGCGAGGTCGGGGTTGAGCCGGGCCCGGGTGAAGCGGGCGGCGAAATAGGTGCCGAGGAAGATGCCGAGGATCTTGCCCGCGACGAGGCCGATCAGGACGGCGAGGGGCTCGGGGTCGGTGAAGACGTGGCGGAGCGCGTCGCCGGAGACGCTGACGCCGGCGGCGAAGAGGGCGAAGAGGGGGACGGCGACACCGGCCGAGAAGGGGTGGACGAGGTGGGAGACGCGTGCGCCCGGCGAGGACTCCTCGCCCTTGTCCCGGACGGTGCGGAGGATGAGGCCCATGGCGAC